>SFFE01000018.1 GCA_004556965.1 Clostridiales bacterium | reverse complement strand
TCCCGCCGGGATGCCATGCGGCTGTGCCGCCGTTTCAAGACCGCCGAGAGTCTGCAGCCTGTGCTGGATCGGCTGTGCGAATACGGCTATCTTGCCGCCAAGCCGCTGCCATCCGCCCACGGAGCGGGAAGAAAGCCCTCAGAGATTTACCTGACCAATCCGGCGGTGCTGGAGGATTTCGCCGGGGAGGGGCGGTCATAATCTCCGGGGCTTCTTGTCCGGGCAACGGGCGTAGAACCTCATGCGCAAATTCGCATAAGTTTTGGAGCGAATAGCCCGGCAGGGGCGGGTCAAATCTCTGTGCCTTCATAGCCGGACAACGGCCGTGGGGTCTCACGCACAAAATCGCAAATTCAAAAGGGGAATTACCCCAAAATCAAACCCGGGAGGTTTCAATATGACCAAACACGAAATCGAAATTCTGAATGTCATGCGCAGCCGTGGCAAGACCGCCATGGACATCGCGCTCACCCTTCAGATCTCCGTCAATACCGTTCGTTCTTACATCCGCCGTCACCCGCCGGAAGATGCTGTCCGGGTCGAATGCCGCCAGTGCGGAAAGCCCATTCTCCAGGTGAAGGGCAGAAAGGCCAAATACTTCTGCTCCGATAAGTGCCGGAACGCCTGGTGGAACACCCACCCGGAGAAGGTGCAGTGGAAAGCCTATTACCATCTGACCTGCGAATACTGCGGAAAGGAGTTTATCAGCTATGGAAACCGAAAACGTAAATACTGCTCCCGTCCCTGTTACGCCGACGCAAGAAGATCTCATTCGGTATCGGATACTCTGCGCAATGCTGGATAATCTCTGCCGGCAGGGAGAACTGGATGCCCACGCCCGTGACCGGGCAAACGCCGTTCTTGCCATGAAAACCGGCCTGAAACGGGACAGTATATTCATTTGAAATTCGTCACTATATGGACTTGCTATATCCCCCGAAACGAGCGATATATGTAGCTGACGATACTTGATACAAAGGAGGATACCATGTCAAGAACCGTAGAACAAATCCAATTTGCACCCCGTATGCCCAAACCCCTCCGGGTGGCGGCATACGCCAGAGTGTCCAGCGGCAAGGACGCCATGCTCCACTCCCTGGCGGCCCAGGTGGATCATTACAGCACCTACATCCGCCACCATCACGGCTGGGAGTATGTGGGCGTTTACGCCGACGAAGCCAAGACCGGCACCAGAGACAGCCGGGAGAACTTCCAGCGGATGCTCACCGACTGCCGTTCCGGAAAGATCGATCACATCATCACCAAGTCCATATCCCGCTTTTCCCGGAATACCGTGACCCTTCTGGAAACGGTACGGGAGCTGAAAGAACTGGGCATCAGCGTTTATTTTGAAGAACAGTCCATCGACACCGCCACCGCTGACGGAGAGTTGATGCTTTCCATTCTGGCAAGCTATGCCCAGGAGGAAAGTCTCTCCGCCAGCGAAAACCAGAAGTGGAGGGTGAAACGGAACTTTGAAGAAGGCATCCCCTGGCGATTCTTCATGCTGGGCTACCGCCGGGAGAACGGGAAGCTGGCCATTGTCCCGGAAGAAGCGGAGATCGTCAGAAGCATCTTCGATGACTACCTGGCTGGAAAGGGTGTCACCGCCATCGCCAAACGGCTGAACGAAAGCGGATACGCCACCCAAAGCGGCTGTGTGTTCCACAAGAGTGCCGTGGAACGAATTCTCCGCAACTATGCCTATACCGGGAATCTCCTGCTTCAGACCAAATTCCGGGAGAATCATCTGACCAAAGTCACCCGGAAAAACCAGGGTGAACTGCCCCGGTATCACGCTTCGGACACCCACGAAGCCATCATCCCGCTGGATACTTTCAATGCCGTCCAGGCGGAGATCCAACGGAGAAAAGAGAAGTATGCCCCCACCAAGCCACAACAAACCTCCCCCTTTACAGGGCTTATTACCTGCGCCATTTGCGGCAAGCACTACCGCCGCAAAACCACCGCCACGGGGCCGGTCTGGATCTGCTCCACCTACAATTCCTACGGCAAATCCTACTGTCCCTCCAAAGCCATTCCGGAGGAAAAGCTGATGCAGACCGCCGCCCAAGTTGGGCATACGGGCGAAATAACGGCGATTACAGCCCACAACGATAATCTTCTGGAGTTCACCCTCAAGGACGGAACCAACGCCGTGAAGCGGTGGCAGGACCGCTCCCGTGCCGAGAGTTGGACAGCGGAAATGCGTCGGGCCGCCGGAGAGAAAACACGGGAAAGGAAGCAGTGCCATGTCGAAAGCTAAAAATGTCACCGTCATCCCCGCCACACTGAATATCCATACCAAAACACCCACCAAGGAGCGGGTTCGCCGCCGGGTAGCCGCTTACGCCCGTGTCTCCACGGACAGCGAAGAACAGCTCACCTCCTATGAGGCCCAGGTGGATTACTACACCAGGTTCATTCAGAAGAACCCCGACTGGGACTTCGTGGAGGTCTACACCGACGAGGGCATCAGCGCCGTCAACACCAAGCGCCGGGACGGCTTCAACCGCATGATCCGGGATGCCCTTGCCGGAAAAATCGACCTGATTGTGACCAAGAGTGTAAGCCGCTTCGCGAGAAACACCGTGGACAGCCTGACCACCATCCGCAAGCTGAAGGAAGCCGGCTGTGAGTGCTTTTTCCAGAAAGAAAACATCATGACCTTCGACTCCAAGGGCGAACTGCTCATCACCATCATGTCCAGTCTGGCTCAGGAGGAGAGCCGCAGCATCTCCGAAAATGTCACCTGGGGACAGCGGAAACGGTTCTCTGACGGTAAGGTCAGCATCCCTTACGGCCAGTTTCTGGGCTACCGCAAAGGTGCCGACGGGTTACCGGAGATCGTCCCAGAGGAAGCGGAGATCGTCAAACGCATCTACCGCGAGTTCCTACAGGGAAAATCCACCAACGCCATCGCTGCCATGCTGACGGAGGAGGGGATTCCCACCCCCGGTAAGAAGACCGTTTGGCAGAGGGCCACCGTGGAGAGCATCCTGCGGAACGAAAAGTACAAGGGTTCTGCTCTGCTTCAGAAGTCTTTCACGGTGGATTTCCTCACCAAGAAAACCAAGATCAACGAGGGGGAGGTTCCCCAGTACTATGTGGAGGACAGCCATCCCGCCATCATCGAGCCTTGGGAATGGGAGCAGGTTCAGGTGGAGATGGAACGGCGCAAAAACAGCCGCAACCGGCACCATCAGACCAGCCCCTTCTCCAGGAAGATCATCTGCGCCGACTGCGGCGATATTTTCGGAGCAAAGACCTGGCACTCCACCGACCGCTACCGCCGTGTCATTTGGCAATGCAACGGCAAATTCAAGGGAGAACACAAATCAGCTCCGCTATGCCCAGCGGATGCTCACGGACACGGACTTCATTGATGCGGATATTCAGGCTTTGGAAGAGGAATTGACCACCATCACCGGGATGCTGCGCCTGTGCATCGCAGAAAACGCCGCCAACACTATGACCGAAGAAACCTACCGTACCACCCACGCCGAACTGTGCAGCCGCTTTGAAGAAACCGAATCCAAACTGGCAGCACTGCAAAAACAGCGGGACAAGATGAAAGCGGACGCCATCACCATCGGCGGCATGATGTTTGAACTGGGTGAGTTGGACACACTGCCCGTGATCTTCGACGAAAAACTCTGGCACGGCACCGTTGACCATGTCACCGTCCACGCTGATGAACGGGTGGTGTTCCGGTTTAAGGACGGGAAGGAAATCGTAACAATGCTATGAAATATTACAAAAACAGTCCCAGGCTGGCAGGTAGAATCCTGCTGACCTGGGTCTGCTTTTTGTTTTTGTATACTTCCTTGTACAGGCTTCTTTTCTGTGTTCTCAATATAGAAACATTATTGCATTCTTTAAAGCGAAGCTAAGTACAACTTAATCATTTGTTGCAACTCATTTTTTATGAGTACGATAATTGCGCTACTTTTACAAACGAGTTCAACTTTTTGCGCTCAAAAATTCCAACTCAAATAAAATATTTTCTATTACGGCAAGCGGAGCCGAGGATGTATCAATAATCTTCTGCATATCGAGGGAATCAATAAGCGCACGCGCACGCTTTCCCTCATGATAAGTTTTGCCAACCTGACGGAACAATTTTTTTAATTTCGCTTTTCCTTTGCTTCCAGTGGGGATCGCCATTGCGGACGAGCTTCCCAAGAAACAGGATACTCCATCAATGTCGGATAGAATGATATCCTCAATATCTGCCGCAGCCGCTATATCATGAACAGCTTTTGCTTTCTTTTTTAAAGATGTACGCAGATTCGCCCAATCACCCTCGTAGAATTTAGTGATATCATTTTTGTAATTGTCCAAATCATAACACAGAAATACGGTCCACGAACCCACATCTTTATGCTTATCTTTACACTGAGTAATGAACCAGCGGCTGGAATGTGGCATTTGGGTAACGGTATTTACTGTGTTAAACTTAAGTAGCAGAGAACGCTTGGGCGTTCTCAGTGAATAAATGATATCCGGGCTATTACCACAATCAAGCTGCCGTTCAAGAATACCACCGTGCTTTTTACAAAGAAACTCCAATAATGACAGATAAAATTCCTTTTCAGTATCCCCCTCTAGGATAAAGGCAATGCCTTCTTCGTATTTGTTACTCATTGCAGCTATCCTCCAAATATGCAGAAAGAATAGCTGCCGAGTCCTCATCTCCAGACATCAATTCAAATAAATACTCACCAACCGAGGTTTCCAATTCGCGTGTTGTAGAAATTAGATTCTTAACCTTTGATGGATGAATCCTTCTAAATGTTGCAACACCCGAATCATTAGGAACACCAACATAAATTGACTCTGGTTTAAGATACTGAATCAAATAGGGCGAATGGCTGGTAACAATCATTGAAGTTTCTTCGAGAATATCTGATAGGGCTTCCAGCAACCGACGAATCATCTTCGGATGAATACTAGTCTCGATTTCATCTACACCGAGTATATTTGTATGGTAGCTCCCACCAAATACAGCATTGGCAATCAACCAAAAAACGCGCTTTGTGCCGGTAGACATATGTTCCATGCTAATAGGCTGATTTAAATATTTGCTTCGAATAATTAATCTGTACAGCTCATCTTTAACATGGTATGGGAGTTCCTCTGGGGCCGCCTCAACAACTTCATCCTCTGAGGAAGCAACTACATATGCCTTAAAGGCTTGTGATTTCCCCTTTAATGAGTATGCGCTCAATTCAACCTGCTCAAATTCCGGGAACAAATCATATATTGTCTCTATAAAGAGGTTGAACTGTTCGGGTCTTTCCTTGCTAAGAACACTGAGCGCTCTAGGAATATCGTCATCATCAAATGCTAGTGCAGATTTCGCATCAAATTCAAATTCAATCGGATTCGGTCTGAAGGATCTATCAAGCTCCAAGGTATTGCACATCCGATAACCCAATTTTTTAATCTTACGAATTACAGAGGTTATTTCGACATCATCAAAAGACGAAATAATATCAACTGCCAAAACATCTTCTGTCAGCGCAATTTTCCTGAATCCAGTTTTTGTTTTACCCGCTCTGTATTGTCCCTTATCTCGTTTTAAATACGCAGTATACCGCACGCTTTCCGTTGCGCGCATCTCAATTTGTTCGTCGGTAATAACTGCGCCTGTCTCTTGGTCATTATACCATGTAAAACTAAAACCATATCTGACAAACCTGTACTGCTCTAACTCCGGATCATCAAATTCAACGACAAATTTATATTCCTTCCCCGCAAGTTCATGTGACAAGGGAATGCCTCGTCTCCATCTCATCATTATATTTCTTTCTTTAGGCGATGCAGAAATGAAGTCAAAGCCAAAACGAATAGCTTCCAGCAAGTTGGATTTTCCGTAGTTATTTGTTGATACCAGAGCAATCATACGCGTTAAATCCAAGGTTGTTTCTGCAAGATTCTTAAAGTTGCCTATAGTAATACGCTTGATCCTCATGTATATTCCTCCCTTTTTTATTATTATAACACGAGTTTTTTCAAATTCAATAGAATTATGCCACTCGTCTGTAATTTTTATTTAAATCAGCATGATTTAAAAACTGAGTTAATTAAAAACAGTCCATTCCTTTATCGGCTAATCATCTATAGGCGAGTCTCTTCTCTCGGTCAAGGGCAGGCTTCAACATTTTTCACCCCTGTCAACTCCATTGTCAACTGCGCACCCCCACCTCTCCGGCCACCACATCGCTATCCTCAACTGGTAACGAGTCCAGGCTGATCCGGAGATTTTTGAAGCCCTCCTTCTCCTGAGGACTGTCTGTGTTGTGATACTCCCCATGATGCCACCACAGGGCATCCAAGCATGGCGGTGGGCAGTCCTCCTCAAAAATGATTTTATGCTCCCGGACAAAGATTCGGAGCTGCCGGATGTATTCGTCCATTCGAATCACCCTCCACAAAAAGTGTGTGATGTTAACTCCGGCGGCAAATTACAAGTAGGTGATCTGCCCGAATTACAACTGTCCTTTTTGTCCTTTCTGTCCCATGGATATCATTATAAAACCGTCCATATCCGAGATTACTCCCAGCCATGGACGGTTCTGTGTATATAGAAAATAATAATTTATCGTTTATATTCTTATAACGATTCCTGTTTTACTAAGCCCTGTCTTTTCAGACCATGGCCGCATCAAATCCGGACACTAAATTTACTTATGGCCGGAAATGTTCGGAATATCCCCGGTTTCATGCCAAATACATCCCCAGAACGGGAACAAATAAAAAATTACCGTTGTTGAAATTGTATCAACAACGGTAACTGATTTGGTTGCGGAGACAGGATTTGAACCTGCGACCTCCGGGTTATGAGCCCGACGAGCTACCGAACTGCTCCACTCCGCGATATGCTCTTTTCCCTCAAGGGGCTTACATAGTATAACACGCAAGCCCCTTTCTGTCAAGACCAAAATATTGGAATATTTTGGCGAATTCAGTTCTGCTTCTTCAGCTCCGCCAGAATATCAGCCAGCAGTTCCTCCGTAGTCGGGCCGGCGGGAGCCTCCGGTGCAGGCTCTTCCTTATGTTCAGTCAGCTCACGCGCCTTATTGAACCCCTTGACGATGAGGAATACGACCAGCGCGATGAGCAGAAAGTCGATAATCGCGGCGAGGAACGTGCCGAAGCCGAGCACGATTGCTTCCTGTGTCACGTTTCCGGCGGCGTCAACGGTCTCCGGGCGGATGAGTACATTCAGTGCGCTCATATCCCGCGAGCCGCAGATCCAGCTGATGAACGGCATGAGCAGGTCGTTGACGAGCGAAGTGGTGATTTTACCGAACGCGGTAGCGATGATGACGCCAACGGCCATGTCCAGCACGTTGCCGCGCATGATGAATTCTTTAAATTCCTGTATCAGCTTTTTCATGGGGGATCCGACTCCTTTATCTCGATCTAAATTAGTGCTTGGGGATCAGAATTTCTTTTCCGCCCATATAGGGACGCAGGACTTCGGGGATGCGGACGCTGCCGTCTTCCTGCAGGTTGTTTTCAAGGAAGGCAATGAGCATCCGCGGCGGCGCGACGCAGGTATTGTTGAGCGTGTGCGCCAGATAATTTTTGCCGTCCTCGCCCTTGATGCGGATCTTCAGGCGGCGCGCCTGCGCGTCGCCGAGGTTGGAGCAGGAGCAGACCTCAAAATACTTCTGCTGCCGCGGACTCCACGCCTCAATGTCGCAGGACTTGACCTTCAGGTCGGCCAGATCGCCGGAGCAGCATTCGAGCTGCCGCACGGGGATGTCAAGGCTGCGGAACAGCTCGACAGAGTTCTGCCACAGCTTTTCGTACCAGTACATGCTGTCCTCCGGCTTGCAGACGACGATCATTTCCTGCTTTTCAAACTGGTGAATGCGGTACACGCCGCGCTCTTCGATGCCATGCGCGCCCTTCTCCTTGCGGAAGCAGGGCGAATAGGACGTGAGTGTCTGGGGAAGCTGGTTTTCCGGGATGATCTGGTCGATGAACCGGCCGATCATCGAGTGCTCGGACGTGCCGATGAGGTAGAGGTCTTCGCCCTCGATCTTGTACATCATGGCGTCCATCTCCGGGAAAGACATGACGCCCTCGACCACCGCGCCATGGATCATGAACGGCGGGATGACGTAGGTGAAGCCCTTGTCGATCATGAAATCGCGCGCGTAGGCGAGCACGCCCTCATGCAGGCGTGCGATGTCGCCCATCAGGTAATAGAAGCCGTTACCGGCGACGCGGCGCGCGGCGTCCAGATCAATGCCGTCAAACCGCTCCATGATCTCGGTGTGGTACGGGATGGGGAAATCGGGCGTTTTTGCCTCGCCAAAGCGCTGCACTTCGACGTTATAGCTGTCGTCCGGGCCAATGGGGACGGATTCGTCAATGATCTGCGGGATGGTCAGCATGATCTTGCGGATCTTTTCCTCGTATTCCCCTTCCTGCTGTTCGAGCGCGGCGAGACGCTCCGCCTGCGCGGTGACCTGCGCCTTGACGGCCTCGGCCTCCTCCAGCTTGGAGGGATCTTTTTTGGCCTGCCCCATGAGCATACCGATCTTTTTCGACAGCGCGTTGCGCTGCGCGCGCAGATTCGATGCCTCGTTGATGGCGGCGCGGTTGGCCTTGTCCAGCTCGAGCACCTCGTCTACGAGCGGGAGCTTGGCGTCCTGAAATTTCTTTTTGATGTTCTCTTTTACCAGTTCCGGATTTTCACGGATCAGTCGAATGTCGATCATGTCTTTGATATCTCCTCGTGTGTATGAAAATCAGTTGTTTTGATAGTGTTTTGCCATGAATTCCAGCGCCTGCAGCAGCGCCTCGCGGTCGTCCGCATCGTAATATTCCAGCTCGATCCGGCCGGTCTTCCGCCCCTGCGCCATGCGGACGCGGCGGCCGAGCAGCTGCTCCAGATGCCGGGAGCACTCGCCGAGGTAGTCCACGCCGCTCCCCTGCTTTGGTTCGGCGGGTTTTGCCGGTTCTTTGAGAATCTGCGCTGCGAGCGCCTCCGTTTTGCGTACGGAAAGTCCCTTTTCGATCACGGTCTGCGCCGCCGCGAGCTGTTTTTGGGGATCTTCGATCGGGATCAGCGCGCGCGCGTGTCCGGCGGACAGCGTGCCGTCCTCCACGAGCTTGCGCACCGGCTCTGACAATACCAGCAGGCGCATCGCATTGGCGACGGCGGGGCGAGACTTGCCGACGCTTTGCGCGACCTCGTCCTGCGTCATGCCGTAGTCGTCCAGCAGCGCCCGGTAGCCCTTGGCTTCTTCGATCGGGTTCAGGTCCTCACGCTGCAGATTTTCCACCAGCGCCATTTCCATCGCGCGCTGCTCGTCCGCCGTGATGACGCGTACGGGCACTTCCGTCAGTCCTGCCATGCGGGAAGCGCGCCAGCGGCGTTCGCCCGCGATGATCTGATAGTATCCGGATTCCAGCGGGCGCACGGTGATGGGCTGGATCAGTCCGTATTCCTGGATGGATTCGCTCAATTCTGCGAGCGCCGCCTCGTCAAACCGCTTGCGCGGCTGATCGGCACGCGGTTCAATTTTCGCAAGCGGCAGGAGCGTGACTGCTTCCCCTGCTTGAATATCCGGGCTGGGCAGCTCCTCGCCAAACAGGGCGCCAAGGCCGATGCCCAGACCTTTTTTTCCGTCCTTACCCATCCTTCACCTCCGATGTTTCTGCGGCTTCCGCGGCCTCCTGCGCCGCTTTCGCCGCCTTGTCCTCGCGCTTGATGATCTCCCCTGCCAGATGCAGATAGGCGCGTGCACCCTTGGACTCCTTGTCGTAGGCGATGGCGGGCTTGCGGTGGCTCGGCGCCTCGGACAGGCGCACGTTGCGCGGGATCATCGTTTTGTAGACTTTTTTGCCGAAAAACCGGCGCACTTCGCTCACGACCTGGTCAGACAGCTTGGTGCGTCCGTCATACATCGTCATGACGATGCCTTGAATGGTCAGCTCCGGGTTCAGGCGCTTGTTGCACATTTTGATGCTGCGCATCAGGTCGGCAATGCCCTCCAGCGCGTAGTATTCACATTGTACGGGGATGAGCACGCTGTTCGCTGACACGAGCGCGTTGATCGTGAGCAGCTCCAGCGACGGCGGACAGTCGATCAATATGTAATCATATTCTGACTGCACGTCAGCGAGCGCGCGCTTCATGACGTATTCACGCTCCGGCGCGCTCACCAGCTCGACGGAGCAGCCGGACAGATTCATGTTTGCCGGCAGTACGTCGCCGTACTTGGTTTTTCGGATGCATTCCTCTGCGGCAGCGCCGTTCATCATCATATCGTAGCAGTTTGGGCTGGTCAGCTTGTCCACGCCCATGCCGGACGTGCTGTTTCCCTGCGGGTCGCAGTCCACCAGCAGCACACGCTTTCCCCGCTTTTTCAGCGCACAGGTCACGTTGACGCAGGTGGTCGTCTTGCCGACGCCGCCTTTTTGGTTTGCAACGGCAATCGTAATAGCCATTTTGACGCTCCTGTCATGGATTTGAGAGTATTATAACAGCCTGCCGCTGGTTTTTCAATATGATTGTTTCACGTGAAACACGCGGCGTTCGTGTATCTGTGCATGTTTCACGTGAAACATCCTCTCAGGATAAAAACAGATCCACGTCGCCGATGGTCAGCCCGTTGTGCAGCGCAAGATTGATGCCGTACCCGGCAAGCTTGGAGATATCGTGTACGATCGCGTCGATGTCGCGCGGCGTGACGAACATGCCCTCGGCGCGTGCGTCCTGCACAAACGTACCGGCGTCCACGACGGTCGGCACGCCGAGCGCGAGCACGGGCACAGACAGCGTTTCGCGGTTGAGGGCGGCCCGGTCGTTGCCAACGCCGGAACCGGGGACGATACCGGTGTTTGTGAGCTGGATGGTGCGGCACAGCCGGTCAAAGTCCGCACAGGCGAGCGCATCCACAGCGATGACGGCGTCTGGATGCAGATCATCCACCAGCGCCTGTACCAGCTCGGCCGACTCGATGCCAGTCGTGCCCAGCACGCCGGAGGCCACAGCGGAGACGGTGCGAAACGCGGCGAACTCCTGCAGCATCTGCCGGCGCAGGTGGCGCGTGACCATGACGTGCTCGATTGTGACGGGGCCAACGGCGTCCGGTGTAATCGCGCGGTTGCCCAGACCCACTACGAGCACGGACGCGTCCGGCATCAGCGGGAGCTGCTCGCGCAGCAGGGCGGCCAGAAGCTGCGCGGCGTTTTCAAAGGAATCCGCCTGCCGCTGCAGCAGCGCATCCAGCGTGACGGTGACGTAGTCGCCGATTGGTTTACATAATTTTTGCGCACCGCGTTCGTCCAAAATCCGCACGGTCGAAACGGTGAAGCCGTCCCGATCCTCCTCGTGCGCCTGCACGCCGGGAAGCTGCGTGGTCTCCCCGGCGGACTGCTCCCAAAGTGTTTTTGCCTCCACGGCGAGGTCGGTGCGGACAAATTTCTTCATGGAAATCCCCTCCTGATCCAATATCTTGTGTTCATTTTGCTCGATTGACACAAGGATATACAATTATGATGAAAAAACGAAAAAAACACTTGATTTTTCAAGGCTTTCATGATATCATCAACACTTGCAGAACACTGCACGGTCAGAAATTGACTGAATTTTATAGGAGGAGGTGGCGATTGAGAAATGCCGAACATCAAGTCCGCAATGAAGAGAGACGAGAAGTCCAAGCTGCAGAACGCGAAGAACAAGGCTGACAAGTCCGCCCTGAAAACGAAGCTGAAGAAGTTTGATGCGGCTGTTGCCGAAGGCGACCGTGACGCAGCCGTCAGTACCTATAAAGTTGCTGTCAAGGCAGTTGACCGCGCGGCAACCAAGGGGCTCATCCACAAGAACAAGGCAGCACATCAGAAGTCTGCAATGGCGCTGAAAATGAACGAGCTTGGCTGATAACGGAAATTCAAGGGCATGGCCATACGCCATGCCCTTTTCTCTTTATGGACACAGGAGGAATCCAGATGAAGAAACGTATGATGCTCATCATCAACCCGATGGCCGGAAAAAGCGGATACAAAAACGGCTTTGGCGAGGTTATGAACATTTTGGACAGCGGCGGCTATCTCACGACGGTGTATTTCACGCAGGGGCGCGGCGACGCGACGGTTTTCGCTGCGCAGCACGCCGGCGAGTATGACACCGTGGCCTGCATCGGCGGCGACGGCACGCTCAGCGAGGTGGTGTCCGGCCTGATGCAGGTGCCCAATCCGCCCCCGCTCGGCTATATCCCCATGGGCACGACCAACGATGTGGCAAGCACGCTCGGTCTGCCGAAAAACGCGATCGACGCGGCGCTGCGCATCGTCACCGGCACGCCCACGGAGTTTGACGTCGGCAGCTTTGGCGACAAGGACTATTTCACGTACATCGCGGCGTTCGGCGCGTTCACGGCGGTGAGCTATGAGACGCCGCAGAATGAAAAGCAGGCGCTGGGGCATCTCGCGTACCTGCTGGAGGGCATGAGCCGCCTCAACCGCATCGACCACTACAGAGCGCGCGTGGAATATGAGGGCGGCGTGATCGACGGAGATTTCATTTTCGGCGGCGTTTCGAACTCCACCTCCGTGGCCGGGATGGTTCGGCTGCGCAAGGATCTGGTCAGCCTGGGCGACGGCCTGTCGGAGGTGCTGCTGATTCGCAACCCGCAGAAGGTCGGCGATTTGAGCCGCATTATTTCCGGCGTCCTGTCGCAGAATTACGACAGCGAGAACGTGATTTTGTTCCAGTCCAAGGAGCTGCGCTTCACGTTTGAGGAGCCTGTGGCGTGGACGCGCGACGGCGAGGCCGGCGGCGTGACCACGGACGTGACGCTGAAAAACAACCACGCCGCGATCCGCATCATTGCATAACACGGTTTGGAGCAGCAGAGCTTCGTCCGTTCCTGAAAAATCGAGAAATGAGGTTGAGTGGAAACCATGAAAAGACAGCGCATTGCCGGTATTTACGCAAATCCGGAAGCATTCGGCGGCCAGACCGTGACGGTTTGCGGCTGGGCGCGTACCACCCGCGACATGAAAAACTTCGGCTTCATCGAGCTCAACGACGGCAGCACCGTCAAGAGCCTGCAGGTCGTCATGGAGCGCGGCAGACTGGAAAATTACGACGAGGTTGCGCGCCAGAACGTCGGCGCGGCGCTGATCGTCCACGGTGAGCTCGTGCTCACGCCGGAGGCGCGCCAGCCGTTCGAGCTGAAAGCGGATTCCATCGAGATCGAAGGCGCGTCCGCGCCGGATTACCCGCTGCAGAAAAAGCGCCACAGTGTGGAATTTCTGCGCACCATCCAGCATCTGCGGCCGAGAACCAACCTGTTCAACGCGACGTTTCGCGTGCGCAGCGTGGCGGCGCAGGCCGTGCACGAGTTCTTCCAGAGCCGCGGCTTCGTCTATGTTCACACGCCGATCATCACCGGCTCCGACTGCGAGGGCGCGGGCGAGATGTTCCGCGTGACGACGCTCGATCTGGACAATCTCCCGCGCACGGAGGACGGCAAGGTTGATTTTTCGAAGGATTTCTTTGGAAAGAGCACGAACCTGACCGTCTCCGGCCAGCTCAACGCCGAAAACTTCGCCATGGCCTTTGGCGACGTGTACACCTTCGGCCCCACTTTCCGCGCCGAGAACTCCAACACGCAGCGCCATGCCGCCGAGTTCTGGATGATCGAGCCGGAGATGGCCTTTGCCGATCTGGACGACGATCTGGAGTGCATGGAGTCGATGGTGAAATACATCATCAACACTGTGCTGGAAAAATGCCCGCTGGAGATGGAGTTTTTCAACTCCTTTGTGGACAAGGGACTGCTGGAGCGCCTGCACAATGTGGTCGATAACGACTTCGGCCGCGTGACCTATACCGAAGCGGTGAAGCTGCTGCAGGAGTCCGGCCACAAGTTCGACTATCCGGTCGAATGGGGCATCGACCTGCAGACGGAGCATGAGCGGTATCTCACCGAGCAGGTGTTTGGCCGCCCGGTGTTCGTCACAGACTATCCGAAGGAGATCAAGGCGTTTTATATGCGCCTGAACGACGACGGCAAGACCGTCGCCGCGGCGGACTGTCTGGTGCCCGGCATCGGCGAGATCATCGGCGGCTCCCAGCGTGAGGAGCGGCTCGATGTGCTCACCGCGCGCATGAAAGAGCTGGGACTCAAGGAAGAGGACTACTGGTGGTACCTCGACCTGCGGCGCTACGGAAGCTGCCGCCACGCGGGCTTCGGTCTTGGCTTCGAGCGCATGGTCATGTATCTGACCGGCGTGTCGAACATCCGCGACGTGGAGCTGCACCCCCGCACCGTCGGCAACGCCGAATTTTAAAAGAACAGCACCGCCGCAAGGCGAAAACAATCCCCCGGAACGGCCGTTCCGGGGGATTGTTCTGTGTGTTAATCTGCTTCGATCTCTTTGAGGGTCATGTCCTTGCCGGAGATCGGGGTCAGGCGGCTGCCGTGGCAGACGGGGCAGCGCAAATCGTCGGGATTGACGCGGAATTCGACTCCGCAGTCTTCGCACCGGGCGGCGCCTGGTACCGTCTCGATCACAAGCGCCGTCTGCGCATAGCGGGTGCCGTCGGCCACCGCCGTCCAGCAGTCGGTCATGAACCGGGGCACCACGCCGGAGAGCTCGCCGATCTCCAGCGTGATCTTGTGTACGGCGGTGAGGTTTTCTTCTGCGACGATCCCGTCCACCATGCGCAGCAGCGCGTCACAAAGTCCCAATTCGTGCATGGTTACTTCTTGAGCGCCTTGCCGATGATCTTGCCGGTCTTCTTGACCACGTGTTCGGCCACCTTGATCGGCATCGTCTCAAAGGCACCGGCCTGCCAGCTGTGCACCTTTTTGAGGTGGATGGCGTCGAACGCGCACTTGGTGGTGCACAGGCCGCAGCCGATGCACAGATATTCATCCACCTTCGTCACGCCGCAGCCCAGGCAGCGGGCGGTCTCCTTGCGCACCTGCTCCTCCGTGAAAGTGCAGCGCGCGTCGGCAAAGGTGTTGGCCTTGGCTTTGTTGTAGCCGGGTACCTGACGGTGTTCGGTGTCGAACCCGCCGACGGTGAGCAGCGCGCTGCTCTTGTCGAGTGCGGTGTACTCCCTGCGGTCACGGCCCATGGTGAGCGTCTGCCCCTCGTGCACGAAGCGGTGCAGCGAGATCGCGCCCTCCTTGCCGGCCGCGATTGCGTCGATGGCGAATTTCGGACCGGTATAGCAGTCGCCGCCGACGAAAATGTCGGGCTGCGCGGTCTGGTAGGTGAGCGCATCCGCGTTCGCGGCGCCCTTTTTGCCGGTCGTGAGCGCGCCGGTGTCGAGACAGCCCCAGTCAATCTGCTGGCCGATCGCGCCGATGACGGAATCGACCGCAAGCGTTTCGAACTGACCGGTGCCGACGGGCTTTCTGCGCCCCTTCTCGTCCGGCTCGCCGAGCGCCATAATCTCGACCCGGATGCCGGTAACCTTTCCGTCTTCGCCGAGAATCTCAGCGGGCGCGTTCAGGAAGCGGAACTGCACGCCCTCTGCCATTGCCTCCGCGACCTCGTCGGGGTCGGCGGGCATCTCGTTTTGCGTGCGGCGGTAGAGCACGTAAGTATCCTTCGCGCCGAGGCGGATGGCGCTACGGCACACGTCCATCGCGACGTTGCCGCCGCCGATGACGGCGCACGTTTTGCCGACGAACGGCTGACTTCCGAGATTCACTTCCCGCAGGAAGTCTACGCCGCCGTAGACGTTTGCAAGCGTCTCGCCGGGGACGCCGATGGGCGCGCTTTTCTGTGCGCCGATGGCCACATAAAAGCCCTTGTAGCCCTCGTCGCGCAGTTGCTGGATGGTGACGTCTTTTCCGACCTCCACGCCGCACTTGAATTCCACACCCATTTCGCGCAGAATGTCGATCTCGGCGTTCAGCACGTCCTTCTCCAGCCGGAAGCTGGGGATGCCGAGCGTCAGCATGCCGCCGGGCACGGGGTTGCGGTCGAACACGGTCACAGGATAGCCCTTTTCCGCCAGATAGTAGGCGCAGCTCATGCCGGCCGGGCCTGCGCCGATGACGGCGATCTTCTGCGGATACGGCTTGCCGATCTGATTGACCATCGGCGGCACATAGCGGGTGGCTTCGTGCAGGTCGTGGTCGGCAATGAAGCGCTTGACCTCGTCGATGGCAACGGCCTCGTCCACGCCGCCGCGGGTGCACTCCGTCTCGCAGCGGTGGTTGCAGATGCGGCCGCACACGGCGGGGAACGGGTTTTCCTTCTTGATGAGCTTGAGCGCCTCCTGATATTTGCCCTGTGCGGCGAGCTTCAGGTAGCCCTGCACGGCGATGTGCGCGGGGCAGGCGGTCTTGCAGGGAGCGGTGCCGGTTGTGAGAACGTCCTGGTGGTTTTCGCGGTAATCGACATTCCAGTCCTTTTTACTCCAGAGCGAATCGGACATTTTCTTGTATTCCGGCGGATCGAGCGGCTGGGTGCTGCACAGCTTCTGGCCGAGCTTCAGCGCGTTACCCGGACAGTTTTCCACGCACTGGCCGCATGCGACGCACTTGGCCTCGTCGATCTCCGCCACGTAGTTGGAACGGATCAGGTCTCTCGCGCCGAACAGCAGGCCGACGCGCAGGCCAAAGCAGGAGCAGGCGCAGCAGTTGCAGATGGCGGCGCTCTCGCCGGCCTCCTCAATGTTCGGCATGTCGTGCATCAGGCCGTTGTCCTCGGCGCGCTTGAGAATTTCCAGCACTTCCTCGCGTGTGATCTGCCGGGCCCGGCCGGTGCGGATGTAATGCTCTGCGCCTTTGCCCATCTGGATGCACATGTCCTCCTCCAGATGGCCGCAGCCGTCGCCCAGCGTACGGCGGGAGGCGCGGCAGGAGCAGGGGGAGACGCTGAACACGTCGTATTTGTTGAGATAATAGGACAGCTTATCGTAGTCTTCGGCCTCCGGAATGTCCTGAATCGCGCTTTCCACGGGCACCACACGCATCAGGCCGTAGCCGTTGGGCATCATGGGCGACATGTTCTGCATGCGGATGCGGGTGTATTCCTCAAATGCGCGGCCAACCTCCGGGTGCGTTTCCAGCAGCTCCTGATTGTTCACCAGCATCTCCATGATGCCGGGCGCGAAGATCTGCATGAAGAAGCGATCTTTTCCGTCGGCCGGGTCGGTGGTGATGCGGAACACGCCGATCCACGCCAGATGCTCGGCGATCTTCTGCACCTCATCCACGGGCTTGCCGACTTTTTTGGCCAGGTATTCCGCAGTCCGCTCCTTGCGCAGGCCGGCGGCGATGGCAACGTCGGCTTCGTCGTCGGTCAGGATGCTGGCCAGCGCGTAGTACTCCGGCGCATTTTCGTCGATCTTGTTGACAACGCCGGTGAGTCCGCCGACCACTTTACATAGTTTTACGATTTTTGGTCTGAGTTCTGCCATGCTTTGTTCTCTCCTCATAGATAGATTTTGAATGACACATGCCATGCGCGACGTCTTTCGCAATTTCCCCCGCGCGCAGGCAGACCGGATACAGGAATTGATTCTATTAAAATGGCTTGTCAAGCAGATGTCAATCCGTTCGTTTCAGAATCCTGAATTTCGGCTAATTTGCAGGATTTTGCAATGGCCGGCATATTGAAATTGCACACAGAGCAGCCGGCACTGGCTTTGGTCCGACCATGCGTTCGCGGCGAAAAAAATCCCCAATCGCGTGCGGTTGGGGATTTTTTTCGAAATCAGTATTTCACAAAGCCGGTGGTGGTACTCATGGGATAACCGAGCGTCCATTCGTTCGCGCCGCAGGTGCAGAGTTCGCCTTTCGCGTGCAGCTCGTCGATGTAAGCCTCGGCGCGCATGATGTACATATTGGTCTTGCGCGTCTTTTTGCACTTGTTGCAGAACACCACATAGTTTGCAAAGCTGTCGTAAACGCCGTGCTTGCGGTCTTCTTTCTCCTTCGGCGTCAGGGGTCTGGGGTTGACGTTTTTATTCAAAGCCATCTCGTATTCCTCCCCGTCAAATGGCGTGCTCGCGCTTGACGCTGTCGTAATGCTTGGTCAAAAACGGCACGACGACGGAGCGCATGAGCTTCATGTCCAGATTGAAATAATACACAACGAACAGAAGGGCCAGTGTGACGCTGCTGACGCCAAGCGTTTTGAGCAAAAACTGCGCATATTTACATTTCATATTGGTGTACCTCCTATGTTACCAGCCAATGGTGTCGTCGAAATCGACCAGAGTCGGATCGACCGGCTCCTCATGCAGGACGTTGATCATGTACTCGTTGACGGTCTTGCGCGCCTCGGCACGAGAGACGATACGGTGATCCATCAGGGAGTGCGGCATCCACACGACGTGGAAGCGGTCGCTGTGCTTGCGGATCTCTTCTTCGATCAGACCCTGCGCGCCGGCCATGCCCTTGCAGCCGATGTCGTCGTACATGATAATCATGTCGCAGTTGAATTTTTCGGCCGTCTCCCACATCTGCATGAGATGGCGGTTGCCGCCGACGGTGTGCGTGCGCATCGGGGTACGGGCGTACCAGTCGGCCACGTCGCTGATCATGGTGTCGCGGTCGTCGGTATCCACAATGTTGTGGCCGGTCAGGGAGTCCATGTTGATTACGCAGAGGATGCCCCAGCAGTTATACAGCCACTGCACGCCATAGCTGTAGTAGGTCGAGCCGCAGCTCCAGGCCACCGCGCGGTGGCGCGTGTTCGGGAACGGCTTGATGTTTTTCTTGACGCATTTGGCGAAGATCTTGTTGATCTTCGTGCTCTGCTTGACGAAATACTTGCTGGCGCTCTGCTGATAGAAGTAAATGCGGAAGAAACCCTGAATGACCGGGTTGAGCGCGCCGTTGTCCGTCTTGGCGTAGATATCCCAGCGCTCCAGCTCCTCGCGGGTGACCTGGTTGGTCTCTTCGATGGCGGCGGTAAAGGTTTCCCAGTTGAACTTCTGCCCGGTCTGCTCCTCCAGGAATGCGATCGCTTCGTAAACCTCGTGCACACCCAGCTCCTTGCAGGTTGGATCGTCGTACATCAGCGGGGTAACGAACGGGTGAACGGCCTTTTTGCCGTCGTTCGACAGCTCGCGCCACATGACGAGGTTATCCATCATGTTCGCGTCGCAGGGGTTGTTCGTGGTCAGCCAGCAGTTGCCGATGTCGGGGTATTCACCCTCGACGGCGACGCCGACCTCCGTCAGCGGCAGGGTGCACATATCGCCCGGAATGCCGCAGCTCACGGCCTGATCCACGTAGTAGGAGCCGAGGTTTTTGTTCATGATCGGCACCATGAAAGCGGCGTGCTGCTGGATGTTGATGGCATAGTAGCCGGGGAAGCCGAACATGATGTGTTTCGGCAGCGTATAGTCGAAGGCGATGGTCTTTTCGGACCATTTCGTTTCGCCGAAGTGCCGGTCGGCGCGCAGCTCCTTCCAGAGGATGTCCACACTGTCGCTGATCATGGCGCTGACAGCGTGCAGGTCGGCGCGCAGCGCCATGCCGCGGTCGCCCTCGATCCACTTGTCGATCATCATGGGCGCGCCCAGATAGGCGCTCAGCCAGCGGTATCTCCAGAAAGCGCGCACCATGCGAACGGGGTCGCGCAGAATCAGGCTGGCCATCTTGCCCCAGGTCAGCAGCCACTGGCCGAAGGCATACGCCGTATCGGAGACGCCGCGCCACTCGCGGTGCCGGTAGAAGGAGGTACCCTCAATATAAAGATCTCCGAGATAGTTGCACGGATTGTCGCCTTTGAGGAAGTGGCCGATGGTACCGTACTTTTCTTTCAGTGTTCGTTTCTGCTTTGCCATAATTCTGTGACCCTCCCTCACTGATTCGCCTGGATCTGTTTGATCTCAAGCGATTCGATAAACGCCTGGAACCGGGTGCGAAGCTGACCGGAGGCGGCGCTGGTGTAATCCTTCTCAATCTGGCAGACGGGGATGCGCTTCGGCAGGTTGTAGCCTTCGTAGAACCACATGCCGTCCTGTGCGCGCTCGTAGCCCCAGTACTCGCAGAATTTCATGTTTTCCACGATGATGCCGTCGGCCTTGTACTCCTGCGCGAGCTCAAAGAGGTAGCGCTTGCGGCCGATGATGTTCTCCGCACCCATGGCGCGCGGACACTGGTTGCCCCACATGTAGTAGTCGGCGATGCACTGCAGCGCGTCCTTGCCGTCCTCCAATACGATCTCTTCACGTCCGGGCAGGGAGCCGAAGCAGTACCGGTCGGCCACGACCATGCCGCCGGCCATTTCAAGCATCTTGGTGAATTCGGGGTCGTCGATCTCGGAACCGGCAATCAGGATGCGCGCGCGGTACCACGGCTTCGGATCGGGCTCACGGGTCTTGAGCTCTTCGAGCGTCTCCTGCAGGTAAGGCAGAATGAGGTCCTTCGGGCAGGTCTGCGTTACGAGCTGGATGACGTGAAATTCATAACCCGTGATGACGGGATTTTCCGCCTTGCGCAGATTCCCGATCTCGGTAATGATGCGGCAGACCTCGTTGTGCAGCTCGACGGACTTGCGGATCTGCTCCTCCGAGAAATCAACGCCATAGGTTTTTTCAAGCGGCTGAATGATCTTCTGCTCGATCTGACGGCGGTAGTAGCCGGCGTGCCACTCCGTCTTGCGGATGGGCATATCGATGCAGGCGATAAAGAACTTGTCGTTCGGGATCAGGTCGCAGTATTCGAAATATTGTTCCATGCGGTTCATGGTGGTGCAGCACTCCTGACCCAGCAGCGCTGCGAGGAAGTTGTACCCACCCTCAAAGGCGCGCTCCAGAATGCTCTTGGAATACGGGCAGGAGCGGGTGGTCATATAATACGTGGCCATGTCCGGGCTCGTACAGCCGGGGGCGCGCAGCCGGACGCCGAAGCAGCCGTCCACGTTTAGTAGCGCCTCCGGTATGTAGGAGCAGTCCCAGCCCAGCGCCAGCCGGCCTTCCGCACAGGCCTGCTTCACCAGGTCGTTGTTTGTCTCCTGCAACAGTTTTTCGAAGAAGATCAGATGCTTCAAATCTCTCATGTTGTTGCGTTCCCTCCTTTTCAATTTCAGCAGCTCCGCCGGTTTGGCGGAAAATCCGCAGACCACTATGGTTTTTGCCTAAAAAAATTAAACGGTACCCCCAAAACCATAGCAGTATTACACAAATAGTATAGTCCTTTGTCGAAATGTTGTCAATAACAAGATGTAATGTTTGGTAGTGAACAGCCACACCAGACCGCGTGGTGCAGCCGGCGGTCCAGTTTCTATGTATATGCGCGCTGCCGATGTGAAAAAACATGTTTACAATCCGGAAAAATCGCCGTATAATCGGGCGGAGATTTCTTTTGAGGTGGTTCCATGAAAACGATTCCAGCGGGCTGGAAGGGCATTTTGCTCTGTCTGGCCATTGCGGTGCCGGCGTGGTTTCTGGTGGAGTTCGTCCCGGCGCTGGAGGTCGTCGGCGCGCCGGTGATCGCGATTCTGGCCGGTATGCTGCTGACGCTGGCGCTCAAGGACAAGCGCGCGTTTCAGAGCGGCATTGCGTTTACGTCCAAGAAAATTCTGCAGAGCGCTGTGGTGCTGCTCGGCTTCGGACTGAATCTGGCGACCGTCGGCAAGGTCGGCCTGACGTCGCTGCCGATCATCCTGTCCACGATTGCAACGTCGCTCATCGTGGCGTTTTTGCTGTATAGGATCCTGAAGGTGCCGTCCAAAACGGCGATCCTTGTCGGTGTCGGCTCGTCGATCTGCGGCGGCTCGGCCGTGGCGGCGACCGCTCCGGTCATCGACGCGGACGATGGCGAGATCGCGCAGGCCATTTCGGTCATTTTCCTGTTCAACGTCATTGCGGCGCTGATTTTCCCGACGCTCGGCGGCATCATCGGCCTGACGGACGAGGGCTTCGGCCTCTTCGCGGGCACGGCCATCAACGACACGTCGTCCGTCACGGCGGCGGCCTCCACGTGGGACACGCTCCACGGCACGAACGGCGCCGTGCTGGAATACGCCACGATCGTGAAGCTCACGCGCACGCTGGCCATCATCCCCATCACGCTGGTGCTCGCCTTTGTCCGCATGCGCCGCGAGAAGAAGGAAGCGGCCGGCACCGGTGCGAAGGTCAGCCTCAAGTCCATCTTCCCGATGTTCATTCTGTATTTCGTGCTGGCCTCCGTCGTCACCACGGTGCTCACCTCCGTGTGCACGGGCGCGGCGCTCGGTACGGTCAACGCGATCTTTGCATTTTTGAAAAAGCTCAGCAAATTTTTCATCGTCATGGCCATGGCGGCCATCGGCCTGAATACGGATATCGTCAAGCTTGTCAAGTCCGGCGGGCGGCCGATCCTGCTCGGCTTCTGCTGCTGGGTCGCCATTGCGTGCGTCAGCCTTGGGATGCAGCACGTGCTCGGACTGCTGTAAAGAGCGATTCCTCATTATTTAAATTTAAAAAGAACTGGAAATTCCCGCTGCAAGGGCATGTTTTTGCCCTTGCAGCGGGAATTTCTGCATTTTCCATCTGTGCGCTGCGCATAGTTTGTCTCGGAACTGCCGAAACTAACCGCGGCAAACGATCTTGTTTTGACCCGGCGGCGCGGCGCACGCCGGAACGCATTTTTAGGGAGGAATGACGATGCACAAAGATTTTATCGACACAAATGAATTTACAAAGCAGGAGCTGCTGGACATCATCGACCTGTCTCTGGCCATCAAGCGGGCGATTCACCACGGATATTATCCCCCACTGATGGAGAATATGACGCTGGGCATGATCTTCCAGCAGTCGTCCACGCGCACGCGCGTCTCGTTCGAAACGGCGATGAGCCAGATGGGCGGCCACGCGCAGTATCTCGGACCCGGCATGATCCAGCTCGGCGGTCATGAGACCATCGGCGACACGGGCAAGGTGCTCTCCAAGCTCGTGGACATCGTGATGGCGCGCGTGATCGACCACCAGACCGTCGTCGATCTGGCGAAATCCTGCACGATCCCGGTCATCAACGGCATGTCCGACTACAACCACCCCACGCAGGAGATCGGCGATCTGTGCACGATCGTGGAGCATCTGCCGCAGGGCAAAAAGCTCGAGGACTGCAAGGTCGTCTTCGTTGGCGACGGCACGCAGGTGTGCGCCTCGACTGGCTTCATCACGACGAAGCTCGGCATGCACTTTGTCCACTACGGCCCGAAGGGGCATCAACTGAATGAGCACCACAAGCAGATCATGGAGGCCAACTGCCGCATCTCCGGCGGCACGTGGGAGGTCACGGACGACCGCGACGCCGTGCGCGGCGCGGACTTCATCTACACCGACGTGTGGTACGGCCTGTATGAAAACGAGATGCCGAAGGAGGAGCGCGTGCGCGTGTTCCACGATTTTCAGGTCAACCGCGAGCTGATGCAGCTCGGCAATCTCGGCTGCAAATTCCTGCACTGCCTGCCGGCGACGCGCGGCGAGGACGTCACGGACGAGGTCGCGGATTCCGACGCGTCCCTGTGCTGGGAGGAGGCGGGCAACCGCCTGACGGCCATGCGCGGCCTGCTCGTGTATTTCACGCGCTATCGCCCGTGCCACTCCGAGCTGGAGATTGCCGCCGCGCAGGAGGCGCTGGACTGCTTCCTCGCCGAGCGGCTTGGGTATTAAAAAAGAAGGTTTTTTGAATGAACACAAAAAAATTTCGGCTGGCGGACGTCATCCTGTCGGTCATCTGCGTGGTGTTCGTGGCGGAGGCGGCCGCGCCGGTGGCGTCCATCGGCAACAGCCAGTATTTCTGGTGGCTGTTCATGATCATCGCGTTCCTGCTGCCGTACGGGCTGATCTCGTCGGAGCTGGGCACGACCTACACGGGTGACGGCGGCCTGTACGACTGGATCAACAAGGCGTACCCGGAGTCGAACTGGGGCGCGCGCGCCTCGTGGTATTACTGGATCAACTTCCCGCTGTGGATGGCGTCGCTCGCGGTCATGTGTCCAGAGCTGCTGACGGTTATCACCGGCGTGGAGTTCGGCGTGATTCCGAAGCTACTCATTGAGCTGGTGTTTATCTGGGTTGTGACGTGGATCGCGTTTTACCCGGTGTGCGACAGCATCATCATCCTGAACATCAGCGCCGCCATCAAGGTGCTGCTTGCGCTGACGGTCGGCGTGCTGGGCGTGTACTACGTGATCAAAAACGGCTTTGTGAACGACATGGCCGGGCGCACGTTCCTGCCGTCGTTTGACCTGAACAGCCTGTCGTATATCTCCGTCATCATCTTCAACTTCCTCGGCTTTGAGGTCGTGTGCACCTATGCGGACAACATGCGCGACCCCAAGCGCCAGATCCCGCAGGCGATCATTGCCGGCGGCATCGTCATCGCGGCGATCTACCTGTTTTCCGCATTCGGCATCGGCGCTGCGATCCCGACGGACGAGATCAGCGTCGATTCCGGCCTGATCGACGCGGTGGCGCTTATGACAGGCAAAACGAGCGGCTTTTTCGTCGGCGCGGTGGCGCTGCTGTTTCTGGTGACGCTCTTCGGCAACATGATCTCGTGGTCGATGGGCGTGAACTCCACGGCAGCCTACGCGGCGGAAAACAACGACATGCCGGGCGTCTTTGCAAAGCGCTGGCGGAAAAACGACATGCCCATCGGCGCGGCGCTGACCTCCGGCGTGGTGGCGACGGTCATCTGCCTGTTGGGCGTGGTGATCGAGGCGGTCTCGCCCGACTCGTCGCTGTTCTGGAGCTTCTTCGCGCTGAACCTCGTCATGCTGCTGCTGAGCTATGTGCCGGTGTTCCCGGCGTTTTTGAAGCTGAGGGTGGTGGACCCGGACGCCGAACGGCCGTTCCGTGTGCCGGGCGGACCGGGCATGCGCAAGGCGCTTGCCTATGTGCCGATGGCACTGATCCTCATTTCGATCTTCTTTACGGCGATCCCGCTCTCAACCGATGCGGAGACGCTGTCGTACTATCTGCCGATCACGATCGGCTCCATCATCAGCATCATCATCGGCGAGATCCTGATCACTGTGCGCAGGCGCCGGCGGCGCGACCATCAAGAATAAATTTGGGAGGTCACTTTTATGGCAAAACGAATCATCGGCTCCACGCCGAAGCAGGACGGGTACCGCATGCCCGCCGAATTTGAACCGCAGTCCGGCATTTGGATGCTTTGGCCGGAGCGCAACGACAACTGGCGCGGCGGCGCCAAGCCCGCGCAGGAGGCGTTTGCAAACGTCGCAAAAGCCATCATGCAGTTTGAGCCAGTTACGGTGTGCGTCTCGCCTGCGCAGTACCGCAACGCGCGCGCCCGCCTGCCGGGCGAGATCCGCGTGGTGGAAATGGTTAGCGACGATGCGTGGATCCGCGACTGCGGCCCGACGTTCCTCATCAACGATCAGGGCGGCCTGCGCGCCGTGGACTGGGAGTTCAACGCCTGGGGCGGCCTGCATGACGGCCTGTATTTCCCCTGGGACAACGACGATCAGATCGCGCAGAAGGTCTGCGAGATCGAAAACGTCGATTCCTACCGCACGGAGGGCTTCGTGCTCGAGGGCGGCTCCATCCACGTGGACGGTGAGGGCACGGTGCTCACGACCGAGATGTGTCTGCTGTCTGAGGGGCGCAACCCCGACATGACGAAAGAGCAGATCGAGCAGATGCTCCGCGACTATCTCAACTGCGAAAAGGTCATCTGGATCAAGGACGGCATCGACCCCTACGAGACCAACGGCCACATCGACGACGTGGCGTGCTTCGTCGCGCCCGGCGAGGTCGCCTGCATCTGGACGGACGACCCGCAAAACCCGTTCTATCAGCAGGCGCAGGACGCCTACAAGACGCTGAGCGAGGCGACGGACGCCAAGGGCCGCAAGCTGAAGGTGCACAAGCTGTGCCTCACAAAGGAGCCGTGCCTGCTCGAGGGCGCGGAGACGATCGACGCCGTGGAGGGCACGCTCCCGCGCG
Source organism: Clostridiales bacterium (assembly GCA_004556965.1). Classification (GTDB taxonomy): domain Bacteria; phylum Bacillota; class Clostridia; order Oscillospirales; family Oscillospiraceae; genus CAG-103. The sequence goes on along the minus strand of SFFE01000018.1, from coordinate 21,599 downwards.
AAAACGGCGAGGTGTCCATCGCATCGTATATGAACTTCCTCATCGTCAACGGCGGCGTCATCCTGCCGCAGTACGGCGACGCGAACGATGCGCTGGCCGTGCAGCAGGCGCAGGCCATGTTCCCGGACCGCAAGGTGGTGGGTGTGCAGACGAAGGAGGTCGCCTTCGGCGGCGGCAACATCCACTGCATCACGCAGCAGCAGCCCTGCCCCTGCCCGCGCGGGTGACGCCATGGCAAGGATCGTCATCGCGCTCGGCGGCAACGCCCTCGGCAACGACGCCGCCGAGCAGCAGGAAAAGATCGAGGCTGCCTGCCCCGCGCTCGTCGGCCTCATCAGTCAGGGGCACGAGATCATCGTCAGCCACGGCAACGGCCCGCAGGTGGGCATGATCCAGCTCGCGTTCGACGAAGCGTCGCGCGTGAACAGCAAGATCGCGCCCATGCCGCTGCAGGAATGCACGGCCATGAGCCAGGGATATATCGGCTATCATCTGCAAAAGGGCATCCGCAAGGAGCTGCGCACGCGCAACATGCCGTGGCACGTGGCCACCGTCGTCACGCAGGTGGTCGTGGATGAAAACGATCCCGCATTCCAGAACCCCACAAAGCCCATCGGCTCGTTTTACGACGCGGAGACGGCCGGCTCGTGCCGTCGCCGAAGCCGGTAGACATCGCCGAGCGTCAGTCAATCCTGAACCTGCTCGACAATGAGTATATCGTCATCGCCTGCGGCGGCGGGGGCATCCCCGTCGTCTGCGACGAGCACGGAGATTATCAGGGCGTCTCCGCCGTCATCGACAAGGACTTCGCCTCGGCCAAGCTAGCCGAGGCGGTGGGCGCGGACTATCTGTTCATCCTCACGGCGGTCGATTATGTGTGCATCAACTTCGGCAAGCCCGACCAGCGGGAGCTGAAGACCATGTCTACCGGGGAGGCGGACATGTACCTGCAAAGTGGGCAGTTCGCTGCCGGGTCCATGAAGCCGAAGGTCGAGGCCGCCGTCCACTTTGTGCGCAGCGGCTGGGGCAAGCGCGCGGTCATCGCCTCGCTCGAAAAAGCGCCGCAGGCCATGCGCAACGAGAGCGGCACGCTCATCACATTATAACGAACCGGCGCCCGATTGGATGGGCGCCGGTTTTCTGTATGCTTATATGATAATACCAAGAGACACGGCGGCAGCGAACGCGGTCTTTACGATCTCCAGCACTTTTTCCTCCGATTCCGCCTTGCCGTGCTCCGTCCACGTCACCAGAATGCCGACCATCACGGACGTAATCATCGAAACAAAGTAGTCGTACTGCACGGGGTCGGCGGCCAGAAATTGCAGGCTGTCAAGCTGCGCGGCGCAGCGGCGCAGGCTGGAAAACAGAATGTCCGTCCGGTGGATGGCCACGAGCGGCTCCAGAATGCCGCTGTTTTTGCACCAGTAGCGAAACACTGCCACGCTGAGCCGGCCGCGCGTCTCCGGCGGCTGCGTGTTGTACGTGTCGAAGATCGCCTGAAATCCGCGGTCGCACAGCAGCTCCAGCACGTCCTCCAGACAGTCGAAATTTCGGTAAAACGTCGAACGGCTTACCGTGGATTCCTTCTGCAGATCGGTGATGGTGATTTTTTCGAAGGGCTTGCGCGCCATAAGCCGCAGCAGCCCCGCGCAGATCAGCTCCACGGACGCCAGCGCCCGCTTGTCACGCTTGATGTGGTACATTTTGACCTCCAATGTTGTATTTGTTCCGGTACTATTGTATCATATCTTGCCTTGATGTACAATGCAAGCATCAAAATGGAAAAAGGAGCTGTTTTTTATGAGCGAAAACGTCATCTTCTGCTATTCCGGTACGGGGAACTGTCTGGACATGGCGAAAAACATTGCCAGGGAGCTGGGAGACACCGACATTGTGATGATGCGCAGCGCGCCCGCCGTCACCGATGTGCGCACGGCGAAGCGCGTAGGCTTCATTTTCCCGTGCTACGCGGGCGGTCTGCCCGGCGACGTGGAGAAGTACGTGCGTCAGATTCAGGTCGGGCCGATGGCTTACACGTTCGGCGTCTGCCAGTATGCCGGCTACATGGGCGCGGGGCTGCATCAGCTCGACGGGATCATCCGCCTGAACTACTGGAGGGCCGCGTCGCACCAGTGTAGCTGCATCTGGCTGTTCCCGCATCACATGATGCTGCCGCCGATGCCGGCGAAACAGGCGCAGAAGCGGTCGGAGAAAAAGGCGCGGGAGATTGCGGCGGCGGTGCTCGCGGGTGAGCGCTCCCAAAAGCATCCGCCGGTCATGGCCGTCAACGCGCTCGAAAGCAAGGCATGGCCGGTGCTCTCCAAGCAAAAAGCGAAGAAATTTGCTGTCAGCGGTGCCTGCATCGGCTGCGGTCAGTGCGCACGCCTCTGCCCGAAGGGGAACATCCGCATGGAGGGCGGCAAACCGGTCATCGGCACGGACTGCATCCAGTGCCTGAGCTGTCTGCAATACTGCCCGAAGGGCGCGATCTCCGTCGGCAGCGTCACCGACAAACGCGAGCATTACCACAACCCCAACGTCCGCGCCGGGGAACTGACAGAGCAGATCATCCATATCGACTGAAATCGACAAGTTCCGTCGTTTCGTCCAAAATTCAGCGCCGTTTTTCGGCGCTGAATTTTGAGTTAAGGTGCTTTCCCGCAGAAAACACTTATGCTATAATTGTTATGTAAACAAGAAACCGACTTTGCAGCCTGTCTTGGCGCGCAAAATTTTTTTCGGCTTTTTTCGCGTTGGAGGACACTTTTTTGCGGCCGGAACGTCTATGTATCACACGGAGAGGAGGGGCAATATGGTATTCAGCAGCCTGGAATTTTTGACGCTGTTTTTGCCGGCGTTTCTGCTCCTCTACTGGATCGTGCCGCAGCGGTTTCGCAACGCGCTGCTGCTCGTGGGCAGCCTGGTGTTCTACCTGCTGGGTACGCTCGATCATCCGGTCTATGTGCTGCTGCTGATTGCCGCCGTGCTCGTGAACTACGGCGCCGCGCTGATGATGGAGCGCAGCGCCAGGCCAAAGGCGTGGCTCATCGCGGGTATCGTCTATAATTTCGGCTGGCTGTTCGTGTTCAAGTATGCGGACTTCCTCTTCACGGGGATCAATCAGGTGCTGCTGGCGCTGTTTCCGTCCGGCACGGTGCGCATTCCGCTGCTGGAGCTGCTGCTCCCGATCGGCATCAGCTTCTATGCGTTTCAGGCGGTGTCGTATCTGGTGGACGTTTACCGCTGCACCTATCCGGCGGAGCGGTCGCTGCTGCGCTTCGGCACCTATCTGTGCATGTTCCCCAAGCTCACCTCCGGACCGATCACGGACTACGCCGAGGTGCGCGGACAGCTTCAGTCGCGCACCGTTTCGCTGAACGGGGCGGTCTCCGGTATGAAGCTGTTCATCTTCGGCATGGGGCTGAAGGTGCTGCTCGCCAACCGCATCGGCGGGCTGTGGACCGACGTGACCACCATCGGGTTCGACAGCATCTCCACGCCGCTCGCGTGGATGAGCATTTTTGCATACTCGTTCCAGCTCTATTTTGACTTTTTCGGCTATTCCCTCATGGCGATCGGTCTGGGCAAGATGCTGGGCTTCCGCCTGCCGCAGAACTTCCGCCACCCGTACCTCTCCCTGAGCATGACGGAGTTCTGGCGGCGCTGGCACATCACGCTGGGAAGCTGGTTCCGCGACTATGTGTATATCCCGCTCGGCGGCAGCCGGGAGGGGCAGGGCAAAACGATGCGAAACCTGCTGGTGGTCTGGCTGTGCACGGGTCTGTGGCACGGCGCGCATCTGAACTTCCTGCTCTGGGGTCTGGTGCTGTTTGCGATCATCGCGCTGGAAAAGCTGGGTCTGAAGCGCACGCTGGACCGGCATCCCGCGTTCGGGCATCTGTATATGCTGCTGCTTATCCCGCTTTCCTGGGCGGTCTTTGCGGTGACAGACCTGTCGCAGCTCGGCATGCTGTTCGGGCGGCTGTTTCCGTTTTTCCAGCGAGGGGTGGAGGTCGTGTTCCAGCAGGACTATCTGAAGTATGCCAAAACGTACGGCCTGTGGCTTGCGCTCGGCTTTCTGTTTTCCACGAAGCTGCCGTACCGGCTGTATGCGCGGTGCAAGAGCAATGTGATCGGCGCGGTGTTTCTGGTGCTGGTGTTCGCGGCTTCGGTCTATTGCATGTACATGGGTATGAACGATCCGTTTTTGTATTTCCGTTTTTGATGTTTGAAGGAGTAGAAACCGCATGAAGCGTGTCAGTCCCCGGATGTTTGCATTGATTTTTGCCGTCTGCTTTCTGGTGGCTATCCCGTTCGGGATCAAGGCCGTGCACGATCAGCATGCGCAGACCGAAGCGCCGGACGTTGCGGAGCAGACGCCTGCTGCGGAGCCGACGCCTACACCGGAAACGGAGCCGACGCCTACGCCGGAGGCGCACCCGATCAAGGAATTCACGCAGGTGGACGCCTCGTATTTTGACGACGCGCTGATGATCGGCGACTCCCGCACTGTCGGTCTCATGGAATACGGCGGCATGGACAATATCTGCTACTTTGCCACGCAGGGCATGAGCGTTTACAATGTACGTGAAACGGAGGTCAACGTTGCAAAATACGGCAAGGTCACCCTGGAGACGCTGCTGACGCAGCATACCTTCGGTAAGATCTACGTCATGCTCGGTGTGAACGAGTTGGGCTATGATTTCAGCACCACGGTGTCGCAGTATCAGGCGCTGGTGGCGCAGATCCGCCAGTGGCAGCCGGATGCAATCCTCTTCGTGGAGGCAAACCTCCATCTGGCGCAGAAGCGCTCCGATTCGGACAGCGTGTTCAACAATGCGAACATCAACCGTCTCAACGCCGAGATCGCAAAGCTGGCCGACCAGCGCACGGTGTTCTATATTGATATCAACGAGCTGTTTGACGATGAAAACGGCTATCTCCGCGCCGATTACACGAGCGACAGCACGCATGTATACGGCAAATACTATCAGGAATGGAGCGCCTGGCTCTGCACCAAAGGCATCCTATAAGCATCCGCGCGGCACGGGGTTTTCCCGTGCCGCATTTGCTTACCCGGCAAGCGGGAAAGCTCCACATTCGTTTTCCCGTTTTCCCTCAACAAAACCGAAACCAGTGTTTCGGTTTTGGAAGGAAGAAGGCGGGAGCGCATATGGAGACGGCGCGCTTGCGCGGCGTTGGAATGAAGCGAGCGTCTTCTGACGTTGCCGCAGAGTGCACAAAATTCGGAGACGGATTTTGTCGAAAACGGCTCTTGCTTTTCCCGGATGGGTCTTGTATACTGAATCCAACTTGTCAGTTGAACTGACATTTATACCGCTCGGAGGCTTGCCATGTCGCTGGAAGCATTGCGCGAACAGAATATTCAGCTTGTCACGGAAAAAGCGCTGGAGTGCTTTCTGGAGCAGGGAATCGAAAAAACCAAGGTCAGCGAGATCGCCCGCCGCGCGGGACTGACGGAGCGCTCCGTGTTCCGCTATTTCAAGACGAAGACCGATCTTGTGCTGGCTGCGTCCTACCTCTACTGGAACCGCGTCATCGCCTACATTGACCGGCAGCTCCCGCCGGAAGGCGAAGGCGGGCGGACCGGGCTGGAGGAGGTTGGCCGCCTGCTGGTGTGCTATGGAAACCTCTATTTTGAAGACCCGCAGGGCGTCCGCTTCACGCTGGACGCGGAGCTGGTGCTCGACAGCGCGGGCAAAAACCACGAGATCAAAAACCGTCCGCCGGAGCCGTATGAAACGTCGAACGGCCCGGTGGCCAAGGCCATCCGCAAAGGCTTGGCCGACGGCTCCATCAGTCCGGACGTGGACGTGCGGGAGCTGTATTATAACTCCTACGACGCCATCCTCGGCATCATGCAGCGCCTGTCCATTGGCGGCACACCCAGCGCGGGCGCGCTGGATTACCGCAGCCGGATGCAGCACCTGAGCGACATGTTCGTCAAGGCATTCCGGGGAGACTGAGTAAAAAAATACGGTTCGCAAGGCCCCGGCTTCGGTCAGGGCCGCGCGTTTGACCAAAAGTGTCAGTCTGACTGACAAAAACAAGAGGTGTGATATGAGGGAACTGAAGCATCTGATTTATTTTGAAAGCCTTCTGGAGGACGCCAACAATGAGCTGGTACGGCAGGCACAGGCGGAGGGGAAGCTGGCCATCGGCTATACCTGCTTCCACGCGCCGGAGGCGCTGCTCAATCTGGGTGCGTGTTTCTCCGTGCGTCTGCGTGCGCCGCACACCAACTCGATGGAGATGGCCACTTACTATATGGCCAACAATAGCTGCGAATATGCCCGCGCGCTTCTGGAGCGATCTCTGGAGGGAAACTACGCCTTCCTGCACGGTATGGCTGGCGTGGACGTGTGCGAGGCAAATAACCGCGCCATGGAAAACATGGAGATCATGCATGTTCAGGGCGGCGACAAGGACAAATTCTTCTGGTGCAACCTCGACGTGCCGTACTCGGACGACGAAGATTGCGTGGAGCACACGGTCGAGCAGGTCTCACGCAAGATCCTCAAGCCCATGCATGAAAATTACGGCGTGGACATCTCTGATGCTGCCATCCGTGCCGCAGTGGCGGAGCAGAATGAGATCAGCCGCATCATCACGGAGCTGGGCGCGTTCCGCAAGCTCGATAACCCGCCTATCACGGGCTATGAATTCGCGGTGCTGGTGCTCGTGACCTACGTCTGTCCCAAATACTTGATCGTGGATCGTCTGCGTGAAACGCTGGAGGAGGTGCGCCGGCGCGAGCCGGATGCGGAGAAAAACTTCCGTGTGCGCGTTGCCGTCGTTGGCTCCGAGATCGATGACCCAAATCTCATTAAGCTGATCGAGAGCAGCGGCGCGCTCGTCGTGGCCGACCGTTTCTGCTACGGCAGCTTCCCCGGCCGGCAGGAAATCCCCCTGACGGACGACGAGGATGCGCTTACGCAGGTTTGCCGCTGGTATCTGCAAAACACAGAGTGCCCGCGCCAGTGTGCGGCGCACCGGGTTCAGCGCCGGTATGACCGCGTGGCAGAATTGGCGCGTGACTTCCACGCCGACGGCGTGATCTATGAGCAAATGAAATTCTGCACTTATTGGTCCTACGAGCGCACGATGGCGAGCCACATCATGCCGGATGAACACGGCATTCACGTATTGTCCATCGACCGACCGTATATCGCTGGCCAGAGCGGCCAGCTCCGCACGCGTGTACAGGCGTTCGTGGAGAGTCTGGAGATTAAGAAACTGCACAAGAAGGACCGGGAGGCGAAGTGACATGGCATACGATCCGAAAACGGGCAAGGGCCTTGGCAGATTTTACGATGCGAAGCGGCGAGCCTTCCGCTTCCGCGAGTGGAAAGGCCTCAAAGATACCTTATTTGATTATGCGCGTTGGATGTATCTGTACCTGTTCATGGCGGTGAAACTCGGCTGCCGCCCGGTGCTGATGGTGCGCGCGATGCTGCGCTACCGCTGGCTGGTCAGCTATCTCACGGCGGCGCATATGATGGATCGCCACACGATGGGGCTGCGCGGCCGCGAACTGCGCTATGCGCACAAGCAGTTTTTCTCCGTGCTGCATAACTCCGTCCTCGGCGTGCGCGACATCATCGTCCGCGACAAGAATCTGCGCCCGAACAGCAAGAAGGCCGCAAAACTGCGCGCCAATACGATTATGTTTGACGAAATGACGCCCTCGCTCATCATGATGGGCTTCCCGACTGTGAAGTGGATCGACATTGCCGTGTTCGCCATCGGACTGCCGAGTGAGGTGGATCAGAATGCAACGGTCTATTATATCGATGCCATCGAGCACTTCGGCCTTGCGCCAGATGTGTGCCCGGAGCCGGCGTCGGAATGCGGCTGTGCCATCGTGGACGACTATCCGAAGGTCGGTGACTGCTACATCACGAGCTCCATGCCGTGCGACGGTTCGGTGGAGCAGACTGCGCTGATGACGCGTTACCTCAAGGGCATGGATATCTTCCAGATCACCCCGCCGCAGCGCATCAACGAGCCGGAAATCCAGAGATACGCCGTCAAGAACCTGAAAAAGTGCATCGCGTTTATTGAGGAGCACATGCACGTGAAATGGGACTGGGATGCGTTCTGGGAAAACGCAAAGATGTACAACGACACGGCACAGTGCATGGTGGAAAAGTGGGACGTCAACTGTACGGACTACCCGCAGGTTTGCGGCGCCGCGCTTGCGCTCCAGCGTGAGTACGAGTTCCAGGCCGCCGGCTGCCTCGACCGGTATATGCATAAGACCGATCTCAAGGTCACGAAAATGATGCACAAGGGCTATGAGATCGACCGTGCAAAAGGTACGAACAAGCCGAAATACCGCTGTATCGTCTGGGCATGCCCGGCGCACTACTACACGAACTTCACGTACTGGACGCAGCACTGCTGGGGCGTCAAATGTGTGATGGACATGGAGTGCATGCTCAGTTATCAGCCCATCACCATCGGCGATGAGGAGCAGGCACTGCTGGATCTTGCCCGCTGCAATGAGCGCATGATGATGCGCTCACACACGAACGGCGGGTATAGAAACCTGCTCGACGAGTGCTGGAAGATGTGCGAGAAGTTCAATGTGAATATTGTCATCATGTACGACCATGTGTCGTGCAAGAACGTCGGCGGCCTGCACGGTCTGTTTGAGGATCAGGCGCGCGAGCGCGGCATTCACCTGATCTGGGTGCCGCACGACGTTATGGATCCACGCACCGTCTCCCGCCGGGAGATGCGCGAGGCGTTCAATCAATACATGGTCAACGTCCTGCACGAGGAGCCGATCGACCCCACGCTGCTTGATTACGAAGACGCCCTGAGCTGGTAAGGAGGAAAAGCAATGGCTTGGTATTGGATCGTTTTGATCGTGTTCGGCGCGCTGTTTGCGCTAACGTTTCTCGCATATATGACGAATGCGGACATGAAGCTTGTAGAGAAGCTCTACGATGCGCTCATCCGCTATCATGACAGCAAGGACGTCGAGGAGAAACTCTGATCGCATTCGCGCGCTCTTGCCGGCTGCGGCCGCAATCATAATATGGTGTTATGGGTATTTGCCCCTGCTCATATCACGACTCCGGCGGAACCGGGCGGGATCGGGAAACCGGCCTGCGCCGTTCCGCCGGGGACGCCCCCTTTCAACAGCAATCCGCACTTGCTCTGCCGAAAGGCAGGGAAACCGGCGCTTCGGAAACGAAGCGCCGGCTTTCTGTCTTTTTCTGCGGGAGGCGGCATCCTGGCAACAAAGCGCACTGCACGCGATTCGTGCAGTGCGCTTCGTGCAAAGAGTGGGGGTGCAGCCGCAATCCGCCACATCGCGGCTGCCAATACAAAGAAAGGGTGAAAGAGAGATTGCTGAAAGTTGTTATGTGCGGATGATTCCGCGGGGGCCTGTATCGTCGATCGCGGCATCCGGGCGTCCGGAACTGCGAAGGAGCGAAATCTATTAACATTCATGTGAATTATTTTTTGATTAAATTCTGGGCTTCGATTTTCAGAAAAGCATAAACAGCTTCGGTAAAGTCAGGCTGACGGGAGACATTCACCATGCCGGCCTGATCGTCAAGATTGGAATCCGGCATGTCCTGACCAAAGAAATCTTGCGGATGATTTTTGCTCTGCCATACCGCTTGCGGATTTCCGGAAGAGCCAGGTAACTTCGACAGATTCGTATGTTTCAGTTTCTTCGGACTGTAGGTTTTTGCGTGTGTTGGCGGAACTGTCGTTGACAATGCAGGAGATTTGTCGGAATTACCGACACCGCATTCGGACCCATTCTCGTGAACGATCCCAATCTTAGCACCGGAGATCGGCTGCCCGGTGCGACTCGACGCGAACCGTTGTCGGAGAAAGGATCCTCAGCGGTGGGGGTGTGATGATACGAAAGAATCAGCCGCCTGCCTCATGGAATAAGGGGGGCGTACAGAGGTGTGATGCAGTAATTACAGCAGCGGTTTCCGGGGCGGGCGGCTGATGGAAGGGGGCAGTCTGGCTTTGACTGGATCAGGCGTGCTGCTTTACAGCCTTGCTGTCAACAAGTTTCTGAATGGCTTCCTCGGAATAGCCGTGCTCGCGCAGAATTTCCGAGGTATTTTCGCCGAGCATCGGGCCCTGCTTGACCTCGACGATGCCGGTGTTATCGGAGCGGATGCACGGGCGGATCATCTTGACCTCTTTCCCGTTTGCATACTTCATGGTGTGCACGTAATCGTTGGCGATCGCCTGCTCGTCCTCCAGAACTTCCGGATAGGTATAGAGCTTTTCGCAGCAGAGATCATGCGCCGTAAACAGCTCGACCCATTCATCGGCGGTCTTGGTGGCGAAGATCTTTTCAAAACGCTCGATTACGGGCGCGCAGACCTCGATCTTGTTGAAGTTCGGGCGGGACATATACACGGGGTTCTCCAGCATGTCTTCCGCGCCGATGATCCGGTAGAAGGTGGGCACGTCTCTGTCAAAGGCAGTGACCTGCGGCATGAACCAGTGGCCATCCTTGCACTTATACGGTGCGCCGAAGGGGCTGGAAAGCTCTCTGGTTTTGGGATACATATAGCCGAACTGCGTGCCGTCGATCAGGATGTTTTCCATCCAGAGCGCCGTGCCGTACAGCGGAATGGTGATGCGGTCGCCCTTGCCGGTCTCTCTGGACTTGAGCAGCGCGGACATGCAGCCTGCCATGAGCGCCATGGCGCAGGCGGTGTCGCCAACGCCCATGGGCATATACAGGGGGATCGCTTCCTCACCGCTGCGGCTGACGACCTGGCTGTACATAAAGCCGCCGCGTGCCCAGAAAGCAGTGTTGTCATAGCCGGGCTTGTCCTTATCGGGGCCCTTTTCGCCATAGCCGATCAGCTGGCCGACAACGAGCTTCGGGAACTTTTCCTTGAGCGTATCGTAGTCCAGCCCCAGATGACGCAGGCCGTTGGTTCTTGTGTTGGTGATGAAGATATCTGCATCCTCCAGCACTTTGTACATGACCTTGAGGCCTTCGGGGTCTTTCAGATTCACAGAAATGCTGCGTTTGTTTGCATTCAGGGTGTCAAACATGGGGTTGTAGTCTTCGTCAATCGGGGCGCCGACAGCGGCGGGCCAGCGACGGAACGTGTCGCCGATGCCGGTGTTTTCCACCTTGATTACTTCTGCGCCGAGATCCGCCATCATGCGGGTGCAGGTAGCGGCTGCCACCATAAGGCCGAGCTCGACGACCTTTACGCCTGAGAGAGGTCCATTGATAGACATAAACATACTCCTTTTCTTTGTTTGTTTTTATGACGAACTGCGTTTACTTGACGGCGCCGCTCTCCGTCAGAGCGCCGATCTCCTCAGCGGAATAGCCCATTTCGCTGAGGACTTCCTTGGTGTGCTCGCCGAGCTTTGGAGCCCGGTTGTATTCCGGCAGACCAAGGTTTTCACTGCGGAGGGACGGACGCACGAGAATGCTCTCAGTGCCGTTATCGTGCTTCATCTTGTAAACGTAGTCGTTTTCGATTGCAACGGGGTCATTGAGCGCTTCGTTGAAGGTCTGGGCGATCTCGTAGCAGAGATCGTGTGCCTCAAACTGCTCTTTCCAATATGCAGCCGGGTGCTGTTTGAAGCTCTCTGCAAACAGCTTATACAGATATTCGGAAACCTCCGGCTTGTTCATGCTGGGCCGGTTGTTGTACAGGGGGTCTTCCAGCAGCTCCGAGTGGCCCATCAGAGCAAGGAAGTTGGGGTAATCCTTCGGGAAGTTCACAACGTTGGGATTGAACCAGCGGCCGTCCGAGCACTCATACGCTGCGCCGACCGGGGACTGCGTGAAGCGGTTTTTCGGATACACGTGGCCAAACTGCGTGCTCTCGATCATCTGGGAGCCCATCCAGAGGCCAGTTCCAAAGAGGCTGATGCTGACCCGGTCGCCCTTGCCGGTCTTTTCCCGCGCAAGGAGCGCTGCATTGATCGCTGCCATCAGGCCCATTGCGACGGGGATGTCCCCGGCGCCCATCAGCGGCAGCGTCGGCGCATAGTGACCCTCGTTGATGAGCGAAACGTCATGTGTAAAGCCGCAGCGCGTCCACAGGGACATGGTATCATAGCCGGGACGGTTGACCTCGGAGCCCTTCTCGCCGTAGGCGACGAGATTGGCGATGACGAGCCGGGGGTATTTCTGCATCAGCGTTTCATAATCCAGACCCAGAGAAATGAGCGCCTGATTTCTGGTGTTGGTCAGAAAGACGTCTGCGTCCGCAAGCATCTTGTGCAGGATGGCGACGCCTTCCGGGGTTTTGAGGTTGATTACGATGCCGCGCTTGTTTGCGTTGAGGGAATCAAACAGGGGATTGCAGTCCATGTCGACCGGGCACTTATAGGCGCGGCCGAAGTTTCGGTAGCCGTCGCCGGCAGGCGGCTCGACTTTTATCACATTGGCGCCGAAGTCGGCCATCATACGCCCGCACGAGGAGGCGGCAATGTAGGTGGAAAGCTCAACGACTTTTATTCCTTCCAGTAGTTTCATTCAGAGTTCCTTCTTTCATTTGAAATAATTGAATGGCAGGGGCTCGGCGGCAGAGGAAGTCGCACGGCGCTTTGCTTTCTATCGTAGCAGAACCGGATGGACGCAGCAACGTCGATTGTTACAAATGCGACGCACTTACAGGGGCCAGCGGACAGCAAATCCGCACTCTGAAACCGCGCCTGGCTTGCGGGACGGGCGATACAGCCGCGTGATAGAGGTGCCGGCAGCCTTGATGGCGGCACTGCCGGACGCTTCAAGCAGGACGCTGTCCGGGCGCGGCGCGAACCGCGCCCGGATCGGGGGGCATTTAGCCTTTGAGCTTTTCGGTCAAAAGGGGAAGAACGGTAGAGAGGTCGCCAACGATGCCATAGTCACAGTTGGCGAAGATGGGGGCGTGCTCATCCTTGTTGATGGCAATAATCGTTCCGGCGTCCTTGACGCCGACCATGTGCTGAACCTGCCCGGAGATACCGGCGGCGATATAGAGGGCGGGCTTGATGACTGCGCCGGACACGCCGATGTAGCGGGCGCAGGGAAGCCACTTTTCCTCCTCGGCGAGCGGACGGGTGCAGCCGATCTCCGCAGAGAGCACGGCGGCAAGGTCGTTTGCCAGAGAGAGGCTTTCCTCAGTAGAAAAGCCGCGGCCGACGCCGACAACCTTATCAGCGGCGTTCAGATTCGCGGCGCAGACGACCTTGGCCGTCCTGCCGGCGAATCGGATCCTGGCGTTTTCAGGAACAGAAACGTCCACGATCTCTGCGGCAGGCTCGGAAGCCGCCGCCTTGAAGAGCCCGGCCGCGGGGCAGACGACCGCGGCGCCGGAGACATGCTCCGTTTTCTCGGCGCTTCCGCCATAGACCATCTTTTTGATCTGGACGCCGTTGTCGGTGCAGAGCGCACCGGCGTCTGCCAGCACGCTCGTGCCGAGCGCGGCGGCGGCCGCCGCCGCGGCCAGACGCCCGTTTTTGCTGGTTTCCACCAGCACGAGATCGGCAGAGGCCTTTGTCACAAGCTCCAGGACGGTCGGGATCAGCGCGGCAAAGGACTGGTTTTCCGCATCGCCCAGATAGTATGCAGTGTCAGCGTTCACAGCGGCAGAGCGCTCGCCGGTGTATGCGAGCAGGACCCGCTCGCCGAGCGTTCTGGCGCCGGTGGTCAGCTCAGCGATCGCGCTCTTCTGAGTGGCAATCACGAATACGGTGGATAATTTGCTCATCTTGTTACCCTCCTCAGATAAAGTTGCGAAGCTGATTGACGACCGCTTCGATATGCGCCTCGTCGTCTGCGGGCTTCACGATGCAGGCGCGCTCCGCCTGCTCGGGTGCGAGGACGCTGTCGACGACGGTCTTGTTCTCCGCCTGCACGCATACTTCCTCGGCGGACCAGACCGCAAACGGCTTTTTACCGGCTGCGAGGATGTCCTTCATGGACGCCAGACGCGGCACGCAGATGTCGCTGGATACGCTGACGGCAGCGGGGAGAGACAGCTCAAGCAGTTCGACCGAATCCTCCAGATTGCGGCCGACCTCCAGCAGGCCGTCCGCTTCACGGATGGAATTTACAGCATTGACGGTCGTCCAGCCCAGCAGCGCGCCGACGAGCACGCCGGTCTGCTGTGCGTACATGTCGCCGGAGCCTTCGCCGAAGAGCACTAGATCGACGTCTCCGATCTTCCGGATCGCCTCTGCAAGGATTGCAGCGGTCCGGTACCCGTCCGCCTGGCCGGCGTCGGCGGCCTTTACCGCGACCAACTCCTGAGGCCCGCGGGAAAGGATGCCCTTTCTCAATTTGGAGTTTTCGATGATGTCGCCGCCGAAGGTCAGGGCGATCAGACTGTTGTCCGCACTGGCTTCTTTCAGCCGGGCAGCGGCTTCCACGGCGTTGAGATCGTATGGACCGATCTCCCATTCGGCGGAGCCAAAGTCGAGCTGTCGGCCGGATTTGACAGTTAATGATTCCGCACTGGGAACCAACTTATAGCAAACTACAATTTTCATTCTGGATTTCCTTTTCTGAAGAAACTGATGTAAGGGCTGACGGGCGCGCGCTTATTTCGCGGCGGCCTTCAGCGCCTCCTTGATGAGGCTGCGGGCGGAGGAGTGAACCATTACTTCTTCGGTGCCGGCGTAGATTCTGGCGCCGCGCTGGTCTCTCCACAGGCGTGCGATCCGGCAATCGTTGGTGTAGCCGATGCCGCCCATGATCTGCATGGCGTCGTCGATGACTTCAAACGCAGCTTTGCCCGTATAGCGCTTCAGCAGAGAGGCGTCCACGCTGATCGACTCGCCGCGCTGCTTTTTCCAGGCGCACTTGAGCAGCATGTTGACCATGTTGTCGCACTTGATCTTCATATCGGTGATCTTTTCCTGAATGATCTGGAACTCACCGATGGTCTTATTGAACTGCACGCGTGTTCCGGCGTACGCAACCGCGTCATTATAAGCGCACTGTGCCATGCCGACGTTGGAAATGCAGGTGAACAGACGCTCCGTCTCAAAATTCTTCATCAGCTGATAGAAGCCCTTGCCCCTGGTACCGACGAGCGCGGATTCCTCGACTTCGACGTTGTCCAGGTACACCTCGCAGGTGGGCATGCAGTGGCAGCCGACCTTGTCGAGCACGGAGATTTTGACGCCGGGCGCATTCAGCGGAACGAGGTACCAGCTCATGTCCTTGTAGGGATTCTCCAGATTCTCGTATTCGCGTGCGATGCACATCATATAGGGAGAAACGGTGGCGAAGGTGTTGAAGGTCTTGTGGCCGTTGATGTAAACCTTGCCGTCCTTGTGGGTGGCTCTTGTCGTCATGGCGCTGTTGTCGGAACCGGCCTGGGGCTCGGTAAAGCCGAGCGTGTAGGGCTTGATGCCGGACTTCGCAAGACCAATGATGGTGTCCTGCTGTTCTTTTGTGCCATAGGTCAGGATGTTGTCGATCTCCAGATTGCCGCCGGGCAGGGTAAGTACCGGCCAGCCCAGTTCAAAGAACTTCATCTTCATCAGCACGATGGTGACGAGATCGACTTCTTCTCCGCCGTGCTCCTGCGGATAGTCCAGACAGTGGAAACCAGCTTCGACGAAGTCCTTGCAGGCTTTTTCGGGGAATTTGCGCTCTCTGTCGCATTCCTTGAAATATTCGTCATAGTTACCGCGCTTCATGAACTCTTCCACTTGCTCCAACAAGAGTTCTTGCTCTTCGGTAAGAGAAAAATCAATCATGCTTGTGTTCTCCTTTCGGCTTTTTCGTGTTTTTTGCAAAAGATCTCACGCCAATACTAATATGCAAAAACCGGGCCAACTCAAAAAGAAATCAAAAAAATTTCTGAAATGAACGATTTTAAAACCAGAATGGGAACCGCACAGCCATACGAAAGGGCAGAGAAACCGCGAAAGTTTTGACAAAGCGAGAAATGGTCTGGGCGAAAGCGCCGGCCGACAAACGGAACGGATGGGATGAGCGATGCTCCGAGCTTGTTGCTTTTTTGTTGACAAGAAGTGTCCGCCTGTGTTACAGTCTGAGAGAAAGAGTGTTACATTTGTGGACAATCACGGAAGAAAGTGTACAGTAAGATCGAAGCGTTGTGTGTTTTTTCAAAAAAATTTTGTTTTTTGATTAGGAGGTGATGTCTGTGTACACCGAGGAAAACGAGCGGAATTATTGGGAGGCGAGAAAACGCTTTCTCCTGGATGGAACTGTGAGCGATGCCGTTGACCCCGGCATTGCCGCATCCTGGCGGCGTTCCGCCGCCTATGGCGTGGACGCCAAGGCAACCGTGCTGTACCATGACCGCAATATGAATGTCCTGACAAACGGCATTGAACTGCTCAACACACGGGACGCATATTTCTATTTGGCCGAGGCGGAGCTGCTGAGCTCCATTGGAGCGGCAATCGTGTTTACGGACGATCATTTTGACGTGTTTGCGATCCGCGGGAACCGGGAACTGAAGGACGAACTGCGCGCCATGAACTTCCGGTTCGGCACCAACCTGGCCGAGTCGAACGTGGGGACGACGGCGCTGTCCATGTCGTTCTTTTCCGGGCAGGAGGTCTGGGTCTGCGGCAGCGAGCATTATATGCGAGCGCTGACGAAGTATATCTGTGTTGCAAACTGTTCGCAGGCGAACTTCAAAAGCACGTCCGGCGTTCTGTATCCCAGCATGATTATCATTCCGATTGAGAAATATCAGGAGCAGTACCGGTTCTTATTCTCCTATATTCTCAGCACGCATATGTACCGCCAGCGCAGTCTGATGAACTCGAATTATCTGATCTACAACAGCATCATCAACCTCATGACGGAGATGAATGCGATCCACTACATTGCGCTGGACAACGACAACCGCATCATTGACCTCAGCGATGGTCTTTTGAATCAGTTAAGCCTGCAATATGCCCACGTGATCGGAAGCGAGCTGCGCACGGTCTTCCCCTGCCTCGCACAGACGATGGAGGAAGGAAAGCTGGGCGATTCCGTGAAAATGACGGGCTGCACAAATATCATGTCGCCCAAGCTTGGCAGTTACTATGCCAGATGCGTGGAGATCCGCAACGACGGAGACCGGATTGGCAAGGTGGTGCTGATGTCCAGTGTGCCGCTGGGCATGAAGGCGCTGCCTACGGGCAATCATATTCCGGCGACGGAGACGGATGCGGTGGAGCGGGTCCAGATGCAGCCGCAGGCGCCGCATCGCTCGGCCTTTTCCGCAAAATATACGTTTAACGACCTGTGCGGCTCGTGTCAGGCCTTCAACGAAGCGGTCTACCGGGCGCAGCGCGTTGCAAAAAGCGACAGCAGCGTACTCATTCTCGGCGAGAGCGGAACGGGGAAAGAGCTGTTCGCACAGGCGATCCACAACGCCAGCAGCCGGCGCGGCCACCCATTCGTCTCCATCAACTGTGCGGCCATGCCGAGAGAGCTGATCAGCAGCGAGCTGTTCGGCTATGTGGAGGGCGCGTTTACGGGCGCGCGCAAGAACGGTGCGCCGGGCAAAATCGAGCTTGCGAACAAGGGCACGCTCTTCCTCGACGAGATCGGAGATATGCCGCTCGACCTGCAGGTGCACCTGCTCAAAGTGCTGGAGGACAAGGCGTTTACCCGCCTGGGCGACAGCAAGAGCAAGACCGTGGATATCCGCGTCATCGCGGCGACCAACCAGGACCTGAACAAGCTGGTGCGGGAGGGGGCGTTCCGGCTGGACCTGTATTACCGGCTAAACGTCTTCACGCTGGAGCTGCCGCCCCTGCGCGGGCGCGTTTCCGACATTCCGCAGCTCACGCGTCTGTTCATCAAACAGTGTGCGCAGCGGCTCGACAAGCAGGTGTCCGACATCTCTCCGGAGGCGCTCGGCGCATTCATGGCCTACAGCTGGCCGGGAAATCTGCGCGAGTTGCGAAACGCGGTGGAATCGAGCGTCAATCTGGCGATGAACGAAGAGATCATGCTGAGCGATATTCCAACGGCGATCCTGCGGGCGACCGGCATCCAGCCGGAAAACGCCGCATCCAACTCCCTGCTGCTGACGGAGCTGAACTCTGCCGGCAAGCGCGCGGAGACCGAAATGATCCTGGAGCTGATGGAACGCTACAACGGCAACAAAAGCATGGTGGCGGAGAAGCTCGGCATTTCCCGCCCGGCGCTCTATCGAAAGCTGAAAAAAATTCAGGGGGATTGAGTCCAAAAACAAAAAAATCCCGGCAGCACAACCGTGCTGCCGGGATTTTTGAATTTAATTTGCTGAGTCAATTTTGGCATTTGCCCGTCGCCCCGCTGCGCTGGGAAGACCGAGCGCGCTCCGGTATTTTGCGATCGTGCGGCGGGACACCTGCATGCCGCGCGCGGCGCAAAGCGCTTGAATTTTATGGTCGGAGAGCGGGGCGTTTTGATCTTCCGAGGCGATCAGTTCTGAGATCGCCGTCTTGACGACGCGGGAGGAGACGGCCTGTCCTCCGTCCGCAGGGAGCGAGACGGTAAACAGGCTGCTCATCGCGTACATTCCGTAGGCAGACTGAATGTATTTGTTCTTGATGGCGCGGGATACGGTGGAGGCGTGTACGCCCATCTGTTCGGCGACGTCTTCCAGCTTCATGGGCTTGAGCACACCGGTGGGCGAGGAGAAAAAATCCTTCTGCAGGCGCAGGATCGTCTGCGCACAGAGAATCAGCGTTTCCCGCCGCTGGTCTATGCTTTTGAGCAGGTTCGCGGCCTGTTCGAGCTTGTCGTTCAGATAGTGCTGCAGCTCCGGATCATCGCTCCCCGCGAGACTGCGATAATAGGGACTGATGTACAGCGACGGCATCAACCCGTCGTTTGTTTTGATATTGAGATTCTGATCGACGATGACGTCGGGATAGATATACGCGGGAGGCTCCTGCGGCGCGTAATCGCGGCCGGGCCTGCAGTCGGCGCTCCGGATCTGCTTCACGGCGGCAAAAACCGCTCGCTTCGTGACGCCGAGCGCGGTTGCAATGTGCTGATAGCTGCTGCTGGCGACCGCGTCCAGATAGTTTTGCGCGATGTTCCGGGCAAGCGCAGTGTCTGTGCCGAGCCGGTCGAGCTGCAGCGTAATGCACTCGCTCAGCGAGCGGGCGCCCACGCCGACGGGGTCGCAGGATTGCAGCAGCCGCAGCGCCGCGCGCGCTTCGGCGTCCGCCTCAAAATCGGGCAGCGCACCTTCCAGATAGCCGCTGTCATTGACGGAGGACGCCAGCAGGATTGCCTTGGTCCGAACGGCCTCCGGACAATCGGCCTTCAGAATCTGCTCGCGCAGGTGTTCAAACAACGTTTCTGCAAAGCAGTCGGAGGTATCCGCGTATTCCTGGCGCTCGCTGCGATCGGCATCCTCGTCATCCATGCGCACGGGGCTGCGCGGCACGCTGTTCATGGAGACAAGCCAGCGGAGCTTGTCCCCTCTGCCTTCACCGCCCTCATCAAACTCCAGAACGGGGTTTTCCTGTTGGATTTCCAGTACGTGCTGGTACAGCTCCTGCGTGTTCATGCTGAGGATGCTCATATATTGGATGAGACGCGGAGAAAGATGCTGCGTCTGTTTGAGATTGAGCTCGAGCTTCATTTTTGCATCTACCCTCCTTGGCAGTGCTGTATCCATCATATTTTGCAGTGTCCGATTTGTCAACAGGAACGGATGAAAATCCGGATGCGCTAAGCGTTTATTTCTATATTTGGCACGGTTTTTGCATATTACTTCTTACGAAACATTGCGAACCCGGATATCGTTCGCAGTGTGGATAGAACCGCCCGCTTCCCGACAGCATAGGCGGTATAGAAAGAAGGAGAAGCAGCATGAACCCAATTAGCAATGAAATGATAGCCGAGCTGGAAGCGCTTCTGGGCGGGAATAAAGTGCTCAAGGGCGACGCGATCGGTGCGGATTTTGCCCACGATGAGCTTCCCGGCGGCAAGTTCTGCGCGCCTGCACTCGTCTGCGAGGCGGCGAGCACCGAAGACGTGGCGGCTGTGCTGACCATCTGCAATCGCGAAGCGGTTCCGGTCACCGTGCGCGGCGCGGGCACAGGGCTGGTCGGAGGCAGCGTGCCGGTCTGCGGCGGCGTCGTACTGTCTCTGGCGAAGATGAACGCCATCCTCGAGCTGGATTCGGAGAAAAAAACGGCGCGCGTTCAGCCGGGCGTTCTGCTTGAGACACTCAAGGCTGAGGCAGCCGCCAAGGGACTGTATTATCCGCCCGATCCCGGCGAGAAAACCGCGACCATTGGCGGAAATGCGGCGACGAACGCCGGCGGACCCAGCGCGGTGAAGTACGGTGTGACCCGCGACTATGTGCGCGGCGCGACGGTGGTGCTGCCAACGGGCGAGGTGCTGCAGCTTGGAGGCGCGACGGGCAAGGATAACTCCGGCTACCGTCTGCTGCCTCTGGTGCTCGGCTCCGAGGGTACGCTTGGCGTCATCACGGAGCTGACGCTGCGCCTCGTGGAGAAGCCGAAGACCGACGTCAGCCTCATCCTACCCTTCCTGGACGGCGAAAGCTGCGTCAACGCAGCGCTGCGCATTTTGCAGGAGGGCATGGAGCCTGTGGCGCTGGAATATATGGACACCGATCTCGTGGAGTTTGCCGGAAAAGCGACCGGAAATCCCGTCTTCCCGGTGGAGATGGACGGCGAGCGCGTGGGCGCAAGCCTGCTTTTGACGCTTGAGGGCAAGGACGACGAGCTGGACAGCAAGATGGAGGCCGTTGCCGAGCTGGCGGAAGAGCTGGAGTGCCTGGACATCCTCGTCGTGGACACGCCCACCCTGAAGCGGGACGTTTGGGGCGCGCACGATGCGTTCCATACCGCTGTGGAGGGCGCCGCCAAGAGCGCGGACGAACTGAATATGGCCGTGCCCGCGGCCGAGCTGGCGGGCTATGTCGAATATCTCAAGGAAATCGGCGAAGAAAAGGGCATCGGCGTTTATGCGTACGGCCATGTCGGCGACGGCGGCCTGCATGCATATTTCTGCTCCGATCAGAGCCGGGACGCGTTTGAACCGGTCATGGCGGAGCTTGCGGAGCTGGCCTACGCAAAGTGCCGTGCAGTCGGCGGGGCCGTTTCCAGCGAGCACGGCATCGGCTATGCGAAAAAGGCGTTCCTCCGTGCGTCAGCCGGCGAAGCGGGCTATGCGCTGATGGGCCGCATTAAGCGTGCTTTTGACCCCAAGGGAATCCTCAATCCCGGAAAGGTGGTATAAAAGAATGCTGAAAATACTATGCTGCGTCAAGCAGGTGCCTGACGTGGATCAGATGCGGATGGACCCGGAAACGGGCAACCTCATCCGCGCGGGCGTGCCTGCGATCCTGAATCCACTGGACGCAAACGCCCTGTCCGCCGCCGTGAAGGTCAAGGAGACCTACGGCGGGGAAATCACCCTCATCACCATGGGCCCTCCCGCCGCGGAAGCCGCGCTGCGCGAGTGCCTCGCTGTCGGCGCGGACAAGGCGATCCTCGTCACCGACCGCGCGTTCGGCAACGCCGACACGCTGGCCACCAGCTATTCCATCGCCTCCGCCGCGAAGCTGGAGGGCGACTATGACCTGATCTTCTGCGGCAAGGAAACGCTCGAC
>SFFE01000017.1 GCA_004556965.1 Clostridiales bacterium | reverse complement strand
CTTCCACCTCTGTCTCAATTTTACCACATTCCATGGCTCGATTAAATCAGCGTTTACTTGAGGGGAAGGTGGCACGGCGTAGCCGTGACGGATGAGGTGGCATGCGGCACGCAACGTGGTGGAAAAACCCTCATCAGTCGGCTGCGCCGACAGCTTCCCCCAGAGGGAGAAGCTTTGGGTTCGGCGCAACGCCGCACCCTTCGCCGCCCGCAGGCGGCGAAAGCTCGAGCCGCAACCCAACGAAGTGGTTGCGGCTCGAAAAGGAAGAACGGGGAAATGGATGTGGAGCTTTCCGGCTTGTCCGGGAAGCGGAACGCAATGCGCCCGTTCTGACGCTGTTACCAGGTCAGCGCGTCGTCGAAGTCCAGCAGGTCCGGACGGATGGGCTGCTCGCCCATGACGGTCTGCATATACAGATTCACCTGCCGGCGCATGTCGCGCTTCGAGATCGTGCGCGCATCCATCAGGTCCTGCGAGACCCAGAGCATATGCACGCCGCGGGCGGCGGCCTGCTCCTCGAACACGCCGCGCAGACCGTCCATGCCCTTGCAGGAGATCTGGTCGTACATGAGCACCATGTCGGCGTCATACAGTTCACAGACCTTCCACAGCTCGTCGAGCACGTTCGCGTAGCCGCCCTTGGTGTGCTTGCGCATGGTGGCGCGCTGGTAGGTCATGGCGAGGTCGGCCAGCGCCTGGTCGTGATCCTCCGTGTCGATGATGATATCCGAGATGAGCGACTCCATGCTGGCAAGGACGTTGATGCCCCAGCAGTTTTCCGCCCAGACGGAGAAGTCCGGATAGAAGTTCGCCGGGCACGACCACTCCACGCAGCGGTGGCGCATCTCGCGGCTGCACGGGCGCTTTTGCGCGTACCCGCGCATCATGAGCTTGTTCACGCGCGCGTCGGTCTTCAAAAACGCCTTGTCCATGCCGCCGGAGAGGTGGTAGAAGAACATGCGGTAGATCCAGAACGTCTCGCCCGTCATCTGCGGATACGGCGTGCGGTTGACCTCCCACTTCTGCAGCTCATAGGCCGTCTGCTGGTTATACACCTTCATCGCGGCAAGGAACGTGTCCCAGTTAAAGGTTTCGCCGGTCTGTTCCTCGATGAAGGCGATGAGGCCGCGCATCTCGTCCACGGCGTACTGCTGCACGGGCGCCTCCGTATAGCGCGTGGGCACGCCGAAGCAGTAGGTCGGGAGCTTGAAATACCGGTCCTGATACGCCGAGGTCATGACCGAGCCGTCGCACGGCATGTTGCACGAGACGAAGCACACACCGAGCTTCGGATATTCGTCGAGCAGGGCGCAGCCGGCCTCCGCCGCGGGCAGCGGGCACACGTCCGCCGGGATGCCGAAGTTTTCCGCCGCGTCGAGATACGGCGGGGTGATCTGCTGGTCGAGGATGGAGCAGAGGAACACCGGCAGCGTCTGCGCGGGCAGGCCGATCAGGTTCGGGAAGCCCGCCATAATCTCGCAGGGCACCAGCTCGTCGAACAGGACGATCTTCTTCGACCGCTTGTTTTCTCCATGAAAATGCTCATCCGCGGCAAAAGTGATGTGCAGCAGCTCCGTCGCCTTCTTCACGATGCGGTCGTACTGCTCGCGCGCCATACGAAGCTGGATGCCGCGCATGCCGAGCGTACCGCGGTCGACGAGGTTCGGGTACGTCAGATACGACGCGAACCACCGGTAGCGGAACAGCGCCCGCACCGTGGAGATCGGGTCTTTGCCGACAAAGACGATCATGTCCTTCCAGCACTTGCACCACATGTAAAAGTCATACGCCATGTCGCGCGGCGGACGGATCTCGCGGTAGCGGAAGCGGCCCTTCTTTTCATCAAAGCGGTATGTATAGTCGTTGAGGTGCTTCAAAAAGTCCAGCTTGCCTGCCATGGTCAGCGTCCTCCCTTCTGCGCGTTGAGCTGCTTGATCTCCAGACTCTCCACAAACGCCTGAACGCGGGTGCGGAGCTGCCCGTTGCCGCCGGTGGCGTTCTGCCGGTCCACGGCGACGGACGGGATGCCGTAGTCGTGCGTGATGACGTGGCTTGCGAGCGCGCGCTCATAGCCCCAGTACTCGCAGAACTTGAGCTGCTCGTACAGCACGCCCTGCGCATGGTACTCCCGCACGAGGTCGGCCACGAACTGCCAGCGCCCCTCCACCTTCTCGCGGGACATGTAACGCGGGCACTGGCTGGTGTTCAGGTAGTGCCGGGCGATGCTCTCCAGCACGGGCATCCCCTCCTGCAGGTGGATCTCCTCGCGTCCCGGCGTGGAGCCGAAGCAGAAGCGGCCGGCCACGACGAGCGCGCCCGCATCCTCCACGAGCTTCGTGAAGCCGGGGTCGTCGATCTCGCTGCCGACGACGGCGATCTTCACGCGCCAGCGCGGCTTCGGGTCCGGCTCGCGCGTTTTCAGCTCCTCCAGCGTTTCGCGGAGCTTATCCACGATCAGGCGCTTCGGGCAGCAGTAGCTCACGAGGTTCAAAATGTGGTACTCATACCCCGTGATGCGGGGATTTTCCTCCTTACGGAACTGCCCGATCTCCGTGAGGATGCGGCAGACCTCGTTGTGCTCGGCGACCGCCTGGCGCAGCGCGTCGTCGGAGATATCCGTGCCGTAGACCTCGTGCAGCGGGTTCAGCACCTTGAGCTGAAGCTGCTCGACGTAGTGGCGGACGGTGTGCTCGGCCACCTTGAAGGGCATGTCGATGAACGTGACGAAGAACGGGTCGTTCTCGACGATGCGGATCAGCTCGAAATGCTCCAGCGCGCGGTTCATCTCCGAGCACGTCTCGGTGCCCATGATGGCGGAGAGGAAGTTGTACCCGCCTTCGATGCCGCGCTCCAGAATGGATTTGCAGTAGTCGCAGATGAAATTCGACATGTAGTAGGACGAAATGTCCAGCGAGCCGGTGAGCGGCGCGCGCAGACGCACGGAAAAGCAGTTGCCGGTGTTGAGCAGCACCTCAGGCATGTGATAGCACGTGTAGCCCACGGCGTGCATCCCCCCGGCGCAGGCCTGCTGCACGAGGGCGTTGTTCGCGCTTTCGAGCAGCTTCTCGAATTCGTAGAGATGTTTCAGGTCCTTCAAGTGGTTCACCGTCCGTTCGTTAGATTAGTAACAGTATACTGGATGGAAGCCGCTTCCGCAAGGTGAAATGGACAATTTCAGGATATTTTGTTTGGAAAATGGCGCGCTTGCGCGCTGCGGCATTTCGTTTTATAATGGGGAAAACGGATTCCGGGAGGGACTTCTATGAAACCGCAGTTTTCCAACGTGTTCAACGTCTCCACGAACGACTCGCGCACCGAGTGCTCGCTGAGCTTTTACCACATGTACGTGAGCCACAACTACACGCCCCAGCAGAAGGGGCTGATCGACATGCCCGAAAAGACGATCGACGAGGTCGCAAACGTGATGCTTACGCGCGAGGGCGCGCACGCGCTGATCCAGCTTCTCGTCAAGAGCTTCGGCAGCCCGGCCGAGAACTGACAAGGGGACACGGCAAAAGCGGCGGACAATCCGGTTGGATTGTCCGCCGCTTTTGCTGCGTTCAAATAACGTAATCGTTGCCCGCGTCCGCCGTATTCATCAGATCGGCAATGGTAATCCCGTCAAAGAAATCATTCACCAGCGTGTTGAGCTTCTGCCACATGGGCAGCGTGCGGCAGTGCGCCGCGCGGGTGCACTGCATCGGCTCCTGCTCCAGACACGCGACCGGGGCCAGCGAGCCCTCCATCAGCCGCAGAATGGAGCCGACCGTGTACTGCTCCGGCGCTCTGGTCAGCCGATAGCCGCCGCCTTTCCCGCGCACGCCCTCCAAAAAGCCGCCGCGGACCAGCGTCTTCATGATGCTCTCCAGATACTTTTCCGAAATTTCCTGCCGCTCCGCCACTTCCTTGAGCGGGAGATAGCCGCCGGTCTGATGCTCCGCCAGATCCACCATGACGCGCAGCGCATACCGCCCCTTCGTTGAAATCATCATACGCGTCCTCCTTTTTACCTATTATATAACGGGGCTGATTGGAAATCAATCAGAATCCCGGTTTCCGCGCGGCTGGAAAAAGGGAAAACTTTTTCTAAAATTCCTATTGACATGCTCGGATTTATGCGTTATAATCCTATTAAAATACCGGAAAGGTTGGTAATAGTATGAGAGGTTATGACGCTTCCCTGCACCGGCTGAATCGACCCTGTCGAATGTGTATGTGCTGAATCCGAACCCACACATTTCATATTTTATATAGGAGGAAATCATGATGTCTCACATTCATACATCCGCAGATCAGCTCATCGGCAAGACGCCCCTGCTGGAGCTGACGCACATTGAAAAAGAATACGCACTCGAAGCAAAAATCCTCGCAAAGCTGGAATACTTCAATCCCGCCGGCAGCGTGAAAGACCGCATCGCCAAGGGCATGATCGACGATGCGGAGGCGAAGGGGCTGCTCAAGCCCGGCTCCGTCATCATCGAGCCGACCTCCGGCAACACGGGCATCGGCCTTGCCTCCGTCGCGGCGGCCAGAGGCTATCGCATCATCATCGTCATGCCGGAGACCATGAGCGTCGAACGCCGGCAGCTCATGAAGGCCTACGGCGCAGAGCTGGTGCTCACCGAGGGCGCCAAGGGCATGAAGGGCGCGATCGCCAAGGCCGACGAGCTGGCCAAGGAGATTCCCAACAGCTTCATCCCCGGCCAGTTTGTGAACCCCGCGAACCCCGCCGTGCACAAGGCCACCACCGGCCCGGAGATTTGGGAAGACACGGACGGCGCGGTTGACATTTTCGTCGCCGGCGTCGGCACCGGCGGCACCGTTACCGGCGTGGGCGAGTACCTGAAGGAGCAGAACCCGAACGTCAAGGTCGTGGCGGTCGAGCCTGCCGCATCCCCGGTGCTGAGCAAGGGCATCGCCGGGTCGCACAAGATTCAGGGCATCGGCGCAGGCTTCGTGCCGGATGTGCTGAACACCACCGTGTACGACGAGATCATCCCCGTGGAAAACGAGGACGCCTTCGCCGTCGGCAAGCAGATCGGCCGCTCCGAGGGCGTGCTGGTCGGCATCAGCTCCGGCGCGGCGGTCTGGGCCGCCATTGAGCTGGCAAAGCGCCCGGAGAACAAGGGCAAGACCATCGTTGCCCTGCTGCCTGACACCGGCGACCGCTACCTCTCCACCCCGCTGTTTGCAGAATAACGTCAGAACGAAGCGTGACGGAAACACCGCATCCGTCACGCTTCGCGTACCGTCTTCCCTGCAAGCGGAAGAATGGGGAAGTGGATGTGGAGTTTTCGCCGTCAGGCGGAAACGCAACGGAACACGCCGGCTTCGGCGCTGCATTTGCTCTTGCAGGATTTCGCACTTTGCAGTACAATAGCGCACGTGTCCGGCCAGCGCCGGGCCGATATCATCGGTACAGGAGTTACAAAGACCATGGAACAAAACAGATATGAACTGAACAAAAATCTGGCACAGATGCTCAAGGGTGGCGTCATTATGGACGTGACCACCCCGGAGCAGGCGAAGATCGCCGAGGCCGCCGGCGCGTGCGCGGTCATGGCGCTTGAGCGCATCCCGGCCGACATCCGCGCGGTGGGCGGCGTGTCCCGCATGAGCGACCCGAAAATGATCCGCGGCATTCAGGAGGCTGTGTCCATCCCCGTCATGGCAAAGTGCCGCATCGGCCACTTTGTCGAGGCGCAGATCCTCGAAGCCATCGAGATCGACTACATCGACGAGAGCGAAGTGCTCTCCCCCGCCGACGATGTGTACCACATCGACAAGACGCAGTTTCAGGTTCCGTTCGTGTGCGGCGCGCGCGATCTGGGCGAGGCGCTGCGGCGCATTGCCGAGGGCGCGTCCATGATCCGCACCAAGGGCGAGCCGGGCACCGGCGACGTGGTGCAGGCCGTGCGCCACATGCGCGCAATGAACGCGGAGATCCGCCGCGTGCAGAACCTGCGCGACGACGAGCTGTTCGAGGCTGCCAAGCAGCTTCAGGTGCCGGTCGATCTGCTGCGTTATGTGCACGAAAACGGCAAGCTCCCGGTCGTGAACTTCGCCGCCGGCGGCGTGGCCACCCCCGCGGACGCGGCGCTGATGATGCAGCTCGGCGCGGAGGGCGTGTTCGTCGGCTCCGGCATCTTCAAGTCCGGCAACCCGGCCAAGCGCGCCGCCGCCATCGTGCAGGCCGTCACGAACTACACCGACGCGAAGCTGCTCGCGGAGCTGTCCACCGACCTCGGCGAGGCGATGGTCGGCATCAACGAGGATGAGATCGCCCTGCTGATGGCGGAACGGGGCAAGTGAGATGACCGTTGCGATTCTGGCGCTGCAGGGCGCCTTCATCGAGCACGCCGCTATGCTCGACCGGCTGGGCGCGGCGCATTTTGAGATCCGGCAGCGCCGCGATCTCGACCGGCCGTTCGACGGGCTGATTCTCCCCGGCGGGGAGAGCACCACGATGCGAAAGCTTCTGCACGATCTCGGTTTGTTTCAGCCGCTGCGGGAGCAGATCGAAAGCGGCCTGCCGGTGTTTGGCACGTGCGCGGGGCTGATTCTGCTCGCGCAGTCGGTCGAGGGCGGCGCGGTCTGCTTCGGGACGATGGACATCGCCGTGCGCCGCAACGCCTACGGCCGCCAGCTCGGCAGCTTTGCCACCGTGGACGAGATGCGCGGCGTCGGGCGCATTCCGATGACGTTCATCCGCGCGCCGTACATTGCCGCAGCCGGCCCGAAGGCCGAGGTGCTCGCGGAGGTGGACGGCCACATCGTCGCCGCTCGGCAGGACAAGCAGCTCGTGACAGCCTTCCACCCGGAGCTGAACGACGACCTGTCCGTGCACCGGTATTTTCTAAACATGATCCAAACGTAAAAAGGAGTGATGGCCCATGAAAACGCATACCTTTGGCCCGGAGTACGGCTTCGCTACCCGCGCGGTGCACACCGGCAACGACATCGACCAGGACAGCGGCGCCATCAAGCGCCCCATCACGCTGGCCAACAGCTACGCCCTGCCCTACGACCCCACGGATATGAACTGGAGCAGCGCCGGCGGCAACCTCTACACCCGCAACGGCGGCACGAACCAGAAATATCTGCAGGAGCGTCTCGCCTCGCTCGAAGGCGGTGAGGATTGCGTCGTGCTCGGCTCCGGCGTCGCGGCGCTGTCCGGCCTGTTTTTCGCTATGCTCAATCAGGGCGATCACGTAATCTTCTCCAGCGTTACATACATTGCGGTCTACCGGCTGCTCAACGAGCTGTTCAACAACAAGTTCGGCGTGGAGACCACCATCGTGGACACCTCCGACCCCGCCAACGTCGAGGCCGCCATCCGCCCGAATACGAAGCTCATCCACATCGAGACGCCGGGCAACCCCACCCTCACCATTTCCGACATTGCAGCCATTGCGGAGATCGCCCACCGCCACGGCGCGCTGCTGAGCGTGGACAACACCTTTGCCTCGCCCTTCAACCAGCGCCCCATCGAGCTGGGCGCGGACTTCACCATCGAGAGCCTGACGAAGTATATCAACGGCCACGGCGACGCGATGGGCGGCGCGATCATCGGCAGGACGGAGCATCTGGACAAAATCCGCGCGCAGTCGCAGGTCAACCTCGGCGGCATCATCAGCCCGTTCAATGCGTGGCTCATCACGCGCGGCTCCGTCACGCTGCCGCTGCGCATGCGCCAGCACAACGAAAACGCCCGCAAGGTCGCGCAGTGGCTGGAGGCGCAGCCGTGCGTCAGCTTCGTCGCCTATCCGGGGCTGGAGAGCCACAAGGGGCACGAGGTTGCGAAAAAGCAGATGTCGCCCGGCTTCGGCGGCGTGCTGTCCTTCGGCCTGAAGGCCGATCACGACACGCACAACCGCTTCGTGAGCTATTTGAACGTCATCACCTCCGCCGTGTCTCTTGGGCATGATGAGAGCCTGATCGTCTTCCTCGGCGAGAACGACGAGCGGCAGTACCTGTATCCGGAGGAATTCCACAACGGCTTCTTCCGCTTCTCCGTCGGCATCGAGGATGTGGAAGACATCATCGGCGACCTGAAACAGGCGATGGAAAAGGCCGGCCTGTATGACCAATAAACAACGCAAAAACGCCACACCGGGCGGGACTTTTGTCCCGCCCGGTGTGGCGTTTTGTGCAGCCGGCAGTCAGATCTCCTCAATGGCGTCTACCGGACATGCATCCATGCAGCATGCGCAGCCGATGCAGTTATCTTCATCGATCGCCGCGACGTCATCCTCCAGCGTGATCGTCTCCTGAATGCACTCCTCCACGCAGATTCCGCAGCCGATGCACACATCCGGATTGATACGATAGATCATATGTTTCGCTCCTTTTGATTCCGGGTTCTGGCGCATAGTATACGCGCCGCATGTGTATTTGACAAGGGGTATTTTCAGAGAATTTCCCGACCGTCGCCGGCGCGGACGCCCCGCGCTGTCACTTCAGAGTTTTTGGGCGCGCACCAGCGCGGCGTACAGCCCGTTTTGCGCCATCAGCTCTGCGTGCGTGCCCTGCTCGCGGATGTGCTCATCCTCGATGACGGCGATGCGGTCGGCGCTGTGGATGGTCGAGAGCCGGTGCGCAATGATGATGCTCGTGCGCCCCTGCGCCAGCTCGTCGAGCGCGCGCTGGATGCGCTGCTCCGTGACCGAGTCGAGCGCACTGGTCGCCTCGTCGAGGATCAGAACGGGCGGATTTTTCAAAAACACGCGCGCAATGCTCAGGCGCTGCTTCTGCCCGCCGGAGAGCATGACGCCGCGCTCGCCGACGTAGGTATCGTACCCGTCGGGCAGCGCCATGATATCGTCATGGATCTCCGCGCGTTTGGCGGCCTCGACGATCTCCGCGTCCGTCGCGTCCGGGCGGCCGTAGCGGATGTTCTCGCGGATGGTGTCGGCGAAAATGAACACGTCCTGCTGGATGATGCCGATGCTCCGGCGCAGCGACGCTTGCGTCACGGTGCGCACGTCGTGCCCGTCAATGCGGACGCTTCCCTCCGTCACGTCGTAAAACCGGGGCAGGAGCTGGCAGAGCGTTGTCTTGCCGCCGCCGGAGGGGCCGACGACCGCCAGCGTCTCGCCCGGGGCGATGTGCAGGTCGATGTGCTCCAGCACCGGGACGCTGTCATTGTACCGGAACGACACGCCGCAGAAATCCACCGCGCCGCGCACATCCGTGAGCGTCTCCGCGTCCGGCGCATCCTGAATGTCCGGCTCCATGCGCATCAGCTCCAGAAACCGGGAGAAGCCCGCCGTGCCGTCCGTGAACGTCTCCATGAAGTTCACGAGCGTGCGGATGGGCGTGACGAACGTCGTCACGTACAGGGAGAACGTGATGAGGTCGATGTAGTTCATCTTGCCGCGCATGATGAAATAGCCGCCGAGCGCGATGACCACGACCTGCAGCGCCGACATGGTGAAGTCCATGCCGCCGTGGAACAGACCCATGGCCTTGTACCAGTCGCCCTTGCTGTTTTTGTACCGCTCGTTGCAGTCAAGGAACTTGTCGCGCTCGCTGTCCTCGTTCGTGAAGGCCTTGGCGGTGCGCACGCCCGAAATGCCGGACTCGATGACGGCGTTGATCTCCGCCTGCCGGCGCTTGACCTCGACGTTCGTGTCGTTCATGCGGCGGCGCTGCCGGATCGTGAACCACACGAACAGCGGCACAAGCAGCAGCAGCACGAGCGCCAGCTCCCAGCGCACGGACAGCAGCACGAGGATCGCGCCCGTGAGCGTGACGACGCTCGTGAGCAGGTTTTCCGGCCCGTGGTGCGCCAGCTCCGTGATGGCAAAGAGGTCGGAGGTCATGCGGCTCATGAGCACGCCCGTGCGGATCTGGTCAAAAAACCGGAAGCTCATCGTCTGCAGGTGCGTGAAGAGATCCTCGCGCATGTCGGCCTCCAGATACACGCCGCAGCGGTGGCCCACCACCGTGACGACGTAGCTGAGCACGGCCTTGAGCAGATACGCGACGAGCAAGATCGCCATCACGGCGAAAAACGTGCCGTAAAGCCGCTCGGGCAGCAGCGTCTGCATGGCGCTGCGCGACGCGAGCGGGAACGCAAGGTCGGCAAAGCACGACAGCAGCGCGCAGAGCAGGTCGATCGCCAGCAGTTTGATGTGCGGTTTATAATAGGACAGGAAAATGCCGAACGGCTTTCCGTGAAAGTTTCGTTTCATGGTATTCGCTCCGTTTCCGCAATCAGTTTAGCCGCATTCGCCCGCGCTGTCAAGCGGTTGGTGATTGACCGGCGGCCCAAAGCATGATAAACTGTTTATGTAAACTTCAACGTTTTTTGCAGGGTGGGAAGAAGCATGCGAAAGAAAACCGTGGTTCAAATTTCCGTCTGCGCCGCGCTGTTGGTGGTGCTCGCGGTACTGATGCTGGTGCGCCTGAAGGCGGCAGACGCTCTGGAAGCGGCGGAAAAACAGGCCGCCGAGGCCACGCCGACCCCCATCGCCACGCCCGTGCCGACGCCCACGCCCTCCGCCGAGCCGGAGAGCGGCCTGCCGCGCATCAACGTGGCGGACTGGCAGTACGTGCTCGTCAACGCCGCGCATCCGCTCGGCAACGTCGAGCCGGAGAGCCTGACGGAGCTGGAGGGCGGACACTCTTTCGACAGCCGCGCCGCCGCCTCGCTGCTGAAGTTCATCGACGCCGCCCGCGCCGAGGGGCTGATCGTGTGCCTCTCGTCGGCCTACCGCAACTATAACGAGCAGAGCTATCTCTACAACCGCAAGGTGCAGCAGCTCGGCGGGGACGAGGCCGCAGCCGCAAGAATCGTCACGCCGCCCGGCGCGAGCGAGCATCAGCTCGGCCTGTGCGCGGACATCACCGACCGGTTCTACGAGGTGAAGACCCACGATCTCGAAAACACTGCGCTGTTCCAGTGGATGCAGGCGCACTGCCAGGAGTACGGCTTCATCCTGCGCTACCCGAAAGACAAGGAGGAGATCACCGGCATCATGTACGAGCCGTGGCACTTCCGCTATGTCGGCGTGGAGGCCGCGACGTACATCATGGAAAACGGCTTGTGTCTGGAGGAGTTTCTGGCGCTGTACGAGACAGCGTCAGAATGAACGCGCTGCATTCCGTTTCCGGCTGAAGCCGAAAACTCCATGTCCGCTTCTTCATTCTTCCTTACCCGTCCGCAGGTCAAGCCTGCGGACGGGGGACGCGGGGGATGTAGCGCACCCCGCATTGCCGACGAGACGCAGCGTAGCGATTCCGGGCGAATCCGGAAGAATTCGCGCGATTTTTGTCTAAACCCACTAAATTGTTGTGAATAAATATGTGGAAAATGTGGAAAACACAGCTTGCAAAATTTGCTTGGTCGTGTTAGAATACAATTGAACTTAAAAAGAAAGGAGCGTGATATCCGAATGACGTACAAGAACACAGGACGCGATCTTGACGACCTGATCTTCAGTGATTGCACTTGGGAACCCAGCGGCAAGTAAAAAACGCGGACGGACAAACCACGCAGGCGCGTGGATTTTTTTTACCCTGTTTTGCGCCTGCACCGTACATCCCGACCCTTAACACAAGGCTTTTTGTTGATTTCTGCGACAGGCTGTGATACAGTCTTATACAATATAAATATAAGGAACTTCATCCGAACAGAAAACAGAACGGAGGAACTCACCATGGCATTTCTCAGAAAGATCCCCGAAAATCCGATCATCATGGAGCATTTCAAGGGTGGCGCGGGCCACATTGAAAACTATCCCATCCTCACCCCGGACGAGATGTACGGTAAGGGCCGCGTATGCGCGTTCATGAAGCTGCAGCCCGGCTGCGAGGTCGGCCGCCACCGCCACGAGGGCGACTGCGAGGTGTTTTACTTCCTGTCCGGCAAGGGCAGCTATCTGCTGGACGGCGAGATGGTCCCCGTCGAGGCGGGCGACGTCGCCTTTGTGGACGACGGCGAGGAGCACTTCCTGCGCAACGACGGCGACGAGGTGCTGGAATACCTCGCGCTGGTGCTGTATACGGCTCAGAAGTGACGCGGCAAGGTCGTCCCGCACCGCAGGCGGCGCGCACGTTTGCGGGCCGCCTGCCGTAGTTTCCCTTTGACAAACCAAACAGCCGCTTCCCGTTCGGGAAGCGGCTGTTGCTAGATACCTATTTAAAATAAAGACACGATCCAGCAGATGATCGGAGCGAAGACGATGGCAGGCAGGTAATCCGCGACCTTGATCTTCGTGATTCCGATGAGGTTCGTGGCGATGGCGACGATGATGAGCGACCCCGCGCTGGTCATCTCCGCGATGGCGAGCGGCGTGAGCACCGGGGCGAGTACGCCCGCAAGCAGCACGAGCGCCCCCTGAAACACGAGCACAAACACCGCCGAGAGCATGACGCCGAAGCCAAGGCTCGCCGTGAGCATGATCGAGGCAAACAGGTCGAGCATGGATTTCGTAAACAGCAGGCTGTTGTCGCCGCTGATTCCCGCGTTGAGCGAGCCGTTGATCGTCATCGCGCCGACGCAAAACAGCAGGCTCGCCGTGACGAAGCCCTCGGCCACGGAGACCTTGCCGCCCTCCTGCTTCTGAAACTTCCCCTCGATCCACTTGCCGAGACGGTTGATCGCGCCGTCAATATCCAGCAGCGTGCCGACGATCGCGCCGAGTACCATCGACGCAATGACGATCAGCACATTCTCGTCCTGCAGCGCGCCGTCAATACCGATGTACAGCGCACACAGGCCAAGCCCGATCATCACCGCGTTCGTCACGCGCTCCGGAATGCCCTTTTTGAACAGCAGCCCCACAGTGCTGCCGACCAGAATCGTCCCGGTGTTCACCAGGACGCCCGTCATACTCATAGGAGACCCATCCTCTCTGTGTACACAATATTTAATAAGGTAGCACAATTCTGTCGCGCTGTAAAGCAGTAATGCAGCAGGATTTTTATTTCAGCGCCGTGCGCAGCTCGCGCAAAAACGCGCGCGCTGCGGTGGACAGTCCCTCGCGCTTCGGATAGATGACGCCGAGCGTGCGCCGGAGCTGCGGCTGGAGCTGGCGCGCGATGACGCGGTGGTTCGTATTTTTCAGCACCAGCTCCGGCAGAATGGCGATGCCGAGACGGTTTTCCACCATGGTGAGGATGCTGTAGTCGTCCGCGACGTGGTACTGCACATCGATCTCCGGATGTGCGGCGACCATGTCGTGCACGATGCCGCCGCCGCGCCCCTCGTCGAGCAGGATGAACGGCTCCTGCTTCAGCTGCCCGACCTGGACGAAGATGTTCTCGCCGAGCGGGTGCCCCTCCGGCAGGACGGCCAGCATCGTGTCCCGGAACACCGGCTCGCACACGAACGGCGTCACGCGTGACGCATCCGTGAAGCCGAAGTCCACCACGCCCGCGCGCACCCACTCCTCGATCTCGGAATACACACCCTGATGCAGCTCGAAGCGGAGGTTCGGATGCGCCTCCTTAAACGCCTTCATCACCGGCGGCAGCAGCCGGCTGGAGACGCTTGTGAACGTACCGATGCGGATCGTGCCGCTCTGTAGGCCGTGGAAATTCGCTGCCTGCTCGGAGAGCATCCGGTGGGCGTTGGCCACATCGCGGATATAGGGCAGCAGCAGCTCGCCCTCGCGCGTGAGCGTCACGCCGGTGCGCGAGCGGAGCAGCAGC
The DNA here is from genome assembly GCA_004556965.1 of Clostridiales bacterium. Taxonomy (GTDB): domain Bacteria; phylum Bacillota; class Clostridia; order Oscillospirales; family Oscillospiraceae; genus CAG-103. The sequence goes on along the minus strand of SFFE01000017.1, from coordinate 11,827 downwards.
GTGACCCCCAGCTCCTCCTCCAGCGCCTTGATCATCTGGCTCACGGCGGACTGCGTATACCCCATCACACGCGCCGCATCCGAAAAGCTGTTGCATTCGAGCACGCGCAAAAGCGCCAGATATTGGTTCATTTCCGCCTCCAAAAATAAGATACGCTAATTTAACTATTAGAAAAATTCGCTTTACTTATCAATATGGGTATTATATAATACAGGCAAGTGGAAAGCAAGCACAACTTTCCCACTTGGATTTGTCCCCCTCATTTTTAGGAACCATGTTTTCCTAACTCCATTTCTCCTGACGAAAACGCCCTGCCGGTTTGTCCGTTCCGGCCGGGCGTTTTCGTTGCGTTACGGGGATTGTGCAAACTTGCGGCTGCGGCGGCGTCAGAAGACGCTCGCTCCATTCCGCCTTCTTCCTTTCAAATCCGACACCACGTTTCGGATTTGCTGAGGAAAACCGGGGAAATGGATGTGGAGCGTGCGGCGTGGATGCGGCTCCCCGGCGCAAAAACAGGCCCCTGCGGGGGCCTGTTTTGCAGTTTTCAGTTCTGCACGACGATCTCTGCGGCGGTGCCGGAGGCGGTGAGCGCGCTCTGTCCGGCGGCGTCGGTCGTGATCGTCCGGAGGTTCGGCAGTCCGGCGAGCGGCGACCAGTCCGGTTCGCCGGTACAGCCGAACAGCGTCAGCTCCGTCAGCCCGGTGAAATCGTCCAGCCCGGAGCCGGAATCAAGCCGGCAGCGGACAAGCACCAGTTCGGTGACGCCGCGCTCTTTGTCAAAGTCCCGGAAGAACGAGCCGCGCAGGTCGCAGTCATACAGCGCGACGTACGTGAGCGAATCCTGATGCAGCGGGGTCCACAGCTCCTCGCGCGTGGCGTTCGAAATCGTGAGCGACTGCAGCTTCGTCAGCGGGCGGAACACGGACAGCTCCGAAGCGTTCGCGCCGTTGAGACTGACAGTGCGCAGATCGAGACAGCGCTCCAGCCCCGTGAGGTCGGCAATGGCGTTGCCGTCGGCCAGCAGGGTCTGCAGCTTCGGCAGATTCTCGATCCCGGCAAGGGCGGTGATCCGGTTGCCGCCGACGTCGAGCGTCTCGACGGCGCAGGCGGGCAGCGTCTGAAGCGACGTGATGTTCTGGTTCCGGAGCCAGACGGTCGTCAGGCTCGGAAAATACGCGAGATCGGACAGCTCCCGGATGCTGCCGCGTTCTGTGTCTGCGTCCTGCGCCGGTTCGGTGAACGAAACCGTGTTGCCGCAGACGTACAGCGCCGTCAGCCCCTTGAGATCGTCCACCATGAGTTCGCCCGCCGGGATACCGGCGTAGTCGCGCGCGGCCTGCTCCAGAATCGGGTTCTGGAACGCGCAGACCGTGTCGCCCGGCAGCTTCTCGACCGCGACGGTCTTGGTCGTCCACCGCTCCAGATAGCCGGTGAAATGGCCGACGATCGCAGCGGCGATCGCGCAGCCGAGCAGCACGACGGCGAGACACGCCGCGATGATCTTCCCGGCCTTCCCTTTCTTCGCCTTTCCGGGCTTCTCCGCTTTCTTCTTCCTCCGCTTCGGCTTCGCGGGCGGCGCCGGCGGCGCCGCGTCCGCGTCCGAGAACGTCTCGGAGCGCAGCAGCGGCGCGGTATAGAGCTTGTCGTAGAAATAGTCTTCGCTGGGGTAGGTGTATTTCATCAGCGCGAAGATGTTGCCGAGCTGCAGCTCCATGCCGGGAGAGAGCTGCGTCTCCTCCAGAAAGATGCTGATCGTCTTTTTCTTTTTCGTGAGCGCGTAGTGCAGCTCCTTGCGGCAGTTGTCCGAGGCGAGGTACGCCGGCGAGACGAACGCCAGCACGAGGTGCGCGCCGTACAGGTGCGACGCGATGCACTCCGTCCACTCGCTGCCGGCGTCGATGCCCTCGTCGTACCAGATGCGGTAACCGCGGTCGTGCATATCGCCGACGATCTCCAGCACCGCGTCCGCGTCGGCATGGGCGTAGCTGATGAAAATATAAGGCTCGCTGCCTTCATAGGGTTTGAACAGGCTGGGCAAAGAACCACCATCTCTTTCTGTCATATGGGATTGAACGTTTATTTTCGCGTAAATTTATGAGAAAAGCATGAACGCGCGGCGGCGCGGTGCGTAACGCGCTGGGGCATTCCACCCCATTTTTTTCTGCTCGTGCAGAGCGTCAGAGTGGACACGTTCCATTGCGCTTTCGCCGCAAGCGGTTCGCGCGCCGAAGCCGTTGTCCGACCTTTTGGCTCGGCACGTCACGCGTCATACTCTTTCAACTTCTCCAGCAGCGCGTACGGCACGCGCAGATTCCCGAACCCACGCCCCAGCGCGATGTCCGGCTTGCGCGCGCCGTGGTAGTCCGTGCCGCCGGTGCAGAGCAGGCCCCGCTCCGCCGCCAGGACACGCACGGCCTGCTCCTGCGCGGGCGTGTAGTTCGTGTACATGGCCTCCAGCCCCACGGCGCCCGCCGCGGCCGCGGCGTCCACCATCGCCGTGAGCTGCTCCGGCGTGTAGCGGTACTTGAACAGGTGCGCCACGACCGGCAGCCCGCCCGCCGCGCGCAGCGTTTCAACGGATTCCTCCAGCGGGATGTTGTAGCGCGCGACGTAAAACGGCTTGCCGCGGCCGAGGAGGTTTTTCATCCCGTCCTGCACGGACGCGACATAGCCGCGCCGCATGAGGTACTCGGAGATGTGCGGGCGGCCGAGCATCGTCTGGCCGGGGAACTCGGCGTGCAGCGCGTCCATCGTGACCGGGTAGCCCGCGTCGTGCAGGCGCTGCACCATCGTCTCGTTGCGGGCGTTGCGCTCGGCGGTCGCGCGTGCCATCATGGCGCGCAGCCGGGGATGCCCGGCGTCCATGTAGTACCCCAGCACGTGAACCTCCACGCCGTCGTAGATCGTGGACAGCTCCACGCCGGGCACCACCTCCACGCCGTACCGCGCCCCGGACTCGATGGCCTCCGGCAGCCCCGCAAACGTGTCGTGATCCGTGACGGCGACGGCGCGCAGGCCAAGCTCCGCCGCCATGCGCACCACGTCCACGGGCGTATCCGAGCCGTCGGACGCGAGCGTGTGCACGTGCAGGTCAATCCAGTCCGGCATCGTCCGCAGCCTCCGGCGCGGCTTCGCCCTGCCAGAGGACGAAAAGGCACCCGTCCGCCACGCGCACGAGCGCGGGCTTTCCCAAAAACTCGTTGCTCACGCCGAGCGGCACGCCGCACGTGAGCGCCGCGTCCTCCAGCTCGTACTTCAGTCCCCGGAGCGTGACGCCGCGCGCCGTGTCGCCGCTGCAGAAGACGGAGAGGAACCCCCGCGCCTGCGCGCCGAAGCGCAGCGCGCCGTTGCGCACCGCGGTGACGACCCAGCCCTCGCCCGTAAGCCAGCCCAGCGCGCCGTGGTCGGCGATGTACCGCAGCGTCTGGAGATTGGCGAGCGTGTGGTCGAGCCGCGCGCCGCCCAGCCCGCCGTAAAGCGCGAGCCGGCGGTAGCCGTGCGAGAGCGCCCAGCGGACGGCGAGCATCATGTCCGTGTCGTCCTTCATGGTCGGGTGCGTCTCGACATTCGGGTGCGCCGGCGCATGGCCGAGCGAGTCGAAGTCGCCCATGACGAAGTCGGGCGCAACGCCGATGGCCTGCAGCGCGGCATAGCCGCCGTCCGCCGCGATGACGTAGTCTCCCGGCTGCGGCCGCGGCACAGCGCCGCCGAGCGGCGCCGCGCCGATGATATGGCAAGTGTGTTGTGACATGGTGAAGACCTCTTTCGGGTAAGAATGGTGAAAGAACGAGGTGCGGCATGGGGTGCAGCCCCAAAGCCTTCCCCTCGCGTCAGAACGGGGGCATTGCGTTCCGCTTCCCGGGCAAGCCGGAAAGCTCCACATCCATTTCCCCGTTCTTCCTTACCCAGCCGCAAGTCAAGCTTGCGTCTGGGGGATGCGGGGGTGCGTTACGCACCCGTCTCCTCGCGGCGCGACCCAACGAAGTGGTCGTGACGCGACGATGAAGAATGGGGAAGCGGATACGGAGCTTCCGCCGCTTGCCGGGGAAGCGGAATGGAACAAGTCCATTCTGATTATACCACGGCGTCAAGCCCCTTTTCAGGCAAAAGATTGACAGAATTCAGATTATTGAAATTTTTAGAACTTTTTTATTTATATTGTTACTGATATATGATATAATTCCAGCGTTATGACCGCTCCCGAACGTGTCTCCCGGCGCGGGGAGCGGGCTGAGAACTTCGCTGCGCAATGCGCGCAGCCGGAAAGGAGCCCATCTGTGTCAGAAAAAACCTTTAACAAGATTCTGGCCGCCAACCGCGGCGAGATCGCGGTGCGCATCTTCCGCGCCTGCTATGATCTCGGCATCCATACCGTCGCCATGTACTCCAAGGAGGACACCTTCAGTCTGTTCCGCACGAAGGCCGACGAGGCGTACCTGATCGGCGAAAACAAGAGCCCGCTGGGCGCATATCTCGACATCCCGGAAATCATCGACCTCGCCAAGCGCCGCGGCGTGGACGCCATCCACCCCGGCTACGGCTTTCTGTCCGAAAACGCCGACTTCGCCCGCGCCTGTGAGGAAAACGGCATCACCTTCATCGGCCCGCCGTCCGACATTCTCGGCATCATGGGCGACAAGCTCTCCGCCAAGCAGGTCGCGCTGGAGTGCGGCGTGCCCATCGTGCCCGGCTGCACCGAGCCGCTGCGCGACGGGAAGGAGGCGCTGGAAAAGGCCATCAGCTTCGGCTTCCCCGTCATTCTGAAGGCGGCGGCCGGCGGCGGCGGCCGCGGCATGCGCCTGTGCGAAATGCCCGAGGACGTCATCCCCGCGTTCGATCTCGTCAAGAGCGAGGCGCACAAGGCCTTCGGCAACGACGACATCTTCATCGAGAAGTACCTCGTCGAGCCGAAGCACATCGAGGTGCAGATTCTCGCCGACCAGTACGGCAACGTGCGCCATCTCGGCGAGCGCGACTGCTCGCTGCAGCGCCGCTACCAGAAGGTCGTGGAGTTCGCCCCGGCGTGGAGCGTGCCGGAGAGCGTGCGCGAGCAGCTGCACAACGACGCCGTGAAGATCGCCAAGGCCGTCGGCTACGTGAACGCCGGCACCGTGGAATTCCTCGTGGACCGCGACGGCAACCACTACTTCATCGAGATGAACCCCCGCATTCAGGTCGAGCACACCGTCACCGAAATGGTCACGAGCATCGACCTCGTGCGCGCCCAGATCCTCATCGCGCAGGGTTACCCCGTGAGCCATCCGGAGATCGGTCTCGAAAAGCAGGAGGATCTGCGCATCAACGGCTACGCCATCCAGTGCCGCGTGACGACCGAGGACCCGGCCAACAACTTCGCGCCCGACAACGGCCGCATCGCGAGCTACCGCAGCGGCGGCGGCTTCGGCGTGCGTCTCGACGGCGGCAACGTCGGCACAGGCACGACCATCTCCCCCTACTACGACTCCCTGCTCGTCAAGGTCACGAGCTGGGACTGCACCTTCCCCGCCGTGTGCCGCAAGGCCACCCGCGCCCTGAGCGAGGAGCACGTGCGCGGCGTGAAGACGAACATCCCCTTCGTGACGAACATCCTCAACCACCCGACGTTCATCGCCGGCAAGTGCCACACGAAGTTCATCGACGAGACGCCGGAGCTGTTTGAGTTCACCGAATCCCGCGACCGCGCGACCCGCGTGCTGAAGTACATCGCAAACATTCAGGTCAACAACCCGGACATCGACCGCCACCAGTACGACACGCCGCGCTTCCCGCAGCCGCAGCGCGAGATCCGGAAGAAGGACGGCCTGAAGTTCCTGCTCGACACCGACGGCCCCGAGGCCGTGAAGGACTGGGTGCTGAACCAGAAAAAGCTGCTCATCACCGACACCACGATGCGCGACGCGCACCAGTCGCTGCTCTCGACCCGTCTGCGCACGCGCGACATGGTCAAGGGCGCGGACGGCACGGCCGACATCCTCGCCGACTGCTTCTCGCTCGAGATGTGGGGCGGCGCCACGTTCGACACCGCCTACCGCTTCCTGCACGAATCGCCGTGGGAGCGTCTGGAGATGCTGCGCGAGAAGATCCCGAACATCCCGTTCCAGATGCTGCTGCGCGGCTCCAATCTCGTGGGCTACGCGAGCTATCCGGACAATCTCGTGCGCGCGTTCGTCGCCGAGGCGGCACGCGAGGGCATCGACGTGTTCCGCGTGTTCGACTCCCTGAACTGGCTGCCGAACATGGAGGTCGCCATGGACGAGGTGCTCAAGCAGAACAAGTTCCTCGAAGCCACCATGTGCTACACGGGCGACATCCTCGACCCGACGCGCGACCGGTACACGCTCGAATATTATGTCAACCTCGCTAAGGAGCTGGAGCGCCGCGGCGCGCACTCGCTGTGCATCAAGGACATGTCCGGCCTGCTCAAGCCGTACGCCGCGAAGAAGCTCATCTCCACGCTCAAGCAGGAGATCGGCATCCCGATCCACCTGCACACGCACAACACCACCGGCAACCAGCTCGCCACCTACCTCATGGCGGCGGAGGCCGGGTGCGACATCGTGGACACCGCGATGGGTCCGATGGCGAACCTCACCAGTCAGCCGAGCATGAACGCGCTCGTGGAAGCGCTGCGCGGGCAGGAGCGCGACACGGGCTTTGACCCGCAGCGCCTGCAGGAGCTGGCCAACTACTGGGCGGACGTGCGCCTGCGCTACGAGAGCTTCGACAAGGGCCTGAAGCTCCCCGTCACGGACATCTACCGCTACGAGATCCCCGGCGGCCAGTACACGAACCTGCAGCCGCAGGTCGCGGCGCTCGGTCTCGGCCACCGCTTTGAGGAGGTCAAGGAGATGTACCGCACCGTCAACCTCATGCTGGGCGACATCATCAAGGTCACGCCGTCGTCCAAGATGGTGGGCGACCTTGCGATCTTCATGGTGCAGAACGACCTCACGCCGGAGAACATCGTGGAAAAGGGCGACCATCTCGCCTTCCCGGACAGCGTCGTGAGCTACTTCAAGGGCATGATGGGTCAGCCGCCCTGCGGCTTCCCCGAAGACCTGCAGCGCGTGGTGCTCAAGGGCGAAAAGCCGATCACCTGCCGTCCCGGCGACCTGCTGCCGCCCGTCGATTGGGAACAGCTCCGCCACGAGATCCGCAAGTTCTATCCGAACTACGAGGAGCCGCGCTCGCTCATCTCCTACGCGATGTACCCGAAGGTGTACGAGGAATACATCCGCCACCGCAAGGAGTATGGCTACATCATGCGCATGGGCAGCCATGTGTTCTTCAACGGCATGGCCATCGGCGAGACGAACAAGATCAACATCGAGGACGGCAAGACGCTCGTCATCAAGTACCTCGGTCTCGGCGACCGGAACGACGACGGCACGCGCAACGTGCAGTTCGAGCTCAACGGCATGCGCCGCGAGGTGGCCGTGCCCGACCCGACGGCTGCGGACTCCGTGAAGCAGACGGTCATGGCCGACCCGAACGACAAGAGCCAGGCCGGCGCGTCGATCCCCGGCATGGTGTCGAAGATCAACGTCAAGCCGGGCGACAAGGTCAAGGAGAACGACGTGCTCGTCGTGATCGAAGCCATGAAGATGGAGACCAGCGTCGTCGCGCGCATGGAAGGCACGGTGGACGAGGTGTTCATCAAGGCCAACCAGTCCGTCAAGGCAGGCGAGCTGCTGCTCACGATCAAATAAAGCTCAAAATGACAGCGCAAGGTCATGGGGTGCCGCAAGCGGCATCCCATCGGCCGGCACTGTCATTCTGCTTTTTACGACCATAGGGAGGCGTCCCCGGTTCGCTCCCGGTAACGGGGGCAAGCGGGGGCGGAGCCGACTGATGAGGGCAATGCCGCGCTGCGGCGGGAGCCTCGACATTTTCGTGTGGTGCACACTCCCCAGCCGCAAGCTCGGCTTGCGTCTGGGAAAGGAAGAACGGAGGAGTGGACGTGACGACGGTGCGTTTACGCAGCGTCAGAACGGAACGAGTCCGTTCTGACGCTGCCGTGACAGTCACGCACCTACAGTACACAACAGTACCTAACACAACCAAACCCTCTCGAAAGAAAGCAAAGAAAGAAAAACGATTTCGCGGTTTTCCACAGCTTTTCCACCGAATTTTCAACATTTCTCGTTTTTTGCACAAATTGGTGATTTTGCCCATAGACGAACCCAAAAAAACTCGCTAGAATGATAAGTTAGAGATATTATCCGATGCAAGCGAAGGGAGTCTTTTTGTGCGCTACACCTGGTTCCAGATCCTGTGGTTCTTCTTCCTCTACGGCTTCCTCGGCTGGTGTACCGAGGTCGCGTTTCAGGCCGTCCGGCAGGGCAAATTCGTCAACCGCGGCTTTGTCAACGGGCCGATCTGCTCGATCTACGGCTTCGGCGTGCTGTCCGTGCTGCTCGTGCTGGAGCCGCTCAAGGACAATCTGCTGATTTTGTTCCTCGGCAGCGTGGTGTTCACGTCCGTGCTGGAGTTTCTCACCGGCTGGGTGCTCGAAAAGCTGTTCCACGACAAGTGGTGGGACTATACCAACCGTCCGCTGAACATCAAGGGCTACATCTGTCTGGAGTTTTCGCTGGCATGGGGCGTCGCCTGCGTGGTGGTCGTCGATCTGATCCACCCGCTCATCGTGAAGCTCGTGAACCTCGTCCCCATGACGCTCGGCTGGATTCTGCTGGCCGTGTTCGGCACGGCGTGGGTCGCCGACCACATCGTCACGATCATCGAGGTGTGCAAGCTGCCGAAGCGGCTGCGCGCCATTCAGTCCATTGAGGACGCGCTCACCGCCGTGTCCGACGAGATCGGCGAGAACATCTACAGGGGCGCCTCCGGCGCCAAGGCGCGCGGCGAGGAGCTCCACGCCGATCTTGCCGAGAAGAACGCCGAGTTCAAGCAGGCCATGCAGGAAAAGGCCGCCGACCTTGCGGAGAAGAATGCCGAATTCAAGCAGGCCATGCAGGAAAAGAGCGCCGAACACAGGCAGGCCGCGCAGGAGCGCGGCGAGGCTTACCGCCAGTCGCTCGAAGCGCGCCGCGCGGAGCTGCTGCAAAAGCGCGAGGAGCTGCTCGGCCGCCGCAACTACGTCCACGACCGCATCAACAAGGCCTTCCCCGCCCTGCGCGAGGGCAAGACCTACGGCCGCGCGTTCACGAAGCTGCATGACAAGTTCCAGGAGCGGAAAAACGGCTCCAAAGACCACAAAGCGGAGTAACGATACGCATGAAACTGTACCTGATCGGGCACGATTACCGGTATGCGGCGGAGCAGATCCTGCTCATGCTGTTTCCGGACGAACGCCCGGAATATCCAGAAGCCCCCGAAAGCGGCGACGGGGCTGTGCTCACGCTGCGGCGCGGCGGGACCTATGCCACCGTCACCTGCCGCCTGACGCGCGGCGGCGCCGTGTATCACGGCCGCGCCGCCGTGAAGACCGCCGCACTGACCGACGATGTGACCGCCGACCGGCTGCTCTCCCGCGCCGTGAAGCGGTCGTTCTACCGCGCGGCGCTCGCCGCCGGAGTCGAAAAGCCCGTGTGGGGCGCGCTCACCGGCGTGCGCCCCGGCAAGCTCATGGCGGGTCTGCTCGCAGGCGGACTCAGCGACGCGGCCGCGGTACGAACGTTTCAGCAGAACTTCGACGTCTCGCCGGAGCGGGCAACGCTCTGCCTGCAGACCTCGCACGCCACCATGGCCGCGAAGGCGTCCCTCAAACCGCGGGACGTGTGCCTGTACGTCGGCATCCCGTTCTGCCCCACGCGCTGCGCGTACTGCAGCTTTGTGAGCCAGTCGGTCGAAAAGAGCATGGCGCTCATCGCCCCGTTTTTCGACGCGCTGCTGCGCGAGGTGCGCGCCACCGCCGCCGTCGTGAACGGGCTGGGGCTGCGCGTCGTGTCGCTCTATGTCGGCGGCGGCACGCCCACCACGCTCTCTGCACAGCAGCTCGACGCGCTGTTTCGCGCGCTGGAGGCGGAATTTGACCTCTCAGCGCTGCGCGAGTCCACGGTGGAAGCAGGGAGGCCGGACACGATCCAGTCCGATAAACTCGAAATTTTGCGTCTTCACGGCGTTGGGCGCATCAGCGTGAACCCCCAGACGATGGACGACCGCGTGCTGGAGGCCATCGGCCGCCGGCACACCGCGCAGGCGATCCGCGACGCGCTCGCGCTCACCCGCGAGGCGGGCGGCTTCGCGGTGAACATGGACCTGATCGCGGGGCTGCCGTCGGACACGGCGGCGGGCTTTTGCCGCTCGATCGACGAGGTGCTCGCGCTGCGGCCGGAGAATATCACGGTGCACACGCTCTCGCGCAAGAAGGGCTCGTACCTCACGGAGCACGGCGGCGCGCTGCCGGACGCGGCGGCGGTCGGGCAGATGCTCGACTATGCCGGGCAAGCGCTCACGGCGGCGGGCTACGCGCCGTATTACCTCTACCGGCAGAAATTCATGTCCGGCGGGTTTGAGAACGTTGGCTGGACACTGCCGGGCTTTGAGAATCTTTACAACATCTGCATCATGGAGGAGCTTTGCAGCATCATCGCCATGGGCGGCGGCGCCTCCACGAAGCTGGTCGGCGGCGGCAAAATCCGCCGCGCGTTCGACCCGAAATATCCGCAGGAATACATCGCGAACATCGACCGTATCTGTGAAAACAAGCAGATCATACGGGCGTTTTACGAAGGGAAGACGGAATAAAGAACCGGCTCTTTACGCAACGTTTTTGGAAAGGAAGAATCCTGCATCATGAGCTATCGTCTGAGCGAGATCAACCACGAAATTCAAACCGACCCGAAGGGGTTTCTGGACGCGTGCGACGCAGCGTACGCGGCAAAGATCGAGCGCGCGGCGCGCGCCATCGCCGAGAAGGCGGCGGACTGCCCGATCGTGCTGCTGTCCGGCCCGTCCGGCAGCGGCAAGACCACCACGGCCATGAAGATCGCCGAGGCGCTCGAAGCGCACGGCATCCGCAGCCAGAGCCTTGCGATGGACAATTATTTCCGCACCGTCGATCCCAGAACCGCGCCGCGCACGCCGGAAGGCGCGATCGACTTCGAGTCCCCCGCCTGTCTGGACATGGCGATGCTCGGCGAGCATCTGAACGCCCTCGCCAAGGGCGAGGAGATCCACATTCCGCGCTACAATTTCGTCACGCGTATCCAGTCCGGCCCGATCGGCAAGCCCATGCGCCTCGCCAGGGACGAGGTCGTCGTCTGCGAGGGCATCCACGCCCTGAACGACGAGATCGCCGCCTATTGCCCGGACGCGTTCCGGCTGTACATCAGCGCGCGCTCCAACGTCGTGGACGACGACGGGCACGTGGTGTTCAAGGGCACGTGGATGCGCCTGCTGCGCCGGCTCGTGCGCGACCACAACTTCCGCGGCACCTCCGCCGCCGGCACACTCGACATGTGGGCCAACGTCCGCCGCGGCGAGAAGCGCTACATCTCGCCGTACAAGGAGCGCGCCGACCTGAAGTTTGACTCGTCGTTCCCGTGCGAGGTCTCGGTCATGAAGTACTACGCGGCCGAGCTGCTCGAATCCGTGCCGGAGGGCGCGGAGCGCTACGACGAGATCCGCAGCATCGTGCCCGCGCTGGAGCGGTTTGAAAGCGTGGACCCCGGCCTGCTCGCACCGGAATCCATGCTGCGCGAATTCATCGGCGGCGGCGTGTATCACTACTAAGAAGCGGCATCTGGGGGTGCGAGGAGCGCAGCAAAGCCTTCCCCTTGAGTAAACGCTGAATAAATCAAGTTTTGCCCAAAGAGGAAGGGATAGCAGCAAGAAACGAGACAAATTCGAAACTTTATCCGGC
>SFFE01000016.1 GCA_004556965.1 Clostridiales bacterium | reverse complement strand
GACACCGATGGAATTTCGGTGCCAGTATGTTGCTTAAAATTTCATATCCCTGCATAGGGGGGCTTTTTGTGCTGTCCGCACAAATTGGTGCGGTTCACAGTTCGGGGTGGTTTTTTGTCGGTTGCTTTCGTCACAGCAGCCCGACGCCGAGCGCCAGCAGCGCGCCGGCGAGGAAGATGCCCGCGCCCATGATGCACAGCACCACAACGACCGCCGTGCTCATTTGCCTGCGGGATGCGATGGCGCCGATCACAAGGCCGAGACCGAATACCGCCGCGATTGCAAAAATCAGCCAGCTCACGTTACCTGCACAGGGCAGCCGCCGTTTTGGACGCCAGCCGCGCGTTATTCAAAACGAGCTGGATGTTGCTCTCCAGACTGTCGCCGCCGGTCAGCTCGACCACACGGGCAAGCAGGAACGGCGTAGTCTCCTTGCCGTGGACGCCCTGCTCGCGCAGCTCGCGCATGGCCTGATCGATGGCCGCGTCGATGGTGGCCTTGTCCATCGCGTATTCCGCCGGGATGGGGTTCGTGACCAGCATGCCGGTCTTCAGGCCCATGCCGCGCTGCGCGGTAAACATCGCCGCCAGCTCCTCCGGCGTATCGACACGCGCGTCCACACCGAGGCCGCTCTCGCGCGTATAGAACGCGGGCAGCTCATCCGTACCGTAGCCGATCACGGGCACACCCTTGGTCTCCAGGTACTCCAGCGTCAGGCCGAGGTCGAGGATCGCCTTTGCGCCCGCGCACACGACCATCACCGGGGTCTGTGCAAGCTCCTCCAGATCGGCGGAAATGTCCATCGTCGTCTCCGCGCCGCGGTGCACGCCGCCGATGCCGCCGGTGGCGAACACGGAGATGCCCGCCATGTGCGCGATCATCATCGTGGTGGTGACGGTGGTGGCGCCGTCCGCGCCGCGCGCCACGATCACGGGCAGGTCGCGGCGGGAAACCTTGGCGACGGCTCTTCCGGATTTGCCCAGATACTCGATCTCCTCCGGGGACAGGCCGGCCTTCAGGCGGCCGCCGAGGATGGCAATCGTCGCGGGCACCGCGCCGTTGTCGCGGATGGTCTGCTCGACCAGCATGGCCGTCTCCACGTTTTTCGGGTACGGCATACCGTGGGAGATGATTGTGCTCTCCAGCGCGACGACCGGGCGGCCTTCTGCCAGCGCCTGCTGCACTTCGGGGGATATATCCAGATATTTGTTCATTCTTTTGTCTCCTGTTGCAAAAATCATGGCTCGCACGAGCAAGTCCTATTGTAATCGTTTTGCCCGGATTGTCAAGCGGAAACCAGTTCCTCCCGCGCGCCGCGCTGCGGAAGCAAAAAAGGGAGACTGCAATGCAGTCTCCCTTTTGCTTTGAAAAACGATCAGGCCGCCAGAACAGCCTCAGTGATCGCTTCGGGTGCTTCCGGAACTTCGTCCGGCTGGCTCGTAGCCGCAAGCACGAAATTGACGATGACCTGCGCCAGCTCCGCGCGCGTCATGTTGTTCTGCGGACGGAAGCCGTTGTTATCGCCCTGCATGAGGCCAAAGTGCGTGCAGAACGCTACGCCGATCTTTGCCCAGGGCGCGATCTGATCCGCATCCGGATAGACCGACAGAATGGCCTCCAGCTCTGCGCCGGTCGGCTCCTCTTCCGGGTTACCCTCGTAGCGGTAGAACAGCACGGCAACCTGCTCGCGCGTCGCATCCGCATTCGGCGCCGCCAGCGTCTCGGACACGCCCTTCAGAATGCCCTCGTTGTAGGCCCAGACGATCGCGTCATAGTACCAGTCGCCTTTCTGCACGTCCGTGAACGGGCAGCTCATATCGTCCGAAACAGCCGGCGAATCCGCCAGTCTGTAGAGAATAGTCGCAACCATCGCACGGCTGACCGCCGTATCCGGCTCAAAGGTCGTTGCGGTCATGCCGTTCATGACGCCGCCCTGATAGACCGCTTCCACCGCGCCTGCGAACCACGTCTTGTTGTTCACATCCGTGAACGGGTTCTGCCACACGAAGATGCGGCCTTCGCCGTACACGCTCTCATATACGCCGCTGATCGTGGGCAGGCCGGTCTCTTCGTCAACCGGGAAGGACTTCACATAGTTCGCCAGAACCATGTAATCTTCCATGACATAGTCGAGCACATTGACAGCGCCCTCAAACATGGCGAAGCCGTCGCCCAGATCGCGCAGCGTGTAGTTGTAGCCGGCGAGGTTATACTCCGCTTCCAGATCCAGCGGCTCGTATTCGCCGGTCTCCTTATTGAAGACCTCAACGTTGGACACACGGTATTCGCCGGTCGGGCCGCCGGTCCAAACGCCCTTTTCGTCCTTCTGAACCGTAGAGGGAATCTTGAGGTTAATGTCATAGGTCAGGCCGGAAACCTGAAGGAAGCCGCCGCACTCCTTGCTGCCGTCCAGCGCAGCGTCCTTCGCGCCCCATTCCAGAGCGTCCAGAATCTGCTGGCCGGTAACGGTCTGCAGGCAGGCCACGTTGCCGAAGGTGTGGATATCCTTGCAGGTCTTATAGCTGATCTCGCCGGTGATGGCCTTGTTGCGGACGCCGCCGCCGTTCATGATGGCAACATCAACATCGAGCTCCATATTGTCAAAGAGGTAATACAGCGCGTCGGCGGCAAAGTCGCCGGTGTTGGTTTCCTGCTTGCGGACCAACCGGTTGCCGTCCGCATCATAGTTGTCAAACGTGATGTCCGCGTAACCGATCACGGTACCGAGCTGGGTGTCGATCTCCTCGATCCACGCATCCTGAATCGCCTTGACATCCTCGTCAACGCCGTCATACTCTGTGACGAGTTCGGTCGTAATGCCGTCTTCAGAGATGGTCATCTTACCCATGGCCGCAAAATAGCTGCCGGTCTGTGTCAGAATCACAGTGTTGCCGTCCTTGTCGGTAACTTCCTTCATTTCCACCGTGCTGTGGGAGTGTCCGTCGATGAACGCGTCCAGGCCTGTGACGTTCGCGATCACGTCTTCAGAGTTCCACGGGTCGGACGCGGGGTCGTCGCCCAGATGGCCGAGCGCGATGATCTTCGTTGCGCCGTCAGCCGTTGCCTCGTCGATGGCCTTCTGCACATCTGCATACAGTGCAGCGCCGTCAACACCACCGGAGATGCCGTAGATGTAGTTTCCGTCTGCATCCTGGAAGTAAGCGGGGGTAGACTTAGTGAAGGATTCCGGCGTCGTGATGCCGATCAGCGCAACCTTCTCGTCGCCAGCGTCAAAAATCTTGTAGCTGTCGAGCACGTTTTCGCCTCTCACGCCTTCACTCTCATGATAGAAGTTGCAGGAAACATAGGGGAAGTCTGCCCAGCTGATGGCATTCATGCAGCCGGTCATGTTGTAGTCGAACTCGTGGTTGCCAAGGGTAGCCAGATCATAGCCGGCGGCATTCATCAGATTGATGATGGTTTGGCCCTTGTCCATGGAGCCGTAAGCCGTGCCCTGAATGTGGTCGCCCGCGTCCACGAGCAGCACATTGTTGTGGGTCTCCTCCAGCTCCGTCTTGTAGGCGGCGATGCTGGCATAGCTCAGGCCCTGATCAATATAGGTATGCACGTCGTTCGTGTAGAGGATGACGATGTCGTCCGACTTCTCGACCGGCGGGGTCGGATCGGTCGACTCAACCAGCTTGTAGAATTCAAGATTGCTGGTGACGTTAGAAGTGTTCTTATAGCAAGCAAAGCCATAGTAGTACCCGTTCTCTTCTGTTCCGAATCTGTTCGCAGCAAGCAGTCTCTCACTGACAGCTTCCTGCAAACCGACCTTGCCATCCTCTGCGACCTTTACGTTCCAAACGCCCGCTGCGGCTGCATTCTCCGTATAGCCGACCGTGTTTCCGTTTTTGGCATCGTTGTAGCAGAGATAGCCAGCGTTTTTGTTGTAGAGCGTCACGCCGCCCTCCACGGCAGCGACCGTCCACACGACCGTATCGTCCGCAGTCGTAACCTTGCCATCGGCAATTGCCAGATCCTTGGACATCATTCTGGTTGTAGTGCAGCCGTCCGTGCTCAGGAAAGCATTGGTTACGCCTTCGATTGCAACGTCATACGTATTTGTCGGAATACCGCGAACCAAATAAGTGCCCGCAGTCAAACCTTTGGACGCATCAACAAGTTCATACGTTGAGGCTTCCGATTCCGCGCCGTCCGCTGCAAATGCGGTGCAGGTCAGACTGAGCACCATGCACAGCACCAGCAGAAGAGAAAGCAATTTCTTTGAATGCTTCATGTTGTTCCTCCATAAAAGAATTTTCGGGTGTAAATTTCCCTGTTTCGATTATACCATTCGACTCACAAAAATGGGAGCAGTTTTCTGTAAAATTTCCATATGGTTTTTGAGGGAAATTGCACAAAATGCGACTGGATTCGCGCCGGTGTCTACGAAAAGCTGCAGTTTTATTTGAAATGCGCCGGGCGCTCTGCTATACTGAACCTGAGAGACCAATTTAGGAGGGATTTTCCGTGAGCTACGCAGATGAAATTTTCATTCAGAACTGCCGAGATATTCTCGATAACGGCGTGTGGGACACCGACCGCGAGGTGCGCCCCCGCTGGGAGGACGACGGCACTCCGGCGCACACCGTCAAGAAATTCGGCATCGTCAACCGGTATAACCTTGCAGAGGAGTTCCCGCTGCTGACGCTGCGGCGCACCTACTGGAAGACCGCCGTGGACGAGCTGCTGTGGATCTGGCAGAAGAAGTCGAACAACATCCACGACCTGCGCGGCCACATCTGGGATCAGTGGGCGGACGAAAACGGCTCCATCGGCAAGGCCTACGGCTATCAGCTCAGCGTGAAGCACCACTATGCGGAGGGCGACTTCGATCAGGTGGACCGCGTGCTGTACGACCTGAAGCACAACCCCGCCTCGCGCCGCATTCTGACGAATATCTTCAATTTTGACGATCTGCACGAGATGGCACTTTATCCGTGCGCGTACTCCATGACGTTCAACGTCTCCGGCAACACGCTCAACGCCATCCTCAACCAGCGCTCGCAGGACATGCTCGCCGCGAACAACTGGAACGTGGTGCAGTACTCCGTGCTGGTGCACATGTTTGCGCAGGTGTCCGGCCTGCAGGTGGGCGAGCTGGTGCACGTCATCGCCGACGCGCATATCTATGACCGGCACGTGCCGATCATCGAGCAGATCATCCAAAACGAGCCGAAGCCCGCGCCGAAGTTCTTTATGAACCCGGACGTCAAGGATTTCTATCAGTTCACGCGTGACGATTTCCGTGTGGAGGGCTACGAATACAGCGAGTTCACGGGCAAGATCCCCATCGCAGTCTGAAAAGGAGGCGAACGGATGGACGCAATCGTTGCCGTGTATGCCGACTGGGGCATTGGCGCAAAGGGCACGCAGCCGCTCGTGATCCCCGCAGACCGCAAGCGCTTTCGGGCGCTGACCCAAGGCAGCGCTGTGATCGTCGGCCGCCGCACGCTGCTGGACTTCCCCGGCGGCAAGCCGCTCAAGGGGCGTGTGAATCTCGTGCTCACCCGGCAGAACATCGGGATTGAGGGCGCGATCGTCGTGCACAGCGCGGCGGAGGCGCTCGACGCGGCGCAGGCATATGACCGCAGCTTCGTCATCGGCGGAGATTCCGTGTTTCGGGAGATGTTTCCCCACATGAGCCGTATTTTCGTGACGAAAATTGATGCAGCACCCCACTCGGATGTGTTTTTTCCAAATCTGGACGCTGATCCCGCGTGGCGCTGCACCTCCGAAGAACCCCCGGCCGAACACGACGGCGTGCGGTATCAGTTCTGCGTATACGAACGAACATAAAAAACGAAGCCGCGATGCGGCTTCGTTTTTTTGCATGTGCTCTGTTCCGCGGCCTTTCCTCCCGCTCAGCCGAGCTGACTGTCGCGGTACAGGAATTCAACGGCCTGTGCGCGTTATCGACCGGGAGCGCATAAGCGCCGGTTTCATCCACCGCGACCGCCTGACCGTCCACCGTCACGTTGTTTCTGTAGTTGTAAGCGACCGTGAATTCAGTATCGCCGTAGTAGGTTCCGCCGTCTTCAATCCCCGCAACCGGGCTGGCCGCCGTATTGTACACGGAGAGCGCAAACACGCTGGCCAGAATTTGCGCGCGCTCGATGCTGTAGTTGCCGGAAAACGGCTCGGAATCGCCGACTGCGGTGAAGACATCCTCGTCCGCCGGCCACTCGTAAATGTCGCCGACCACGTGATAATTCTGCTCCGTAACGTCGTTGCGTCCGTCGCCGATGTTATCGCCCCAGAAGATGTAAACGGATGGAATGCCCTCGCCGAAGGCGAGCTTTTCGGTGCCGTTTGCGCCGGTCGCGCCTGTGATGGAAGCATGGTCGGAGCAGCTCCCAAAGTACTGCAGATCGACCGTGTCATCCGGTCCCTGCGTCCACCAATCCGAGAATGCGCCGTCGGTGTAGTCCCAATACCGCTCGGCCTGCGCTTCTGCCACATCCGCCGCCACGCTCAGCAGGAACGCGATCCATTTCTGTACACGGGTTCCGTTTTTATGTTTTGTAGTCGTCATTTTTTCACCGCACGGCGTTCGCGCCGTGTTTTCCTTTCTATCATGCATGATTTTTTAAAAGAAAAAAGAAGCCGGTCAAAATTTCGGCTCCCAAGGATCGTTGTTCATTCAATTTGCAGTCATATGTGATGCCAGGCATCACATTCGGGGCATGCAACATGGAATGATACAGCAATCCTTTGGCCGCATCATGCACATGCACATATCCTGTCTGTTGGCTACGATCGCTGTCATTGCAAGTATCCTCCCTCTTTGTGATGTCCTGATTCTTCATTCAGGCATTTTACATACTACTATACTTGGTTTGTTGGTATAATAGCGCTGATGTTCGGGTTTGTCAACCCCTTTTTTCAAAAAGAATGGAGGAACGCCGCCATACACCAGCGCCGCCCCCGGCTCAAGGCTGGGGGCGGCGCTGGTCTGCAGGATGGTCGTGATTATCGTTTCACCCGGCGTTTTCCGGTGACGGAATGGACCGTCAGCTTCATAAGCGTGGTGGCAGGGATGACTGTCGGGTTATAGGGGAAATCCGCCGCGCGGTAGTGCGCCATGAGCGCGCGCAGGGCGGCCGGCTTCTCCGCGTCGGGAAGGATCTCGATGATGCCGGTACCCATGACGCTCTCATACGCCATGGTGCAGTTGCCGGTCTCCTCGTCGAGCACCAGATGGTGCCCGCAGTCCATTTCAAAGCTTACATGCGGGTCGCGCGCGATCAGCTCGTACTTCTTTCCGGCATTCGCGCCGTGGAAATAGAGCGCGATCTGCCTGCCCTCAACCTCCATGCCGAAATTCAGCGGCAGAATGTAGGGATACGGTTCGTCGTGCAGCGCGAGACGGCAGACGTCGCACCTTTGCATGACGGCAAGGATTTCTTCAAAATCGGTGATCTCACGGTCGTTTCTTCGCATTGGGATTCCTCCTCATTCCGTGTCAATTCCGGGGCCGAGGCGCGCGAGCACGTCCTGAAAATACGGCGGCAGCGGGCACGTCAGCTCGACCGGCTCGCCGGTGCGCGGGTGGAGGAAGCGCAAAGCGCGCGCGTGCAGGCACTGCCCCTCCAGCCCCTTTTCCGGGCGTTTGCGGCCATAGACCATGTCGCCGAGGATGGGATGGCCGATGTACGCCATGTGCACGCGGATCTGGTGCGTGCGGCCGGTCTCCAGATTGCAGCGCACGTGCGTATACCCGTTGTAGCGCGCAATCACCGCCCAGTGCGTGACGGCGCGGCGGGAATTTTTGTCCGTGACGGTCATGCGCTTTCGGTCGGTCGGATGGCGGCCGATGGGCGCATCCACCGTACCGCTGTCCTCCCGCAGCGTGCCGTGGACGACGGCCTCATACGTGCGCGCAAGCGTGTGGTCGGCGAGCTGCGCGGATAGGGCGAGGTGCGCAAAATCGTTTTTCGCCGCGATGATGAGCCCCGACGTGTCCTTGTCGATGCGGTGGACGATGCCGGGGCGGCGCTCGCCGCCGACGCCGGAAAGACTCTCGCCGCAGTGATACAGCAGGGCGTTGACGAGCGTGCCGTCCTCGTGGCCGGGCGCGGGGTGCACCACCATGCCGCGCGGCTTGTTCACGACGATGAGATCGTCGTCCTCGTACACGACGTCGAGCGGGATGTCCTGTGCAGCAAGCGGGGGCTCCGCAGCGTCCGACAGCAGAATCTCAAACACGTCGCCCGGGGTAGTTTTGTAATTTTTCTTCACGGGCGCGCCGTTTTTCGTCACGGTGCCCTGCTCCAGCAGCCGCTGGGCAGCGCTGCGCGTGAGTCCCGCAACAGAGCGCGCAAGGAGAGCGTCGATGCGTTCGGCGCTCTCCTGTGTTTGTAACGTCAGCTTGTTCATTCGTCATCCGAAAATTCCTGAAGAATGTCATCCAGCGAGAAGTCGAAATCCGCGTCGTCCGCCGGGGCGTCCGTCCCCAGATGGGACAGAAAGTCTGTCTTCGGCGGCTGTGCCGGGGGCGTGCTTGGCTCCGGCGCCGGTGCCGGAGGCGCCGGCTCTGCCTTCGGCGCGGGGCGGGTCGGTTTCGCCTTTGCGGGCTTGGCGCGGTCCCATGCGGCGAACGGATCGTCCGGATCCACGTCCACCGCCGCGACCTCGGAGGGCCGGGCGGATGGGCTGCGCTGCGGCTTGACAGCGGCGCGGCGCGGCTTCGCTTCCTTCGGCTCCTGCGGCTTCGGTTTCCGCTGCGCTTTTGCGCCCGCCGTCTCCGGCGCGGTCTTGTCGCCCCGGAAGAACAGCACGTGCAGACAGAACAGAATGCCGCAGACGGTGATGAAGATATCCGCCAGATTGAACACGGCGAAATGGTGGATCAACGGGAATTCAAACGGGAAATTGAACATATCCACGACATAGCCGCTCAGCATCCGGTCGATGCAGTTGCCGAGCGCGCCCGCAAGCACCAGCACGGCGGTCCAGCGGCCGAATTTTCCATGGATCCAGTTGCGCCGGAGGCTGACGATGACGATGGCCGCGAACACGACGGCGATCAGGATGAACACCCAGCGCGGCGCGTTTTGCAGGATGCCGAAGGCCGCGCCGTAGTTGTGGATATTCATCAGCTCCAGCACGCCGGGAATCAGCTCCACGACGCCGTCTTCCAGCGGGATGTTCAGCGTGACCCAATATTTCAATCCCTGATCGGCGATCAGGATCAGAACGGCGACGATTGCGTACAACATGGCAGGTTCCTCGCTTTCGGCGGGCGATTATTGTTCGGCGGCAAGTACTGCGGCGCAGCGCGGGCACAGGCCGGTTTCGGGATCGGCCTGCACGGAGTGCGTCCAGCAGCGCGGGCACTTCGTGCCGGGCGCTTCCTGCACAGTGATGGACAGTCCGGGATAATTGGCGCCCTGACCGGTGACGGCGCCAGCGTCCGGCTCGCCGGATTCCTCGACGAGACACTTGGAGACGATCAGCAGCTCGGCCAGATTCATGCCGGCCACCTCGTCGAGCAGCGCCTTGGCCGCATCGTCCTGCGGGCGGAGGGTCACGGCCGCCTCCAGCGGCTTGCCGATGCGCTTGCCGGCGCGCGCGCCCTCAAGCACGACATTGACGTCGTTGCGCATGGCGATCATGTGATCCCATTTTTCCATGGCCGACTCGTCCAGTGCATACGCCGTGAAGGGGTGGTTCATCTCGTTGAGCACCACGTTGCGCGGATCGTCGCCGCTGCGGTGCGGCATGGCCTGCCAGATCTCGTCGCAGGTGAAGGCGAGGATCGGCGCGAACATCTTCGTCATGCTGTCGAGGATGAGGTACAGCGCGGTCTGCGCGCTGCGGCGCTCCAGACTGTCTTTCCCGTCGCAGTAGAGACGGTCCTTGATGATATCCAGATAGAAGCTGGACAGCTCCACGACACAGAAGTCGTTGATTGCGTGGGAGATGACGTGGAACTCATAGTCGTCGTAGGCCGCGGCGACCTTCTCGATCAGGCCGTTGAGCTTCGTGATCGCCCAGCGGTCGAGCTCGAGCATATCCTCCGGCGCGACGAGGTTTTCCGCGTCGAAGCCGTTGAGGTTGCCGAGGCAGTAGCGCGCGGTGTTGCGGAACTTCAGATAGTTCTGGCTGAGCTGCTTGAAGATATCCCTGGAGCAGCGCACGTCCACATGATAGTCCGCGGAACCGGCCCACAGGCGCAGCATGTCCGCGCCGAATTCGTTGATGATCTCGGTCGGGTCCATGCCGTTGCCGAGAGACTTGTGCATGGCCTTGCCCTCGCCGTCGACCGTCCAGCCGTGCGTGAGGCATTCCCTGTACGGAGCGCCCTTGCCGAGCGCGCCGACCGCCACAAGCAGAGAGGACTGGAACCAGCCGCGGTACTGGTCGCCGCCCTCGATGTACATCGTGGCGGGCCAGAAGCCCTGATCGCGCTGCATCGCGGCGAAATGGGTGGAGCCGGAGTCGAACCAGCCGTCGAGCGTGTCGGTCTCCTTCTCGAAGTGCTTGCCGCCGCAGTGCGGGCAGGTGAAGCCCTCCGGCAGGATATCGGCCGCGTCCATGTCAAACCATACGTTGCTGCCATCTTTCTCAAACAGCGTGGCGACGGCTTCGATGGATGCGTCGTTGCAGACGGGCTTGCCGCAGTCCTTGCAGTAGAACACCGGGATGGGCAGGCCCCAGCGGCGCTGGCGGGAGATGCACCAGTCGGCGCGCTCGCGGATCATGGCGCCCATGCGCTCTTTGCCCCACGCGGGCAGCCAGCGGACGTCCTCGCAGGCAGCGACGGCCTCTTCCTTGAACGAATCGACCGAGCAGAACCACTGCGGGGTCGCGCGGAAGATGATCGGATTTTTGCAGCGCCAGCAGTGCGGATAGGCGTGCACAACATCCTGCGTGGCGAAGAGCACGCCGCTCTCCTTCATATCTGCCAGAATGATGGGGTTGGACTCGTCCGTCGTGAGTCCTGCATACTTGCCGGCATAGTCGGTATGGCGGCCCTGATCGTTCACGGGGACGACCATATCCAGATTATACTGCTTGCCGACCAGATAGTCGTCCATGCCGAAGCCCGGCGCGGTGTGCACGAGACCCGTGCCGTCGTCCGTCGTGACGATGTCCGCCTCCATCAGCAGGGAGGGCTTGTCCATAAAGGGGTGCTGTGCCAGCATGTATTCGAAGAAGGAGCCGGGATGGGTCTCGATCACTTCATATTCCGAGATGCCGCCGATCTGCATGACGCGCTCGACCAGGTCCTCGGCCACGATATAGATCTCGCCGTTTGCCGCCTTCACGAAGGCATAGTTGACCTCCGGATGCACCATGATGCCGAGATTGCCGGGCAGCGTCCAGATCGTGGTGGTCCAGATGAGGAAATAGACCTTGCTGAGATCCAGATGGCTGAGCTTGCCGAGATCGTCCTTCATCGGGAACTTGACGTAAGCCGTGGTGCAGGGATCGTCGTGATACTCGATCTCCGCCTCGGCCAGCGCGGTCTCGTCCTTGACGCACCAGTATACGGGCTTGAGTCCCTTGTAGATGTAGCCCTTCTTGTACATCTCGCCAAAGACGCGCACCTCGTCCGCCTCGAAGCCCTTGTCCATCGTGCAGTAGGGGTGCTCCCAGTCGCCGATCACGCCCATGCGCTTGAAGCCGGCCATCTGGCGCTGGACATACTTCTCCGCATAGTCATGGCACGCGCTGCGGAAGTCGGCCACGCTCATTTCCTTGTGGTTGAGTTTCTGCTCCTTGATGATTGCCGATTCGATGGGCATGCCGTGGTTGTCCCAGCCGGGAATGTACGGCGTATAGTAACCGCGCATGGCGTAGCTGCGGGTAATGAAGTCCTTCAGGGCCTTGTTGAGCGCGTGACCCATGTGAATGTCGCCGTTGGAGAACGGAGGGCCGTCGTGCAGGGAGAACAGGGGCTTACCCTCGTTCTTCTTGAGCATCTCGTTGTAGATGTCCTCTTCCTCCCAGCGGCGGAGCATTTCCGGCTCGCGCTTCGGAAGACCGGCGCGCATGGGGAAGTCGGTCTTCGGGAGATTGATCGTCGCATTGTAATCTTTCGACATGGTTTCTATTTCTCCTCTCATCAGGTTCAGCATGGCAAAATATTGAGTAAGGCGGGCCGGCGCAATGCGCCGTCCCGCCCGGATTTCTGGCAATCAGGTGATGAATCAGCTGTTGTGCAGGAAGTTGTAAAGCTGCGTTGCTTCATCAGCCGCATCGTCGGTGGCGGGTTGATTGCTCTCCATGGCGGGAGCAATGTCGATTTCAGGCGCGTCCTCGGTAATCTGGGCCACAGAATCGTCGATGCTGCGGATGGTCTCATGCACTTCCGGCTGCTGCGCGGGAGCCGCCTGCTGCACAGGAGCCTTCTCCTGCCGCTTGGCCGCCGTCAGCGTATCCAGATAATTGAGCTGCGTGAGACACAGCGCGCGGGCGTTTTCCAAAAACTTTGCGCAGGCCGTCTGCGCCGCGAGGAGCTTCTCCTCCTCCTCAGCCTTGGCCTGACGCAGCCCGCCGAGCACCTTCTCGGCCTGCGTGTTCGCGCTGGTAATCACTTCGTCGGCGCGCTTCTGCGCGTCCTCTTCTATCTGCTTTCCAATCTTCTGCGCGGAGAGCAGTGCAAGACGCATGGCGTCCTCGGTCGAGCGATACTCTTCTATCTTGTCGACCAGAACCTTCATCTTGCCCTTGAGCACGGCTATTTCCTTCTCTTTGGCGGCCAGCTCTATGGCGACCTCTTCGCGGAACTTGTCCACCGTGGCCATATCATATCCGCCGAACATCGCCTTTTCCAAGGCTCTTTCCCGGATGTCCTGAGGAGTCATAACGGAAAATCCCCCAATCCCTGTTTTTTATTTTGGTATCTCCATCTGCCGCCGGGCGCGCCCGGCATGGATTTGTACACGATATTCAGTATGCCCGGTATCACAGGCGGAACTCGCCGGACTCCATCTCGTCGAGCTGATCGCCCATGAGATCGACGTTGAACGGCGTAATGATATACGTCGCGGTGGCGATGCGGCGGATTTTGCCGTCCTGCGCATAGGCCACACCGGACAGGAAGTCGATCAGGCGGCGGGCAATGTCCTTGTTCGTCTGCTCCAGATTGATGAGCACCGCACGGCGGTCGCGCAGATGATCGGCGATCTCCGCGGCAGACTCAAACCGGTCCGGCTTGACCAGCACCACCTTGAGCTGCGAGCCGGTGTTGAGGTTCACGACCTTTTCCGGTGCGCGCGTCTCGCGCTTCGGCGCGTAGGCCTGCTGCACGGGGCGCTCGGCCTGACTGGTGCTGTCGCTGATGAAGGAGCTTTTCTTCGGCGCGGGCGCGCTCTTTGCGCGCGGGCGCTCCGGCTCCGGCGCTTCCTCCGCGACCGGAATGGCTTCTTCCTCGTCTTCGTAAAAGTCGTCCTCATCATCATAGGGACGAGTCATTTTTTTCAGTTCATCCAGAAAACCCATATCTGACGAATCCTCCTATGCAGCCCGCCAAAGACCGGGCCGCTTTTGTTTCTGATCTGCGTATCGTCAGCGCTGCGAATAATCCCGCGCGCCGAAAATGGACGAGCCGACGCGAACCATGTTCGCGCCGCATTCGATGGCGTCCTCAAAATCCCCGCTCATGCCCATGGACAGAAAATCCATGAAAACATTATCGTATTTTTTTGTTCCAATGTCAACAAAAAGCTCGCGCATTCGGGAGAAATATACATTGTTTCCGCCCGGTTTTTCGCAAATCGGCGGAATTGCCATCAACCCGCGCACGCGCAGATGCGCATATCCGGCTGCGGATTCCAGCAGCGCAGGCAGCGCCTCCGGCGCGATGCCGGACTTGGCTTCCTCCCCGCCGATGTTGACTTCCAGCAGAATGTCCTGCACGATGCCGAGCGCTTCCGCGCGCCGGTTGATGCGCGCAAGCAGCTCCTCGGAGTCCACAGACTGGATGAGGTCGGCAACGCCGACCACCTGCTTCACCTTATTCGTCTGCAAATGGCCGATAAAGTGCAGCGGCGCGCCCTCGTAAGCGCCCTGCGCGCGCTTTTCCACCAGTTCCTGCACGCGGTTCTCGCCGCAGGCGTCGACCCCGGCGGCCACCGCCTCGCGGACGCGCCCGGCGTCGTTCATCTTCGTGGCGGCGACAAGCATGATATCCGCTCCGGTGCGGCCGCTGCGCACGGCGGCGGCGTCCATCCGGCGGCGGATCTCCGCAACCTGTTCCGCAATCGTCATAAAAACCACGCCTCCTCAACCGACGACCTTGCCGTCGGTCAGATTCTTGCCTGAGACCACGATCTCGTTGCCCGCGCGCAAAGAATTGCTCTCCGAGCCGCGCGCGACCAGACAGTAGTCCCCGGTCTGATAAAGGATCTCCACCGGCTTCGCCTCAAGCTGCCCGGCAGTGATGACATACACATAGGTGCCGCCATCCTCGTCCATATGTACGGCCTTGAGCGGCACGCGGATGCCGGTATACTCCGTATACACGACCTCAGCGGTCGCCTCGCGCATGGCGAGCGTATCGGCCAGCGCGGTGTTGCACGAGAAGACGACAGCGACCTCTCCGTCCACCGGCTCGCTCATACGCACGACGATGGACGGAATTTCGCTGCTGTAATGCCGGCCGAAATCCAGCGTGGCGCTGCCGCCGGGTGAGAGCCGCTCGGCGTCCGCCTGCTGCATCACGGCGGCAAAATACCACTTTTTCGAGGTGACGAGCTTCCCGATCACATGGTCGGCCACGGCGGTCTTCCGGCTGCTGAGCGCCGCGACGCCGTCGGGCGTCAGCTCGTCCAGATCCGCATAGGTCAGGCTCTCGTACCCGTCCGTCACAGTCGTGAACACGCCGGCGGCCGGGGCGGTAATGCTCCCGTCGCTCCCGGCGGCGGACTGCAGCTGGCGCAGCTCTGCCTGCAGCGCGTCCAGATCGCTCTGCGTCACGGTGGCGCCGCCGCTGAGCAGCAGAGAGCCGAGGTTCGTGCAAATGCTGTCGAGTTCGCCCACGTCACCGGAGCTGACGGCGGCAGAGAGCTTCAGGATCCCGGATCGCACGGCAGCATCCTGCTCGGTCGCGCCGGAGGCGGCGCTCATGCTCGAAAGCAGACCGCTGACATAATCGATCTCCGTTTTCAGCTCGCGGGCGCGGCTGGCGCGCTCGAGCGCCTCCGGTGAGTTCACGCCGATGGCCACCTCGCTGCCGCGCGCGACCTCGCTGCCGTCGTCCACGGATACGGAGACATACGCCTTGTCCGAGGTGAGAAGCTGCTCCTCGCGCACCACGCAGCCGGAGGCCTGTCCGCTCTCGTTGACGGTAACGACGACGGCGGGCGCGGTGACGTAACCCTGCTGGGTGGAATGGAAGATGTAAACGCCGAGATAGATCAGCATCGCCGCAAACAGCACGACCATTGCGATATTGATGATAGTATTCGTTTTTTTCAAACGGAACACTCCTTTCGCAACGGACGCGCGGCGGCAATCAGCTTTCCTCTCTCAGCTCAACCGGATGGATCGGGCAGACGGTCGAGATCGCATGTTTGTAGATCATCTGCTGCTTACCGTCCGTTTCGAGAATGACCACAAAGCTGTCAAACCCGCGGACGACGCCGCGCATCTGAAAGCCGTTCATCAGAAACATCGTGACAGGCACCTTCTCCTGCCGGACGCGATTGAGGAAACCATCCTGAAGATTCTGTGTTTTTTGCATGGGTGCACGCTCCTTCTCTGTCGGAGCGGCGCTATTTTTTAAGTGTAACATATTTTCCCGCCCCGTGAAATAGTGAATTTATACAAATCGGGCGGGCAGGGCGCCGCGCGCCCGGTCTGTACAGGCCACTATTCTATACCGCGGCGAACCAAGAAACCGGTCGAAAGCCGTCTGGCCAGCGCCATGTCCGGCGTTTTTTCAAACCGGATCCAGAACAGGGACGGATCGCGCCGCAGCCACGTAAGCTGCCGCTTGGCGTACCGGCGCGACTCCTGCCGGATGCGTTCGGCGGCCTCCGCTTCGGTGATCTCCCCGCGCACCGCGCCGGCGGCCTCCTTGTAGCCGATGGCCTGCATCGCGGTGCAGTCGCCGGGAACGCCCGATGCGAGCAGCGCGCGCACCTCGTCGAACAGGCCCGCTTCCACCATCGCGTCCACGCGCCGGTCGATGCGCGCATAGAGGTCGGCGCGCTCCGTAAAGTCCAGCGCGATGCGCGCCGCGTCGTACCGGGGCGGGCGGGCGCGCGTCTCCGCGTCGTGCTGCGTGATGGTCTTGCCGGTGAGGATGTACACCTCCATCGCGCGGACGATGCGCTTTTTGTCCGCCGCATGGAGCTTTTGCGCGCGCTCCGGATCGACCTTGCGCAGCTCTCCCAGCAGCCCCTCGCCGCCGATCTCATCGTAGCGCTCATTCAGCTCCTGCCGCAGCGCGGAGTCGGACGAGCCGTCGGCAAACGTGCGGCCGGAAACGAGCGAGTCGATATACAGCCCCGTACCGCCGACGACGACCGGCAGCTTTCCGCGCGCGAGGATATCGTCCACGCAGGCGGAGGCCTCCGCAACGTAGCGCGCCACGGAATAGTTCTCCTCCGGCTCGGCCACGTCGATCATATGGTGCGGCACGCCGCGCATTTCCTCCGGCGTCGGTTTCGCGGTGCCGATGTCCATCCGGCGATAGATCTGCATCGAGTCGGCCGAGACGACCTCGCCGTGCAGCGTCTCGGCCAGCGCCACGCCGAGCGCGGTTTTGCCCGACGCCGTTGGTCCTGTAATGACTGCAATTTTGGGCGGCATGTGATACTTTCTCCTTTTTGGGTGAAAAATAGGACTATGCAAACTATTAGAAAAGTGTTAAAATGCTAGGCATAGAAAAAACATAAAAAGCCAATTATTTCTCCCCGAATTTTATCAGAGGTGACATTTTTGAAGATTAAAATTTCCGCCGACAGCACCTGCGACCTCTCGCCCGCGCTGATCGAGCAATACAACATCGGCATCACGCCGCTCTATATCGTCAGCGGCGACAAGACCTGGCGCGACGGCGTCGACATCCACCCCGAAGACCTGTATGCGCACTTCCGCGCCACCGGCAAGCTGTGCCAGACGGCGGCGGTCAACGTGTCGGACTACATTGCGTACTTCACCGAGTGCCGGAAGGAATACGACGCGGTGATCCACTTCACGATCTCCAGCGACATGTCCGCCTGCTACCAGAATGCCTGCATCGCGGCGAAGGAGGTCGACCACGTCTATCCCGTGGACGCGCGCAACCTCTCCACCGGCATCGGTCATCTGGTGCTGGACGCCGCCATCATGGCCGGGCGCGGCGACATGGACGCCGCCGACATCGCGGCGGAGCTGGAGCGCAAGCGTGAGAAGCTGGACGTCAGCTTCGTGCTCGACACGCTGGAATATCTGGTCGCCGGCGGGCGCTGCTCGTCGCTCGCGGCAGTCGGCGCGAACCTGCTGAGTCTCAAGCCCTGCATTGAGGTGAAAAACGGCGTCATGGGCGTGGCGAAAAAGTACCGCGGCAAGCTGATGAAATGCTATGTACAGTACATCGAGGATCGTCTCAAGGGACGCGACGACATTGACTGCAGCCGCATTTTCATTACAGACTCCGGGCTCGACGAGGAAGTCCGCGACGAGCTGGAGCGCGTCGTGCGCGCCTGCCAGCCGTTTGAGCAGGTCTACCGCACGCAGGCCGGCTGCACGGTCTCCAGTCATTGCGGCCCGAAGTGCATGGGTATTTTGTACTATCACAAGTAACGCACACCATAAAAAGCGTACATCGTTTCATTCAGGGAGCAGGTTTGCTCCCTGAATTTAATCTGTCAAAAAGCTTAGCTTTTTTGACAGAAGGGGATTGCGACCTGCCGCAGCGCACTCGCTGCGCTCGCACGTTTGCAGGCCGAGAAGTATTTTTCCCGCCGCACATGTCGCCGGAAAAATGATTGAATTCTCTTTCGCCGCTCCGGCGGCGAAACTCTGCGAGGCTTTTTTTTACAATCTTGGTTCAGGGAGCAGGTTTGCTCCCTGAATTTTTGCTATGCAAAAAGCATAGCAAACTGAAAATGTGCCATTTCCTCGCCCCTTCGGGGCAACCGAAAATGATGCACAAAACTTCACGCGCATCCACATTTGCCTGTTTTCGTGGCGCGCTGCAAAATCGCGTGAAGTTTTATACGATCCGCTTGAACTGCTTGTCCAGCTCCTTGCGCGTGAGCGTCACGGCGACGGGGCGGCCGTGCGGGCAGTATTTCACCTCACCGGAAAGGACGGCCTCGGCCAGACGCAGCAGCTCCTCCGGCTCCGTCTTCCACCCGGCCTTGATGGCAGCCTTGCAGGCGACGGTCTTGAGGATCTCGTCGCGCACCGCGCGCGCGTCCATCGCGCCGCCGCGGCGAAGCTGCTCGCAGATTTCCTCCACGGCGCTGCACGCATCCGCGGGGTCGAGCTGCGCCGGTACGGCGCGGATCATGAACGCGTCCTCGCCCAGCGGCTCCAGCGCAAAGCCCAAGGCGTTGAGCGCGTCGAGATTTGCGCGCAGCGCGTCCGCGTCCGCCGCGTCGGGCGTGAACGGCGCGGGCGTCAGCAGCGTCTGCGACATGATCTCGCAGTCCTGCCGGCGCAGGCGGTCAAAGTTGATGCGCTCGTGCGCGGCGTGCTTGTCGATCAGCAGCAGCGTGTCGCCCTTTTCGACCAGAATGTAGGTGTCCATCGCCTCGCCGATCAGGCGGGCAGGGGATTCTTTCGGCGCGGCGGCCTCCAGCGGCGAGTCGGGCAGGTCCGGCAGCGCGGTCTGTGCAGCCGCCGCGATGGGCGCGGCGGAAAATCCGGCGGACGCCGGGCGCGGCGCCGTCGGCGAACGGAAGGCCGAGCCTGCGCGCGGCGCAGCCGGGCGATAAGCCGACGCCGGAGCGGGCTGCCGCACAGGCGCAGCCGTCGGCTTCGCGGCGCCAAGACCGCTGCTGCGAAATTCCGTACTCGTCATGCTCCGGTAAAAATCCGGCTTCGGCTGGGCTGCCTGCCGCGTGCCTTCCGAGAGCGTGATCTCGGCCGTGCGGCGCTCGCCCTCCAGCGCGGAGCGCGCCGCATAGTACACCGCGTCGAACACCTTTTTCTCCTGCGTGAACTTGACCTCCGTCTTCGCCGGGTGGACGTTCACGTCCACGGCGGCGCAGCTCAGCTCAATGTACAGCACACACGCGGGAAAGCGCCCCGTCAGCAGCGTGTTGCGGTATGCCTGCTCCAGCGCGGCCTGCAGCGTTGCGGACTTGATGTACCGCCCGTTGCAGAAGAAATACTGCTGCGTGCGGTTGCCGCGCCCCGCGCCGGGGGAAGACACGAAACCGTGCACCGCGACGCCGTCGTTCTCCCCGCGGCACGCAAGCATCGCGGCCGCCGTGTCGCGCCCCAGCAGGCTGTAGACACAGGAGTCTTCGCGGCTGTCGCCTGGGGAGAAAAACTGCTCCTCCCCGTCCTTGATGCAGCGCACGGACACGTCCGGCCGGCCCAGCGCGCAGCGAAACGCCGCCGCGACGCAGGCGCTGCCCTCCGTGCGGTCAGATTTCATGAATTTCAGCCGCGCAGGCGTGTTGTAAAACAGATCGCGCACGATCAGGGTCGTGCCCTCCGGGCAGCCGGTCTCGTACATGGTCTGGATGTCTCCGGCGTCGAGCGTCATGCGCGTGCCGGAGGGCGCGCCGGTCCGGCGCGTGGTCAGCTCGATGTGCGACACGGCGGAGATCGCCGCCAGCGCCTCGCCGCGGAAGCCGAGCGTGCCGATGGCCTCCAGCCCGTGCTCGTCGCGCAGCTTGCTTGTGGCGTGGCGCAAAAACGCAATGCCCGCGTCTTCCGGCGCCATGCCGCAGCCGTCGTCCGTCACGCGCAGGTACGTCATCCCGCCGCCGCGCAGCTCCACCGTGACGTTCTTTGCCCCGGCGTCAAAGGCGTTTTCCACCAGCTCCTTGACGACGGAGGCCGGGCGCTCCACCACCTCGCCCGCCGCAATGAGGTCGGCGACGTGGGGGGAGAGAATATTGATATTGGGCATAGCTGTGCCCTCCTTTGTTTCTTGCCCACACATTATAAGGGATTATCATTGAAAATTCTACTGCAAAATGTTAAACTATACTGTAAATGACTTTTGGATTTGAGGAATTACCGATATGAGCTATCAGAGAACGGAAATTGCCGAGCAGGAGATTTCCCGCCAGGTGGAGATCTGCGACCGGCTGCGCGCGCTGTACCAGTCGCGCGGGAAGCAGCCGCTCGCCATGGTGGACACCTACGGCTGCCAGCAGAATGAGGCCGACAGCGAAAAGCTGCGCGGATACCTGCGCGCGATGGGCTTTGGGTTCACGCAGGATGCTTACCAGGCGGACGTGGTGGTCATCAATACCTGCGCCGTGCGTGAGCACGCCGAGCAGCGCGTGCTCGGCAACGTCGGCGCGCTCAACCACACGAAGGAGCAGAACCCGAACCAGATCGTCGCCGTGTGCGGCTGCATGGTGCAGCAGGAACACATGACGGAAAAGCTGAAAAAATCCTACCGCGTGGTGGATCTCGTCTTCGGCCCGCACGAGCTTTGGCGCTTTCCGGAGCTGCTCGAGCGCGTCGCCGTCGGCAAGCACCGCGTGTTTGAGACCGCGCCGGGCGACGGAAACGTCGCCGAGGGCATCCCGCAAGCGCGCGACGGCAGCGTGAAGGCGTGGCTCTCGATCATGTACGGCTGCAACAACTTCTGCTCGTACTGCATCGTGCCCTACGTGCGCGGGCGCGAGCGCTCCCGCCATCCGGACGAGATCCTCGCCGAGGCGCGGCAGCTCGTCGCCGCCGGGTACAAGGACATCACGCTGCTCGGTCAGAACGTCAACTCCTATGGCCGCGATCTCGACGAAGACGTGGACTTTTCCGACCTGCTGCGCCGCATCAACAACATTCCGGGCGATTTCGTGCTGCGCTTCATGACGAGCCACCCGAAGGACGCGACGGAGAAGCTCTTCCGCACGATGGCGGAGTGCGAAAAGTGCGCGCACCACATCCATCTGCCGGTACAGGCCGGGAACAACCGCGTGCTCAAGGCCATGAACCGGAGCTACACCCGCGAAAAGTATCTGGAGGAGGTCGCGCTCGCCCGCCGCTATATGCCCGATCTCGTGCTGACGACGGACATCATTGTGGGCTTTCCAGGCGAGACGGACGAAGAATTTGAGGATACCATCTCGCTCGTTGAGCAGGTGCGGTACGACGCAATGTTCACCTTCATCTACTCCAAGCGTGTGGGCACGCCCGCCGCGAAGCTGGACGATCCCTATACCCGCGAGGAAAAGCAGGTGCACTTTGACCGGCTGGTCGAGGTGTCCAACCGCATCTCGGCGGAAAAGCACAAGGCCTACGAGGGCACCGAGCAGCGCGTGCTGGTGGACGGCGCGGACGGCCGCGGGGAATACCCGCTCACGGCGCGCACGACCGGCGGGCGGCTCGTGCACATGAAGGGCGACGCGTCGCTCGTGGGACAGTTTGTGACCGTGCGCATCACATCAAGCAACACATGGGCACTTTTTGGCGAGGTGGTATAACATGGCCGAAATGACGCCGATGAAGCGGCAATATTACGAAATCAAGCAGCAGCATACCGACTGCCTGCTGTTTTTCCGGCTGGGCGATTTTTATGAGATGTTCGACGAGGACGCGCGTGTCGCGGCGAAGGAGCTGGACCTGACGCTGACCACGCGCGACCGCAACGTGGAAAACCCGGACGAGCGCACGCCCATGTGCGGCGTGCCGTACCACGCGGCGGAGGCGTACATCGGGCGGCTCATCGCCAAGGGCTACAAGGTCGCCATCTGCGAGCAGATGGAAGACCCCGCGCTGGCCAAGGGTCTGGTCAAGCGCGACATCATCCGCATCATCACCCCCGGCACGGTGACGGAAAGCTCCATGCTGGAAGAGGGGCGCTCGAACTACCTGTGCGCCGTGTATCTTGACGCGCAGTCCGGCGGCGTCGCGTTCTGCGACATTTCGACGGGCGAATTCTGCGCGGCGGACTTCGGCACGGATGCGGCCAGCCACATCGTCAACGAGCTGGGGCGCTTTTCCCCGCGCGAGGCGGTGCTCTCCGCCGCAGCGCTGGAAACCCCCGAAATCTATTCCTTCCTGAAAAAGCGGCTCGGCTGCCTGATCGAGGCGGGCGGGGATCGCTTTGAATTTATGCCAAGCGCCGCGCGCGTGTGCGAGCAGTTCGGCGCGCCGGACACCGACGCGCTCGGTCTCGGCAGCGCGCCGGCCGCCGTGTGCGCTTCCGGCGCGCTTCTGGCTTACATCCAGGAAACGCAAAAATGCGACCTTGGCCACATCCGCCATCTGGAGCTGTTCGGCGACCGGCGGTACATGGAGCTGGACTACACCACCCGCCGCAATCTGGAGCTGACCGAAAGCCTGCGCACCGGCGAAAAGCGCGGCAGCCTCCTCTGGGTGCTGGACAAGACGAAAACGCCCATGGGCGGGCGCATGCTGCGCGCGTGGGTCGAGCGGCCGCTGCTCTCTCCGGTGCAGATCAAGCGGCGGCTCTCCGCCGTGCAGGAGCTGGTCTCCGACAACGTGCGCCGTCCGGAGCTGGCGCTCGCGCTGCGGGAGATCGGCGACATGCAGCGTCTGATCGGCCGCGCGGTGTACGGCTCGGCCAACGGGCGCGATCTCGCGGCGCTCGCCGTATGCTGCCGCCAGCTTCCGCGGCTGACGGAGCTGCTGCAGGGTATGCAAGGCGCCGAGCTGCGCGACATTGCGCAGATGGACACGCTCGCCGATCTGGAGGCAAGGATCACGCGCGCCATCTGCGATGAGCCGCCGTTTTCCGTGCGCGAGGGCGGCATCCTCCGCCCCGGCTACAGCGAGGAGGTCGATCGCCTGCGCAGCATCCGCGACAACGGCGCAGGCATGGTCGCCGCGCTGGAGCAGCGTGAGCGCGAGCGCACCGGCATCAAGAAGCTCAAGGTCGGATACAACAAGGTGTTCGGCTATTACATCGACGTGCCCAACAGCGCGGGCGACGTTGCGCTTCCGGAGGAATACATCCGCAAGCAGACCCTCGTTTCGAGCGAGCGCTATTTCACGCACGAGCTCAAAGAACTGGAAAACACTCTCCTGACCGCGCGCGAGCGCATCGCCGATCTGGAATACCATATGTTCACCGACCTGCGCGAGCAGGTGGCCGCGCAGGTCGCGCGCGTGCAGGCGGCGGCGGATGCAGTCGCCCGGCTCGACACGCTCTGCGCGCTGGCTGAGGTCGCGGTGAAAAACCACTACGTCTGCCCGGAGGTCGATCTCTCCCGCACGCTCGACATCCGTGAAGGTCGCCACCCCGTCGTCGAGCAGGCGCAGAAGGACACGCTTTTTGTCCCGAACGACACGTTCCTCAACGACGCGGACGACCGCGTCGCCATCGTGACCGGTCCGAACATGGCCGGCAAATCGACCTACATGCGCCAGACGGCACTGATCGTGCTCATGGCGCAGATGGGCTCGTTCGTGCCCGCGAAGTCCGCGACCATCGGCATCGTCGACCGCGTGTTCACGCGCATCGGCGCGTCGGACGATCTCGCCGCCGGGCAGAGCACCTTCATGGTGGAAATGAGCGAGATGGCGGCCATTTTGCGGCACGCCACCGCACAGAGCCTGCTGATTCTCGACGAAATCGGCCGCGGCACCTCCACCTACGACGGCATGGCCATCGCGCGCGCTGTGTTGGAGCACTGTGCCGACAAGCGCCGCCTCGGCGCAAAGACCATGTTCGCCACGCACTACCACGAGCTGACCACGCTCGCGGGGGAGCTGTCCGGCGTGCGCAACTATAACATCACCGCAAAAAAGCAGGGCGGCACGCTCATCTTCCTGCGCAAGATCGTCGCCGGTGCGGCGGATGACAGCTATGGCATCGAGGTCGCAAAGCTCGCCGGCCTGCCGGAAATCATCATCACCAAGGCTAAGAGCTACCTGCGCGAGCTGGAATCCGGCTCGGCCGCGCCGGCGTCCGCCGCGCCGCAGGAGGACGATCAGCTCAGTCTCACGGACGTCGGCGGCAGTCAGATCGCCGAGGAGCTGCGCATGCTGGATCTGAATACCATCACGCCCATTGAGGCGATGAATCTGCTGTTTGAATTGCAGAAGAAAGCGAGAGGCTGATGCGAGATTTTCCGTTTGAAAACCCCATGAACCGCGGCGCAAAGATCGCCGGGTGGATCTA
Source organism: Clostridiales bacterium (assembly GCA_004556965.1). GTDB lineage: Bacteria > Bacillota > Clostridia > Oscillospirales > Oscillospiraceae > CAG-103. Next base: position 1,701 of record SFFE01000016.1, on the reverse strand, counting down.
TTTCCCCATCCACGTCGTCGTGCTGCCGCTGTTTCTCGGCACCGTGCTGTATCTGATTGCCGGAACGGTACCATCTGATATCACGTGCAACATCTGGTACTATGCCATCGGCTTGGCGTTCACGCTCGTTGCCATGTGGAAGTTCCTGCGCCAAAGCTATGAGAACATGCTCAACCGGTTCGCTTATTCTTTTGCCATGATCCTCGCGGCTTATGCCGTGGATCTTCTGCTCTCGCTCGTGCTGCAGCTGTTCATGACATTCCTCGGCGAGCTGCCCGTGCCGAATAACGACACGATCTTGGATCTGGCCGGGCAGAATTACCGGCGCATGTTTGCCGTGGCGGTGTTCATGGCGCCGCTGGTGGAGGAGTGCCTGTTCCGCGGCGTGGTGTTCGGTACGATTCGGCAAAAGAGCCGGTTTTTCGCCTATTTTGTCTCCGTGCTGCTGTTCTCGCTCTACCACGTGTGGCAGTACGCACTGGTATATGCCGACCCGATCTATCTGCTCTCCGCACTGCAGTATGTCCCCGTCTCCATCGCGCTGGCCTACTGCTATGACCGCACGCAGTCCATCTGGCCGCCGGTGTTTTTCCACATGTTCATCAATGCCCTGTCCCTGTCCATGATGGCCGGGTGAGCGGCAAAGAAAGCGCGCCTGCGTTTGCAGGCGCGCTTTCTTGTTTGGATTTTGGTTGGTTACCGGATAAAATTCGTCCACACATGTCTTTCGTGCCCCGGCCGCGGGATGCCGGCAGCCTTGCCAGCCTCGATGCAGCGCAGCATCCATACCATGTTGCGCGCGAGCTGGCGCATCGTCTGCAGCCCCTCCAGATCCTGCTGCACATCGTCCGGCCGCGCACCGTGCACCATCGGCCAGTACTGCGACGGCACGACCGGCATATTGGAGATCATCGGATATTTCAGCATCTGATCCAGCGCGGCAGTCGAACCGGCGCGGCGGCAGGAGACGACGCACGCCACCGGGCGATCCGGAAAGCCGCCGGACGCATAGAAAAAGCGGTCCAAAAACGCCGTCATGGTGCCGGAAAGCGCCGCATAGTGCACCGGCGAGCCGAACACAAAGCCGTCTGCCGTCTCCGCCTTCTCCAACGCGGCGTTCACCACATCGTCAAAGACGCAGCGACCAACGCGCTTGCAGCCGCCGCAGGCCGTGCAGCCGCGCACAGCGTCCGTGCCCAGCGTCAGCAGCTCCGTCTCGATCCCTTCTGTCTGAAATACCTGCTCCATCTCGTGCAGCGCGGTATCGGTGCAGCCGTGCGGGTGCGGGCTGCCGTTGATCATCAGAATTCTCATAAAGATCACCTCGGCTCAAATCTTATCACAGACAGCCCGGTCCGTCTCCAGACAAGTATTGTCGGCACTGGTGAGCTTAACTTCCGTGTTCGGAATGGGAACGGGTGGACCCTCACCGTTAAAAACACCAACTATGAACCCTCGTGGCACACCACAAGGGTGGTACACCATCAGGGACTCGAACCCTGGACACCCTGATTAAGAGTCAGGTGCTCTACCAGCTGAGCTAATGGTGCTCAAGGTTAATTGCTCTGCACCTTCAAAACCGAACAGAGAGAAGATGAAGCGTCGCAAGGCGGTCTGCCTGCAACATTCTTGTAGGTCAAGCCCTCGGGTTATTAGTACCGGTCAGCTGAACATGTTACCATGCTTACACCTCCGGCCTAT
>SFFE01000042.1 GCA_004556965.1 Clostridiales bacterium | reverse complement strand
CATTTCCTTCTCGATGTCAAATTTAACCTTAAGTGCATCCGTCCTATGCCCATGTATGGCATTCCCGGTATGATGGGACATTTCTAAGGAGTGATTTGAATGGGATCTTTTCTTGGATCTGCTCTTGGACCTGTTGCTGGTGGTATTGCAAGTATCATTGGTGGTGCTCTTGATAACTCTGCTGCTCGTCATGCTTCAACGGTAGCCAATCAGCGTAATATTTATAATTACCAGCATCGCTATCAATGGGCGATGCAAGATATGCAAAAAGCTGGATTGAATCCTATTCTCGCTGCTACTCAAGGTATTGGCGGATCTATTAATGGAGCTTCTGCTCTTTCTGCAAATTATAATATCGGTGAAGGAGTTACCGCCGGTATGTCTGCACAGGCTGCTGGCAGCTCTGCTAAGGCTGCTCAAAAGCAGGCTGATACTGTCCAGCGTGTCGGCGAAGGAACTATAAAAAAGCTTGATTCCGATGTTCTTTTAAATTCTGCTTCTGCAAAAAATTTTGAAGCTGAAGCTGCTGGAAAAACTATTGCTAATAAGTTAGCTACTGATACATACGCTGATAATGTTGCTTTATATAAACAGAATTTGGAAAATGCTAAAAAGCAAGGTCAATTAATTGATGAGCAAACTCGTAATGCTATCTATCAGCGTGATGTTGTCATGCCTGCTCAAGCTAATATGATGATAGCTCAAGGCAATGCTGCTAATAGCTCTGCTGCTTATAGTGGTCAGCTTACTCTTCAGTCTAAAGAAGCAACTAGCCGTGCTTCTATGCAAAATGAGATGCGTGGCAAATATGGATTTGACACTGATTCTAGTATTGCTGGTTCTATTGGTGGTGCATTTTCTAAGCTTCTTGACAAAGCTCAAAAAATTTATTTAGGAGGTTGATTAATATGTCAAACAAAACTACTGCTATTTTAACTTTCCTCGTATCTACTGTAATTCCTTTTATTCAAGAAGTTGTTGATTTTATTGATATGTTTCGCACTGGGAAGTATAATCGTGAAGGCAGTGCAAGCCTTAAAGCTATTTCTTTGGCTATGCAGGATGATCTTATTAATATGCAGAAAAGAGGTACAGATGACGTAAATGGCTTTCGCCATGCAGCAGCAGCGCAGGCGGAAGAAAAAAGTTACTCCCGTTTTTTGGGAAAAAATTCTTGATATCCTTTGTCTCGGTTTGTACTTAAGGAGTAAAAAAAATGAAAAGAAGTAGAATTTCACGTGGAAGTTCTCGCCGTAACTTTCGCAATCACGCTGTCCCACGGCTTAAAAATCTTAAGTCACGCAATATGCGTGGCGGAATTCGCATGTAGAAAGATGTGTGTATTATGACTTGCCTTCATCCTTTATTCGCAAAACGCTCTGTTGTGCCTAATGCTAATGGCAAGTATGAGCTGTCTAATTTTTTATCTTATCGTGATCTGTCCGGTAAATCTCTTGAAATCGCTAAAAGTGAGCTAGCTAATAATTATGCTGTTGTTGTTCCCTGCGGTCAGTGTTTAGGCTGCCGTCTTGATAAAGCTAACGATTGGGCTATACGCTGCGTACATGAGGCTAAGCTGCACTTGCATAATTGCTTTATAACGCTTACTTACAATGACGATTGTTTACCAGCTGACCACTCGTTGCATCGTTATCATTTGCAGCTTTTTTTTAAACGGCTTCGCCGTTATTTAGACTATCATGGTAATTCTAAGATCCGCTTTTTATGTTGCGGTGAGTATGGCGATCTCAATGCTCGTCCACATTATCATATTTTGTGTTTTGGTTGGTTTCCTAGCGATGTCCGTAAAATCTCGTCGTTGACAGCTGGCTATAACCTCTTTCGCTCTCCCACGCTGGAGCGTCTTTGGCCTTATGGCTACAATACTGTTGGAGCTGTTACATTTGAGAGTGCTCGGTACGTTGCCAAATACTCTCTTAAAAAACAGACCGGCAAAAATGCTGTCATGTATGATGCTTTAGGTATTTCTCCGGAGTTTGTCGGCAGCTCTCTTAAGCCCGGTATAGGAGCAGACTATTTCGGCCGTTATTCTGAGGATATTTTTAAGCTCGGCTTCGTTACAATTAATGGAGCTAAATATAAGATTCCTCGTTATTATCAAACATTATTCGAGCGCAGCAACCCCGTTTGGTATAGTATATACAAGCATCAAAAGGCTGAAAATGCTAAGGCTTCTATTATTGATACCAAAAGGCTCGATGCTAGGGAGAAAATTCTGAAGCACAGGCAGGAACAATTCGAGCGTGATTTTGATAATTTAGGTTTATAAAAGTTTTAAAAAGTCGCAAAAAGTTGTTGACAGTTGCTTTTTCTCATGTTATAATATATATAGAAAGTGAGGTAAGCAATATGTTAAAAGATTACTATTATTCTTCTATTGTTGATGGTATTTCGTCGATTGAACCTTATACTATTGATGCTATTGATCATATTCTTTTTCGTCAGGCTTGTTTCTCTACTTATGGGCGTTGCCGTGGTTATATGAAACGTGTCCAATCTTGCGGTAAAGCCTTTCTCTGGAAAGGTCTTTATTATGAAGTTAGTGATGAGTGTAAAAATTTTATTTTATCTCTTTTAAAATTAAATTCGGCTCCCTGTTCTATAGATTATGATCGTCTTTCTTTGTTAATGAGGTGTAAAAAATGAAACTTTATTGTATTTATGACCGCAAGGGCGAGTTAATGAACCCACCCTTTACTCAGCAGAATAACGCTATGGCTATCCGCCAATTTCAAATCATGGTTAATCAGCCGTCTACTCCGGATCGCTCCAATATCATTCATGACTATCATGAGGACTTTGTTCTGATGTATCTCGGAGAGTTTGACGATAAAACGTGTTTGTTTTCCCCACAAAACCCCACTTTGCTGTTGTCTACTGCCACTGAATTATTGACATCTTCTTCTGATACTGCTAAAATGTAATTGTAATCGTTTGCTTGCCTTCTCTTATCTGTTGTGGTATAATGCTAACAAGGCAAGTTGTAATACCACAACACATTAAAGGCGTTCAGCGTAATGTTGATCGCCTTTTTTGTTTTTATATACCGGCTATGCCGGTATGACTGTGCTAAGCTGCCGGTCACTCCGCTCATATCATATCTTTGTAACACGGCGCAAGCCTACGCTTACAAAAATCGTTATTCGTGCCTTGTTGGGTAAAGAAAGGAGATAATACGCTATGGCTAAGTTTTATACGTTATATGATGAACAACCGCCAAAACCGTACGTAGAGATTACGCAGCCTTCTCTCGCTGATCAGACCTTTGCTGAAGAGTGTGATATTCATCACATCATTGCTAACTTTAACACTACCGGTATTGTAGATTCTGTTGGCGCACATGATCCGGCTACTCTACAGTATGGAGATACAACTCTTCTTCCGGACTATGAAACTGCTTGTAACCTGGTTGCTAATGTCAACGCAGAATTTGCAGACTTACCTTCCAGCGTCCGTGCTGAATTTGGTAATGATCCAAGGCAGCTGCTTGATGCTCTAACGTCTACTGACGAAAAGGTTGTTGCTAGACTAGAGGAGTTAGGCCTTAAAAAGAAAGCTATTGTAGACAGTCCTGTAGAACCTGTCACTCCGGTAGCAGGAGAGCCTAATTCAGATCAAAAATAAACTACAAGCTAATTATCACTTATGTAGAATAATAACCCTGTCACCTTGACCAGTTACCTACTTGATAGTAACTGGTCAAGGTGACACAAAATCAGAAAAACCTTCAAAAATAAGCCTTTTATTTATTTTTAATTACCTTCTGATTTGATAACAAAAATGCCGTTCTCGTGCTTTTTGGACTTTTAATAAAATTAAGGAGTTAATATTATGGCTCGTAATATTCGTGTAAATCAGTCGCATTTTGCGATGATACCACAAGCTAATATTCGCCGCTCTGTCTTTGATAGAAGTCATGTTTACAAAACTACTTTTAATGAAGGCCAGCTGATTCCCTATTTCGTGGATGAAGTTATTCCAGGCGATACTTTCACTTTAAATCCTGTAGAGTTCTGCCGTTTGGCTACTCCGGTTGTTCCTTTCATGGATAACATCTATATTGAGTCTTTCTTCTTCTTCGTGCCTTCCCGTTTAGTATATGATAAATGGGTTAATCTTTGTGGTGAGCAAGAAAATCCTGAAGATTCTACCGACTATTTAGTTCCTACCGTATCCCTTACCGGCGATATGACTAACAAGTTGCCTGATTATATGGGTATCGCTTGTGCTTCTGGCACATTTAATAATATTTCTGTTAATTGCTTGCCGTTCCGTTCGTATTGGCTTATATGGAACGAGTGGTTCCGTGATGAGAACTTACAAAAATCTGTCAAGGTTAGCAAAGGTGAAACTAATACAGTCTTGGAACCAATGGGACAATCTACTTCTAATCCTAATTATGGTTTGCCGTCCGGTGTAAAAAATTGGTATGATCCAGCTCCTCGTGGAAAAAGATACGATTATTTTACCGGTGCTTTGCCTTGGCCACAAAAAGGTCCTGCTGTTGATTTGCCTATAGGTGGTACAGGACAGCTTTCTATTACTAATGGTACTTTGACTGGTCCTGGTTATGATTTTGGTGCTGGCGATCGTAATAAAGAATATCACGGTCATGCTCTTGGTTATGGTACTTCTTTTATGGAAGAGCTTTATCAGACTAATACTTTTGTTGCTGGTAAACAAGCTACTAATCCTGTTAAGATTTCACGAGTTTCTCTTACTGGTGCTGCTCAAATGTCTAATCTTTCTGCTGTAACTATCAATAGTCTTCGTCAAGCGTTTATGCTTCAACGCTATTACGAGATTGACGCCCGTGGCGGTACTCGTTACACTGAAAAACTTCAGGCTCATTTCGGTGTAACCAATCCTGACGCTCGTTTGCAACGTCCGGAATTTCTTGGCTCTCATAGTAGCATGATGAATATCAATCCGGTTACTCAGACTAGCTCTACTGATTCTACTACTCCTCAAGGTAACTTGGCTGCATATGGACTTAATGCCCAGCGTTATCATGCTTTTACAAAATCTTTCTCGGAATTTGGTTACGTTATTGGTTTGATTAATGTTCGTGCCGATTTAACTTATCAGCAAGGCGTAAATAAGATGTGGCTGCGCTCTGATGTGCTTGATTTCTACTGGCCGTCTTTTGCTCATTTAGGTGAACAGGCTATAGAAAACATTGAGATTTATTGCCAGGGTAATGATGACGATAAAAAAGTATTTGGTTATCAAGAACGCTATGCAGAGTACAGATATAAGCCTTCTTTGATTACCGGTCAATTCCGCTCAACTTATAAAGAGCCTCTTGACATTTGGCATCTTTCTCAAAAATTTGCTACTCTGCCTACGCTCTCGGATGAATTTATTCAAGATCATCCGCCTATTAGCCGTGTTGTTGCTGTTCCGTCTTATCCTCATTTCCTTCTCGATGTCAAATTTAACCTTAAGTGCATCCGTCCTATGCCCATGTATGGCATTCCCGGTATGATGGGACATTTCTAAGGAGTGATTTGA
>SFFE01000041.1 GCA_004556965.1 Clostridiales bacterium | reverse complement strand
CCACATCCGCTCCTCCGTTTCTCCTCGCAAAACCGAAACGATGTTTCGGTTTTGAAAGGACGAGCAGCAAAGCGAACGAGTCCGCGTGTTTACACGGGGGCGGCGTCAGAAGCCGCTCGCTGCGCTCCGTTTCCGCGGCAAGCGCGAAAACTGCGCATGGTCCAGACCACCCTCTCTTGCCGCTGCGCGGCAATTCACCTTGTCTGCTCCCGCCTTCTTCCTGATCCTCCGGAATCGCTACGCTGGATTCCGTCGGAGATGTGAGGACGCGAGCGCGCCCGTTCTGACGCCGACGCCGGGAGGCTTTATAGGCTGTAGCTCTGCGCGGAATAGTCGTACACCAGCAGCACCTTGCCGCGCTGGAGCAGCAGCGCCCGGCGCACGCCGAGCAAGTCCTCCTGCACCTGCCCCAGCCGCTCCATCTGCTGATTGTAGAGCGTGAGCTTGCCGCCGCCGCACAAAAGCACCTGCTTGCCGCAGACGGAGACGCTTTCCACATCGCCGTCCGGCGCCGTCTCACCCAGCACCGTGCCGCCCGGCGAGACCGTCACGATCTTCGCCGCGCTGCCGGAGCGGTATTGCGAAAGGACGAGGGTGAAAAATCCGTCCCCCTCCTTGGAGTAATCGTATAAATACATGCCGTCGTAGCGGTATTCGCCCGCCGGCTCGCCCTTGTCGTTCAAAAACGCCAGCCGCGTCTGCGACAGGGCGCAGACCCGGCCGCCGTCGATCCAGTACAGATCGGCGAACAGCTCGCCCGCGGCGGTATAGCAGCCGCGCTCGGTCTCGCTGTCGAGCGCGAACAGGTGCACAGCCGAACCGCCCTCCTCCGCGCACAGCACGGCGAGACGGTCGCCGCTGTCCGACAAGGCCGCGTTCATCACGTAGCCCTTGCCGGAGTACCACTCATAAACGGCGTTCCGGTCTTTGTCATACACCGTCACCTGTCCCTTGTACCCGGCGGCGTCGGTCACGACCGTGAGCCAGCCGCTGCCGTTCAGGGACGCGGACACGATGGAGCCGGACACCTCGACGTCCTCAACACTGCCGTCAAAATCGGCCACGCACAGCCGCGTGCCGCCGATGTCATAGGCTGCGGCGTATCCGCCGCCCACGGTCAGCCCCGGCTCCGTGAGGGAAAAGATTTCGTGCAGCACGGTGCTCCCGTTTTCATCAAAGAGCTGCAGGCCGCTGCTGGAGGCGACGGCCAGCCGCCCCTCCGACGCACGGAACACCTGCTTGGCGCTGCTGTCGAGCGTATACGGCTCCGGCTCTGCGCCCGTGCCGGTGGACGCGCGCCCGCCGCGCTGCAGCAGCAGAACCACGAACAGCAGCGCCGCGATCACCGCAACCGCAGCGATCACGAGCATCCGCAGCTTTGGATTTTTCGAAGGCGTTCTCTCGTCCATAAAAATCACCGTTCTCGTCGGAAAAATACGGCTCGCGGAGCGAACGTGCGCGCTTACGGCGCGTGCGCTTATCGCAGCATCATTTCTCCCACCGCGCCGTCATACCACACGCGGTTGAGATACAGTCCCTGCGGCGGCATCGTCGGCCCGGTGAGGCGCCGGTCGCGCGTTTCGAGCAGCGCCGGGATCTCCTCCGGCACGAGCTTGCCGTGCGAGGCGTACACCATCGTGCCCACGATGGCGCGCACCATGTTGTACAAAAAACCGTCGGCACACACCGCGATGGTGATGTGCTCGCCCACTTGCCCGGCGCGGCACCAGTGCACCGTGCGCACGGTGGTCTTCGTCTCCGTGCCGACAGAGCGCACCGCGGCGAAATCGTGCGTCCCCTCGAACGCGCGCCCGGCGCGCTGCAGCAGCCCGATGTCGAGCGGCGCGGGGTAAAAGCACACGCGGCGCTCCAGAAACGGGTCGCGGATGCGGGAATTGTGGATCTTATAAATGTATTCCTTCTGGATGCAGGAGCCGATGGCGTTGAAATCCTCCGGCGCTTCCACGGCGTCCACCACGGCGATATCGCCCGGAAGCCGGGAATTGACGGCCAGCGGCACACGGTCGATCGGGATCGTGCAGTCCGTGCGGAAGTTCGCGCAGTAGCGCAGCGCGTGCACGCCCGCGTCCGTCCGCCCGCAGCCGACGGCCTTCACCGGATGGCCACACACCTTTGTGAGCGCTTTTTCCAGCGTCTCGGCGACGGTGACCTCCGTTTTCTGCACCTGCCAGCCATGATAGGCCGAGCCGTCATATTGCAGTCGTAACGCGATATTTCTCATAGTCCGTAAACATTCATCACGATCGTCGCCGCGAGCACGGCGCCGCCCAGGAGCATGGCCAGCGTGTCGCGCGTCTGCCAGCGGAGCTGCTTCATGCGCGTACGCCCTTCGTCACCGTGGTAACAGCGGCTCTCCATGGCAATGGCCAGTTCGTCCGCCCGGCGGAACGCCGACACGAACAGCGGCACCAGCAGCGGCAGCAGCGCCTTGGCGCGGTCAATCAGCTTACCAGTCTCAAAATCCGCGCCGCGCGCCTTCTGGGCGGACATGATCTTGTCCGTCTCCTCGATGAGCGTGGGGATGAAGCGCAGCGCCATGCTCATCATCATGGACATCTCGTGTACGGGCACCTTGATCTTCTTCAGCGGCCCGAACAGAATCTCCATCCCGTCGGTGAGCGCGATGGGCGAGGTGGTATACGTCAGCAGCAGCGTGCCCGAAATGAGCATCATGATGCGCAGCACCATGAACGCCGCGCGCACAATGCCCTCATAGGTGACGTGCTTGAGCGTCACCGAACCGATCTGCACGGGCGTGCCCTGCGTGAAAAACACATTCAGCAGCGCTGTCAGCAGGATGATGATAAACAGCGGCTTCAGCCCGCGGAGAATGGACTTGAGCGGGATGCGCGAGACCGCGATCATCGTCCCCGTCACCACGAGCATGAACGCGTAGGACAGATAGTTTTCCGCCGTGAAGAGCGCGGCGATGAACACGACGACCAGCAGCAGCTTGGCGCGCGGGTCGAGCCGGTGGGCAATGCTGTCGCCCGGGAAGTACTGGCCGAGCGTAATGTCCTTCAGCATACGTCCGCCCCCTTCCGCACGGCGAGCACCGCTTCGCGCAGCTGCCCCACCGTATAGATCGACTCCGGCAGCGGCACGTCCCGGTCGCGCAGCGCCTGCGCGATCTGCGCCGCCTGCGGCACGTCCAGCCCGATGGAGAGCAGCTCCTGTGTGTGGCCGAAGACCTCCTCCGGCGTCCCGTCGAAGGCGATGTGCCCCGCGTGGAACACAATGAGGCGGTCCGCGATGCGCGCAGCGTCGTCCATGCTGTGCGTCACGAGCAGAACGGTCGAGCCGGTCTCGCGCCGGTAGTCCACGATGTTCTGCAGCACGCTCCGGCAGCCCTCGGGGTCAAGCCCCGCCGTCGGCTCGTCGAGAATGAGCACCTTCGGCCGCATGGCAATCACGCCCGCAATGGCGATGCGCCGCTTCTGCCCGCCGGAAAGCTCCAGCGGCGAGCGCTCAAACAGCTCCTCGCCGACGCCGACGAACCGCGCCGCCTCGCGCACGCGCTCGTCGATCTCCTGCGCGGAGAGCTTCATGTTCTTCGGCCCGAACGCGATGTCGCGGTACACAGTCTCCTCAAAGAGCTGGTACTCCGGGTACTGAAACACCAGCCCGACCTGAAAGCGCACATCGCGCGTGGCCTCCTTGGAGCGGGCAATGTCCCCACCGTCGAAGCAGACCGTGCCCGACGTGGGCTTGAGCAGGCCGTTCAAATGCTGGATGAACGTGCTCTTGCCAGAGCCGGTGTGGCCGATGATGCCCACGAACTCGCCGGCGGCGATGTCCAAATTCACGCTGTCAATCGCAACTTTTTCAAAGGGCGTCCCGGCGCTGTACACATGCCGGAGTTCCTCCGCCCGAATAATTGGCGTCATAGCTGTTGATTCCTTTTTCAGAACGTTAAGGCTTCCCACGTCGAGGAAGGCTTCTCAAGGGTGTGGCGCTCCGGCGAGCGCGCTTGCGATCGCGTCCGCGCACGCATCTACGGTGAGTGCGTCCAGCGGCAGCGCCATTCCGGCGGCGCTCAGCTGCTCGAGCAGCTCGGTCGTCACCGGTACGGTCAGCCCTTCGCGGCGCAGCAGCGCCGACTGCCGGAACACGTCCTTCGGCGCGCCGTCGGCGACGATGACGCCGTTCGACATGACGATCACTCGATCCGCGCCGATGCACTCGTTCATATGGTGCGTGATGAGCACCACGGTAATCCCCTTTTCGCGGCACAGGCGCGTCACGGTCTCGACGACCTCGCGCCGGCCGGCCGGGTCGAGCATCGCGGTCGGCTCGTCGAGCACGATGCACTTCGGCTCCATGGCGATCACGCCCGCGATGGCGACGCGCTGCTTCTGTCCGCCCGAAAGCAGGTGCGGCGCGTGCATGCGAAATTCATACATCCCCACCTGTTTGAGCGCCGCGTCCACCCGCCGGCGGATCTCCTCCGGCGGCACGCCGAGATTCTCCGGCGCGAAGGCTACGTCGTCCTCGACGACGTTGGCGACGATCTGGTTGTCGGGGTTTTGAAACACCATGCCCACCGTGCCGCGCACCCTGAGAAGCTGCTGCTCGTCGGCAGTGTCGATCCCGTCTACCAGAACCCGGCCCTCCGTGGGCAGCAAAATTGCGTTCAGGTGCTTGGCGAGCGTCGATTTGCCGGAGCCGTTGTGGCCGAGCACCGCCACAAACGTGCCGGTCCCGATCTCCAGATTCAGGTCCTTCAGAGACGGCTCCGTCTCGCCAGGGTAGGTATAGCTCAAATGTTCGATTTTGATAATCGGTTCCATGTGGTGTCCTTCTCTATTTCGATAAGCTTTCCTTCCGCTTCTCCTCCCAAAACCGAAACATCGTTTCGGTTTTGAAAGGACGAACAGCGGAGTGAACGAGACCGCGTGTTTACACGGGGGTGAGCGATACGGAGCTTGTGAGGACGCGGAGCGCGTTCATTCTGACGCCGTCCAACGGCACGTTGCGCCGCAGGGCAGCACCAGCCCGGAATCGGTCACCGGAAGGCCAAGCTCCTGCGCCTCGCTGTGGCCGCTGAAGCGTTTCGTGAAAATGCTCTCGGAAATATACGTCAGCACCGACGGGGACAGCCCCGTGGTGTAGGAATTGATGATGACGAACAGCGGCTCGTCCGACAGTACACCGGACACGAGCTGCACAAACGGCCAGAGATTCGTCTCCAGCTTCCAGACCTCGCCGCCGGGGCCGCGCCCGTAGCTCGGCGGATCCATGATGATCGCGTCGTACTTCCGCCCGCGGCGGATCTCCCGCTCAACGAACTTGGCGCAGTCGTCCACGATCCAGCGCACCGGCCGGTCGGACAGGCCGGAAGCCGCGGCATTCTCCTTCGCCCACGCGACCATGCCCTTCGCCGCGTCCACGTGGCACACGCTCGCCCCCGCCGCCGCGCACGCGATCGTCGCCGCGCCGGTGTAGGCGAAGAGGTTCAGCACCGAGATCGGCCGGTGCGCGCCGCGGATCTTCGCCATGGCGTAGTCCCAGTTCACGGCCTGTTCGGGGAAAATGCCGGTGTGCTTGAAGTTCATGGGCTTGACGTGGAAGGTCAGCTCGCGGTAGTGCACGTCCCAGCTCGGCGGGAGGGTGCGCTTGTCCCAGCTTCCGCCGCCGGATTCGCTGCGGCTGTACTTGCCGGACGGCCGCCGCCAGCGCGCGTCGGTGCGCGGCGTATCCCAGATCGCCTGCGGGTCCGGCCGCACGAGGATATAGTTTCCCCAGCGCTCCAGCTTCTCGCCGCGCGAGCAGTCCAGCAATTCAAAGTCCCGCCACTGATCTGAAATCCACATACCAACGCTCCATCCAACGTCCGGCGACAATGCGCCAGAATATATTGAGACATAGTATTATAGCACTGTTTTTTCAGCAGGTCAACCGCGTCAGAACGGGCGCGCTCCATTTCGCCGCCGCGTAAACGCGACGTCTCCATATCCGCTTCCCCGTTCTTCCTTACCCGGCCACAAGGCAAGCTTGTGGCCGGGGGAT
>SFFE01000040.1 GCA_004556965.1 Clostridiales bacterium | reverse complement strand
GAAGCCGCTCGCTGCGCTCCGTTTCCGCGGCAAGCGCGAAAACTGCGCATCTGCTCCCGCCTTCTTCCTGATCCTCCGGAATCGCTACGCTGGATTCCGGAGGAGATGTGAGGACGCGAGCGCGTTCATTCTGACGCCTGCTCCAGCAGCCGCTGCACGATGATGAGCGTGCGGAGCATATCCTCCGAAACGTCGAGCTGGCCATCGCCGCGCCCTCTCAGCGCGCCGCTCTCCAGCAGCCGCTGCGCCTCGGCGCGGTAGTAGTCCGGCATCTCTGCAACGGTATTGTATCGGGTCATATATTCCTCCTCCGTTTCCGGCGCGGTCAGCCGCGCCTTAAATTCCGCCCATGCCGATGCGTCGCGCACATACGGCTCCGGGCACACCTTGCCCGTCACGTCGTAGTGGCGCACGACGTGGTCGGCGTTGATGCCGTACTGCGCCATCAGCTCCCGCACGAGCGCCGCGGCGTTCGCCACCGTCTCCGGGTCGAAGCGCCACCGCCCCGACGCGTCCTGATCGCAGCACAGCTCCACACCGATGCTGTTGTCGTTGCGGCACTCCGGGTGCTTGTACACCGCCGCGCCGCAGTGCCACGCGCGGCCGCTGTCCGGCACGGACTGCACAATGTCCTGCGCGTCCACAAAGTAGTGCGCGCTCGCGCCGATGTCTCCGCGGCTCGCAAAGTACGCGCCGTTGTTCCGCGCCGTGCCGGGCGCGCCGGTGTAGTGGACGACGAGATACCGGATCGCGCCGGTGCGCTTTGCCGTATAATTGCCCGGATTGCAGGGCATTTGCAGAATGGTCATATTCAGTCCTCCCAACCAAAAACGCCCGCCTCGTCAGAACGGACTCGTTCCGTTCTGACGCTCTTATGCGAGCGTAAAGGCATAGTGCCCGCCGGTCTCGCTGTAGCCGGTGACGACGAAGTACGCCGCGTCCTCCGGCAGCGTGAGCGCGTGCGTGCCGACGAGCATGTTCTTCGTGCCGTTCGTGCTCAGCCCCGTGCCGTCGTCGTGGCCGAGCCAGCTCAGCGACGCGTCGTAGTAATGCACGCAGCCGCCCGGCGTCGCCTCGACCGTAACGGTCAGGGTCGTCGCCGCCCCAGCCGCGATGTAGTTCGTGGCCGCGTCGCCCGCCTTCGCGCGCCAGACGCCGGTGTCCGTCTTGGGCGAGTAGCCGTCAAACCACGCGTAGTGGTCGATATCCGTGATGTCGGTATACGCCGCGGCGGCGCCGGCATCCTCCTCGATCACAAGGGTCACGTCGTAGTGGTCGTTGTAGTACCCGCGCAGGCGGAAGTATTCTGCGCCGGCCGGCACGGAGACGCTCTGCTCCCCGGCGTTGTTGAGCGCCGGGCTGCACGAGAGCCAGTTTTTCTGCGCGTCATAATAATGTACGCGCCCGCCGGGGTAGTCGTGCGTGGTGACGAGCAGCGCCGTGCTGCCGCTCAGCCGCACGAGGTTCGTGACGGCGTGGCTGCTGGAGACGGCGATCGCGCCGCCGCTGCTCGATGCGGTGACGGAGTCGTACCACGTCAGCCCCGCCAGATCCGTGATCTCGCCGTACACATCCGTGACCGTGCACGAAGCGCTGTGCTGCCCGTCCGCCGTGGTGGCCGTGACGGTGGCCGTGCCGGCGCCGGTGAGCGTGACCACGCCGTCCGCCACCGTGGCGACGGCATCGTCGGAGCTGGCCCACGTGACGGTGCGGTCGGCCGCGTTCGCGGGCGTGACGGTGGCCGTGAGCGTCACGGGGTCGTTCAGCGCCAGCTTCAGCGACGCGGCCGAGAGCGTCACGCCCGTGGCGGCCACGGGCGTGGCCGTCGGATCGACGAACGCGTTCGCC
Organism: Clostridiales bacterium; assembly: GCA_004556965.1. Lineage (GTDB taxonomy): Bacteria > Bacillota > Clostridia > Oscillospirales > Oscillospiraceae > CAG-103. The sequence goes on along the minus strand of SFFE01000040.1, from coordinate 12,724 downwards.
TCGACGGGGCAGGGCGTGGTGTCGATCGCGTAGGAATACAGCGTCTCGCCGGTGACGAGATCCACCGCCTGCAGGCGGATGTACGTGTCGTACACGGCCATGCGGTAGCCCTGACTCTCGGCGTTGAGCCACTGGTAGCTGCTGCCCGCCTTCGCGCGCGGGTAGCCCACGGACGAGATGTGCACGTTGCGGAAGCCGCCCCGCGTGTCGATGTTCGCCTTGTCCTGCCACACGCCGTCGATGGTCTGGTAGGCAAAGGTCGTGTGCGTGTGGCCGTGGAACCAGATGACGTTGCGGTAGTGCCGGAGCATCGCCGTGAAGCGGCGGCACTCCGCGCTGGTTTCGTACCAGACGTCCGTGGCGGCATTGTACTGGCCGGAGGCGTTTCCGGCGACGTCGTCCGCGTCGTCGTACAGGTGGAAGAACAGAAAGCAGCGGCGGCTCCGGTTTTCCTCCAGCACGGTCTGCAGCCAGTCGAGCGCGCCGGGGACGAACAGCCCCTCCGCCGTCTCCCCGTATTCGTGCAGGCCGATGTACAGATCCTCGCCCTGCCGGAACGTCCAGCCCGCGCTGCCCTGCACCGTTGCGCCGAGCGCGGTCTCCGTGGCCTGCAGCGCGGCGCGGATCGTGCTGCGGGCGGTGTCTCCGCCCTTCGTGTCGTGGTTGCCGGTGATCGTGTGCACCGGCGCCTGGCGGTATTGGTCGCGCAGCGCGGCGTAGCTGTCAAACTCCGCCGTGCTGCCGGCGTAGGTCGTGTCGCCGCAGACGACGGTGAAGTCCGCCCAGCCGTGCGTCCAGTTGAGCGCGCGCGTCCATTTCACGCGGCAGGCGGAGTCCGCGGCGGAGCCGTACGCGCCGACATGCACGTCCGAGAGGATGGCCGCCTCGTAGTTCGGCGGCCGGTCGCCGGGGATGGCGGCAATGGCGGCAGCGAAACCGGAAAGGCCCCCGCCCGTCCGGACGGAGCCGCCCCGCGCACGGATGGCGGCGGCGATGTCCGTCTTCGCCTGTTTCAGCGCGGCAAGCGCGGTCGAAATGCTCATGCCAGTCCCTCCAGTTCCGCCGCCAGACCTCCGAACGCCGCGAGATCGGCATAGAATTCCGTCTCCGTGCCGGTGTAGCCGCCGGCGCGCGCCGCGGCGTAGGCGCTCTTGTCGCCGCGCAGGGATTCCAGCCACTCCGTCTCCGTGCCCGCGAAGCCGTGCTTCACGGCGATGCCGTAGGCGGAGAGGTAGGCCGGGCGCTGCTCCGGCAGGCCGGAGGGGTGCGTGCGGCGAAACCACTTGGCAAACTCCGTGAACGCGGCGTTATAGAGCGCCATGCTGTCGGCGTAGTGGGCGCTCTCGTGGTTGGCGTAGTCGAGCATGGCCGCGAGGTAGTAGACGTAGAGCTTGTCGTGCGGGCGGTGTACGAGCAGCTCCGTGTCCGCGTCGGCGGGGTAGGAATAGGTCACGCAGTCGTCCGGCGCGACGCCGAGCACCTCGGTCTGCACCGTACCCTCGCACTCGCTCAGCCACGCGGCCTTCTGGGCTACGTCGATCGCGTTCGGATTCACGCCGTCCGCGCGTGCGATCGCTTCCCGGAGCGTCATCCCAGCCCCAGCCTTCCGCTCTCGGACTCAAAGCGCGCCGCCTCGCGCTCGATCAGCGCGCCGGTGCGCGCGTCCTGCTCCTCGCCCTGCGCGAGGACGATGGCGAATTTGCGCGGGATGGTCACGTCCTCGCCGCGCACGATGCGCACCGTCTCGCCGTTGACGGTGACGAGCTTGTCCTCCTTGTACGCGCCGTTGTCGCGGAACAGCCGCACGGTCACCGGCTCGTTCAGCCATGCCTCGGCGCTCGTTTGTGTCGTTTTTTTCGTTGCCATAGTGAATTCCTCCAAAATAAATTATGTAAGCCAATTTTCCCGCCCTTCCGTCCATTTTCAGGCTCGTTTTCGCGATATTGCACAAATTGTCTTTATTTTCACAATGCGATTTTGTAGGATGTGAAAAAGTTAACATTTTTAGTTGACATTGTGAAATGTTTGGCGTATGGTGGTCGTAGAAACAGACAGGAAGACGCCGTGAATACTGAATTAAAAAGGAGTTGTTCAGGATGAAACTCATTTCTGAAAAAGTCATGAATATTCTTGTGTCCCTGTTCCTCATTCTTCTGTGCGGTACTGTCGCCGCATTCGTCTGCGCTTCCAATGTGCTTGGCTTTGTGCTGCTTGCGCTCGATATTTTCCTGCTCGGCGCGATGAGCCTGCTCAAGGTCGAAGAGTTGGAAGAAGACGCTGCAAAGTAACCTTGCATTCGTACCTTTCATCGTACTGTGGATGGATTCTTCCTGCCTGTTTCCGGAATTCCGGTTTTTGATATGGACTGTAGCCATTGCCTGACTACAGTCCATTTTTTGTGTCCGCGTCAGGCCAGGCGCGCAGCTTGGATATTCCATCCCATTTCTTTCTGCTTGTGCAGAGCGTCAGAGTGGACACGTTCCATTGCATTTTCGCGTTTACGCGGAAATGGAGTGTAGCGCGTTCATTCTGACGCCGCAAGCGGTTCGCGCGCCGAAACTGTTGTCCGGCCTTTTGGCTTGGCGCCTCATACGCACCTCCGTATCCCCCGGACGCAAGCTTGGCTTGCGTCCGGGAAAGGAAGAACGGGGAAGCGGATGCGCAGTTTTCGGCTTCAGCCGGAAACGGAGCGGAGCGCGCCCGTTCTGACGCTGCGGCCTCGCGGCAAAGCCCAGCGCAGCGGGTTTGCCGCGAACAACGAGGAATGACGGTGTCGGTCAATCCCACGCCGCTTGCGGCGTGGGATGACCTTACGCCGTCATTCCGAGTACGTGCTGCAGGTCTCGATTCTTCTGATCGCCGCGTCGTTCAGGCGCACGGCGACCTTGGTGGCCTTCCAGCCGACGGATGCGCGCTGGTTCAGCGGGTCGGCGGTGCCGGCGGAGCCGAGCTGCTTGACGATGTGCTCCAGCCCGCCGCCGGTGATCTCGGTGGTGCCGTAGCCGTCCGCGCCGAGCACGAGCGTGACGTACACGTCGCGGCCCTGCGCGCCGGCCTCGCCGGGGTAGATGACGGCGTTGTCCGACGCGGTGACGGCGGTGTCCAGCGTCAGGGACGAAGCGGTGTTCGCCGTGACCCTGGCGCGGACGCTGCCGATGATCACATAGCGCCCGACCAGCGCGCCGGGGGCGACCGTGCCGCCGTCGAAATTGACGGTCGCCGCGTTCGTCACCGCGCCGTTGACCAGCAGCGTGCGGCTGTCGGAAGCCAGATCGTCCGCGTGGAAGATGCGCGCCTCGGTGCTCTCGACGAAGCGGCAGCCCTCAATCTTGCCGATCTCGCCCTCGTACATGTGCTCGGTGTCCACGTACTGGTGCGGGCTGAGCCACTTCGGGTCGTTCATGAGGTCGTAGGCCACGTCCGGGTGAATAATCACCGGGAACGCGCCGTCGATGCGGTGGCAGTTCGCGTTTTTCAGCGCGCGCACGGCGCGGCGGATGCAGTCCACGGTGAGGTAGTTGTTCTCGTCGGCATTGTCGGAGCCGCCGCGCAGCAGGTAGCGGGCGGAGACGCGCTCGTCCGCGTACTGGACGTTGTCGCCGCCGACGAGCACCTCGCGGGTGATGGTGTCGAGCGTGCGGCCGGCCTGCGCGCCGAGCAGCTTTGTGGCCATGATGAGGTTGTTGTCGATGGCGGTGAGCAGCAGGATGTCGCTCATCTGGATGTAGCCGCCGTACTGGCGCACGGTGGCCTCGACGGTGGTCATGCTCAGACTCTGGCCGTCGGGCGTGACGCCCTCGGTCAGCGCGGTGAGCGCCTTGTCCAGCGACGCGAACCGGCGGAACTGGATGGTCTTGCCGCCGTTGGCCGGGATCGGGTGCTTCTGCGCGAACTGGTCGTGCACCAGCTCCGGCTCGGCCGCGTCGATCAGATAGTCCGAGTAGAAGGTCTTCATCTCCTCGGACAGGCTCGGCTGCGTGGTGACCTGCGTGTTGCCGTCGAACAGGCGCAGGTTCATCGGGATGGGTTCGTGATTCATAGAAAATCTCCTTTTTGAACTTCGTTTGACAACCACTTCGTTGGGTTGCCAAACGAGGGGATGCGGCCTGCAAAGCAGGCCGAGATGTGTTTTTCCGCCGCGCATGTCGCCGGAAAAACAATTTCATTTTCTTTCGCCGCGGCCGCGCGGCGAAACTCTGCGAGGCAGGACGCGCACTGCACCCGGAGGGGGGAAGCCTTGCGTAGGTGCATTACGCACCCCCGCGTCCCCCAGACGCAAGCTTGACTTGCGGCTGGGTAAGGAAGAATGAAGAAGCGGATAGCGTCCAAACGGACTCGCTCCATTCCGCTTCCCGGGCAAGCCGGAAAGCTCCAAGCCGCTCCTCCGTTTCTCCTCCCAAAACCGAAATGATGTTTCGGTCGGCAAGCGCGAAAACTGCGCATCTGCTCCCGCCTTCTTCCTGATCCTCCGGAATCGCTACGCTGGATTCCGTCGGAGATGTGAGGACGCGAGCGCGTTTATTCTGACGCGGGAAAGAAATGGGGTAACTTACCCAACGTGCGTAACGGACAATCCCTCAGTCGCCTGCGGCGACAGCTCCCTTTACACAAGGGAGCCTTTGGGTTGGCGCGCAGCGCACGTGTCGCCCTCTCACTCGGCATTATGTAAACTGCACGTTCTCTGGGTACGCGTCCGCGAGCTGCTGAAAGCCGGTGCAGGCCATGAGAAACGCGGTGCGCACGCCGGGGCCGGACAGGGCGGCGACCGCCGCGTCGCCCGGCTGCAGACGCAGCTCGGTCACGTCCGCATCCAGCGCGTCGAGCGTGGCGGCGAGGGTGCACACGAGCGTGGACGCCGCCGCGCACACGATGTCGCTGCCGGGGTAGAAGTCCGCGTGGCCGGTGACGCGCAGGGTGTATTCCCCCGCCCGGTGGGTGAAGCGGGCGCGCGTCACAGGTGCAGCTTCACGTGCTCGCCGCGGGCGGCGCGGCGGGCGATGTCGGCGCGGTCGGCGCGGCTCATGCGCGACACGTCCGGCCGCACGAGGATGCCGCCGCCGGAGCCAAGGCCGTTTTCACCGGGACGCGCGCCGCGCACGCGGATGTGCTCGGCCACGCGGGTCTCCGCCTGCCGCGACGCGCGGCACACCGCCGCGTGCAGCAGCTCGTCCGCGTGCAGGGCGAAGTACGCGTTTTCCAGCGGCACCCCGGCGCGCAGCATCGCGCAGAACGACGCGTCCGCGAGCGCGGCGTGCAGGTCGAAGCCCGGGCAGCGCTCCGAGAGCGCCTCGGCGGCGCGGCTCCACGTCTCGGTCTGCGCCTGTACGTACCGCTGCGCGGCAGCCGACCGGTGCGCCCGTACCCTCGTCAGAACGGACTCGCTGCGTTCCGCTTCCCCGGCAAGCGGGAAAGCTCCCCGTCCGCTCCTCCGTTCTTCCTCTTCCTCCGAGACCGCTTCGCTGGGTCTCGTCGGAGATGCGGGGGATGCCGCGCTGTCAAACAGTCTCAGGTTTAAGTAATCATTTCTCATTTTCTGTTTTCCTCCTGTACCTGAAGCTTCAGTCGCGCGGCGCGCACGAGCGGGTCCTCCGCGCCGGACGCCATCCCGACCGGCGTGCCGGTCGAACCGCCCGCCTGTGCGCCCGCTCTCACGTCCTCCATGACCTTCTCGCGCCCCTCGAACGACATCATCTCCAGCATCGGCAGCGCCTGCTGCGCGCGCGCCGGGTCGAACACGCCGAGCTGATAGAGCTGCTTTGCCAGCTCGTTTTGCGACGCGGTGGCGTAGGGGCTTTGCTTCTGCGCGTGGACGGACACGTCGAACGCCGCCATGCGGCAAAGCGGCGCGCCGTTTGCGTCCGTGCCGGTCTCGTGCGGGCGCAGCCCGGCGTTGGAGTAGTCCGCGAAGGCGTACCCCTGCGCGCCGGGCACGGCCACGCGGAACGGGCGCGTCTCGGTGTAAAACTCGCGGATCAGCTCGATCATCAGCTCCACGACCTGCACGAACGCGCGGTAGGACGCGCGGATCACGTCGCGGCTGGACTTGCTGCCCGCCTCCTGCAGCGCGGCGATGGCGCTCGCCGCCGTGACGCCGCCGGTCACGCCGCCCTGGTTCACGTCGCGGCTGTTGCTCGTCTCCTTCAGCTCGTTGATCTTGAGCTGCAGGACGTTCACCCACTGGCTGTCCATGTTGTAAAGGCTGATCTGCCGCAGGCGCTCCTCGTCGATGCTGCCTTCGACCTCAACGAGGGGGTTCGACCAGTCGAGGAACTCCTGCACGTTGACGCCGCTGCCCTTCTTGACCCAGAAGCGCGGGCGCGCGGCCTTCATGGACATTTCGAGCAGGTTGCCGCTCAGCCGGTCGATGTACTGCTGCGGGTCCTTGCTCACGGCGATCATGCCGAAGCCGCAGGGCGTGCCCGCTTCGGGGTACATCACGTCGAACACGACGGGGTAGCGCCCGTGGGCGTAGAAGCCGTCCGCCATGGCGGGGTCGTTCTCGCTGGCGTAGAGCAGGGAGTCGCCGGTAAACTTGATGAGGTGCAGCACGGTGCGGCCATCGGGCAGGCGCTTTTTGTAGTACCAGTCCACGACGATGCTCATGTCGGTGGTGTCCACCGCGTCGTCGTAGAGGTACTGCGCCAGTTCCACGCCGCAGTTGCCGGGCTGCACGCCGGGGTAGGCGGCGTTGATGTCGTCGTTCGGCACGAGCGCGCAGAGGAAGAGGTTGCGGCTCTCCTGCAGGTCGGTGATACCCGGCTCCCAGAACAGGTTCAGCAGGTCGAGCCGGCGCAGCGCCACGTCGCCGAGTCCGTTTTCGCGCTGCGGGTCCCAGAACACGCCGTAGGCGGCGCAGCCGTGCTTGAGCTTGTACCACCATGCGTCCGACCAGACCTGCTCGAAGCCGTTTTTCTCCAGCAGCGCGGGCACGACGGCGGACAGCGCGCGGGCGTCCGGCTCGTCGGCGGGGCTGCGCGGGAGGACGACGGCTTCGGGGTAGTTGTCCATGGCGTCGGCGTGCTTGGCGGCGATGGCGTTGAAGAGCCACGCGCTGGTCGGCTCGACGGGGTCGTCGCCGCGCGCGCGGCTGCGGCTGCGCAGATACTGCCAGTGGCGCAGGCGGTACCACTCCTCGTCGGCGACGATGCGCGCTTCCAGCGCGCGCTTGCCGTCCTTGTAGCGGCGCAGCAGCTCCACGCCGCGCGCCACGTCCTCGTCCGTGACGGCGGGCAGGACGGCGGATTCGATTTGGGGTTCGTTCATGTTGTTATCTCCTTTCGCGTCGAAGCCGGCGCGTTCCGTTCCGTTTCCGCCTTATGGCGAAAACTCCACATGGTCCAGACCACTTTCTCTTGCCGCTGCGCGGCAATTCACTTGTCCACTTCCCGGCTTCTTCTTTTCGCGGCACGACCCCTTCATTGGATCGTGCCGCGAGTGCGTTGAACGCGACACTTCCACCCTCACCAGCCGCGATCATACCTTCCCACACCCCCCGCATCCAGCGGGTCAAACACCACCGGCGTGCGCGCGGGCACGGTGCGCGGCGCGATCGGGTCGTACTGGCAGAGATAGCGCATCTCGTCGGCGATGTGATCCTCCTGCCGGGTGTCCACGTCCTCGGGGCTGTTCGCGCTGTAGCGCAGCAGCGGCAGGGTGCGGATGGTGTCGCGGCAGTTCGAGAACACGTACAGCATCGGCACGCCCTCGCCGTCGAACGCCATGCGGTAGTGCATCTGCATCCAGCCGGGCAGGCGCTTGTTGTCGCCCGGCTCGAACCAGACGCCGTGCCGGTCGGCGATGTCGGCGATGGAGTCGCCCCGGCTCGCGTCCCAGATGGCGGGGTCGGCCACGCCCTGGATGCGCCGTCCGCGCAGCCACCGGTGCGTGGACTCGATCTCGCGGATCTTCCCGAAGATGTGGTCGGGCGCCCAGCGCACGCCCACGTCCGGCTCGCCCTGCACGCAGCCGTACAGCTCCAGAATGCGGTACAGCCGCTTGTCGTAGTCCACCGCCCACCAGCCGCACGAGAACGGCTTTGCGTAGCCGAAGTCGAAGCTGCGGTAGATACGCCACGTGTCGGGGATCTCGAACGGGTCGATCACGTGCGTCCAGCGGCGGTCGCGGTAGTGCGCCGGGTCGTCGCGAAACTCGCAGAACACCTGCCCCTCGTACACGTTCCAGTCGCCCTCCAGATGCGCGCGGCGCCGCGCGGGGGGCAGCGCCTCCAGCCGCCGGAGGTAGCCGGGGTCGCGCTCCATCAGGATGCGGTTGTCATAGACCTTCGCCGGGATAAATACATAGTCCTTCGGGTCCTCTCCGTTCCGGTACTGCCGGTCGATGAACAGCCGCTTGATGTAGGCGTGTCCCGGGCCGCCGGGGTTGCAGGTGTAGTAGATGCGGGGTTTGAAGTCGGCGCGCGTGGTGCGCAGGCAGGTGGCGATGAACACGAGCCAGTCCGGCTCGAAGTTGGTGGCCTCCTCGAAGCCGATGACCTCGTATTCCTGCCCCTGATACTGGGCGCAGTCGCTGTCGTTGTCGCAGTAGCCCATGCACAATCTGGAGCCGTTCGGGAACAGGAACGCGCGCTCGGTGCTGCTGTAGCTGGCGTAGCCGTGCAGCTCGCGCAGGAGCGGGACGATGTGGTTGTGGCGCAGCTCCGGGAGCGTGCGGCGCAGCAGCAGGAGATTTAAGTTGTCGTAGCGCATGGCGAGCAGCACGAGCTTGCGGCGCATGGCCCAGCTCTTGCCGCCGCCGCGCGCGCCGCCGTAGGCGATGTTTGCAGCCTCGGCCTCAAAAAATTCCCTCTGCCGCGCAGAGGGAGCTTCGTTTGCAAGAATGTCAAAAATGGGTGGTGTTTGGTTCAAGCGATATCCTCCCATGGTGCGTGATATGGTGCCCGGTGCGACACGCACCCCGCGTCCGCGTGTTTAAAAACTGCGCATCTGCTCCCGCCTTCTTCCTGATCCTCCGGAATCGCTACGCTGGATTCCGTCGGAGATGTGAGGACGCGAGCGCGCCCGTTCTGACGCTACCGGCTCCACGTCTCCAGCTCGCCCTCGAACTTCACGGCGGCGGGCGCGGCGCTCTTCCCGTCGGTGGGCTTGCAAGCGGCGGTCGTTTTGGGCACGGTGCGCTCCAAAATCATCCCCGCCGCCTTCAGGCGCGTCTCCTCCTTCACCTCGTCGTTTTCCAGCAGGCTCGTCAGAAACGCCATCGCCTGCTGCGCGGCCTTCGCGCCGAAGCCGGGTTTCGCCGTCATTGGCTCAGCTCCCGCTCGCGGAAGGACAGCACGTAGTCGTCCGCGTCCTCCACCGCCGCGAACACGTACCGCCCCAGCGCCGTGCGCACGTCGTCCTTCGCCAGGCGCACCGTGCCGCCCGCAGCCGAGCACGTGCACAGCGCCGCCAGCACCGCCGCCGAAAGCTCCAGCGCCTGTTCATAGCCCTCGCGCTGCTCCTTGAGCTTTGCGATCTCCCGTTCCCGGTTTTGCAGCGTGAAGTTCAGCCGCGTCTGCGTCTGCTCCAGATCGTCCACACGCTGCCACAATTCCCGATTCGTCATAGTTCGTCCTCCTGCGTCTCCGCCAAAGCCGTCCGGCGGCGGGTGTTGAAAAATTGTTGAAAACTTTTTCTTTCTTTTGCTTTCTTAAGAGAGGTTTGGTACGGTTGTGTACGGTTCTGTACTGTACTGTTCTGTAGCAGCGTGACTGTCACGCTCAGAGGCCGCATCGGCCTCCTTCGCCTGACGCAGCTTTTCGCGCCGCTTGCGCTGCCGGTCGCGCGCCTGAATGCGCTGCAATTCCCGTGCGTCGGTCAGGCGCCCCACATGCTCATACCAATTGTGCAGGCGCAGGTCTTCGTCCACGAACCCGACCGTGATGAGCGTCTGCAAAAGCTTTTCCTGCGGCCGGCCGGTGTATTGGCAGACCTCGGCGATCTCCTCCGGGGTAAAGCGCGCAAGGTCGCCGTCCGGCGCATTGTCGAGCGCCCACAGCCACAGCAGGCACAGATGCCCGACGGCCTGCGGCGTGCGGATGCGCAGCTCCCGTTTGAGCCGCATGAGCTTTCCGCTCTGCGGCAGTGTTTGGTGTAATTCAATCCAAGCCACGTCGTAGCGGGCGCGTTCCATTCCGTTTCCGTGGCAAGCACGAAAACTCCATATCCACTTCCCCGCTACTCCTTTTTCGCGTCGCAGGTCAAGCCTGCGCCGCGAGGACGCGGGGGCGGTGCGGAATGGAAAGTGTCCGCATGGTTCCCTCCTTTTTCGTGCCGCAACCGCTTCGCTGGGTTGCGCCACGAGATTTTGCGGGCGCGTTCTGCTTACCGCTTCCCCGCTACTCCTTTTTCGCGTCGCAGGTCAAGCCTGCGCCGCGAGGATGCGGGCGCGGTGCAAGGATATGGGCGCGTTCCGCATAATTCCCTCCTTTTTCGTGCTGCAACCGCTTCGCTGGGTTGCGTCACGAGATTTTGCGGGCGCGTTCTGCTTACCACTTCCCCGCTACTCCTTTTTCGTGGTGTGCAGCAAAAAAAGGCTTCCCCCTCTGGGGGAAGCTGTCGGCGCAGCCGACTGATGAGGGGACGCACCCGGACACCTCATCCGTCACGGCTACGCCGTGCCACCTTCCCCTCAAGGGGAAGGCTTTGGGCTCTGACGTCGCCCCTCTAATTCCAGACTACTATGCATTTGCATAATTGTCAAGCGTATTTCTTGCTATTTTTTATAATTTTTCAAATCTACGGCGCACGCTGCCGCCGCTCGTTCACAATCTTTTGGCGTTTTATTCGCAGTTTTTTTGATGTTTGTTCACGTATTTGACACAAGTAACGGGTAGGATAAGAGCATACAAAGCAAGGACCCAAATCAATCCGGAGGCGACAATACCATGAGCGAACCCTTTGATCCCAATTCCGAAACAACCGGCGTACCGGAAGCCGACACGGCCGAACCGGCCGGCGAGACCCCGGCCGACACCGCAGCGTCCCCCTTCGCGGCGGACGGCACGTACCGCATGATCCGTCCTGACGACCAGCGGGAAGCGGAGCCGGAAGCGCCCAGATCCTACGAGGACGCAAGCTACCACACGCAGGAGCAGGCCTCTGCCGTGCCCCCGCGCTACTACACGCCGGATCCGCCTCCGGCCCGGGAAAAGAAGCCGAAAAAGTCCGGCGGCAGCAAGCTGTTCTGGAAGGTCGCGTGCCTGTGTCTGGTGTGCGCGCTGCTGGGCGGCGGCGTCGGCGGCGTGATCGGCGCCTCGCTCTCCGGCGGCCCGGCCGCGGAGGGAGCGGCGGCGACTCCGACCCCGACCGGCTCCGGCACGCTCGTCACGCAGGCGGCAAGCGCCGGTGCGATGAGCGCGAGCGAAATTTACGCCGCAGCCTGTCAGCAGGTCGTCGGCATCACCACGGAGCTGACCTATCAGAACTTCTTCGGCCAGACCAGCTCGCAGGCCGTGAGCGGCAGCGGCTTCATCATCACGGAGGACGGCTACATTCTCACAAACTACCACGTCATCTCCTACGCCGCGCAGGGCAACTATGCCATCACGGTCATGACCTACGACGGCGCCTCCTATACCGCGAAGATCGTCGGCGTGGATTCGAGCAACGACATCGCCGTGCTGAAGATCGACGCGACGGAGCTGACGCCCGTCACCTTCGGCGACAGCGACGAGATGTCCGTGGGCGACACGGTCTATGCCGTGGGCAACCCGCTCGGTGAACTGCAGTTCACCATGACGACCGGCCACGTCAGCGCGCTCGACCGCACCATCACCACCGATGAGGGCAGCGTGCCGATCAACATGTTCCAGATCGACGCGGCGGTCAACTCCGGCAACTCCGGCGGCCCCGTGTATAACGACGCCGGTCAGGTTATCGGCATCGTCACCGCGAAGTACAGCTCCACCGGCGTGGAGGGTCTGGGCTTCGCCATCCCGATCAACGACGCGGTGAACCTCGCCAACGAGCTGATGGAAAACGGCGTTGTGACCAACAAGGTGCAGCTCGGCATCACCACGCAGACCGTGCCCGCGAGCGTCGCGCAATACTATAACATGGTCGAGGGCGCGTATGTCTACTCGGTGAACGCCGGCAGCTGCGCCGAGAAGGCCGGACTGCAGATCGGCGACATCATCACCGCCGTCGGCGGCAAGGCGGTCGCCTCCAGCGACGCGCTCAAGGCCGCGCTGCGCAGCTTTGCGCCCGGCGACACCACGGAGCTGACCGTCTACCGCGGCGGCAAGACCGTCACCGTGACCGTCACGCTCGACGAGGCGGACGAATCCACCGCCGCGCAGCAGCAGACCCAGCAGCGCACGCTGCCCTGAACGCCCAGTCAAGCGCGGAAGCCTGCTTCCATATGCGCTTTTCTGTATCAAAAGGAAACCCCGGACAGTCGCGGGACTGTCCACTCCCAGCACCGCGGCGGAGGTTCTCCCCCCTCCGCCGCAACTTCCCCCGCCATCCGCCTGCGAAAGCAGGTTTCCAAACTAGATTGTCTCTCATTTTTCTCCCCATCTTCATTTCTTCGTTTTTCCCCAGCGCGAAGACGCCGTACCCAAACCGGGTGCGGCGTTTTTGCTGCGTCAGAACGGGCGCGCTCGCGTCCTCACAAGCTCCGCATCACTCGTCCCCGTGTAAACACGCGGACTCGTTCGCTTTGCTGCTCGTCCTTTCAAAACCGAAACATCGTTTCGGTTTTGCGAGGAGAAACGGAGGAGCGGATG
>SFFE01000015.1 GCA_004556965.1 Clostridiales bacterium | reverse complement strand
GTAATGGCCGGATAAAGTTTCGAATTTGTCTCGTTTCTTGCTGCTATCCCTTCCTCTTTGGGCAAAACTTGATTTATTCAGCGTTTACTCAAGGGGAAGCCTTTAGACGGTACTTTTATAAAACCGCACCGTGAACACCGCGCCGCCGCCGGGGGCGTTGGCGGCCTTGATGGCGCCGCCCTGCGCCGTGACGATCATGCGCGCAAGCGCAAGGCCGATGCCGAAGCTGGTATCGGACGCGTTCTTGCCCTTGTAAAACCGCTCGAACAGGTGCGGTAAATCGTCCGGGTCAATGCCGGAGCCGGTGTCGCGCACGGTCAGCTCCGTGAAAATGGCGGTCTCGCACGCGGTCACGGTGATCGTGCCGCCCTCCGGCGTGTGCTCCATGCAGTTTTTGAGGATGTTCCCCACCGCCTCAGTCGTCCACGCGAGGTCGCCGCAAAACGTCTCCGCGCCGATCTCGCACACAAGGCGCTGCCCGCGCACGTCGATCGGCACGGCCAGCGGCTCCGCCGCGGCGCGCACCAGCGCCGAAACCTGCACCGTCCCGCGCTGGAACAGCGCCGTGCCTGCGTCGATCTTCGACATTTTCAGCAGGCTCTCCACCATCCAGTCGATGCGCCCCAGCAGCATTTTCAGCTCGCGCGTCAGCTCCATGCGCCGCGCGTCGGACACCGCGTCCGCCGCGAGCATCGTCACGATCAGGTTGATGGACGTGAGCGGCGTGCGGAGCTGGTGCGAAATGTCGGCGATGGAGTCGGTCAAAAACGTCTTTTCCTTTTGCAGATTGTCCGCCGCGTCGCGCAGGCGGATGGTCATCTTCTGGATCTCGCTTTGCAGCACGGCCAGCTCGCCCTCCTGCAAGTCGCCGAAGCGCACGGCGTCGCTGCCGTGGAGCACCGCGTCGATGTCGCGGCTGAGCGTGCGGATGCGCCGGTAGCGCACAGCCGCCGCTGCAAAGTGCGTGGCCGAGAGCGCGAGTCCTGCGCCGAGCACGAGCCACCCGGCCGCGCCGAACGCGAGGAAGCCCGCGGCGGCAAACGCCGCCATGAGCGCCGCGAAGAGCGCCAGCTCCCGGCGAATTTCGGGATTGCGGAAAAACTCCATCGTACTTCAGTCCTCCAGCTTGTAGCCCAGCCCGCGCACGGTGCGGATGATCTCAGGATTCTGCGGGTCGGTCTCGATCTTCTCGCGCAGGCGCTTGATGTACACGGTGAGCGTGTTGTCGTTGACAAAGTCGCCCGCCGCGTCCCAGATCTCCTCCAGCAGCCGCGTGCGCGAGAGCACCATGCCCCGGTGGTTCAAAAACACGAGCAGCAGCCGGTACTCCAGCGCGGAGAGATACACGTCCGCGCCCCGCTTCGTCACGATGCCCTTGTCCGTGTCCACGACCACGTCGCCGAGCGTGACGACGGACTGCCCTCTCCCGCTGCGGCGCAGGACGCTGCGGATGCGCGCCATCAGCTCGCGCGGGCGGAACGGCTTTGCAACGTAGTCGTCCGCGCCCATGTCCAGCCCCGTGACGGTGCTGTATTCGTCGCCGGAGGCCGTAAGGAAGATGACGGGCAGGCCGCGCTCCTTCGCCGCCTTGCACACGGCGAAGCCGTTGCCGTCCGCGAGCGAAATATCCACCAGCAGCAGGTCAAAGCGCTCCGCCGCCAGCCGCTCCGTCGCGGCGCGCTGGCCGTCCACGGCCTCGACCGCGAAGCCCTCCGACGTGAGAAATTCCCTTAAGCTGCGCACGATGCTCCGGTCGTCCTCGACCAATAAAATGCGTTCCATCCGCCGCACCTCCGTTTGTCTGTTCACGGCTCCATTATACCAAAGCGCCGCCGCCTTGACGATTACAATTTCGTCAGATTTCCCACTTTCAAAAAACCGCCGCATTTTCTGTGGAAATGCGGTGGTTTTCGTGCTATACTGAGCACCTGCGACAATCTGAGAGGAAAGAAACAGAAGCTATGGAAATTTCAACTGTACTGGCCAAGATGGCCATGCTCGTGCTGCTGATGCTCGTGGGGTATCTCTGCGCGAAGCTGCACATCACGGGGCCGGAGTTCAACAAGCGCGTGAATCCCATCGTGCTGAACGTCCTGCTCACCGCGACCATTCTCAACTCCGTCGTCAACGCGGAGACCACGCTCAGCGGCACGGTCATCCTCGAATACGTCGGCGTGACGACGCTGATGCTGCTCATCCTGCACGCCGTCTCCTTCTTCGTGCCGAAGCTCCTGCGCTCGCGCGGCGGCGACGTCGGCGTTCTGCGCATGGTGATGTCCTATCCGAACAATGCGTTCGTGGGCTTTCCCGTGGTGCAGGCCGTTTTCGGGACGGAGGCGGTGTTCTATGCGTCGCTGTCGAACATCCCGTTCAACACCATGCTCTACACGGTCGGCACGGCGATCCTGCGCGGCAGCGGCGAAAAGCAAAAATTCAACTGGCGGCAGCTTCTGACCATGCCGCTGATCGCCACGTTCCTCGCCGTCGTGCTGTTTTTGACGCACCTGCACGTCCCCGCCGTGATCGCCGACACGATCTCGACGCTCTCCGCCGCCACCACGCCGATGTCCATGATCGTCATCGGCACCTCGCTCGGCGGCATCCCGCTCAAAAAGGCGTTCGGCAACTGGCGCGTCTATGTCGCGTCGTTCGTGCGCCTGATCGTGTGTCCGGTCGTGGTGTGGGCCGTGCTGCGGCTGTTTGTCCACGATCCGATGATGCTCGGCATCCCGGTGCTGCTGGCCGCGTGTCCGTCCGCCATGATCATCACCGTGCTCTGCCTGCAGTATGGCAAGGACGAAGCGCTCTCGTCCGAAGTCATCTTTATGAGCACCGTCTTCTCCGCCGCCACGATCCCGCTGTTGATCTGGCTGCTGCTGTAAGGACAAAAAACGGAGCGGCGTTTCGCCGCTCCGTTTTTGCGCTATTTTCCCTCTTTTTTCGGATAGGGCTTTTTCACGTCCGTCCGCCCCAGCAGATAGTCCACGCTCACGCCGTAGAAGTCGGCGAGCTTGTGCAGCACGGGGACGGGGACGTTCAACCGCTCCAACTCATAGTCGGAGTAAGTCGTCTGATGCAGCTGCAAAATAGCAGCAAGCTCCTTTTGCGTCAGATCCTGATCCTCCCGCAAATCGCGGATACGCATGCGGTACATAACATCACCCGCGATTATTATGCGATAAGGGAATATCCCTTATTGACTTTTAAGCGAATTTCCCTTAAAATGTGGACGGCTTTTATGCGTGCCGCGGCTTCGGATAGGGCTTTTTCACATCCGTCCGCCCCAGCAGGTAGTCCACGCTCACGTCATACAAGTCGGCGAGCTTCATCAGGATGTCGACCGGATAGTTCAGCGCTCCTGTCTCATATTGAGAATACGTGTTTTGCTTGATGTTCAAATAGTCCGCAATTTGCTGCTGCGTGTAGCTATTGTCGATTCGCAGATTGCGGATATTTTCAAAATTTAAAACTTCATAACGCATGGAAATCACCCCATGCGAACATACCCTATCTGAAAACAAGATATTGCATTTTATCTGATATTCAGATAAAATATTTTCCGAGGTGATGACGAGATGGCCGATTACAAAAAAATGTACGCTGTGTTGTTCAACGCGATCACGGACGCGCTGGATGCGCTGCAGGAGCAGAATCCTGTGCTGGCAGCCGCGCTTCTGGTGCAGGCACAGCAGCATACCGAAACGCTTTATATCGAATCGTCCGACGACGAATGACCGACGATAAAACCGCCGGCAGACCCAAAGTCTGCCGGCGGTTTCAGCTTGTCAAGGAAGGCGCGCATCTCCCTCATCAGTCGGCGGGGGTGCGTTACGTACCCGGCCTCGTCATGCGCAGCATGTCGCGGAACCTCCCGCATCCCCCAGACGCAAGCTTGACTTGCGGCTGGGAAAGGAAGAATGAAGAAGCGGACAAGGAGACGGCGCGCCTGCGCGGCGGCGGAGTGGAGCGCGTTCATTCTGACGCGACGCGGCATACCAGCGCGCCGTTTTCCTCGTCCACGACGAGGGTGTCGCCCGCGCGCACGTTGCCCTGCAGGATCGTCCGGGCGATGAGCGTCTCCGCCTTGCTCTGCAGATATCGCTTGAGCGGCCGCGCACCGTAGACGGGGTCGAACCCGTTCTCGATGATGTTCGCCTTCGCGGCGTCGGTCAGCTCCAGCGAAAGCGACCGGTCGGCCAGACGGCGGCTCAGGCTCGCAACAAGGTTGTCGATGATCTGCGAGAGGTTCTCTTTCGTCAGCGGGCGGAAGAAGATGATCTCGTCGAGCCGGTTCAGGAACTCCGGCCGGAACGCGCGGCGCAGCTCTGCGTTCACGCCCGCTCTGGCTTCCTCCGTGATGTTGCCCGCCGCGTCGATGCCGTCGAGCAGGTACTGGCTGCCGAGGTTCGACGTGAGGATGATGATCGTGTTCTTGAAGTCCACCGTGCGGCCCTGACTGTCCGTGATGCGGCCGTCGTCGAGGATCTGCAGCAGGATGTTGAACACGTCCGGGTGCGCCTTTTCCACCTCGTCGAAAAGCACGACGGAATACGGCTTGCGGCGCACGGCCTCGGTGAGCTGGCCGCCCTCGTCGTAGCCGACGTATCCCGGAGGCGCGCCGATCAGCCGCGAGACGGAGAACTTCTCCATATACTCGGTCATATCGATGCGCACCATGTTGCTCTCATCGTCAAACAGGCTTTCCGCGAGCGACTTTGCCAGTTCCGTCTTGCCCACGCCCGTGGGGCCGAGGAACAGGAAGCTGCCGATCGGCCGGTTCGGGTCGGCGATGCCAGCGCGCGAGCGCCAGATGGACTCGCACACCTTCGTGACGGCCTCATCCTGCCCGATCAGGCGGCGGTGCAGGATCTCGTCGAGGTGCAGCAGCTTTTCGCGCTCGCCCTCCATGAGCTTCGCCACCGGGATGCCCGTCCACTTGGCGACGATGTTCGCAATGGACTCCTCCGTGACCGTGTCGTGCACGAGGGAGTTTTCGCTCTTGCGCGCCTCGGCGGCCTCCTCCGCGGCCTTGAGCCGGCGCTCCAGCTCCGGCAGGTCGGAGTATTGCAGGCGCGCGGCCTTCTCATACTCGTAGCGGAGCTGCGCGTTTTCGATCTCCGCGTGCAGGTGGTCGATCTCCTCCTTGAGCTTTTTGACCTCCTCAACGCTGTTTTTCTCCGCGTCCCAGCGGGATTTCATGGCGTTGAAGGTGTCCTTCTGCTCGGCCAGCTCTCGCGTCAGCTTTTCGAGCCGGTCGCGCGAAAGCTGGTCGTCCTCCTTCTTGAGCGCCATCTCCTCGATCTCCATCTGCATGATGCGGCGGCGGATGTCGTCCAGCTCGGACGGCATGGAGTCGATCTCCGTGCGGATGAGCGCGCACGCCTCGTCCACGAGGTCGATGGCCTTATCCGGCAAAAACCGGTCGGTGATATACCGGTGCGAGAGCGTCGCCGCCGCGACGAGCGCGTTGTCGTGGATGCGCACGCCGTGGAAAATCTCGTAGCGGTCCTTCAGGCCGCGGAGGATGGAGATCGTGTCCTCCACCGTCGGCTCGTCCACCTGCACGGGCTGGAACCGGCGCTCGAGCGCGGCGTCCTTTTCGATATACTTGCGGTATTCGTCGAGCGTCGTCGCGCCGATGCAGTGCAGCTCGCCGCGCGCGAGCATCGGCTTGAGGAGGTTACCCGCATCCATGCTGCCCTCGGTCTTGCCCGCGCCCACGATGGTGTGCAGCTCGTCGATGAACAGCAAAATGCGCCCCTCGCTCTTTTTGACCTCCTCCAGCACGGCCTTGAGCCGCTCCTCAAACTCGCCGCGGTACTTCGCGCCCGCCACGAGCGCGCCCATGTCGAGCGAGAACACGGTCTTGTCCTTCAGCCCCTCCGGCACGTCGCCGCGCACGATGCGCTGCGCCAGTCCCTCGGCGATGGCCGTCTTGCCGACACCCGGCTCGCCGATCAATACGGGGTTGTTCTTCGTCTTGCGCGAGAGGATGCGGATGACGTTTCGGATCTCCGCGTCGCGGCCGATGACGGGGTCCATCTTCCCGTCGCGCGCCCGCTCGACGAGGTCGGTGCCGTATTTTTTCAGCGCGTCGTAGGTGCTCTCCGGGTTGTCGCTCGTCACGCGGCCGGTCTTGACCTTGGACAGCTCCGTCGTGAAGCCGTCCTTCGTGATGCCGTGGTTGTTGAAAATGCGCTTGATCGCGCCCGTCTGGTACGCGAAGATGCCGAGCATCAGGTGCTCCACGGAGAGATACTCGTCGTTCATGTTCTTCGCGGTGCGTTCGGCGAACGCAAGCACCTTGCCCGTCTCCGGGGAGGCGTACACGTCGCCGCTGCCGCCCGATACCTTCGGCATCTGCGAGATCACCGTGTCCAGCTCCGCCAGCACCGTGTCGCAATCCACGCCCATGCGTCCCAGCAGCGAGCCGATCAGCCCGCCGTCCTGGTCGATCAGCGCATACAGCAGATGCTCCGGCGTCAGGTACTGGTTTCCGTTTTCCTGCGCCATGCTCTGCGCAGTCTGGATCGTTTCAATTGCTTTTTGTGTGAATTTGTCTGCATTCATCGTTCTCATTGCCCCGTGCTGCACGGCACGCGGCTCCTCCTTTCCGAAACACCGTCAGATCAGGATGACTCCGTCGCCGCGCTTGGCGTAGTAGATGCTCTCCACGTCCTGCGCGGTGTATTTGCCGGAGAGGAACCCTTTCATCAGGTGGTCAAATAGCTTGATATAGTCCGAGATCGCCTTTGCGATCTCCTCGCTGGTGTAATCCCGGTTGCGCGGCAGCGACAGGCTGCGCACGAACTTGCCGTCGTACAGCGCGTAGCGCGGCGGCGTGCCTGCGAGATACGGCGTGAGGTGCACGTCCTCGATCTGCTTCCACAGCCGGAAAAACTGCGTCATCGACTGCAGCAGCGCCGCCGACTGCGTGCGGAAAATGACCGACAGCTCGCCGAGCGTGTCCGACGTGTCGTCCAGCAGCGCCACCTCGTATTTCACCGTCGGCCGGTACTTGTATTCGAGACTGCTCTTGAGCGACATCGTCATCGCGTTCGGCACGAAAAACGGCACCAGCTCGCGCGCCGGCGCCACCATCTCCTCGATCGCGTGGAAAATGCTCTCGATGCGCCGCTCCGGCGTGATGACCGAGGTGTAGTCCGCGAGGATCTGGTTGATGAGCGCGGAGCGGTTCGTGCCCATCTGATGCGCCAGCGCGTCGATCTCGCGCACGACCTCCTCGTTGAGCATCAAGCTGTACAGTGTTTTTTTCATGCAGTGCACCACCTTTTCTTTCTGACAGCATCGTACACCCGAGCACGAAATTTGTCAACAGTTTTTATATAAATTTATTTACGAATTATATAATGCAGAGAAAAGCAACGTAAAAAACCGGCCTCCTCATGACGAAGAAGCCGGTTTTAGACACTACAGCCGGTACCAAATTTGTCCGCTATGCATTGCTTGCCCAGAAATCTTTCCGAACAAGCCATGCTGTCTCGTTTGAGACAGCTTCTTTTATTTTGCGTGGATGTTGATAAACTCCGCGCGAAGCTTGGAGTACAGGATTTTCTGGCTGCTGTACAGTCCGGAGTAGCCGGAGAGCATGTAGGCGACGCCGCAGGCGAGTGCGAAGTAGATCAGCTCCGTCGAGCCGAACAGCTCCACGCTCAGCGCGATGGACGCGATCGGGCAGTTCACCGCGCCGCAGAACACGCACACAAGCCCGATCGCCGCCGCGAACCCCGCCGGGATGCCCAGCAGCGGGCCGAGCACGCAGCCGAGCGTCGCCCCGATGAAGAACGTCGGCACGACCTCGCCGCCCTTAAAGCCGCAGCCGATGGTGATCGCCGTGAACACGAGCTTCCACAAAAACGCGGCGGGCGCGGCGCGCCCCTGCTCCAGCGCGCGCTGGATGACGTCCATGCCCGCGCCGTTGTAGTCCCCGGTGCCCACGAGCAGCGTCAGCGCCACGACGGCAGCGCCGCCGAGGAAGATGCGCAGATAGCCGTTCGGAATTTTTTTTGCGAGAAAATGCTCCGTCGCGTGCATCGTCATGCAGAATACGATGCTCATCACCGAGCAGGCGATGGCGAGCACGGCGACTTTCAGCAGCAGGCTGGTCCGGAGCGGCTCGACGAGGATGGCAAACCGCGTCGGCGCAATGCCGAAGGCGCGGGAGATGCCGTACGCCACGAGGGACGCGACGATGCACGGCACGAGCGCGGAGTAGTAAAACACACCGACGCTGATGACCTCCAGCGCGAAGAGCGTGGCCGTCAGCGGCGTGCCGAACAGCGCGGAGAACACGGCGCTCATGCCGCAGAGCGTAGCCAGGCGCATATCCTTTTCGTCCAGACGGAACAGCCGCCCGATGTAACAGCCGAGACTCCCGCCGATCTGCAGCGCCGCGCCCTCGCGTCCGGCGCTGCCGCCGAACAGGTGCGTGATGACCGTGCCAAGATAGATGCACGGCACCAGCAGCAGCGGCACCTTGTCGCCGAAATGGATGGAGTCGATGATGGCGTTCGTGTTTTCGTTTTCCATTTTCGCCGCGTGGTACAGCCCCACGATGAGCAAACCGCCCACCGGCAGCAGCCACAGCAGCCAAGGGTACGCCGCGCGCATCCCCGCCGCCCACGTGACGCTCAGGTGGAACAGGGAGCCGACCACGCCGCCGATCCCGCCGGTCACCCCGGCGATGATGAGCCACTTGACAAAGGTTTGGGTAAATTGCAGAATGGTCTTTGCTTCTTGTTTCAGTTCGTCCACGGCGGTTCGATTCCTTCCGGAGAGATTTGCGCACGCGCGCTTTTTCATTATATAACACATTTCGCCCGATTTCTACCCGACGGCCGCGCCTTTTTTCGCATGCCGGGCTTGATTTTTCGCCGCGGATTCGGTATAATCAAAAATCACGGGGCACGCCCCGCCAATCTGGAGAAGTATCGAAGTGGTCGTAACGAGAACGACTCGAAATCGTTTTGTCGGTGATGAGCCGGCACGTGGGTTCGAATCCCACCTTCTCCGCCACGTCGTCGCGGACTTCGTATCGTTCGCGACGACGATTTCTTTTTCAAAGCAATCGTCATCTCTCATTCACTCCGTCGCTCCTCCTCTCCGAATCGAACCCGCTTGCCCGCAAGAGGCACTCCGCATCCGCAAGGCGGCAACGGCTGCGCAGGCGCCGGACTTCGATTCGGTTTTTCGGTGCATGGCGATGCCGATATCCATCGTGTCTCGCTTTTACACGTTGCCGCGAACGATAGAACGTTCGCGGCGGCTTTTTTCTGAAAAATCACCTCTCCCTCATTTTGTCGCGGCACCTTTCCAAAAACGCGCACTTGTCTGGCAAGTGCGCGTTTTTATCGGCTCGGTCCCGCGCTGCCGGTTTTAGTTTACATAACGCATTTCCCCAACATGTTTTGCTCCCTGTCCGCATAGGCTGTACCAGTCTGACGCGGGAGGGATCGCCATGGCATATGAGGACAAGAAAAATCCGACGGTGCGCCGGCCGCACTCGGTGATTCTGGAGGAGCGCACGAAGCTGACGGTGACGGGCGTGGACGAGGTGCTGAGCTTTGACGAGAACGAGGTCACGATGCGCACGTCGCGCGGGAGCCTGATCGTGCGCGGCAGCGAGCTGCACGTCGGCAAGCTCGCCATCGACACGGGCGAGCTGGGCATTGACGGGAAGGTGTCCGATCTGCTCTACGAGGAGGAGCAGCAGCGCGGCGCGGGCTTCTGGGCCCGGCTGTTCGGCTGATGGAGCTGCCGGTCTCGCAGCAGATGCTGCAGCTTCTGGCGGCGTTTGCGCTCGGCGCGGCGCTCGGACTGCTGTTCGACGCGTTCCGGGTGCTGCGCCGCCGGGCGCGCGCCGCGTGGATGCGCGCGCTGCTGGACGTGCTCTACAGCGCGGCGGCGCTGTTCGCGCTGTTCACGTTCGGCATGGTGAGCGGCGCGGGGCAGGTGCGGCTGTTCATGCTCGCCGCCGTGGCCGCGGGCTGCGCGTGCTACGGCGCGTTTGCAAGCGCGGCGTGTTTGCGCGCGCTGGAGGCTGTCGCCGCGCAGCTTGCCAAAGCCGTGCGGTTTTTGGCGCGCCCGTTCGTGTTCTGCCAGAAAAAGCTGAAAAAATTTTTGAATTTCGCAAAAAAACACTTCCAAAATGCCGCAAAGTGTTTTAGAATAAACTGTATACGTACAAGCAAACGCGCAAAAACGCAGCCGGAACCCGAGGGGAGGCGCACGGACGATGAAATTCAAGAAGGCAGGCATCATTACCAAGATCGTCATTGCGGCGCTGCTGGTATACGCAGTGGTGAGTCTGGTAACCGTCCGGTCCAAGACCGCGGCGCTCAACGCGCAGACGCAGCAGCTTCAGCAGCAGGTCACGGACATGACGCAGTCCAACTCCGAGCTGGAGTACAAAATCGAGCACAGCGAGGACGCCGACACCATCGAAGAGATCGCGCGCGATAAGCTCGGTCTCGTCAAGCCCGGCGAAAAGATCTTTTACGATATGAGTAACTAAACAGAGGGAGCAACGGCTTTTATGCAGCTTGAAGTGGGAGCAATTCTGGACGGCACCGTGACCGGTATCACGAAATTTGGCGCGTTCGTCAGTCTGGCGGAGGGGAAAAGCGGCCTGGTTCACATCTCCGAGGTCGCCAACACGTTCGTGACGGACGTGAACGACTATCTGAAGGTCGGCCAAGCCGTCAAGGTGCGGGTGCTGGCCATCACGCCGGACGGGAAGATCAATCTGTCGATCAAGCGTGCCGTGGAAGCGCCCCCGCAGCAGAATCCGGAGCGCCGCGCACCCCGGCCGCAGCGCAGCGCGCAGCCGCCGCGTCAGAACGCGCAGTACGGTCAGGTCCACGGCCCCACGAATGACGCGAGCTTTGAGGACCGTCTGAAGCAGTTCATGCAGGAGTCGGACAGCCGCATCGCTGGCAACCGTCTGTACAGCGACCGCAACCGTGGCCGCCGCCGCGGAAAATAAATAAAATCGCCAAACCCGCCCCGGCACATGCGCGTGCCAGGGCGGGTTTTGTCCGGCGCGATTTGTAAAGAATCTGCAAAGAAATGGCCGCGCGGTTGCGCACCGGCTGAAATTCGGCTATAATTGATAAAATATCCGGTCGGCCAAGCGATCGGACAGATTGGGATGCAATCCCCAAGTGGGACGAAATAGGAGGGATCGACATGGTTTGCCGCCAGTGCGGGGCACAGATGCCGGACGGAGCGCGGCTCTGTCCGGAGTGCGGTGCGCCGCAGCTGAAGCCGCTCGCACCGGAGCGTCGGCGCAGACTGCGCTGGATCTTGATTGCGGTCGCGGCGCTGGTGGTGATCGCCGGCGCGGTGTTCGGCTTCCTCGCGGTTGAGGACCGGGACGCCAACGCCGCCGTGAAGGAGGCCATCTGCGACTTCCGTTTCAACGATGCGGAGGTCTACGCCAAAGACGTGCGGCTGTTCCGCGCCAAGGACGAGGACGTGCGGCAGGCGATCATCCGCGCGGGCAAGCTGCTCGACGCGAAGCAGTACGTCCATGCGATCAGCACGGTGGCGGAGCTGCGCGCGCAATATGACGCGGAGACGCTCTCCCCGTTTCGCGGCGTGCTGGACAAGATCGAGGCCACGGCGGAGCCGGTGCTCTATCAGGATGCGCAGGACGCTTACAACCGCGGCGACTACCAGACCGCGTTCGGCGGGTTCGACGTGCTCGCCCAGCGCGGCTATGCCGACTGCGGCAACTGGCTGTTTCTGACGCAGGCGCACCTGTGCGAAGACCTCACGAAGCTCTCCAAGGAGACCGGGCTCACCGAAGACGAGGCGGCGCAAAAGCTCCTCTCGCTCATCGGCTTTTCCGACACGAACAAGCTCCTCATGCGCGTGGACAGCTACGCCATGCCCTACTTCACCGGACGCTGGACGTGCGGAGACGGCGATCTGACTGTAACGGCGCGGAAGGTCACGTGCACGCTGCCGGGCATCACGGAGGAGGATGCGTGCGCCCTGCGCGGCGGCGCAGTCTACGTCGGCGAGACGGAGGCGGAGTCCGTCGCATTTTATACCTTTTCCATTCTCAATGCGCGCACCATGATCGCCGACAGCACGGCGGACGGGCGCGTGTACACGATGCAGCGGGAGGGCTGACGATGCGCGCAGAAAAGCAGGACGCGCCGGTGCTGAGCCGGTGGATGAAGGTGCTGCTGGGCGTGAGTCTGGCGGTGCTGCTGGCTGCGGCGGCGGTGATCGGCGTGGCGATGCACGACCGCGCGGCGTACCCGCGCGTGCTGGAGCAGATCTGCGCGCTCGACGCGGACGCGGCGGAGCGCACGCTTCGCGGCGTGATATTCTTCCACGACGCGGACGAGCCGGATTACGCCCGGCTGACCGGGCTTGCGCTGCAGACCGGGGACGACGCCTATGCCGTGCTCAGCGCGCTGGAGGACGAGCCGTTCCCGGCCGCGTTCGGCGACGCGTGCGCCGCGCTGGAGCAGGGCGCGCTCGACGCGCTGATGGCGCAGGCGCGCGCTGCATACGAAGCCGGAGACACGGACACGGCGCTGCGCGATTTTGAGCTGCTGTGCGAGCGGGACTATGACGCGGCGTGCGCCGACTGGCTGCTGCTCGCCCGTGTGCGCAGCGGCTGCACGATGTCCGCGCTCGCAGCGCTGTACGGCGAGACGCAGGACGCTGTGCTCGCCCGGCTGACGGCGCTGCTGCCGTTTGCCGACTGTCCGGCGGCGATCTTGTCGAACGCCGGCTGCGCCGAAGCGTTTCTCACCGGCCGGTGGACGAGCGCGGACGGCAAAAGTCTGACCCTCACACGCAGCGGCGCGGGGTATCAGATGCAGACCGACCTGCTTGACGAAGCGGTGCCCGGCCGGTTTTTCCTGCGCGACGGGGTGTATTCCGTCGGTGCGGACGAGGCGAGCGCCCAGCCGCTGCTGCGCTTCGAAATCGTGGACGCGGGCACCCTGCGCGTCACGCGCGTGTCGGACGGGCGCGAAACCACGCTCACAAGAACTTAAACAGCAAGGACGGCCATGTTGGCCGTCCTTTTCTCGTCTTTATTTGTTGTTATGTCAACTGCGCCCCGGCGTGCGCATCAGCCCGCTTCGTCCGGTGCCGGAAGACTGGTCATCTTCCGGAAGCTGCGCGCCACCAGCGTGACGGAGAGCAAAAACGCCAGAGCGTCGGCAATCGGCCCGGCGTACAGCACGCCGTTGAGCCCGAACGCCAGCGGCAGCGCGATCAGCAGCGGCAGCAGCAAAAAGCCCTGGCGCGACAGCGACAGGAAAATGCCGCGGCGCACATCGCCGATGCTTGTGAAATAGTTCATCGTCAGCGGCTGAATGCCGAACACACAGACCATCATCATAAAAACGCGCATATACCGCTCCGCAAATTCGAAGTATGTCTCCGTGCCGCCGCCGAAGATGCTGACGATCTGCCGCGGAAACGTCTGAAACAGCGCGAATGCCAGCAGGCTGATGCACATCGCCGCCGCGGCCGCCCGGAGATACGCCGACTTGACCCGGTCATAGTTCCGCGCGCCCATGTTGAAGCTCCAGATGGGCTGGCAGCCCTGCGCGAGGCCGACGGAGAACGCGGTCAGGATCTGGTTCAGCTTCGCAATGACGCCGGACACCGCAAGCGGAATGTCGCTGCCGTAGACGGACAGGGCGCCGTAATGCGTGAGTGTGTTGTTCATCACGATGTTGACCAGCATCATCACCACGTGGTTGAGCAGATTGGTCACGCCGAGCTTCATGATCTGCCGGACATAGCGAGAGCGCAGCCGCAGGGACGCCAGCCGGATCGGAAACGTGCGGAAGCGCGGGAAATAGCATGCGCACATGGCGAAGGAGACGAACTGCCCGATCACCGTCGCGGCGGCCGCGCCGCGGATGCCCCACCCGAAGCGGAACAGGAACAGCCAGTCCAGAAACACGTTCAGCACCGCGCCGGAGATCGTGCACAGCATGGAATAGGTCGGGCTGCGGTCCGCGCGGATCAGCACGCTGCTGGCGCTGGTGAACAGCATGAACGGCAGCCCGATCCCCGTGACGCCGAGGTAGAGCTGCGCATAGGGCAGCACGTTTTCCGTCGCGCCGCACAGCAGCAGGATCGGCGTTTTGAACAGCAGCACCACCGCCGCCAGTGCCACGCCGAACAGCAGCATCAGCGTCAGCCCCGTGCCGACGTAGCATTTTGCCTCTTCCTCCTGCTTTGCGCCGAGACAGATGTTGAAATTCGCCGCGGTGCCCGCGCCCGCCATCAGCGCAAGCCCGATCGTGAGCGACACGACGGGAAAGGCAACGTTCGTCGCCGCGTTGCCGAGCATCCCCACCACATGGCCGATGAAGATCTGATCTGTAAGATTGTACGCTGCGTTCACCAGCATCGCAACGATGGAGGGGATCGCAAACCGGCAGATCAGCCCGCCGAGCGGCGCGCTGCCAAGGACGTTGCCGTCCGCCCTCTTTGTGTTATCCCGCATGCGTCTCGCTCCATTCCGTCAGATTCTGTTCCATTTGCCGCAGCACATCCTGCACGGTTTCCAGCGTCTCCGGGGCGATCCCCTTCGTCAGCAGCCGGTTGAAGCGCATCAGCTCGTCGCGCACGTAGACGGCCAGCTCATCCGCCTGCTCGGTCGGATACAGCCGGTTCTGCCGGCGGTCGCTTTCGTCCTGCTCCCGGCGCAGAAAGCCCTTCTCCTCCAGCGAGCGCACCGCGCGCGCCGTCGCCGCCTTATCCACACAGACCATGGCCGTCAGTTCCTCCTGCGTGACGCCCTCGCGGTACTGCAGCGCCATAAAAAAGGGCTGCTCCGCCACGGTCAGATCGTATTTCATCAGCACGCGCGCCAGATAGGCCTGACTCTTTCGGGACACGCGCGCGATTGTTCTCGCAATGCTGCCATGCATCCAAATCACCCGCGCTCAGTATAGCGCATATTAGTTGACTCGTCAACAATCTGCTTTTTTCGTGTGCGCTTTGCCGAAAAAAAACCATTCTCCGGCGCAGCGCTTCTGTATTTCCTACAAATCTTTGAAAAATGCTGAATTTCTGGTTGACATGCGGCAAAACCGCGGTAATATAATAAGCAAAACTGAATCGCTTAGATAGAGGCGCGGTATTCATCAGTACCCTCCGGCAAGGCCAGCCAGCCGCCGGGGCGCGAAAGGGGCTACCGCCGAAGCGTTGAAAAACGGCTGGTTTTTCGGCGCTGGGTCGGCAGAGAACATCTGCCGGACTGTCACAAGCTTTTGTGAAGCGCTATCAATGGCTATCCGGAGCCGGCACGTTTGCCTGAACCCGTATTTTCCATGGACCGCTTGACAAAGCGGTTCATTTTTTTAGTATCCCCGCCGGCGGGGAGAGAAAGCCGGAAAACCTACGGGTTAGAAAGGGAACCAAAATGAAGAGAATTTTGTCCGTGCTTCTGGCAATCGCAATGCTGCTGGCGCTGCCTGCCTGCGGCAGCAAGGACGAACCGCAGACCACTGAGCCGGCCGGGAATGGAGAGACCGCCTCCGCCACCGTCGAGCCGAACAAGCTCATCGTCGCCATGGAATGCGCCTACGCGCCCTACAACTGGACGCAGTCGGACGACTCCAACGGCGCCGTGCCGATCAAGGGCTCCTCGGACTACGCCTATGGCTACGACGTCATGATGGCCAAGTACATCTGCGACCAGCTCAGCTGGGAGCTTGAGATCGTCAAGACCGACTGGGATTCCATCATCCCCGCCATCCAGTCCGGCACTGTGGACGTGGGCATCTGCGGCCAGTCCGTCACCAGCGACCGTCTGGAGCTGGTTGACTTCACCAGCCCCTACTACTACGCCACCATCGTCACCGTGACGAACGCCGACAGCCCGTATGCCAACGCGGCCTCCGTCGCCGATCTGTCCGGCGGCACCTGCACCAGCCAGCTCAACACCATCTGGTACACCAACTGCCTGCCCCAGATCCCCAACGCCAACATCCTGCCCGGTCAGGACACCGCGCCCGCAATGATCGTTGCGCTGACCTCCGGCGCTGTGGACTACATCGTCACCGACCAGCCGACCGGCCTTGCCGCCGTGGCAGCCAACCCCAACCTGAAGCTGCTTGACTTCACTGGCACCGACGGCGCGTTCCAGGTCTCCGACGAGGACATCAACATCGGCATCTCCGTGCGCAAGGGCAACACCGAGCTGGTCGAGGCCATCAACAGCGTGCTGGCCAACCTCACCGAGGAAGACTTCACCAACTGGATGAACGAAGCCATCGCGGTGCAGCCGCTGAGCGAGTAATTTCTGATTTTCCCGTCCGGGGGAGGGGCGCCGCCTTCTCCCCCGGTTTTTGGACTGATAAAGGAGCGATTGTTATGTGGGCAGCCATTCAGGCGCACATCACCGATCTGGTAGGGTCCTCCGTGGGTCAGATGACCTTCTGGGAGCGCATTCTCTTCCTCATCGGAAAATACGGCCCGTCCTATCTGCGCGGCGCCGGCAACACCATGCTCATCGCCATCATCTCCACGGCGATCGGCTGCATCATCGGCTTTGCCGTCGGCATCGTGCAGACCATTCCGCTGTCCAAGAAGGACAACGTCTTCAAGCGCGTCATCGTGCGCTTCTTTCAGATCCTGCTGAACATCTACGTAGAAGTGTTCCGCGGCACGCCGATGATGATTCAGGCCGTGTTCATCTTCTACGGCGCGGCGGCGCTGTTCAATGTCCATATGGAGACGCTGCCCGCAGCGTTTTTGATCGTGTCGATCAACACCGGCGCCTACATGGCGGAAACGGTGCGCGGCGGCATCCTGTCCATCGACCCGGGGCAGACCGAGGGCGCGAAGGCCATCGGCATGACCCACGTGCAGACGATGCTGTATGTCATCCTGCCGCAGACGCTGCGCAACATCATGCCCCAGATCGGCAACAACCTCATCATCAATATCAAGGACACCTGCGTGCTGTCCGTCATCAGCGTGGTGGAGCTGTTCTTCGTGTTCCGCGGCGTCGCCGGCGCGATGTACACCTACTTTGAGGCCGCGACCATCACGATGCTCATCTACCTGGTGCTGACGTTCGTCTGCTCGCGCCTGCTGCGCTGGTGGGAGCGGCACATGGACGGCAGCGACAGCTACGACCTTGCCACCACGGACACGCTGGCGCACACAACCGGCATGGCCAACTACCCCGGCACCGGCAGCAACTTCGACGAGCGGAATCTGGAGGTTCCGAAGGACGTCGGCCGCCGGAACCGCAATCAGGATCAGAGAGGAGCGTACTAAACCATGCAGGAAACCATTCTGGAAGTCCGTCACCTCTCCAAGTCCTTCGGCAACCACGAGGTGCTGCGCGACATTGACTTTACCGTTGCCCCCGGCGACGTGACCAGCATCATCGGCGCGTCCGGCTCCGGCAAGAGCACGCTGCTGCGCTGCATCAACCTGCTGGAGACGCCCACCGCCGGCGAGATCCTCTACCACGGTCAGGACGTCGTCTCCGGCAGCGTGAACGCCGCGTCCTACCGTGCCAAGGTGGGCATGGTGTTCCAGTCCTTCAACCTGTTCAACAATATGACCGTGCTGGAAAACTGCATGATCGGCCAGCAGAAGGTTCTGAAACGGCCGCGCGAGGAAGCGCGCGCCTGCGCCATGAACTATCTCGAAAAGGTCGGCATGGCGCCGTACATCAACGCCAAGCCCCGGCAGATCTCCGGCGGCCAGAAGCAGCGCGTGGCCATCGCGCGCGCGATGGCGATGGGGCCGGAGGTGCTGCTGTTTGACGAACCGACCTCCGCGCTCGACCCCGAAATGGTCGGCGAGGTGCTGCGCGTCATGCGCGACCTCGCAAACGAGGGCATGACGATGCTCGTCGTGACGCACGAGATGGCGTTCGCGCGCGACATCAGCAACCAGGTCGTTTATATGAATCAGGGCGTCATCTGCGAGCAGGGCACGCCGGCCGAAATTTTCGGCGCGCCCCAGAAGCAGGAGACCCGGGATTTTCTCTCCCGTTTCCGCAGCAACTGAACCATCGTTTCTTTTCCCCCAGCGCCGGAATGCGGGAACCCTTCCGCTGAGCGTAACAATTGCGCGTTTGTGTGAGCGTCGGATTCACAATTTATTCAACACCTGTCCGTGTTTGGGGAGTATACTGGTCTCAAAACAGAAACAGGAGGTCATTCCAATGAAAAAAGTTCTGAAGGTTCTGGGTGTTGTGGCTGCCGTCGCTCTGGTTGCGCTGGGCGTGAAGAAGTTCTTCCCCAACTGCTGCCCCTTCAAGAAGTAAGCAGCTACGTCAGAATGACAGCGCAAGGTCATCCCGCACCGCAAGCGGTACAGGATTGACCGGCGCTGTCATTCTTCCTTTCCCAGCCGCAAGTCAAGCTTGCGGCTGGGGGTACGTTACGCGCGCTCCGTAGGGAATGATGCGCTCCCAGAGCACTTTGTTGGCGGCTCGGACGCCCACGTCGTCCCGTGCCACCTCATCCGACCGCCCTACAGGCGGTCACCTTCCCCTCATAGGGGAAGGCTTTAAAGGCTTCCCCCTCCGGGGGAAGCTGTCGGCGTAAGCCGACTGATGAGGGCAATGCAGCGCGCCTGTTCTGACGTCGCGGCCTGGATCGTAATTGGAATCGCTCCGGCGGATAAAAGCAGCTCTGAACATTTTTGCACACTATTTTAGGACAAATGGTCCAATATTCTAACGTGCAGCCGCTTCATATGCTATGATGCGTTCGAGGTGAGCGCATTGTGTCAACACATTCGAGACTTGCGGGAGGACGCAGATTTGACCCAGCAGGAGCTTGCAAATCTGCTCCATATCAGTCAGGCAACCTATTCCCGCTACGAAAACGGCGCGCTGGATATTCCCAGCTCCGCCCTGATCGCGTTGGCACGTTTTTATAAAGTCAGTGTCGATTACTTGTTGGATTTGACCAACGACCGGACGCAGCGATGGAAGTAACCAGCCGTTACTGCAAAGAGCACACATTTCTTTTTCAGCCCCGCATCTCCGACGAGACGTAAGCGCAGCGGTCTCGGAGGAAAAGGAAGAACGGAGAAATGGACAAGGTGAATTGCCGCGCAGCGGCAAGAGAGGGTGGTCTGGACCACGTGGAGCTTTCTCGCCCCTCGCATCACGACCCAACGAAGTGGTCGTGATGCGATAAGGAGAAGCCGGGAAGTGGATGTGGAGTTTTCGCCATAAGGCGGAAACGGAACGGAACGCGCCGGCTTCGACGCTGTGGAACGGAATGCGCCCGTTCTGACGCCGTGATTGGAGGCATTCGCATTGAACAAGGAACAGCTCCAGCGGACGTTCGCCTGGTTCCGGGCGAAACCGGGACGGCTGACGGCGCTGAAGGCGGTCAACTGCTTCTGCACCGGGTTCACGTATGCGGCATTTTGCGGCATGGTGGGCTATCTGGCACTTGTGCGGGAACCCGTGGTCGTGCGGCTGGTGTTGACGTGCGGCGTGTCGTTCGTGCTGCTGAGTCTGGCGCGCCGGGCGCTGAACCGCCCGCGCCCCTACGAGGTGTACGACCTGCCGCCGCTGCTGCACAAGGAGACGCAGGGCAAGTCGTTTCCGAGCCGGCACGTGTTTTCGATCTGCGTGATCGGCACGAGTCTGCTGTACATCCTGCCGCCGCTTGGCGCGGCGCTGCTCGTGCTGGGCGCGCTGCTGGCTGTCGCGCGCGTCGTCTCCGGCGTGCACTTCGTCCGCGATGTCGTTTCCGGCGCCGTCATCGGTGTGCTGTCCGCCGTCATTGGATTCTCTATTTAAATAGGAACAATCCCCGGATGATGCAAATCACCCGGGGATTGTCCCATCATTCGATTCTAAAGGAACGTTCCGTTCTCATATTGATAGACCGTACAGCCCAGCGCTTCGGCCTCCTCGGCGCTGTGCGTCACGAGCAGCACCGCCGCGTCGCCCGCCGCGTCTGCGACCGTCTGCATGACCGAACGGCGCAGCGCGTCGTCCATCGCCTTGAACGGCTCGTCGAGCAGCAGCAGGTCTGCGCCGTAGGCCATGGCGCGCGCCAAGGCCACGCGCTGCTGCATCCCGCCGGAAAGCTCCGCCGGGTACTGCGCCGCCGCGCCGCCGAGTCCGAACCGCTCCAGCCACGCCGCGGCCTGCGGCAGGGTCTCCTCGCAGTCGGACAACACAACGTTCACGTTCTGCGCCGCCGTGAGCCACGGCAGCAGCCGCGGCTCCTGAAACACGCAGGCGATCTTCTGCGCCGGGACGCGCACCGTTCCGGAGTCCGGCTTCTGCAAGCCCGCGAGTACACGAAGAAACGTCGTCTTCCCGCTGCCGGACGGCCCCATGAGCGCGGCGCGCGCGCCGCGCGGCAGCGTGAAATCCACGCCGCGCAGCACGGTATGCCCGCCGAAGGCCACCGTCAGCCCCTGCACTTCAAGCATTGCGCACACCTCCCGGCGTCTGCGCGCCGATGCGCGCGACGAGACGCATGAGAATTTTTTCGATCAGCACGCTCAGCAGGATCACCGCGAGCGTCCACGCGAACAGATCGGTCGTCTGCAGATACAGCTTCGACTCAAAGATCATCCGCCCGATGGACGAGCGTGGAACGGTGAGCACCTCGGCGGCAATGCCAGCCTTCCAGCCGAAGCCGAGCGCGGTGCGGCACGCCGCGCGAAAGTGCGGCAGCACCGACGGGACGTAAATGCGCCGGAGCACCCGCGCGCGCGGCATTTTGTAGACCCGCGCCAGCTCCAGAAGCTGCTTGTCCGTCTCGCGGATGCCGGCGGACACGTTCGCCCACACGACGGGCAGCACCATGAGCGCGGCGATGAACACGGGCAGGATGTCCCGCTCGATCCAGATGAGCGCGAGGATGACGAACGAGGCCACGGGCGTGGACTTCACCACCGTCATCAGCGGGGACAAAAGCGTATCGAGCAGGCGGCTGCTTGTGGTGAGCACCGCCAGCAGCACGCCGAGCGTCCCCGCCGCGACGATGCCGAGCAGCACGCGGCCGATGGAGGTGAAAGTGATCTGCCAGAATTCCGCCGTACCGGCAAGCTCCAGCAGGCGGCGGAACACCGCGCCCGGTTCCGGCACCAGCAGCTCCTGACCGACCGCGCGCGCCAGCCAAAGCCACACGCCCAGCCAGAACAGAAGCGTGAGCAGCACGCTGCCGATTTTCCGGGCTTTCGGCGTCATTTCAGGATGCAGTAGAAGTCATCCGCCGGGACGGCGCCGCCGATGGAATCGGGCGCGACCTCAAACATGACGTTCAGGAATTCACCCAGAGCCGACTGCATCTCCGCGCCGGTAACAAAACAGACGTTGCAGTTCGGAATGGCCTTCTGCGCCACGGCGGCCTTGGCAAAGACGCCGGTCTCCTCGATTTTCTGCGCTGCTGCGGCGGTATCGCTCGTCAGCAGCTCGATGGAAGCCTCATATTCCTCCAGGAACTTGGCGACCTCGGCCGGGTGCTCCTCGGCGAACTCCGTGCGCACCACAACGCAGCCCTGCACCAGGCTGCCCGCCGGCATGACCTTATCCCACTCCGCGGTGAGATCCAGCGCCACGGTGAGCTGGTCGTTCGCGCTGCGGGCGACGGTCACCATCGGCTCCGGCAGCACCGCGAGAGACACCTCGCCGGAGGACACGGCGGTGTTCAGATCGGCCGGCTGGGCATAGGTGTTGTCGATCGTGATGTCCTCGCCGACTGCAAGGCCGTTCTTCTCGCAGAGCGCCTGAAAGATGAAGGTCGGGTTCTGCGCGGGCGCGTAAACGGTCTTGCCGCGCAGGTCTTCGAAGCTCGTGATCTCCTCGGAGCCGTCGGTCACGAGGTAGAGCACGCCCAGCGTGTTCAGTGCAAGCACCTGCACCTTGCCGCCGGTCTTGTTGTAGAGCGTGGCGGCCGCGTTCGTGGGCAGCGCGCCGATGTCCGCCGTGCCGTTGACGAGGGCGGCGGTGATGTTGCTCGCGTCGGTCTCGACGGAGAAGGTGTAGTTCAGCGCGGCGTTGCCGGCCTCACTGTCGGAGATCAGCCCCGCCATGCCAAAGCCGGTGGTGCCGTTGAGCACCATGACGTTGATGGGCAGGCTCGCGTCGGCCTCCGGCGCGGGCGTGGGGGTGGGCTCGGATTCCTGCTTTTGACCGCACGCGGCCAGCGCAAAGATCATGACCAGCGCCAGCACCAGTGCGGTGAGATTGCGGATGCGGTTTCGTTTCATATCGGTTCTTCCTTTCTGCATGGTCGGGTCAGGCTTTCCCCTGCCCCGCAACGTTGGAATAGGCGGCCTTCGCGCTCACACCGGGCAGCCGGCCGAGCTTGCCGGTCAGACCGTTGATGACGTCCAGCGGCGCGTCCACTGCCAGGCAGATGATGCTCACGCCCTTCTGCCGGTAGGGAATGCCCATACGCCCGATGATGTGCTCGCTGTACGAATGCAGAATGTTGTTCAGCGGCTCCGCCGCTGCGGGATTCTCCACCACGATGGAGATCGCCGCGATGCGTGTGTCCATAGTCAGTCCCTCCGTTTCACAGCACAAGCGTCATGCACAACAAAAAAAGCCATGCCGGAAGGCATGGCGCTGCGCCGGAACGCGCAGATTCCGCAGATTTGCAGCCTTCCACCTCAAACGAACGATTCGGTGTCAGAGTTTCGGTCGCCTCGCCGGGAGAAGCACTCACGGCTTGGGTGGCCCTATTATGGCACGAAAAAATTGGATTTGTCAACACGTTTTCAGCGATTTACGCTGTTAACGTTTTCACCGGCTTGTGAAAGGCTCGAACAAGCTCGTCGTTATTAAAATAACCGCGGAAATCATTGAAAAGATACAATATTTCAGGTATATTGAAGCTAAGCATTCTTGTAGATTGCCGAACCGGGAGAACGGCAGTCTATGAAATCTGAAGGAAAAAGGAAGCGAAAACATGGAACAGATTGATCTCAAAGTAATCGACAAAATCTTAGAGAAGCACGGGTATGACAGTTCCAAGGTCATTGCGATTATGCAGGACGTTCAGGAAGAATACCGCTATCTGCCCAAGGAAGCGCTGACGTACATTGCCGACAAAGTCGGTATGAGCGAATCCAAGCTCTACGGCGTTGCCACGTTCTACGGCAACTTCTCCTTGGATGCAAAGGGTAAGTATGTTCTGAAGGTCTGCCGCGGCACCGCATGTCACGTGCGCAAATCCGGCAATGTCCTGCAGGCGCTGTACGAGGCCACCGGCCTGAGCGAAAAGAAATCCACCTCGGACGACGGCTTGTTTTCCATCGAGATCGTGTCGTGTCTCGGCGCATGCGGCCTTTCTCCGGTCGTCATGGTGAACGAGACCGTCCACGCGTCCATGACCCCCGACAAAGCGAGAGACCTGATCGACGACCTCAGAGCGAAGGAGGGCTAATGCATGAGAACCAGAATCAACTCCCTTGACGAATTCAAAGCGCTGCAGGCCAAGTACATGGCCGCCCGCGAAGCGGAAAAGCGCAAAGTCCTCGTCTGCTGCGGCACGGGCTGCGTGGCCGGCGGCAACCTGAATGTCTACAACGAGCTGAAAAAGCGCATGGACGAGCTGGGCATCCCCTGCGAGGTGCAGCTTGCCGACGATCCGTCCGGCGACGCGATCGGCCTGAAGAAGTCCGGCTGCCACGGCTTCTGTGAAATGGGCCCGCTGGTTCGCATCGAGCCGGAAGGCTGGCTGTACACGAAATGTAAGGTCAGCGACGTGGAGGAGATCATCAACACCACGATCATCAACGGCCAGTTCATCGAGCGCCTGGGCTATAACAAGGGCGGCACGCTCTGCAAGCGCCAGGAGGACATCCCGTTCTACAAAAAGCAGACCCGCCGCGTGCTGGAGCACTGCGGCCACATCGACGCCGAGTCCATTGAGGAATACCTCTCCATCGGCGGCTACTCCGCACTGGCCAAGGCGCTGTTCGAGATGAGCAGCGACGAAGTCATTCAGGAAGTCACCGACTCCGGTCTGCGCGGCCGCGGCGGCGCGGGCTTCCCCGCCGGCAAGAAGTGGAGTCAGGTCGCGGCGCATACCGAGGAACCCGTCAAGTACATCGTCTGCAACGGCGACGAGGGCGACCCCGGCGCGTTCATGGACCGTTCCTGCATGGAAGGCGACCCGCATAAGGTGCTGGAGGGCATGATTATCGCGGGCGTCGCCACCGGCTCGACCGAGGGCTACATTTACGTCCGCGCCGAGTACCCGATGGCCGTCAGCCGTCTGACCAACGCCATTCAGCAGGCCGAGGAGCTCGGCATGCTGGGCGACAATATCCTTGGCAGCGGCAAGAACTTCCACATGCACATCAACTGCGGCGCCGGCGCGTTCGTCTGCGGCGAAGGCTCGGCCATGACCGCCTCCATCGAAGGCAACCGCGGCATGCCCAGAACGAAGCCGCCCCGCTCCGTGGATAAGGGCCTGTTCGGCAAACCGACCTGCCTGAACAACGTCGAGACGTTTGCCAACGTCCCCGACATCATCAAGAAGGGCGCGGACTGGTTCAAGTCCGTCGGCACCGCCGGCAGCCCCGGCACGAAGGCCTTCGCCCTGACCGGCAACGTTGTGAACACCGGCCTGATCGAAGTGCCGATGGGCACCACGATGCGCGAAGTCGTCTACGACATCGGCGGCGGCATCAAAAACGGCAAAGCGTTCAAGGCCGTGCAGATCGGCGGCCCCTCCGGCGGCTGTCTGACCGAGGCGCACATGGATCTGCCGATGGACTTCGACTCGCTGAAGAAGGCGGGCGCGATCATCGGCTCCGGCGGCCTTGTCGTCATGGACGAGGACACCTGCATGGTCTCCATCGCGCAGTTCTTCATGAACTTCATCTGCAACGAGTCCTGCGGCAAATGTACGCCGTGCCGCGAAGGCACCACCCGTATGCTCGACATCCTCACCCGCATCACCAAGGGTCAGGGCAAGGAGGGCGACATTGAAGAGCTCAAGAGTCTGGCAAAGATGATCCAGACCTCCTCCCTCTGCGGTCTCGGCAAGACGGCGTCGAACCCGGTGCTGTCCACCCTCTCCAACTTTGAGGACGAATACATCGAGCACATCCGTGACAAGCGCTGCCGCACCGGAAGCTGCCGCAATCTCACGAACTACGTGATCGACCAGAGCAAGTGCATCGGCTGCACGAAGTGCGCGCGCAACTGCCCGGCCAACGCGATCACCGGCGAGCTGCGCAAACCCCACAGCATTGATTCTACGAAGTGCATCAAGTGCGGCACCTGCAAGAGCGGCTGCCCGGTCGGTGCGATTAAGGAGGCGTAAGCAATGGCTGAAAAAATGATGATCATCGACGGCGTCCAGTGCCCGTTCACCAATGAGCGCAACGTGCTGGAGGTCGCACGCAACAACGGAATCGACATTCCCTCTCTCTGCTACTGCGAAAACCTTTCCATCTACGGCGGCTGCCGTCTCTGCCTCGTGGAAAACGAGCGCGGCGCGATGGACGCGGCCTGCTCCATGCAGCCGAAAAACGGCCTCGTCGTCAACACCCACACGGAAAAGGTCCTTGAAAGCCGCCGCACCACGCTGCAGCTTCTCATGAGCAGCCACCGTGCCCAGTGCCTCACCTGCGACAAGAGCGGCAAGTGCAAGCTGCAGGACTATGCCAAGCGCTACGGCGTGGACGACACCCGCTTCGGCGCGAACACCTACTGCCGCGAGCCGAAGGACGAAAGCTCCAAGAGCATCGTGCGCGATCCCAGTAAGTGCATTCTGTGCGGCCTGTGCGTGAGAATGTGCGACGAGGTGCAGAACATCGGCGCGATCGACTTCACGCAGCGCGGCAAGAAGGCCTACGTCGCTCCCGGCTTCGGCAAGACTCTTGCGGAGACCTCCTGCGTCGGCTGCGGTCAGTGCGCGGCGGTATGTCCGACCGGCGCGATCACGATCAAGAATGAAGTGCCGAAGATGTGGAAAATGCTGCACAACAAGGACAAAAAGGTCGTCGTGCAGTTTGCCCCGTCCGTCCGCGTCGGCATGGCCGAGGAGTTCGGCATGCCCGCGAATGAGGCAGTCACCGGCAAGCTCGTCACCGCCCTGCGCCGTCTCGGCGCCGATGTGGTGTACGATACGAACCTCACCGCCGACCTCACCATCATGGAGGAGTCCGCGGAGTTCCTCGAAAAGGTCAAGACCGGCGCGAAGCTGCCGATGTTCACCTCCTGCTGCCCCGGCTGGATCCAGCACGTGGAGCACAAGCATCCGCATCTGATGCCCCAGGTCTCCACCTGCGGCAGCCCAATGGAGATGTTCGGCGCGCTGATCCGCCAGCAGTTCAAGGGCGAGGACGTCTTCTCCGTCGCCATCATGCCGTGCACCGCGAAGAAGTTCGAGGCCGCGCGTCCGGAGCTGGAGAAGGACGGCGAGCGTCTGATCGACCTCGTGCTCACCACCACTGAGCTGGTGAACATGATTAAGGAAGCCGGCATCGACTTTGCGAACCTGCCCGACTCCGAGCCGGACGATCCGCTGGGCGATTACACCGGCGCGGGCGTCATCTTCGGCGTCACCGGCGGCGTTACCGAGGCGGTCATCCGCCGCGTGCTGGACGACGCATCCCCCGACGCGCTCAAGACCATCGCCGCGTGCGGCGTGCGCGGTCTGGAAGGCATCAAGGCCTTCAGCGTCACCGCCGGCGATTTGACCATTAAGATCGCGGTCGCCAACGGCCTTGGCAATGCCGACAAGCTGATCGAGAAGGTCGAATCCGGCGAGGAATCCTTCGACTTCATCGAGGTCATGGCCTGCCCGAACGGCTGCATCGGCGGCGGCGGCCAGCCGCCCGCCAGCAACAAGCGCAAGGCCGAGCGGTTCGACGCCATCTTCAAAGAGGACGAAGCCTGCGAGCTGAAGCTCCCGCAGCAGAACCCCGACCTCACCTATGTCTACGATGAGCTGCTCAAGGGACGTGCGCACGACCTGCTGCACATCCACTACCCGGCACACGGCCACCACGAATAATCCAATGTACCAAAGCGCCATGCGGCAAACCGCATGGCGCTTTTCTCCGTTTATGCCGCCGCTTCTGTTGTCTGCTGCTCCGCCGCGCGGAGCATGGAGTCGATCGACAGGCCATAGCCCTTCGTCGGGTCGTTGAGCAGTACGTGCGTCACCGCGCCGATGAGCTTGCCGTCCTGCAAAATCGGGCTGCCCGACATGCCCTGCACAATGCCGCCCGTGGCCTCCAGCAGCGCCGGGTCCGTCACGGTCAGCAGGTAGCGCGTGCAGCCGTTTTCGCGGTAAATGCGGCTGATCTCCACCGCGTAATCGACCGCCGTGTCCCCCGCAACGGTCGAACGTACGACCGCCGGGCCGGTTTTGACCGCGTCGTCCGACGCCGTCTCCACGGGCGTGCCCTCCGGCGTCTCGGCCATGGTGCCAAAAATGCCGAACACGCAGTTGCCCGAAATCTCGCCGATGGTCTGACCCGGATCGAAGCTGCCGATCAGCTCGCCGGGCGCGCCGGCTTCGCCACGCTTCGTGTCGGCGATCTCC
Organism: Clostridiales bacterium; assembly: GCA_004556965.1. GTDB lineage: Bacteria > Bacillota > Clostridia > Oscillospirales > Oscillospiraceae > CAG-103. The sequence goes on along the minus strand of SFFE01000015.1, from coordinate 2,048 downwards.
GCGCGCATGATGCTGCCCGTGCGCAGCGGCATGAGCACGCCGCTGTCCTCATCCGTGATGCCGTGACCCAGCGCGCCGTATGCCCCCGTCTCCGGATCGCAGTACGTCACCGTGCCGACGCCGGAAACGCCGTCACGCAGCCACAGCCCCAGCTGCACCGCGCCGTCGGCCGTGACGGCGGGCGTGACGGTCAGCTCCGTCTCCGCGCCGCCGCGCAGCACCGTCACCGTGAGCTGCTCGCCCGCCTGCGCCAGCGCCGTCAGAAAATCGTCCGACGTTTCGATTTTCCGCCCGTCGATGGCGCAGATCACGTCGCCCGCACAAAATCCCGCGTCCCGCGCAGGAGACACGGTTCCCTGCGGCGTTTCCACGTCCGCCAGCCCCGCCACGAGCATGCCCTGCGTCGTCATCTGGATGCCGACCGCCTGCCCCATCGGGATCAGTTCCCGCGCCTGCGCCGCGACCGGCAGAATCAGCGCCGCGCACAGTGCGCAAACGACCGGAAAAAGCCAAAAATGTTGTTTTCTCCGCAAAAAATCCCCCCTCAAATCGCCGTGGTATCAGTATGTCTGTTTTCGGGGAAATTAGCGGCGGAACATTCTCTCATGTTTCCCTTTTGCGCTGCATCCTCATAGTATGTAAGGAAAACTGAACAGGAGGAAATTTTTATGGCGCAAATTTTAAAATACGGAAGCACCGGCTCGCCGGTTGATCTGCTGCAGCTGGCGCTGAACCGCGCAGGCGCGGCGCTTGCGCTCGACGGCGTGTTCGGTTCGGCGACGCGCGCGGCCGTGCAGGCGTTCCAGCGTGCGAACGGCCTGCAGGCGGACGGCGTCGTCGGCTCGCGCACCACGCGCGCGCTTTTGCCGTACTACACCGGCTATCAGGCGCACACCATCCGCCCCGGCGACACGCTCTACCGTCTCGCCATGACCTACGGCACAACCGTCCGCGCGATCGAGACCGCGAATCCGGGCGTCGATCCGCTGAATCTGCGCCCCGGACACGTACTGACCGTGCCGCTGGGCTTTTCCGTGGTTCCAACCGACATTCGCTATTCATCGGAGCTGATTTCCTATAGTATGCGCGGGCTTGCGGCGCGTTATCCGTTCCTCGGCGTGGGAGAATTCGGAAAAAGCGTCCTGAACCGCCCGCTTTGGTACTGCAAGGCGGGGACGGGAGAAAATCTCATTTTTTACAACGCGTCGCATCACGCGAACGAGTGGATCACCACGCCGGTGCTGCTGAAATTCGTCGAGGAGCTGGCGGTGGCGTTCGCGTTCGGCGGCAGCATCGGCGGAAAGAGCGCGGCGGAGCTGTTCGCTACGGCAACGCTCTACGTCGCGCCCGCCGTGAACCCGGACGGCATCGACCTCGTCACCGGCGCGCTCGACGCCGCCGCGGTCGAAAGCGCGCGCCGCCTTGCGGCGAATTACCCGGACATTCCGTTCCCGGACGGCTGGAAGGCAAACATCCGGGGCGTCGATCTGAATCTGCAATACCCCGCCGGGTGGTCGCTCGCCAAGGAGATCAAATTTGCACAGGGCTACACGCAGCCCGGCCCGCGCGACTACGTCGGCGCCGCGCCCCTCTCCGCGCCGGAGAGCCGCGCCATGTACGACTACACGCTTGCGCTCTCGCCGCGGCTGACGCTGTCCTACCACACGCAGGGGCGCGTGATCTACTGGAAATACGCCGACTACGAGCCGGAGGGCAGCCGCGCCATCGCGCAGCAGTTCGCCGCCGTAAGCGGCTACGCCGTGGAGGAGACGCCCTACGCCTCCGGCCACGCGGGCTACAAGGACTGGTTCATTCAGGACTTCAACCGCCCCGGCTACACCATCGAGGCCGGTCTCGGCGAAAACCCGCTGCCCCTGTCGCAGTTCGACACAATCTACCGCGAGAACCTCGGCATCCTGACGCTGGGCATGACTGCCACGTCAGAATGAACGCGCTCCGCTCCATTTCCGCGCAAGCGCGAAAATTCCGCATCCGCTTCTTCATTCTTCCTTTTCCTCCGAGACCGCTGCGCTTACGTCTCGTCGGAG
>SFFE01000014.1 GCA_004556965.1 Clostridiales bacterium | reverse complement strand
ATAGGCCGGAGGTGTAAGCATGGTAACATGTTCAGCTGACCGGTACTAATAACCCGAGGGCTTGACCTACAAGAATGTTGCAGGCAGACCGCCTTGCGATGCTTCATCTTCTCTCTGTTCGGTTTTGAAGGTGCAGCGGAAAGTTGTGGCCCGTTGGTCAAGTGGTCAAGACGGGGGCCTCTCACGCCCCAATCGGGAGTTCGACTCTCCCACGGGTCACCATTTTATGAGCACCATTAGCTCAGCTGGTAGAGCACCTGACTCTTAATCAGGGTGTCCAGGGTTCGAGTCCCTGATGGTGTACCACCCATTGGATGTGTGGTACGCATCCAATGGGAACTTTCCCCTTGACAGGTGTCCATTTTTATAGTAGTAGTCCACCCGTTCCCATTCCGAACACGGAAGTTAAGCTCACCAGTGCCGACAATACTTGTCTGGAGACGGACCGGGAAGATAGGTCAATGCCAACACAAAGGATTCGCTTATGCGAATCCTTTGCTTATGCCTCCTTAGCTCAACAGGTAGAGCATGCGGCTGTTAACCGCAGGGTCGTAGGTTCGAATCCTACAGGGGGCGCCATCTATATTGCCGTCACTCCGGTGGCGGCAATCTTCGAATATGGGCCTTTAGCTCAGTTGGTTAGAGCAACCGGCTCATAACCGGTCGGTCCCGGGTTCAAGTCCCTGAAGGCCCACCAATTCCACATAGGGGAATAGCTCAGTTGGTAGAGCGACGGTCTCCAAAACCGTAGGCCGAGGGTTCGAAGCCTTCTTCCCCTGCCAAAGTAATTGCCTGATTTGTCTACCAGATAAATCAGGCAATTTTCTTGCTTTTAGGGCTGAAATAGCCCAAAATACTGAAAAATCAGAGAAAACCGGCTTTGGAACGGTCAATGAGACTGCTCCGGGGCCGGTTTTCTGCGTTTTCAGGCCAAAAATCCCGCGCACCTTTTACTTCAAATTAACTGAGCAAAGTAGTCGGAAAAAGTTAGCGGTGGGTGGATTTGAACCAGAAAAGGTTCGACTCCTGTACCCTGCTCCACGTTAGTACGCAAGCTATGATACAATAGCTTGCGTACTTTTTAATTATTCCGATAGGAAGAAGCCTTATTTCAAGCAGAATAGCGAGGCAGAGGGTGCAAACGCACTTCTTCCTGCCTCGCTATTTTTGTTTTTGTTTGAACTATTGGTTTTGGTGCCCCGGGAGAAATGTACCCTCCTCCTAAACCTTTTAACGAATTAGAATAATTAAAAGGTTCCTTCATAGTGAGGGCTAAGGAGCTCTACACTCGGATTATAAAGAGACCCTGATTATGATACGATCAGGGTTCCTTTGCTTTGCACCCCACCATTTTTCAAAGCAGCCTAGTGGGTGCAAGGCGAGCGAAGATTATGTAAACTGCTTGTGCTCTTCTCTTTTGCCAATACTTCCAGTTGGACTGTTGTACCCCAGATTCGGTATTGATAGAATTGCCGTAGAGTAGCAGTGTGTAAGCTAAGAACATAACTGAAAACATCATTCCGTGACCTTATCCAACAGGAACTGCTTGAAGGCGCGGCCTGCTCTGGTCGGGAGCGTTCCGGCCTTTTCCACTAGGTAGATGTGATGCCCAGCGCGGTCGTCGTCCAGAAACCGCACCACAGTGTTTTCTCCGCAGTGGGACACGGCAGTGAAGTCATAGGTCGTCGCAATGCCGAGGCCCGCTTCCACGAGCTGCTGCAGAAGCGATTCGTCCGGCGTCTCGATCGGAACGGTCACATGCAGCCCCTGTGAGAGCATGAATTGGTCGATGTTCGTGCGGAAGCAGTGGTAGGCGCGTCCCTTGCCGAGAATGGTCTCGCCTGCAAAATCCTCGAAACTCAAATGCTCCTTCTGCGCCAGAGGATGATCCCGCCGCATCCGGAAGGCGAAGCGCGAATAGAACAGCGGCGTCGCCGTGAAGCGCGTGTTGTCGATCGGGCCGTTCACGACCGCGAAATCACACCTGCCGGCCGAGAGACTCTCCAGCGCGTATTCGTCCGTGGTGTCTAGAATGCTCAGCGTGATCTCCGGGTGCTGCCGGTGAAAGTCCAGCAGGAGATCGGCGCCGAGATACCCGAACAGGTGATCCAGCGCGTAGATCGTCACCACCGACCGCGCCTGATTGGTGAGGGTGTGTACGCCTTGGATCGTGGCGTAGTCGTCCAGCAGCCGCTGTACGTGGGGCACCAGCGTCGTAGCGAAATCCGTGGGCTCCACTCCTCGGTTGATACGTGAGAACAAGGGACTGCCCAGTTCTTCTTCCAGGGATCGGATCACGCGGCTCAGTCCCTGATGCGTCAGATAGAGCTTGTCCGCTGCGGCCTGAATGTTGCGACAGCGATAGACCTCCAGAAAATAAGACAGCTGTTTTTGGTTCATATGATCCCCTCCGACTCTATTCTACTACAACATTTTTGTTGCGGCAAGAGTGGGATTTGTTTCTGTTGCACGGCAGGAAATCATGTTAAATTAAAGACACAGAGACAAATAAGGAGGCATCCCTCATGAATTTTCAGCAGATCCGCAGCGCGACCATCAAAATCACCTACGCAGGAAAGACCTTTCTGATCGACCCGTGGCTGGCGCCGCGCTTCACGAGCGGATGCCTCGCCATGATCCCGATGATGTGCGCCATGAACAGCGGCGGCGACCCTCGCAAGAAGTACGTCTTCGACGAGTGCTCCACCTGGGAAGCCGTGAAGCCGAAGCACAAGTGGCTTCCGTGCCCGCTGCACTCCCTGCCCATGTCCGTCAAGGAAGTCAACGAGGGCGTGGACGCCTACATCTGCACCCACGTGCATCTGGACCACATCGGTCTCGCTCCCAACGGCAAGGCCTGCCAGGGGCTGGACAAGAATCGTCCGATCTATGCCATCAACCGGCAGGACGCGGACTATCTGGCGTTCTCCGGCATGAAGGACGTCCGGGTGATCGAAGACCGCGTCACATGGGGCGACGCGGAGATCATCAAGGTCAACGCCGTTCACGGCACGAAGGTTCCGTGCTGTGACGCCGCCGGATTCATCTTCCGCAGCTCCAATGAAAAGACGCTCTACGTCTGCGGCGACACCGTCTGGTGTGACGACGTGGCGGAGACGATCGAGAAGTATCATCCTGATGTGATCATCACGAACAACTGTGCTGCCATGCTGGTGAAAAACGGCCGCCTGATCATGGACGACAACGATCTGGCCAAGGTCTGTGCAGCAGCGCCCGAAGCGGTGGTCATCGCAAGCCACATGGACAACGTGCCGCACGCCACGCTCACCCGCAAGACGCTGTCCAAGAAACTGGAGAAGAAGGGCATCCGCAATCGCGTCTGCATCCCCGAAGACGGAGAGAGCTACACGCTGTAAAACGCATCTCTAAAAGTTGTCAAACAGTTTGTGCCCGTATATGAATTGAGCCGCCATTTCGGAGAGATCGAAAACAATCCGTTTAAGAATGTGCTGAAAGACCATCGGGCAAAATACGGAGAAAACCTTATAATACAAAGCAACCGGGTTCCTCTTTTCGGATATGAGCTGATAGATAAACAATGGTTTGATAAGTACAAAATTAAATATAATCAGACGAACCTGATAGAAGAGCTTTTTGGCTCAGCATACACACATTTGGGATATGTGGACCCGTTTAAAACGGAAGCGAAATAAGCCAAGTAATATAGCTTATGCCCGCGGACACCGTTTGGTGCAAATACCCTTCCCTGGACACCGTTTGGTGCAACACAGACAAGAAAAGCCTGAACGCAACTGTGTTCAGGCTTTCTATCTTTTTTCAAGACAGAATATATTACATTCGAGATGAAGATTATCTTCGATTCGGCTTTGGTGATGAAAAACAGGAGACAGGGGCACAAACCAGTTTCGTCTATTTTCGGAAAAGCGCACGGAAAAGACGGTCCCTTCGGAACAGACAAACATTTGATGCAGGCACCCGAACTTTCGGGTGCTTTTTTTGCAGTTGGCCGGAAGAAGGCATGGCTCAGTTGCCTGCGCTTGGCTCGTTATATAAAAAATTTGAACGTTAATTAATAAACATCATTATTTACTTGACAAAATCGAACCTGCCGTTATAATTTAAAACATAACTGTATTTGAAATTTTAATTTCAAATATGAAATAAGAAAGATGTGTGTCTGTTTTTTACCGGATTCAAAGGTGGGGTAAGATTCAAAAACAGACCATCAACCTCGAATATCTTTAGCAAACTAATTTATAAAAGAGACCACAAAAATAAAATAAGGAGATGTAAGAAATGAAAAGAATTGTGGCGCTGTTTCTGACAATTGCAATGTGCTTTACCCTCGTTGCATGCGGCGGAAATAACACGGACAAAGGCAGCGAAGGCACGGGCGACGAGGTCACAACCCTTCGTCTGGCACTGGTCAACACGGTTGGTACCCCCATTTATGAAGCGACGGAATGGTTTGCAAACCGGGTCAGCGAGCTGAGTGACGGCAAACTCCAGATCGAGCTTCTGGGCGGCGGCATCCTTGGCGACTATACTGCGACCTTCAGCGAAATGGTCAATGGCACCCTCGATATGTGCTGGGACTCCGTGGTTTGCGACTATGACCGTTCCCTCGAGCTGATGGCAGCCCCCTATCTTGTTACGAACTGGGAGCAGGTTAAGGCAGCATACAACACCGAATCTTGGCTCGGCAAGTATTGCGCAGACCGTTATCTGGCTCTGGGCGTCAGAGTTCTGGGCTACACCCCGGGCGGCTTCTTTGGCGTTGCGGGCAACAGCGTTGGCGATGTTGACACGCTGTTTGACGTGAACGTCAAGCAGAATGCTGTTTGCCGTGTCCCGCCGATGGACATCTCCATCAAGACGATGGAAGCTCTGAACTACAACACCACCACCATTAACTACTCCGACCTCTACACCGCACTCCAGACCGGCGTTGCTGACTGCTGGATGGGCGGCAGCGTTTCCACCAACTACGAGAACTTCCGCGACGTTATCAAGTACTATGTTGCATACAACTACATGAACGAGATCTATCCGCTGAGCATCAGCGAGATGACTTGGAACAAGCTGTCTGAAGAATTCCAGAACATTCTGGTTCAGGCCGGTAAGGAAGCGACTGAGCACGCGTATGAGATTCAGTATTCCTGCTACTATGACTACTTTGATAAGCTCGAAGAGGCCGGAATCACTGTGATTGAAGGCACGGATGAGCAGATCTCGGCAATTGCGGATCACGTTCGTGATTACACTTGGCCCACTCTGGAAGAAGTCTGCGGTGCAGAGGTCGTTCAGGAGCTGTATGCCTTTGCTGAAGAAATGAACGCAATTGGCGGATGATTCCGTATATACGCTGATACGGAGATTCAGCAATTGACAGGGAGTTTATTCCATGGAAGATAGCAAGAATTTTTTTGAATCGCTGAGAAACAGCTATGGATGGCGCGGCACAATCACAGGCTTTCGATGGATCGAAGCGAGCATTGTCTTTGTCATCACGATGCTGGTTTTCGCAAACACCTTATGCAGGTACATTTTTAACATTAATCTTGCGTGGATCGAGGAGATATTGCTGATCACGGCCATGTGGATGTACTTTATCGGCGGTATGCTCGGCGCAGAAGAGCAGAGCCATATCAGCGGCGACCTCATCACCGGCAGCCTTCGCAATCGCACGGTAAAGAAATGGCTGTTGTTCTTTGTCAACCTGATCAACACGCTTATCTGCGCCTACTTTGCGTATCTTGCCGTCAAATATTGCATCCAGCAGACCAAGTTCGGCGTGACGACGGCCGTTTTAAGATGGCCAAAGGGTACCTCGCAGTACGCTGTGGCATTTGGCCTGTGCGGTATGTGCTTTTTCTGGCTGATCCATATGCTGCGATACCTCTTTGAAAAGCCTGAGCGTATTCCTTTGAGTGAGGATATGCAGATGACAGAGGATGTACAGGAGATGCCCGTGCAGAATGCAGGCGCCGGAGAGCCGGAAGCGGAAGACAGTCAGGAGGAAAAAGAATGAGTACCGGATTAATACTTGGCTTGACCGTCTTAATTCTTATGATCCTGATCGTCATCGGGACCCCGATGCCGGTTGCGTTTGGCTGCTGCATTGTGTTTCTGGTCGCTACGCTCAAAATTCCAGTGGCCAGCTTGATTAACACGGGGTATGCACAGACCGGCAGTTACATTCTGCTTGCAATGCCGCTCTTTGTCATTGGTGGCGCGCTCATGTCCAACTCCAGGATCGGTGAAACGATCGTTGACTGGTTTGAATGCCTGCTTGGGCGTGTGAAAGCATGTTTGCTCCCGGTTGCATCTGCGGCGTTTGCGCTGTTTGGCGCAGTATCGGGTTCGGGCATGGCAGTTTTGAGCTGCCTCACTCCGATTCTGTACCCGCGCATGAAAGAAAAAGGATATCCGAAAGAAACGGTTGCAGCGCTTCTTTGCTGCGCCGGGCCGCTTGGACTTCTGATTCCGCCCAGCCTTGCGCAGGTCGTCTACGCGTGGTCTGCCAATGTGTCGGTGCTTTCATGCTTCCTCGCGATCGTTACACCGGGCTTGCTGCTGACGTTTCTGCTTGCAGTCGTAACGCAGCGGATTGCGCTGCGCAAGAATCCCGCGCTTGGCGTGGTTGCAGAAAAAGAGCCGCCCCGCGTATACTGCAAACGCTTGGGTACCACGACGTTCAAATCCATCCCTGGCTTGCTGATGCCTGTAATCATTCTTGGCGGTATCTATTCCGGAATTATGACCACCACGGAATCGGCTGCGGTCGCGGCTGTTTACGCGATGTTCATCGCCGTTGTGGTGTATCGTGAACTCAAGTTCAAGCAGCTTGTAAATTTGATGGCGGACGCAGGTGTGACCACTGGCGTTATCATGCTGAACGTGTTTTTCATCATGATATTCAGCCGTCTGCTACTCGACGCAGGTATTAAGGATATTATTCTGAATATTCTGCTGTCCGTGACAGACAACAAGATGATAATCATGCTGATGGTCAACATTTTCATGATTATTCTTGGCATGCTGATGGATGATGGCTGCGCAAACATTCTCTGCGCAACGATACTCGTACCGGTCATCGTTGAGCTGGGAATCAGCCCTTACCACTTTGCCGCCATCCTTGGCGTGAACCTTGGTATGGGGAATATTACGCCGCCTGCGGCGCCGTTCCTGTACATGTCCTCCAGAATTACAGGCGTTCCCGTGAAGTCCATGCTGCGAGATGTGATGCTGATCCTTCTGCTGTGCTATTTGCCGGTGCTGATCATAACCACAGTGTGGCCGGACTTCTCGCTGTGGCTGCCCAAGCTGGTTATGGGTGATAAGTTCACAATGTTCTGATTCAGGAATCGTTTTTCTTACCTTTTTCATTGCGGCAGTTTTTCCGGCAATCAGAATCACTTGCATGACACAGCAGCAGAACATTCTGCTGCTGTGTTTTTTCAAAAACAAAAAAGCAGCGCTGCTTCAGGCAGCGCCGCTTTTCAAGCAAGGAAATTCAATTCGTTTCGCGGCATACCGAGCCGCAGGGAAATGGATCGGGAGGATTGCAGAAGCATCCGGGTCAAAGTTTCCTTTGATTTGCCCTTGTAATCGCCGATGCCGCCCGTGATCCCAATCGCAGCCACACAGTGCATCTCGTGATTGAATATGGGGGCGGCAAGACAGCCGATGCCAACGGAGAATTCCTCATTGTCTTCGGCATATCCGACTCTACGGATCGTGTCCAGTTCTGCAATAAAATCTGAGCGATTGCCGATGGTATTCGGAGTGGACTTATCAAAAACGGTGTTCTGAATCAGATATTCCCGCTCGTGAGGGGCCGCAAATGCAGCGAGCACCTTTCCGGCCGCGCTGATATTGAGGGGCAGGACGCTGTAAAGTGCTGTGTAGAGAATCACCGGATTCGGCGGCAGAATCTGCTCAATATAGGTGACGTTAAAATCCCGGAGCACGCCCATTTGCACCACCTGTTTGCTGTTGAGGGCAAGGTTGTATAGCTCCGAATGTGCGATTTGGCGCAGATCGTTAATGTAGGTCATCCCGTTGACCAGAGAGAGGATTTGAAATCCCAGATGGAAATGTCCGAGACGCTGGTTATCTTCTTCCAGATAACCGCGGGCAACCAGCTGCTTTACAATTCGAAAGACCGATGTGTAAGGAATCCGGAGATCAGCGGCAATCTGCTTAATGCTGACGCAATCCCTTGCCTGAGCGATGTATTCTAAGACGTTCAAAGCGCGGTCCACGGCAGGAACAATAGGCTCTGTTGTGTTGGACATTTACAAAATTCCTCAATTTCTATAATCTGTACAGCTATTGTTATACTTTTTTACCATAATATATTTCCACTGTCAAGGGGTGCAATCATCACAAAGGCAGACCAATTTTTCTGGCGTTGCTGATGTTTTAGCATTTCTCTATATTGACAAAAAAGTCAATGTTGCTATAATTAAATTCAGATTAGAAATAACGATTTCATATTTGAAAATAACTACGCTTGACGTGGACAGTATGGAAACAAAATAAAGATTGTGGAGGTATCACAATGTTAAGAAAACCCATTGTAGGCATTATCGGATTTTCTGACGGAGACCCGGAAGTTCATGAAGAACTCAAAGACGTCGTCCAGAAACAGGTAGATGTGATTGAAGAAGAGCTGCGCAAGAGCGGCGAGGTCGAGGTTATTGTTGCGGACAAGCTGGTTGCTTCTGAAAATGATGCAAAGGAACAGGCGATGCTCCTGCGCGAGAAGGGCGTTGACGTTACCGTTTTCTCGTATGGCGTATTTGCGTTTCCCAACTTTTCTGCAATCGCTGCCAAAAATGGTAAGGGACCTTTCATTCTGGCGGCAAACCTCAATCCGGATTGGCCGGGCATGGTGGCCATGCTGGCCGCAGGCGGCGCGCTGAACCACCTTGGCATCAAGCATTACCGCGTGGCCGGTGATTTCAGGGATCCTGAGGTGCTGGGTAAGCTTCTGCGGTATGCAAAGTGCGGCTATGTTGTATCTGCGCTCAACGGGCAGAAGTACGGCCTGATCGGCGGCCGCAGTCTGGGCATGTACAGCGCTGTGGTCAGCATGCAGGACTGGCAGAAAATTTTCGGCGTCGACGTGGATCATCTGGATCAGTCTGAGATCCTGCGGATCGGGGAAACGATTCCGCAGGCGCAGGTGGACAAGGCCATGGCGTGGCTGGAAGAGAATGTGAAAGCGATTCATTACGACGGGAAGCAGCTTACCCCCGAAAAGCTTGCGCTGCAAATCCGCCACTATGAGGCCGTAAAACAGATTATCAAAGAGCACAATTACGATTTCGTCGGTGTGAAGTGCCACTATGAAATGAGCCGGCACTATTGCACGCAGTGCATCAGCGCAGCTTTCTGCAACGATCCCTATGACTGGGACGGCCCCAAGGAGCCGGTTGTCTATGCCTGCGAGGCCGACTGCGACGCGGCGCTGACCATGCAGATCCTGAAGCTGCTGACGCACGATCCGGTTATCTTTATGGACGTTCGTCACTATGATGCGGAAAATGACGTTATGGTCTTCTGCAACTGCGGTTCCCAGTCCACCTATTATGCGGCGGCGAGCGACGATTATCGGGAAAATCTGAAAAACGTTTCCCTGTATCCGGCGCTGAATATCTATGCAGGCGGCGGCTGCCACGTCAACTGCATGACGCACCCGGGCAAGGCTACGATCGCCCGGCTGTGCCGCAAGGAAGGCAAATATCGCATGACCCTGATTCCGGCGGAGTTCGTGACGCTGCCTGAGGAGAAGATGGCAGAGACCACACTGGAATGGCCGCATGTATTTGCAAAGCTGCCGTTTGACCACAACATTTTCCTCAATGACTTTGACGCCAACCATTGCCATGCCGTTTATGGCGACCACATGGAAGAGCTCAAGATTATCTGCAGCATGCTGAACATTGACTATGAAGTCATGGGTGAAGCAGCTGCCTGTCAATAAAGGCCGGAGAGGCTGCGAAAAAACAGCAAGGAGGCATGTTTATGCGAGTTTCTGAGCATCCCATTCTTTCGGATTTCAAAAAAGGCCGCCTCGTTACCTTCGAATATGACGGGACCACACTGGAAGGCTACGAAGGCGAACCCATTGCCATGGCGCTGAAAGCCAACGGAATTGAAATCCATCGTTACACAACCAAGCTGCATAAGCCCAGAGGAATCTTCTGTTCCATCGGCCGCTGCACGGACTGTGTCATGGTTGTGGACGGCGTCCCCAATGTACGTACCTGCATGACGGCGCTGAAAGAAGGCATGAAGGTGCAGACGCAGTACGGCGTATCTGCGAAGAAGGAGGATGACGAATGAAACGTTATGATTTGGTCGTCATCGGCGCCGGCCCCTCCGGACTTTCCGCAGCGATCGAAGCTGCGTCCCATGGCCTGAACACGATCGTGTTTGACGAGAACGCCAGACCGGGCGGACAGCTTTTCAAGCAGATTCATAAATTTTTCGGATCCAAAGAACATAAGGCAAAGATCCGCGGCATTGACATCGGCGCAAAGCTGGTGGCCGAGGCCGAAGAGGTCGGGGCGAAGGTGGTTCAGAATGCCACGGTCATGGGCATTTTTCCGCACAAGGACATCTCCGTCATGATAGATGGCGAAGTATACACCTGCAAGGCGGACAACATCATCGTTGCCACCGGAGCTTCTGAGAACACGCTGGCGTTCCCCGGCTGGACGCTGCCCGGCGTGATGGGCGCAGGCTCGGCGCAGACGCAGATGAATTTGTACGGCGTTATGCCCGGACAGCGCATTTTGATGATGGGCTCCGGCAATGTGGGTCTGGTCGTAGGCATGCAGCTCAAGCAGGTCGGGTGTGAGCTGGTGGCTGTGGTGGAAGCGGCGCCCCGTATCGGCGGCTACGGCGTTCACGCTGCAAAGCTTGCGCGCACCGGCGTGCCATTCTACCTGAAGCACACGATCCTGCGCGCAGAGGGCGAGGACCATGTCAGAAAAGCCGTGATTGCAGAAGTTGGCGACGACTGGAAGCCCATCCCCGGAACCGAAAAGGAGTTTGACGTTGACACCATCTGCCTGGCCGTTGGGCTTTCTCCCATGTACCAGCTGGCAATGACCGCAGGCTGTAAGCTGGTGGACGAGCCGATTAACGGCGGCGTGCATCCTGAGGTGGACGAGTATGGCGCAACCAGCGTTCCCGGCGTGTTCTGCACCGGCGACCTGATCTGCATTGAGGAAGCCAGCTCGGCCATGGTCAAAGGGCGCATTGCAGGCGCGGCCGCAGCACGGCGTGCCGGCTATCTCACCGAGGAAGAACATGCGGCGATCCATAAGAAATACAAGGATTCGCTGGATCAGCTCCGTCAGGGCATGTTCTCCGGGAAAAACAAGGGGAACCCCAACATCAAAACGACGGCAGAGGGGATCCCGCTTTCTGACAGCCTGCTGACGCACGGCTACCTGAAGGAGGAGGAAGTCCGGAACTTCCCGGGCTATTCCCATCAGGCGGGCGGCTTCCATCCGGTGGTGGAGTGCACGCAGAACATCCCGTGCAACCCGTGTCAGGACGTCTGCCCCAAGCACTGCATCACCGTGGGCGATCAAATTACCGCGCTTCCGACCGTGCACCCGGAGATCGAGTGCATCAACTGCGGGATGTGCGTGAGCTCCTGCCCGGGGCAGGCGATCTTCCTGATCAATGAAGATTTTGAGCCTGGCTACAGCGCGATTGCTTTGGCATATGAATTTCTGCCGAGACCGGAAAAGGGCGACAAGGGAACAGCGCTGGACCGCAGCGGTCAGCCTGTCTGCGACGCCGAAGTGGTGGACGTCCGCGCGGCCAAGGCGTTTGACCGGACGGTGGTTCTCACGATGAAGGTGCCGGCCGAAATGGTGAACAAGGCAAGATTTTTTGTCCCGAAGGAGGCGAAAGCGGAATGAGTTCCATTTGTGATGAAACCTATCATCTCGGCGAATTTGAGCCTCGGCCCGACGATGATACCATTATCTGCCGTTGCGAAGAGATCACCCGCGGAGAAATCCGGAGAGCGATTCACGACGGAATGTATACGATCAATGAAGTAAAACGCTTTCTGCGTGTCGGCATGGGTCTGTGCCAGGGGCAAAGCTGCATCAAAATCGTACGGGGCATCATTGCCGAAGAGCTGGGAATACCGATGAGCGAAGTCAACGTCATTACCGCCCGTTCTCCCGTCCGCCCGGTTCCCATGGGCGTTTACGGAAACGACACGTTTGATCCGAAATTCCTGGGAGGTGACGAGGATGAATAAGACGAGCGATGTGATTGTCATCGGCGCTGGAGTCGTCGGCTGTTCGGCGGCTTACTACCTCGCAAAGGCCGGCCTGAAGGTGACGGTTCTGGAACGCCGGGAGATTGCCTTCGGCGCATCCGGCCGCAACGGAACCGGCGCGCGCCAGTCCGGGCGTGACAACCGGGAGCTGCCTCTGGCGATGTTCGGCGTGCAGAATATCTGGCCGACCCTGGGCGAAGAACTGGGCGAGGACATTGAATACGTGCAGAACGGCAACATGCGCATGGGCAAGACGGAAAAGGATCTGGCTGCTCTGCAGGAAATCGTAGCGGCCAACCGGGAACTCGGTCTTGACATTCGCCTGCTGACGGATATTAAGGATATTCGGGAGCTGCTCCCCATGGTGGCCGACGATGTGATCTGCGCCACATGGTGCCCGACGGACGGCCATGCAAACCCCATGCGGACCACGCTTGCCCTTTACAAAAAGGCGCGTGCTCTGGGCGCAAAATTTATCACCAATATTAAGGTCTTGAAGCTGGAAAAGGTAGCAGGGCAGCTGCGGCGGGTCTACACCGACGACGGTGTGTTTGAGGCAGACCGCGTCATCCTCTGCGCCGGTTACGGCTCGCGCAAGATCATGCGCACCGTGGGTCTGGACGTTCCCATGCTTCCGCAGCTGACGGAGGCGTTCATTACGGAGCCGATCCCGGCAGTCACGGAAAAGTATCTCTGTGCGGCAGACGGTTCCTTCTATGCGCAGCAGCAGTGCAACGGCACCTGGCTGGTCGGCGGGGACAGCAACTATGAAATCTATGACGCAAATTATCCCAGAGAAGTGACGTTCTCGTTCTCTGCGCCGCGGATCGCGCGCTTTTTCCTGGAGTACATGCCCACTTTGGCCGGGGTCAAGGTGATCCGCTCCTGGAGCGGACTGCTGGATATGTGCTGGGACGGCTGCCCGGTGATCTCCAAAGTCGAGGAGGTACCCGGACTGTACATCGGCTGCGCGTTTACCGGCCATGGCTTCGGCATCGGGCCGGCGGCAGGCTATGTGCTGGCGCAGATGGCCATGGATGAGGAGCCTGCGGCAGATTTGTCCGGTCTCAGATATGACCGCTTCCGCATGCCCAGCCACTGAAACATCATGTTTTGCGTACCCGCCGGAATGCCGGATTTCCCGTTCCGGCGGGTACAGATGCAGAAAGGAGATAGACTGATGCAGCGAATCTTAAATGACCCTGATCATATTGTTGAGGAAATGCTGGAAGGCTTTTTGAAGTCCAATCCGCATATCGTTGCGCCCACGGAGAACCCTCGGGTTGTCCGGGCGGTGGAGCCGCCCCAGGACCGCGTTGGCATCGTTACGGGAGGCGGATCCGGACATAAGCCCGCGTTTGTCGGATATGTCGGGAAAAACATGGTGGACGCGGTGGCAGTCGGTGAGATCTTTTCATCGCCGACCGCAGCAGCGTTTCTGGACGCTTTCCGCGCTGCCAACGCCGGAAAGGGCGTCGCCTGCCTTTACGGGAACTATTCCGGCGACAACATGAACGTAAAAATGGCCGCGCGCATGGCAAAGAAAGAGGGCATCGAGATCAAAACCGTCGTCGCCAATGACGATGTCCCCTCGGCGCCCAAGGATCAGCGCGAAAAACGCCGCGGCGTCGCCGGCGAAATTTTCATGTGGAAAATCGGCGGGGCAAAAGCGGCTTCCGGGGCTTCCTTGGATGAGGTCATTGCTGCGGCACAGAAAGCGATCGACAACACCAGAAGCGTTGGAATCGGCCTGACGCCCTGCACGCTGCCCGCAGTCGGGCACCCCAACTTCCAGATCGAAGAAGGCACGATGGAGGTTGGGATCGGACATCACGGAGAAAAGGGAATTGACGTGCTCCCGATCGAAAGCGCGGCGCAGATGGCAAAGCGGATGTGCGACATTGTACTGCCTGATCTGCCCTTCCAGGCGGGCGACGAGGTTGCGGTCCTCGTGTCGGGTCTGGGCGCGACGCCGGTAATGGAGCTTTATGTTTTGTACAACGAGATCGACAAGCTTCTGGCCGAGCGCGGCATCAAAGTCTACCGCAGCTATGTGGGCAATTACTTTACTTCCCTGGAAATGTCCGGCGCGACGTTCAGCGCAATGAAGCTGGACGACGAGCTCAAACCGCTGCTGGACATGCCGGTCGAAACCATGGGACTGAAGCAATTCTGAGGTGAAATATCAGATGGATAAGTTTTTGAACGGCAACGGAAAGCCGATACTGGAAAAAATGGTGCGCAGCATTCAGGAAAACAAGGCATATCTGGGCGATATTGACGGACTGATTGGCGATGGCGACCATGGAATGAATATGAATAAGGGCTTCACGATGTTTTGGGATCAGTTCGGAACGCAGGAATTGAGCTTTACCGAAGGGATCGGCGAACTGGGCACGGTCTTGTTTTCCCAGATTGGCGGATCCATGGGGCCGATCTACGGTACGATTTTTATGGAGATGTCCGACGCCGGGGAAGGCTGCGCGGAAATTGGCCTGCCGGAACTGATCGGTATGCTGGAGCACGGCATGAACGGACTGCTTGAAATCGTGGACGCCCGGGTCGGGGACAAGACATTGGTGGACACCCTGAGCCCGGCGCTGGATGCCCTGAAGCAGGCGCAGACGGACGGGAAGACCTTCTATGACGCCCTAGACGACATGAAAGCGGCAGCCGTGTCCGGCCGGGATTCCACCATGGACCTGGTCGCGCAGTATGGCCGGGCGGCCCGCCTTGGAGAGCGGTCGAAAGGCGTCCTTGACGCCGGCGCCGCGTCCTGCTGCCTGCTGTTGAACGCGATGGCGGACGGCATACAGGCGATGCTTTAAGGAGGAATGGCGATGAGAAATATTGTGATTGGCTGTGACAATGCAGGCGTTGCGTTGAAGAACATCGTGATTGATTTTCTTCACAAAAAAGGCGTTCAGGTAGAGGACGTGGGCTGCAGCAGCGAAAGCGATCAGACGCTGTATCCGACCATTGCCCAGACGGTTTGCAACAAGGTGATCGAAAGCGGCTATCAGGACAGAGGGATCCTGATCTGCGGTACGGGGATCGGAATGTGTATGGCGGCCAACAAGTGCAGAGGCATTCGCGCCGCTGTGTGCCATGACAACTACTCTGCGGAACGGTCCATTCTGAGCAACAACGGCAATGTACTGTGCCTGGGCGCGAGAATTATCGGCCCGGAGCTTGCAAAAAAAGTGGTCGGCGAATGGATCAGCCTTGAATTTGTGGACAGTCCCTCCACGGTCAAGGTTGCGGATATCCTGCGGATCGAGCAGGAAAATTTCAAGAGCTGACGTTTGCCGCGCTGTGCGCGTCAGAAAAACACCCAGACAATCCATACGTACGGGCCTGCCGGGGAAACGGCAGGCCCGTATTGCGCCAAACGGGGAAATGTGCCGCAAAGCCGGCTTAAAATCTCCGTATTTGCGCAGACTGTTTACAGAATCGTGCTTGCTTCTTTGCCGGAGTCTTTATATAATCAATTCATATGATGTATCCTGCAATCTGTGGAGGTGATTTTTATGGGCCGAGGTGGTGGAGCCGGCGGCGGAGGAAGCCGCGGCTCCTTTGGCGGCGGCAGTCGCGGTTCAGCCGGACGAATGGGCGGCGGCTTCGGAGGTTCCGGAAGCCGGGGCGGTTATCCCGGCGGAGGAAGCTTTGGCGGCCCGGGCGGATTTCGGCCACCCCCGCCGCCCCCACGCCGGAGCAGCAGCTCCGGCATGTTCACAGGCTATGTGCTCGGACGGATGAGCCGTGGTTCCGGCTCGAACGGCGGCGGTTCCGGCCCCAACCGGCAGAAAAACAGCGGCTGTCTCACGGCGGTTCTGACGGTCATTGTGGCCATTGTTGTGATTTCGACTGTGGCGATGCTGGCCTTTTCGCTTTCGGGCGGCGGCTCGGATTCCGGCGTTACGGCGTCTACAGTCCAGCGCGAGGCGCTGCCGGCCGGGGCGGTGAACGAGACGGCCTACTATACCGACGAGCTGGGCTGGATCGGAAACCGCACCAAGCTGGAAGCGGGCATGAAAAACTTTTATAAAGAGACCGGCGTCCAGCCGTATCTTTACATCACAGACTCCGTGAACGGGAACCATGATCCGACGGCGGCGGAGCTGGAGGCGTTTGCAAACGAGCAGTATGACGCGCTCTTTACGGACGAGGCGCACCTTCTGCTTGTGTTTTTCGAATACACGCCGAGCGAATACCACACATGGTGCATCACCGGCACACAGGCCAAAACGGTGGTCGATACAGAAGCGGTCAATATCCTGCTGGACTACGTGGATCGCTACTATTACTCGGATCTGAGCGATGAGGAGATGTTCTCCAAGTCGTTTGACGAGGCCGGCGAGCGCATCATGAGCGTGACGCGGTCGCCGTGGATCGCGGTGTGGATTGTGCTTGGCGTACTTGCGATCGTCGTGGTTGCGTTCCTCTGGTGGCACAGTCGGAAAAAGCAGCGCAATCTGGAGGATGAGCAGACCAGAAAAATTTTGGAGACGCCGCTCGAAACCTTCGGCAGCGGCGAGGCAGAGGAATTGGCAAAAAAATATGAGAGCGACGGCAATCGCCCGTCAGAATGAAATCAGGAGGTTATCAAATGGGTATTTTACAGAGATTTTCGGATATCGTTTCGGCCAATGTGAACGCACTGCTGGACAAGGCGGAGGATCCGGGCAAGATGATTGACGAATATCTGCGCAAGGCAACCAAGGATCTGGCCGAGGTCAAGCAGGAAACTGCCGGCGTGATGGCGGAGGAGAGCCGGACAAAGCGGCTGGTGGACGACAACGCCGCGCAGGTCGCAAAGTATGAGGCGCTGGCCAAGAAAGCGCTGCTGGCCGGCAACGAGGACGACGCCCGCGTGTTTCTCAGCAAGAAGCAGGAGCTGGAGAGCGCCGGCGCGGGGCTCCAGACCGCGTATGCCGCGGCGCATGAAAATGCGGTCAAGATGCGGGAACTGCACGACAAGCTCGTCAAGGACATCAACACGCTCAACAGCCGCCGGCAGGCGGTCAAGGCCAAAATGGCCGTCGCCAAGACGCAGGAGCGCGTCAACAAGATGGGGGCCTCGGCGGATAAGCTGCAGAGCAGTATGGGCGCGTTTGAGCGGATGGAAGAGAAAGCCGACCGGATGCTGGACGAGGCCAATGCGATGAGCGAGCTGAGCAGCCAGGCCGTCGATGAGGCGCAGGCACTGGAGGAGAAGTATAAGACGGCGGACACCAATGCATCCGTTGAGGATGAGCTTGCGGCGCTCAAGCTGAAAATGGGACTTGGGGACGAAAAGCCGTAAACTAGGGTGCCATGCAGCGCTTGCTGCATGGCGCCTTGGCGTGTCAAATGCCAATGTCATTTTGAAAAGAGGTATGGATATGCGAAAAATAATCGTCCTGATCGGAAACTATGGGTCGGGAAAGACCGAGATCGCGATCAATCTGGCCGTGAACGCGGCGAACGCGGGCAGCCGGACTCTGGTGATCGATCTGGATAAGGTGAACGACTACTTCCGTATGTCAGACCGGGTCGAGCTGCTGAAATCCAAGCAGATCAACGTGGTGTCGCCGACGTTTGCGGGGCAGGGCGTGACGCCGAGCAACATGTCTGCCGCCGTGGCGTCTGCGTTCGCGGACACCTGGGATCTGGTCGTTTTCGACGTCGGCGGCGACGCGGCCGGGGCGCTGTCACTGGGGCGCTACTGTCAGGACTTTGATGCCTTTGAGGGAGACCTGCAGGTCTATGACATCGTAAACGTGTTTCGTCCCATGTCAGAATCGCCGGAGAAGATCATCAAGCTGATGCATGAGATGGAAGATTACGCACGGCGCCGCGTGACGGGGTTTGTCAACAACTCCAACCTGCTGACCTATGCCAGCGCGGACGACATCCGGCGCGGGTACGAGGTGCTGCGCCGTACGTCGGAGATGACCGGCATCCCGGTGGTGCATACGACGGGGCGGAAGGCGTATCTGGACGCATTTCTGGCCGACGGAAACGACCCGCAGTATATCGGCGAGCCGATCGCGCTGGAGACGTACATGCATCGAAGCTGGGAAGCGTTCACGCATCAGGGCTTCTGACAGAAGCGGGCACGGATTACAGAGCTTCGATCAATCCGGCCAGCGTCTCGGAAAACCGGCCGATGTGCAGCCCGTCGATGAAGCGGTGATTCACTTCGACGGACATGTTGAGCTTTTTGCGTCCGCCGGTCTCCGTATAGCGGCCCCACGCGATGCGGGGAATGGCATCGTCCTTGTCGAAATCCCGCTCGTTGGTCAGCGCGGTGAGTTCCAGCCACGGCAGGCAGGAGAAGTAAATCAGCGCGTCGCTCTCGGCTTCGGCGCGGATGAACGCGGTCTGCGCGGCGCTCGTTTCCCTGGCGGCACGGCAAAAGTCCGCAATGCCGCCCGCGCAGGGCATGGTGACGATGTGAAACTGTTCAGCGCCCTTTTTCAGATCGGTGAAGCTGGGGCTGCGTCCGTTCAGACGGAACAGCGCCCCGTCGTTTAACACATACTGAAACGCCTCCACGCGGTTGACGGCCTGTGTGCAGAGATAGACGAGCGCGTAGTAAAAGGAGAGACCCGCTTCCTTTGTAAAGCGGCAGAGATTTGTGACGTCCACGGTGAACGTCACGCTGTAAAACGGGTCGGACATGCCGGAGAAGAATTCGAACACGTCCCGCCGGCTCCAGTCCGCCCAAGGGATCGGCTGTCGGTCACAAGGCTTTGTCATGGCGCAACCTCCAACTTTGATTTGTGTCAGTATAACACGCCGGATGCCGGTTGACAACGCCGGGACCGTTGCCGGAATATAAAAAGAACGCCTGCAGTGCGGTAAGAGAGCCGCGCTGCAGGCGTTTTCCGCAGCAGCCGGGGGAGCATGCCTGCGGAATATGGGGGGAAATGAGAGAGATGAAACCGGAAGGAGGATTATTTCAGCTTGGTCCAGTGCTCTGTGCCGTCGACCAGCTCATAATCGTGGGAGTTTGCCGCCTCCTGAATGGCGGCGTAGTACCATTTGGTCGTGTCTTGGTTATCAGAGAAGGTGACCATGCCGGGAAGCAAGTGATCTTTGTCCGGGCAGCGGCCAAGAACGTTGTTGACCATCTGAATGGTCTCGGCGCGGGTGATGTTGTTTGCAGGACGGAAGGTGCCGTCCTCATAACCGCTGACGATACCGAGCTGTGCCGCAGCATTGATGGCTTCGTTTGCCCAGTGACCGGCAATGTCGGAGAAGCGGTCTTCCGCCGGGGCGACCGGCGCGCGGAAGAAGCGCACGGCGACGGCGGCAAGCTCTGCGCGGGTGATGCTGGCGTCGGGACGGAACGTGCCGTCTTCATAGCCTTTGAGCACGCCCATGGCGCTGAGTGTAGACACGGCCTTGCCGTACCATGCGTCGGCGGGTACGTCGGAGAAGCCGTTTGCCGTCGTGTCGTATTTCGCGTGCGCGTCCTCGTCCAGCAGCCGGTAGAAGATCGCTGCGACCTCCGCGCGGGTGATATCGGCGTTGGGCTGCACGGTACCGTCGCTGTAGCCGGTGATGTAGGCCATGTGATCTTCGGTGTTCAGGTCGGACGGCGTGTTCGGGTCAACGGGATCCGTGGGGTCAACCGGGTCCGCCTCTGGCAGGAGTTTAAGGATCTGCTCGGCCATGTAGGCATGGCCGTCTGCCGTGGGATGGACGTTTTTGACGAAATTGTCCCAGAACGTATCGTCCATCAGCGGCGGGAATTCATAGACTTCGGTGTCGGGCACTTCGGCGACGAGGTATTCGGCGGAGCAGGCGCTCTCATAGCGGATATAGCGGTTCATCTGTCTGACAGCGGTATCCGCCATCCTGCCGACAGAGATCAAAGATTCACTGGTCAGCTTCAGGTCGCGGAATGGATTGTACATACCGATGGCGACGATCGTTGCGTCAGGATTCAGCTCCCGGATGCGCGTGATGATCGCATCCCAGTTTTCCTTGAACATGGCCTGGCCGTCGAGCAGGGCGTCTGCCAGCTCCGCCAGCACCAGCGGGGCGACGCCGAGCGCTTCTGCAGTGGAAAGAATATTTCCGGCGAGCTGGCCGAGACTGCCAAGCCCATTGAGCTGCTCGGCAATGGGGCCGATGACACTGGAATCCGATATTTTGCTCATATATGCGCCGAGCCGCGTGAGGGCATACGTCAGCGTATCGTTTGAACCGATGTTGACAGTGATGAGATCGGCGTTCTGAATACCCGCTTCAAATTGCGGACGCAGCACCGGAAGCTCATCGATGGTAATGCAGGAGAGAGACGTCAAGAACAGGTCGCTGTATTCGTCACCAGCATAGGAGGCGTCAAGCATGCGGCGCAGCTCCACAGAGCGGAAGCCACAGCGTGCCAGTGAATAATACGTGTCCGCAGTCACTACGCTGGCTACGAGGTCGGGATAGCTGCCGGCGACACGCGTGCCGTCCAGGACGTTGCCGTTTTCGCCCGGATAGGTGTCCAGACCGTAGCCGGCGGGAATGCTGTCGCCGAGCATGGCGTAGGCGTCATAGTGGCGCACGGATGTGGCGCTGCCGCCTACGCAGAGCGTACCCAGGATCAGGGCGGCGACAAGGCACAGGGAAAGTATGCGGCAAAAACGTTTCATTAGGGCAATACCTCCTTTTTATGCAGATACAGCTTCCAGTGCACGGAAGTCGATCTTTCCAATCGGCGTATACGGCATGGCGTCGCGGAACTGGTAGAACGCGGGCTGCACATATTCCGGCAGCTCCTTCCGGCAGAGTTGGGCGATCTCTTCCTGAATTTGCTCTTTGGACTCGGTTACGCCTTTTTTCAGAACGATATGGACAAAAGGCAGCTTGCCCTGAGGTTTGCTTTTGTCGGTGACACCCACAGCGGCGCACATGGCGACAGCCGGGTGCTCAGCCACAACGTTTTCGATGATTGTTGGGAATACCTTAAAACCGTCATGCCGGATGATGACGCGCTTGATGCGCGCGTCGATGAAGACGAAGCCATCCTCGTCCATAAAGCCAATATCACCGGTGTGCACCCAGAGCTTGCCGTCACTGTGGCGGCGGATGACATTTGCGGTCTCGGCCTCATTCTCGTAATAACCCAGCATCATTGTTGGACCGCAGACACAGATTTCTCCTTTTTCACCAAATCCAAGTTCCTCACCTGTTTCGGGATCAAAAACAGAAACAATCGTGTTGACCATCGGAACGCCGACGCTGCCGGGTTTGTTGACGTCGCTCATACAGGCACACGCCACGGCGCACAGCTCGGTCATGCCATAACCTTTTGTGAGGGGATATTTGCAGCCGTGTGAATGGAAGAAGCTGTTGACCGCCAGTTCGGCCGGTACTGAAATTCCATCGCCCCCCGCACAGCCGTTTACGAGGAAAGACAGATTCTTTCCGTTCATCCGTTTGTCGTTCATCAGGTACTGGTAGTGCGCGGGAACGCCCGCCATATGCTCTGGCTTGTATTTCAGGATCAGCCCTGCCAGCTTCAGCGGATCGAGCTCTGGAATGATGATGGAGGTCACGCCGGAGCACAGCGGCAAATGAACACCAAAGCCGAAGCCGTATGCGATAAACGGCGGCATGACGTTCAGGAAGCGCTGACCGCGGCGGAACTTGATGCGGCAGTGGCCAAACTGGAACGCGAGGGCATTGAAGTTATTGTCGCACAGCATGACACACTTGGATGCACCGGTTGTGCCGCCAGTGTGAACGATGACGCAGCATTTATGCGCGCGATCCGGGAGTGTGCGGAAAGCCTGACAGCCGCCGGCGGCAATGAAATCGTCCCAGAGGATGCAGTTGGCGTCGTACTGGTTGCGATCCGGCTTTGTCATCCGATAGAGCGCTTTTTTTGCTTTCGGCAGGGACCCGGCGGGAGAGACGACAATGACCTTTTCCACACCGGAGCCTGCAACTGCCTGCTTGACTTTCGGGTAGGCGACATCGAGCGTGCAGACGTATTTTGCATGTACCTCGTCGATGTATTCGCGGATGCCGTCGGGACTGTAGCGCGGATCGACCATGTTCGGAATCGCACCGATCAGATCCATAGCGTAGAATGAATAGACGATTTCTGGCGTTGTTGCGGCGCAGACCAGAACAATGTCGTTTTCCTTCACGCCCTGTGCGGCATAGGCCTGTGCGGTTTTCTGAATGTTTTCAAATAACTCGCGGTATGTAATCTCCCGATCAAAATAATTGAGCGCAATGCCGTCCAAGTTATCTTTGTTGCAATCATAGAGGAAGTCGTACAGCGACAACTCCGGCATTTTGGCACGGATATCCGCTTCACTGTAATATTTCAGCCACGGCTTGAGCGCCGATGGTTTCAGGGCTTGCGTTGTGATGGACATCAGAATTTCCTCCCTCAGCTTTTCATAAATTGCACCGCAGTTATTCAACACAATGTTGCAAAACCGAAGGGTTTTGAACGCGGAACTCTGTTCTATATTGTTATTTAATCTGCAAAATATCTCAAAAAATAAAAATTAATTTTTTATGAGAGAACTTTGCGATATTTTACAAAAGTTTTTGCAATATTGAACGAGAGGTGCTATGATAAAAACGCGGGCTGGTTTATTTAACATAGTCTGCCATTAAAACTGTTCTAATAGGCTGCCGCTATGGTTAGCACATGCGGGGGGGATGAAACGCCCCGCATCCGGCGCAGTCTAAAACGGACGGAGTGACCCTCTCATGAACGGTAACGGCACATACCCGGTTACAGACGAAACCATCATTCTGAAAATTGCAGACGGCGATAAAGCCGCGCTTTCCGAGCTGTATTTGCAGACGAAAAACGCGGTGTACAGTTTTGCGCTCTCCATGCTGCGGGATCTGCACGCGGCGGAGGATGTCATGCAGGAGACGTTTTTGCAGGTCTGGAAGTCTGCGCCGACCTATGTTCCGCGCGGCAAAAGCCCGCTGCCGTGGATTCTGGGCATTGCAAAGAATCTGTCGCTGGCGCGCCTGCGCGAGGATCAGCGGCTGCGAAGCTGGATCGACGACAATCCCGACCCCGCCGACCCGCTGGATCAATATCTGGCCTGTGAGAACAAAATCGTCACCCGCGCGGTGCTGGCGAAGCTGTCGCAGGAGGAACGGCAGATCGTCGTGCTGCATGTTGTGGCCGGACTGAAGCACCGGGAGATCGCGGCGCTGCTGGAGTTGCCGCTGTCTACCGTATTGAACAAATACAATCGTTCCCTCAAAAAGCTGGAAAAGTTGGTGAGAGAGCAACCATGAGAGCCGATGAATTGAAAAAGAGACTGACAGAGGAACTGTCGGATATGGCGCCGAACCGACTGGACGATCTGCTGCGCACATGTGAAGAGAGCGAGCGCGCGCCGCGTCCGGCTGAAGTGCAGCCGCGCCCCGCCGAGGCGCCGCGTCCGCGCCGCAGTATGCCGCGGCTTCTGGCGGCGGCCGCCGTGTTTGTGCTGCTGCTGGGCGGTATTTTGGGTTACCGCGCGATGGATGCGTCGCGCTGCATCGTTACCGTCGACGTGAACCCCAGTGTCTCGCTGACGGTCAACCGCTTCAACCGCGTAAAGGAAGTGACGCCGGGCAACGAGGACGCGCAAGCGCTGCTCGACGGCGTCGATCTGACTGGAATGCGGCTGCGCAGCGCACTGGAAAAGCTGACGGCGCTGCTGATGGAAAACGACTATCTGAGCGGCACGGAGAACGCCATGCTGGTCTCTGTGGAAAACGCGGCCGCCGGGCGTGCGGAAGCACTATGCAAACGCGTGGTCGCTTCGGTCGGGGAGACCACGAAGGAGAAGCTGTTTCAGCCTGCTGTGCTGTGCCAGCAGATTTCCGGGGAAAATGACCTGCAGTCCGTGGCGGAGACGCTGCATGTCTCCGTGGGCAAGGCTGCGCTGGCGGAGGCGCTGGTGGCGCAGATCGAGGGCAGCTCCGCCGAGCGGCTGAGCACGCTGTCGATCCGGGAACTGCTGTATCTTGCGGACTCCGAGAGCGTCACGCTTCAAAACACCAGCGTGTTTGGCACTGTGAACCGCGTCGGCTATTGTGACCGTGCGGATGCTATCCGGATCGCGCTGGCAAACGCCGGCCTGTCCGGAACAGACGCGCCGGAAGCCACGGCCACGCCGGACGGCAGGGACGGGGAACTGGTCTACATCGTGTGCTTTGGAGATGAAACGCAGTCGTACCGGTATACGATCTCCGCCAAAGGCGGAGCGGTGATGGATGTGGTTCAAACCGGTGAGGGCGAGCAGACGGATCCGGATCCGGAGCAGAGCGGAGCGTCGTCTCCGTCCGCGCAGCAGCCGGAGAGCACGCAAGGCCTCATCGGCCCGGAAGCGGCGCTGGAGCGAGCCTTGGCGTTCGTCCACCGCGCGATGACGGAAGCGGAAAATACAAATGTGGAACTGCTGTGGATCGACGGCAGGCCGGTCTACCGGGTTACCTTCGAACTGGACGGGCAGAAACATTCGTTCTATGTCGATGCGCGCACAGACGATCTCTTCTGACAGGCTGGTTTGCCCCGGAAATGCAGCAGATCGGGCTGCCGGTTGCGCATGCGTAAAGGGCGCCGATGATACAAAACGGTCCCGGCACAATCTTGTGCCGGGACCGTTTTTCGGTTGCCGGAGATTTTTAATAACCCAGTACGCAGCCATCTGCACGCGGCTCGGTTGCGCCGCAGAGCGTACCGTCCGCCGTGCGGAAGATGGCCTGGCCGCGGCCGTAGGTGCGGTCGTCCACCACACGGATGTCGTGCCCGCGTGCGCGCAGCGCCGCGACTGTTTTCGGGGAAAAGGCAGACTCCAGAAAGAACGTCAGCCCCTCCTG
Source organism: Clostridiales bacterium (assembly GCA_004556965.1). Lineage (GTDB taxonomy): Bacteria > Bacillota > Clostridia > Oscillospirales > Oscillospiraceae > CAG-103. The sequence continues at coordinate 5,691 of SFFE01000014.1, read as the reverse complement.
CCAGCAGAAGCGCGGCGCATCCAGCGCGGATTGCGGATTCAGCCCGAAGTCCAGCAGATTCATCAGAAACTGCACATGCGCCTGCGGCTGCATGTACCCGCCCATGATGCCGAACGGGCCGATTGGCGCGCCGTCCTTTGTGAGGAATCCGGGGATAATCGTGTGGTACGGATATTTGCGCGGCGCGACCTGATTGACGTGGCCGTCCTGCATGGAAAAGCACGCGCCGCGGTCCTGCAGGCAGATACCGGTGCCGGGCACGACGACGCGGGAGCCAAAGTTTCGGTACAGGCTCTGGATCATGGAGACCATATTTCCCTCGGCGTCTGTCGTGCAGAAATACACGGTGTCCGACCCAATCGGACGCCCCGGCGCATAGATTTGCGCGTTGGATGTAATCAGACTGCTGCGCTCCTTGGCATAGTCTTTGGACAGCAGCCCGTCTATCGTGCGGTGCATACAGGCAGGGTCTGCGATCTCGTGCAGCGCATCGGAGAAGGCGAGTTTGATCGCCTCCATCTGTAAATGCAGCGTCTGCGGATCGTCCCGACCGGTGAACTGGAAGTATTCCAGAATGTTCAGCGCCATCAGCGCCGTAAGCCCCTGCCCGTTCGGGGGCAGCTCCCACACGTCGTACCCGCGGTAGCGTGTGTGTACGGGCGTGACCCAGCGTGGCTGATAGGTTGCCAGATCGTCCTGCCGCAGCAGGCCGCCGGCAACGGCGCTGTAGGTACCGATCTTCTCTGCCAGCGCGCCGCGGTAATATGTCTCGCCGTCTGTCTGGGCGATGGCCTGCAGCGTGAGGCCTAGATCGGGCAGAGCATAGCGTTCGCCTGCACGGAAAGTTTTGTGTTCGGGGTTGAACAGCGAAAACCATGCGTCCAGCTCCGGATATTGTGGCACGAGTTGGGCAATCTCCGCCGTGTTGAGATTCAGCACGTCAGCGTTGTCCGGCGAGAGCGCGTAGCCCTCCGCCAATTCGATGGCTGGGGCAAACACCTCCGGGAGCGGCAGGGAGCCGAAGCGGCGGCTCAGCGCGCACCACGCGGCGGGCGCGCCCGGCACGGTCACCGGAAGCCAGCCGTCAAACGGAATGGTGTTGAAGCCACGCGATGTGACTGCTGCCTTATCGAGCAGCGCGGGGGAAAAGCCACTGGCGTTGAGACCGACAAGCGGCGCGCCGCGCTGCTGCACGAGGGCGAAGCAGTCTCCGCCCGGGCCGCAGTTGGCCGGGTCGAGCACCGTCAGCGCCGCTGCCACGGCGAGCGCTGCGTCCACGGCGTTGCCGCCGCTGCGGAGAATGTGCATGCCGGCCTCGGTTGCGAGCGGGTGGGACGACGCCACCATCCCGCGCGCGGCGTAGACCAGATCGCGCCGGGACGGATAGGGATAAGACAATGGATCAAATGAAAGCATATCAAGGTTCTCCTCAAAACAGACTCAGCTGTTCGCCGCCGAGCTTATCCTCAAAGGTGGTGAGATAGCGCCAGACATCCGCCTGCCGGTAAAGCACGCGGTGGGCGCGGCATTCTGCCTGAAAGATGTGCATGAGGCGGTTTTCGTTCGGGCTTGGGCACTGATACCGGTCGCCGAACGTGCGGATGTACCGCTGCTTCAGGCCGGGAAACTGTTCGTCGAGCTTTTGATAGAAATATTCGCGGTCACCGGCGCGCAGCGTGACGCCCATGCCGAACTGGAGAATACCGGTTACGCCGGCGTCGAAGCAGGCATCCAGAATCCCGCGCAGGTTTTCCTCCGTGTCGTTAATGAAGGGCAGCAGCGGGCACAGCCACACGACGATCGGGATGCCCGCGTTGCGCATCGTGCGCAGCACTTCAACGCGCCGCCGCGTGGTGCAGACGTTCGGCTCCACAATGCGGCACAAATCCTCGTCGCTGGTCGTGAGCGTCATGCCCACAACGGCCTTGGCTTTCGCTTGGATGCTTTGCAGCACGTCCAGATCGCGCAGCACGAGATCAGACTTCGTCAGCAGCGACACGCCGAAGCCGTACCGGTCGATCAGCTCCAGACAGCGCCGGGTCAGGCGCTCGGTGCGCTCCAGCGGCAGGTAGGGGTCGCACATCGAACCAGTGCCGATCATGCAACGGCTGCGTTTGCGGCGCAGGGCGTCCTCCAGCAGCTCCGGCGCGTTGCGCTTGACCTCCACGTCCTCAAAGTCGTGCTCCATCTGGTAGCACGCGCTGCGTGAGTCGCAGTAGATGCACCCGTGTGTGCAGCCGCGGTAGAGATTCATGCCGTTGGTGGCGGAGAGAATGGATTTTGCGTCTTTGTAATGCATGTCGCGGCCTCCTCTCCAACACTTTCTTACACGATACCACAGGCTATGGCAAAGAAACAAGTACCAAATGCGCGGTAGATATGGTATACTGGCGGCAGATACGATTCTTGGAGTGAGGATTATGATTGTTTATTATACCGGCACCGGCAACAGCCGCTATGCGGCGGAGTATCTCGCATCGGCAACCGGCGACGAGATGATGGACGCTGTGCCGTACATTCAGAGTGGAACGGCCGCTGCGTTGACTTCGGAAAAACCGTGGGTTTTCGTCAGCCCGACCTATGGCTGGCGCATTCCGCGCATTTTCCGGGAATTTATAGAACGAGGAACGTTTTCCGGCAGCCGGGAGGCGTATTTTGTGATGACCTGCGGCAGCGAGATCGGGAATGCCGGGGCGTACCTGCAAAAGCTGTGCGCCGAAACGGGCTTCGTGTTTCGCGGCGTGCAGGAGGTCGTTATGCCGGAAAACTACGTAGCGATGTTCTATGTCCCCGGCGAGACGGAGTCGGCGGAGATCCGCGCCAGCGCGGACAAGACGCTTGCGCAGGCGGCTGCGTTTCTGCGCGCGGGGCAGACGCTGCCGCACCACAAAGCCGGACTGATCGACCGCGTCAAATCCACCGTCGTAAACCCGGTGTTCTATGCCGTTTGCATCAGCTCCAAAGCGTTCACTGTTTCGGACGCCTGCATCGGCTGCGGCAAGTGCGCCGCAAGCTGCCCAGTGACCGGCATTGCGCTGAAAAACGACCGGCCCGTCTGGACCGGCGCGTGCACGCACTGCATGGCCTGCATCTGCGGCTGTCCCACCGCTGCCATCGAATACGGCCGAAAGAGCCTCGACAAGCCGCGTTATCAATGCCCACACTATGAAGAAGGAAGAAACGCATGAAAAACATCCTGATGATCGCCACGGGCGGCACGATCGCGTCCAGAGAGACGGGAGCCGGCCTGGCGCCGCAGATCACGTCGGATGAGCTGTTGCAGCAGGTGCCCGCCCTGTCGGAGCTGTGCCGGGTGGATACCGTGCAGCTCATGAATCTGGACAGCACGAATATCAACAGCCGCCACTGGCTGGCGATGGCCGGGTGTGTCCGGCAAAACTATGACGCTTACGACGGCTTCGTGCTCACGCATGGAACGGACACCATGGCCTACACGGCGGCTGCGCTGTCGTACCTCATTCAGGACAATGCCAAGCCAGTGGTGATCACCGGCTCGCAGAAGTCCATCTTTAATACGGACACGGATGCGCGCGAAAACCTGCGCGATGCGTTCCTATATGCATCGGACGACGGCGCCTGCGGCGTGCACATCGTGTTCGATCACAAGGTGATCCTTGGCACCCGCGCCCGCAAAACACGCACCAAGAGCTACAACGCCTTTTCCAGCATCGACTATCCGGAGACGGCGATCATCCGCAACCAGAAGCTCGTGTACTACCTGCAGGAGCGCGCGGCGGGGCCGGTCCGGTTTTACGACGCGATGGACCCCGGCGTGTTTGTGCTGAAGCTGATCCCCGGCACGGACGCCGGCATTTTCTCTTATTTAAAACAGCACTACAAGGCGCTCGTGATCGAGAGCTTTGGCGTCGGCGGGCTGCCGTGCTATGGCGACGAGAGCTTCTATCACGCCGTGCGTGACTGGATTGGCTCCGGCCGCGTCATCGTGATGACGACGCAGGTGCCGCACGAGGGCAGCGACATGGAGGTTTATCAGGTCGGCCAGCGCGCAAAAAAGGAGATGGGGCTGCTTGAAGCCTACGGCATGACCTCGGAGGCGGTCGTGACCAAGCTGATGTGGATCCTTGGTCAGACGCAGGACAGCGCGGAGATCCGCCGCCTGTTTGAAATGCCGGTGCAGAAGGATCAGATCTATTGACGCGAAGGAGAATCGCTATGGACTATTTGGCTGAATACCGCAGCAAGCTGCGCACGCCGGAGCAGGCGGTGCAGGTAATCAAAAGCGGCGACTGGGTGGATTACGGCACGGCGCTGGGCATGCCGGCGCTGCTGGACGCGGCGCTGGCCGCACGGCGGGAGGAACTGACAGACGTCAAGGTTCGCGGCAATCTGCTGTTTGGCCCGCTGCAGATCGTGGAGTGCGACCGGGAGCAGGCGCATTTCACGTATCATTCGTGGCACTGCTCGGCGTATGAGCGCCGCCTGTGCGACCGCGGCCTGTGCTACTATATTCCCATGATTTTCCGCAACATGGCGGAGTATTACAAGCACTTTCTCACTGTGAACGTCGCTATGCTCGCCGTGACGCCCATGGATCGGCACGGATATTTCAACCTCTCCACCTCCACAGGCGCGGCAAAAGGCATTCTGGACAAGGCGGATGTGGTCATTCTGGAGGTCAATGAGCATCTGCCGCGCCTGTGCGGCGGGTTTGACGAGGTGATCCACATTTCGGACGTGGACATGGTCGTCGAGGGCGAGCATGCCCCGCTGGTGCAGATGCAGCAGCACGCGCCGAGCGCGGAGGACACCGCCATCGCGCAGCACGTCCTGCCGTATATCGTGGACGGTGCGACGGTGCAGCTCGGTATCGGCGGCATGCCCGGCGCGCTCGGCAAGCTGCTGGCGCAGTCCGGTCTGCGCGATCTCGGCATGCACACGGAGCTGTGCTCCGACGCCTATCTGGAGATGTACGAGGCGGGCGTGCTCACAAACCGCAGGAAGACGATCTATCCGGGCAAAGGCGTGCTCGGCATCGCACTCGGCTCGCAGCGGCTGTATGACTGGCTGGACGAAAATCCGGGCATTATGGCATGCCCGCTGTCCTACGTCAACGCGCCGGAGGTGATCGCGCAGCTCGACAATATGGTGTCCATCAACAGCTGTATTTCCGCCGACCTGTATGGGCAGGTCGTGTCTGAAAGCTCCGGCCTGCGGCAGATCAGCGGCACCGGCGGCCAGCTCGATTTTCTCACGGGCGCGGCGATGGCGCGCGGCGGCAAGGCGTTCATCTGCATGACCTCCACGCACACGGATTGCGATGGCGTGATGCATTCGCGCATCGTGCCGAGCTTCCGGGGCGACATCGTCACCTCTCCGCGCAGCCAGGCGCACCTGATCGCCACAGAGTACGGAGTAGTGAATCTCGCCGGACGTTCCACATGGGAGCGCGCGGAGCTTCTGGTGTCGATCGCGCACCCGATGTTCCGGGAGGAGCTGATCCGCGCGGCGGAGGCGCAGCACATCTGGCGCCGCTCCGAAAAGCGGTGAAGGGAACAATCAAAAAGACCTGTTTGCAGACAATGCAAACAGGTCTTTTTGGTTGATGTTTTATTTCGCTTTGAGCGCTTCGAGCATCGCGTCGCAGACCTCGTCCATATCGCCGACGATGCCGTAGTCGCAGTAGTTGAAGATCGGCGCGTCCGGATCGCG
>SFFE01000039.1 GCA_004556965.1 Clostridiales bacterium | reverse complement strand
GGAAGAAGGCGGGAGCAGATGCGCAGTTTTCGCGCTTGCCGCGGAAACGGAGCGCAGCGAGCGGCTTCTGACGCCGTCCCCGTGTAAACACGCGGACTCATTCGCTCTGCTGCTCGTCCTTTCAAATCCGAAACACCGTTTCGGATTTGAAAGGAAGAATGAAGAAGCGGACATGGAGTTTTCGGCTTCAGCCGGAAACGAAATGCAGCGCGTTCATTCTGACGAGAGAAAGAAATGGGGTAACTTACCCAACGTGCGTAACGGACAATCCCTCAGTCGCCTGCGGCGACAGCTCCCTTTACACAAGGGAGCCTTTGGGCTGGGTGCACGTCGCGTGCTTCCCACCCACCCACAAACACACATCAAACAAAGGAAGCTTACCATGGACAAACTGACAACCATCAAGGCTGCGATCACGGCCGGCGTCACGGCGCTGACGGGGCTTTGGGGGCGGACGGGCTGGCTGGCCGCGCTGTGGATTGCGGCGATGCTGCTCGACTACGCCACCGGCACCGCCGCCGCCGTCAAGACCGGCACGTGGAGCAGCCGCACCGCGCGCGAGGGCCTGTGGCACAAGACCGGCTCGATCGTGGCGGTGCTCGTATCGGCGCTGCTGGATCTCGCGGCGAACACACTGCTCGCCGGCACGGCGGACTACGACGTGCTGCTGTTCCCGCTCGTGACGGCGTGGTATCTGCTCACGGAGCTGGGCAGCATCGTGGAAAACGCCGGAAAGCTCGGCGCGCCGATGCCGGCGTTTCTGAAAAAGACGGTGGCCGCGCTGCGTGAGCGCGTGGACAGCCGCGGGGAGGACGCGCCATGACGGAGCTGACCGCGCTGGAACAGGCGCTGCCGACCTTCACCGGCAAGGAAACCACCGCGCAGCGGCTCGACGCGCTGGAGGGCGCGGTGCACGAGCTGCTGGACACCCTGCACTACACGCTGCAGAACCTCGGCGCGGAAAACTTCAACGGCGCGGCGCTCTCGCGCATGCTCGGCCCGATCTACCTGCGCATCCGGGACGCGGAGGGCGACCTTGCCTCCATTGCCGTGGACGCGCAGAGCATCGAGTCGCGCGTGGAATCGGCGGAGGGCAGCCTCGCCGCGCTCTCGCAGCGCGTGACGGAGCAGGGCGCGGCCGTCTCGCTCGTGGCGGACGCAAACGGCGTGAACGCGGCGTCCATCGTCGCGGCCATCAACGACGCGGGCAGCGGCGTCACGCTCTCCGCCGACAAGATCGACCTCAACGGCATCACCACCGTCGCCGACCGGCTCAACATCGGCGGCGCGGACGACTTCGGCACTTACAAATCCCTCGTGTTCCACACGAACGGCGCGCGCATCACCGCGTGGTACAGCGAAAGCCCGTCGCTCCTGCTCTCTGCCGCGCGCATCCAGCTCAGCGGGGACGTGCTGCTGGGCGACGTGAACCTCGGCGACAAGCTCGCCGCGCTCGAGAGCCGCATCGCGGCGCTCGAAGCGAACGGGTAAGGAGGACACCGCATGAAACAGCTACCCAGACTGCCCCGGAGCGAGACGCGCCAGACGCGCGCGCAGGTCTCCTTCGGCGGCTATGACCACCGCCCCTCCTGCGGGGAGGGCGGCATTTACGAAATGCAGAATCTCACCTGCGGCGACGCGCCGCTGCTCGCCACCCGGCCGGGCCGCACGAAGGTGCACAACGTTGCCATGGGCGCGAACGGCCTGTTCGCCTCGTCCGCCGGCCTGATCTGGTGCGACGGAAACGCCCTGTATCACGACCAGAGCATCATCCGATTCGTCACGCCGGGGCCGAAGCGGATCGCGGAGCTCTGCGGGCGCGTCCTCGTCTGGCCGGACAAGCTCTGCTACGATCCCGCGGCGCGCACGATCACCGCCGCCGAACCCGTGTGGAGCGGCGCCGCCACGCTCGCGGACGGCACGTATCAGGGCGAGAGCGCCAGGGCGAACACCCTCACGGCGCAGACGGATTTTACGTTTTACTTCCGCGCGGGCGACGCTGTGACCATCTCCGGCTGCAGCGACGCGGCGAATAACGGCACGTTCATCATCCGCGAGATCTCCGCCGACGGCAAACGTCTCGTGTTTTATGAGGACACGTTCACGCTCGCGGGCACGTCCCAGAGCGAGGCGGCCGTCACCGTCACGCGCGCGATCCCGGATCTGGACTTCGTCTGCGCCTGGGGCAACCGGCTCTGGGGCTGCAAGGACGACACCGTGTACTGTACGCGCCTGGGCGATCCGCTCAACTGGTACTGGTACGAAGCGGACGAAAACGGCCCGGTCTCGACCGCGGCGTGGAGCGTGGACACCGGCTCGCCCGGCCGCTTCACCGGCTGCGCGGCTTACCGCGGCTGCGTCGTGTTCACGAAGGAGGACGTGCTCTACAAGCTCTACGGCACGAAGCCGGAGAATTTCCAGCTCGTCGCGTCGTCGCTCACCGGCGCGGAGGCGGCGAGCGGCGCGTCCTTCGCCGTGGCGGACGAGACGCTTTTTTTCCTCGCGCCCTCCGGCGTGATGGCGACGACCGGCGGCACGCCCCGCCGCATCGGCGACCGGCTGGGCCGCGCGCTCACGCACGGCGCGGCCGGCTCGGACGGCGTGCGCTACTATCTCTCCGCGCGCGACGGGGCGGATCAGGCGCACCTGTTCGTGTACGACACGCGCACCGCGCTCTGGAGCCGGGAGGACGCGTTTGCCGCCTCCGCCTTCGCGTGGTACGGCGGCGCGCTCTACGCGCAGGACGAAACGGGCGTCTGGCGCTTCGGTTCGGGCGACGTGTCAGCGCTGGAGAGCGCCATGGAGACCGGCGATTTTTACAGCGCCAGCCCGGACAAAAAGCGGCTGCTGTGCCTGCAGCTTCGCATCGAGGCCGACGCGGGCGCGGCCGTCGCCGTGCAGGTGCAGTATGATTCCGACGGCGTCTGGCGCGATGTGGGCGCGTTTTCCGCGGGCGCGAAGCGGACCTTCCTGCTGCCGCTTGTGCCGCGCCGGTGCGACCACTTCCGCGTGCGCGTGCAGGGCACGGGCGCGTGGCGGCTGCTGAGTCTCGCGCGCCGGGAGCTTCCGGCAGGATGAAAGGAGAATGACCCATGGCCACCAAGTATAAATACGACAAAGACACAGACTATCAGGCGCTGATCAACCGCTCCGTGGAGAGCGGGGACTATACTGCCGCCGCGATCTACGAGCAGCAGCGCAACGCCAAGATCGCCGGCGAGGGGCTGGATGTCGCGCCGACCGGCAAGTACGAGCAGTACCTCCCGTATCAGGAGGTGCGCGAGTATGACGACAGCGCCCGCGCTCAGGCCGAGACGCTGCTGAACCAGACGGACGACCCGTATGCGCAGGAGATCGACAGCCTGCTCGATTCGCTGCTGGGCGCGGATTTTGACTACGACCCCGCGTCCGACGCGCTCTACGGCGCGTACCGCAAGCAGTATCTGCGCGAGGCGGAGCTGGCGGCGCAGGACGCGCTGGGCGACGCGGCGGCGCTCACGGGCGGGCGCGCGTCCACGGCGGCGGTCGCGGCCTCGCAGCAGGCGGGCAATGCCTACCGCGCCAAGGCAGCGGACAAGCTGCCGGAGCTGGCGCAGCTCGCGTATGACCGGTATCTCGGCAGCCGCGACGACCGGCGCGATACGCTCGACGCGCTGCTCTCCGCGCGCGGCGGCGACCGGGACGAGACGTGGAAGCGCATCAGCGCGCTGCTGGATCTGGACAAGGACGCCTATGAGCGCTATGCCTCCGGCATCCGCACCGATCAGGCGCGCAAGGCGGCGTCCGCCGAGGCGGAGCAGAAGGCGCAGGAGGAAGCGGAGAAGGCGGCGTCCCAGGAGGCCAGCGCCGCGCAGGCGGACGCGCGCACGCAGATCTCGCTCATCCTGAAAAACGGCGGCACGGTGCCCGCCGCGCTCTGGAACAAGAGCGGCTACGACGCCGCCACGATCGCAGCGCTGAAAGCGGGCGCCGCGGCTCAGAAATAACTTGCTCCATTCTGCTTCCCAGACAAGCTGGCAAGCTCCATATCCGCGCCTTATTTCTTCGCTGTTTCGCGGGGCAACCACTTCGTTGGGTTGCCCCGCGAGGAGACGGCGTCAGAACGGGCGCGCTCCATTTCGCCGCCGCGTAAACGCGGCGTCTCCATATCCGCTTCCCCGTTCTTCCTTACCCAGCCGCAAGTCAAGCTTGCGTCTGGGAGGACGCGGGATCGTAACGCACCGCAGCCAAACGTACAATCCTGCTTCGCAGCGCGCGAACCGCTTGCGGCGTCAGAATGAACGCGCTACACTCCATTTCCGCATAAACGCGAAAATTCCGTGTCCACTCTGACGCTCTGCACGAGCAGAAAGAAATGGGGTGGATTACCCAATGTGCGATCCGCAATGTACTGCGGCAGAGATTGCCCGATCTGCAGGCCTGCCGTGTCCATAAGATTACATAATTTATACTTAATACATTTATGTAAACTATAAAAACAAAAACAACAGGCGCCCCGGCTGGGACGCCTGTTTGCAGGATGCGGTACGCTTACCGCTTTTCCGCCTTGCAGCCGCAGACGTCTACGATGATGCCGTAGTCGGCGGCGAGCTTGTTGACCTTGTTCATCAGCTTGGTGCGGTTGCTGTTGAACACGCGCACGGCCAGCCGCTCCTTCGCGTCTCGGCTCATGGTGCGCAGCACGCCCTTGACGATGCGCGCGGTCGCCTCCGGCGAGTTGCAGGCCAGCTTCATCACGGGATTCAGCTCGCCGCTGCTGCTGAGCGCTTCAAAGATCATGGGAAGCTGCTTGTCCAGCTTGTCGGAATAGTCGAAATCATCGACGAGAATGGTCAGTTCAATCATAAAAATACCCCTCCTGATGGGCAATTCTCCGGCCGGGGGCCGGTTGGCTTTCAAAATGGACTGCCCACAACGGGCATAATAACATACTATAGCAGATTTCCTGCGCGATTTCTACCCCAAAATTGCGCGGGATGTGTTACAATGAGGGCGGACAGGGAGGTGCTGTATGAGACAACGATTCCTTGCCGTATGCCTTGCGCTGGCGCTGCTGGCGGCTCTGGGCGGCTGCGGCGTTTTAAACCGCGCGAGCGCCCCGGCGCCCGCCGTCGTGGGCGGCAGCGGCGCGCAGCTTCCGGACGCGGCGCCCAACTGCACGGCGAATCCGGAGGTGGCCGCCGTGCTGCGCGATGCGATCGAGCGGCAGAGCGATACCGTCACGGTGCGCGGCTGCCCGCTGGAAACGGTGGAGGCCTGCCTCGGCGAGCTGCTGGACGACCCGGAGCTGTTCTGGTGCACGGGCTACCATCTCACGGCGTCCACCGTCCTGACCACGACGGTGGAGATCACCTTCCGCTGGCTGTATGACGACGGCCCCGCGCGCTACGCCGCGCTCTGCGACGCAGCGGACGCGGTGCTCGCCGGCGCGCCTGCGGGCGACTATGAAACGGCGCTGTATCTCTACGACTGGCTGCAGACGCATGTCACCTACGCCGAGCGCGAGGGCTACGACCAGACGGCCTACGCCGCGATCTGCGAGGGCAGCGCGGTGTGCGGCGGCATTGCCGACGCGTACACGTTCCTGCTCACGCGCGCAGGCATCGCCGCGCGCACCGTCACCGGCACGGCGGCGGAGGGCGGGCAGACGACTGGGCATGCGTGGAATCTTGCGGTGCTTGACGGCGCGGCGTATTACTTCGACCCCACGTGGGACAATTCCGACCGGTACGACGCGCTCGGCGCGGAATACTTGAAGCACGACTGGTTCGCTGTCACATCGGCGGACTTCGACGCGACGCACACGCCCAACCGCCCCGCCGACGCGGTGCAGACCGGCGCGAACGCTGCGAACTACTATGTCCGCGAGGGCTATATCCTCACGGAGGACAGCAACGCCGCCATCCTCGCCATCCTGCGGCCGCAGGTGGAGCAGGGGAGCAACGTGCTCACCTTCCGCTGCGCCGACGGCGCGGTGTACGACGCCGTGACCTTCCGCCTGTTCGACCTCCGGGAGGCGGCGGATATCCTGCGCGCGCTCGGTCTCGCGGGGCGCGGCTCCGTTACATGGACGTATTCGCTGCAGAGCGCGCTGTATACGGTCACGATCTACGTCTGACGTCAGAACGGGCGCATTCCGTTTCGCTTCCCGGACAAGCCGGAAAGCTCCACATGGTCCAGACCACCCTCTCTTGCCGCTGCGCGGCAATTCACCTTGTCCATTTCCCCGTTCTTCCTTACCCAGCCGCAAGCTTGACTTGCGGCTGGGAAAGGAAGAGTGGAGGAGTGGATATGAAGCTTTCGCCTTCCGGCGAAAGCGCAATGGAACGTGTCCACTCTGACGCTCTGCACGAGCAGAAAGAAATGGGGTGGATTACCCAATGTGCGTCGCGCAGGCCACCTCATCCGCAGCGGCGCAAAAAGACCGGGCAAGCCAAACGGCTTGCCCGGTCTGCATTTGTGGTTGCGTTATTTCTGCACGATATTCAGCTCATAGCGCATGATGATCGTCGCGACCTGATCGCGCTTGGCGTCGCCCTGCGGCGCCGTAGACGTTCGTATACCGCAGGAAGATGGTGGCGATCTGCTCGCGGGTGATGGGGCTGTCCGGATCGAAGCGGTTGCCGCCCACGCCGTCCACGACGCCGTTATAATACGCCCACATGACCGCGTTGAAGTAATACTGGTCGCGCGGCGTGTCGGTAAACGGGCTGCGGAGCTTGCTGTATTCCATGTAGCCGCCGCCGATGATCTGACCTGCCGGCTCACCCGCCATGCGGTAGAGCATGGTGACAAGCTGGGCGCGGGTCGTCGTGCCGGTGGGGTTGACCGTTCCGTTGCCCATGCCGTTCATGATGCCGTTTTTCAGGCAGTAGTCCAGACCCTTATGCGACCACCAATCCGGCGCGGGCATGTCGGTGAAGCCATAGCCGGGGCAGGACGGGCCGCCGGAGCAGACCGTGGCCGGCAGCGGATCGGTATACGTTTCGCCGCAGCGGTTGCAGGTGTAGGTCACGTATCCATCCGTCGCAGCGGTGGCGGGGACGCGCTCCGTCTCGGCATAGTCATGGCCGAAGGCCGGGACGGTCTCCTGCTTCTGCACCACCGTGCCGCACACGGAGCAGTAGCTGCCCGCCGTCTTGCCGGCGGTCGTGCAGGTGGCCGCGACGGCCGGCTGCGTCACAAGCGTGTGGTCGGTGGTGGGGATCACCTGCTCGACGGTCTTGCCGCAGTCGGCGCAGAGGCCGCGCGCCAGACCGGTCTCTGTGCAGGTGGCCTCCCGGATGACCGTCGCGCTGGGGACACGGTGCCCCGTGGCGGGGATGACATAGTCGATCGGCTCGCCGCAGCGCGCGCACGTGCCCTGCACCCGGCCCGGCTCCGTGCACGTCGGCTCGACGCGGGTGCACTTGCTCTCGTCATGGCCGAGCGGTTCGGTCTCCTCGGTCTGGATGATATCGCCGCAGCGCGCGCACTGTTCAAACGTGCCGCCGCCCTCCGTGCAGGTGGGGTCGAAGGAGTTGTAGGGCTGGTAATCGTGGCCGAGCGCCGCGATGGGCACATCGTCCTCATAACCGCAGTCGTTCACGGTGCAGGCGCGGTGGGTGTTGCCGTCCTGCGTGCAGGTCGCCTCGCTGGTGACCGTCTCCTCGAATTCGTGGAAGTGCCCCGTCCAGTAATAGTCGGTCTGGTAGCCCTGCCACTTACCGTCCTTCGTGACGGCGGCAATCCAGTTGAGGTTGCCCTCCGGATAGTGGATCAGGCAGTCGGCCGGGAAGGTGCGCGCCGCATCGTCCGCCGCGGTAACGCCGCACGGATTGCCGCGGAACGCGGCATGCTCCAGCGGGGTGATCTTGGTCTTCGACTGGAGGAACTGGTCGAGATCGCCCGACGGGTCGCCGATCTCCCGAATCTCAGCAATGATCGCAGCGACGGTGTACGCGTCGCTCATCATGCTCGTGAACGCGCGCTCGGCAATGCGGTTGATGCCGGTGCCGAACGACACCCGCGCCAGCTTCTCGCACGCGCCGAAGGCGGACACGCCGATGCTCTGCACGCGGTCGTCAAAGTGGACCTCCGGGAGTTCATAGTTCGCGGCAAACGCGCCCGTGCCGATCGTCAGCGCCTGCGTTCCGCCCGCCGTGAAGGTCAGCTCGGAAAGGCTGTATGCGCCGAGGAACGCATAGGGGCCGATGGTCGTGACGCTGGTGGGAATGTTCAGCTTCGAAAAGTGCGTGCAGAAGGCGAACGCGCCCTCGCCGATCGTCGTCAGGCCGTTGGGCAGCACGAGGTTTTTCTCGCCGAGGATGCGATCCCATGCAAAGGCGTACTCGCCGATCGTCTTCAGCGTGTACGGCAGCTCCACATCCGCGAGGAACGTGCAGCTGAAGAACGCGCGCTTGCCGATTTCGTCGATCTTCGTCGCGCGCGCACGCACGAAGGTCAGCTTGTCGCAGGCGTAAAAGGCGCGGTCTTCAATTTTGGTGAGCGCGTTCGGCATGTTGATCGCGGCCAGCAGATCGCAGGACTCAAACGCCCGCGCCTTGATCTTATCCACGGAGTTGCCGAGGAACACGGCGGTCAGCAGGTCCTGTCCCCAGAACGCGTCCTTGCCGACCGTGGTGACGCCGGCGGCATAGCCGTGCTCTGCGTTCGCGCCCTCGATGTAGGCCACGACCAGCAACTCCTCCATGTCCACCGTCTCGCCCGCGCGTGTGCCGCCCGTCAGCGTGATGGCGCCGCTCCACGGCGATTTCTTGGTGATGTGGTCATAATCCTCCATGGCGCCGTTGCCGTAGATCCAGATGCCATAGTACTGCTGATCGGGATCGTAGCCGGCGGTATCAAAGATTTCCTGAAGGTGTTCTTCTCCGATGGCGGTGGGGTTCGTGACCTCATAAATGTCAAACTGGACATAGGACCCGGCCGTCGTGCCGCCGTTGGTGTCGCCGCAATAGCCGTGATAGACGATGTTTTCTGCATCGAAAAGCTTTTCAACGACTTTGCCGATGATCTGATCGTTCTGAATCCAGTCGGCGATGAGGTCGTCCGCCGAGGCGTTCATGCTCAGGCCGGAAAACAGCGACACAGCCATCACCAGTACCAGAAGCAGAGACAGCAACCGTTTCTTCATATACATTCTCCTTCTCTGCCCGCGCGGGGCTTGATTCTCTTCGCAGCGTTTCCACCGTACTTTAGCAGCACACCATTAAAATAATTTGAAACGCACAAACATCGGATATGGAATCAGTATACAAGACCTTCCGCTTTTTTGCAAGCGGCGCGCGCCGCCGGTCGGCCGGTTTCAAAGAGAAAAACTCTACAAAAATTTGTTTCAAAAATGTAACAATTCCACAATTTTTCTTCCGCGCTTCACATGGGGTTTGAAAGCGCCGGTGCCGCATGGTATAGTAATAAATTAAGTAAAAGCACCACGTTTTGCAAAAAAAGCATCCCCGCCCGCGCAGGCGGGCGGGAGATCAGGGAGGTTCATGATGAAGAAACGACTGTTGTCTCTGCTGCTGGCCGTCTGCATGGTCGCGGCGCTGCTTTCCGGGCTGACTGTGAATGCGTCGGCCGGGCTGATCGACGACGCGGTCAGCAAAGCGACGAAGTCCGCGCTGGACAAGTATTTTGACAAGGAGCTGCTCGACGAGCTGGATCTGAAGAATCTGGACGTGAGCGCCATCCTCACCGCCGCCGCGACGACGGAGACGTCCGGCGATTTCGGCACGGAGGGCGACAACCTCCATTGGAGCGTCGAAGACGGCGTGCTGACGATCACCGGCAGCGGCGCGATGGAGGATTTTGACTTCACCACGGGCGTACTGCCGCCGTGGTGGAACCTCAAAAACGTCGTGAGCATCGACCTTGCGCTCATCAAGACCACCGGCATCCAGCGCGTCGAGATCGCCGACACCGTTACGGACATCGGCGAATTCGCTTTCTTCGCGCTGCCGGAGCTGACCGCGATGCAGCTCCCCGCCGGGTTGACGGAGCTGCCGCGCTACGCGCTCGCCGCGTGCAACAATCTGGCGTTCCCGGCGCTGCCGGAGACGCTGACCGCCATCGGCGACTACGCCATGGCCGCGTGCGACGCGTTCCAGACGCTGGCGCTGACCGACAGCGTACAGACCCTCGGCTCGCACGCCTTCGCCGGGTGCGACGGGCTGACCGGCGCCGTCGTGCCCGAAACGGTGAAGGCTCTCGGCTCCTATGCCTTTGCAAGCTGCGACGCGCTCACGAAAGCCACCCTGCCCGCGACGGTCACGGCCGTGCCGGCGGGCTGCTTTTCCAACTGCGCGGCGCTGCGCTCCGTGACCTGCAACGGCACGGTCACCGCCATCGGCGAGCGCGCGTTCTACGGCTGCAAGCTGCTGACGGAAGCGCCCATCCCGGAGACGGTCACCGCCATCGGCGACTATGCGTTCAGCAACTGCAAGGCGCTGCTGCGCGTCACGCTGCCGGAGGGGCTGCAGACGCTCGGCACGGGCGCGTTCAGCTCCTGCGAGCTGCTCACGTCCATCGCGCTGCCCGACGCGATCACCGTCGTGCCGGAGGACTGCTTCAGCGCGTGCGGGCTGACCGACGTGACGCTCGCCCCGGCCACCACGGAGATCGGCGCAGGCGCGTTCTCGCTGTGCATTTTGCTGGAGCGCATCGACCTGCCCGGCACGCTCACCGCCATCGGCGAGCAAGCCTTTTCCGGCTGCTTCAAGCTGGCGGAGCTGACGCTGCCCGCCGGACTGCAGACGATCGGCGGCAGCGCCTTCCTCGGCTGTGAAGCGCTGACCGCGCTGGACGTGCCCGGCAGCGTTACGAACATCGGCGAGCGCGCATTTTCCGGCTGCACGGCGCTGACGGAGGTCTCCCTGCGCGCGGGCGCGGAGGCGCAGACGATCGGCAGCAGCGCGTTTGCGCTCTGCACCGCGCTGACGGACGCCTACTGCTACGGCGACGCGCCTGCCGTCACGGCGGCGGACGAGACCGGCGCAAGCTTCGTCAAGCGCGTGATCCTCATCCACTATCCCCAGGACAACGAAACCTGGGTCGTCGCCGACGGCCTGTGGAACGGCTACAACGCCGAGGCGTGGAACCTCTGCCGCCATGATAAGGACGGCTGCACGCTCACGCAGGGCGAGACCGTCGCGCCCACCTGCACCGAGCAGGGCTACACCGTCTACACCTGCGACAACTGCGGCGAAGTGCTGCACCGCGACGTGACGGACTCGGTCCCGCACACGCCGGTGGACGTGGTCGTGCCGCCGACGTGTACCGGGATGGGCTATACGGAGCGCCGCTGCGCCGTGTGCGGCACGCTGCTCGGCGTCGTGGAAGGCTCCGGCACCGCGCCGGCCGGCCACGAATATGAGCTGACGGAGACCATCACCGCGCCCACCTGCACGGAAGACGGGCAGGGCACATACACCTGCGCCGTCTGCGGCACAACGAAGACGGACGTCATCCCCGCCGCCGGCCATGCGCCGGAAGCGGTCGTCGTCGCGCCGACGTGCACGGAGACGGGCTATACGAAATACGTCTGCAAAACCTGCGGCGCGGAGATCGGCGACCGCACGGATGCGACCGCCGCGCTCGGCCACGCGTGGGACGGCGGCGTGACCGTCCGGCAGCCGACCAGCACCTCGGAGGGGTGCGTCCTTTACACCTGCACGCGCTGCGGCGAAACGTATACCGATCCGCTGCCGGCCACGGCCTGCTCCGGCGGCCCGTCCTGCCCCGGCTATGGCTTCACCGACATGCCCGCGCCGGATTGGTGGTCGCATGAGGGTCTGGACTACTGCCTGAAAAACGGCATCATGAACGGCATGGGCAACGGAACGGTCAACCCCACCGGCACGACGACCCGCGCCCAACTCGTCACCATGCTCTACCGCATGACCGACGTGGACACGGACTATTCCCTCTATTACGTCCCGTTTTATGACGTGGAGCCGGGCGCATACTACTACGCCGCCGTCGCCTGGGCGGCCGACCAGCACATCGTGGACGGCGTGGGCGGCAACCGCTTCGATCCGGACAGCCCCATCACCCGCGAGCAGATCGCCACCATCTTCCTGCGGTATACGAACGTCTACGGCG
>SFFE01000038.1 GCA_004556965.1 Clostridiales bacterium | reverse complement strand
TACCTGCTTCCAAAGCGTCCTGTAATATGGCTCTTGCAAAGTCATCCAATTCAAATACCTTTTCTCCTACTGTAATTGTAACATTCTTTTTCATAATAGTCCTCCTAAAGACTAGATAATAAAGTTCCCTCTCAATAGCAGACAGCTTTTATTTATACACTGAGCCACTATGTGTTGAGGATATGTAATGTAATGTTTTTAATTAGAACCAGTATTGACCATAGCAATCTATTGCTCTATTGAGATGGAAGAGAGTATCGAGAATAGAACGAAGCTCTGTATCACACCATCCTTCTCTACGGAAGTCTTTGATGAAGCAATCAATACCATCAGGGTTATTCGCCACTTCAGCAAAGTCTTCGATAGAACATCCGGTTGCTTTGAGTACACGATTACGTGTAACCATCCTAGAAATTGTGTTGTTAAGGATAGATTTGATAATTGACATAATACTACCTCTTGAAATAGTTTTGTTTGTTGTAGCCATAATAGGCCTCCTTAATAGATAAAGTAAATGTTTATAAAACTCTTCCAGTTAGGATTTTCTTTAGAGTGAAGTCAATCTAATATCTCTTAAACTCTCTCCAATAGTTCATTTAAGCTTTTACGATATCCTGACCTACAATCTTTAATCCAGCATCGTCACATGCCTTTGTAAGCTTCTTGTAGATGTCCTTGACACTACTGTACTTATCTAACAGCTGGATAACGTTATCACCTTCATGTACCTCTATTATAGTTTTCTTAACCTCCTGAGGTATTATGGCTCTAACGTCTTTCTCTAAGTCTTCAGGTATCTCCTCTATACCATTTAAAGACATATAATCAAGACATGACACTACAGCTGTAAGTAGTTTGAGCTCATGGGTGATTTGGTAGTTCTGAGTCTTCTTAGTATTAGAAGACAGAGAAGCATCGTTTTGAATACGGTCATTCTTGTTTTCAAGAGTACCGATCCTGTCCTGAACACTTGTTTTGAGTGCGTAAATAGATTTCATAGTATTACCTCTTAATGTAGTAACTGTAGTAACTGTTGTAGCCATAATAGGCCTCCTTAATAAATAAAGTAAATGTTTATAAAACTCTTCCAGTTAGGATTTTCTTTAGAGTGAAGTCAATCTAATATCTCTTAAACTCTCTCCAATAGTTCACCGAACCCAATGATACTTACCATCAGTTCCTTTATAAATATAAGGTTCCTGATTAGCAAGGCGATTTGATGTTCGAGATATTGACTCATATCTCTTACATGCTTCTTCATTCTGAATAGCTACTTTAAGCTGTTCACACAATAAGTCAAGCTTCCATGAAGTAATATCTTTTTTCATATTACACCTCCTTAATAAAGCTTTTAATTTTATTAATTAACTTAGTATTATTCTTATCATACAAAGCTAATATATCATAGATTCTTTGTAATTCTTCTTTAGTAAGAGTTACAAACACATCATTCTCAGTAGTATCATTACCGAGGGCTTCTTTTAATGATTGTAGTTGTCTGTTAAACATACAATACCTCCTTAGTTATATTCATTAAAGTAATCACGAAGATGTTCCATAACTGATTTAGTAATACCAACATTAAATGTTGATTTATCTGAATCAGTAGGAATATATGATTCTTTATTTTGTGGGAACATATATCTAATCATAGCATAGTTAGCCACATTAACCATGTGTTCTGTATTAGCATCCTCCTTAAATGCTTCTAATTCTTTATATATCATATCAATAGATATCTTACCACAATAATTATTGATATTTCCATTACCACGTTTGTCTTGATGTTTGAAGAACGACATCATCATTGCATTCTTCATATGTGTTACAAACGATTCGCTAAAGTTATTATTAATAACTTTGTCTAAAATATTTTTAATCTTGCTCATAATAATTACCTCCTGAGCCATTTTTACTGTGTTTAAGCATATATATTTTGCTTTACACTATACGGTCCTCACACACTACACACGAAACCTTAGCGTCATAAATATCTCACACGAAACCTTAGCGTCATATTTCTAACATAGCATACTTTTATTTAGTCCGATATAATAGGGATATGCTACAACAACTATTACTCCAGGATATGTCTCAAGACTATATACCCACTCAAGAAGATGCGGGACGCACTGTATATTTTGATATGGACGGTACCATAGCCGATTTATATGGAGTTAAACCTAAAGTCACTAGCTATAGTCAAGGCAAAGAGTTAAACGTGTTCCAAAGACTTGATGCTAATGATGCGGATGTATATAAGGAAGCTGCTCTTATTCCTCAGTTTATAACTATGATGCATCAGTTTAAAGAAATGGGGTATAGGATTGGCATTATAACTGCAGGTTCTCGTTTTCCTCCTAATACCCCTCAAGATGTAAAAGATAAAATGAATATAGAGACAGAGAAAGCAAAAAGAGAATGGATTCAGCAACAAGGATTGTCCTCTATAGTCGATACTTTCCAGTTTGTTCCTTACGGCGTTAGTAAATATGAAGTAGCCGAAGATAAGACAGGAATACTTGTTGATGATGAAGATAAGGTACTTAATACTTGGTTTAGCGATAGAATTAAAGCTGTAAATAGAAATAAAGCTATTCACTAAAGTATTATATTAATGACATTGAATTAGTATAAATAAAAGCGTAATATAAAGACATGATACCTGGGTTTAAGAAAGACAAAATTTACAATGCTCTCATAACAGGAATGGCGCTTGAAGATGCTTATATCTACGCAGGACTTAGTCCCGCAGAAATAGAAGCAGTATCTGAGGATGAAGAACTTCAGAGAGAGTTTCACGAGCAGATTAAGAGCTTCGAATTTGTTTTATTAAATCGTATTAACGATATATCACAGAAACAGGTACGTATGGGTAAGGAAACAGCTACAACATGGATGCTTGAACATATGTTTCCTCGTTATAGTGGTAAACCACAAGCAGAAGGTGGCCAGGTACATCTTCATTTTGCAGATTCAGACCCTGCGAAACTTGATACAGTAGAGGTGTTTAAACCAAATGAGTAAATCTATTAAACTTCCTCGAAGCTATTCTTTAGCTCTTACAACCTACTGTAAGGGAGGATGCGATTACTGTGTTCAGAATATTGAACATAAATCCCTTAAAGATAAGGATAGCGACCTTAAGGATACCTTATCGAGAGTACAAGCGTTTGTTCATAATATGAAGGAGAGTTATGAAAAACTGAGTTCTTGCTATATCTTATCATGTAGTTTAATGGGAGGAGAATTATTGGATGCTCCTCTCTGGTTCCAAAAAGAATTAATTCCTTTGGTGCAAGAGTTATCTAACTATATGCATATTCTATTTTTTACCAATGGAATTTCTCTGAGTAACAGTCCCCTGGGTGATTGCATTAAAGAATTAGCAAAAAATAACAAAGCAACTTTTTTTATTCATTTAATTTACTGGATGAAGCATCCTTATAATTACTGGAAAAGAATATATAAGGAAATGTTAGGAGAAAATGTACAATTTGCTTTAGTTATAAGACCTGAGGAAGTAGATATATTGTCTGTATGGGGAGATCATATTTCTCCAGCGGCAGACAATATACCTATTTTCATAAATAGTTGCGTAAGTAATATTGAAATACCTTCAGGCACGGCGGATATATATAATAGAATAATGGCATTGACAAACGGTGATGGTTCTTCAGCTTTTGAAATACCTAATTCTTTGAAGCGAAAGTTGTGTCGTTATATAGTACAGCATGGAGGAGGTACCATTAAAGTTGTAGATAAGACAGGTACTTTAAATTATGTCTGCTGTGGAAGTGATTGTCCTAGTCATGTTCAATATCTCCCTGAGGTATATAATGAACGAATGAACGGGGGAACGACAAATCCAGAAGATTATACATTCATTCCTAATTTTCCCAAGGAATTTTGTAGCGAATGTACTAATATGGTGCACTTCGGCATAATATGGTGTCTAAACGACCCGAACGTATCTATAGGAGATATAACAGAAATTTTTCGAAAAATCGAGATGATGGACTGGAAAAATAGTTAAATCTACATAGTAATTTACAGGAGGATTATTATGGAATTAAATGTAGAAGAATGGAAAAACCTTTCAGAAGAAGAGGTAGATTACAGGCTTTCAAGAGATTCAGTAAAGGTACTACAATGCGTACTTCCCTCTGTAGCTCCCTTGACATGTACCGAGGAAGAAGGCTTAAAGTGGGAAATCAAACCTACAGATAGTATAGATATACTAATCCCGTGCTTTAACAAAGAGTCTTCTATAAAAAAGACAGTAACTTCAGCATTATTACAGAAACGAAAACCCAGCAAAATTATAATCCTATTGATGGATACATACTCACAATTGTTAAAAGAAGAATTAGAGGGTTTATCCCCTCTAGTAGAGTGTATATGCCATGAGAGGATGAATACTTCTGCTGCCCGTAATTACTTAGCTTCTGTATCAAAAGCGGAATGGGTAATTTTTTTAGATGCAGACGATTCGTTAGATTTCTACTTCATAGAAGAAGTTACTAAAAAACCTTGTGCAGTATGCTTCCCTAAGATGTATCACAGAGATATTAACAATAATCTTTTTGACGCCTCTTATACCGGTTCCATGTTATGCGAAGAACACCCGTGGAACGCCATTGTACAGAATTTTACATGTTTGATAAGAAGAGAGATACTGAAAGATATACATTTTGATGAGTCTATATGGGCTGGAGGAGAAGATACCGATTTTATAGTCCAACTATTCAAAAAGCGCAAGTACTACATGTATCATAATAGAAATACGTATTATATATATGAAAGGAGACTTACAGAAGAAGGATTAATAGTACAATCCAAATTATTCTATAAACATCAAAAAAAGATGTATTATAAGAATAGAGAATGGATTGCAAATGAAGTGAGAAAATCCTGGGGGATAGCCCGAAGACAGAACGAACAGCAGTTATGGCTTTTAGAGAATTGGACTCCAGAAAATTATAAGATATATGAGAGAACGTATTGTTATATAAAGACAGGCACAGAGAAGGAAAATCAATTGATTACGTTTACGCTTAATCGAAAATGCAATCAAAAGTGTTCCTACTGTTTTCAAGAGAATATGAATGCAAAAGATATTTCTGATGAGGAGATATATGCTAATTTTGATAAAGCGTTAACATGGGCGGAAAAATATACAAAAGGAAATCTTATCCCGCAGATTATGGGTGGAGAACCTACAATATGGAGCGAAGAACTACAAAGAAAGATTATAAACAGAGTACGAGATTATAGAACCGTATATCTTTTTACAAACGGTACCCGTCTTAAAGAGTCTTTATTTTGGAAACAATTTAATTTCTTCTATCTGGTTCATGAATACGACTGGTTTGATAAGACAGCTCTCGAATTGTATTCAAAATATAATAGAGGTAACGTAAGTATCAACCTTGTAATAAGAACGGGGGAGCTTAACAAAGTAAAAGAATTTATAGAAAGGTCAAAAAATGGTGAAGGTAATTCGAAATATCTCTCATACATTTTCTTCTCTCCCTGCGACAGACAAAGAGGTAAATGCAGCGAGGGAATGAAAGATGCCGAATTAATACAACTCAGCGATTTGTTAAAAGATTCTCGTTACGATACATCTGTAATGGGAGGACAGGGATTAAAGGATAAAAGTTTCAGAAGAACTTGTCAAAATTCACCTGGTATATGGAATATAGACTGTATAGAAATGACTATAGCACCTTGTTGTGGAGAGAATCACAGATGGAAGCTAGACGAGTTCAATGAAAAAGAAATAGTGAGAGATTGCGAAGATTGCGTTTCATTCGGAAATCTTATGCCTTTAGGGAGGATTATATGTTCACATTAAAAAATAATACTGTATCTTTTCAAATTAAATATGACTGTAATAAAAGATGCGGATATTGTTCTTTAGATAAGGAGCAATATACGTTTTCGGATAAGGAATTAATTAAGAATTTCCATATCATTTTTCATAAGATTGATGCTTACATGAGGGATAAAGGTCAAGAATTGGTCCCTTCTATTGTAGGGGGAGAACCTACGTATTGGGACTATGAGTTTCAAGAAGCCATTCTTAATGAGATAAAGTCTTGTAAAAAGTATTTACTATTTACAAATGGGTTTGATATGTTATCTCCTTTATTTAGAGATGAGAAAGCAGTACCTTATGTACACATTATAGACTATACCGACTTAAACAAGGTTTCTTTTATTTTAGACAAGATAAAAGAAACTAATAAAAAAGAGTGGTATGCTTGTACAGTAGTTACACATTTAAACACGCACTATATAAAGGAATACCTCAAGTTTATGAAGGAGAAGAAGTTATTTGAGCATGTATATCTACAGCCCTGTGATCATACATCCCCTTACTATAGATTAACAGAGGAAGAATGGAGAGATTTAGAAGGTTTCTGTGACGAGTTAGGTTATGTAAAAGGAGAACTTAATAATAAGTACATGAAGAAATTCTCTCCCCAATTAATTCTTAACTGCTGGGAAAATAGGTCACTGAACGTAGACTTAGTAACTAATACGATATACGGATGTAATCATAAGACTTATGCTAAATCCCTTGATGATATTTACAGTATATCTAAATACTTGGAAAATCAAAAAATACCATGCATAGATTATAATTGTCAGAGCCCTATACATTATGATTAATCGTTTATTTAAACATCAAGAAGCTTCTATAAACGCTATTAGGAAATATCCTGAGATACCCTTCGTGTTTCTTATCGGAGGGTTTGGATGC
>SFFE01000003.1 GCA_004556965.1 Clostridiales bacterium | reverse complement strand
ATACTCCCGCGTTGAACGCCCACACAGCATTGCGCGGCGCACCCACAAGCATGGGCCGAGGTGAAATTCCTGTGGAGCTGATGCCATCAGCCGTCCGTTCTGTCCACTTCTTTTTAGACATGGAAAGGGGGAATTATCTTTGAAAAAGGACAATCTGCTTCGATATAGTATGCAGCTTGCTTTTCTCAAACAGCTTTTGGAAAAGAAGCTGATTTCTGATAGAGAATATTCCCTTATCAAAAGTCGTCTGATGAAAGACTACAAAATTGTTTCCGATCTATTGTCTTGAATTGCTGTCCTCTGTGTGCTATAATAACACTATAATAGGAACACAAAAAGGAGGGCCGCCATGAAAGACGTGGAAATTATTAAGGCGCGTAATGTGCTTTCGTCCAGAGCGAGGACAAATTTGGCAAAGCGCCTGCGTGTTGCTGCTTATTGTCGAGTGAGTACCGATAGTGAAGATCAGCTCAACAGTTACAAATCACAAGTTCAGCATTATACCGATTTGATTAAAAGCAAATCCGAATGGGACTTAGCTGGTATCTATGCCGATGAAGCAATTACAGGTACACAGGTAACGAAGCGGGAAGATTTTCAGCGGTTAATTAACGACTGCATGAATGGTGATATCGATATGATAATCACCAAATCTATTTCCCGTTTTGCAAGAAATACACTGGACACGTTGAAGTATGTTCGTATGCTGAAAGAAAAAGGGATTGCCGTTTTCTTTGAAGAAGAAAACATAAATACTTTGACAATGGACGGTGAGTTGCTTCTCGTTATTTTAAGCTCTGTGGCACAGCAGGAAGTTGAAAACATTTCTGCAAATGTCAAAAAGGGTTTGAAAATGAAGATGCAGCGAGGCGAATTGGTTGGATTCCAAGGTTGCTTAGGGTATGACTACCATCCAGAGGATAAGAGCATTTCGGTCAATGAGGAAGAAGCTGAAATAGTACGGTATATCTTCCGGCGCTATATCGAGGGGGCCGGTGGTTCCGTAATTGCACAGGAGCTTGAAAACTTAGGGTATAAAACCAAACGCGGCAGCACCCGATGGGCCGAAACAACAGTTATAGGCATAATCAAAAATGAAAAATACAAAGGCGACATTTTGATGGGGAAAACTTTTACGCTTGACCCTATCTCTAAGCGCCGTTTGGATAATTTCGGTGAAGAAGATCAGTTCTACATCCGGGATCACCATGAGGCCATAATATCAGATGAAATGTTTGAAAAGGCACAAGAGATTTTGAAGCGCCGCGCAAAGCCGCGCCGTTTAGGTACGGATGGCAAGCGTGAAAAATTCAGCCGGAAATATGCCTTTAGCTGTATGCTGGAATGTGGCTTCTGCGGTGGTACACTTACAAGGCGAAGTTGGCATAGCGGTTCACAGTATAACAAGGTTATCTGGCAATGTGTGACTGCCACCAAAAAGGGCAAGAAGTTTTGTCCTGACAGTAAAGGTATTGCCGAAACCCTTTCGGACAGTAATGCAAGTAAGCAGTTAGCCAAAGTTGAGAAAGATATTGCTGCATTGGATGCAAAGCGGGCCAAGCTGGTTGATATGCGGCTGGAAGAAATCATTGACAAAGACACTTATGAGCAGAAGTATTTCGATTTAAGCAGCCAGATCGAACAGCTCCAAAAACAGCGAGAGAGCTTGCAGGAATCCGCCGAAACTGAAAGCACTATGAAAAAGCGGATTGCAGAATTTCGCAGGACGCTGGAAGAAAACGAAGTGCTTGACACTTTTGATCGCTATGTATTTGAAAGTATAGTTGAAAAAGTCATTGTTGGCGGGTATGATGAAGATGGTAACAAAGACCCGTCCATGCTGACATTCATTTATAAGACCGGATTCAGAAACAGTTTGGACGGCACCAACTTTAAGCCGCCGAGAAAGAACAGCAAGGCAGCAAAACAAAACGCCGGTTTGTGTTCCCATACAACCGACGAGGCAAAGTTAATGTGTTCCTATCATAGTGACGATACATGTGGAGACGGTAATCCAGATGACGAGAAACGGACAGACAAAACAGATTGAGATGAGGTAATCATCATGACGAATGAAAACTGCCCTTGCAAAAAGAAAAAATGTGAACGTCATGGGAATTGTGAAGCATGCAGGGAACACTATGCGGAATCAAAACGGAAACGTCCGTTTGCCTGTGAAAAGAAGAAATGAAAAATTCTGGTTTCTTGTGAGCGGTAAAATGCAAAAAATCACTTGCAATACGGACTGGCTTGTGATATAGTACCACTGTTATATGTGGTGAAATATCCCCTAGTATGAAAGGATTGAATAGAATGTCGACTCCGACCCTGATTTTGACCATCCTCCAGCTGCTGTCCGGCCTTGCGGTGACTGTGATTGTTCTGATGCAGTCCGGCAAAAGCTCCGGTCTGTCCGGTGCAATCGCGGGCGGCGCGGATACCTTTATGTCCAAGGGCAAAGCCAAGACACTGGATGCCAAGCTCGCCAAGATGACGAAGTGGTTCAGCCTTGTGTTTGTGGTTCTGACGCTGGTTTTGACGGTCATTATGTAAGATTGATACGATAAAGAACGCGCTTTCCAATTCGGAAAGCGCGTTTTTTGACGTTTAGTCCGGATATTCGGCACGGGCACCGCCAATCAGCTTGGGGCGGGTTTTGGCTGCGTTTACTGGAGCCGCTCCAACGGTCTTGACCGAGAGACGCAGCGGCACGGCCACATGCTTTAGATGCATGCCGATCATGGTGTTTCCAATGTCCAGCCCTGCATCAGCTCGGACAAATTCCACGGCAACAGGCTCAGCCATGGCTTCATATACGGCAGTGGCGAACGAGCCGCCGGCCTTCGGACGCGGGCGGACGCAAACGATCTCATAGCCGAACTTTTCGGCGGCTTCCCGCTCCACGATCAGAGCGCGATTGAGGTGCTCGCAGCACTGAGCTGCGAGATACAGCCCATGTTCCCGAAGAATGGGCAAAACCGCATCGACGACGGCCTGCGCCGCCTCCGGAACCGAACCTTTGCCGATCTTCTGCCCCACGATCTCACTGGAGGAGCAGCCAATTACGACAAGCTGACCGGGTTTGAGTTGCGCAGCATCTAAAAGCTCCAGTATGGCAGACTTTGCGGCTGCACGGATTTCATCATACATTGCAATCCATCTCCAAAATTTAAGATATAATATTTATGATAGCACGTCTGAGAAGGTTTGACAATCGTCTGTGAAGCGTGTATCATACAATTCAGCAAAAAGAAATGAGGTGTTTTGCTTGAAACGATATCTGGCAATTTTGCTTGCGCTGGCCCTGGTTCTGTGCAGCGCCTGCGGCGGGACGAAGTCCGAGGCGCCGGAACTCTCCAACAACAAGGCGGAAACGCAGAAAGAGATTTATTATGCGCCGCTGACTGGTGAGATTCTGGATGAGGAGCCGGCGAATACGCGTCCATACGCCGTTATGATCAACAATATCATTTACGCACAGCCTCAAGTCGGCGTTGGCAGCGCGGATATGATTTATGAAATTCCGGCTGAGGGGGGCATCACCCGTATGATGGCCATCTTCAGCGATCTGTCCGATCTGGAATCCATCGGCAGCATCCGCAGCCTGCGTCCCTACTATCTGAGCGTTGCGCTGTCTTATGACGCGATCGTGATCCATGGCGGCGGAAGCGAGCAGGCGTACAGCGATGTAAAGACTTACAACGCCGACAATCTGGACGGCGTACGCGATGCCAAGGCTTCTTCTGCGATTTTTTACCGTGATTCCAGCCGTGGGCAGTATGGTTCGGAGCACACACTGTTCTTCCACGGCACGAAGGTTGCCGATCTGGTGCAGGACTACGGCTTCCGGACGGAGCATGACAGCAGCTACAAGACCGGACTGAATTTCTCAGACGACGCCGTATCACAGTGCACAGGAGATGCGGGCACCGTCAAGGTGACGTTCAATACATCCAAATCGACACAGTTTACATATCAGCCGGATTCCGGCAAGTACACCGCAGCGCAGTATAACGACGACTACAAGGACGGAGCGACCGGAGAAAAGGTCACGTTCAGCAACGTGCTGATTCTCTCGGCCGCAATGCGCACGGTAGACAGCTACGGCCGTCTGGCGGTCGATTTGGTTGGCAGCGGTGACGGCTATCTCGCCTGCGGCGGCAAATACGTGCCGATCAAATGGTCGCGCAGCGATATCAACGACTGCTTTACCTATACACTTGCAGACGGCACGCCGCTGAAGCTTGCACGCGGCACCACATATGTCGGCGTGATTCCGACAGACGGCGGCTCTGCCACGTTTGCCTGATTCTATAGAAAAATTCAAACCCTCCTGTACGTGGTACAGGAGGGTTTGTCATCTCAATCCCAATCCTTCCAGACCTCCGGGCAATAGCCAATGGTGGCTTTTTTCCCGTTGCGGACAATGGGCGTTTTCAGAAGCTCCGGCATTTCCAGCAGCTTTTCCAGCTTGTCGGCGTCATACGCCAGATATTGCAGTAGCGGATAGTCCGCCGCCTTCGGGTCGGCGAGCGCGTCCAGCCCAACCGCGTTTTTTACGCTCGTAAGCTCGCCGCGGCTCATGCCGTACCGGAGCAGGTCGATATATTGATATTTGATCCTGCGCTCTTTAAAATACCGCTCTGCCTTTTTGGTGTCGAAGCACTTGGACTTACCCCAAATCTGAATGTTCATAGCAGTTCTCCCCTGCTCCGGTCAGACTTCGATGATGACCGGCAGCACCATGGGGCTGCGCCGCGTCGTTTTGTAGAGGTAGCCTGAAATATTGGACTTGATGCGGCCCTTGATGGCGGACCACTCCGAAATACGCTGCCGCTCGCAGCTATCGAGACTTTCGTTGACGACGCGCTTGAGCTCGTCGATCAGGTTTTCCGCCTCTTTGACATAGACAAAGCCGCGGGTGATGATCTCCGGCTGGGCGACGGGCTTTCCATCGTCGGCAGAGAGTGTGACGATCGCCATGACAACGCCGTCCTCCGCCAGATGCCGCCGGTCGCGCAGCACGGCGCTGCCGACGTCGCCGACGCCGGTGCCGTCGATATACACGTCGCCTGCCGGTACGCTGGCGGTGGATTTGATGCTGCGCTTGGTGAGCTCAATGACCTTACCGTTTTCGGATACCACGACGTTTTTCGGCTCGACGCCCATCATTTTTGCGATCTCGGCATGCTTGCAGAGCATGCGGTATTCGCCGTGCACAGGAATGAAATACTGCGGCTTTGTCAGCGCAAGCATCATTTTCAGCTCTTCCTGGCAGGCGTGGCCGGAGACGTGCAGCGGTGTGTTGCGGTCGTAAATGACCTCCGCGCCCTTCTGGAACAGTTCGTCGATGACCTTGCTGATGGTCGTCTCATTGCCTGGAATGGCCGAGGCGGAGATGATCACGCGGTCGCCCGCGTTGATGGAGACCTGCCGGTGCTCGGAAAACGCCATGCGATAGAGCGCCGACATGGTCTCGCCCTGACTGCCGGTGCAGATGACGACGGTCTTGTTCTTCGGCAGGCTCCCGATGTGCGCCATGTCCACCATGACGCCCTCCGGGATGTCAACATAGTCCAGCTCCGTAGCGACGCGCATGACGTTTTCCATGCTGCGTCCCGTGATACCGACCTTCCGCTTGTATTTTGCAGCGACGTTGATGATCTGCTGCAAGCGGTGAACATTAGAGGCAAAGGTCGTGACGATAATGCGCTTGTCGCAGTTTTTAAAAAGCTCGTCGAAGCAGTCCCCTACCCGGCTTTCCGACGCGGAATAGCCCGGACGCTCCACATTTGTGGAGTCGGACAGCAGCGCCAGAACGCCCTCGTTTCCGAGTTGGCCGAGCCGCGGCAGGTCGATCATGCCGCCCTGAATGGGGGTGATGTCGATCTTGAAGTCGCCGGTTTGGATGACGGTGCCGATCGGGGTTTTGATCGCCAGCGCCACCGCGTCGGCGATGCTGTGGTTGACGTGGATGAACTCGACCTCGAAGCAGCCGAGCTTGAACCGGTCGCCCGGTTTTTTGGTGAAGATCTGCGTGTGATACAGCAGGTCGTGCTCCTCCAGCTTCAGCTCAATGATGGCTGCGGTCAGCGGTGCGGTGTAGATGGGAATGTCCAGCTCACGCAGCACGTACGGGATAGCGCCGATGTGATCCTCATGCCCATGCGTAATGATCATGCCGCGGATGTGATCCCGGTTGCTCTTCAGGTACGTGATGTCCGGAATGACCATATCCACGCCGTAGAGGCTCTGATCCGGAAAGCCCATACCGCAGTCAACCAGAATGATGTCTTTTCCATACTCGTAGACGGTCAGGTTTTTGCCGATTTCGCCCAGACCGCCGAGCGGAATGATTTTCAGTTTTGATGCCATTGAATTCTCCTTTAGCGTCTCCGGCAGATGACCGGGGACGGATTATTTTTTTGTTGCTCCTACCATTGTATGTAGGGAAATGCCTGGGTTTAGTATTGCCGGAAACGGCCGGAACTAAACCTCACATTTCAATGCGGCCGGAAAGCGCGCGCAGAAGCGTGGCGTCGTCCGCAAATTCCAGATTCGAGCCGACCGGAATTCCGTAGGCCAGACGCGTGACCTTTACCTCGAACGGCTTCAGCAGGCGCGAGATATAGGTCGCCGTCGTCTCCCCTTCCGTATCCGGGTTGGTAGCCATAATGACTTCGGAAATGCCGCCGCCGGCTACACGCTTGACCAGCTCCTGAATGCGGATATCGTCCGGCCCGATGTGAT
This sequence comes from Clostridiales bacterium, assembly GCA_004556965.1. Lineage (GTDB taxonomy): Bacteria > Bacillota > Clostridia > Oscillospirales > Oscillospiraceae > CAG-103. Next base: position 171,790 of record SFFE01000003.1, on the reverse strand, counting down.
TCATCGGCGAAAGCACGCCGTGCAGGACGTGATACACACCGTTGTATTCCCGGCTCCGCTCGAAGGACAGCACGTCGCGCGGCTCGGCAACAACGCAGATGGTGCTCTGGTCGCGCTTTGGAGAGTCACAGATCGGGCAGATCTCACTGTCCGTCAGGTTCTGGCACACAGAGCAGCAGTGGATGCTGCGCTTGGCATCCACGATCGCGGCGGCGAAGCTGAGCGCATCTTCCTCCGGCAGCGCGAGGACGTGGAATGCCAGCCGCTGGGCAGTCTTTTTGCCGATGCCGGGCAGCGAGGCAAATTTATCGATCAGGGTTTCGAGAGCGTTCGGAAAAAAAGACATGTTGGAAACCTACCTTATTCTGCGTTTCGAATGCCGTAGATGGCTGCGGCGCGATCTGCAAGGCGGAAAATAGCGCTGCCGGCCACAAGGACATTTGCGCCAGCCGTTTTGACGAGGGGCGACGTGCTCGCGTCAATGCCGCCGTCTACCTCCAACTCACACGCCGGATTGGAGGCGTCGATCATGGCGCGAAGCTTTGCGATTTTCGGGAGCTGGTCGGCCATGAAGCTCTGCCCGCCGAAGCCGGGCTCTACCGTCATGACCAGTACAAGATCGAGCAGGGACAGATATGGGATCAACACTTCCGCCGGCGTTCTGGGCTTCACGGAAAGCCCTACTTTTTTGCTGCGCGCCTTCACCGTGTCGATCGCGGCGAACAGATCCTGCGGCTGGTCTGCCTCCACATGGAAGACGACCAGGTCCGCTCCGGCGTCACAAAACTGTGCGACATAGCGGTGCGGCCGGTCGATCATCAGGTGGACGTCCAAAAACAGATCCGTATGCTTCCGGATGGACTGCACGACCGGGATCCCGATTGAGATATTCGGGACGAAGATACCGTCCATCACATCGACGTGCAGATAGTCGGCACCGCCGGCTTTGCATTCTTCAATTTCACTGCCGAGCTTGCAGAAGTCGGCGGAAAGAATGGAGGGGGCAATTTTGACCATTAGAAGTACGCTCCGAATTTGCAAAAATCACGTCACCGGGACGCGGCAGAACACATAAAATAAAGCAGCAGCGGCAGGCCTGCTCTGCTTTCAGATACAGGGGAACGGTGCGGACACACCGCTCCCCAATTTATTTATTATACATCATCAAAGGAATCCCCGCAACCATTGAAACATACGGATTTCCAAAATTTTTTGACGGAGATCGGGAAAAATCTTGCGTAGTTCGACGGATTTTATATCTTGACGACGCGCGCGAAGCGGTTTATGATAATAAAATACAATTGATCATACAAGGGACAAGCCGTGTCCGAAGATAGGAGTCAAGAACATGTCAATCGAAGCAGGAAGAGCGTATTTCCGTGAACTCGGTCTGGAGGACCGGGTGCAGGAATTCACCGTATCAAGCGCGACTGTGGAGCTGGCCGCGCAGGCGCTGGGCGTAGAGGGCGCAAGAATTGCAAAGACGCTGTCGTTCAAAACGGCGGACGGTTGCATGCTGATTCTCGCTGCCGGCGACGCCCGCATCGACAATCACAAGTTTAAGGAAAAGTTCCATATGAAGGCGAAAATGCTCAGCGCCGACGAGGTGCTGGAGCTGGTCGGCCATCCGGTCGGCGGCGTGTGCCCATTCGGCTGCAAGGAAGGCATTCCGGTGTATCTGGACGTGTCGCTGCAGCGGTTTGAAACGGTCTTCCCCGCGGTCGGCAGTCCGTCGAGCGCGATCGAGCTGAATCTGGACGAACTGTTCCGGTATTCCAAGGCCATCGAATGGATCGACGTCTGCAAGCTGCCGGAGGCGTAAATCCGGCGTCAAAAAATGTCCTGCTTCCATGAAGCAGGACATTTTTGTTTATTTCCGAATCACTTTATGGAAATTCTTTTTGCCGCGTCTGAGAATCACACCGGCAGCCAACTCTTCTTCCGTGAAGGTCTTGGCGATATCCGTCACCTTCTCGTCATTTGCAGTGACGCCGCCCTGCTGGACATTGCGGCGGGCGTCGGACTTGGAGGAGCACAGGCCGCTCTTGACCAGCAGCGAGAGAATATCCGCAGCATCCTCGGCAGCCAGCTCGGTGGTCGGCATACCTTCCCCGCCGCCGCTGAACACGGCCTTTGCGGCGGACTGCGCTTTGTTCGCTTCTTCCTCACCGTGAACCAGCTTCGTAAGCTCGTAGGCCAGAATTTCCTTGGCGGTGTTGAGCTGCTCTCCTTCCCATTTGTCCATTTTGTCGATCTCCTCCAACGGGAGGAAGGTCAGCATCCGCAGACACTTGAGCACATCTGCGTCGCCCACGTTGCGCCAGTACTGATAGAACTCATAGGGAGAGGTCTTATTCGGGTCGAGCCACACGGCGCCGCTGGCGGTCTTGCCCATCTTTTTGCCCTCGGAATTGAGCAGGAGCGTGATGGTCATAGCGTGCGCGTCCTTACCGAGCTTGCGGCGGATCAGTTCCGTGCCGCCGAGCATGTTTGACCACTGGTCGTTGCCGCCAAACTGCATGTTGCAGCCGTAGTGCTGGAACATGTAGTAGAAGTCATAGGACTGCATGATCATGTAGTTGAACTCCAGGAAGGACAGGCCCTTTTCCATGCGCTGCTTGTAGCATTCGGCACGGAGCATGTTGTTCACGGAGAAGCATGCGCCGACTTCGCGCAGCAGCTCAATGTAATTGAGCGGGCGCAGCCACTCGGAATTGCGCAGCATCAGCGCCTTCCCGTCAGAGAAGTCAATGAACTTTTCCATCTGGCGCTTGAAGCACTCCGCGTTGTGTGCGATGGTTTCCGGCGTGAGCATCTGGCGCATATCAGTACGACCGGAGGGGTCGCCGATCATAGTCGTGCCGTCGCCGATCAGAGCGATGGGCTTGTTTCCGGCCATCTGCAGCCGCTTCATGAGACACAGCGCCATGAAATGGCCAACGTGCAGTGAGTCGGCTGTGCAGTCGAAGCCAATATAGAATGTGGCCTTGCCGTTGTTGATCAGCTCTTTGATCTGTTCCTCATCCGTTACCTGTGCAATTAAGCCTCTGGCAACGAGTTCATCATACAGTGTCATGAAATTCTCCCCTATCTGAAAATTAGATTTTATCCTGAATGATTTTTTCCGTCAACGCGGCAGAAGTTTCAATCATTTTTGAGCAGTGCGTCTTACCGCCGAATTTTATCGTCAGGTCCTGGCAGCGCACACAGCCGTATTCCGCTCGAAACGCCTTTGTCAGCTCAGTTGTCAGCTTGGCGACGGATCCGCTGGGTGCACCGTTCGCATGATTGTTGGCGAGACCGAGCGCCATGATGCCGCCTGTAATCGCGCCGCAAAGCTCGCCGCAGCGGGCGCCGCCGCCAAATCCGGCGGAGATGCGCTGTGCGGTCTGATCGTCCAGCCCGGTATAGTCATGGAGCGCGCAAAGAACGCTCTGCGCGCAGTTGCAGCCGGTGTTATGATATTCGACCGCACGTTCTTTTACAGTCATGATCGTTGCTCCTTTATCTTTCTATTGTTTGTTGGATGCTGCTTTTATATTGTTCGGCGGAGGCGAGCTGCTCTTCCGCGCTGGCAAGTGTCAGTTCCGTAATATTGTCGCCGCCGTGCAGGCGTGCAAGCTCACGGCATCTTCCGGCACGGTCGAGACGCTGCACCGTGGTGCGGGTGCGCCCGCCGGATACTGCTTTTTCAATGAGATAGTGATGATCGGCCATGGCCGCGATCTGCGGCAGGTGTGTGATGCAGACGACCTGCTTGGTTGCCGAGAGCTTGGCCAGCTTTTCGCCGACGCGCTGCGCCGCGACACCGGACACACCCGTATCCACCTCGTCGAACACCATGGAGGGGACGTTGTCCCGCTGGGCGAACACGTTTTTCAGTGCCAGCATGATGCGCGACAACTCGCCGCCGGAGGCAATTTTACTGATGCGCCCCGGCTGCTCCCCGGCGTTGGCGGAGATCAGAAACTGCACCACATCGGCGCCGGCCGCCTGAAAACCCGTCTGGCCGGGTAGCGGCAGAAGCTCGACCCGAAACCGCACCGCCGGCATGGACAGCTCACGCAGCTCCCGCTCCACCTGCTTTTCCAGCGCGGCGGCAGCGGCTTTCCGGGCAGCAGTCAGCTTCTTTGCGGCCTTTTGAACGACGGCTTCCTGCTCTTGAATCAGCCGGTCGAGCTTTTGCAGCCGGTCGTCGGCGTATTCGATATCGTCCAGTTTTTTGCGCGCGTCCTCCAGCTTTTGAATCAGGCCGTCCTCGTCTGTGTTGTATTTGCGCTCCAGCCGCCGCAGCGCAGCGAGCCGGTTTTCGATACGGTCATATTCCTCATCGGAAAAATCCATCCCATCCCGAAAATCGCGCAGCGTTTCCGCGGCGTCCTGCAGAGCGTATACCGCATCCTGCACGGCAGCCGGCAGGGCGGAAAGCTCACTCGCATAAGCGGCGGCGCGGCTGACGGCGTCGTTTGCCTCAGAGGCCAGCGCGACCGCGCAATCGTCCCGCCCGGAAAGCAGGTCATAAGCCAGATCCACCGCTTCGGAAAGCTTTTCAAAGTTGCGCAGCAGCTCGCGCCGCTCGGTCAGCTCAGTCTCTTCCCCGGCCTTGAGCTCCGCCCGTTCCAGCTCTTCAATCTGGTGGCGGAGACTGTCGGTGAGAAATTCCTTTTCGCTTTCATAGGAAGAGAGCGTTTCATGCTCTTTGCAAAGCGCGGCATATTTCTGATATTCCGCCGAATAGGAGGCCATCTCCGCATCCAGACCGCCAAACTGATCCAGATACCGCAGATGCTGCCGCTCGTCGAGCAGCTGCTGGCCGTCGTTCTGGCCGTGAATGTCCAGCAGAAGACTGCCGAGCGTGCGCAGCTGCGCCGTGGTGACCGGCATCCCGCAGACGCGGCATGCGGTCTTGCCATCGGCTGTGATCTGGCGGCGGATGATCAGCTCGTCGTCGCATTCAATCTCATTTTCCGCGCACCACTGTGCGGCGGGCTGCGGGTCGAACGTGGCGCAGACGACGGCTTTTTCCGCACCGCTGCGCACCAGCTCCCGCGAAACGCGCCCGCCGAGCACGGCATGGAGCGAGTCGACCAGAATCGACTTGCCCGCGCCGGTCTCGCCCGTCAGGATATTCAACCCGGCGCCGAACGCGATGTCTGCGCGTTCGATCACCGCGATGTTTTCAATATGCAGTTCGTTGAGCAAACCGGTTCACCTCCGGGAGCGGATCAGAGCATTTTTTCAATTTCCTTGCAGAGCGCCGCTGCGGCGGCGTTGTCCTTCATCACAAGAAATGCCGTATCATCGCCCGCAAGCGTGCCGACGAGGGATTCGATATCCATGCTGTCCAGTGTGGAACAGGCGGCGGAGGCGAGCCCGGGCAGCGTTTTGACGACGATGATGTTTTGCGCCTCGGCGTAGGACGTGACGCTTTCGCGGAATATTTTCCGCAGCCGGTCGTCATAGCCGGGCACTTCCTCGCCCGTGGGGGCGGAATAACGGTATTTTCCGTTGGAGGCGAGCGTTTTCACAAGATGCAACTCTTTGATATCGCGCGATAGTGTGGCCTGTGTGCTTTTGATGCCGCGCTGTGCCAGAGCCTCCATGAGTTGGTTTTGGGTTTCGATCTCCTGCTTTTCTATGATGGACAGGATGACATTCTGTCTTGTCGATTTCATTCTGGAACCTCCATTTTTAGAGCTTTCCCGTCAACTTATCAAATGCGATCTCATAAAAGCTGCGCACGCCGGGATCGGCCAGCAGTGTGGTACATTCGGATTTGCATACCCGGATGCAGTCTCCGCGAACGAGCGGGACGCCGTCGCCGCCGTCGGCCACGAGAATGGCGGGGCGGTCGTGAATGCGCTCCGGCTCGATGGTCACGACGCGGTTGGGCGAGAGCACAAACGATTTGCTGCCGGTGAGATTATGTGCACAGATCGGCGTGAGGATGATGTTTTCATTGTCCGGCTCGACGAGCGGGCCGCCTGCGGACATGGAATAGGCCGTAGAGCCGGTTGGCGTAGAGACGATGATACCGTCACCGCTGAAGTGTGTGATGGGCGTTCCATCGCCGCAGGCAATAATGCCGATACAGTCCACATTTCCGCCATGAACGACGACGTCGTTGAGCACGCACTGCGAAAAGATCACCGATCCGCCGCGCACCAGCTCCACATCGAGCATCATGCGGCGGCTGATGCGGTACTTCCCTGCCGCAACGTCTGAAATCAGTGGAATTTCGGACACCTCCAGCCCGGTGAGAAAGCCCTTGCCGCCCAGATTGACGCCGATGATCGGAAGTTCCTTTCCGCGCACTGCGTCGGCGACGTGCAGAATCGTGCCGTCCCCGCCCAGAACGATGACGAGCGCTGCGCCCTCCGCCGCTTTCCGGAGCGGCAGTGTGGGAATTTCCGGCGGCAGCATCTGGTCAAATGCCGATACGAACACGGGAGAGACCAAGACCGGATACCCAGCATTGGTCAGTACGTCATATACCGCGCGTGTCTTTTGAAAGTGCGAGTCCCGATAAAGATTCGCCGCAAGGACGATATGACCATGCATCACAGATCACCTGATTTTCTCCAAATTTGCGTGGGATTGTTCCACAACTTGCGCCGGGGACAGCTCCGGTGCGGGGTGGCTGCCCTTGCGCAGGTAGCCGAGGTACTCGATGTTCCCTTCCGGCCCTTTGATGGGCGAGTAATCGAGCCCCATTGCGGTAAACCCGGCAGTTGGGACAAAGTCCAGAAAGCTCTGGAGCACGGATAAATGCACCTGCTTGTCCCGGACGACGCCTTTTTTGCCGACCTCGTCGCGCCCGGCCTCAAACTGCGGCTTGATCAGGCAGACGACGGCTGCATCATCCTTCAGCAGAGGGTATACCGCCGGGAGGATCAGCTTGACGGAGATGAACGACAGATCCATGACCGCCAGATCGAGCGGCTCAGGAATTTGCTCGGATGTAATGTACCGCACGTTTGTACGCTCCATGGAGATCACGCGCGCATCGTTGCGCAGACTCCATGCGAGCTGCCCATAGCCGACGTCCACGGCATAGACCTTTACCGCTCCGTTTTTCAGCAGCACGTCCGTAAAGCCGCCGGTGGAAGCACCGCAGTCGATACACACCAGACCGGAAGGATCGACCGGAAAGACATTCAGCGCCTTTTCCAGCTTGAAGCCGCCGCGGCTGACATAGGGCAGTGCGTCGCCGCGCACCTCGACCTTTGCATCCGGCGCAACCTGCATGCCGGGCTTATCCGCCTTCTGGCCATTGACATAGACCAGTCCGCTCATGATCGTCGTTTTGGCGCGCTCACGGCTTTCCGTCAGTCCCAAGTCAAAAACCAACTGATCAAGTCTGATTTTCTTCATGCTGCGTGTTCCCTTCCCCGGCTGTGAGCATATCCCGCGCAGCCGCGGCGATCGCGTCTGCGTTCAGGCCGCATTTTTCCATCAAAACCGCCGGCGCGCCGTGCTGGACCAAACCGTTTTTCAAATTAATGAGACGGGAGACTTTCAATTCTATGCCGTTTTGTGCGGCGGCAGCCAGAATGCGCGCGCCGACGCAGCCGGCTTCACAGACGTCTTCTGCGACAATCAACCGGCCCGTCTTTTGCAGGGACGGCAAAATGCATTCCGTCTCCAGCGGATGGATCTGCCCCAGTTTCAGGACTTCTGCACCAATACCGTCCGCGGCCAGCTTGTCCGCCGCAGCCAGCGCTTCGTTGGTCAGAATGCCATACGTTACGAGTGTGAGGTCACTTCCCGCGCACAGACAGGTTACAGGCTCCAAATGGGAGTCGGTATACGGGCCCTCTCCGCCGCGGGGATAGCGAAGCGCGACCGGGCCGGACACCTGATACAGCGCATAGCGCAGCATTCCGCGCAGCTCGGCGAAGCTCGCCGGGCAAAGGATGGTCATACCGGGCACGGAGCTGAGATAACTCACGTCAAAACAGCCGTTATGCGTGTCGCCGTCGTTGCCGACGATGCCGGCACGATCCACGCCGAATACGACGTGCAGATTCTGCAGGGAAACATCGTGCAGCAGCATGTCGTAGGCACGCTGCAGAAAGCTCGAATAGACGGCGAGCACCGGGTGCAGGCCCTGCTTCGCCATAGCAGCGGCCATGGTGACGGCGTGGCCTTCGGCGATGCCGACGTCATAAAACCGGGATGGAAACTGCTCTGCGAACGGCGTCAGCCCCGTACCGCTGCACATGGCGGCGGTAATGGCGACCAGATCGGCGTCATCCGCGCCCAACGTGGTGAGCGTTTCCCCAAACACTTTGGAGAAGCAGGGCTTTTCCTCCGGAAGCGCGCCGGTGACGGGATCGAATGTACCGACGCCGTGATATTTTTCCGGTTCGCGCTCGGTATAGGAAATGCCCTTTCCCTTTTGCGTGACGACATGCAGCAGCACCGGCTGGCGCAGATCGCGCGCCCAGCGCAGCATGCGCTCCAGTTCCTTCTCGTTATGCCCGTCCACAGGACCGATATAATAAAAGCCCATATCGTCGAACATGTTGTTCGGCAGGACACGGTCCTTGACATTCTCCTTGATTTTATGCATCACATTGTACAGCGGCTTGACCTTGCCGACGGTGCTGCGGTAAAACTGCTTGAAGCGCAGATAGCCGGGCGTGACGCGCTGCTTGGAGAGCAGCGTTGCCATGCCGCCGACGTTTTTGTTGATGGACATGCCGTTGTCGTTCAGGATGATGACGAGCGGTTCCCCGCTCTGTCCGGCGTCGGACAGACCTTCATAGGCCAGACCACCCGTGAGCGCACCGTCGCCGATCAGGGCGACGACGTTGTAATTTTCGCCGCGCAGCGTGCGCGCTCTGGCCATGCCAAGCGCCGTGGAAATGGAGGTCGAGGCGTGCCCTGCGACGAACGCGTCGTGCACGCTCTCCGACGGCTTCGGGAAGCCTGCAATGCCGCCGTACTGCCGCAGCGTGGAAAACGCGTCGCGGCGGCCGGTGAGAATTTTATGGACGTAGCTCTGATGGCCCACGTCAAAGACCAAACGGTCTGTTTCGGTGTGGTAAACGCGATGAATGGCGACTGTCAGCTCTACGGCGCCGAGGTTTGACGCCAGATGCCCGCCGGTCTTGGACACATTCTGCACCAGAAACGCACGAAGTTCCGAGCAAAGCTGCGGAATTTCCTGTTCCGGCAGCGTTCTGAGATCTGCCGGTGAATTGATTTGCTCCAATAAACTCAAAACATGATACCTCGCGCATAATAATACAGACTATAATATAACAAAAAGCGCCGGACTTTACAATAGCAAGCCGGCACTTTTCAGCGTTTGTTTGAAGTTTGGCGACAATTCGTCAGGTTCTCCGTGCCTCCAGCGAGCGGACGAGCGCCTGCAGAAAATCAGGCTCGGTGAATCCGTCCGCCACGGCGGCGGCAGCCTGTTCCGTCAGCTCGTGAACGTATTGCTGGCAGCGCTCTGCGCCATACAGGGACATGAACGTGGTTTTCCCCTCCTGCGCGTCGGAGCCAATGGGCTTTCCAAGCTCCTCGACGGTGCTGATGACGTCGAGCATATCGTCCCGAATCTGGAACGCAAGCCCCAGCGCTTCGGCATACTGCTCTGCCGCCTGTACTTGCTTCGGGGTTCCGTTTCCGCAGGCGATGCCCATCAGACAGGCTGCGCGGATCATGGCGGCGGTTTTGCGTTTGTGGATCTCCAACAGCTCGTCCTTCGTGAGCGGCTTTTGTTCTCCCTCCATATCGAGCTGCTGACCGCCGCAGATGCCATTGGTTCCGGCGGCTTCGGCCAAAATCCGGGCACACTCAGCGCGCGTCTGCGCCGGAAGATCGCTTTCCAGAATGGTGCGGAAGGCTTCTGCCTGCAGCGCGTCGCCCGCGAGCGTGGCGGTGCACTCGCCATAGATCACATGGTTCGTGGGCTTACCGCGGCGCAGCTCGTCGTTGTCCATACAGGGCAGATCGTCGTGAATGAGTGAATAGGTATGCACCATTTCAATCGCGCATGCAGCTGGCAGCGCGGCCTGCGCGTCCCCGCCGCAGGCGCGGCAGAACGCGAGCACCAGCACGGGGCGCAGCCGTTTTCCGCCGGCAGTCAGACTGTACCGCATGGCCTCCAGCAGCGTGTGGTATGGCGCGGTATCGTCCTGAAAATACGTGCCGAGCGCCTGATCGACAACGTCTTTATCGTGATTGTATTGTGTCTGAAAATTCATGAATCAGATTTCCTCAGTATCGAACGGGAGCTCCACGGGCGCGCCGTCGCTCCCCTTTTTCAGCATAATGACCTTCTGCTCCGCGGCGTCGAGCATTTGATTGCAGGACGCCAGCAGTCTGGAGCCCTCCTCAAACAGCGACAGGGATTCCTCCAGTGCGACGTCGCCGCGCTCCAGCCGCTTGACGATGCCGTCCAGCCGCTGCATTGCCGCTTCAAAGGACAGTTTCTCTTGTTCCATGGTTTTCCTCCTTGCTTTCCACAACGCATCGGAGCGCGCCGGACGCGAGCTGCAGACGCACGGGGTCGCCGACGGACACGTCCTGCGCGGATTTGATAACTGCGCCGTCCTGCCCGGTTGCGACCGAATAACCGCGCGCGAGCACTTTTAGCGGACTCATCGCGTCCAGTGCGACAGCGGTCTTTGCAAAGGCGTGCTTGTGCGCCGAGAGATAGGCGTCGCTCGCAGAAGCGAGACGGTTGCGGACAAAGTCCAACTCCACGCGCTTGAGATCGAGATAGGCGATCGGACTCGTCAGTGCTTTGCGTCCGGCGAGATCTTCCAGCCGCGCGCGCCGGTCGGCAAGCTGCTTGCGCATGGCCTGTGACATACGGATTTCATAGCTGCGGAGCATTTCACGGATGTCCGCCTCGTTCGGCACGGCCAGCTCCGCCGCATTGGACGGCGTGGCCGCGCGCAGATCAGCGACGAAGTCCGAGATCGTCACGTCCGGCTCATGACCGACCGCTGAGATTACGGGAAGCTGCGAATCATAGATCGCGCGGGCGACGCGCTCGTCGTTGAACGCCCAGAGGTCTTCGATCGACCCGCCGCCGCGGCCGGTAATGATGAGATCGGCCACGTGATAACGGTTGGCGTAACGGATGGCGCCGACGATCTCCGCCGGGGCTTCCGCACCCTGTACGCGCACCGGCAGGAGCACGACCTCGCTCGCCGGCCAGCGTTTTCCCAGCACGCGGATGATATCGCGTACCGCAGCGCCGGCAGAGGATGTGATGACCGCGATCCGCGCCGGATACTGCGGAAGCGGCCGCTTGTGCTCCCGGTCGAACAGCCCCTCCTGCATCAGGCGGGCTTTTAATTGTTCATAGGCAACGTACAGATCCCCCATCCCGCTGGGGATCAGATTCGTACAGTAGAGCTGATACGCCCCGTCGCGCGGGAAGACGGAAACGCGGCCTACCGCCGTGACGCCCATGCCGCTCTCCGGCCGGAAGCGCAGCTTGGACGCGCTGCTGCGAAACATCACGCAGCGCAGACTGCTCTCCGCGTCCTTGAGCGTGAAATAGTGGTGCCCGGACGGATAGACCTTGTAGTTGGAAAGCTCGCCTTTGACGCAGACGTTCCCAAGCATGGGGTCGGCGTCGATGAGCCCCTTGATGCGGGCGTTCAGTTCCGCAACGGTCAGAGTGGTCTGTTCCATCGCTTATGCTTCCGCTGTCGGTCCAGAGTCAGGCGTTTCGACCTCGCCGCGGATGAAGCTGCCCAAAATCCCATTGATGAACGCAACGGTTTCCGGCTCCTCGTAGCCCTTGGCGAGCTCCACAGCCTCGTTGACGGCGGCGGCGTTCGGAATGTCGTCCATATAGAGGATCTCGCACATCGCGCAGCGCAGGATGGCGGCGGCGATGCGGGAAATGCGGCCAAGCTTCCAGCCCTTGGCATACTTCTCAATATAGTGGTTCAGCTCGTACATGTGGTCATAGACCAGCCCGGTGAGCCGCCGGATATAGGCAAGCTGCTGCTCGTCGGGATACTCCCGAAACAGCGTGTCCTCCTCCGCCAGCGTTTCAAAATACTCCGGCGTAAAGAATGCATCTGCAGTCTCACGGGCGTCTTCCCCGGCGAGCTGCGCGGCAAAGCTGAGCTGAATGGCAATTTCGCGGGCGACCGTTCTTGTCATACGTGGAAATCCCCTTTATTTATCAAATGCAACGCCGGAGATGTGGACGTTGACGATGGGCTTACCCATCCCGGTCATGGCCTGTACAGCGTTGGAGACGGCGTCCTGCACGGCCTTGGCGACGGCGACGGCGTTGCAGCCGTAGCGCACCGTGATAATGGTATCGACGATAATGGTTTCGTCCAGAATCTGCACCTTGATGCCCTTGGCAGCAGACTTGATGCCCAGAAGCTCGGCCAATTCCGTGCCGGCAGACGTGGCGAGGCCTGCAACGCCATCGACCTCGGTGATCGCTGCGCGCACCATGGACATGACGACTTCCTCGGAAATATTGATGCTGCCCTTTTCGTCCTGGCAGGTAATATAATTTTCCGGCATAAGTGAATACCTCCTGAGATATTGATTCAGTATAGTTTAGCACGGATGTACGGAAAAAGAAAGAAGAAAATTCACAACAAAAAAAGGCGGGAGTTGCTCCCGCCTTAGTTTTTGACTTCAATGACCTTGATCTGCGGCGCTGTGTAGTCCGTTTCGCCGACGATGGCATCGGTGATGGTGGCGACCTGCGCTTCGGTCAGCCCCTCCTCCGGAGCCGGCACCGCGACCGTCACGCCCTCATCCGTCACGTAGACCACGCACTCGGCAAAATCCTTGGCCAGAAGCAGATTTTCGATCTGCGTCTCCGTCATGGAATCGTTGGCCATGGCGGAGATGGCGCCCATCACGCTGTCGATCGTCTCCTGCGAGGCGCCCTCGGCTGTGGAGGCTGCCTGCAGCAGCGTGAGCGCTTCATCCCGCGACTGCTGGCGGGTCAGGCGCGCCTCGGCAAAATAGTCGGAGGTGGTCCCTGCCTGCCCGGAGGTCTCGGCCGCCTCATTTTCCGCTGCATTGGCCATTGCCTCGTCCTCTGCCGATACCATTGCTGCGTCGGCGGAACCCCACTGGTTGTTATAGGACCAGTTGAAGTACACGGCGGCACAGACAAACAGCAGTACGGTAACGATGGCAATATTTCGTTTCGTTTTTTTCATATACGCCCTCCCGTCATTTCGATTCCATATCAGATCGCAGCTTGAGTACGGAAATTTTGTCCGTGCTCAGGCCGGTAAACTGCGCAACAGCCTGCAGAACGTCCAGCTGCACCTGCGGAGAAGCCGCTCCCTCGCACACGACGACTGCGCCCAGATACTGCGGATAGATGGTCTTGCGCTCCACCGCTGCCTGCGTACCGCTGCCGGCGGAGACAATGACGGTCTCGCCGTCGTCAGTGGCATATTCCGTCTCGGCGGAGCACCGGTAAGACAGCAGTACCCGAACCTGCCCCGCGCCGTCGATCTGCGACAGCAGCGCTGCGAGCCGGTTCTCGGCCGACTGTGCCTCCTGCACGGCGGTGGTTTCCGCTGCGACCGGTTCTGTGGTGCTTGCGGGACTGCCGGAGCTTTTCTTTCCGGTGGGCAACAGCAGCAGAACGGTGCCGACCAGAAAAATGAGAATGACATATTTGTACTTCTCCCAGAATGCTTTTGCCTTATTCATCTTGTTGTGCATCTTCTCTCCATTCCTGTCGTTCCGATGGTATGCCGAGGTCGGCTTCAATGATGCCCGCGAGCGCAGTGCTCTTCTCCGCGCCGGCGGGCTGTGTCAGCGTGACGGCACAGGGATACCAGAAGCCGTCTGTGCTCCATTGTACGGTGATCTGCGCATCGGTAAGCGGCACGCTGAGCTGTGCGGCTTTGTCCAATATATATGCGCCGCATTCCGATTCTATGATGGTGCGGTTGAGACGATTTTCCGTCTCCTCCACAGCGGCGGGATCCCATGTCATGCTGCCGCTATAGAGCTGCAGTGAGCTTGCATAGGCGGCATAATCGAATTTCAGCAGCGGCGAGAGCAGCGCGGATGCCATGGCGACGCCGCCGATCAGCTTCAAAACACGCTTCATACTGCCGCCGGATGCAAAAAAGGACGCGATTGCCGAGACCAGCGCGACGCCGGTCATGGTCAGCAGCCAGCTTCGAATTGTTTCCGTCATCCGAGATTCACCGCCTTCATGCTGGATACGATGGAGAGAAACAGAATGAACGACGCCACACCGGTCATCCCCAGTAAAAATGCATACAGGTCGCCGAAGCCGCCGATGAGATTGCCGATGCGCTTGTCCGTAAATGTGCAGGCAATGCCGGCAGCCAGCTTGTAGAGCAGGTAGTGCACGCCCAGCGTCAGATACGGCACGGCGCAGACCGCGAGCACGCCGAGCAGGCCGAGGATGCCGATGCCGTTGCGCAGCATGGCAGCGCCGGAGAGCACCGTGGACGCTGCGTCGGACACAATGCTGCCGACGACCGGAAGCGTGGTCGAGACGGCGGTCTTCGCCGCCTTGGCCGCCGTCTCATCCGCCGTACCGGTGAGAATTCCGGTGACGGAGAGGTAGAAGGTAAAAACCGTGGCGACTGCGATCAGAAAAAACTTGAAAATGCGCTTGATGAGCGACGCGACGGACAGTAGGGTATCGTTTTCCAGCGTGTGACCGCCGATCATCAGCGCGGCGTAGGCATAGAGCATCGGCAGCAGGATTTTGATCTCTACAGACAGCAGCCCGTCAAAAAACAGCGCGGTCGCGGCGTATTTGGCGCTTGCAGCCGTGAACGCGCCGCTGGCCGAGGCGGCGGCGCACATGCTCGGCAGCAGAATTTTGGAAAAATCCGAGAGCGACCACAGCGCCTCGCAGCCGACGGAGACACAGGAACTGACGTGCTCAGCGCTCAGCGCCGCCACGGCGACGGCGCCCGCCATCTGCGTGACTGCGCCGCAAGCGGAGTTTTCCGTCACGGCGGCGCACAGGGCTGTCAGAAACACGATCACGAGCAGCAGCGCGGCGTTGCGCACGGCGGAGACCAGCATGTCCTGCGACGAGCCGGTGAGGAACATCCAGAGCTTTTCAAGCTGGGACTCCGGATGTGCCGCGTCGCTGAGCGTGAGCGATCCGAACGCCTCGTAGGCCTCCTCCGGCAGCGATTGCTCCAGCTCATCTGCGCCGCAGGCTTCGCGCTGCTCGGCTTCGACGTCATAGGCAGACGCGCTGCACGAGAGCGCGGCGAACAAGACCAAAACCGTAGCCAAAAGCGTGAGAAACTTTTTCAAATCAGTTCTCCGATCATTTTCAGAAACGTGTTGAGCAGCGGAAGCGCGGCGTACAGCGCGGCCACGACCCCTGCAATCTCAATCGACGATGCGGTGGAGCCCTGCCCGGCGTCCTTGCAGAGATTTGCGCCGATCATCGTCAGGATGCTGATGGCCATGCATTTCAGAAGCGGCCCGGTATACACGCCGGACACGCCGCAGAGCGCGATCGTCTCACGCAGGAAATCAATCAGCGGCTCCAGAAACGCCATGGCGATCAACAGCGTCAGCACTGCCGCAGCCAGACTGAGTACAAACGAGATGCCGGGCACGGATTTGTATACCGTGACGGCGAGAATGGAAGCGGTGACGCCGATGAGAAGAACTTTGAACAGTAATTCCATCGCTAAAACGCAAACAGGCTCTTGATGAGGTTGAACAGTTCACTGATTTTTTCAATGACCAGTACGAGTACAACTACCAGTCCCGCAATCGTGGTCATCAGCGCCTGCTCGTCCCTGCCTGCGCGGGAAAGCAGAATATTCAGCACGGCAACCAGAATCCCGATCGCCGCGATCTTAAACACGAGATCAACGTCCATTTTGCTCCTCCTTTGTGTCAGTATAGCGTGACGGCCACGATCAGGCCGAACGTGAGACCAAGGCCGGCATACAGCTTACCGCGGCGCGCCGTATCCTCGCGCGCCTGTGTCTCGGCCGATTGTAAATAAGCAACACAGTAGTCAATGGCGTCCACCTGCGCGTCGGCGTCGTATTTTCCGAGCTGTTCGCCGAGCGTACAGAGCGCGGCCTGATCCTCCGGGGAAAAGTCGGGCAGCGCATCGAACGCGGCGCGCCACTGTTCGGAAAAAGGCTGGGTTTCTGTACACATTTGTTCCGACAGCGCGGCATAGACGTGCCGCAGCGGGGCGGGCGCGGCCTGTGCGGCGTGGCGGAGCGTGTCCGGCAGCGGCAGCAGGCGAAACGCAATGTCGCTGCGGATCAGCTTGAGGCTGTCCGCTGCCGCCTTCAGCAGACGCGGCCGGCGTCGAAGCTCTGCAGTTTTCCGGATCCCCCAATAGCCAGAGGAGATCAGTATCAGCACGATCCCAAGCCAGCGCACCATTACAGCGCCTCCACTTCATAGCGGCGCGCGCCGTTTTCCCGCCGGATACACACGGCGCGGCGGAAAATACCGTCGTCCAGCAGCCGCTGGTACAGCCCGCGCTGGCGCAGTGTCTGCGGTGAGAGCGCGTGCGCGGTGGCGAGCAGCTGCACGCCGCAGCCTGCGGCGACCTCCATGGCCGCGATGTCTTCCGGCGTGGTGATCTCGTCGAAGGCCAGTACCTGCGGATTCATGGCACGCAGAAGCATCATGCAGCACGCGGCCTTGCTGCCGCCCGTCATCACGTCGGTGCGGGGGCCGAGATCGAACTGCGGCACGCGGTCGTAGACCGCGGCGACTTCCCCACGCTCGTCCGCAAGCGCGACGCGCAGGCCACGCACAGATAATTGGCGGATAATATCCCGAAGCAGCGTCGTTTTCCCAAAGCCGGGCGGCGATACGATCAGCGTACTTTGAAACCCATCCTCCAGCAGCGCGCCGAGAATGGCGTCGGCGCAACCTTTGGCCTCATGCGGGATGCGAACGGCGACGGACGCGATCTGCCGGACGCCCGCAACCTGTCCATCCTTGCAGTAGGCGCTGCCGCAAAGGCCAATGCGGCAGCCGCTCACGGTGTGCAGAAAGCCCTGCCGCAGCTCGTCGGCGACGGTATGTACGGACGCGCCGGAGGCACGCTCGAGCAGATATTCCAGATCCCCTGCGCGGACGGCGCGGCAAGAAACGGCGTACTCGCTATCCTGTGTCAGCAGCAGCGGTGGCCTGTCCACCCGGCAGCGGATTTCTTCCACGACCTCCTGTGTGTCCGAGCGGCAATTTTGCAGCGCGCCCGCCAGCTCCAGCGGGAACAGGTCCAATACGCGGTTTGTAAACAGCATGTCGTTTCCCCTCTTTCGTTCTGGGACATCCTATGCGCCGGCGATGTACAGTTAGAACAAAAAATACACGCAGGCTTCCTGAATTCAGGAAACCTGCGTGTAGATCAGGGTGGTGCTGTCCCGGACGGGGCTCTCTTTTTCCATGATCTTCTCCGGATTTGTACTTAAAATTTATGACGATCTATAGTTTCCGGCACTCCAGGTAATATCGCTTGTCGCGGCCGAGACCGATGGAGAAGCTCTTTTTCGGGAACGGGCCGGAGCACTCGACGGAGGAAAACAGCTCGCCTTTCTCCATCTGCGGCAGCAGAACGCCGCAGCAGCCGCTCCTCTGCGCAAGCTGCACCGCTTCGTCGTCGCCGTGGATGTAGTCGATCGTTCCGCCGTGCGCGGCAAGGTAGGCTTTGCAGAATTGCTCTACGTTTCCGATGACTTCCCCGATGGACGCGCCCTTGGCGCGGATGGTTTTCTGCCGTCCGCCGGAAAGCAGAATAACGTCCCGCCCTTCCCCGTCCGCGGCAAGCTGCTGCGCTGCCGCGTCGAACCATGTGCTGGGATCCGTCTCGAACAAGACCCGATGGATTGGCGCAAAGGTGACGGCGGGATCGTGAATATTCACAAGCTCCGCCAGCGCAAAACGTGCGGGGTCAGACTCCGCCTGCTCCGGCGTGAGGCGCTGCTTTTTCTCCAGCCAGCATTTGCGCGCTGCTGCGAGGCTGTGGTTTCCGTCGCCAATGGCGAGTTTTACGGCGGTATTGCCTTCGGAAATCTGCGCCGCGAGGGCGTCCGCCGTAGCGCCGTAAATTCGCTGGCCGCGCACATGGCCGCCGCCCATCATCAGATCAAAATCGTAGAGCAAGCCGTTCGCAGCGGTTTCCGCCCGCTGCATGACGCCGTCGTCCGGATCGTTGAGAAACACCATGATATGCGGCATTTCCAGCGGCGCGGCGCGGCGCACCTTCACACGCGGTGGCAGCCGGTCTTCGACCGTGCCCTCCGTTGCGCGGATCGGGGTGGACGAGTCGGGACTGTAATCATAGGCTTCCAGATCGATCATGCCGATCAGGCCGCGGCGCACCGAACCGCACGGGAGGGTGCGCTCCAGAAAAATGAAGCTGTGCTCGATTTCGGTAAAGACATCATTGTCCAGATAGCGGCGCATGGTCTGCTGAATCTCGGCGGCGGCTGCCGCTTCGTCGCGCTTGCTGAGGTAGAATTCCGGCAGCATCAGCCGCAGCGTGGACGGCGCGCCGCCGACAGCCTGTTCCACCGCTGCCCAGTAGGCGGCGTCCGAGGTAAACTGGTCGCAGGCGATGACGCTCCAGCACTGCATGTCTGCTTGTTTGGGCAGGAGAATGTCTGCCGGGCGAAAGATTTGATTCATTTGTAAGTTACACATCCCATTTTTCCGATCTGTCGACCGCGCGCAGCCAATTGTCGTGCTGGCGCTTGGCCTGTTTTGCGTCCATCTGCGGATTGAAAATGCGGTCGGACTGGCGAATTGCAGCAATGTCTCCGATGTTGTGCCAGACGCCGCTGGCGATACCGGCCAGGAACGCCGCGCCGAACGCGGTCGTCTCCACCATCTTGGGGCGGTCGATCGGCTTGCGGAGCATATCCGACTGGAACTGCATGAGGAAGTTGCTGACGGACGCGCCGCCGTCCACGCGCAGGATGGAGATCGGGCTCCCTGCGTCGATCTCCATGGCGTCGAGCAGATCTTTCACCTGATAGGCGATGCCCTCCAGCGTGGCGCGGGCAATGTGTGCCTTCGTCGTGCCGCGCGTCAGGCCGACGATGGCGCCGCGCGCGTACATATCCCAGCGCGGCGCGCCAAGACCGGTAAACGCGGAGACGAGATACACGCCACCGTTGTCCGGGACGCTCTCGGCCAGCATATCGCACTCATGCGCAGTGGAGATGAGCCCCAGCTCGTCGCGCAGCCACTGGATGGAACTGCCGGCGTTGAACACGCTGCCCTCCAGCGCATAGGTAGTCTGGCCGCCCACGGACCACGCCACGCTGGTGACAAGACCGCTGACGCTGCGCACGGAGTGGCTGCCGGTGTTCATCAGCGTGAAGCAGCCGGTGCCGTATGTATTCTTCGCCTGACCCGGCTCGATGCAGGCCTGACCGAGCAGCGCCGCCGCCTGATCGCCTGCGCTGCCGCACACGGGGATGCCGGCGAGCATCTCCAGCCCCGGCAGCCCCTCCGCGACCCGGCCATAGACCTGCGAGGACGGTACCGGCTCCGGCAGCATGGACATCGGGATGCCGAGCTTTTTGCACAGCTCCTCGTCCCAGCAGAGCGTGTCAATATCAAACAGCATGGTTCGCGAGCAGTTGGAATAGTCTGAAACGTGAGCCTTGCCGCCGGTGAGATTCCAGATCAGCCAGGAATCCACCGTGCCGAACAGCAGTTCGCCCCGCTCGGCGCGCTCGCGTGCGCCCGGGACATTGTCCAGAATCCATTTGATCTTGGTTCCGGAGAAATAGGCGTCGATCAGCAAGCCGGTTTTGTCGCGCACGTAGGCTGCCATGCCGTCAGCGGTCAGTTCATCGCAGATCGCGGCCGTGCGCCGGCACTGCCAAACGATGGCGTTGTACACCGGCTTGCCGGTGTTCTTGTCCCAGACGATGGTCGTTTCGCGCTGGTTCGTGATGCCGATGCCTGCGATATCCGTCGGCGACAGGCCGCTTTTTTCAAACGCCTCGCTCATGGCGTGGAGCTGCGAATCCAGAATGACCATGGGGTCGTGCTCGACCCAGCCCGGCTTGGGATAGATCTGTGCAAAGGGATACTGCGCCAGCGACACGATGTTGCCGCCCTTGTCAAAAATAATCGAACGGGAGCTTGTGGTGCCCTGATCCAGAGCAATAATGTAACCATTCATGAAAAAAACCTCCGTTTTTCTTGACGGAAATCGCCAAATAGAATAGAATTCAGTCAGATGGGAATTATTATATCATACTGGGAGGAAGATTGCTATGCCATCATTCAATGAATTTACGTTTTTGTCTAGCAACGGGAAAAACAACGTGTTCGTGCGGGAATGTGTGCCGGATGGAGAGATTCGCGGCGTGGTGCAGATCGCGCACGGCATCGCCGAGCACAGCGGACGCTATGTACCGTTCATGGAGTTCCTCGCCGGAAACGGCTTTGTTGCTGTGGCCAACGACCACCTCGGTCACGGCAAGACGGCGGCAGATGAGAGTGAGCTTTGCTATTTCGCACCGAAAAACGGCTGGGATCTGGTCGTGGAGGACATGGACCAGCTCCACCGGATCGAGGCGGCGAAGTATCCGGACGTCCCCTACTTCGTGATGGGGCACAGCATGGGCAGCTTTCTCACCCGTACATACATCATCCGCCATCCGAGTGGCCTGAAGGGTGCGATCATCAGCGGCACCGGCCAGAACCCCGGCATCGTTGTGTCCTCCGGCAAGCTGATGGCGAAGCTTGAAATCATCGATCACGGCGATAAGTACCGCAGCCCGCTGCTCGATAAGCTCGCGTTCGGCAATTACAACAAAGGCTATGAAACGGTGCGCACCCATTCTGACTGGCTCACACGGGATGAGACCATCGTGGATGCATTTATCGCAGACCCGCTCTGCGGCAAGGTTGCCACCGCCGGCCTGTTCTATGATCTGATGACCGGTCTGCAGTTTATCTGGAAGACTGAGAATCTCAACAAAATGAACAAGGCCATGCCGGTATATTTCTTCGCGGGCGACAAGGACCCCGTCGGCGGAAACGGCGAGAATGTGAAGAAAGTCTACAACCGTTTCCTGAAGGTCGGTATGCAGGACGTGCGCCTGAAGCTGTACAAGGACGGACGGCACGAGATGCTCAACGAGCTGAACAAGGACGAGGTCTATGCCGACGTCCTCGCATGGCTGAACAGCAAGCTGTGATTGAATTTCCATCAAAAAGCAGAGTGCAACCGCACTCTGCTTTTTGCTGTCATAATGCGCTCCCCTGCACGAGATCGTCCCGCAGAAACGCGGCGCGGATGGCGTTGAGAACGCGCTTTTTGTCGGCGCTCCAGAGTGGGGCGATCAGATCGCGCTTGGCGCCGTCGCCGGTCATGCGGTGGATGACCACCTCCGGCGGCAGAACCCGCAGGCACTTCTCCAGCAGCGCGATGTAATGCTCCGGCGTGAGCGTTTGAAAACGTCCCGCGGTGTAATCCCGCGCCAGATCCGTGCCTCGGAGCACGTGCAGCAGATGCAGCTTGACGCCGCCGGCACCGCTCTGCCCGATATAGCGCGCGGTCTGGACGATCTGTTCGTCGGTCTCGCCGGGCAGACCGATGATCTGGTGGACGATCGTCTCCAGCCCGGTTTGCTTTAATCGAACCATCGCATCCTCGAACACCGGCAGGTCATAGCCGCGGCGGATGTAGGCAGCGGTCGCCGGATGGATGGTTTGCAGGCCAAGCTCGACCCAAACGGGCTTTTGCGTATTGAGCGCTTGCAGCAGGGAGAGAACTTCATCCGGCAGACAGTCCGGCCGTGTGGCGACCGACAGCGCGACGACCTCCGGATGGCGGATGGCTGCGCTGAAAAGACGTTCCATGCGCGCGACGCTGCCGTATGTGTTTGTGAAATTCTGAAAATAGGCGATGTACTTCCCGGCCCGGTTTTTGGCTGCGATGCGCCGCTTTGCCTGCTCGATCTGCTGCGGGATATCGGCAGCGCTGTCGGCAGCGAATTCTCCGGAACCGGAGCCGCTGCAAAAGATGCAGCCGCGGGTGTCCAGCGTGCCGTCCCGGTTCGGGCAGGTGAAGCCGCCGTCGAGCGCGAGTTTATAGACTTTGGTGCCGAAGCGTTTTTGCAGTTCCTCGTTCAGTGCGTGGTAATACATATGGACTCCGTGTCAAAGGGGCCGGCAGCGCCGGCCCCTTGTTTTACTCCTTCATCTGCCGCTTGCGGGCCAGATTGACCATGCCGTCCTGCATGTCGTTGAGGTTCAGCAGCATCTTGCCGCCGCCGAACGCGGCGCACGAGAGTGCGTCCTCCACGACCATGGTTCGGATGCCGGTGTCCTTCTCCACAAGCTGGTCAAATCCGTAGATCAGGCTGCCGCCGCCAGACATGATGATGCCGTTTTGCGCCAGATCCGCCACCAGTTCCGGCGGCGTGCGCTCCAGCACCATGTGGATGGTCTCCAGAATCTCTCTGGCAGGCTCCGCAATGGCCTCCACCAGCTCGACCGAGCTGATCTTGACCGATTTCGGCAATCCGGTGACCAGACAGCGCCCCTTTACTTCCTCAATGCCGACTTCCGCGCGCTGCACGAGACAGCCAATGCTGATTTTCAGCGTCTCCGCCGTGCGCTTGCCAATGAGGATGTTATGCTTGCGGCGGATGTAGCGGATGATCGCTTCGTCGAACGCGTCGCCCGCGACCTTGATGGATTCGCACTCCACCACGCCGCCGAGCGAGACGACCGCGACCTCGGTCGTGCCGCCGCCGATATCGATGATGAGATGTCCGTCCGGCCTGGAAATGTCGATGCCCGAACCGGCGGCCGTGGCAACAGCGGATTCCACGAGATACACTTTACGCGCGCCGGCTTCGATCACGGCGTCGATGACGTTGCGCTCCTCCACGCCGGTGACGCTGCTCGGCACGGTGACGAGCACGCGCGGCTTGAACAGGCTGAAGGAGGTCACGCGCGACAAAAGCTCGCGCAGCATGGCCGCCGTCATGTCGTAGTCCGAGATCACGCCGGCGCTGATCGGATGAATGGCCACGATGTTGGCCGGAGTGCGGCCGAGCATCTTCTGCGCGTCCTGCCCGACCTTCAGCATACGGCCGGTGTATTTGTCCACCGCGACGATGGACGGCTCGCGCAGCATAATGCCCTTGCCGCGGACGTACACCAGAATGTTGCTCGTCCCCATGTCAATGGCGATATCACGTTCAAAAATCATCATAAGGCAAAACTCCCATAACATCCGGCTGCAGCAGGATGCTCGTAATCATAATTGACAGATTCCCGTTTTGTTAATCCCGGCGGCGGGCGACCGTTGCGCACACAACCTGCTCCGCTCCGGCGAGCCCCAGCGTCCTGGCGCATTCCGATAACGTAGAGCCGGTGGTGACGATATCGTCGATCAGCAGAACGCGCTTATCCGCGACCTGCGCCGGATCGGGCACGCGGTACGCGCCGGAAATGTTGGCGCGGCGCTTTTCCGCGCTGCCGGTCTGCGATTGTGCGGCGGTGTGCCGGAGCTTTTTCAGCGTGCCGACGGCAGCGGTTCCAAGCGCTTCGGCGACAGCCTCCGCGAGAAGCCGCGCCTGATCGTATCCGCGCCGCCGCAGACGCTTCCGGCTGAGCGGAACCCATGTGATGAGATCGAATTCTTTGTCGAGCTGCGTTCGGATGCAATCGGCCACGAGCGGTGCGTATACCCTGGCGTAGCCGGTTGCACCGTGGAATTTATAGCGAAGCAGCGATTGGCGCACGTCGTTTTCGTAATACAGCGGCGAGACGCATGACGCGACAAAGTCCATCTTCTGTCGGGCGCGGTTTTCTGTATAGGGCAGATTTTTACGGCAGTCTTCGCATATCGTGACCGCGCTGCTTGCCACAAGCCGGTGGCAAAATGCACACCGCGGCGGATACAGCAGATCGAGCAGAGCGTTCCACAGCTTCATGTCGCCTGCCCGCACTCTCTGCACAGGCGGGCGCGCAGGCCGCTGTACCGTCTCCCCTGCCGCTGGTTGTCGATCATGCGGTGCGCGGTGTCCTCCTCGCCGACGGCAATCAGAAGCGACTTGGCGCGGGTGACGGCGGTGTAGAGCACGCTGCGCGTCAGCAGCATCGGCCCCGCCTTGCCGACGGACAGGATCACAGCGCGGTATTCGCTGCCCTGCGATTTATGTACCGTCATGGCCCAGGCGTGCTCCAGCTCGTTGAGCATCTCGAAGCCATAGGTCGCATACCGTTCGTCAAAGCAGACGACCATGGTTTCCGTGGCGAGGTCCATGGAGACGATCTGCCCGACGTCCCCGTTAAATACGCCGGTGCCGCAGGAAATGCCGCTGGCGGTTTTCAATAGTATATCATAGTTGTTTCGGATTTGCATCACGCGATCGCCCTCGCGGAAGATGATTTCTCCGAATTTTTTCTCCTTCTTGTTCTCTGCGGGCGGATTGAGCGCCGCCTGCAGCCGGACGTTGAGCGCCACAGAGCCGGTTTCGTACCGGCGGGTCGGCGTGAGTACCTGAATATCCGACGCGGGAATCCCCATTTTGTTCGGCAGCCGCTTTTCACACAGCTCCACGATGGTCTCCACCGTACGCACAGCGTCGCTGCGGCGCAGGAAGAAGAAATCGCCCTGATTGCGGGAAAGAGGCGGGTGCTCCCCGCGGTTGATGGCGTGCGCGTATTCCACGATGCTGCTGCCCGCGGACTGGCGGAAGATCTCCGTCAGCCGCACGGTGGGCACCACGCCGCTGCGGATGATATCCGCAAAGACGTTTCCCGGCCCGACGGACGGGAGCTGGTCGGCATCGCCCACGAGGATCAGCCGGCAATCCGGCGGCAGCGCGCGCAGCAGCGCGCTCATGAGCGAGATGTCCACCATGGAGCACTCGTCCAGAATCACGGCGTCGCACTCCAACGGCTCGTCCTCGTCGCGGTGAAACACGATGTCCTGATGATCCTCTGACATGCCCGCCTCCAGCAGGCGGTGGATGGTCTGTGCGCTCTGGCCGGTCAGCTCGCTCATGCGCTTGGCGGCGCGGCCGGTCGGCGCGGCGAGCTGCGTGTCGAGCTGCAGCGTGTCAAACAGCGCCAGAATGGCGCGGATGGAGGTCGTTTTTCCGGTGCCGGGGCCGCCGGTAATGGCGATGAGCTGATGGCGGCAGGCAAGCTCCAGCGTCTGTTTTTGCTGCGCGGCAAAGCGGATGCCGAGCTGCGCTTCGATCTGCGCCGTGATCTGCTCTGTGTCCGGCGCGTAGCGGTATTCTTCCTCCGCCATGGCGAGCAGCCGCTCGGCGGTGTAGCACTCGTCCTCGTACAGGCGCGTAAGGTAGCATGCCTCGACGTTCGCTACAGGCTCGCAGAGCACCTCCCCGCTGTCGAGCAGCATGTCCAGACTCTCGCCGACAAGCGGTTCTTCCACGGCAATGAGTTGCGCCGTAGCGGCGATCAGCTTTGCGCGCGGAATAAAGCAGTGCCCGTTGCGGGAATTGTACGACAGCTCGAACAAAATCGCCGCCGCAATGCGCTCGGCGCTGTCGCCGTCGAAGCCCTGTCCGAGCGCGAGCGCGTCCGCCTCCGCAAAGGTGGCGCCGATCGCGTCCGACGCGAGAATGTAAGGGTTCTCCTGCACCAGCGCCAGTGCCTTGTCTCCATAAAACTGATACATGCGCATGGCGACAACCGGCCGGATGGACGCGGCTGCGAGAAACTCGATCAGCCGCCGGAGCCCGGCCTGCCGGTGGAAATGCGCGGACATCTCTTTGGCCTTGGATAAGCTGATGCCTTTGATCTCACACAGCTTTTCCGGGTGGTATTCCAGCACATTCAGCGTGTCTTTTCCGAAACGGGACACCAGCATCGACGCCGTGGCCGGGCCAATGCCTTTGACCGTGTGCCCGGCAAGGTATTCATAGATCGCTTCCGCCGATTCCGGCATGGTGCGCTCCACGAAGTCGGCCTTGAACTGCTGGCCATGTGCCGGGTGCGTGACCCAGCTTCCCGTGACGGTCAGCATCTCGCCCGGCGCGGCGAACGGAATGCAGCCGATCACCGTGGTCTGGCTGCCGTCGTCCACATCCATCCGGAGAACGGTGTAGCCGTTTTCCTCGTTCTGATAGATGACGGATGAAATGCTCCCGCTCAGTTCGATCTGGTTTGTGTTTGCATCCATCGGCATAATTCCTCGCTCTTACATATCCTGATGAAGCTGCGCTGCTGCGCGAGCTTTTGCGCCAGCGCGGAGGCCTCCGGCGTGAGACCTTTGTCCAGAACCAGAATCTCCGTCCGGATCGTCCCGCTGTCGTGCAGCCAGATCAGGCCGCGCAGCATGGCCTCCAGCTCCGGCGCTGCGTCTTTCGCTGTGACGACGACGGTCAGCGCCGTGTCTTCTCCGGGGCACACGGGCGTGAGCAGCGCGCCGCTCAGACGCCAGAGCAGCCAGCCAAAGCCCAGTACCAGCAAGCAGCAGACTGTCATTTGATAAACCATAGAAACCGCCCCCTTTCTCTACCTTATGAGAAAAAGGGCTTGCCTGTGAACCAAATTCATCAAAAATGCCTGCATTTTCGATGAAGGGAGCTTGCGCTCCGCTCAATTTTCCAGAACCGCTTTCAGAAACTGACCCGTATAGCTCTCCGGACACTGGGAACAGCCCTCAGGCGTGCCTTCAAAAACGATGCTGCCGCCCTGATCACCGCCCTCCGGGCCGAGGTCGATGATGTGATCGGCCACCTTGATAACATGCAGGTTGTGCTCGATGACGATCACGGTGTTCCCAGCGTCCGTCAGTTTGCCGAGCATGTCGATCAGGCGGTGCACGTCTGCAATATGCAGGCCGGTGGTCGGCTCGTCCAGCACGTAGACCGTGGAGCCGGTGCTGCGCTTGGACAGCTCCGTCGCCAGTTTGATGCGCTGCGCTTCGCCGCCGGAGAGCGTTGTGGCAGGCTGACCGAGCTTCACATAGCCGAGCCCGACGTCCATCAGCGTCTGGAGCCGATTTTGAATCTTCTTCTGATTTTTGAAGAAGTCGAGCGCCTCCTCGATCGTCATGTCCAGCACCTCGGCAATGTTCTTGCCTTTGTAGCGCACCTCCAGCGTTTCGCGGTTGTAGCGCTTGCCCTTGCACACCTCGCACGGGACGTAAACGTCCGGAAGAAAGTGCATTTCGATCTTCAGCAGGCCGTCGCCTGCGCAGGCTTCGCACCGGCCGCCACGGACGTTGAAGGAAAAACGTCCGGCGCCATACCCGCGCAGCTTGGCGTCCTGTGTGGAAGCAAAGAGCGTGCGGATATCGTCAAACAAGCCGGTATATGTGGCCGGGTTCGAGCGCGGAGAGCGGCCGATGGGGCTCTGGTCGATGGCGATGATCTTGTCCACATGCTCCAGCCCGTCAATGCCGCCGCACTTTCCGGGGCGCACCTTGGCGCGGTTGAGCTCCCCCGCGAGCGTTTTGTACAGCACCTCGTTCACAAGCGACGATTTTCCGCTGCCGGAGACGCCCGTGACGCATGTCATGACGCCGAGCGGAATGCACACGTCGATGTTTTTCAGGTTGTTTTCCGCCGCGCTGTGAATCAGCAGCGCGTGGCCGTTACCCGTGCGGCGCGCGGCAGGCACCGGGATCTTCTTGCTTCCGGAGAGGTATTGCCCCGTGACCGAGCGTTCACAGGCGCAGATCTCCTCCGCCGTGCCGGCGCAGACCACTTCCCCGCCGTGCACGCCCGCGCCGGGGCCGATGTCGATGATATAGTCCGCCGCGCGCATCGTGTCCTCGTCGTGCTCGACGACAATGAGCGTATTGCCGAGGTCGCGCAGGTTGAAGAGCGTTTGCAGCAGCTTTTCATTGTCGCGCTGGTGCAGGCCGATGGAGGGCTCGTCCAGAATATACAGAACGCCCATCAGCGAGGAGCCGATCTGCGTGGCAAGGCGGATGCGCTGGCTCTCACCGCCGGAGAGCGTCCCGGCGGCACGTGAAAGCGTCAGGTACTGCAGACCCACGTCCTGCAGAAAGTGCAGGCGAACACGCACCTCGCGCAGGATGCTCTCGGCGATCATGGCCTGCTTTTCCGTCAGCTCCAGATGGTCGAGGAATTCCAGCTCCTCTGTGATCGAAAGGCGCGTGAATTCCGTGATATTCAATCCGCCGACCGTGACGGCAAGCACTTCCTTCTTGAGACGCGCGCCGTGGCAGTCCGGGCAGTCGATTTCGGCCATGCAAGACTCCAGCTCGGCACGCATGCCGGGGCTTTGCGTCTCGCGGTAGCGGCGCTCCAGATTGTTGACGATGCCTTCAAACGGGCGGGACAGCGTGCCGCGCCCGCGTTCGGTATCGTAATGCAGCGTCAGCTTTTCCTCGCCCGTGCCGTAGAGAATGATGTCTTTCGCGGATTGCGGCAGGTCTCGAACCGGCGTGGTCAGCTTGAAGTGGTACTTCTTGGCGAGCGCCTCAAAATACATGCGGCTGATGGTGTCGTCCTTGATTTTCGACCAGCCGCTGGCGACAATTGCGCCATCCTGCAGCGAGAGGGAAGGATTCGGCATAATCAGCGCCGGATCGACGCGGAGCTGCGTGCCGAGACCCATACACGTCGGGCACGCACCGTAGGGGTTGTTGAACGAGAACATGCGCGGCGTGACTTCTTCAATGGAGATGCCGCAGTCCTCACAGGCGTAGTTCTGCGAAAAGAGGATTTCCCGCTTCTCGTCGAGTACGTCGGCGATAACGATGCCGCCGGAGAGTGCCGACGCCGTTTCCACAGAGTCGGTCAAGCGGCGGTTCATGTCCGGACGGATGACCAGACGATCCACCACGATCTCAATATTGTGCTTGATGTTTTTATCGAGCTGAATTTCTTCCGTCAGATCATAAAGGCTGCCGTCCACGCGCACGCGCACGTAGCCGGAGCGGCGTGCATCCTCGAATACCTTCTGGTACTCGCCCTTGCGGGCACGCACGACGGGCGCGAGAATCTGCACGCGCGTCGCCTGCGGCAGCAGGAGAATCTGATCGACGATCTGATCGACGGTCTGCTGCTTGATCTCCTTGCCGCACTTCGGGCAGTGCGGAATGCCGACGCGCGCCCAGAGCAGGCGGAGATAGTCGTAGATCTCTGTAACCGTGCCGACCGTGGAGCGCGGATTGCGGCTCGTGGTCTTCTGGTCAATGGAGATGGCCGGCGACATGCCGTCGATGGAATCGACGTCCGGCTTGTCCATCTGACCGAGAAACTGCCGGGCATACGACGACAGGCTCTCCACATAGCGCCGCTGCCCTTCGGCAAAAATCGTGTCAAACGCCAGACTGGACTTTCCGGAGCCGGAAAGTCCGGTCATGACGACCAATTTATTGCGCGGAATCTCCACGTCGATATTCTTGAGATTGTTCTCCCGCGCGCCTTTTACATAAATGCTGTCCCGCATGGTTCCTCCTGTTTATGCATCCACCGTCAAATCAGCGACCGTACCGCCTACCAGCGCAAGAAGCGCATCCGGCGCAAGCTCGACCTGATAGCCGATCTTCCCGGCGCTCACGAGCAGCGTCTCCACTCGCTGCGCCTGTGTGTCAAGCACGGTACGGTAGCGTTTTTTCATGCCGACGGGCGAGCAGCCGCCGCGTACGTACCCCGTCAGCCCGGTGATCTCACTGACGTGAATCATAGCGATGGATTTTTCGCCGACGGACTTCGCCGCTTTTTTCAGATCCAGCTCGCGCGCGACCGGGATGACGAACACATAGATCGCCTTGCTCGCGCCGCGAGCCACGAGCGTTTTGAATACGCGCGCAGGCTCCACGCCGATCATGCCCGCGACGGTCACGCCGTCCACAGGGCCGTCCGCATGCGGATAGGAATGCGGAGTATAGGAAATTTTCTTCTGTTCCAGCAAACGCATGACGTTTGTTTTATCACTTGACGCTTTTGCCATGAGTGGATGCTCCAATTTTTCATGAATATCTTATTATATCGGATTTCTGACTGCCTTTCAAGGGAATGACGCCTGAATTTATCTGCAAACTTGCATTTGCGCCGCCGGCCGGCTGTGCTATAATGGGGAAAATACAGTTCGGAGGCATCTCATGCACCAGACAGGCAAAAACAGCATACGAGGGCGCTTTGCGCCAAGCCCCAGCGGGCGGCTGCATCTGGGCAACGTCCTCTCCTCCCTGCTGGCGTGGCTGGATGTGCGCAGGCTCGGCGGCACGATGGTGTTCCGGTTGGAGGACCTCGACCCGGAGCGGAGTTGGGACAGCTATGCCGAGCAAATGGCGGAAGACCTGCTCTGGCTGGGCCTGGACTGGGACGAGGGCTGGCACCCCGGCGCAGGGAATGCCTACCGGCAGGGACGGCGGTCGGTGCGCTATGAAGCGGCACTGGACACGCTCCGCGCGCGCGGCATGGTCTATGACTGCTATTGCAGCCGAGCGGAGCGGCTGGCGGCCTCCGCACCGCATCCGGGCGAGTACGGCGACTTCGGCTGCCGGTGCCGGGGGCTGAGTCCTGAGGAAGTGCGGCAAAAGGTGAAAATGGGCCGCCGTCCGGCGCTGAAATTGGCGGTGGACGGCAAGACCATCGCATGGACAGACGGACACTATGGCGCGCAGCGGCAGACGCTCGCTCCGGGGCGCGACGATTTCATCATCCGCCGGTCCGACGGGGTGTTTGCGTACCAGCTTGCCGTCTCGGTGGATGATATGGAGATGGGTATCAACCGCGTGGTTCGCGCGCGCGATCTGCTCGACTCCACGCCTCGGCAGCGCTGGCTGATCGAAACGCTCGGCGGAAGCGCGCCGGACTACTGCCACGCGCCGCTGCTGGTCGCACAGGACGGACGGAAGCTCTCCAAGCGCGAGGGCGATCTGAACATGGAATACTTCCGCGCCCGGTATACGCCGGAGCAGCTGCTCGGCAGACTGGCCAAGCTCGCCGAACTGCGGGAAACGGACGCGCCCGTCTCCGCGATCGAGCTGGCTGCGGACTTTTCCTGGGACAAGGTTCCGCGTGAGAATCTTATCATTCCAAACGATATTTGACAGAGAGACGGCGCATCCAACCGGATGCGCCGTCTCTCTGTTATTTTTTCAATAGCCGGGTCTGCATCGCTTTGTGCGCGGCGTTTTCCGCCGTGTCGTCCAGCGGTTGGAGTGTCAGCTCCGGGTACCGGCTGCGCAGCGCGGTCTGCAGGATAAAATCACAGAGCTGCGGGTTTTTCGGCAGTACCGGCCCGTGGCTGTACGTGCCGAAGACGTTGTGATATCGCACGCCCTCGAAGCCGTCCTCCCCGTTGTTGCCGCCGCCGGTCAGAACTTTGCCGAGCGGAGACACACCGGGGCCAAGAAAGGTCTTGCCGCTGTGGTTTTCAAAGCCGACGACCGTGCTGCCGCCGGACTCCGGCAGGCATTCAAACAGGAAATTTCCGATCATGCGGTCCTTCGAACCGACGGTGTAAAAATCCACTGCACCAATGAAATCGCACTGGTGGCCGTCCCAGGTTTTGTAGTAGTTTCCGAGCATCTGATAGCCGCCGCAGACGGCCAGAACCGTTTTCCCGTCCGCAATGGCGGCTTTCAGCTCGGCATCTTTCCCGGCCTTGAGGTCGGACAGAAGCACCTCCTGCTCAAAATCCTGTCCGCCGCCGATGAAAAACAAGTCAAACTGTGTGAAATCAGCGGTCTCCCCCGCCGGAACCTCCGTGACCTCGGCCGCAATGCCGCGCCACTCCAGACGGCGGCGCATGCAGAGAATATTGCCCCGGTCGCCGTAAAGATTCAGGAGATCGGGATACAGATGGCAGATGCGCAGGGTAGTTTCGCTCATTCCCAGAACTCCTTTCCGCCGAGCCGTTTTTGCAGCTGGCCGCGCAGGTCGAGCATGGCGGTATACGTCGGCATGATGAACACCGGATGCGCACTGGCGCACATTTCCTCGATCAGGTCGCCATAGTCATAGCAGACCGCAATCCGCTGCTCGTCTACGCCTGCATATTTCAGACGCAGGCGCAGCTCGTCCGCCCGGACGCCGGAAACCAGCACCCGCTTCAGGCGATCGCCCATGGAGCACAGGCGCTCAAAATCCGCGTCCCAGATCCACGAGATGTCTGTGCCGTCCGCATCCCGGTCGTTCAGACAGACGACGAACACCGCGTCCTCCTCCAGCCCGGAGAGATAGCGGATGACCTGATTACACCCGGCGGGGTTTTTCACCAGCATCATGCGCCCCGGCGTGCCCTCCAGATCGAACTTTTCCATGCGCCCGAAGCCGCAGCCAAACGACTGCAGCGCCTGCGCGATCGCGTCCGGCGAAAAGCCGAACGTGGACAGCGCCGCCGCCGCGCCCGCCGCGTTGTAAATATTATATACCGCGGGAAGATTGATGTGGAAATCGTACGACTTCCCGGCGATGGACATGGTCACGTCGCTGGAATCGGCGCCGAGCGCGCCGATGGCGGTGACGGCGACCTGCGGCGTCTGCCGCCGGTAGCCGCACTTCGGGCAGCGGAAGCCGCCCAGATGCCCGTAAGTGCGATAGTCGTATTCATACTCCGTTTTGCAGTGGATGCAGTGCGGCGCGTCGGAAATCTCCGTCACGCCGTCGGCATCGAGCGGAACGTTCACGCCGAAGAGCACGACCGGGTTCGGTACCTGTGCCGGGATGGACGCGATCAGCGAGCAGTCCGCATTCAGGCAGAGCACCGACTCCGGCGACTGACGGATGCCCTCGATGATGTTATTGAGCGTGTGCGTAATTTCACCATAGCGGTCGAGCTGGTCGCGAAAGACGTTCGTAGCCACGATTACTTCCGGCTTGAGGTATTTCAGCACCGTCTTGGAAGCCGCCTCGTCGCACTCGATTACGGCATATTCGCACTTGGGACGGCCGGTAAGCGTGCTGTGCATGGCAAACTCGGCCGTAATGCCGGAGATGAGGTTCGCGCCGGATTTGTTGGAAAAATAGTTCCGGTGCTCATTTTCAAACGCCTGCTCGATCATGCGGGCGCTGGTCGTTTTGCCGTTGGTGCCGGTGATGAGAATGGTGCGGACGCCTTTGGAAAGGACGCCGAGCACCTCCGGACAGACCTTAAGCGCCACCCGGCCGGGAAACGCCGTGCCGCCGCGCCCAAGCAGGCGGATGACCGCGCGCGCGAGTTTACACAGCAGCACAGCGAAAAATGTCTTGATCTTCATTGCTATACTCCGAAATCTTTTGTGTTACGCGGATTTGACAACGGCGTCCGGTACATCGGGAATGACCACGTCGCCGTTGAGCGCGTTGACCCGCGCCCGGACTGACACGGCGGAAGATGCGTTGACAAACAGCACCTGATACGTCGCGGTTCCCTGCAGGGCGATCTCCGTCAGCACGCCGTTGGAGCTGACGACTGTGAGCTTGCAGTTGGAATAGCGAAACGCCATCTGGTCGATGTTGCCGATGTAGGAATCCATGAACGCCTGCACCAGATCGTCCGGTACATCCACCTGATAGGTCACGCGGTTGCGGTCTCTCGTGGTGCGGATGTCCAGACCGGACTGATAGACCTCTGCACCCCACTGCAGCAGGCTCATGAAGTTTTTCGGAATCGCCTGCTGCCCGGTGTCGGCCTCGCTGGTTTCCGAAACCTGACGGCCGTGGATTTTATAGAACGTATAGTCCGCCGATTTGCCGCGTACGGTGATCTTCACGGCGCTGTCATCCTGAAACGGAAACTTCACCGCGTTGAACTGTGTGTCAATATTCACACCGGAAGTATTGACAGAGACGGCAAAATTTAAATCTGACGCCTCCGCATTGTACACCCGCATCAGCATCCGGCAGCAGTCCACGTAGTCCTTCACCGTCAAACGATAGGCAAAATAGCCGCCGCCGGCCAGCAGGCACACCACGACCAGGATGATGACGAGCGTTCTTCCTTTTTTGTTCATACGTCTCCCTCCTGCCGCGGGACTGAAACCGTCAGCAAATACTCATTTTCACCTTTTTGCCTGCCATGCGAAGTGTATCGCGCATCTCCTGAATGAGCTGAAACTTCTTTTCAAAGCTGAATTCGCCTGCCTGCTGCGCAAAATTGATGGCGTTGCCAAAAAGAATATTGATCTCCGTCGCGTCCTCCAGCAGCATTTCGGCGAGCTTGGACGCGCCGTCCTTCTGGCCGATCAGGTCCAGCGAGCGCATGCCGTCTTTTTGATAGGCTTTGATGATCTCCAGCGCGGCGTTGAGCGTTACGACGCCCTCTGTTACGAGATCGACACCCTGAATCTCACTCATCGGCGGGACGGTCTCCGTGCCGCTGCCGGGCAGTGTGCGGATACGCGCGCCCAGATATTCCGATACGGCTTTGGCGGTGGTTCCGCCGCAGACGACGTGCTTGCCCTCCTTGGCGAAAAACAGGCGCATGGTGCTCAGATCGTCATCCTTATTCTCCGGCGGGCCGATCATCACATTGACTGGGCAGCGCGAACGAAGCTTGATGACGGCGACCGTCGCGTCGTCCGCCATAGTGTCGAGATCCAGAGACCTTACGCACGACATGATTTTGGCGGCCATGCGCTGCGCGGAAATCTCAGGCGAATAGTTGCGCGTGACGAAATCCTCGATGGCAGACATCTCCCAGCCGGCGTCCGTCGTAACGCCGCGCCCGGCCTCCGACACACCATCGCTGAACAAAATGAGCATATCGCCCGCGTCAAAGCTCAGGCGGCTCTCGTGCAGTTCCTTTTCCTGAATGAAGTGCGCGGAATAATTATACCGCCGCACGGCTCCATTTTGAAGAAAGATGGCATTTGGATTGTCATACTGCACCAGGCGAACTGTGTCGCCTTCTGTCATCAGAATGGTAAATGTGGCATAGGCCAGCTTGCGTTCCCGGCACATCGGCAGCGTCTCCGCTACCGTGGTGACGCATTCGTCAAGCGGGACGTTCCCCTGCAGCATGGTGGTGAGCATGGTGGAGGTCAGCGTGGAGAGAATGTTGGCCTTCACACCGCTTCCCAGGCCGTCAGACAAAATAACAGTGGTACTGTTGCCTGTGTGCTCGACCAGACACTGGTCACCGCAGAGGCTCTCACCTGCTTTGTTCTGGCTGACGATGCCGATGTCCCAAACCGTGTTGCTGTTCCAGCGAATGTTCTTATTCATCTTCCCCATCCTCGTCGAGCATGATCGCTTCCTTCAGATCGTGGACGGCGACCTTCGTTTCCGCTGCCGTCTCACCGAGCAGGCTTGCAATTTCGTGTACGATGCGAAGCTGGTTGTCGATGATCACGTCGGCCAGCTCGGCGGCGTGCACCTTCGTTTTCTGAATCTTGTTTTTGTGCTGGCGCGCCTTGGTCACATCGCGCATGATGCAGGTGAAAAGCGTCTTTTCCGGGTCGCAGATGAAGATACGCTCCAGATAGACGTTATATTCCGCGAGAAACACCTGATCGGTGAACTGCGAGTCGTCCATGCCCATCAGACGCACGAAGTCGTATTCGTCCATGATGCGCGAGACAGGGTATCCGATGATGTCCACGGGGTCTTTGATGCCGAAAATTTTGCAGGCTGCTTTGTTGATCTGGGAGACTTTCAGATCCTTGCCGACGGTGACGATGCCCTCCGGCGAAACGTTGATGATTTTTTCGGAATAGGTCTCGGCGCGCTCCTTCATGTACGGCATGCACATGCTGATTTCAGCACGACCGGCATACACCGCCAGCGCCTTGTCCCGGCAGGTACGGTAACCGCACAGGCCGCAGTTGAGCTCGTCCGCCGGACTGAATTTACCCATTTTGCGCAAAATTCCCGTAATGACCGACTCCGGCGGGATTTCGACAATGCGCTGTTTGTCTTCCAGCGAGCGGGACAGATCTACCTTCTCCGGAACGTCATAATCGCCTCCGTCGATGGAAGTCTTCTCCACCCGGCGGCGGCACTCCAGCAGATTGTCCTTCCGCATCCGGAACGCCAGACCGCCGACGCAGTTGCCGTGGCAGGCTGACATTTCAATGAAGCAGTTCCGCAGCTCGCCATTGACCACGCTCTTGAGCACCTGAATGCTGTCTTCCAGACCGTCAACAAAGAGATAGTCACGTTTGCCGCGTTTCTTTATACCGCTCAGGACACCACCGGTCACGGTATAAGCCCGTGAAAGCTTCGGCTCATCCTTCGGCACGTCCTTGCGGACGGTGACGCCGACCTCCTTCAGCCAATCCTCCAGCTCCGTGAAGGTAATGTCATAATCCGCGCCCACGCTTTCGAAGCGGGTCGTTTCCTCCTTCTTGGAGATGCAGGGACTGATGTAAACGACGACAGCATCCGGACAGCGCTTGCGCAGCAGCGCGGCGTGCGCCTGCATCGGCGAAAGGATCGGCGCCAGATACGGCAGTACGTCCGGAAGGTGTTTTTCCGCATAGAGCCCGATGGTCGGGCAGCCGGACGTGATGATCGGCGCGTCGCTTTCATCCTGCGCCAGCTCCTCCAGCTTCTTTTCCACCAGATACGCGCCCTCCGCCGTCTCGTAGGCTGCGGTAAAGCCGAGCTTCTGCAGCGCTTCGGTCATACCCTGAAAACCGGCGGTATCAAAATATGCGATATAGGACGAGTCGATGCTTGCCACGACCTGCTTACCGGAGGAGATCAGCTGACGGATCTGGCCAACGTCGCTGATATCCTCCTTGGCATGCTGCGGACATACGGCCACACAGTTGCCGCAGAGGATGCAGTCGCTGGAGATGATCTGCGCCTGTCCCTGATAGACACGGATGGATTTTACCGGGCAGAATCGAACGCATTTATAGCAGTTTTTACAGTTTGCCTGTTTAAATCGAAGAACATCCATAGTATTCCCCTCACAGTCTGAATCATTTCACCATACCACCAATTTGGCGGAACTTATACAATGATAACTTATCACAAAATCCGTTCAGTGACAATAGCTGACTCGATTTTTCAGCAATCGCCGGACCGTACATGGTTTCTCTTTGCATCCACTGGGATTTGTGGTATCTTAAACACATCTGATGAAAAGGAGGAAATCAGGTGAGACGAGCGGCGGCAATTTGCTTTTTGTCATTGGAGAGCATTTTGTATGGGCTGTTTCTCGCGGGCGATCTGCTGCACGCATACGATACGACATGGCTGAAATTCTCTGCGATTGCGCTCGTGGCAGCGGCTGGGCTGATTGCGGGGAAGGGTGCAGAAAACCACCTGACCGCGGCTGCGCTGTGTCTGACGCTGGCTGCGGACGTGTTTTTGCTGGTGCTGGATGCCCACTATGAGACCGGCGTGGCGCTGTTTCTGGCAGTGCAGCTGCTCTATACGCTGCGGTTGGCGGCGTCCGGCAGCAGCAAGCCGTGGCGTGCGCTTGCGATTCGGATTGTCCCGGCGCTTATTGCTGCGGCAGTTGCGCTGCGATTCGGCGCTCTCACGACTTTATCAGCGGCGTATATCGTGTGGTTTGCCGCCAATCTGATCGACAGCTTTCGTCTGGCAGCTGCGTGGCCGGACCGGCGCCGCGTCTGCTTTGCGGTTGGCCTGGCGCTCTTTTTCTGCTGTGATCTGTGCGTCGGCGCGCACAATTTACCGGCATCGGCGCTGCCGGCGTGGCTGCCGGGTTTTGCGCAGATTGCCATGTGGGGCTTTTACCTGCCGGGGCAGGTGCTGATTCTCGCTTCGACCGAAGCGCTTGGAGGAAGACCAGCATGAAAAACCGCGTAATCTCAGTTCTGCTGTCGCTTGTTCTGGCGCTGTTTGCCATCAGCAGCGCAATTGCCGTTCCGATTGTATGCAGGCCGTTTTACTACCTGCATATCAAAGCGCTGAATTTGCCGGAGCAGACCGGCTGGAGCGCGGAGGAGATCCGAAACGCATACGATGATGTGATGGATTACCTGCTGCGGGACGAGCCGTTCGGAACCGGAACGCTGCGGTGGTCAGAGTCCGGGAAGAGCCATTTTTTGGATGTAAAGGGGCTGTTCTGGCTGGATCTGATCACATGCGCAGCAACCGGGGCGCTTCTGATCGTACTGCTGTTCGCGGTACGGCGCATCCCGCCGCACCGGTTTGCGCAGCGCGGGCCGTCCTTCTGGGCCGGCGCCGGCATCCTGCTCGTCTTTGCTCTGGTCGGTGTGTTGGGCGCGCTGGATTTTGACCGCGCATTTACGGCGTTCCACAGCATCTTCTTCCCGGGGAAAACGAACTGGCTGTTCGACCCGCGCACGGATCAGATCATTCTGATCCTGCCGGATACCTATTTCCGCAACTGCGCCATTCTGGCGCTGGCGCTGCTGGCGGCATGGGCATTGTTCTGTCTCCTGCTGGGGCGAAAACGAAAACCGGACAAAACGTAAAAAATCCTCGGCTCTTCTGAGCCGAGGATTTTTGCGATCCCATTATTCTTCGATCTGCAGCGCATCGTAGCCGGTCTCGCCGGTGCGGATGCGGACGACATCTTCGACATTGTAGACGAAGATCTTGCCGTCGCCGATGTTGCCGGTGTAGAGCGCATGCCGCGCCGCGTCGATGACCTCCTGCACGGGAACCTTGGACACGACGATGTCCACCTGAATCTTCGGCAGAAGCTGCATGCCCAGCTCGACGCCGCGGTAGTAGCGGCCCTTCCCCTTCTGCGTGCCACAGCCGAGGACGTGTATGAGCGTCATGCCGGTGACGCCGATCTTCTCCAGTTCGCTCTTGAGCGCCTCGAAGCGGCTCTCATTCGTTAGGATCTGTACCTTGGTGAATTTGGCGTCTGCGTTGGACGACATCTTGAGTTCCACGGGGACGGCCGTCTCAACCGGAACGCTGGAAGCAGCAGACACGGGAGCCGTATAGGTTCCGCCGGCGAAGACAAAGTCGGCATAGCTGCTGGCAAGGTTGTGCTCGCTGATGTCCAGACCTTCCAGCTCATCGTGCTCAGAAACACGCAGACCGACGGTCTTTTTGATGAGATAGAACACGGCCAGCATCGTTACGACGACCCATGCGATGACGGAGACCACGCCGAGGCACTGCACGCCAAGCAGACGTGCGCCGCCGCCGTAGAACAGGCCGTTTTCATAATCGAAGAAGCCGACCAGAATCGTACCGACCGCACCGCAGCAGCCGTGCACGGAGATCGCGCCGACCGGGTCGTCGATTTTCACCTTCTGATCGAAGAACTCGACGGCGAGAACGACGAGAATGCCGCAGACAAGGCCAATGACCGTTGCGCCGAGCGCATCCACATTTGCGCAGCCGGCGGTGATGCCGACCAGACCGGCCAGCGCGCCGTTCAGGGACATGGAGACGTCAGGCTTGCCGTCCTTAATCCACGTAAAGGCCATCGTGGCGCAGGTAGCCACAGCGGCTGCAATGGTGGTGGTGCATAGAATCTGCGCCGCGTGCGCGGTGGTCGTGGCGGCGGCGCCGTTGAAGCCGTACCATGCGAACCAGAGGATGAACACGCCGAGCGCTGCGAGCGTCAGGGAATGGCCCGGAATTGCGTTGACTTTTGTGGTGCCGTCCGGGTTCTTGGTGTACTTGCCGATGCGGGGGCCGAGGATTGCTGCGCCGACGAGCGCCGCAACGCCGCCGCACATATGGACTGCGGTGGAACCGGCGAAATCAATGAAGCCGAGGTTGGCCAGCCAGCCGTCTGCGTTCCAGATCCAGTGCGCCTCAATCGGGTACACGATGAAGCTGATGATAAAGCTGTAGATGCAGTAAGCCGAGAACTTTGTGCGCTCCGCCATTGCGCCGGAAACGATGGTCGCAGCGGTGGCGCAGAAAACGAGGTTAAAGAAGAAGGTGGCCCAGTCAAAGTTCATGAAATCAGAGAAAATATAGGTGAATTTCCCCATAAATCCTCCGATGGAATCGCCGCAGATCAGGCCGTAGCCGAGGATCATGAAAGCGACGGTGCCGATGCAGAAGTCCATAAGGTTCTTCATGATGATGTTGCCGGCGTTTTTGGCGCGGGTCATGCCGGTCTCTACCATGGCGAAGCTGCACTGCATGAAGAATACCAGCGCCAGACAGATAAACATCCAGAAGTTGGTGTATTCGCTTACGATTGTTCCGATATCCATTGTTTTCGCTCCTCTCATTCATCGCAAACGACACCCTTGCCGCCAAAAAGTTTTGCTTACGGTAGATTTGTATATCCCA
The DNA here is from genome assembly GCA_004556965.1 of Clostridiales bacterium. Taxonomy (GTDB): domain Bacteria; phylum Bacillota; class Clostridia; order Oscillospirales; family Oscillospiraceae; genus CAG-103. Next base: position 131,690 of record SFFE01000003.1, on the reverse strand, counting down.
TCAAGGAGAGCTCCGCCTGCGCTGCGGCACGCTTGCCGGCAGCGATGGCATGAGCCACGAATGGGTTTTGTTTTCCGCCGGTGCACGGAATGACGCTGTCGTACGCAGCGGAGAGCGCTTCCGGCTCGACAGTCTCACCGGTGCGGAAGACGACGCCCTGCTGCTCCAGCAGGTGGATGCGGCGGGACACGACATCGCGCGGGAGCCGCGTTTCCGGAATGGCGGAAATGAGCTGGCCACCCGGCTCCGCTTCCCGCTCAAATACGGTCACGCTGTGGCCGCGGCTGCTGAGCAGCTGCGCCGCCGTCAGCCCCATCGGGCCGGAACCGATGACCGCCACGGTCCATCCGGAGCGAACCTTCGGTTCTGCCGGGACGATGATTCCCTTTTCAAAGCCGTATTCGGCCAGAAACAGCTCGTTTTCCCGGATGGTCACCGCGCCGTCCACCTCGCTGCGGATGCATGCGCGCTGGCAGAACGCCGGACAGACGCGGCCGGTGAATTCCGGGAAGCAGTTGACCTTGAGCAGGCGGGAGAGCGCGTGCGCCGCGTTCCCCTTGCGCAGCATGTCGTTCCACTCCGGGATCAGGTTGTGCAGCGGGCAGCCAAAGGGCTTTCCGCCGAGCGTACAGCCGGTCTGACAGAACGGAACGCCGCAGTTATAGCAGCGGCCGGCCTGGGTCTTGCGCTGCTCCAGAGTCTGGTCGTTCATGGTCAGGACCTCCTTTCCACAAAAGCGATCAGCTCCGCCTCGTCGCGGGTCATACCGCGCGCTTCCAGACGGGCAATTTCCTGCGCCATGACCTGATAATCTCTCGGCATGACCTTCTTGAACAGCGGGATGCTGCCCGTGAAATCGGCCAGTATCTCACGGGCGCGCGGAGACCCGGTCGCAGCCAGATGCTCGGTCAGCATGGCTCGAATCTCTGCGATGTCATGCGCCTCTGTTACAGGCACCAGATCGATCAGCGCCTTGTTCACACGCAGATACAGATCGTGATCCCGGTCGAGCACATACGCCACGCCGCCGGACATGCCGGCCGCAAAGTTGCGGCCGGTCGGGCCGATCACCAGAACCCGCCCGCCGGTCATATATTCGCACCCGTGCTCGCCGACACCCTCAACGACCGCCAGCGCGCCGGAATTGCGCACACAAAAACGTTCCCCGGCAATGCCGTTAATGAACGCATTGCCGGATGTCGCGCCGTAGAGCGCGACGTTGCCGATGATGATGTTCTCCTCCGGCGGAATTTTGCTCTTCCGGCTCGGATAGACAATCAGCCGTCCGCCGGAAAGACCTTTGCCGAAGTAATCGTTGCTGTCGCCCTCCAGTTCCAGGGTGAGTCCTTTGGGTGCAAACGCACCGAAGGACTGCCCCGCGCCGCCCACACATTTGACGGTGTAGGCATTGTCCGGAAGCGTATCGCCGAAACGGCGGGTCAGCTCCGCGCCGAAGAGTGTACCGAATGCGCGGTTGGTACAGGAGACCTGCACCTCAGCGTGCTTTTCCCCGTCCAGCATGGGCAGGAGCGCCTGCTCATCCAGCGTGGATTCCAGCTCAAAATCGTAGGTGCACGCGGGATCAAAACGTTCCGGTTCGTCCGCTGCACGCTGCAGCAGCGCCGAAACGTCCACCATCGCGGCGCGCTTCGTGACCTGCTTGGGGCGGACACGGAGAAATTCCGTGTGGCCGACGAGTTCATCCACCGTGCGCACGCCGAACAGCGCCAAATACTCCCGAAGCTGCCGGGCGACGAACAGCATGAACCGTTCGACGTACTCCGGCTTACCCTTGAAGTTTTTGCGCAGCTCCGGATCCTGTGTCGCAATGCCCATCGGGCAGCTGTCCTTGCTGCACAGGCGCATCATTTTGCAGCCGAGCGCGATGAGCGGTGCGGTGGCAAAGCCGAATTCCTCCGCGCCGAGCATACAGGCGATCGCCACGTCGGTGCCGGTCATGAGCTTGCCGTCTACCTCCAGCCTCACGCGTGAACGAAGGCCGTTCTGGATCAGCGTCTGGTGCGCTTCGGCAATGCCGAGTTCCCATGGGAGACCTGCGTTATATACGGAGTTTTGCGGCGCCGCGCCGGTTCCGCCGTCCGCGCCGGAGATCAGCACGGTCTGCGCGCCGGCCTTGGCCACGCCGGCGGCGATGGTGCCGACGCCCGCTTCGCTGACGAGCTTGACGGAGATGTCCGCATAGCGGTTGGCGTTTTTCAGGTCGTAAATGAGCTGTGCCAGATCCTCAATGGAGTAAATATCATGGTGCGGCGGCGGAGAGATGAGCGCCACGCCGGGCGTCGCGTACCGCGTTTTGGCAATCTGCGGCCAGACTTTTTTGCCGGGCAGATGCCCGCCCTCGCCGGGCTTTGCGCCCTGCGCCATTTTGATCTGAATTTCCTTGGCGCTGACCAGATATGCGCTCGTCACGCCGAAGCGTCCGGATGCGACCTGCTTGATGGCGGAGTTGCTCTCGCTGCCGAGACGCTCCGGCATTTCACCGCCCTCGCCGGAATTGGACTTGCCGCCGAGCCGGTTCATGGCCTTGGCAAGGCATTCGTGCGTCTCCTGCGAGATCGAGCCGAAGGACATGGCGCCGGTCTTGAAGCGCTTGACGATCTCCGTTTCCGGCTCGACCTCTTCAAGCGGAATCGGATTTACGCGCTCCGTGTTGAACTCCAGCAGACCGCGCAGCGTGTGCGGCTTCGGCGTATGGTCGGACAGATCGGCATACTGCTGGAATACCTCGTAGGAGTCCTCCTGTACGGCCTTTTGCAGCGAGAGGATCGTCATGGGGTTCCACATATGGTCCTCTGCCCCGCTGCCGGAGCGCAGACGGTGCATACCGGTGCTGTCGATTACGGGATCGACCGGCAGACCCATGGGGTCGAACGCCTGATCGTGCCGCCAATCGACCGCTTCGGCGATCTCTTTCAGGCCGATGCCGCCCACGCGGCTGACCGTGTTGGTGAAATACTGGTCGATCACGTCTTGGGAAATGCCGACCGCTTCAAAGATCTGTGCGCTCTGGTAGGACTGCAGGGTCGAGATGCCCATCTTGGATGCGATCTGCACGACGCCGTTTTTGATTGCGGTATTATAGGCTTCGACAGCGGCGTAGTAGTCGCGGTCAAGCAGCTGCTTTTCGATCAGCTCGCCGATGCATTCGTGGGCCAAATACGGGTTGACGGCAGTTGCGCCAAACCCAAGAAGTGTTGCAAAGTGATGGACACATCGCGGCTCCGCGCTTTCGAGAATGACCGAAACCGCCGTGCGCTTTTTGGTACGCACGAGGTATTGCTGGAGAGCCGACACGGCAAGGAGAGAGGGAATCGCCGTGTGGTTTTCATCCACGCCGCGGTCGGAGAGAATGAGGATGTTCGCACCGCTGCGATAGGCTTTGTCGCAGCTGACGAACAATCTGTCCAGCGCGTGGGCGAGCGATGTGTTGCGGTAATACAGCAGAGAGATTACCGCGCTTTTGAGTCCCGGCATGTCCAAGGATTTGAGCTTCAGCAGCTCCATGCTCGTGAGGATGGGGTTGTCGAGCTGAAGGACGCGGCAGTTTTCCGCCTTATCTTCCAGCAGATTGCCGTCCGTGCCAACGTAAACGCTGGTGTCCGTCACGATCTCCTCGCGCACCGCGTCGATGGGCGGATTCGTGACCTGGGCGAACATCTGCCGGAAATAGTTGAACAGCGGCTGGTGCTTTTCAGAAAGCACCGCCAGCGGGACGTCCGAGCCCATGGCGACGGTTTGTTCCGTGCCGGTCTTGGCCATGGGAAGAATCGAGGATTTGATATCCTCATAGGTATATCCGAAGGCCTTGTAGAGCCGGTCACGGAGCGCCTGCGGGTGCTCCTCCACGCGCCGCTTGGCCGTCGGAAGCTCGGAGAGAGTTACAAGCTCCCGATCCAGCCATTCCCCGTACGGGTGGCTGCGCGCAAAGGCCTCTTTGATCTCCGTGTCAGAAAACAGCCTGCCGGTTTTCACATCGGCCAGCAGCATCTTACCCGGTTCCAGGCGGGATTTTTCGAGAATGTCCTCCGGCGGGACGGCCATCACGCCGACCTCGGAGGAGAGAATCAGGCGGTCGGCTGTGCGGTAGTAGCGCAGCGGCCGCAGGCCGTTGCGGTCGAGCACCGCGCCGACGACGTCTCCGTCGGAAAAGAGGATGGCCGCGGGACCGTCCCACGGCTCCATCATGGTTGCGTAGTAATGATACATGTCACGCCGGGCACGGCTGATGCCCCGGCGGTTGTTCCACGGCTCCGGGATGGTCACCATCACCGCCCGCGGAAGTTCCATGCCAGCAAACATCAGAAATTCCAGCGTGTTGTCCAGCATGGCAGAGTCGGAGCCGGTCTGGTTGACGACCGGGAGCACCTGCTCCAGATTGTCCGCCAGCACCGGGGACGACAGGGTCTCCTCGCGCGCCAGCATCCGGTCGATGTTGCCTCGGATGGTGTTGATCTCACCGTTGTGCAGAATCAGGCGGTTCGGATGCGCGCGCTCCCAGCTCGGATTCGTGTTCGTGGAAAAGCGCGAATGCACCAGCGCCAGCGCCGATTCGCAACGCGGATCCTCCAGATCGGCATAAAACCGGCGAAGCTGCGTCACGAGAAACATGCCCTTATAAACAATGGTACGGCACGAGAGCGAGGCAATGTAGGTATCGGTCACGGACTGCTCGAATTCGCGCCGCGCGACATACAGCCGGCGGTCAAAATCCAAATCGGAGCCTGCCTGCTCCGGTCGGCGGATGAAGCACTGGCTGATATGGGGCATGCAGTCGCGTGCGGCCTTGCCGAGAATCTCCGGATGCACCGGAACGTTGTGCCAGAACAGCAGCTTCAGCCCGGCCTTTTCGAGGATGAACTCAAACAGCCTGCGGCTGCGCGAGCGTGCCAGGACTGCCTGTGGGAAAAAGAACATGCCGACGCCGTAAGTGCGCTCTGCGCCCAAATCCACGCCTTGCTCCTGCGCGAGCGCGGAAAACAGCCGGTGCGGAACCTGAAGCATGATGCCGACGCCGTCGCCCGTTTCACCGGTGGCGTCGCGCCCCGCGCGGTGGCAGAGCTTTTCCACGATGCTCAGCGCGTCCGAAACCGTGCCGTACGTCTTTGCACCGCTGAGATCCACAATGGCGCCGATGCCGCAGGCATCATGCTCAAATCGGGGATCGTATAACGTTTTGCGTGCGCTGGTTTGCTGCATAGTCGCTCCTTATTCCAATGCGTCGATTACGATTTTTGCGGTTTCCTCCATGCGTGCGCAGGTCTCCATGCTCCGTCGCTGCAGGTATCGGTGTGCGGCGGCCTCGGTCAGGCCGTTTCGCTCCATCAGGAGCTCCTTCGCTTTGGCAATCAGTGCCTGATTCTCCGCGCTGCGCTTTGGCACGGCGCGCGCCGCGCGCATGCGGTCCATGTGGATCAGCATATTCACGGCGCCGATCAGCTCGGCCATCCGCACAGGTACGGGGATTTTGAACAGATCCTCATCCTCGCACAGCTCCAGATACTGTGGCTTTGCGATCACAAGCAGGGATGCGATTCCGCTCAGATTGGATGACAGCGTATCCGCCGTCATATCCGGCAGCTTGAACGGACAGAGTACGACGCCGCCGCCCATTTTCCGGATGGCGCGGATGACTTCCGCGCCGGTCCGGCAACGATAGCGCACCTCAACGCCGTGCTGCTCCAGCGCGCTGCAAATGGAATCGGCGTGCTCTCCGCCGCCAAGCGCGATAACTGTGCGTATCATTGCCGTCCCTCCCTGCTGTCAGATTGGAATCAAAAATGTGCTCAATACAGCACCATGTATTTTGCGATCTCCCAGTCGGTGACCTGTGTGCGGTATTCGTCCCACTCCAGCAGCTTGCCGGCCACATAGCGCGGGAACGCATGGCTGCCGAGCGTCTGTTCCATCAGCGGGTCAGCTTTCATGGCGACGATGGCGTCATACAGAGAGCCGGGCAGGTTCTCAATGCCGTGCGCGGCACGGGTCTCGTCGTCCATGGCGAAGATGTTTTCGGTGATTTCATCCGGCGGCGTCAGCCCCTGCTCAATGCCGTCCAGACCGGCGGCGAGGCAAACAGCCAGAGCCAGATACGGGTTGCAGGACGGATCGGGGCAGCGCAGCTCGACGCGGGTGCTCTGGCCGCGGGCAGCCGGAATACGGATGAGCGCGGAGCGGTTGGAGGCGGACCACGCCAGATAGCACGGCGCTTCATAGCCCGGAACCAGACGCTTGTAAGAGTTGACCAGCGGGTTCGTCACAGCTGCAAGGCCTCTTGCGTGCTTCAGCAGACAGGCGATGAAGCTGTAGGCCTCCTGGGAGAGCTTGCGCTCGCCGCTCGCGTCGAAAAAGACGTTTTTGCCGTCCTTGAACAGCGACATGTTCGTATGCATACCGGAGCCGTTGATGCCGAATACCGGCTTGGGCATAAAGGTCGCGTGCAGTCCGTTTCTCTGCGCGATGGATTTGACCGTGAATTTGAAGGTCATGATATTGTCGGCGGCGGTCAGCGCGTCGGCATACTTGAAGTCGATCTCATGCTGGCCGGCGGCGACCTCATGGTGCGAGGCTTCAATTTCAAAGCCCATGTCCTCCAGCGCGAGGCAAATCTCGCGGCGGGTGCTCTCGCCGTGGTCGAGCGGGCCAAGGTCAAAGTAGCCGGCTTCGTCGCCGGTCTTCGTGGTCGGATGGCCATCGGCGTCCGTTTCAAAGAGGAAGAATTCGCACTCCGGGCCGACGTTGAACGTGTAGCCCAGCGCCGCGGCTTTCTCCAGCTCCGCCTTGAGGATGTGGCGCGGGTCGCCGATGAACGGCGTGCCGTCCGGATTGTAAACATCACAGATCAGACGTGCAACCTTGCCATGCTGCGGCCGCCAAGGCAGGATGTTGAACGTGTCCAGATCGGGATGCAGATACTGGTCGGATTCATGGATACGGGTAAAGCCCTCGATGGAGCTGCCGTCGATCATGATCTGGTTGTTGACGGCCTTCTCGATCTGCGAGGCGGTGATGGCCACATTCTTCATCTGACCGAAGATATCGGTGAACTGCATGCGAATGAATTCTACGTTTTCCTCCCGCACCAGGCGGATAATGTCTTCCTTAGAATATTTGCTCATATTGCGTTCCTCCTTTAGAGTTTTCCGTCAAAAAACCATGCAGAAACAAAAAAGAGCATGGTTGTTCCTGCATCTCTCGGAACACCCTTGCTCTTTGATGGTGCGATTATACTGGGCGTTGGTGAATTTGTCAAGAATGGAAAACGAATTTTGTTGCATTGCACCAAAAAAGCGCGGATGAGAAAAAGGCAACGGTCAAAATTCCGAAATCTATTCTTTACTTGTATAAAGTGTACAAGTATGCTATTCTGTCTTTAATTTTGATGAAATGAAGAAACGACGAGGAGGCTCATTATGCTCGCCGATAACATTCAGACTCGGGACGGCACGCTGTATTTTGCAGGTCACAATACCGTGCAGCTTGCGCAGAAGTACGGTACGCCGCTGTATCTCATGGACGAAACGCGCATCCGCGAAAACTGCCGCATGTATCTGCGCGCGTTCCGCAGGCACTTTGGCGAAAATGCGCAGCCGCTGTACGCCAGCAAGGCCGCGTCCTTCAAGCGGATGTACGAAATCATGCATAGCGAGGGTATGGGCGTCGACGTTGTGTCCGCCGGGGAAATCCACACGGCGGCGCTGGCGGGATTCCCGATGGAACAGGCCTATTTCCACGGCAATAACAAGACCGACGCGGAGATTCAATATGCGATCGAGCAGGGCGTCGGTTACTTTGTGGCGGATAACCACGAGGAGCTGGATGCGATCAACCGCATTGCCGGAGCGCTTGGCAAGCAGCAGCGCGTCCTGCTGCGGCTGACGCCTGGGATCGATCCGCATACCTACGAAGCGGTCGCCACCGGAAAGGTGGACTCCAAGTTCGGCGCAGCCATTGAGACCGGGCAGGCAGAAGCGCTGTTCCAATATGCGCGCGCGCTGCCGAACGTGACGCTGGTGGGTTTCCATTGCCATGTCGGTTCGCAGGTGTTTGATGAAGACGTGTTCGAGCGCGCCGGACAGATTATGTTGGAATTTGTCGCACTGCTCCGGAACCGGTACGGCTTTGCCACACAGCAGCTTGATCTCGGCGGCGGCTACGGGGTTCGCTACTGCGAGAGCGACAAACAGGTGGATATCGAGCAGCGCATCGGAGAAGTGGCATCGTCCCTGAAGGCGTCTGCGGCGGCGCTGGGTATTCCGCTTCCCACCATCCTGATGGAGCCGGGGCGCAGCATCGTGGCGGATGCGGGCATGACGCTGTACACAGTCGGAACTGTGAAGCGCATCCCCGGCTATAAGAATTACGTTTCCGTCGACGGCGGCATGACCGACAATCCGCGCTATGCGCTGTACGGTTCGGCATACACAGTCTATGCGGCAGGCCGGATGGACGAGCCCGCCGTGCTGCACTGCGACGTGGTCGGCCGTTGCTGCGAAAGCGGCGATATCATTCAGCCGAAAGTGGTGCTGCCGGACGTCCGGCGCGGCGATCTTCTGGCCGTATGTACGACCGGCGCATACAACTACTCCATGGCGTCGAATTATAACCGCATGGCACGGCCGCCGGTTGTGATGCTCACACCGGAGCGCGACACGATCGCTGTCCGGCGTGAGACGCTGGAGCAGCTGACGGAAAACGATATTTAACCGAAAAGCCCTTGAGAATCATGGTTCTCAAGGGCTTTTCACTGGATCGCCAGCCACTCAGCGCTGCAGATAATCCACTAAAATTGCAATAAACTGTGAATTGGTCGGCTTGTGCTTCATCTGGTATCCGGCAATGCCGCAAAGTGCAGCCGGGTTGTTTTCCCAGATGATCTGGACAATGGTGCGAATGTTGCGCTCCACACTGGTGGGCGTTGTGTGATCGCATTTTGCAACCGCAGGATACAGACGCTTTGTTACAAGATTGAGAAATTCCGGATTCTCCAGGACCAATGTCACGGCATAAGCCGTCTGTTTCACACCGGTATAGTTGCTGGGTACGCCGATCGAGGTCAGTAAATGTGTGATTTCACGGGTTGTGGATGTTTTCGTATTCAATGATAAACCGTCCCTTTTCTCTCTGTGCTCATTTTCCCATGCGGGGAAACACGCCCCGCTTTCAAAATGGCGATTGCCTTATCCCTTCATTTTATATATGTCGTGAACACGTCGAAACAGGACAATTTTTTTCGAAAAAATTTTAAAAATAAGCAATCCGAACAAATTTTTTACCTGAAATTTGTTCGGATTGCTCCGTAATATCACAGCAGGATAGATGCTGCCAATTTCCGATTTTCGCTGAAAACCAAATCGAAGCCAGACAAAGCGGGTTCGATTTGGAAAGAAAGAGCAGCAAGCGTGAGCGCGAGGTGCCTTTTCGATGCCAGGCATAAAAAAGCCGTCGCAAGCTCTGTATTGCTTGCGACGGTATGGTGGACGATACAGGACTCGAACCTGTGACCCTCCGCACGTCAAGCGGATGCTCATACCAGCTGAGCTAATCGTCCGTGTCAGCAAGCGTTATTCTAACGCAAAGCCTCAATTTTGTCAACACTTTTTTCGGCTGTCCCGAAAGATTTTCGGGACAGCCGAATCGTGCTTTCCGTCAGCCGGTGATATACACTTTGCACTCGGCCGTTACACCGCCGCAGGCGACAACGATCTTGGTGTTGCCCTTTCCAACAGCGGTAACGTTTCCATCCTGATCGACCTTGACAATCGACTCATCCTCGCTCGACCAAGTGACCTCCGCCTCCGAATCCACCGGATAAACCGTGGCTTTCAGCGGAACAGAATCGCCAACCTTGGCGGCAAATTCTGTGCGCGGGCTGCCGAGGAAGGTGATCGTAATGCTGCTGACCTGCGGCGTGGGAGACGGCGTCGGCGTCGGCGACGGCGTAGCAGCAGGCGGCTCCGAGACGACGGACGACTGCAGCGGCGGGGTGATCGCCGCAGTCTGATTGTCCGCAGGTTTTTTGGAGCTGCTGATGCTGACCGTCACGAGCACGATGACTGCGATCACGACTGCGGCAAGCAGGATCAACCCAAACAGCATTTGCCACTTGGTGTTGACCGTGGCGCGCTCGGACGCGGGCGTACCCGGCGTTTCGCTGGCGGTACCCATGGGCACGCGGTCGGTCGACTTGACACGTCTGGTTCCGCAATATGGGCAGCGGCTGCGGATACCGGAATACTCCCGGCCGCAGCGACGGCATGTAACACGAGGAATAACGCTCATTCCATTCCCTCCGTTTATGTATCAGCTTGCTGATCTGATATCTGTAATAATACACGCAACCCTATTTTTCGTCAAGGGGAGAGATCCTCTCCCCTTGTGTGAAAATTCCCATCAGAGCCACAAAACGCTGCCCTCGCCCTCCTGTACGAGCAGGATGCGCTCCTGTTCGCCGGTTTCCGCATTGACGTAGATCAGGCATTGGCCGCCGTCTGCATCCGTGCAGAGATATTCATAGCAAAAACGCTCAAATTTGCCCGCGCTGGGGATCAGAACGGCCTGTTCCCGCTGAATCTGCAGCGAAGCCGGTACTGCATTCCGGACCGAAGCGGAATCCGGCAGCGGGCTTGGCAGATCGCGCTGCGTGTGATACGTCAAATAGTCCACAGCCTCGAACGCGAGCACGCTGCCGCTCTCCAGACAGACCTTCACACGCACCAGATCCGGGTAGCACAGGACGTCGCCCTGCTGATAGGCAAAGACAAAGGTTTCCGCATTTCCGCTCGCTTCATAGGAACAGGGCTGCATATTCTCATATCCGTTGCGCGTCAGGAAGTCCTCGGCTGCCGCAAGCGCCTGTTCATGCGTCAGCGTCGCTTCCCCGCTGGGGCAGGAGGAGTAGAAATACAGCACTTCCCCGCCCTGCACCGTAACGGAAATGGAGATCACGGTATCGCCGTCCGGGAGGTCAAAATTCCAGCGGGGCGTCCTGCCCTCGGATCGGCCGCTCGGCCGCAATTGCTCTGCCGGACACTGCAGAAATTCTGCGGCAGCAGCGCGCGCCTCCTCCTCCGACACTTCTGCTTTTCCGGACAGCATCCGCATTTCTGCGCTTGACCGGTCGGCGTACATACCGTCGTACACCAGGGCTGGCACCTCAGGGAACGACTCACCCAGCGCTTCCATCTCCGCACCGATAGTATCGACCGCACTGGCCGATTCTTCCTGCAGGTTGTCCAGCACGTCCGTCAGGCGGCGGTGCGTTTCCGTGGAGACGGCGCCGTCTGCAATGGCCTGCTGCAAGGTGCCGAGCTGCTCATAAAGCGCCGAGGTCGTCAGGGAAAACGCTTTGAGGTTGGACAACGCTTCCTCGGAGAAGTGATTTCCCTCCGCCGCTGCGCGCGAAAGCGCATAGGCATAGTCGCCGACGACCGCGATGTGCCGCGCGATTTTTTCCAGGGACTGCGTTTGCACCGGCAGCACGCCGATGGCCATCTCCGCCGTCTGCGCGTCGCTGTAGATTTCCGTGCAGACTGCGCACTCCATGGCCGGCGTGGCGGCATACGCGCTCTTTTTCAGCGAGGTGTCCAGTTCCTGCACGGCGGTCAGCACCTCGCTGAAGGCGTGGCGGTAGTTTGCGTCCAGCCGGGTCTCATAGGAGACCGCGCCCGCACGGCAGGCAACCAATGCGACCGCCAGCGCGACAACTGCGGCAGAGGCATAAGAAATGAGTAAAATTTTTGTCTTCCGTTTCATATACAAACTCCCTTTCCGGAATAGCTTGACCGAAAAGGGAGTTTTTGATTTCAGAAATTTTTGTCAATTCTCTTTGAACGACAGCGTTTTCATGCTGGCATACAGACTGTCTGCACCGGATGAGACTCCGCTGCCCGGCGTGCAGAGCACCAGCGTGATGCAGCCATGATTCGTTTGAATCAGGTAGGCGTCCAGCGCCGTTTCCATACCGCCGCCCTGTACGTGGATTGCTTCGTAATCGCCGAGTGGAACGACGCCATTGTTCTGCGGCTCGGCTGCGATGCCGTAATCGTTCAGCAGCGTGCCGGAGAGCGTTTGCGCGTCCGCGCCGTCGTGATACGCAAGCTCCAGATAGAGACTGGCAGCGGGATCGTCATAGGGGCTGAAATAGCAATGGCCGTCGATCTCTGTCATCTGGAATGTTTCCGTGTCCAGATACAGCGAAAAATCCGGTCCGCCGCGCTGTGCAAAGCTTCCGGTGACGAGCGACATGGAGACGCTACCGTCGCCGGTCTCAACGTCCGACATTTCGTCGCGCCCTTGCGCGTCACCGCTGCCGAGGATAATCTCCGGCGTGTCGGAGAAGGGAAATTCCTGCTGTGCATCATCGGAGGGCGACACAGACTGCTGCGTGCCGACGTCCGTTTTGCCGATTTTGAGGTCAAACACCTTCACCACAAGGAAGGTGATGAGCAGCGCAGCGACCAGTATGCTCAAAATAAGGATGGCGACATCCTGCTTATCCCGCTTCATGACGGATTTTCCTCCAGCAGCGCGATTCCCAGGTCAATCCGGCGCAGCGTTTCCGCCTTGCCCAGAATGCGGCAGATCTCCACCGCGCCGCCGGGCGTGACAGCCTTGCCGGAAACAGCGATGCGCACCGGCCACATGACTTTGGCGTTTTTCGCGTCCAGCTTCGCGGCAAGTCCGGTCATGGCGGTGAGCAATTCCTCGTCCGTCCAGTCGGAAAGCCCGTCAAAAATCGGCCGCACCGTGCGCAGCATTTCCAGAGAAACGGCCGCGTCCGTTTTGGATTTTTTGTTCGTGTAGAGCGCTGTGTCGTATTCCGGCAGCGCGTCGAAGAAATCGACCTTTTCCGGAATGTCCGTCAGCACCTCGCAGCGCTGCTGCAGCAGGGCTGCGATCTGCGCCGGGTCAATGGCGGGATTCTGAACCGCTTTGCGAATATACGGCTCCGCCACGGCGGCAAAGCGTTCCGGCGTCATGGCGCGGATATATTCGCTGTTGAAATATTTCAGCTTTGCCAGATCGAAGATCGCAGGCGATTTGGAAATGCCCTTGATATCGAAGACTTCTTCCAGCTCGCGCAGAGAATAAATCTCCCGCTCGCCTCCGGGCGCCCAGCCGAGCAGCGCAACATAGTTCACGACGGCGTCGGTCAGATAGCCCTGCGCAATCAGATCCTCATAGGAGGGGTCTCCGTGGCGCTTGGACATCTTATTGTGCTGGTCGCGCATGACGGGCGAGCAGTGGATATATTTCGGGATTTCCCAGCCGAAGCCTTCGTAGAGCAGATTGTATTTCGGCGTGGAGGACAGATACTCCGAGCCGCGCACCACATGCGTGATGCCCATCAGATGGTCATCCACGACGTTGGCAAAGTTATAGGTCGGCAGACCGTCGCGCTTGAGCAGAACCTGATCGTCCAGCGTATCATTGTCCACGGTGATGTCGCCGAAGATCTCGTCGTGGAAGGTCGTCTTCCCCTCTGCCGGGATCTTCTGACGGATGACGTACGGTTTGCCGGCGGCGAGATTTGCCTGAATCTCCGCCTCGCTCAGCCGGGAGCAGCGCCCGTCATATTTGTGGATCGCCACATCGTCGGAAACATTTTCCGTCTCCTCGTCGTCCTTGTCACAAAAGCAGCGGTATGCATGGCCGCGCGCAATCAGAAGCTCGGCGTATTCCCGATAGAGTTCCCGGCGCTCGGTCTGAATATACGGGCCGACCGGGCCGCCGACGTCGGGCCCCTCGTCGTGCGTCAGGCCGCACTCCTGCAGCGTTTTATAAATCATGTCCACAGCGCCCTCAACATAGCGGCCCTGATCGGTATCCTCAATGCGCAGGATGAACTTGCCGCCGTGGCTGCGCGCAATGAGATATGTGTAAAGCGCGGTGCGCAGGTTTCCGACGTGCATATACCCGGTGGGGCTGGGCGCGAAACGGGTGCGAACTTCGCCTTTCGGAATGCGCCGCTCCATTTCCTCAAACCATTTTTCATCTTTCATGTTTCAGTTCCTCCAGATGGAAGCATTCTTCGTTAGATATATTATTTTACAAAGCCGCGGTTGTCAAGTCGGGTCGAAACAGTCCTTAAATTGAAATCAGAAAAAGTACATCTATTGTATTCATGCGTAAGTTGTGGTAGAATATAAAAACAAATGCGCGTAATACAATATTTGGTTATGATCTGAGGAAGTAAATACAATGGAAGAAAAAACTGCAAAAAAAGTAATGCTATCCGGCATCCAGCCCTCCGGCGATCTGACGCTTGGTTCTTATCTGGGCGCGATCAAAAACTGGCGCGAGCGGGCGGACGAATTTGACTGCTATTATTTCATGGCCGACCTGCACTCGATCACCGTGCGGCAAAAGCCTGCCGATCTGCGCCGGCGCACCATCGAGCAGCTCGCACAGTATATCGCCTGCGGTCTCGATCCGGAGAAAAATACCCTGTTTATTCAGAGCCATGTGCCGGCCCATGCGGAGCTTGGCTGGGTACTGAACTGCTACACGATGTTCGGCGAGCTGTCGCGCATGACGCAGTTTAAGGATAAAAGCGCGAAAAATTCCGAGAATATCAATGGCGGCCTGTTTACCTATCCTGCGCTGATGGCGGCGGACATTCTGCTTTACCAGCCGGACTATGTACCCGTTGGCAGCGATCAAAAGCAGCATGTAGAGCTTTGCCGCGACGTAGCCACCCGCTTTAACAACATTTACGGCGACGTATTCAAGATTCCGGAACCTTATATTCCGAAGATCGGTGCGCGCGTCATGAGCCTGACCTCCCCGACGAGCAAAATGTCCAAATCGGACAAAGACCCCAACGGCTGTGTGTATCTGCTCGAAAAGCCGGAGGACATCATGCGCAAGTTCAAGAAGGCCGTCACGGATTCGGACACGGAAAATTGTGTGCGGTACGATCCGGAAAACAAGCCGGGCGTGGCAAACCTGATGTCGATCTACTCCGCCACCACAGGGAAAACTTACGACGAGATCGAAGCGGAGTTTGCCGGAAAAGGCTACGGCGCGTTCAAGCCCGCCGTCGGCGAAGCCGTTGTGGAAACGCTGCGGCCCATCCGGGAAGAGAGCGAACGTCTCATCAAGGATAAGGCGTATCTTGAGAGCGTATACAGAGCCGGTGCGGAAAAGGCGTCCTACATTGCCGGCAAAACGCTGCGCAAGGTCTACAAGAAAGTCGGCTTCGTCGCAAGATAAGAAGTGGGAGATAAAAAGCGATGTTTTTGAATACTGCGGTCTGGATCCGGCTTTTGCTGGCCATCATTGTCGCCTTTGTCATCAGTTTTGCGATCACGCCGGTCGTGAAAGCGTTTGCAACCAAGGTCGGCGCGGTGGACGTACCCGGCGAAGCGCGCCGCATCCACGACCATCCGATCCCCAGAATGGGCGGTCTGGCCATTTTCTTCGGTTTTTTGCTGTCGGTGCTCCTGTTTGTAGACGTTACGCGCGAAGTACGCGGGATTCTGCTTGGCGCGATCATCATTGTGGCGACCGGCGCGATTGACGATATTGTTTCCCTGCGGGCCTGGACCAAATTTTTGATTCAGATCCTTGCCGCGGTCATCGCGGTTTTGCACGGCGTCGTGATTCATGTTGTGATGAATCCGAATGTATTCAGTGAGCAGGAGGCCATTGTGCTTGGCTGGCTCGCTGTGCCGATCACGATTTTGTGGATTGTCGGCATTACGAATTCCGTCAATCTCATCGACGGGCTGGACGGACTTGCCGTCGGCGTGTCCACCATCAGCTGCATTACGATTCTGGTCGTCGCGCTGCTCGTATCAGAGCCGAATGTGGCGCTGATCGTGGCGGCGCTCGCCGGCGCATGCATCGGCTTTATGCCGTATAACCTCAACCCCGCCAAGATTTTTATGGGCGACACCGGTTCCCTCCTGCTGGGTTACGTGCTGTCCACCGTCTCCGTGCTCGGCCTGTTCAAATTCTACACGTTGGTAACCTTCGTTGTACCGGTTCTGGCGCTGGCCGTGCCGCTGTCAGACACGATTTTTGCGTTCTGCCGCCGCATTCTCCATGGGCAGAGTCCGTTCAAGGCGGACCGCGGACATTTCCACCACAAACTGATGGATCTGGGACTGAACCAGAAGCAGGCTGTCGCGATTCTGTACGCCGTCAGCGCCATTCTCGGTCTCGCGGCTGTGACCTTGACCACAGACGGAACGATGCGGATTTTGCTGCTGCTTCTGGCATTGGCGATCGCAATATCCGTCTGGGCGTATATCAACAAGAACATCAAGCATCATCCGCATGAGCCGGATGCACATGCAGGCGGGCAGATTGAAGCATCCAATCAAAAGCCGTCCGATGCAGAGCAAGGAGAGTCAAATGAGCAAGCAAATTAAAGTCCTGTCCGTTTTCGGCACGCGACCGGAGGCGATCAAAATGGCGCCGCTGGTGCTGGAGCTTCAGAAACGCCCTGAGATCAGAAGCATGGTTTGCATCACGGCCCAGCACCGTGAGATGCTGGATTCCGTGATGCAGCAGTTTGGCATTCAGGCGGACTATGACCTGAACATTATGGAGCAGGGTCAGGATCTGACCGGCATCACCACGCGCGTGCTCGACCGGATGAGGGCTGTGCTGGCGGCGGCAAAGCCCGATCTGGTGCTTGTCCACGGCGATACGACGACCACCTTCGCTGGGGCGCTCGCGGCGTTTTACGCCAAAATCCCCGTCGGCCATGTGGAGGCCGGGCTGCGTACCTTTGACCGCTGGTCGCCCTTCCCGGAGGAGATGAACCGCACGCTCGTCGGTCGGATCGCCACGCTGCACTTTGCACCGACCGCCAATAACGCCCGCAATCTGGAGCGTGAAGCCGTAACGGGAGATGTTTTTATTACCGGCAACACGGTTATTGACGCGATGGCTTATACCGTGCGTGGTGAGGGGTTCGCTTCGGATGAGCTGAATGCGATTGATTTTGGCGCAAAGCGCGTCATTACCCTTACCTGCCACCGGCGGGAAAACTATGGGCAGCCCATGCGCAACATTTTTACTGCCGTGCGCAGGCTGGCGCTTGCGTATCCCGACACACTGATTGTCTATCCCGTGCATCTGAGTCCGGTCGTGCGCAACACGGCGCAGGAACTGCTGGGCGGCGTGGAGAATATTCGGCTGATTGCGCCGCTCGACGCTGTGGATATGCACCGTCTCATGGCGAAAAGCTACCTGGTCATGACAGACTCCGGCGGCATTCAGGAGGAAGCCCCTGCGCTCGGCAAGCCGGTGCTGGTGCTTCGCCGTGAAACGGAGCGTCCGGAGGCGGTTGCGGCCGGGACGGTGAAGCTCGCCGGAACGGAGACGGAACCGATCTTTGCCCTTGCATCCGAGCTTCTCGACAGCGCGGAAGCCTATGACCGGATGGCAAAGGCGGTGAATCCGTATGGCGATGGGCATGCCTGTCCGCGCATCGCGGATGCAATTTTGTATCAGTTCGGCCTGTCGGGAAAAAAACCGGAGCCGTTCCGGCCGGGTCAGGTCACAGCAGAAACAGCCCGCCCAGAATGAAGAGCAGCTCCTTGTCGCCGCTCTCTTTGTACATGAGATACAGAATCAAAATCAGCAATAAGTCTTCCGTTTCCAAGTCTGCAAGGGAAAACTTCTGCAGCAGATTTTGAAACGTGTTTGCCAAACCGCCGCCGGCCTGTGCCGACGGCGGTTTGGGTCTGTTCACAGGAACCATAGCTGGCTGCGGCCGGCGCTCCGGCTGCGGAGTGTCGTGGATGCGCTCCACCTTTCCGCTGTTGCCCTGATAGCGATTATACATGATCCTCTCCTCCGAATCCTCCCACGGCGATTTCCGCAAGCGACGCCAAGCGGGCCAGCTTCATCGCTTTGTCGATCTTCCGGCGGCGCTTTTCCGCCAAAAACGGCTTCATGGCCTCCAGCAGGTCCCGGCTTTCCGATTTTTTGCCGCCGTTTCCACGAAGGCCGCTGAGCATTTGCTTGAGCATTCCCATGTCTATGTCCGGTTCCTGCGGGGGTGGCCCCGGCTTGTCGCTGCTGCCGCCCATGATGGCCGATGCGATTTTCGAGATCTTCTCCAGCTCTGAGGGATTGTTCAGAACAGCGTTGAGTTTTTCCTCCAGCTCATCCATCCTGCATCGCATCCTTCACTTTTTCCGCAAGGCGCTTGCCCTCGTCGGTGCTCAGCACCTGACTGAGGATCGCCTTCAGCGCTGCGGTGTCGCCGGAGCGCGCAGCCTGCTCCACCTTTTTCGCATCGAGCGCGTCTGCCAATGCCTTTCCGTCGTTCGATTCGGCAATGGCCTTCAGCCGGTTCATTTTTCCTATCTTCTCCAGCTTCTTTTCCATCTCTTCAAACCCGTTCATAATCGTCCTCCTTGCCTGCGCCCTTGACACTTCGGACGCAATCGCTTATGGTATACTATATTCTGCAAAGCGCTCGGAGGTGCTTTTCCATGAAAATTACCGTTTTTTCCGATACACACGGACACACCGACGGCATGCTCCGCGCAATCCGCGCCGCGAAACCGGACGCTGTATTTCATCTCGGCGACTATGAGCGTGACATTCGCTGCGTCCGCGAGGCCTTTCCCGCACTTCTGCTCTACAGTGTCAGCGGAAACTGCGATTCCAAGCCGGAACATCCGGACACGGCGGTTTTTACGGTCGGCGGCGTACGGATCTTCGCTTCGCACGGACACCGCTACGGTGTGAAATACACGCTCGACGCGCTGCTGAACGCCGGGTATTTCTCGAACGCCGGTCTGATCCTGTTCGGGCACACGCATGTCGCCATGCATGAGGAGCTGGAAGGTACGCACATCCTGAATCCCGGAAGCGCAGGGATGGGAGCTCGGTGTACCTACGGACTCGTCACGATTGAAGACGGTCAAGTCGTATCCTGCGCCGTTCTGCCGGTTCCGGTATCTTAATCCTATGCCGGAAGCCGCGCTTTGATGTAGAAAAAATTGGGTGCGCACTGCGCACCCAATTTTTGTGGGATTGGCCTTATTCATCCGGCCGGAAAAAGGAGCCGCCCGTTTCCCGGAATGTGACGTACAGCGTGTGGTCGCTGTCAACGTTCATAAAGGTGTAGGATTCCAGCGGGAGAACCTCCAGACCATCAATGATGAGCTTATCCACCTCATAGCCGTCATTCGGCGTGATGGTAAAGCTGGCAGTGCCGCCCTCTTTGACTTCCACCTTTCCGCTCGGACTCACGCTGCCGCCGGAACCGCAGGTGACCGTTACGGCATAGGTCTTCTTCTCCGGACCGGCCGAGATGGTAACAGAAATGGTGGTTCCCGGATCGACCATGGAGCCGCCCGCGGGATATTGCCGCGCGATGGAGCCTTCGGGTACGTTGTCATCATATGCCGTACCGGAAGAAACGACCGTTACGCCCAGATTGGCCGCCGTTTCCGACGCCTTTGCAAGCGTCAGCCCGACAAAGCTCGGAATGGCGATCTTGTTTGCGGTGGTATCCTCCTCCTGATCGGGGCCGAGGGACACGACAAGCGAGATCGACTGGTTGTGGGTGATATGCGTTCCCTTCGCCACGGCCTGACTGATGACGGTGCCTTCCGCCTCCGAGCTGTGCTCGTAGGATATGATCGCATTTGCATCCAGCTTTTCAATTGCTTCTTTGGCGGCCTCTTCCGTCTGTCCAACGAGGTCCGGCATCAGGTTCGAGCCTTCTTTATGAAAATTGAACGCGCCGCTCATCACACACAATACGACCGTCAGCAGCGCAAGCAGACCAGCTGCAATCGTGATCCAAAGGCGGGTTTTGGTTCGCATCCGGCGAACGCGGTGTTTTTGTTGCGTACTCATAGCTTTTCTTACTCCAAAGTTCACATCATACTGGCGATTCGATCAGATTGGGTATATAATAACACAGACGTTCTGATTTGACAATTGTTCGTTTCTGGGAGGATTTTTATGAAAAAAACTGCTCTGGTGACAGGAGGTTCACGCGGAATCGGCGCTGCAACGGCGCTTGCGCTGGCAAAGCGCGGGTGGACCGTCCATGTCAATTACAGAAAGTCAGAGGCCGCCGCGCATGAAATTGCGGCACAGACCGGCGGTCTGGCCGTGCGGGCCGATGTGGCCGATTTGCAGCAGGTCGAACGGATGTTTGCGCAGACCGGCCCGGTGTCGCTGCTGGTGAACAACGCCGGGATTGCGCACGCCGGTCTGCTGACGGATATCACACCCGATGCGTGGCAGCGGCTGTTCGATGTGAATGTCACGGGGATGTACCACTGCTGCCGCTGCGCGATTCCGCACATGGTGCATGAAAAATCCGGGCAGATCGTCAATCTGGCTTCCATTCTCGGTACGAACGGCGGCTCCTGCGAGGTGGCCTATTCTGCCACCAAGGGCGCCGTAATCGCGCTGACCAAGGCGCTGGCCAAGGAGCTCGGCCCCTCCGGCATCCGCGTCAACTGCATTGCGCCCGGCTGCATTGACACGGATATGATCCGCAATCTCACGCGGGCGGACAAAGACGCGCTGGCCGACGCGACTGCGATGTGCAGGCTCGGCACGCCGCAGGACGTTGCGGAGGTGATCGCGCTGCTCGCGGAGGACGGCGCACGGTTCGTGACCGGACAGGTCATCGGCGTGGACGGCGGATTGGTCATCTGATTCTACCATAGGATACAGGAAAGCCCACACGGGAACCGTGTGCGGGCTTTCCTTTTTTGCTAGCGGCTTCAAAGCAGACGCAGCCAGTTTTCGAAAAAGAGCTGATCAAGCAGCGCTGCGTCATAGCCGTGCTGCCGGAACGCATCGTAGAGCGCAGGGATGCTTTGCAGCCCCTGCATCCCGCTGCACAACTGGTCGCAGCCGTCCAGATCGCCGCCAAAGCAGAGCGTGCGTTCGCCGCCGAGCGCCAGAAAATGATCGACGTGGCGCAGCAGCGAATCAAATGTGTATGTGTCGCCGCCGACGAACTCCTGATAAAAATTCAGCCCGACTACGCCTCCGGTCTGTACGATGGCGCAGAACATCTCATCCGTCAGATTGCGTGGATGGCCGCAGACGGCGCGGCTGTTGGAATGTGTGGCGATCACGGGGCCAAGTCCCATGGACACGACGTCCCAGAAGCCGGCGTCCGACAGGTGCGACACATCCGGCAGAATGCCGCAGCGGTACAGCTCGCGGACGAACGCGCGCCCGTGATGGCTCAGACCGCAGTTGACGCACTCCCGGTTCGAGCCGGAGACGGCGTTGGCGTGATTCCAGGTGAGCGTTAGATAACGAGTGCCCCACACAGCGGCAGTCGGAATGCATTCGATTTTGCAATCGAGCAGCTCCGCGCCCTCAATACCGAGCAGCGCGGCGATTTTCCCCGCTTTCCCTGCGCTGCGGACTTCCTGCGCCGTGCGGCAAAAGACGGCACGGCCTGCGTTGACCGCAAGCTCCCGCTTCAGGCGTTCATATTGGCGCGACGCAATGGGAAACAGCGAACCGTCCGTTTGATGCGCATCGTAAAAAAGCGCAAAGATCTGCGCGTACGCAGCGAATTGCGCGCCGCGCATCAGGTCGATCTGGCCGCTGTTCTGCAGCAGGCGCTCCCCCGTCTGCTCACAGCGCGAGATGGTATCGCAGTGACCATCAAAGTATGAAATGCTCTGCTTCATGCAAGCCTCCTGTCTGCAAAACAGGCACCGCACGGCGAGCCATGCGATGCCTGCTGCAGATTTTATTTTATTCCGCCGGCGGCGTGGAATGTTCCGTTCCGGGCGCTTTGGGCTTGTTGCGCCCCCGCCCGCCACGGTGGCGGCGCCGGGTGCTGCTGCCTGCCGGCTTCTGTTCGCCGGAGGTGGGTTGCGCTGCGCTTTCCGGCTTTTTGGAAGTGGATTTTTGTGGCTTTTCCTGCTGCGGCGCATTCTGCTTGGCCGGCTGCTTCTCGCCAGCCGTCTTTTTTTGTCCGCCGCGGCGGGAGGATTTTTTGGCCTGCTGTGCGCCGGTCTTCTGCTTTTCCGGCTCCACCGGCTTTGCCTGCTCCGGCTGCTTCTGCCCCTCTGCGGGCTTTTTGCCGCCGTGGCCGCGGGAGCGGCGGCGGGGACGCTTTTTCTTGGCAGGGTCTGCCGGCTTTTCGCTCTGCGGTTCGCTGTCAAAGGCGTCGTCCGCAAACAGCGGCGGGAGCGCCCACGGGTCTTCCTCCGGCTCCTCCGCCTCTTTTTTCGACTTTGGACGGTCTTTCAGCAGCGAAGGGAGCGGTTCCCCGGGCTTGGGGCGTCCGCCCGGAATCACGGCGATTTCCGAGGCCTGATAGCTCTTGAATACGTCCTCGCCCTCGCCGTCCATTTTGATTTTCAGCGTGGAGCGCAGCAGATTCACGGATGAAACCACGCCGTATCCGGCCGGTGTTTCCACAAACGTGCCCACCTTCGGCACGGTTTTGACCAGATCTTCGTACGCCGCCTGTTCATACCGCAGACAGCACATCAGCCGTCCGCACGCGCCTGAAATTTTTGCAGGGTTCAGCGACATGGACTGCACCTTGGCCATCTTGGTCGATACCGGCTGGAATTCCTCCAAAAACTGATTGCAGCAAAACGGCCGGCCGCAGATCCCGATGCCGCCGAGCATCTTTGCTTCGTCGCGCACGCCGATCTGGCGCAGCTCGATGCGGTTGCGGAACACGGACGCCAGATCCTTCACCAGCTCGCGGAAGTCTACGCGGCCGTCGGAGGTGAAGAAGAACATCGTCTTGTTCCCCTCAAAGCTGCACTCCACGTCAACCAGCTTCATGTCCAGCCCATGCTCTGCGATTTTCTTCTGGCAGATCGCAAAGGCTTCTTTTTCCCGGGCCTTGTTGATCTCCGCCACACGCAAATCGTCCTTCGTCGCAAGGCGGACGAGCGAACGCAGCGGCTGCACCACGTTGCTTTCCGGAACCTTGTGATTGCCCTTGGAGCAGTCGGCCAGCTCCAGCCCGCGGGAGGTCTCGACGATCACCGGATCGCCGGCATGCACCGTGATGCCGTTCGGGTCAAAATAGTATTCCTTCCCACGATTTTTAAATTTTACTCCGATTACTTCTGTCAATGGCTTATCCTCGCTTCTTCCCAGCCGCGTCCGGCGCCGTAGGCACGGACAGCAGGCCAAAGATATGCTTTGTGTTTACGTTTGCACGCCGGTAAGTCTCGCACTGTTCGATGCGCCGGAGCTGCCGCATGGCGTCCGCCGCTGTCAGCGCCGGAATCTCATCCTCTCCGGAAAGATGGCGTACGAGTGCTTGCTTTGCGGCAGAGAGAAAGTCCTGCAGCGCCTGCGCATCCAGATTCTCGTGTCCGGCGCACCAGCGCAGCAGCTCCGCCCGGTCGCCGCGCGCCGCCGCCTTGAGATACGCTTCCGCTTCGCGCATGCCGTCCTCCGATGGTTCGGCGTCTGAAGCGTTTTCCCGCAGCAGCTCGCAACGGGAGCGCACCGTCGGCAGCAGTGCGCCCGGATTTGCAGCCGCCAGAATGAAGGCGGCGCTTTGCGGCGGCTCCTCCAGAAGCTTCAAAAACGCATTTTGTGCGTTAAAATTCATCCTGTCCGCCTGACGCAGAATATAAACCTTCCGGCTGGCCTCACTCGGCAGAAGATACGCCGTGGCAGCGATCTGCCGGATCTGCTCAACCTTGATGACGGGTGTTTTCGCCGTGCCGTCCGGCTCGACGAACAGCACATCCGGGTGTACGCCATGGAACACCTTATGGCAGCTCCGGCACTGGCGGCAGGGGCGGATATCTGCGCTCTCGCACAGCATGGCTGCGGCCAGCTCCGTCGTCATCCGGCTGCGCTCCGCTTCCGACGAAGAGGCGACGATATAGGAATGCGAAATGTGGTCATTCGTTTGAAATTGCAGCATGACACGCACTCCTTTCGCTACCTAACTTTTTTATTTTACCTTCCGTTCAGAAAATAGTCAATCAAAATTGACAGAGATTACAATGAAAAAGCGGGCAGCGCTCTGATTGGCTGCCCGCTTTTGTGGTTATAGATCCGATTACATGGACTTTTCGAGGAACTCGACAACCTGACGCACCGTGGTCAGATTGGCAGCGTTCTCGTCCGTGATGACGATGCCGAAATTGTCCTCAATGGACATCACAAGCTCGACAACATCCAGAGAATCCGCGCCCAGATCGTCCGCAATGTTTGTGTCCATTGTGATACGATCTTCGTCGATCTCGAGCTGGTTTGCCAGAAGCGATCTCACTTTTTCAAAAACCATAATGCTCCTCCTAATTTATGCTGCTACCGGTTCAGCTCCATTCACGGCTGACCGGCTTGTTGCTGCGCTGCGGCTGCTGCGGCCGCTCATAGGACACGACAACGCGCCGGTTCGGTTCCGTTCCGGTAGAGCTGGTGGTAACGCCTTCATAGTTTTGCAGCGCGGTGTGGATCACATGCCGCTCGTAGGAGTTCATGGGCTCCAACGCCATGCTGCGCTTATACTTGATGACCTTAGCGGCCATTTTCTCTGCGAGCCGAACCAGAGATTCTTCGCGCTTTGCGCGGTAGCTCTCCGCGTCGACGCTGATGTGCATGTGCTTGTCACTGCCGCGGTTGACGGCGTAATTTGTCAGGTGCTGGATCGCGTCGAGCGTCTCGCCGCGCCGGCCGATGACAGCGCCCATGTTTGCACCGGACAGGTTTACGTTCACACCGCCGTTTTCGCGCTCCGTGATCTCGATCTCCGCTTCTGTACCCATGCGTTCCAGAAGCCCGCTCAGAAAGCTCCGAATTTTTTCGTACTTGTCTTCCTCGACCTCATACTGGACGCGGATGACAGCATTGCAGGCGCCGATTCCGAAAAAACCGGATTTTGAGCGCTCCACGATTTCCACGGAAACCTCATCGCGGTCGAGACCCAGTTCCTCCAAAGCGGCGGAAATCGCCTCTTCCTCAGTCTTGGCGGTCTTTTCCAATATTTTTAACATGTTTCAGTTCTCCTGTTATCATTCGGCAGATTCTTCGGCACCTTCCGGCGCTGCATCCACAGACGCCTCAAACGCTTCGCCAAAGCGATCGGGCGCATAAGCGCGGCCGCGCGCATACCGGCGGTTTCCAACCTGCGAGGCAGGTTGTTCCGTTTCCTTGATGCCGAGGCGTTCACGCTTGGCGGCGCGCTCCTCGCGCTCCAGAGCCGCTTTGCGCTCGTCATCCTGCTGTTTCTGGTTTGCCTGAATTTTCTTTTTGCTGGTGTTCGGGTTCTTCGTCGTTTCGCCTGCGGCCCGCATGCGTTCGGTCTCTTCACGCCGGCGTTCGATTTCAAGTTCCTTCTGACGATCCGCACGGTTCAAATCGGCCAGATCGAGCTGCTTGGTGTAGATTTTGGTCAGCGCCACATCGCGGATAATGCCGCAGACGCTGTTGAGGATCCAGTACACGCCCAATGCGGCGGGCATCGTAAAGCAGATCCAGAGGGAAACCAGCGGCATCACGAGCATCATGCTCTTGTTCGTCTGTGCCTGCTGCTTATCGACCTGCGGCGTGGTCATGGTGCTGATCTTCATCGACAGCCACGAAAGGAACGCCGAAATGATCGGGATCAGAAACAGCCCAAGCGCCGGAAGCCAGACTGCTTTGTTGCTCCAGTCAAACGCCCAGAACTTGAAGCTCGGCTGCTGGCCCAGATTCAGGCCGAGGAACGAGTAATCCAGATTCATCAGTTTGCCGGAAAAGTCGCCAAGCGCCGCGGTAACGGCATCCCAGTTCTGGTGGATGCTGTTCATGACCTCAATCTCGGTATATGCAGACTTGGACGATGCGACAAAACCGGCGTTGTTCGTAACCCACTCGGTCAGGCTGGTGACGGCTTCCGCGCTCAGATGCATCATCTTCGACAGCGGCTGACGGATGACGCTGTACAGCGCGATCAGGATCGGGAACGGGAGCAGGCTCCACAGGCAGCCGGACATGGGGTTGATCTTCTCTTCCCGGTACAGCTTGCTGACAGCCTGCTGGTATTGCTGCGGATTGCCATTGTATTTCTTTTCCAGCTCTTTCAGTCTGGGCTGCAGACGCGTGGTACGCATCATGCTCTTTTTGCTCTTTGCCATAAACGGCAGCAGAACCAGATTCACAAGCACGGCGAACAACATGATGGCAATGCCGTAGTTGTTCGTCAGGTTATAAAACTCTTTCAGCGGCCACGCAAAGATTGCGGTAATCCAAGACATAAGATGACTCCAATTCTTTGGTTCTTTTGGATTTTCCCGGTTTATGGAACCGGATCGTAAAAATCGTGCTCACCCACGTGGAACGGGTGGCACCGGGAGATACGCTTGATCGCCAGCCAGGAGCCTTTGAGTGCGCCGTATTTTTCCAGCGCTTCAAGCGCGTATTCGGAGCAGGTGGGAATAAATCTGCAGCAGGGCGGCTTCAGCGGAGAGATATGCTTGCGGTAGAATTTGACCAGCGCGATGAGAAGTTTCTTCATTGCCGTTCCCCTTCCTCCGCTTTTGCATGCAGCAGGCCAAGACGGCCCGCAGCTTTCAGGAAATCGGCCTCCAGCCGGTGATAATCGGCGTCGTGCGCCCGCATGCGAGCCACCACAACGATGTCATATCCCCGCGCAAGCTCCGGCTCATGCAGGCGATAGATCTCACGCAGACGGCGGCGGATGCGGTTGCGAACCACAGCATGTCCGATTTTATTGGACACGGTATAGCCGATCCGGTTCCGGACGGAACCGTTTTTGCGGCAATACAGCGCCAGACATGCGGTCGCAGTGCTCTTCCCTTTTGAATACAGGCGCCGGAATTCATAGTTCTTTTTTAACGTAACGGTAAATTCCAAGACCCTCTCTCCGATTTCATGCGGCCAGAATTTATAGAAACACCATAAGGGCGGAAAAATCCCGCCCTGAAAACGATGTCAAATTACAGTCCTGCTCACTGGTGGCCTGCTTAGTAGCTCAGCTTTTTTCTGCCCTTCGCTCTGCGGCGGGACAGCACCTTGCGGCCGTTTGCGGTGGCCATTCTCTTGCGGAAGCCGTGCTCTTTTTTGCGCTGACGCTTTTTGGGCTGATAGGTACGGAACATCGTGTTTTTCTCCTTTCAAGTAATACTCAACAGCAGGATAAATCCCGCCGTAGTGAACAAATCCAGTCAACGCCGCGAAACCGGCGTCGGCTCAATATTATATACTAACAATTCACAATATGTCAACCTCGATTTTCCGTTCTTTCTTCCGCAATGTTTGAAAATCTGCCATTGGCATTGACAGCTGTTTTCATCCGGGATAAAGTAAGAAAAACAAACGACAGGAGGAAACCATCATGCAGCTGGTTTTACCGTTATCCCGCATGGCGGAAGCTGCGCCGTATATGGATCCGAAGGTATTTCGGTATATCCACGAGGGACAGACTGAAAGTTTCGAGAGCTTCGAGACGTTTAATCTGCTGGCTTTCAATTGGTATGACATCCACAGCGATCGCACCGACGACTCCAAGGTTCTGATTTACATGGATCGGAAAGATCTGTTCTTTCTCTGCGAAGATGCCGAGGCCGAGCACTTCGTCCGGCAGAATCTCGAAGATATGGCCGACACAACGTCCCAGGGAAATGAGAAACTGATCTATCACTTTTTTGTGCATCTCCTCCGGGGCGACATGGCATATCTCGATCAGTTTGAATCCGAAATTGACGACAGCGAGGCAGAAATTCTTGCCGGACGGGACCGTGACGCACTCAACCGCATCATCAGCTGGCGGCGGGAGCTGCTGCGGTTGAAGCATTACTATGAACAGTTGGATGCGATCTTTGATGAAATGGCGGCAAACGACAACGATCTGCTTGCCCCGGATACGCTCAAACGGATTACCATCCTGGGTATGCGTACCGACCGGTATCTGAGCAAGGTGTGCAATCTGCAGGAAATCGTCAGCCAAATGCGTGAGGCTTACCAATCGCAGCTTTCTATCCAGCAAAACGACCTGATGAAGGTGTTTACAATCGTGACGGTGCTGTTTTTGCCGTTGACGCTGCTCACCGGATGGTATGGGATGAACTTCATCCACATGCCAGAGCTGCAATGGCGGTTCAGCTACCCGGTGCTCATTGCCATCAGTCTGGTGGTCGTACTGGGACTGGTGTGGTACTTCAAACGGAAAAAGTGGCTGTAACGGCACGGATTATCCG
This sequence comes from Clostridiales bacterium, assembly GCA_004556965.1. Lineage (GTDB taxonomy): Bacteria > Bacillota > Clostridia > Oscillospirales > Oscillospiraceae > CAG-103. The sequence continues at coordinate 103,521 of SFFE01000003.1, read as the reverse complement.
CAAGGGATTTTTACAGCAGCACTGTCTTTCTCTGCTGCAGTGTGCTACAATCAGAAAACAGAAAAACATGCAGCGGATCCCGCTGCGAATGAGGTGATCGGTCATGTCAATTTTATCAAAGCTGAACAGCGCGCCTATGTATCTGATCTGTGGCGGCATCATTGCCTTTGTCGCTGTCGTATGTGTGATCTTTCTGGTGCGCGCCTACCGTGCGGGCATCGCCATGGGAATCGACCGGACGCGCATGAACCGCGTAATCACTTCCAGCGCGACCTTCTCCCTGCTCCCCAGCGTGGGGATCCTGCTGGGCGTGATCGCACTCTCCGGCAGTCTCGGCACGCCGTGGCCATGGCTGCGTCTTTCCGTGATCGGCGCGCTGCATTATGAAACGCAGGTTGCGCAGGCAGCGGCAGAGCAGGTCGGCATGAGCACGCTCTCCGCCGCGGAGATGACGCCCTCCGGATTTGCAACGATCGCGCTGCTGATGAGCATCTGCATCATGTGGGGTATGGTGCTCTCCGTATTTTTCAACAAGCGCTACACACAAAAACTCGGCCGCAGCGGCCGCAGCGCCGGCGGCGGGTTCGGCGATCTTGCAATGACGGCCATGTTCATCGGTCTGGTCAGCGCGTATATCGGCAGCTATATCGGCGGGCTGGTATCCGGAAACGGGCTGTTTACCTTCTCCGGTGATTGGATGCCGCTGCTCGTCGTGGCCGTGTCCGGGCTTGTTATGGCGGGCTTTGTCTATCTCGCGGAGAAGAAGCATCAGGCATGGGTCGAAAGCTTTTCCATCGCCGGCAGCATGCTCGTTGGCATGGCAGCGGCCGTGGTGGTTTCGCTCTTTGTCTGAGAAAGGAGAAGCAGCATGAATGAAGAACAGAAAAGAACCTCCTTTGAAGCGTATACCCGGCGGACACATGTGATCGGCCGGATTGTCAGCACCATAACGCTGGTTTTGCTCGTCGGCGCGCCGTTTTTGATCGGCAGCTTTCTCGGCGCCATGCCGGATCTGCCCGCTGTTGGAAAGGGATTTCTCTCCGTCGGACTGGTGTGGACGGTCAGCAGCGTGGTGGAATTTCTTGTGTATACGCCCATGCTGGGCGCCGGCGGTGGGTATCTCGCCTTTATTACCGGCAATCTCATCAACATGAAGATTCCGTGTGCTGTCAACGCGCGCGACATCGTCGGCGCAAAGACCGGGACGCCGGAAAATGAAATTATCTCCACGCTCTCCATTGCAACCTCCTCGCTCGTCACCATTCTGGTTCTGGCGCTGGGCGTGCTGCTGCTGGTACCCCTGCAGCCGGTGTTGCAAAGCCCCGTGCTTCAGCCCGCGTTTGCAAACGTGGTACCGGCGCTCTTCGGCGCCATGGCCTATCGGTATTATCGGAAAAACATGAAAGTCGCCATCGCACCGCTGCTGGTGATGAGCGTGCTGTTCATTCTGGTGCCGTCGCTCACGGGCTCCACCAGTTTTATGATTATTCCCTCCGGCGCAATTGCCATCGGGATCGCATATTTCTTCTACAAAAAGCAGCAGAAAGCAGAGGGATAACATGAAACAGGGTATGAAGGTTCTGCGGCTGGTTCCGCCGCTTCTGCTTACGCCGCTGGCGGCTGCGCTGGTCCGCACGCTGCGCACGCCCGCCTTACACTCCGAATATCAGCCGCATGAGAACGAAGAGCGGGCAAAATTTCTGGCGGAAAAGCTCTCGCGCATGGTTCAGTGCGACACCACCTCCCATGCGAATACGCCGGAGGTTGAAAAATTTCTGGCCTTCCACAAGACGCTGGAGGCGCTCTTTCCGCTCGTGCATGAAAAACTGGAGCGCACCGTGATCGACGGCAATCTGCTCTATTGCTGGAAGGGCAAAAGCCGCGAAAAGCCGATTCTGCTGATGAGCCATCAGGACGTGGTCCCCGCCGAGGGCGTATGGGAGCACGCGCCGTTTTCCGGTGAGATCGCGGACGGCAAGGTCTGGGGGCGCGGCGCAGCGGACACCAAGAGCTCGCTCATGGCCTTTTTCCAGGCGGTCGAGGAGCTTCTGGCCGAGGGATATACTCCGGCATGCGACGTGTATCTCGCCTCCTCCTGCACGGAGGAGTGGGCCGGCGACGGCGCGCCGAAGCTCGTGGCGGAGCTTCAGCGGCGCGGCGTGGAGCTGTTTCTCGTCTGTGATGAGGGCGGCGGCATCATCTCCGAGCCGATCGGCGGGATTCCGGGCAATTTTGCCATGGTCGGCGTGTTTGAAAAAGGTAAGGCGGACGTGAAATTTACCGCCCGCAGCTCCGGCGGACACGCCAGCACACCGCCGAAGCACTCCCCCATCGCGCGGCTGGCCGCATTTGTGGACGATGTGGAGACGCATTCTCCGTTTCGCCGGAAGCTGCTGCCGGAGGTTTCGGCGATGTTTGCACGGCTGGCGCCTTACGCACCGTTCGGCTTACGGCTGGTCATGGGCAATCTCTGGCTGTTCGGCCCGCTGATGAAGCAGGTGCTGCCTGCCATCAGCGCACAGGCCGGTGCAATGCTGCAGACGACCGTCGCTTTCACGATGCAGTCCGGCTCAGATGCGTACAACGTGCTGCCGCAGGAGGCGACGCTTGGCGCGAACCTGCGCTTTATTCCCCATCAGGGCGAGCGGGAGAGTCTGCAGATCATGGAAAAGCTCGCGGAAAAGCACGGTCTTACGATGGAGGTCGTACACACCAACGACTATACGCCGCCGGTGGAGATCGACGGCGCGGCATTCCGTCAGGTGGAGCGCGTCATTTCGGAGACGTTCCCCGGTCTGCCGATCAGCCCCTATGTGATGACCGGCGCCACGGACGCACAGTTTTATCAGCCGGTCTGCCCGAGCTGCATCCGCTTCGCGCCTGTGATCTACGGTCCGGAACAGATGAAAGGCATGCACGGCCTGAACGAAAACATTGAATATAACTGCCTGCCCGGCGCGGTGCGGTTTTATCAGAACCTGATCCGCGCGCAGGAGCAGCCCCGCAACTGACGCAGAGCAGCAGCCGCAGACACCCGAAGCTTTGGATGTCTGCGGCTTTTCCATACCGGCGGCGGACGTCGGGCTACATATCTCCCCTTTTGCCTACATATAAATGAACCACGCAAGTATGGGGAGTGGTGCATTTGCATACCAATATCGAACAGCGTGCCTGCGATCTGGCCGTGTATATTATTGAAAATCGAGCGACCGTCCGTTCTGCTGCGCGGCAGTTCGGCATCTCCAAATCGACGGTACATAAAGATTTGACCGAACGGCTGGAAAAGGTCAATCCCGGACTTTACCGGCAGGTGCGTCAGCTCCTGGACATAAACAAGGCGGAACGCCACATCCGCGGCGGTATGGCAACGCGGCGAAAATACAAAGGAGAATGAGCGCGGCCTTCCAAATGGAAGGCCGCGTCATTTTTTAATTCAAACTTACGTATAGCAGCACAGAACGCCGGAAACACTAGCGTCGAAGGTGATTGCTTGAAAAACAAACGGGTTGGAAAACAAACGGTCATGCTTGCTGCGTCGCCGGTCATTCTTGCGGCTGCAAGCGTCGTCGGCAAAAAAGAGGGCGAAGGCCCGCTGCGGGAGCGGTTTGACGTCGTCAGCAGCGATACGTATTTTGGAACGTCCAGTTGGGAGAAAGCCGAGAGCGCCATGCTCAAGCAGTGCTTTGATCTGGCGTGCCAGAAGGCGCAGGTCTCCCCCGCAGCGCTGGACTATGTCTTCTCCGGCGACCTGCTCAACCAGTGCGCTGGGTCTGCCTATGCAATGCGCGACTGCGGCGCGCCGTACTTTGGCCTGTATGGCGCCTGCTCCACGATGGCTGAGTCGCTGAGTCTTGCTGCTATGGCCATTGACGGCGGCTATGCAAACACCTGTGCGGCGCTGACCAGCTCACACTTCTGTTCCGCAGAGCGCCAGTTTCGCTTTCCGCTGGAATATGGCGGCGTGCGCACGCCGACGGCGCAGTGGACGGTCACGGGAGCAGGCGCGCTGATTCTCGGCGCGAGCGGCACCGGCCCCAAGGTGACTGCGGTTACGACCGGGAAGATCACGGACGCTGGCGTCAAGGATCTCAACAACATGGGCGCGGCGATGGCGCCGGCCGCCTATGAGACGCTGAAGACGCACTTTGCGGACACCGGGCGCACACCGGAGTATTATGATATGATCGTCACCGGCGACCTTGGCCGGATCGGCGAGCGCATTGTGACCGATCTGTTTCAGCAGGACGGCGTCGATCTCGGACCGGCCTATACGGACTGCGGACTTCTGATTTATAACATGGAAACGCAGGACGTGCATGCAGGCGGCTCCGGCTGCGGGTGCAGCGCATCCGTATTGGCGGGGCACCTGCTGAAGCTGCTGACGAGCGGACAGATTCGCCGGCTGCTCTTCGCCGCGACCGGTGCGCTCATGTCCCCCACCGCATCCATGCAGGGTGAGAGTATCCCCGGAATCAGCCACGCAGTGGCAATTGAAATGCAGGTGTAAGTATGGTGAAAGAATATTTGATCGCATTCGTGGCCGGCGGCCTGCTCTGTGTGATCGGCCAAATCCTGATCGACAAGACCAAGCTCACACCGGCGCGGATTTTGACGCTGTATGTCGTTGCCGGCGTGGTGCTCGGCGCAGTCGGCATTTATGAACCGCTTGCAAAGTGGGCTGGCGCCGGAGCCACTGTGCCGCTGACCGGTTTCGGCAATCTGCTGGCCAAGGGCGTCCGCGAGGCGGTCGCAACGGACGGCATGCTCGGCGCGTTCACAGGCGGTTTCCGGTCCGGCGCGGCCGGAATTTGCGCCGCGATTTTCTTTGGGCTGCTGGTTGCGCTGATCTTCAAATCAAAGGAAAAAAACTGAATCCCATAGATGCAAAAAAGAAGCCGACCGAGTCGGCTTCTTTTTTCTTGCAGGGTTGTGCTTATTTCGCAGCTTCCATGCCGGCGATAAGAGCCTTCTTATTGCCTTCCAGGAAACGAGCCTTCTTCTCGCCCAGCTCGACGCGGATGGCTTCGACCATCACATCGACGGAGCAGACAGGAGCCTTGGCCATCAGTGCGCCGAGGATCGCAACGTTTGCGCCCTTCGGGTTGCCGATCTCTTCCGCGAGTCTGGTCGCGTCGCAGTAAACGACCTGAATGTCGTCACGCTCGGCCTTGCGGTCGATGATGGAGCTGTTGATGATCAGAACTCCGCCCGGCTTGACCTTGTCCTCGAACTTGTCCAGAGAAGGACGGTTCATCGCAACAACGCAGTCAGCCATGTCAACCAGCGGGGAAGCAACCGGATCGTCGCTCACGATGACGGAGCAGTTCGCCGTGCCGCCGCGCATCTCAGGACCGTAGGAGGGCAGCCAGGAAACGTGCTTGCCGTCCATCATGCAGGCCATGGCAAGGAACTTGCCGATCAGGAGCATGCCCTGACCGCCAAAGCCAGCAAAAATAAATTCTTTCTTCATCTTATTTTGCCTCCTTGTCTTTGTAAACGCCCAGCGGATAGTAAGGAATCATGTTCTCTTCCAGCCACTTCATCGCTTCGACCGGGCTGAGACCCCAGTTGGTCGGGCAGGTGGACAGAACTTCGATCAGGCAGAAGCCCTTGCCTTCCTTCTGATAGCGGAACGCCTTGGCAATTGCCTTCTTCGCCTTGATGATGTTCGCCGTGTTGTTCACCGCAACACGCTCGATGTAGTAGGAGCCGGGGATGGTCGCGAGCATTTCGGAGACACGGATCGGAGCGCCGCACCAAGCTTCGTCGCGGCCCTTCGGGGAGGTGGTGGTCTTCTGGCCAACCAGCGTGGTCGGAGCCATCTGGCCGCCGGTCATGCCGTAAATGGCGTTGTTGACAAAGATGGTGACGATCTTCTCGCCGCGGTGTGCAGCGTGAACGATCTCAGCAGTGCCGATGGAGGCCAGGTCGCCGTCGCCCTGATAGGTGAAGACCATGGTGTCGTTGCCGACAACGCGCTTGACGCCGGTCGCAACAGCCGGTGCACGGCCGTGCGCAGCTTCGTACATATCGCAGTTAAAGTAATCGTAAGCAAACACGGAGCAGCCAACCGGCGCGACGCCGATGACCTTACCGTCGAGGTTCATTTCGTCAATGACTTCGGCGACCAGGCGGTGAATGATGCCGTGGTTGCAGCCGGGGCAGTAGTGGAACTGCTTATCAGTCAAATACTGAGTTTTCTCAAAAACGACAGACATTTATTTGCCCTCCTTCATGCTGATAATCTTCGCTTTAATCTCCTCGGTGGTGGGCATCTCGCTGCCGAGGTGACCGAAGAAGTCAACGTCTTTCGCGCCGTTGACCGCAAGCTTGACATCCTCAAGCATCTGGCCTTCGTTCAGCTCAACGTCGAGAACGGCCTTCACGCCTTCAGCGGAAGCAGCCTTCTTGACTGCGTCATACGGGAACGGCCAAACAGTGATCGGACGAACCAGACCAACGTTGATGCCCTCTTCCTTCAGCTCGCCGATCGCAGACTTTGCAATACGCGCGACGGTGCCGAACGCGGTGATGACGAACTCGGCGCCCTCGAGGTTGTACTCTTCCCACATCTGCTCGTTGGCAACGACTTCCTTGTAGCACGCCTGCAGAACCGCATTGTGCTCGGACAGAGATTCGGTGTCAATGTAGATGGAGTTGATAACGCCGCGCTTCGCCGGATCGTCGCCGGGCTTCCAGCCGGTGCATGCCCAGGGCTTCTTCTCGGGATCAATCTTGAAATCGACCATTTCGGGCATTTCGACAGGCTCCATCATCTGAGCGATGATGCCGTCGGCGAGGAACAGGACGGGAATGCGGTACTTCTCGGCCTTATCGAACGCAAACATCATGATGTCGATGGCTTCCTGAACAGACGCCGGAGCATAGGTCAGCAGGTGATAGTCGCCGTTGCCGCCGCCCTTGACAGCCTGGAAGTAGTCGCCCTGAGAGGCCTGAATGTTGCCGAGGCCGGGGCCGCCGCGCATGACGTTTAGGATCACGCACGGGAGCTGGGCGCCTGCGCAGTAGGAAATGCCTTCCTGCTTCAGGCTGACGCCGGGGCTGGAGGAGGAGGTCAGCGCACGTGCGCCGGTGCCGGCCGCGCCGTAGATCATGTTGATCGCCGCGACTTCGCTTTCGGCCTGCAGGAAGCAGCCGCCGACTTCGGGCATACGCTCGGACATGTATTCAGGAATCTCCGTCTGCGGAGTGATCGGATAGCCGAAGAAATACCGCGCGCCTGCACGAATTGCAGCCTCAGCGATGGCTTCGCTACCCTTCATAAGAGTCAATGCCATTTTACTGTTCCTCCTTAATCTTTCTCAATGTGGATTACCACGTCGGGGCAGGTACGTGCGCAGGAAGCACAGCCGATGCAGGCCGCCTGATCCACGATCGTTGCCGGGTGATAACCTTTTGCGTTGATCTTTTCTTTGGAAAGTTCAATGATCCCCTTGGGGCATGCTCTGGCGCAAAGACCGCATCCCTTGCAGAGATTTTCATTGATGGTTACCTTTACCATTTTGCTACCTCTTTTCTATACTATATTGCTGTTTCGCGCGTATGTAAAACCGCCGGAGCGGGATACGCCAATGATTACAGGGAAAATTACAGACTGTGGATATAGCTGTCCCAGTCACGCTTCATGTACATATCAATGGCAATCGGTTTGCCGATGTACTTCGGGTCGTGTCCTTCAGAAAGGAACTGGTCGAGCAGCTCCTTCTTGCCGGTCGTGTAGGAAACAGGCACGCCGGTCTTCTCGCTCACCTCGCGGAGCATCTCATAGCCGTCGCGCAGTTCATCCGGACCGGTCATCTGCGCAAGGTTCGTGTTGTTGATCATGCCGGTGATCTTCAGACGGGAATGTATCTGCATTTCCTGCTGCAGCTTGATGATCTTTTCCACCGTGCCGGCCAGCGGACGGCGGATATTCACAACATTGAGCACCTCAAGCTGACCGGGACCCAGCTCCATAAAGTCCTCATGATACCGGCCAAGCGCCGTGGAGCCGACCGCGTCGCCGCCGACGTCGAACACGACGGTATCCCAATCGAGCGCAAACGCCGATGCGACCTCCGCCGGAAGCGAGAGCGTTTCAATACCGGAGCAGGCGAAGTTCGGAGAAACCAAGCGGATCTCCTTTTGACTCACCATTTTTCCGCGCTCCGTCAAGCGGAAATACGTGTTGACCATATCCAGGTCAATCAGCTCGGTTTTTCCGGTTTCGGCTGCTTTAAACGCAAAATTCAAGGCAAGCTCGCTTTTGCCGCTGCCATAATTACCAATCAAAACATATATTTTCTTCAAATGAAGGGTCTCCTTTCAGGCGGATGCTGCAAAATTGCAAACATCGTCATCTAATATCGTATCACAGCCAGATATATTCGTCAATAAAGGCAAAAATGATTGTAGAATTAGTGCAATTTCTGTGTGAAATTCTAGTCAACTTGACGCTGCTCATTTTCAGCAGAATGCCCAGTTCGGCAATATTGTTAAAATTTCAACGGATATAAACAGGATTTTTATTCAATCCTGTACAATCGTACCACCTCGGCATTTGCAAGAACTGTGATTTAGGTCACATTTTGTCGCACTTTCACAAAGATCTGCGTATTTGGAAAGGCTTTTTGGATACAGTTTGTTACATTATCCCAATTTTGCTCTGCATACGCTATTTGTTCCGGTAAAAGCTCAAGCCGGATCGCCCCCTGTTCCACGCGGGCACGGACATTGCGAAACCCAAGTGCCATCAGGCCATCCTCCGCCTGCTCCACCGCAGACAGCGTTTTTTCATCCAGCGGCGTCCCGGTGGGAATCCGCGTTGCGAGGCAGGCGTAAGACGGCTTATCCCACGTGAACAGCCCCGCTTCTTTGGAGCGGCGGCGAATCTCCGCCTTGGTCAGGCCGCACAGGCGCAGCGGCGAACGCACCTCCAGCTCCGCAAGCGCGCGCATACCAGGGCGGTCGCTTGCGTCGTCTGAGGCGTTCGTGCCGTCGAGCACAACGGAATAGCCGTCCGACGCTGCGGCAGCACCGATCCGCGAGAAAATGCGCTGCTTGCAGAAATAGCAGCGGTTTTGCGGATTGGCGCGCACGGTCTCGTCCGCGAGAACATCCACCTCCAGAACCGTAAGCGGCATTCCAAGCTGCCGCGCCAGACGCAGCGCATCATCCAGCTCAAACTGCGGCTGAAACACGCTCTTCACATAGTACGGGCGCACGTCCGCACCGCACTGGTGCGCGGCGTATAGCAGATATGCCGAATCCACACCGCCGGAAAACGCGAGCGCGGCCTTGGGCGTTTCCTTGAAAAAATCTTGTAGTGTCATGCGCTTCACTTCCCTGTCGCGACCCGATCGCGCTCCGGCGCAAGGTAGAGATACCACGCTGTGACGCCCACGAGTACCACGCCGCCGACCATATTGCCGAGCGTCACCGGCAGGAGATTCCGCAGAAGGAATCCGCCCCATGTGAGATTTTCATAGACCATGCCAAATGTGCCGGACTGAAGAATTCCGGCAGGAATATAGTACATATTTGCAACGCAGTGCTCAAAACCGGCAATGACAAACGCCGCAATCGGGAAAAAGAGCCCCATGATCTTGCCCGGCACCGTTTTGGCAGCATTGGACATCCAGACTGCAATACACACAAGGAAATTGCAGAGAATGCCGCGGATGAACGCAGCGCTGAACGAGAGCGAAACCTTTGCGTTTGCGATGGAGACGACCGAAGCTGCCAGTTCCCCATTGAATGCGGAAAACACGCCGCCCGCGTAAGCGAGCGCCGCGATCAAGACGGAGCCGGCAAAGTTGCCGAGATAGACGACGACCCAGTTGCACAGCATGGCGCCCACGGTGATGCGGCGCTGCAGTACGCCCATGATCAGCAGGTTGTTGCCGGTGAACAGCTCGCTTCCGGCGATGAGCACCATGGAGAGGCCCGCCGGGAAGATCAAGCCGGTGACGACCTTTGCGACCGACGGATTTTCAATCGTCGCAGCGCCGGCCGTGGACGCGACGCCTGCAAGCGCCACAAAGACACCCGCCAGACACGCCAGTAAAAACATCCGCAGCAGAGGCAGCTGCGTCTTTGTCTCGCAGGCGCCAAGGTAATTGACTGCAACTTCTTTCGGTGAATACATCTTCCAACTTACCTCCAAAACGCATAGCATGGCACAATATTTTGTGTGCGTGTCATTATGTTATCACAGATTTAGTATCTGTCAACCGGTTTTCGCGCAAACGCAGAAGACAGGCAGACTGCGTTTTTGCAGTTCGCCTGTCTAAGTCGTCATCATTTCCCGCAGCTTCTCCACGGCGCGCCGCTCCAGCCGGGAAACCTGAACCTGCGAGATCTTCAAAACCCCGGCGGCGCGCTGCTGCGTCATGCCGCGGAAAAAACGCAGCGCGATCACCTGCTGCTCCCGTTCCGGCAGACCGCGCACCGCCTCACGCAGCGCAACGTGCTCCACCATGCGCTCCTCCTGCTCGTAGTCGCCGAGCGTGTGTTCCAGCGTAAATCCCGTCTCGCCGTTTTCGCGCTGGAGCGACTCCGTTGGCCCGGTCGCCGTTTCCGCCATGGCGATCTCCTCCGGCTCAATGCCGGTCTCGGCGGAAAGCTCCGAAAGCGTCGGCTCGCGGCCGAGCGTCTGCTCCAGACGCATACGCGCCGTGCGGATCTGCTGCGCGCGCTCCTTGACGCCGCGGCTCACCTTCACAGCGCCGTCGTCGCGCAGAAAGCGGCGGATCTCGCCGGAAATCTTCGGCACGGCATAGGTGGAAAAGCATGTTCCGTATGCCTCGTCGAACCCGGCGACCGCCTTAAGAAATCCTACGCAGCCGAGCTGATAGAGATCATCCGCGTCCACGCCGCGGCCGAAAAACCGGCGCGCAATGCTCCAGATGAGGCCGGAGTTCTCCGTTACCATCTGCTCCATGGCGTCCCGGTCGCCGCTCTGCGCGCGGCGCAGCAGCTCCATGGTATCGGTCTGCATCATACCCGCTTGCGGATGCGGCGGCACATCGTCACGGTCGTCCCTTTGCCGGGGGCGGATTTGACCTTCACCGTATCCATAAAGCTCTCCATGATCGTAAAGCCCATGCCGCTGCGCTCCTCGCCGCCAGTGGTATACAGCGGCGTTTTTGCCTTTTCCACGTCCGGGATGCCGACCCCGTGGTCCTTTACGACGATCTCCAGCCGCTCGTCCGGCAGAATGCGCACGCGCAGCATGACCATCCCCAGCTTCTCCGGGTATGCATGGACCACCGCGTTCGTCACCGCCTCGGACACGGCGGTTTTGATATCGCCGATTTCGCCGAGCGTCGGGTCAAGCTGTGAAGCAAACGCGGCGACCGCCGCGCGGGCGAAGCCCTCGTTGACGCTCTTCGCGGGAAACTCCAGCTTTATGTAGTTTTGATAGTTCAACACGGTTCACACTCCTCTTCCGTTTCTCCGCACAGCGGGATCACCTGCGTGAGTCCCGCCACCTCCAGCACCTTGCGCACCTGCTGCGGCGGGCGCTCCAGCGCCAGCGACGCGCCGCTCTGTCTGAGCAGCCGGTCTGCCTTCAGAATGACCGCGATCCCGGAGCTGTCCATGAACGTCAGCCCGGACAGATCCAGCACACAGCGGCGCGGGAGGTACTCCTCCACCAGTTCTTCGATACTCTGCATGGCGTCCTGCGCCGCGCAATGGTCCAGCTCGCCCTTGAGAAGAATCGTAAGGCAGCCGTCCGCATACAGGGTCAGCGTCTGCATTCGCACACCTCCATGAAAAAAACACCGTACACGGATGATCCGTATACGGTGTTATTCTAGCTTGTCCGGCGCGTTGAATTTGTCGGACGCTGGCGCTTAGCCAAGGTTTTTCAGGCTCTCCTCCAGATTCTCGATCAGCGCCTTGGCCTTGGCCGCGCGCTCGCGCTCGGCGTTGACGACCTTTTCGGGCGCTTTGGCCACGAACGCCTCGTTCGAGAGCTTCCGCATCTGGCCTTCGTACTCCTTTTTCGCCTTTTCAAGCTCCTTCTCGATACGTGCGCGCTCCTTGTCGAGATCGACCAGCTCCGCCATCGGCATGTAGAGCTTGGCCTCCTCCGTGACGACGGACACCATCTTGTCTGCATTTTCGGGCACAGTGCTGCCGATGGTGACGCTCTCGGCATAGGCGAGCTTCGAAATATACATCTCGCCGGAGCGGAACGCATCCTGCTTCTCCGTTGCGATGATGAGGTGCGCCTTCTTGGACGGCGGCACGTTCATCTCTGCGCGGCGGCTGCGCACGGCCTTGATGGCGGTCATGACCATCTCAAAGTCTTGCTCCTCCTGCGGGAAGGACAGCGCCTCGCTGTAGGACGGATAGCGTTCGATCATCAGCGCCTCGCCCTCGTGCGGAAGCGCCTGCCAGATTTCCTCGGTAATGAACGGCATGAACGGGTGCAGAAGCTTCAGAATTTCGGTCAGCACGTACAGCAGCACCTGCTGCGCGCTGCGGTTTTTCGCCGCGTCGCCGCTGTTGAGACGGGGCTTCGTCAGCTCAATGTACCAGTCGCAGTACGTGTCCCAGATAAAATCATAGATCTTCGCGGCGGCGATGCCAAGCTCATACTTGTCCAGATTTTCGCAGACTTCCCTGCTCAGCGTGTTGAGCTTGGACAGCACCCACTTGTCCTCCAGCTCCAGCGTTTCGGGCAGCTCGTTTTTGTCGATGGTGAGGTTCATCATGACAAAGCGGGAGGCGTTCCAGAGCTTGTTGGCAAAGTTGCGCATGGCGCCGCACTTTTCAACGTAAAAGCGCATGTCGTTTCCGGGGCTGTTGCCGGTGACGAGGTTGAAGCGCAGCGCGTCCGCGCCGTAAGTCTCGGCCATCTCCAGCGGGTCGATGCCGTTACCGAGCGATTTGCTCATTTTGCGGCCCTTGTCGTCACGCACGAGACCGTGGATGAAGACGGTGTGGAACGGAATCTCCTGCATCTGCTCCAGACCGGAGAAGATCATGCGGGCGACCCAGAAGAAAATGATATCATAGCCCGTGACCATCACGGTCGTGGGGTACCAGTAGTTCAGATCAGCTGCGTCCTTATCCGGCCAGCCCATCGTGGAAAACGGCCAGAGCGCGGAGCTGAACCAGGTGTCGAGCACGTCCTCGTCTCGGTGGATGTTCTTGCTGTGGCACGCCTCGCACTCGCAGGCGTCCTCACGCGAGACGGTGATGTGGCCGCAGTCGTCGCAGTACCACGCGGGGATCTGGTGTCCCCACCAGAGCTGGCGGGAGATACACCAGTCGTGCACGTTCTCCATCCAATTATAATAGGTCTTGCTGAAGCGCTCCGGCACGAACTTGATGCGCCCGTCACGCACGGCTTCGATCGCAGGCTCGGCCAGCGGCTTCATCTTCACAAACCACTGGGGGCTGGTGAGCGGTTCCACCGTCGTGCCGCAGCGGTAGCAGGTGCCGACGTTGTGGTTATAATCCTCCACCTTGATGAGATAGCCTTCGGCTTCCAGATCGGCCACGATGGCGTCGCGCGCCTCGTAGCGATCCATGCCGTTGTACTTGCCGCCGTTGATGATCTTCGCGTCCTCGTCGATCACGAGAATCTGCTCCAGATTGTGACGCAGGCCGACCTCATAGTCGTTCGGATCGTGGCACGGGGTCATCTTCACGCAGCCGGTGCCGAAGTCTTTTTCGACGTATTCGTCCGCCACGATCGGCAGCTCGCGCCCCACCAGCGGGAGAATGGCCGTCTTGCCGACCAGATGCGTATAGCGCTCATCCTCCGGATGGACGGCGATGCCCGTATCGCCCAGCATGGTTTCCGGACGTGTCGTAGCGATGACCATATGCTCGTCACTATCCTTGATCGGATAGCGGATGTGCCAGAAATGACCAGGCATGTCTTTATATTCGACCTCCGCGTCGGAGAGCGCGGTGCGGCACTTCGGACACCAGTTGATGATGCGGTTGCCTTTGTAGATCAGGCCCTTTTCATACAGCTCGCAGAACGTCTCGCGCACGGCCTTGGAGCAGCCCTCGTCCATCGTGAAGCGGCTGCGGCTCCAGTCGCAGGAGGCGCCGAGCGTCTTCTGCTGCTCGACGATACGGTCGCCGTACTTGTTCTTCCACGCCCAGACGCGGTCGAGGAATTTCTCACGGCCAAGATCGTAGCGCGTGAGTCCCTCTTCTTTGCGGAGGTTTTCCTCCACCTTGATCTGCGTGGCAATGCCGGCGTGGTCATAGCCCGGCAGCCACAGCGCCGCGTAGCCCTGCATGCGCTTATAGCGCGTGAGGATGTCCTGCAGCGTCGCGTCGAGCGCGTGGCCCATGTGGAGCTGGCCAGTGACGTTCGGGGGCGGCATGACGATGGAAAACGGCTTTTTGTCCGGATCCGGATTGCCTTTGAAATAGCCGCCCTGCATCCACATGTCATAAATTTTCTTCTCGACCTGCTTGGGGTCGTACACCTTCGGAAGTTCCTTCATCTGTCTTCCTCCTTCGTAAGAATCCTTCGGGGCGCATAAAACTTCATGCATTTTACCGTATCATGACAGAGACACAAGCTGAAAAGCACTGAAGTTTTTGCGCATCAATTCCGGTTGCCGCAAAGGGGCGAGGAATTGGCGCATTTTTTATTTTTGCTTTGTTTCACAAAGCAAAAAATCGCCCCGAAACAAAGCTGTTTCAGGGCGATAAAATTACCGCGGTACCACCTGAATTCCGCACGCGGCGCGTGCGACACTCTTGACTCTGTAACGGGAGTTCCCGGCCGTCCTACTGCTGCGTTCAGACAAGCTGCTCAGGGGCGACCTTCGTTTCCGGCTTCAGAAAGGCTTGCACCAACCGCCTTTTCTCTGGCATCCGCGCGGAAATTACTCCTCCCCGTCAACGCATAAGCTGGGTGCATTATATGCGCTTTTTTCCTGTTTGTCAAGTCGGTTCCTGTCCAACGAGCGCGGCAAGCCCCTCGGAGGACTGCACACCCGTGCGCCGCGCCGTTTCCTTCCCCTCGCGGAAGGCCACCAGCGTCGGCACGCTCATGATGCCGAGCCGCTGTGCGACGCTCGGCACCTGATCCACATCCAGCTTCGCGACCTTGACGCGCCCCTCGTACCGCTCGGCGAACGCCTCCAGCACCGGCGCCTGCGCGCGGCACGGGCCGCACCATTCGGCATAGAAATCCACCAGCACGTTTGGGCTGTTGATGGCGGTGTCAAAGCTTTTTTCGGTCAGTTCGATCACGGACATTGTAATTGCCCCTTTCGGAAAGTATTTTATCGTAAATACTTTACCGCAGAAAGCGCCGCTTTATTCCCCTCGCCGACCGCGGCCGGAAGCTGATACGGCGCGCCGGTGCAGTCGCCGGCGGCAAAAACGCCCGGTATGTTCGTCGCCTGCGCGGCATCCACAACGACATGGCCGCCGTCTGTCGCAAGGCCCGGCAAGAGCGCTTCCGCCGCAACGCCGCTGCGCAGCAC
Source organism: Clostridiales bacterium (assembly GCA_004556965.1). Taxonomy (GTDB): domain Bacteria; phylum Bacillota; class Clostridia; order Oscillospirales; family Oscillospiraceae; genus CAG-103. The sequence goes on along the minus strand of SFFE01000003.1, from coordinate 88,045 downwards.
AAACACCGCGTCCACCGGAATCTCCTCGCCGTCCACGACGAGCGTGTCCGCCGTCTGCTTACCGCGAATTTCAAATTTTTGCTTCTTCCCCTCAAAATACCGCACATCACAGCCGATGCTGCGCAGAAATTCCGCTTCCTCCGGCGCGTCGGCGCTCAGACCGATCACCGCCGTGCGCTTGCCGCGATAGAGCATGCCGTCGCACGTGGCGCAGTAGCTCACGCCGCGGCCGAGAAACTCCTTCTCGCCGGGAAAAACGCTCTTTTGCGCGATCCCGGTGGCGAGGATGAGCGCGCGGCACTCCTCAAATTCCGATCCTGCCGCGACGCCGATCGTTTCACCCATCGGCATGGCGTTCTGTACCCGCGCATGGAGGAAGACAACGCCCATATCCTTCGCCTGCTGCGTCATTTGCTCCAATAGCTCTTTTCCGGGAATGTCCGGCGTACCGGGATAATTCGTTATCCGGCCGGCCTTCCAAAGGCCGCTGTCGGCCATGCTGCCGGTGATGACGAGGACGCTTTTGTTGCGGTTGCGCGCAGTCAGCGCGGCGGACAGTCCCGCCGGGCCGCCGCCGATGATAATCAGATCCTGCATAGTTTTCACCTCATGCTTGATTATATCTTTTTCATTTGATATTGTAAACAGAAATCGAATCGTGTATAATATTTTTGCAATTTTGAGTGGAGTTGAAAACATGGAAGAACTTTCGAAAAATTTTATTGAAGCATTCATCGAGGAGGATCTCGCCGAGGGCGGCCGTTTCGCCGGGCAGCAGATCCACACCCGTTTTCCGCCGGAGCCGAACGGCTACCTGCACATTGGGCACTGCAAGGCGCTGTGCATTGATTTCGGCATGGCCGAAAAATTTGGCGGTATCTGCAACCTGCGCATGGACGACACGAACCCCTCCAAGGAGGACAACGAGTTCGTCGAAGCCATTCAGGAGGATATTCACTGGCTGGGCTTTGACTGGGGCGACCGGTTTTTCTTCGGCTCCGACTATTTTGAGCAGGACTATCAGTACGCCGTGGAGCTGATCGAAAAGGGGCTGGCCTACGTGTGCGAGCTCACGCCGGAGCAGTTCCGCGAATACCGCGGGGACGTGAATACCCCCGCCGTCAGCCCGTGGCGCGACCGGCCGATTGCGGAAAGTCTCGACCTGTTCCGCCGCATGCGCGCGGGAGAGTTCCCGGAGGGCAAATACACGCTGCGCGCAAAGATCGACCTCGCCTCCGGCAACTTCAACATGCGCGACCCGGTGCTCTACCGCATCCGCTACATTGAGCATCACCGTCAGGGCACGAACTGGTGCATCTTCCCGATGTATGACTTCGCCCACCCGATTCAGGACGCGCTGGAGGGCATCACGCACAGTCTCTGCTCGCTGGAGTATGAGGACCACCGCCCGCTGTACGACTGGGTCGTGAACAATGTCTCCGTCCCTTGTAAGCCGCGCCAGATCGAATTTGCGCGTCTCGGCATCAACTATACCGTCATGTCCAAGCGCAAGCTGCGCCGGCTCGTCGAAGAGCAGATCGTCTCCGGCTGGGACGATCCGCGTATGCCGACCCTGTGCGGTCTGCGCCGCCGCGGCTATACCCCCGCATCCATCCGCAATTTCTGCGAGCGCATCGGCGTGTCCAAGGTCGCTTCCACGGTGGACTACAGCTTTCTGGAGCATTGCCTGCGCGAAGACCTGAACGCGCACGCGCAGCGCGCCATGGCTGTGCTGCGTCCCGTAAAGCTCACCGTGACGAACTATCCAGAAGGCCAGACGGAAACGTTCCCGGTGGAAAACAACCCCGAGGACGAAAACGCCGGCACGCGCGAAGTTTCCTTCTCCCGCAATCTGTGGATTGAGGCAGAGGACTTCATGGAGGAGCCGTTCAAAAAATACAACCGGCTCTATCCCGGCAACGAAGTGCGCATCAAGGGCGCTTACATCGTGCGCTGCACCGGCTGCATCAAGGACGAAGCCGGCAACGTCGTCGAGGTGCTGTGCGAATACGATCCCGAAACGCGCGGCGGCAACACGCCGGACGGACGCAAGGTACGCGGCACGATCCACTGGGTGGACGCCAACAACTGCGCGGACGCGGAGGTGCGCCTGTACGACAACCTGTTCTCCGACGCCGACCCCGACGGCGAGGGTAAGGATTACATTGAATGTATGAATCCGAACTCTCTGGAAGTACTCACCGGCTGCAAGGTTGAGCAGATGCTTGCAAACGCAGAAGCCCCGGCCTCGTTCCAGTTCCTGCGGCTCGGCTACTTCACCGTAGACAACAAGGACTCCCGTCCCGGCCATCTGGTGTTTAACCGCGCAGTCGTCCTCAAGGACAGCTTTAAGAAAGGCTGACCCCCATTCATTCCACAAAAAAGCCTGTGGCGCGAAAATACGCGCTGCAGGCTTTTTCTTTATGTTCTGCATCCAGCCTATTGACAGATACTTAAAAATGTTGTATGAATAGCAGCGGATAATAAACACAATATCGTTATATTGTTTGTTATCGGACTAATTGTGTTGCATTTCAAACGATTTAAGCCCAAGCTTTGAACAAACGACACGTTTCGGAACACGAGGTATACGATGCATACAAAAATTTTAATTGATTCTACCATTGACGTCAGCCCTGCATTGAAAGACCGGTTTGCCGTCATCCCGCTGACGATTCATGTTTCCGGGCGGGAGTTTATCGACGGCGTCACCATGACAGCCGACGCATTCTACAGATCCCTGCTGAAAAGCAAGGAGCTTCCGACGACAAGCCAACCCACATCGGCCGCTTTTGCACAGGTATTTGAATCTTTGACCGACGACGGAAGCGAGGTGGCCGCACTCACCATTTCCTCAAAGGTATCCGGGACGTATCAAAGCACCCACATTGCCGCAGCCGATTTTCCAGGCAAGGTGTTCGTGGTGGACAGCCGCTCCATCTCCCTCGGTGCAGGTGTTTTGGCGGAGTATGCTCTAAGCCGGGTCAACGCCGGTGCCGGCGCTCCAGAGCTTGCAGCAGAGCTGGAGCAGCTGCGTGAGCGCTGCTGCGTTCTCGGCCTGTTCAATACACTGGAGTATCTGAAAAAGGGCGGGCGCATCTCCAAAACCACCGCGCTGGCCGGTGGGATACTCGGCGTCAAGCCCATTCTGGGCGTGCGGGGCGGCATGATTGCGATGCTGGGCAAAGCCAGAGAGTCCCGGCAGGGGTGCAAAACGCTCCTGCAGATGATTCAGGAAAACCACATTGACCGTCAGCTTCCCGTGCTCTTTGGATATACCGGCTTGAGCGCTGCGCCGCTGGAAATGCTCCTGCAAAACGACACCGGTACCTTTTCGGAGCAGACCGTGCGCCAAAGCACGGTCCAGATCGGCAGCGTGATCGGAACACATGCCGGCCCCGGCGCAATCGCCGTGGCCTTTTTCCGGCAGTAATGACTGCGCGAAAGCTTTTTTGTGAAAATTTGTTGACCGGACCGCCCGACAGTGCTATACTGCTCCATGTGATGTTTTTAAGTTGGTACAGAGCTGCCGACAAGGTGTCATGGGATATGTAGCTTCGCAGGGGAATTGCACCCCTGTTCTGACGCCTTGTCTGCATGCAGACAAGGTGTTTTTTTATGGAGCTGAAATTCAAAGCGAAGATCATGGACGAGGCCGCCATTGACCGAACGCTGATTCGCATTGCGCACCAGATTCTTGAGAAGAACGAGGGCACAGAGCGTCTCTGCCTGCTCGGCATCCGCACGCGCGGGGTGCCGCTGGCGCAGCGGCTGGCCGCAAATATCCGGCGGATCGACGGCGTGGACGTTCCCGTCGGCGAGCTGGACATTACGCTCTACCGCGACGATCTGTCTCCGGTCTCCGGCGATCCGGTCGTGAGCAAAACGGACATTCCCTTTTCCGTGCAGGGCAAAACGGTCGTTCTGGTGGACGATGTGATCTACACCTGCCGCACCGCGCGCGCCGCGCTCGACGCCGTCATGGCGCTTGGCCGGCCGGAGCGCGTGCAGCTCTTTGCCCTGATTGACCGGGGCCACTCGGAGCTGCCCATCAAGGCGACCTACGTCGGCAAGAACATCCCGACCGCGAAAAGCGAGGTCGTTTCCGTCCGTCTCTCGGAAACGGACGGCGAAAACAGCGTTTGTATCCTGGATCGGATCGAACATAGAGAGTAGATTAAAGTTTCACAGGGAGGAAAAAATCTATGAGTGCAAAAAAAATCGGCTCCGAGCCCGTGTATGATGCACGGACACTGGGCACCCCAAGAATGCTGGTCCTCGGCCTGCAGCACATGTTCGCCATGTTCGGCGCGACTGTCCTTGTCCCGGCGCTGACTGGTCTGAACGTCGCTACCACGCTGCTGTTCGCAGGTCTCGGTACGCTGCTGTTCCATCTGCTTGCCAAGGGCAAGGTCCCGGCCTTCCTCGGCAGCTCGTTCGCCTTCATCGGCGGCTATAACGCGGTGCGCATCATCGGCGCTGCGGCTGACGGCACCCCGATCTACGACAATGCGCTGCTGCCCTACGCCTGCTTCGGCGTTGCCGTGGCGGGTCTGATGTATGTCATCCTCGCTGCCCTGTTCAAGGCTTTCGGCGTAAAGAAAGTCATGCGCTTCTTCCCGCCGATCGTCACCGGCCCGATCATCATCGCCATCGGCCTGACGCTCTCTTCCTCCGCCATCAACAACTGCAAGGGCAACTGGCTCATCGCCATCGTCGCCATTCTCATCGTCATTGGCTTTAACATGTGGGGCAAGGGCATGACGAAGATCATCCCGATCCTGCTCGGTGTGCTCGGCTCCTATATCCTCGCCGTCATCATTGACCCGGCGGAGCGCGAGGCCGTCGCCACCGCCGTGGGACAGGCCAAGTGGTTCGGTCTGCCGATCATCTGGAAAAACAGTGTCTTTTCTCTGTTCTCCGGCAGCGTGGACACAGGCTTGCTCCTGTCCGCCTGCTTTACCATCGTGCCGCTGTCTCTGGCGACCATGGTGGAGCACATCGGCGACATCTGCGCCATCTCCTCCACCTGCGGCAAAAACTATATGGTCGATCCCGGCTTCCACCGCACGCTGCTGGGCGACGGTCTTGCCACCACGCTGGCGTCCCTGTTCGGCGCGCCGGCCAACACCACCTACGGCGAGAACACCGGCGTGCTGGCGCTCTCCCGTGTCTACGACCCCCGCGTTATCCGCATCGCGGCTTGCATTGCTATTATCGTCTCCTTCTGCCCGAAGTTCGCGGCGCTCGTCTCCGCAATGCCCACCGCCACCATCGGCGGCGTGTCTCTCGTGCTGTACGGCATGATCTCCGCCGTCGGCGTGCGCAACGTGGTGGAAAATCAGGTGGACTTCACCAACACCCGCAACGTCATCATCGCTGCGCTCATCCTCGTGCTGGCGATCGGCATCAACTATTCCGGCAGCATCCAGATCGGCGTGGTCTCCCTGTCCGGTCTCGCCGTCGCCTCCATCGTCGGCATTCTCCTCAATGCCATTCTTCCCGGCAAGGACTACGAGTTCAAGCAGGAAGACAAGGGCGCGACCTCCGTGGACTTCAAGGTCTGAATTCAAATTTTGTAATACAAAGTATCGGAAGGCGGAATTCTGCCTTCCGATTTTTTCTGTTGAGATTTCGCCGGCAATGCAGTAAAATATGGATTAGTTCATCAAGGAAATACAACGCAGAAGAGAAATATATAAAATGGAGGGTCACTATGAAATTTTCCAGCAAAATCGAACGCTGCGGCCTGTCCCCGATGCGCAAGTTTGCGCCTTACGCCGTGGAGGCGGAGAAGGCCGGCAAGAAGATTTACCACCTGAACATCGGTCAGCCCGATATTGAAACGCCGCCCGCGTATTTTGAAGCGGTACGCGAATTCAGCCAGAAGGTTCTGGCCTATGCGCCGTCCGCCGGCATGCCGGAACTGATTGACGCTATCCGCGGCTATTATGCCAAGATCGGCGCGGAGCTGAGCGAGAAGAACGTTCTGATCTCCACCGGCGGCAGCGAAGCGCTGCAGATCGTGCTGAGCTGTATTCTCGACGAGGACGACGAGATCATCATTCCGGAGCCGTTTTATCCGAACTACTCCACCTTCGTAAATCTGACCGGCGCGTCCATCCATCCGCTGACCACAAAGCCGGAGGAGGGCTACAAATTTGCAATTCGTGAGCGCGTCGAGGCCTGCATCAACGAGCACACCCGTGCCATCATGTTCACGAACCCCGGCAACCCGACCGGAGCCATTCTCACCGCTGAGGAGATGCAGCTCATGGCCGATATCGCCAAGGAGCACGGACTCTTCCTCATTGGCGACGAGGTGTACCGCGAATTCGTCTACGGCGGCGAGCCGCTCATGAGCCTGCTGCAGCTGAAGGGCTATGAGGAAAATGTCGTCGTCATCGACTCCGTGTCCAAGCGCTTTTCCGCGTGCGGCGCGCGCATCGGCTGCCTGCTGACGCGCAATGAGGCGCTGTACGATCAGGCGATGAAATATTGCCAGGGCCGCCTGTGCGCTTCGACCATCGACCAGGTCGCATCCGCCGCGCTGTACACCGTCGGCCCCGAATACTTCGCCGCCGTCCGCGATGAATACAAAGCGCGCCGCGACGCGCTGGTCGCCAAGCTCAAGCAGATCCCCGGCGTGATCTATTCCGAGCCGAAGGGCGCGTTCTATGTCATGGCCGCCCTGCCGGTCGATGACGCGGACAAGTTCCAGAAATGGCTGCTGACCGAGTTCGACGACAATGGCGACACGGTCATGTTCGCCCCTGGCGAGCCGTTCTATGGAACGCCGAACACCGGTGTGAACGAGATCCGCATGGCATACGTACTCAAGAAGGAAGATCTGGAACGCGCCATGGATCTGCTTGCGATCGGCATTCAGAAATATAACGATCAGAACCGGTAACTTTCCTGTAAAAAATGTCCGAAGGCATTGCCTTCGGACATTTTTATGCTTTTGGTTCGGGTGTTTTCTGTTTCAGATTCAACAGCGCAACGGCAAAGAGCACACAGAGCACGCCTGCGGCGCTCATGAGCGTCATGGACTCGTGGAATACAAAGATACCGACCAAGGTAGCAACCACTGGCTCGACCGAAGCGAGGATGGATGCTTTCCCGGTCTCCAGCCCTGTAAGCCCGTACGTGTAGAGCAAGTACGGCAGGTAGCAGGTAATCAAACCCGCGGCCACGCACAGGCCGAAGTTGCCCCAAGCGGAAAACATCGCTCCGACCGGCTCTGACACGCCCCAGATCAGCCCCGCGCCAATGGATGCAAGCAGGCAGGAATAGAAATTGACCGTATTGCTGGTGTACCCGCGGTCGAGCGCAAAGCGTGCAAAAATGCTGTAAAGCGCATACCCCACGCCGGAGCCAAGCCCGTAAAGCAGCCCTGTCGCCGTCAGCGCTTTCTCACTGCTTCCGATGCCGGACACCAGACAGCAGCCCGCGAAGGCCAGTACGAGCGCAAGGAGCTTCCGCACCGTGATTTTTTCCTTGAATAAAAACAGGGACAAAACCATCACGATAGACGGCGCAGTATACAGCAAAATCGCCGCCGTGGAAAGGCTCATCAGCGTGATTGCCTGAAAATAGCAGTACGTAAAAAACAGCAGGCTGCACACACCGCTGCCGAAAAAGCACCAAAAATCCTTCGGCTTTACGCGAAACTGGCGCGGATCGGTCAGAAGGATTGTCGCCGCGAAAAGCATTGCCGCGATTGCGCAGCGCAGCAGGATCGCCCCAGTGGAGTCAACGCCGATCCCCGCCAACGTACGGGTGAAAAAGCCCATAAAGCCCCAGAGACATCCCGCCGCCAGAACGGAAATCACATATTTCTTCATACTGTCTCCTGCGCCTCCCTTGTAAACTACAGAAAAGCATTTTATATTTTTCGAGAATGCTTGTCAATGTGCAAAAGTTATGATAAAATAATTCATCTTCGCGGGTATGATGGAATTGGTAGACATGCCAGATTTAGGTTCTGGTGGGAGACCGTGCAGGTTCAAGCCCTGTTACCCGCACCACGTCAAAACAACACCATAAGGTCATTAGCCGCCGCAAGCGGCGTCAGATCGACCGATGGTGTTGTTTTTCCTTTCCAAATCGAACCCGCTGCGCTGGGCTTCGATTTGGTTTTGGGGGCAAGCTTCATGTGCTGGCATCTATACTGTTACGCTATTACACGTCGGAGCAAGCTTTGTATCGCTTGCTCCGATTTTTCACAAAAATCAGAGCGCACTCACGATGCCTTTGCGGCGCTACCAACTTTTTGCGGGTTCAAGTCCATATCAAATTATTCAGATGGCATCTTTTTCTCTACCTCTTGACACGTCGCTGCGGACGATATGTCGTTCGCAGCGGCTTTTTTCGTCATCATTCATTATGATTGTCACGGAAATCCATTTGCGCTTCGATTTTTCCGGCTGTAGCGGAATTCCAAGGTTGACAAGCTGCGAAATGCTTGTTACACTGACCATTACGCGCAATTTCCTGCGCAGATGGATGAAAGAAAATGAGAGGATGAGCTTTTTGAAAAAAATCGTCAGTCAATACAACAATACCAGTCTGGTGCTGCGCATTGTAATCGGTCTGGCCGTCGGCCTGATTCTGGCGCTGCTGGTGCCGCAGGCGACGTGGATTTCTATCTTTGGCACGCTGTTCGTAGGCGCGCTGAAAGCAATCGCGCCGGTTCTGGTGTTTGTGCTGGTCGCCAGTTCTCTGGCGCAGTCCAGAGCGCGTCTGGGCAGCCAGTTCACGACCATTATCGCGCTGTACCTGATTTCTACGTTTCTGGCCGCTGTGGTGGCCGTTCTGGCAAGCACGCTCTTCCCTGTTACGCTCGATCAGCTTGCCTCCGCAGCAGACAGCACTGCGCCGAGCAGCATCGGAGAAATATTTCAGACACTGCTGTCCAACATCGTGGCAAATCCGGTGCACGCACTCGCAAACGGTAATTATCTCGGCATTCTGTTCTGGGCTGTGATTCTCGGTATCGCGCTGCGCAACGCGGCGGATACGACGAAAACGCTCCTTTCCAATGCCTCAGAGGCCGTGTCCACGGCAGTGCGCTGGATTATCAATCTGGCGCCGTTCGGCATTCTGGGTCTGGTGTTTGACGCTGTGTCCACCAGCGGACTGAGCATCTTCACCAACTACGGCAAGCTTCTGCTCGTTCTGGTCGGCTGCATGCTCGTCTCCGCGCTGATCATTAACCCCATCATCGCATTTATCGCCATTCGCAAAAATCCATACCCGTTGGTCTTCAAATGCCTGAAAGAGAGCGGCATCACCGCGTTCTTCACCCGCAGCTCCGCCGCAAACATTCCTGTGAACATGGCGCTGTGCGAGCGTCTGGGTCTGAACAAGGAGCTTTACTCTGTGTCCATCCCGCTCGGCGCAACCATTAATATGGGCGGCGCCGCCGTGACAATCACCGTTATGTCGCTGGCTGCAGTCCACACCGTGGGCACGCCGGTATCCATCCCGACCGCCATTCTGCTCAGCGTTATGGCTGCGCTTGGTGCGTGCGGCGCCTCCGGCGTGGCCGGCGGCTCGCTGCTGCTGATTCCCATGGCCTGCTCGCTGTTCGGCCTGTCAAATGATATTGCAATGCAGGTGGTCGGCGTCGGTTTCATCATCGGCGTCATCCAGGACTCCGTGGAGACCGCGCTCAACTCTTCGTCCGATGCGCTGTTTACTGCGGTCGCAGAATTCGCCCAGTGGCGAAAAGAGGGCAGGGAAATCAAATTTTGAACATCTGTAAATACCGCGGAAACATGATCGTTTCCGCGGCATTTCCCTTTTGGGGAAAAATCTAAAAGAAAGCACTTCTTTAATTCTTTTCTCAAACTTATCCAGTATATCAGTACTAGAACGTCGAAACGCATGTCAACAACGTCTGATGCACAGTTGCCTGGGGTGATACATTCGTAAGTTTTTGTGTAATTTGTTCACATTTTTGTTATTATTCACAAAAAACATTCCATCTTTTAGGCAGATAGCCTGTGGTTAATTCTGGACCAAACCGTTGACTTTTGCAATGCGAAAGTGTAAACTGTTTAAGCAAATAGATATTGTCGTGTATAGCATACATCTTTTCCCTTTTGTGCACGGCAAGCTCTTGGAATATTAAAGATTTAAGGAGTGGAAACAATGAAAAAGTCCCGCAAACTGCTCTGTGTTCTCCTCGCCCTCGTCATGGTCGTCGGCCTGCTGCCCGGCATGGCTTTCGCCGCTGACGTCGAGGAAACGGAGCCCGCAGAAGCCGCTGCTGTCGATACGGAAACTGGTGCCGAAGCGGAAGGCATCGGTGACATTATTGACGTGATTGGTGGCATCACGCTTCCGTCCTACACGGTAACCGTTGTTACCAATAAGGGCGTCCCTGCCGTCGGCGCCACGATCACGCTCACCGATCAGCTTACCGGTGATTCCGTCGCCTATACGACCGATTTCCTCGGCACCGCAATTCTGAAGCCGAAAAGCTTGACCGCAGTTTATACGGTATCCGCTACTTGGACATCCCCGATCCTTGGTATCAAGTATATCTCCCTGCCCGGTCTGACTTGGTCTGCCAGCGTGAAGCCGGAGTGGGAGACGATCAAGGTCTATCCGGTTCCGAACATTGGTCTGAATTACACGGATCACACCGCCTATGTGAAGGGCTATCCTGACGGCATGGTTCGGCCGGAGAGTAATATTACCCGTGCCGAAGCGGCCGCCATCATCTACCGCATTGCAAAGCCCGGTTCTTTCAGCACAGCGCCGAACACCTCTTTTGTCGATATCAAGGGTCATTGGGCTTTTACTGAAATCTCCGCACTGGCCAACGCCGGTATCATCAAAGGTACGTCCGCTACAACGTTCGAGCCTGATCGTTCCATCACGCGTGGAGAGCTGTTCACTATGATTGGCCGCATGTTCGCCGATGCCTATACAACGGACGGCCTGATCGGAAACATCTTCCAAGACATTGGCTCCGGCTATTTTGTAAAATACATTGAATTGCTGTACAAACTTGGTCTGGTCGAGGGCGACGGCAATGGTTTGGTCAGACCGACTGATCCCATCACCCGCGCAGAAACCGTTACGCTGGTTAACAGACTCCTGCTCCGTCAGCCCGACAGTGAAAGCTGCGAGAGCTGTGCGAACGTAAAGTACTGGCCCGATAACCCGAAGGGCGCTTGGTACTACGCAGCCATTCAGGAAGCGACCAACTCTCACGATTATACTTTGACCGTGAAGCTGAATCCGCTCACCTCTGAGGAGCTCTTCTGCGAAGTCTGGACCAAGGTATACTGATTCTTCTCTGCAAAAAAACACCCATCGGTTATGCCGATGGGTGTTTTTTCTTGCGAACAAATTCTCTTTACAGCATGCTCCGGTAGTCTTCCTCGCAGTGGATGCTGTCGGGCGGGAAGAACTCGTCAACGGGGAACCGGATCCGACTGAACATCGTGCAGGGATCGTCCTCCGTGGAGCCTTCGCACTCCTTATCCGGCATGCAGTAGTCGTAAGCCGGGATGAGAAGCTGTGTATCGCGCTCCAGGCGGATGATGGAAAACTGCCCAATGGTGACATACAGCCGGCGCGGCCGGTCGCAGAGCACCAGATCTTCGCCCATGGCGTTCATGATCGCCCTTGGGATGGCGCGCTGCTCAGCCTCTGTCGCCGCCACACAGTCGTTGTCCACGATCTTCATGTGCAGCGCAATCGGATCGACCGACTCCACCACGCCGATCGGCAGTCCGGCGCAATCCGGCACGCAGCCGCAGTCGTCGGACGAGAACGTCTTGGCGCTCGCCTCGCTGCCGAAGAGCATCACGCGCTTGTCGAAAATCGCAAGGCCGGTGACCGTCTCTCCCGCAGGGAACGTTTCGCCCTTCACACGGTAGAAATATGTAACGTCCACCGTATAATAGCCTTTGTTGAACGTGATCTCCTTGACGTGCACATCCGCATACAGCAGCTCCGCCGACCGCGCGCGGATGCTGAATGCGTTGTCGATATACGCCTGCGAGCACGCGGTCGGATATACGCGCAGGTCGTCAACGCAGTCCTTATCTTTACAACTGTCAAAAATCTTTCGTGTATGGATGCAAACCGCTTCCCGGACGGCTGCGGTGCTTTCGACCGGTCCCGGTACTACTCTGTCTGCCATTTCAAAACCTCCCGGCATAAGATTGAAGCTCGCTTCACTATAGTGTATGCAAGTTGGGTTTTGATGTGATTCCATTTGAAAAATCCGAGCAATTTGCTTTACACAATTCGTTTCCGGAAGTATAATGTATTATCTGAGGACACGGAGCACGGTGCGGCTGCGCTTTGTGTCGATCAAGTTGTCAAGCGAGGTGAACCGGTATGGATCGCTTTGGATTTATCCACGAGAAGCTGGATATCAAAATCCTGATCCTCTATATTCTCAATCAGCTCCCCTCCCCTGTGGACGCGCAGACCTTGTCGGAGCTGGTTTTTTGTGATGACGGCATCGGCTACTTCGACTACTCCGATTGCCTGGCGGAGCTGGTGGAAACCAACCACATTGAGGAGAAACGCGGGAAATACCGTATCACGGAAAAGGGCAGCCGCAACGTGGCGGAAGTCGGCAGCAGTCTGCCGTACTCCGTGCGCACCAAGGCCAGCCGGATCACCGCGCCCATCGCGGAAAAAATGCGCCGCGCCGCAATGATCACCGCCGAGCATACCGTATCGGAAAGCGGCGCGTGCAGCGTGACGCTGGCGCTGTCGGACGGGATCGGCAAAATTTTGTCTCTGGAGCTGCTGGCCGCGGATCCACAGCAGGCAGAGCGCATGGAACACTATTTCAAAAATAACGCGGAGGACGTGTATCACGATCTGATCCGCATGCTGACGGAGGACGGAATATCAAAATGAACACCTACATTCCCGAAGGATACAAAAGCCTGCTGAGAATTTACGAGACGCAAAAGGCCATCGGTCTGCTCAAGCGCCTGTTTGAGGATCAGCTCGCGGCCAATCTGAATCTGTTTCGCGTGTCCGCGCCGCTGTTTGTGGAAGAGTCCACCGGCCTGAACGACAACCTCAACGGCTATGAGCGCCCGGTCTCGTTCGACATCCTGCACACCGGCCGTGAAGCGCAGGTCGTGCAGTCGCTGGCCAAGTGGAAGCGCATGGCGCTGTATCGCTATCACTTCTATCCCGGAAAGGGGCTGTATACCGACATGAACGCCATCCGGCGCGACGAGGACGTTCTGGACAATCTGCACTCCGTCTATGTGGACCAGTGGGACTGGGAAAAGGTCATCGAGCAAAAGGACCGCACGATCGACTATCTGAAATCCACGGTAATGGACATTGTCTCCGCCGTGTGCGACACGCAGGACACTATGCAGGCCATCTATCCTCAGCTCAAGGTGCTGCCGAAGCTGCAGCGTCAGGTCACGTTCGTCACCACACAGGAGCTGGAGGATCGCTATCCGGAGCTGACGCCGAAACAGCGGGAAACTGCCTTCGTCAAGGCGCATCCGACCACCTTCATCATCGGCATCGGCGGCGCGCTTAAATCCGGCCAGAAGCACGACGGCCGCTCTCCGGACTACGACGACTGGACAATGAACGGAGACATTCTGTTCTGGAACGACGTGCTCGGCTGCGCGTTCGAGCTTTCGTCCATGGGGATTCGCGTCGATCCGGACAGTCTGGACCGGCAGCTCACCATCGCCGGCTGCGACGACCGCCGGAGCCGGACGTATCATAAAATGCTGCTGAGCGGCGAACTGCCACTCACCATCGGCGGCGGCATCGGCCAGTCGCGCCTGTCCATGCTCCTGCTTGGCAAGGCACACATCGGCGAGGTGCAGGCCTCTGTCTGGGACGATGAGACCATTTCTGCCTGCGAAGCCGCCGGCGTGATGCTGCTGTAATAGAAGAAACCTTGGAACCATGAAAAAAACCTCCGATGCAAAGCATCGGAGGTTTTTTGTGGAGCGGGATACGGGAATCGAACCCGCCTATCCTGCTTGGGAAGCAGGTGTTCTACCAATGAACTAATCCCACGTTGGAATTTATCATATCACACTCCAGCGAGATTTTCAAGTGATTTATTTCTGGAAACTTGACTTTTCCTATACAGAAACTTATAATGTGATTTTGCTGACTGTTTTGATCTGTTTTATCGTATTTGGAGTCGTATTATGCAAACAATCCCCGCAAAAGAAAACAAAATGGGCACGATGCCCGAAAATAAGCTTTTGATGTCTATGGCCGTGCCGATGATGATCTCAATGCTGGTGCAGGCGCTGTACAACGTCGTGGACAGCATCTTTGTCTCGCGCATCTGTGAAAACGCGCTGACCGCCGTCTCCATGGCATTTCCGCTGCAAAATGTGGTGATCTCGGTTTCGGTCGGCTTCGGCGTCGGCATCAATGCGCTGCTCTCCCGCGCACTCGGTCAAAAAAATCCGGAGCGCGCCAATCAGGTCGCCGTACAGGGGCTGATTTTGCAGGCCATCAGCTTCTTTTTGGTCTTGCTCATCGGCATTTTCGGCATGGAGGCGTACATGCGCACACAGACCGACATTGAGGAGATCGTCCAATTTGGCACGGTCTATCTGCGCATCTGTCTCATTTGCTCTTTCGGCGTCTTCATTCAGGTCACATTTGAGCGCTTCCTGCAGGCGACTGGCCGCACGATCTACTCGATGATTACCCAGCTCACCGGCGCCATCATCAACATTGTGTTTGACCCCATTCTGATCTTCGGTCTGCTTGGCTTTCCCAAACTGGGTATCGCCGGCGCTGCGTGGGCCACGGTGTTCGGTCAATGTGTCGGCGCTGTCGTTGCGATCATTCTCAACCATCGCAAGAATGACGATCTGACGCTGAAGCTGCGCCATATCCGACCGGATTTCCACCTGATGGGGGAAATCAGCGGTATCAGCATCCCATCCATTCTGATGTCGTGCATCTCCTCGCTCACGGCCTATATTATGAATCTGATCCTGATCACCTTCTCCTCCACCGCCGTCGCCGTGTTCGGAGCCTACTTTAAGCTCCAGAGCTTTATCTTCATGCCGATCTTCGGTTTGAACAACGGCATGGTGCCGATCATCGCATACAACTATGGCGCGCAGCGGCCGGATCGCATTCATAAAACGATCCGCCTCGGCATGACCTACGCCGTCAGCATCATGCTGACCGGACTTCTGGTGTTTCACCTGTTCCCGGAAGCGCTGCTGTCTTTCTTCGACGCGTCTCCGGACATGATCGCCATCGGCGTTCCTGCGCTGCGCATCATGAGTCTAGCGTTTGTGTTCGCCGGGATCTGCATCATCAGCTCCTCGACATGTCAGGCGCTGGGGTACAGCATCTACGGTATGCTGATCTCATTTGCACGTCAGCTTGTGGTTCTGGTGCCCTGCGCGCTGCTGCTGGCACGCACCCACGTTTTGAACAACGTCTGGTTTGCGTTCCCAATCGCAGAGGTTGCATCCATCATCATCTCCCTGATACTCCTGCGCACTGCTCTGCGCAAAACCGGCATGCTGAAAAAAGCATAACTCCGCCTCCTCGTAAGCGCCCGATCTTCGGATCGGGCGCTTTTTTGCACGCGTATATTCTGTGGAGCATAAGATAGGCTGAGCGAGACCCATACAGATCAAGGAGGAACGATTTTGGAAAAGTGCGATTATAAAAACGGAATGCTGCCGGAGTGCGCACCGCTGGCACTGGCTTATACGCCGATGCAGCAGTGCAGCGAGCCGGCTTACGATGGAAAAATGGCGCTGGCGCGCGGAACCCTGTTTCCGGGGCTCGACCTGCCGTTCATGAACATGGTCAACAAGCCTGACAATCTGAGCACACCGCTCTGCGAGCTGATGGTACTGGATTTTGTCGTTCAGGAGCTGAAGCTGTATCTGGACACGCACGCCGATGACTGTGAGGCGTTCAAGATGCTGCAGGAATGCATCCGCATGAGCAACGAAGGCCGCAAGCGCTATGCGGAGCTGTACGGTCCGATCACGATCCGCGACATGGAAAACGCCGCAACCTATGACTGGATCGACGCGCCGTGGCCATGGCAGCACCAGAGCGGGAAAGGAGATTGAGCCATGTTTGTATATGAGAAAAAGCTGCAATATCCCGTGCGCATCAAAAACACCAATCCCGCGCTGGCCAAGTTCATCATCACGCAATACGGCGGCCCGGACGGCGAGCTTGGCGCCTCGCTCCGCTATCTCAGCCAACGCTATGCCATGCCCTACCCGGAACTGGCCGCCGTATTAACGGACATCGGCACCGAGGAACTCGGGCACTTGGAAATGATTGGCGCAATCGTATATCAATTGACGCGAAATATGACGCCGGAGCAAATCCGAAAAGCCGGATTTGACACGTACTTTGTAGATCATACTGCTGGGATCTATCCGCAGTTTGCCTCCGGAACGCCGTGGACGGCCGCGACCATTGCGGTCAAAGGCGATGTGATCACCGATCTTTCGGAGGATATGGCCGCAGAGCAGAAGGCACGGACAACGTACGACAACATCCTGCGTCTGTCCGACGATCCGGACGTCAACGACGTCATCCGCTTCCTGCGCGCCCGCGAGGTCGTGCATTACCAGCGCTTTGGCGAAGCGCTGCGCCTGGCAACGGAAAAGATGGATCAGAAGAATGTCTACGCCGTCAATCCTGCCTTTGACAAGTAAGCATACAAGATCAGGCGGCGTGCAGGATGCATGCCGCCTGACCATTGTCGAAATTTGTTTGTGCCCTGTGGGACGCTCAATGTCCCGCGACGCTTTCGATCTCCTGCAGTTCAAAGCGATACCGCTGCGGACAGTCCGGATACTTTTCCCGATCGACCTCACTGAGGAACATTCCCTTGGGCCGTAGCCACAAGGAACCGTCGCCATAGAGCTTGCGGTAAATCACATATTCCTCTCCGGTCTCGGAGTCGTTGGCCAAGTCCTCGACCAGATAGTAGTCGCCCTTGAAATGGCGATAGACCCGTTTGAGCTTCAATTCGCGCATAGCTGCTCCTCCTCATTCACAGACAATCTCCGCCCGGCTGCCGCCGGTTCGGTCTTTTATGACAATGATCTGCCGGTCGATTTTCTCTTTCAGTGCCGATACATGCGAAATGATGCCGACCAGACGGTGCCCCTCGCTGAGACCGCTGAGCGCGCGCAGCGCCTTCTGGAGCGTCTCCTCGTCCAGAGAGCCGAAGCCCTCGTCTACAAACATCGTATCCAGCCGAACCCCTCCGGCGGAAGACTGGATCTCGTCGGACAGGCCCAGCGCCAGTGACAGGGACGCCTGAAAGGATTCGCCACCGGAGAGCGTCTTCACGCTGCGGATCGAGCCGTTGTAGTGGTCGACCACATCCAGCTCCAGACCGCTTTGACTGCGGTTGTTCTCCGCCTCTCTGCAGCGGCGGAGCTGGTACTGGCCGCCGGTCATGACGGAAAAGCGCTGATTTGCCCGCTCCAGAATGCGGTCAAACCAGGTCATCTGGATATAAGTCTCCAGCATGATCTTTTCCTTGCCCGGAAGCGTGCCGTTCGCCGTGTTCGACAGCGCACGCAGCCACGAGAGCTGCTCCTCCTGCCCGGCGAGCGCGGCGCTTTGCGTTTGCACACCGGCCAGCGCCGTGCGGTTGCGATCCAGCCGTCGACTGATTTGTTTCCAATCCGCGTCCAGCTTCATCTGACGTGCCCGGATCTGCTGTAACTGCGCCGTTTCTTCCGCGAGATCGACATCGCCGGACTGTCCAAGCTGCGCCGCAAGCGTTTCGATTTTGCTTTCCAGCGCCGTCTTTTGCTGCAGCAGCCTTCGCTGCCCGGTCTGTGCATCGGAAAGCGCGGTCTGCAGCGTTTTCCGGCGCTGCTGCAGCGTATCCATCTGCATTTGCGCCGTCCCTCTCGACGGATACGGAAGGCTTTGGATTTGATTCTGAATCTGCGTCTCCAAGGCGCTGCATGCAGCCTGCTGCTGGGCCTGTACGGCATTCTGCTGCAGCTGCGTGTTCTGCAGCCCGGTCAATCTTCGCTCCGTCTCCGGAATTGCCGTGCGAAGTTCATCGGCGCGCGCGGCGCGCTTCTCCGCCTCCTGTTTTGCAGCTCTGGTCAACGCCAGCGCCGTCTGCACGGCGGCCAGCCGATCCGGAAGCACAGCCGCTGCCGCCGCAAGCGTGGTAACACGGAAAAGCTCGCCCGCTGCGTGAAGCAGCTGCTTCTCCTGTTCGCTCGCCTGCCCTTGCAGACGGCCAGCCTTGCTGCTGGCGTCCGATGCGCGCTGCTGCGCCTGTGCCGCCTCTGCCTCGGCTGATTCCAGCTCGGCCTGATCCGGGGCCTCTCGCGGGCATACGGCGGGCGCCGGATGGCTCCGTGCGCCGCAGACCGGGCATGGCTCACCGTCGGTCAGCGTGCTTGCAAGCACCCCGGCTTGTGCGTCCAAAAACGCCCGATTTTTACGCCGATAACGCGCTTGCATCGCATCCGCTTCCTGCACCGCGGAAGCATATTCCAGCTTTGCCTGCTCCGTCTGCTGCTGCAAGGTCTCCATCCGCTGCAGATCCGCTTGCAGGCCGGAGAGCTGTTTTTCCCGCTCGGTCAGCGTTTGCAGCGTTCCAGCCGCGCGTGCCGCCTCCGCAGCCGCGGATGCGAGGTCTTCCAATGCGTCCTTCTGCTGTTGAAGCTGCTGCGCTGTTTCTGTGAGCGCCCGCGCGATCTGCTCTCCCTCCGTTTGCAGCGTTTCCAGCGCCGCTTTCGAATCCGCTTGCTCCTTTTGGAGCTGCGCAAGCCGGTCATACTGCGGCAAAAGCGCTTCCAGTGCCGCAAATTCCGTTTGCAGCCGCTCGATTTCCGGCTGTTGTGCCTGCGCGGTCATAAGCGTCTGCTCGACTGCCGCGATCTGAGGAATCAATTCTTCCAGCGCTTCCTGCGTGCTCTGTAATTCCGTGCGGCGTTTTTGCGTCTCCCTGCCGATGGCGATCCGGGCAGTCACGGCGGTGAGCGCCTGCGCCTGTTCGCTTTGCTGCGTCTCACACACCGCCTGCGCCGCTTTGTCCTGTTCGATTAGTTTCGTCAGCAATGTTTCTGTTTCTGCCGGCGGGAGCGGCGCCGCCTGGATTGCTTCCAGCTCCGGAGCGAGCGCGTCATCCGGCGCGCAGACTGCACCGCTGATGTACTGGCGGATGCTGGCGCGCAGCGCATCACAGCTCTGGCTCAGTGCAGCGGCGTCTTCCTTGAGCCGGTTTTGGAGCGTGCGGTACAGACCTGTGTGGAAAATCTGCCGGAAAATCGCAATGCGCTGCTCGGTCGGCGCGAGCAGAAGCTTCAGAAAATCACCCTGCGCGATCATGGCCACCTGCGTGAACTGGTCGCGGTCGATGCCGATGATCCCGCACACCGCGTTCGTCACGTCGCGGGTCTTCGTGACGACGCGCCCGTCCGGATACGTCAGCACCGCATCCGCTTTCTGCGTTGTGGTGCCGCCGCCGCGCTTTGCGGGGCGCTCATACTCCGGACTGCGCCGGACCGTATAGGTCTCGCCACGGCAGAGAAAGGTAAGCTCCACGTATGTGGGCGTTTCCGGCGCGGCGTATTTGCTGCGGAACATCGCCGCGTCCCGGCTGCTGCCGCTGGCCTCGCCGTAAAGCGCATAGGTGAGCGCGTCGAAGATGGTGGTCTTGCCTGCGCCGGTGTCGCCGGTGATGAGATACAGTCCTTCTCTGCCCAGCTTGTCCAGTGCCAGAACCGTCTTGCCGGCATAGGGGCCGAAGGCCGACATCGTCAATGTGATCGGTCTCATGCTTCGCCTCCCCAGATCTCTTCGATCAATCCTTGCAGATAGGCGCGCTGCACGTCGCGCAGCGGCTGATTGTTCTGCAGCGCATAGAACTCGTCAAACAGCTCCAGCGGCGAGCGTCGCTCCAGCTCAGCCGCGCCCAGAATTTCCGCGCTGCCGCGCGTGCGGCTGTTGTCGTAATCCAACCGCATGAGATTCGGATACACCGCACGGAGTTTGCCGGCCGCCTCTGGAACATCCTCCTCATCCGTCAACGTAATATGGACATAGGCGTTTGGATCGGGCGCCCCATCCACTTCGCGCGCCACGACTGCCTGAAAGCTGCCGCGCAGCTCGACAAGGTCGCGCTGCGGCTGCAGCGGGACGGTGCGCACCGTAAGTACGCCCTTCTCCGGCAGCTCCGCCACCGTGACGGACTTTTGCTGCCGCGCCTCGGAGAACGAATACTTCAGCGGCGTGCCGCAGTAGCGCACCCGGCTGCCGTTCACGTTCTGCGGGCTGTGGATATGCCCCAGCGCGACATAGTCAAACGGCGAGAACACCGCAGCGTCCACATTGTCGCTCCCGCCGATGGTGAGCTCCTCGGACTCGCAGCGCGCCGCGCCGGTGACAAACTGGTGCGTCACCAGCACGTTCCGGCGCGTGGGGTCAATGGGCATGTGCGCCACGGCGCAGGCGATCGCATCCGTATACGATTCGATCTCCGCCTCCGGAAACCAGCGCCGCACGTGCATCGGCTTCAAAAACGGCAGCAGAAACACATCTACCGGGCCATGCTCATCTTCGAGCGTGACAGGCCGAATCCGCCCGTCATAGACCGGCGAAAGATACACCTTGCTGCGGCGGACGAGCTGCGCCCCGAACGCGATCCGCTCCGGCGAATCGTGGTTGCCGCTGATGACGAACACGGACACGTCCCGCGCCGCAAGCTGCGCCAGAAAATCATCAAACAGCGCCACCGCCTCAGCCGATGGCGCTGCCTTGTCATAGACGTCCCCGGCGATGAGCACGCCGTTTGGCTGCTCATCGTCCGTAATGCGCAGAATCTGCGTCAGAATAAACGCCTGATCCTCCAGCAGGGAAAATTCGTTCAGGCGCTTGCCCAGATGCAGATCCGATATGTGCAAAAACTTCATACCGCCGCTCCCGTTTCGGTCAGATACTTCTGCCGGAGCGTCGCGCGCGCGTCCGGCCCAATCCCAAGCCGCTCTGCCAAAAACGCATCGACGGAGCCATAGCGGGATTCGACGGAATCCCAAATCACATTGATGTACGTTTCCTTCGCGCCGTCAAATGTGCGCAGGGCGTTGAGCGCGTCAGGGTCGCTCGTATAGCGCCGCGCCTCGGCAAGCATCCGCTCCGTATCCGGCGCAATGCGGATATTCGTCAGCAAATAGTCCTCCAAAATGGTCTTTCGGTCAACGCCCAGTGCAGAAAGGAGCAGGAGCGTCCCCACGCCGACGCGGTCCTTCCCTGCCGTACAGTGATAAAGCAGCGCGCCATCCGCATGGTGCAGCACCAGATCCAGAAAGCTGCGGTATTGCCCGACGCTGTAATCATCCTCTACGAGAGGCGGATACAGCGAAGCCATATAATCCTCCGCACGCTTGCCGCAGGCGATCGCGGCGCGCACCATCGGCGGCACAGCGTTCGCTTCCTCCTCGCGCGTAATGCCGACGGCAAGCTCCCGGATGATCGGGCAAACAATGTACTGCACACCCGGAAGCTTCACATCCGGCTTTTGCGCGCGCTCGCGCTCCGTGCGAAAATCGACCACCGTTTTCAGGTTCAGACGCTGCAGCGCTTCCGCGTCCGTCGCCGTCAGCCGGGACAGCTCCCCGCTGCGCAGCAGCAGTCCCGGACGGACGGTCCGTCCGTCCGCAGTCCGCAGACCGCCGAGGTCCCTGGCGTTCGGCGCGCCTTGCAAATTCAGATTCATTCGTCTCTCACCGTATTCCAAATAGTTTTTTTCCGTTTTCCATCGTCTGCGCCGCAACCGCCTCCACAGGCATGTCCTTGATGCGCGCGACCGTGGCCGCAATATAGGGCAGGTTGCGGGAGTCATTGCGTTGGCCGCGGTTCGGCACCGGGGCGAGATAGGGCGAATCCGTCTCCAGCAGAATGCGCTCCATCGGGCAGATTCGGATGACCTCCGGCGCCCGCGCAGCGTTTTTGTACGTGATCGGCCCGTCAAAGCCGAGATACCAGCCGCGGCGCAGCAGCTCCTGCGCCATCTCCACGCTGCCGGAAAAGCAGTGGAACACGCCCCGCAGCGCGGGGTAATCCCGCACGATCTCCAGCGAGTCGCCGTGCGCCTCGCGGTCGTGAACGATCACGGGCAAGTCCAGCTCCAGCGCAAGTTCGATCTGCGCGCGGAACATCTCCTTTTGCCGCTCGCGGTACGTGGCATCCCAGTAATAATCCAGCCCAATTTCCCCGATGGCGCAGACCTTCGGCTGCTTTGCCAGCTCCCGGATGGCCGGGAGGCTGTTCTCGTCCCAGTTTTCCGCTTCCTCCGGATGCCAGCCGACAGCGGCGTAGACATGCGGATACTGCTGCGCCAATTCAACCGCGCGTCTGGAACGCTCGGCATTGTCGCCGGGATCGACGACGAGCGTCACGCCGCTTTCCGGCAGGGCACGGAGCACCGCGTCGCGGTCAGCATCGAATTTGGAGCTGTCATAATGTGCGTGCGTGTCAAAATACATGGCGATCTCCCTTATTCGATCATTTGGAGGAAGGTCTCCTCGCTGATGATCTCGACGCCGAGGTCGAGCGCTTTCTGGTACTTCGAGCCGGTATTCTCCCCGGCCAGAAGATAGGATGTCTTTTTTGAGACGGAGGATGCAGTTTTACCGCCGAATTGCTCAATGATAGCGCTTGCTTCGTCGCGGGTAAAGCGTTCGAGCGCGCCGGTAAGGACGAAGGTCTTGCCCGCAAAGCGGTGATCGACCACCTGTTCCTTGGACCGGAAGCTGACGCCCGCCGCGCGCAGGAGCGAAATCTGGTGCTGCGACTGCGGATCGGCAAACCACTCCCGCAAAAACCGCGCCGTCGTCGGGCCGATATCCGGAATGGCGGTGAGCTGCTCCTCCGTTGCAGCCATGAGCGCGTCAAGCGTTTCAAAATGCGCAGCCAGCACCTTGGCCGCCTTCTGCCCCACCTGACGGATACCGAACGCGCACAGCAGCCGCGCCAGACCGTTTTCCTTGCTCTTTTCCAGTGCCTGCATCAGATTCTCCGCCGATTTTTCGCCCATCCGGTCGAGCGCCGCGACCGACTGCGGTTCGAGGTAGTAAAGCTCCGCCGGGGAGCTGACCAGTCCCGCGTTGATGAGCGATTCGCACAGCGACACGCCGAGGCCGTCGATGTCCATAGCGTCGCGGGAAGCAAAATGCGCAATGTTCCGCAGCCGCTGCGCCGGACATTCCGCGCCCGTGCAGCGCAGCGCCACGCCGTCCTCGTCGCGGACGATCGGCGCGCCGCACTCCGGGCAACGCTCCGGCATATGAAACGGCACGGCATCCGCCGGGCGCTTGTTCCGCACGACGGAGAGCACCTCCGGAATGATCTCGCCCGCCTTCTGCACCAGCACCGTATCGCCGATGCGCAGATCGAGCTTGTCGATGAAATCCTGATTGTGCAGCGTGGCGTTCGTCACCGTCGTCCCGGCCAGACGCACGGGGTCAATGACGGCCTTCGGCGTCAGCACGCCGGTGCGGCCCACCTGCACCACAATATCGCGCACACGGCTCTCCTTTTTCTCCGGCGGGTACTTATAGGCCACCGCCCAGCGCGGGAACTTCGCCGTGCTGCCGAGCGCTTCGCGCTGCGCCAGACGGTTGACCTTGATGACCGCGCCGTCGATGTCGAAGGGATAGGTCTCGCGGTTGTCGCCGATCCACTCAATGCGCTTACAGCAGTCATCCAGCGCGGCGCAGCGCTGGTACGGCACGGTCGGAAAGCCGAGCGACTGCAGGTAATCCAGCGTTTCGGCGTGTGTCTCGAAAGAGCGGCCGCTGACAAGCTGGAGGTTAAAAATGATGATGTCGAGCTTGCGTGCAGCGGCGATCTTCGGGTCCTGCTGGCGGACGGAGCCGGCAGCGGCGTTGCGGGGATTGGCCAGCAGCGCCTCGCCGCGCACCTCGCGCAGCGCGTTGATCTCCTGGAACACCTCGTGCGACATATAGACCTCGCCGCGCACGATCAGGCGCTCCGGCGCATCGGTGAGTGTCATCGGCAGGTTTCGCAGCGTGCGGAGATTTTCCGTCACGTCCTCGCCGACAAGCCCGTCGCCGCGCGTCGCGCCGCGGACGAACACACCGTTTTCATATTCCAGCGACATGGACAGCCCGTCGATCTTCGGCTCCACAACATAGTCGTGTGTCTCCGGAATCGACGCATCCATGCGTTCGCCAAAGGCGCGCAGCTCGTCAAAGGAAAACACGTCCTGCAAACTCTCCAGCGGCACCGGATGGCGCACCTGCGCAAACGTGTTGAGCGCATATCCGCCCACGCGCTGCGTCGGCGAATCCGGTGACTGATACTCCGGGTGCGCCTGCTCCAACTCCGTCAGACGGCGCATCAGCGCGTCATATTCAAAGTCAGAGATCTCCGGCGCGTCCTTGACATAGTACAGCAGGTTGTGCTTTTCAATTTCCTTGCGCAGGGCCGCGATTTCGTTTTGTACATCCATTATGATTGCTCCACTTCAATATACGTTCCGGGCACGTCGCCCACAATCACAGTCTCAGCCAGAAGAACGTCCGTCTCCACCTCGACCGTGCTTTTCTGCCACGGGATCAGCACGTCGATCTCGACGCCCACGTGCAGATACAGCTGATATTTACTCTGGTTGATTGCCGCCGACGCCAGCTCGTTGTGGTAATCCACGTGCGGCGTCGTCAGCATTAAAATCCGAACCGGCAGCGGCATTTCAAACTCCGGAATCAGATTGATGCCCAGCAGGGTCTCCAGCGGAATGTCCAGCTCCAACGGCTGGCCGTCGTCCGTCTTCATTGTGACGTCAAGAATTTCCGTCGTGATCTGGCTGATCTGATCCACATTGACGCTCAGCGCGGTAATGCGGCCGGATGCGTCGGTCTGAAAGGTATAATACTCGCCGCCGGCGACCCGCTCCATGACCTGATGCACCGTCGTATTGACCCGCTCCTGCACCAGATCAGAGGCCTGATTGACCGCCAGCTCCGTGATAAACGACAGCGTCTTCGATACAAAATGTACCGCGCCGCAAAACCCCGCCAGCAGTAAGATCCCAACGATCAGCAGCTTTGCGCTGCGCTGCCGGGGGCGACGGGGCGCACGTCTCCATGGCCGCCGTGTGCAGTACATAGGCATCCCCCTCTGCCACGGTATGCACAGAGAGACAGAATTATGCCGTTATTCCAGCGATTCGACAATCGCGCGGAAGGTGTTGCCGCGCTCCTCGAAATTTTTGAATCGGTCGAACGACGAACACGCGGGCGAAAGCGTCACAATATCCCCCGGCTCTGCCAGCCGGTATGCGGTCACCACCGCCGTGCGGAAATCGTCCTCGATCACGACCGGCAGCTTCTGCGCGTCGTAATGCGCGCTTGCGCGGATGGCGGCAGCAATGCGCTCCGCCGTCTCGCCGCAGAGCACCGCGGCCTTGGCGTGCAGGCAGATCTCGTCGCCCAGCGTGTCAAACGGGATGTGCTTATCGTGGCCGCCCAGCAGCATGACCGGCGGCTTCGGCAGCGCGTGCAGCCCCGCGATGGCGCGCGTCGGACTCGACGCGATCGAGTCGTTGATGAACCGGACGCCATGCAGCTCGCGGATGAACTCCATCCGGTGCGGCACACCGGGAAACGTTTTTGCAACGGAAACGCAATCGTCACGCGAGATCATCCCGTCGAGCGCAGCGAAAGCCGCCATATAATTCTCCACATTGTGCGCGCCGGGGATGCGGATGCCGACGGCGTCCATGATCTTCTCCGCCGCGCCGTTGTGCTTGCGGTAGATGACGCCGTCCTGCAGGAAAACGCCGTTCTCCACGGGTCCAATGCTGCTGAACAGGCGGACTTTCCCCGGCGCACCGGCGGCAAACTCCGGCGTGTGTGCGTCCTTCGCATTCAGCACCAGCACTGCATCCGGGCGCTGATGGAGATAAATATTCTGCTTTGCAGAGACGTAGTCCTCCAGATTCGGATGAACGTCCAAATGGTTCGGAGAGATGTTCGTAATAATCGCAATATCCGGCGCACACATCATACTGTGGAGCTGGAACGAGCTCAGCTCCAGCACAGCGATGTCGTCCGGCCGGATGTCCGGCACGCGGCAAAACAGCGGTGTGCCGATATTGCCGCCGAGGTGGACGGTGTATCCCGCAGCCCGGAGCAACTCCGCTGTGACGGTGGAGGTCGTCGTCTTACCGTCGCTGCCTGTAATGGCAATGATTTTGCAGGGGCAGAGCGCGCAAAACGCCTCCATCTCCGACGTGAGCACAGCGCCGCGCGCAGCCGCCGCTGCAAGCTGCGCCACATTCGGCAGCACGCCCGGCGTGCGGAAAATTACGTCAAAATCCAAATGCTCCAAATAGTCGTCGCCAAGAATGAGCTTGCCGCCCGTCCCTTTGACCTCATTGCCGATCTCGCCCAGCGCATCGCTGCTGCGCTTGTCGCACACGGTCACATCACAGCCGTTTGCCAAAAGCAGCCGCACCAGCGGCGTATTGCTCACGCCCAGCCCGATCACGCCGATGCGCTTTCCTTTCAGGCTGTCGATATAGTCGTTAAAATTCATCGGAATCACTCCCTTACCCACCTGATTATACTTCCCATTTTCATTGAATACAAGAAAATATATTTCGAAATCTGTGGATACGCTCAAACCTGCACGGGGAGGGTCTGGGAGGGAATTGGTTATTCCCTCCTAGTAATTTCAATCTTTTTATGCAGTCCATGAAACATGGACTGCATAAATCGGAAAGGGGAGACAAAAAATGCCTTCCCTTTCCGAAAATATATTTTCTTCCGCTTGACTATCACGGGCCGGATGGGTAAAATAGTCGGGCGAGCAGGCCGAGCAGCCGCGGGCACAAGCCGAAAGGCTGTGCGTGAGGAAAGTCCGGGCTCCACAGGGCAAGGATAACGGGTAACACCCGCCAGGGGCGACCCTCGGACAAGTGCAACA
This sequence comes from Clostridiales bacterium, assembly GCA_004556965.1. Lineage (GTDB taxonomy): Bacteria > Bacillota > Clostridia > Oscillospirales > Oscillospiraceae > CAG-103. The sequence continues at coordinate 61,075 of SFFE01000003.1, read as the reverse complement.
GAGAGATACCGCCGCGTCACAAATCCGAATGCAGCCCGCTGCAGTCGGAGGAAGAGATGCAGCGAAATGCGTAAGCTCCGCCGCTTGCGGCAGAGCGAACGATATGGAGCTTGCATCGACGAGGTAAGGGTGGAAAAGTGAGGTAAGAGCTCACTCGTCGGCTGGAGACAGTTCGATGCTGTAAACTCTATCCGGAGCAACACCGCGGAGGGACATCAGGCCGGCCCGGCCGTCCCATGGAGGTGGCTGGAACGCACCGGCAACGGTGCGTCTAGATAGATGGCTGCTTAAGACAGAACCCGGCTTACAGACCTGCTCGTATCATATAAAAAGGCTTCCGTCCCGGATCAAATCCACGACGGAAGCCTTTTTATTGTGTCAGAAAAACTTACTCTTCCCAGTTGTGCCAGACGTTCTGGACGTCGTCATTGTCCTCGAACATATCCAGCATCTTCTGCAGATTCTTGAGATTATCCTCGCCGGTGACCTGAACGGTGTTCTGCGGGACCATTTCCACCTGCGCAGAGAGCAGCTCGTAGCCATGCTGCGTCAGATATTCCGCCACCTCGGTGACAGCGTCCGGGTCGGTATAGACCGTGAACACATCCTCGTCGGGCACGAAATCGTCCGCGCCGCCTTCCAGCGCGTCTTCCATGACTTTGTCCTCGTCCAGCTCCTCGTCCTCGTTGTTGATGACGATGACGCCCTTCTTATCGAACGACCAGGAGACGCAGCCGGTCGCGCCCATATTTCCGCCGTACTTATCGAAATAATGGCGCACCTCGGATGCGGTACGGTTGCGGTTATCCGTCATGGTCTCCACAATGATGGCAACGCCGCAGGGGCCGTAGCCTTCATATGTGATCGACTCGAAATTGTCCGTGTTGCCGGCGCCGAGCGCCTTTTCGATCGTGCGCTTGATGTTGTCGTTCGGCATGTTGGCGGCCTTCGCCTTTGTGATGACGGCGGCCAGACGGGAATTGTTCGCGGGGTCTCCGCTTCCGCCCTCTTTGACGGCAACAATCATTTCACGGGCGATCTTGGTGAACGCCTGCGCACGCTTGGCGTCCTGCGCGCCCTTGGTTTTCTGTATATTATGCCACTTGGAATGTCCGGACATGGTTCCAACTCCTCTTGTCAAAAATGCTTTATATAGTGTAGCACACTCTTTTCCGCGTGGCAAGAAAAATTCAACTGATTTGCCGGGGATCTACGCCCTGGTCTTGGGAATCAGCAAAAATTGCGGCATTTCGCATCCCTCCGCGCCGTCGCCCAATCCGTTGACGGCCCGGATGGTCTCGACGCTGGAGCAATAGCGTTTTGCCAGTTCCCAGAGCGAGCACGCCGCGTCAGGCCGGACGACGGTCAGCGACGGGAGACTGTCGAACGCGGTCGGCTCCTCGCCGCAGGTAATCTCCGAAACCTGCCGCAGTTTTTGCTCCTGCACCGCAAACGTCTCGATCGTCACCGGTATGCGCACGGAAACCGCGCCCGCCGTCATGGCAAGATACGGCTCCTCCGGACGCACCGCGGCAATTTCGACCCGGCCATCTGTGACAATCGGCTGCGAAAAGCGAACTTCCTTATGGACTGCCGAAATTGCCCCGTCCGCCGATGCGAGCAGCACTGTGACCGAGAGACTCCCGGAAACGGCGCCGTCCTCCGCCGCAGCCGACTGCAGCGCGCACCGGCTGCCGCAGACCGAAAAGCCTTCTCCGGTGACCTCGACGGCGTCCTCCGCCACCGCGCGCACCGGCTCTAGCAGCGAAACCTGGATGACCGGCTGCTCCTGCATGGCGAGCCGGAGCTGCACCGCATTGCTGTAAGCGTCGGAGACACAGGTCGCCTCTACCTCCGCCAGACACACCGTCTGCGCCACCAGATGGTACTCCACCTGCAGCCCGCCGTGTGCGCCGAGCGAACTGGAAACCTCCTGATACGCCGCTGTGAGCTGCACGCGCGTGCGCACATGGCTCAGCTCGCCGTCCGCGCCGGACTCGATCATCTGCGAGAACGGCGTTTCAAACACTTCCGTCACCGGTATGGCCCGATCCGTCTGCCGGTAGAGCACCGTGGTGACAACCTTCCCCTGCAAAATCACCTTACTGCCGACGATCTTCTGCTCGTCAAGCTGCACCGTCTCCGCGTGGCTCAGAAGCTGATCGTTTTCCGGGCGCGAAAGACGGAAGGGGTGTTCCTCGGAAATGGTGAACGTCTTCTCCTCTACCGCGACCGGCGCGTGAAACCGGTGCGGGACGCAGTTGGTAAAAATCTTCTGCTCCCCGCACGCCACGCCGCCGGCCAACTCCATCGTTCCGGCACGGTAAGCGCGCAGATGCACGCTAAGCCGCGCCCGCGTGCGCACCTTGCGGGAGTTGACGATCTGTGATTCCAGCTCCGATACCGTGCACACGGCAAACGGACGCACATCGGGCGAGCGCGTTTCGGCGCTGACGCTCATTTTCACGGGCAGCTCCACCGGGAAGCTGCAGATCGCGCCGGTCTGCTCCTCCGTGTAGCACACGCTGGCATGGATGCGCCCTTCAATGTCTGCGTTCTTTTCCGAAAAGTCCAGCTTCCACAGGGAAAAGGAGCCCTCTGTCATCAGCAGGGCGCCGACGTCCGCCAGCGCATCCGGAACCACGAAATCGGCGCTGCAGGTTTCCTCTGCAGTCCGATCCAACACCTTTTCATACACCATCCGTTTCTGCTTTTCCAGTTGCAATTCCATACCAGACGCTCCTTGTCATTTTTGTACATTCTTATGCCGGACGTGCCACGCTTATTCGCGCACGAACAGCTTTCGGAAGCACTTGGAGAGGAACGCGGGCATTTTCCACACTACGATTCTCATTTCGTCACTCCTTCTTCAACATCGGACGCACCAGACCCCGGCGGCAATGAGCGCAACGCCCAGAATGAACCACCAGAATCCGGCCGGTAAAATCATACTCAGAATAATGAGGATGCCGACAACGATGCAGAAGATGCCGAGCAGACATCGAATCCGCCGCCGTTTATACATACAAAAACCGCCCTTCGCATCCAGATACTCCTTACATCTTATGCGAAGGGCGGCTTCTATGTTCCGCTTCAGGTCTTCTTTTTCTCCCATTCATGGGTATTTTGTGCGATCTCATAGAGCTTTGCATAGCTCTGGTGGCGCTCCGGCGCGATCTTCCCCGCCGCCAGCGCCTCCAGCACGGCGCAGCCCGGCTCGTGCAGGTGCGCGCAGTCGGAAAACCGGCACTGCCCGATGTACGGGCGAAATTCCCGGAACGCATACTGGAGGTTTTCACAGGAGATCGGCTCGATCATATCGACCTCGAACGACGCAAAGCCGGGCGTATCGGCCACATAGGTCTCCTCGCCGAGTGCATAAAGCTCCACATGACGGGTCGTATGCTTGCCGCGGCCGAGCTTTTCACTCACGGCGCCTGTCTGAATCTGCAGCTCCGGCATCAGCCGGTTAAGAATGCTGGACTTGCCCACGCCGGAGTTGCCGGTGAATGCACTGGTCTTGCCGCGGATCGCGTCGCGCAGCGCGTCTATGCCAAGGCCGGTCGCGGCGCTCGTACAGATCACGCGGCAGCCCACGGTGCGGTAAATCTCATACAGCCGCTCGGCCGGATCCAGGTCGCATTTGTTCAGGCAGATCACCGTCTCGCACCCGGCATTCTCCGCAATGGCCACGACGCGGTCGATCAAAAACGGATCGGTCACCGGGTTGACCGCGGCGGCAAACATCACGATCTGATCGACGTTCGCCACAGCGGGACGGATGAAATAGTTGCGCCGCTCCAGCACGGCGTCGATGCGCCCTTTCCCCTGCGCGTCCACCGTCACCTCCACGCGGTCGCCCACCAGCGGGCTGAAGCCGTCGTGCCGAAACCGGCCTCTGGCCTTGCATTCCACGATGGAATTGCCGACGCTGACGGTATAAAACCCGCTCAGGGATTTGATGATGACGCCTTGTGCCATAGCTGTGCCGCTCCTGTTTTACGGCTCCGCCGTGTCCGCCGGACCGGTGGAGACCCAAATATAGATTTTCGAAAATTCCGCAATGTCAGAATATGCTGTCGCGCTCTGCTTGAACACCGTTCCGGCGGGCGCGTCGTTGGCCTCCTTATACGCGCCGCCGAAGGTGAGACCGTTGCTCTCGATGCGTGCGATCGCAGCGGATTCCGTGAGATTCGTAAGGTCCGGCATCGTCACGGTGCGCAGCTCCGGACCGCCGCTGACGACGAGATACACCGTCGAACCGGCGGCCAGACTCTCGCCCGGTGCGGGATCGACGCTGATGACGTAGTCCTTCGTCACGCTGGTGGATGCCTGAATCTCCGTCTGGACAAAGAAGCCCGCCTCCCGCAGCTCCTGCGTCGCTTCACGGTAGTCCCAGTTGATGACATAAGGGATTTCCGTCATGACCACGCCGGTGCTGACCGTGAGCTGCACGTCAATGCCCTCGGAGACGACCATCATGCTCTTGCCCGCCTCCGGGTCCTGGCGGATGATAACACCCTCCTTCACTTTCGGGTCTACCGTATACACGACTGTGAAATGGAACTTGTCATATTCCTTACTGTTGACAACGTCCTCATAGGATTTGCCTGTAAAGTTCGGAACGTCGATCCGCTCCGCCACGCTGAACAGATCGCGCAGCATATACTCCCACAGAAAAACGCACAGCCCGATCACGACCACGCTGACCGCAAACAGCCCCGTGAAGAAGCTGACGCGCTTTGCGCGCTTCCGGCGGCGGGCATACTGCTCGTCCGTCAGTTCTTTCGAAACGCCGAAGAACGGTTCACGCTCCTGATGGCGCGCGCGGCGCTCGGCACGCTCTGCATCGATGCGGCGCTGATTCTGCTCTTTCTTGAATGCATCCAGATCGGCCAGCATCTCGGCAGCTGACTGATAGCGCTTGGCAAGGTCGGCGTTCATCGCCTTCATCGTGATGCGTTCCAGCTCCTCCGGAATGGCGTCGTTGCTTTCGCGCGGCATGGGCGCAGTGCCGGAAATGTGCTTCAGCGCGATCTCCTCCGGCGTGTCCGCGTCATACGGCAGGCGGCCGGTGAGCATCTCGTACATCACGACGCCCAGCGAATAGAGATCGCTGCGGGCGTCGGCGTCCAGCCCCTTGGCCTGCTCCGGCGCGATGTAGTGCACCGAGCCGATGGCTGTCCCCGTTCTGTCCTCTTTGATGTTCTCCAGCGCGGCGATGCCGAAATCGGCAACCTTGACCACGCCGTCCTTGTCGATCATGATGTTCTGCGGCTTGATGTCGCGGTGGACGATGCCGTGCTCATGCGCGTGCTGCAGCGCCTTGCAGATCTGCGTTGCGAAAAACAGCGTCTCCTGCCAGCCCATCGGCCCCTTCTCGGCCATATATTGCTTGAGCGTAACGCCTTCCAGCAGCTCCATGACAATATACTCCAGATCATCGGAATGGCTGACGTCGTACACCGCAACGATATTCGGGTGCGACAGCATGGCGACGGCCTGCGCCTCCGTCTGAAACCGGCTCTTGAGCTCCGCATCCTGCGCCATGTTCTCCCGCAGAATTTTTATGGCGACATAGCGGTTCAGCCGGTGGCACAGCGCTTTATAGACAACGGACATGCCGCCGCTGCCGATGACTTCGAGAATCTCGTAGCGGTTGTCGAGCATTTGCCCAATGTATTTGTTCTTCGATTGATCCATATGCATCCTCCCAAGAGGCCGTATCTCAGCACAGCAGCATTACCAGCGCATAATGAGTGCCGCCGTCACATTGTCGCGCGCACCGCCGCAGAGCGCATGCTGAATCAGGCGGCGGCACACCTTTTCCGGACTACGGCCGGAGCGGCAGAGCCGGTACAGTGTCTCGTCCGTCAGCGCGTTCGACAGCCCGTCCGAGCAGAGCAGCAGCCGCTCGCCGGGGCGGAGCCGGACGGTAAACCCATCCGCACGCACCTGCGCATCCACACCCAAGGCGCGGGTGATGAAGTTCTTCTTCGGGTGGTTTCGCGCCTGCGCGCGGGTAAGCTCGCCGCGGTCGACCATATCCTCAACCAATGAGTGGTCCTTGGTGATCTGCACGATGCCCCGTCGCGTGATCCGATAAGCGCGGCTGTCGCCGACGCTGAGAATCTGCGCCACGCCGCCGCGAACCGCCGCGGCCACGATCGTCGTGCCCATGCCCGCGCACTCCGTATTCGAGCATGAGTACTGATACACCACGCGGTTGGCTTCCGCACAGGCGTTTTGCAGCAGCGCCGCAAGATCCGGCCGGCGTTCCGTGCTGCGCAGCAGGCTTTTGCGAAAATCCGCCATAAACGCCGACACCGCCAGCTCGCTCGCCAGCCTGCCGCCGTGAATGCCGCCCATGCCGTCGCACACCACGGCGGCAAGACAGCCCTTGGAGCGGATCTCCGTCACCAAAACGCAGTCCTGATTTTCCTTCCGGACGTTCCCTTTGTCCGTCAGCGCATAGCTTTTCATGCTTTTCCTCAACTCCCCCGGCGTTACGCCCGGTTTTCGGCCACTTTCTTCCGGAGCTGGCCGCACGAAGCGTCCACGTCGCTGCCAAGCCGGCGGCGCACCGTCACATTTACGCCCGCCTCCTCCAGAACGCGGATAAACGCTTTCATATGCTCCGGCGTGGACGGGGCAAACTGCCGCTCCTCCACGTGATTGAGCGGGATCAGATTGACATGTGCGCACACGCGCTTCGCATGCTGCGCAAGCAGCTTTGCGTGGTACGGCGTATCGTTCACGCCGTCGATCATCGCGTATTCAAACGAGATGCGCCGCCCGGTCTTTTCGTAATACCGGCTGCACGCGGAAATGAGCTGCTCTACGCCGCGCCCGCGGTTGGCGGGCATAATCCTGGAGCGCGTCTCATCGTCCGGCGCGTGCAGCGAGACCGACAGGGTCAGCTGCAGATTCAAGTCCGCCAGCTCGTCAAACCGCTCGGTCAGGCCGCAGGTGGAGAGCGAAATATGCCGCATACCGATATTCTCGCCATCCGGATGGTTGACCAAACGCAGAAAGCGGATCACGTTGTCGAAATTGTCCAGCGGCTCGCCAATGCCCATGAGCACGATGTTGGAGATCTTCAGGCCAGATTCCCGCTCGGAATACAACACCTCGTCGAGCATTTCCGAGCTTTCCAGTCCCCGAATCAGTCCGCCGATGGTCGAGGCGCAGAACGCGCACCCCTGCCGGCAGCCGACCTGCGAGGAGATGCAGATGGTGTTGCCGTGGCGGTACTGCATCACAACGGTCTCCACCGCGTTGCCGTCCGGCAGCTCCCAGAGATATTTGATCGTGCCGTCAATGCTGGAGACCTGTTTGCGGAGCATTTTGAGCTTTGTGATAAAAAATTCCCGCTTCAGCGTTTCGCGCAGTTTTTTGGATACGTCCGTCATCTCGTCGAACGACTCCACGCCGCGCGCAAGCCACTGAAAGATCTGCTTAGCCCGGTACTTCGGCTCCCCCAGCTCCGCCAGTGCGGCTGCGATCTCGTCGGGGAGCATCGCTTTGATGTCTCTCATACCCGTTTCCTCAGCTTACAGATGAAAAATCCGTCCGTGTCATGCAGATGCGGCCAGAGCGTACACATGCCGTCCGGCGCGTCCACGCCCGCAGCCGAAAACGGCTCCGGCGCGAATTCCGGACGTCCGGACAGAAACGCACGGACCACGTCCTCGTTTTCCCGCTTTCGAACCGTGCACGTGGAGTACAGAAGCACACCGCCGGGCTTTACGCAGCCGGCCAATCCGCTCAGGATCGCGCTCTGGATCTCTGGCAGGTTCTCCAGCTCCGCCGGGTCTTTGTAGCGGATCTCGGGCTTTTTGCGGATCACGCCCAGCCCGGAGCACGGCACGTCCGCCAGCACGACGTCTGCGCTTTCACGCAGGCTTCCGAGCGGCGTTCGCGCGTCCATCGCGGCGGTTTCCAAAATCGAGATTCCCAAGCGCTGCGCGCTCTCGCGCACGCGCTTGAGCTTGTTTTCGTGAATGTCGCAGGAGAGGATGCTTCCCCGTCCCTGCATTTGAACGGCGGCGCTGAAGCTCTTCCCGCCGGGAGCGGCGCAGGCGTCGAGCACGCGCATCCCCGGCTGCGGATCGGCTGCCAGGACGGCAAGCTTCGCCGCCGCGTCCTGTACATAAAACCACCCGTCCCGGAAGGCGTCGCTCGCAGCAAGATTTCCGCCGCCGCACACCAGCGCGTCCGGCAGGCGATCCTGCGTCCGCACGGCAAAGCCCTGACCTTGCAGACTGCTTTGCAGCGTTTTCACATCCGTTTTCAGGGTGTTGGTCTGGATGCAGACCGGCGCCGGCGCATTGTCGGCGCGCAGCGCCGCCTCGGCAAAGGCGTATCCATGCGCCGCGGCCCACTCCTGCACGAGCCAGAGCGGATGGCTGTATTTTGTGGCGAGATACTCCGCCGTCCCCTTTCCGTGGATTTCGGGCAGGCTGTCCCTGTGCTCAGAGATACGCCGCAGCACGGCGTTCACCAAACCGGACGCCCGCGCGCAGCCGCTGCGCTTGCAGAGCGCAACCGCCTCGTTTACCGCCGCGCTGGGCGGAACCTTGTCCATCAACAGAATCTGATACGCCGATATGCGCAGAAGATCGAGCACCTTCGGCTCCAGCTTCTGCGGCGGCGTTGTGGAAAACGCCGCAATATAAAAATCCAGCAGCGCGAGATTTTGCAGCGTTCCGTAGCAGATGCGGGACGCCAGCGCCGCGTCGCGCGCGTCGAGCTGCGCCTTGGCGATCACGCTTGCGAGCGCCGCGTCCGACCACGCGCCGTTTTTTCTCCACTTTTCCAGAGCGGTCAGTGCCGCTTCGCGGGCAGTTGCTGCCATCGTCATTCCTCAATTTGCATCGGATGGCCGAGCAGATAGTCCGCCGCGCGCATCCGTTTCTTTCCCGGCGCCTGCAGCTCGGTGATGCGGACTGTCTCCCCGCCCGCGCAGGCGACCGTAATGCCGTCCTTCCCGACGGCGACGATGCTGCCGGGGGCACGCGCCGTTTTCCGCTCGGCATATTCCACGCGGAAAATCTTGAAATTCGTCCCGTTGAGCTCCGCCGTGGCGACCGGCCACGGGCACAGGCCGCAGACGTGCTTGACGATCTCGCGCGGCGCACGGTTCCAGTCGATGGGACACAGACTCTTATCCAGCGGCCGGGTGTAGGTCGCCCTGGCGTGCTCCTGCGGCGTGCGCGGCGCGGTGCCCGCTTCGATCGCGCGCAGCGTGCGCGTGAGCAGCGCAGCGCCCATCTCCGCCAGTCTGTCGAACAGCTCGCCCGCCGTCTCATACGCGCCGATCTCGGTCTCGTCCGTGAAGATCACGTCGCCGGTGTCCATTTCCCGGTCGAGATACATGGTCGTCACACCCGTGCGCGTATCGCCGTTCAGCACCGCCCACTGGATGGGCGCGGCGCCCCGGTACTGCGGCAGCAGCGAGCCATGCACGTTGATCGCGCCGTACTTCGGCACGGCCAGAATCTCGTCCGGCAGGATCTTTCCGTACGCCACAACGACGAGAATATCCGGCCGGAGGCTCTGAACCTGCTCCAAAGCCGCGCCGTCGCGCATTTTTCCCGGCTGGAACACCGGGATACCCGCCTGCAGCGCCAGTTCCTTGACCGGGCTGGCCGCGAGCTTCATGCCGCGATTTTTGGGCTTATCCGGCTGTGTGAATACGCCGACCACATCAAACCGCTCATCCAGTAGACGGCGGAGCGAGACTTCAGCAAAGTCCGGCGTGCCCATGAACACGATCCTCATCCGGCTCAATCCTCCGCCTGCTGCAGCTCATCCGGCTCGAGCATCCGGATGGCCTTCGTGGTGAACAGCCTGCCTTCCAGATGGTCCAACTCGTGGCAGAAGGCTCGCGCCGTCAGCCCATCGCCCTCGACCTCAAAAAAGTTGCCGTAGCGATCCTGCGCACGCACCTTGACGTGGTCGGGCCGCGTGACGATGCCGAACTGCTCCGGAATGCTCAGGCAGCCCTCCGCGCCGGTCTGCTCGCCGGAGGCCTCGATGATCTCCGGGTTCACAAGCTCTATCATGTATTCCTCCTCGTCCTCAGCCACGTTCGTCTCCAGCACGATGACGGCACGGCGCAGCACGCCGACCTGCGGCGCGGCGAGCCCCACGCCATTGGCGTGCGCCAGCGTCTCCTTCATATCGTCGAGCAGGGTATGCAGCCGGGCGTTGAACTCCGTCACCGGGCGGCAGTGCTTTTCCAGCACCGGGTCTCCTTTTTTTACGATCATTCTCTGTGCCATAACGATTCTCCTAATCAAACGGGTTGTCGTCCGCAAAAACGGAGACGTCCCGAAATTTTTTATCCGTATTGCAGTACATCACGATATTTGCCACTGTCTGCCGCAGGACGCGCGTCTCTCTGCAGTAGAGCGTGACGCGGTAGCGGAAGCGGTTGTTCACGCGCACGACCGGCAGCGGTGCCGGGCCGAGAAGCTGGGCTTTACCGTGTGTTTCCCGCTGCAGATAGTCGCGGATATACGCGCAGCAGCGCAGCACCGCGCTCTCGTTCAGGCCGGAGACCGTCACCGTCAGGATCTCGCAGAACGGCGGCGTGCCGTGCAGTCTGCGCAGCGCGATCTCCGAGCGGTAAAACGCCTCATAGTCTTGCGCCGCGGCCTGCAAAATCGTCTGATTTTCCGGCGTGAACGTCTGGATTACGGCGCGCCCCGGCGCATCGCCCCGGCCGCTGCGGCCGATCACCTGCGTGATGAGCGAAAACGTCCGCTCGTTCGCGCGGTAGTCGCCGACGTACAGGCTTTGATCCGCCGAGAGCACACCCACGAGCGTGACACGGTCGAAATTCAACCCCTTGGCGATCATCTGCGTGCCGATCATGATTGGAATGTTTTCCCGGGAAAAGCGGCTGAGCAGCTTTTCGTGGGAACCGGCCATGGCGATCGTATCGGCGTCCATCCGCAGCGTCTCCACGCCCGGAAACAGGTCATGGAGTTCTTCCTCGATCTTTTGCGTACCGTCGCCGATGTAGCGCAGCGTGCCGCCGCAGTCGGGGCAGTGCTCGTCCACATACCGGCGATAGCCGCAGTGGTGGCACTGGAGCGTGCGGTTGCTGCTGTGGTAGGTCAGGCTCACACTGCAGCGGGGGCACGCATACGTAAAGCCGCAGTCGCCGCAGGTGACAAGCTTGCTCGCCCCGCGTCGGTTGAGAAACAAAATACTCTGCTCCCCGCGGGCGAGGTTTTCTGCCAGCTCCTGCCGCAGCACGGAGCTGATAGAGCCAAGGTTGCCCTGCCGCAGCTCGCGCTTCATATCCACGATACGGACTTCCGGCAGCGCCTGCTCGTTGAACCGCCCCTCGATCTCAAAATAGTGATAGTTCCCGGTCTCCGCCTGATAGCGGCTCACCACGTCGGGCGTAGCAGAACCGAGCAGCAGCATCGCATTGCTCTGCGCACAGCGGAACTTTGCCACGTCGCGCGCGTGATAGCGCGGGGTGTTTTCTGATTTATACGTCTCCTCCTGCTCCTCATCGAGAATGAGCAGGCCGAGATTCACAGCCGGTGCGAATACCGCGCTGCGGGTGCCGATGATGACGCGAGCGCTCCCGCTGCGGATGCGCTTCCACTCGTCGTACCGCTCGCCGATGGAAAGCCGGCTGTGCAGCACGGCGACCTGATCGCCGAAATAGGCGGAAAACGTCTGGATCATCTGCGGCGTTAGAGAAATTTCAGGCACCAGCAGGATGGACGAGGCGCCGCGGCGCAGCACATCATCGATCAGATGCAGATATACCGTCGTTTTGCCGCTGCCGGTTACGCCGAAAAGCAGAGCCGCATTCGCCTGCGGCTGCTCCAGCAATTCGCGCAGTCCTGTATACGCGCTCTGCTGTGTCTCCGTCAGCGCCGGAAGCGGCTGAAGCTCCCCCTCAAACCGCACCGGACGGCGAAACGCCGGTTCCGTGTCAAGCTGTACCAGTTCCTTTTTCACAAGCGCGTTCAGGCTCGCCATGGACGCGCCGGTGAACAGGCAGACCTCCCGTGCCGGGGCACGCCCCACGGTACACAGCAGGTCCAGGATCGCCGCCTGCTGCGGCGCTTTTTTCCGGCAGCGGCGCACTTCCTCCTGCGCGTCCTCCGCCGGGAGATTCAGCCCGGCATAGACCGTCTCCTTGTCCTTTACACGGCGCTTTTCCGTGCCTTCCACGCACAAAACGCCCTCTTTGACCAGCGCGTGCAGCGCGTTTGCAGGGTCTTCCCCGCCGAACGCCGCCTGCAGCTCCGCCAGATCGCAGCTACCGCCGTGGGCAAACACGGTTTCCAGCGCGAGCCTGCGCGCTTTTGATCTCCCGCACGCTTCGAGTGCCGCGTCCCGCTCCGTCCCTTCCGCGACGCGGTAAACCGTGCTGATCTGAAACCACACGCCCGCCGGGAGAATGGCCTTGAACGCGTCATAGACCGTGCAGAAAAACCGGTCATGCATCCAGACGGCCAGCCGGATCTGCTCCGCAGAGAGCACCGGCTCGGCGTCGAGCGCCTTCAGCACCGCCTTGAGCGCCGGAGCATCCTCCCCGCTGCACACGGACAGCACGACGCCCTCACATGGGCGGTTTCCTCTCGAAAACGGGACGATAACCCGGCAGCCGGGCTGCACGCCTTCCAGACCGGGCGGGAGCTTGTAGGAGAACGGCCGGTCAAACGCGAAGGTTGCCGCGGAGACCGCGATCTTCGCAATCGTTACCTGTGCCAAACCATTCCCCTCCCTCAAAAAAACAGGCGGGTCTCGCCCGCCTGAAAGCGTTTACTTCTTGATGGACAGCTCGCCGGCGTAGACTTCGTCGATCGCCATGGAGACCGGCTTCACATCCAGAACTTCGCCGCTGTCCTCAGCGGCGGATGCGATGGCGCGCGCTCTGCGCGCAACGAGATTGACCAGCAGATAGCGGCTGCCGACCTTATCGGCCAGTTCGCCCATCGGGGGATAAAGCATCATAATTCCTGCACCTCTGTTAAATATGATTTGCGCTCCTGATACCGGCATTGCTCCGCGGTGATGATGGCGTCCAACTCCCGCGCCGCCTGATCGGGATCGTCGTTGATGACTATGTAATCGTAAAAGTCCGCCTCACGGTATTCGTTATGCGCCCGTGCCAGGCGGCAGCAGATTTTTTCCTCTGCATCGGTATGCCGGCCGCGCAGCCGGCGCTCCAACTCTTCCAGGCTGGGCGGAATCACAAAAATGGTGACCGCATCCGGCGTCTTTCCGCACACCTGACGCGCCCCCTGCACTTCAATGTCCAGCAGCACGTTCAGCCCCTCAGCCTGCTTGCGCTCGACATATCCGCGCGGCGTACCGTAGCAGTTGCCGACATACTCGGCGTGCTCCAGCAACGCGTCTTCCTCCACCATACGGTCAAATTCTTCCCGCGTGACGAAAAAATAATCCGTTCCGTCCGTTTCTCCGGGACGCGGCTGCCGCGTCGTCGCCGAAACGGAAAAGCACAAGTCCTGGCGCATCTGCATCAGGCGCGCGATCACGGTGCTCTTCCCGGCGCCGGACGGACCGGATAGCACAATGAGTTTTCCTGCCTGTTCAGCCACGCGGCTCACCTCCGTCTCCTTCGCAGTTCGCTTCTGCACGCATGCCAACCGCTTCCGGCAGCAGCGCGGACAGAACAACATGTCCCGTATCCATAATCAGAACGGACTTGGTCTTGCGGCCGTAGGTTGCGTCGATCAGCATGCCGATCTCGCGGCTGTCCTGCACAATGCGTTTGATGGGCGCGGACTCCGGGCCGACCACCGCCAGCAGACGTTCCTGCGACACCAAATTTCCATACCCGATGTTGATGAGTTTCAAGGTCTGTCTCTCTCCTACTCGATATTCTGGATCTGCTCCCGGATCTTTTCAATCTCGGATTTGAGATCGACCACCACTTTGGCAATGTCGGCATTCTGGCATTTGGAGCCGATCGTATTGGCCTCGCGGTTGAACTCCTGAATGAGAAAATCCGCTTTCCGCCCAAAAGGCGAGCCGCCTTGAAGCATATGGCGCATCTGGGAAATATGGCTGCGCAGACGAACGGTTTCCTCGTCTACGGCGATGTGGTCGGCGAAGATTGCAGCCTCGGTCAGAATGCGCGTCTCGTCAATATCGGTCGCGGCGAGCACGGCCTCCATCTTCTGACGCAGGCGGGTCTGATACTCCTCCACCGTGCGCGGCGCGTTTTCCTCCACAACGGAAACGAGCGCTTCGATGGTGCACAGGCGGCTTTCCACATCCTCGCGGAGCTTGACCCCCTCGCGCACGCGCATCTGGTCATACTCCGTGAGCGCCGCTTCCATCAGCGAGACGAGCCCCTCGCCGATCTTCTCCTGATCGGCCTCCGCCTTTTCCACAGACAGTACGTCCGGAAATCGGCAGACGGACATCAGTGTCATATCATTTTCCAGACCGTAGCGCGCCGAGATATCATTCAGCGTATCCACATACGCGCGCAGCAGCGACTCATTGACCCTGATGACGGTATCCGCCGCCTGAGAGGCGTCCACCGTGATAAACACGTCCACTTTCCCGCGGCTGATGTGCCGCTGCACGGCGGCCTTGATTGCATCCTCCGCAAAGAGGAAACCGCGCGGCATCCGAACCGAAACGTCCAGATACCGGTTGTTCACGCTTTTGAGCTCCGCCGTGATATTCAGCCCCTCGACGACGCCCTTTGCGCCGCCGTAACCGGTCATGCTTTTGATCGTCATATCTGCAATCCCCTGCCGTTATTCCCGAATTTGGATGATTTCAAACGTGATGGGCGTCTTGTTCTTCCGGCGCTGCAGCAGCACATTCAGCGCCACGCCGAGCACAAAGAACGCCACGCCGACCAGAATGCATCCGCCCTGTCCGAACGAGAGCGCCGCGCCGATGGCATAGCCGATGAACAGCAGCACAAACGGCACCAGATACAGCAGCGCCGCCGCGCCGAGAATGTCCGACGTTTTCGTCTCAATGACGACCTTCTGCCCCGGAAGCGCAGAAATCCGGTTTCTGGCCGTCGTCCGGATCTTGTTTTGAAATACGCACGCCTCGCAGGAACCGCAGTTCCCGCCGCAGGCCGTGCCGCGCTCCACCTCAACCTCGGCGGTGCGTTTGTCAATCAGTTTGGTTACCACAGCATCTTGCGTCATATGCTATCCTCCGTTGGTCAGTGACACCGAAACGGTATATTCGCCGATCGCGCCGGCCTTCTCATATCCGTCCACATAGGCCTTGGCCGTTACCGTAATGACTCCGGTCGTCGCATCGTAATCCGACAAATCTGCAACAACACGGACGTTATCCGCCGTGATCTTGTCGATCACATCCGCCTCCGCCCGGACGGTTACTTCCAGCATCGTCGTCGTCAGCTCCGCGCGCAGACCGGGCTTCACGCCTGTGACGCTGATGTTGCCGGTTGTGATTTTCTTCGTTTCCAGCCCGCGGACGGTAATCTTCACCGTTGCCTCTGTTGTTCCGGTGAGATTGCGCAGGGCATTGTCCAGCGGGATAGTAAAGGTGTTTTCATAGCTGGAAGCAAAATCGGACAGGTCGATCGTGCTCACCACGAGCTGATTCATCTTCTCCAGCACAGCCGTATCGCCTGCGACCTCGATGGATTTCGGCTCCACCGTAACGACGCAGTTGTCCGCCGTGGCGCCCGCGCCCTCAATTAGATTTACGGTCAGCGGCAGTTCCTTTTTCATCAGAACCGGAAGCGTCACCGTCACAGTGTTGTGGTCGCTGATAATCTCTTGCATTGGGACTTCGTCGCCGTTCTGATCGAGCAGAACATAAGAGCTCTTCATCGGGCCGAGCGTCATATCCACGTTCTGGCGATTCACGTATACACATGCGCTGTCCACGTTTTTCAGCTCATCCTCCGGCCCGTAAAGCGTAATGGTAGACGGCTCCACAAGGATCGGATCGGCCGTATAGCCGTCTGCCACGCTGCCGGTGAAGACGCCCTTGACCTCAACGGTCTTTGCGCTCTCCCGCACCACCGAAAAGGCGATGGTTTCGGGCGATTTGCTGATGATCGACACGTCGCTTTGATCGACGCTGCCCGGCCAGGCGATGGTGTAGCTTACCTCCATCTCACGCGGCTGTGAAATGCTGCTCACATCGACCTCCGCCGTAAGGTCGGAAGCGTGCAGGTTTCCGATGTTCCCGCGGCTTCCGGACACATGAATGGTGACGGTCTCGACGCTCGCCTCCGTAATGATCAGCCCCCGCGACGAACGCAGCTCCTCCGCGCCCTGAAACACGACCGGCACATTGTAAAACGTCCGGTCAATGGTGGTTTCCTCCGTGGAAGTCATGTACGCCCAGAGCAAGAAGGACGCCAGCAAAGACGCAATGGCCCAGAACACCTTGCTGTTACGTATTTTGTTGATCGTTCCGTTCTTCTTTGTCATCATGGTTCTCCCGGCGCGAAAGTTTCAAGCGGGACAGGAACTCCCATCGTTTCTGCTGCCGCCCTTCTTCCGGCATCAGCTCGCTGCGCAGAATTGCTTCAAAAGTCTCCGGCGTCAGGCGGCGCTTGAGCATACCGTCCACTGCGACCGAAATGCTCCCGGTCTCCTCCGAGACAATCACGACCACAGCATCCGAATGCTCGCTCATGCCAATGCCGGCGCGGTGGCGGGTGCCAAGGTCCGGGCTTAAATTCGTATTGGCCGTCAGCGGCAATACACAGCCCGCAGCAGCGATGCGCCCGTTTTGTATAATCACCGCGCCGTCATGCAGCGGCGCTTTCACGAAGAAGATGTTTTTCAGCAGCTCCGCCGACACATCCGCGTTGACGATCGTACCGCTTCGCATCTGTTCATCCAGAGCGTTCGCGCGTTCAAACACAATCAGCGCGCCCGTATGGGTTGTAGACATGTCGGAGCAGGCCATAATCGTCTGCGTAATCTCCGTTTCCGTCGTCAGATGATCCAGACGCTTGGAGCCAAACAGGCTCGAAATGTTGCCGCCCATTCGCTCCAAAAGGCGGCGCAGCTCCGGCTGGAACAGAATGACCAGCGCGATCATCCCCAGCTCTACAATCTTCTCCAGCAGATAGTTGATCATCGTCAGCTTCAGAACACCGGACAGCCACAGCGCGATCAGGATCATGAGAAGGCCGCGGGCGACCCGATAGGAATTTGTCTTGCGGATCAACATGATTAACTTGTAGATCAAATAAGCGACCAGCAGAATATCCACGATGTCCGGAATGCGCATCGTGGAAATTAGGCTGGCGATTTTTGTCCAGAAGGCAGCAAATTGAGCCATGACAATATCCTCTGTAGCATCCTGTGGGTGCATTCTTTCCATTTGCACCCGGAGATTTAATTATTATATCGCAAAAATATGAAAATAGCAACCGCAAATCTGCCGCAGAACTACAGGATTTCCCGCAGGATGCGGACGGTTTCCTGAACCTCCTGCTCTGTGCTAAACGGCGAAACGCTCAAGCGCACAGTGCCCGTGTCAAACGTACCGCCGGAGCGGTGGCCGAGCGGCGAGCAGTGCAGCCCTGCACGCACGGCGACGCCGCGTTCGGCGAGACGCTGCGCAAGCTCCTCGCAGTCCAGCTTCCGGCTGCGCAGAGACAGCACCCCGGTTTGACACTGCTCCTTGCTGTCATAAAACAGCTCCAGCTCCGGCAAACCCGTTAAGCCCGCTTTGAGCTGGCGCAGCAGCAGCCGCTCATGCTCACAAATGATACTCTCGCGCGCCGACACATACCGGATGCCCTCACGGAGCCCGGCAATACCCGGGACGTTGTGCGTGCCCGCTTCCATACGGTCCGGCAAATCCTCCGGCATGGTCTGCAGGACGCTCTGCGAGCCGGTGCCGCCGGAAAGGAGCGGCAGCCCGGTTCCGCGGCAGAGCAGAAGCCCCGTCCCCTGCGGCCCCAGCAGGCTCTTGTGCCCCGGCATGGCAATGAACGCGGCGCGCAGCGCCTGCAGATCCAGCGGAAGCACACCGGCGGACTGCGACGCGTCCACGATCAAAGGGACGCCAAAACGCGCGCAAAGTTCCGCAATCTCCGCGACCGGCAGCACAAATCCATAGACATTGGACACATGCGTACACACCGCCGCACGCGCACCCGGCAGCAGTCTGCGAAAATCCGCCAGCACGGCTTCCTGGTCAAACAGCCGTCCCGCCGCGACGCGCACCTTCGCTCTGCGCTGATGCAGCGGCCGCGTAACGGAGTTGTGCTCATATCCGGAGATCACGACCGTGTCTCCCGGCTGTACCAGCGAGTGGATCGCCAGATTCAGGCCGTGCGTCGCGTTCATCGTGAATACGACATGCTCCGGATCCGGCACATGAAACAGCTCAGCCGCCGCCGTGCGGCAGTCATATACCGCGTCAGCGGCCGCCATTGCGGCGGGGTGCCCCCCGCGTCCCGGACTGGACATGGTAGCCATGGCGCGCTGCATGGCCTGCGAGACCGCCCGCGGCTTATACAGGCTGGTGGCGGCAGAATCCAGATAGATCATTCCGTCACCTCCCGCAGAGCGCCATCGGCCTCCAGAAGATAGATTTTCCCGGTTCGAAGCGACGCGCGCTCCAGAACCTCCAAAGCCCGCCTGCGGCGGGAGTCATCAATTTTGACGCAATAAGAGCATCCCTCGCCGGAGATGCTCTGCGGTGCTTTCCGAACCGTGGCAGTGATGCCCGCCCGTTCCAGCACCTGCGCAGACCGCTGCGCATTCGTCAGCGACCGGCACATGATCAGGCAATAGCGCTGCATGTGAAATTCCCTCCAAGATCGTCATGCTGCATTCTATGCCGGTCGCGCCGGATATGTCCAAACGATCAGCCGTCGCGCCGGAGCAAAACGACCGCGTGCGCCGCGATGCCCTCCTTTGCCCCGGTGAAGCCGAGTCCCTCCTCCGTGGTCGCCTTCACACTGACCGCATCAAGGCCGCAGCCGAGGATCTCTGCAAGATTTTTACGCATTTGCAAAATATGCGGTGCGAGCTTCGGCGCCTGTGCGAGTACCGTACAGTCCACGTTGCCGACGGCATACCCCGCCGCACGCAGCCGATCCATTACCGCGCGCAGCAGCTGCAGACTGTCTGCCCCGGCATACTGTGCGTCGCTGTCCGGAAACAGATGTCCAATGTCCCCCATCGCGGCGGCGCCGAGCAGCGCGTCCATCAGCGCATGCGTCAGCACGTCCGCATCCGAGTGCCCCAGCAGTCCGGTCGTGTGCGGGATCTCCACGCCGCCGAGGATCAGCTTCCGCCCCGGCACCAGCCTGTGTACATCATATCCGTGTCCGATCCGTATCATGTCTGCGTGCGCCTCCTAAGAATGGATTCCGCCAACTGCACATCCAGCGGCGTTGTGATCTTCAGGTTATCCTCCGAACCCTCCGTCACGGCGACGCGCAGCCCCAGCGCCTCAACGGCGGAGCAGTCGTCCGTCACGGAGAGTTCTTTTTCCAGCGCGTTGGTGAGCGCCGCCTTGATGAGATCGGCCTGAAAAATCTGCGGCGTCTGTACGGCGGCCACGCTCGCACGCGGCGGCGTTTCGCGCACAAAGCCGCCGTCGATGATCTTGATGGTATCCTTCACCGGGACGACCGGCGCCGCCGCCTGATCGCGCTGCGCCGCCGCGCAGGTGGTCTCGATGATCTCGCGCGAGACGAGCGGCCGCGCGCCGTCGTGGATCGCGATCAGCGTCGCGCGCGCATCTGCGCCCATCACGCCGGCCAGCGAGGATTCCACACGCGTCGCGCCGCCCGTGAGCACCTTGGTCATCTTATACAGCCCGTATCGCCCACGCAGCGCCGCAATCTCATCCAGACGGTCGCCGCGCGTAACGACGATGATCTCGTCGATGCACGGGCATGCCTCGAATGCGCGGATCGTGCGCACAAGCACCGGAATGCCGGCCAGTTCAAGCATCATTTTGTCCTGCCCCATCCGGGTCGATGAACCGGCGGCCACGATCACCGCCGTGCAAAACGGCTTTTTGCGAAGCCGGTTTCGGATTGTTCGATACAACGCCATGTCTCCCGCTCCTGTTTTTTGATTCTTGAGCATATTATAGACAGCTCTGTCATTTTACGCAAGAAAAACCCACCGCCGAAGCGGTGGGTTTTGGATTTTTTTGCGTTTACTCCTCGACGGAGACTTCCTCCGGGATGTTGCCGGTGGCTTCGCCGGTGGCGGAGACTTCATAGACCAGCGCATCCTCTTCGGGGCCGATGGGCTCGTCCGCAACAGGCGCCTTCACCGGAGCCGGTTCCGGTGCGGAAAGCGCACGGATGGAGAGGGAGATCTTGTGCTTCTCCTCGTCCACAGCGGTGATCTTGGCATCCACGATGTCGCCGACCGTGAGCACCTCGTCGGGCTTGCCGATGCGGCGGTTCGCGATCTGGGAGATATGGATCAGGCCGTCCACGCCGGGCAGCACTTCCGCAAATGCGCCGAAGGGCATGAGCTTCACAACGGTGACCTTCGCCACATCGCCGACCTGATAGGTCGCCATGAACTTGTTCCACGGATTGCCGTTGGGATCCTTGTAGCCGAGGGAGATCTTGTGATTCTCGGTATCGAAGCTGATGACGTAAACATCGACCTCGTCGCCCACGGAGAGAACGTCGGCCGGGGTCTTGATGCGGCTCCAGCTCAGTTCGGAGACGTGCACCATACCGTCAATGCCGCCGATATCGACAAATGCGCCATAGGAAGTCAGAGACTTCACAACGCCATGGTAGTGCTTGCCGACCTCGATCTCGCTCCAGATCTTCTCGGCGCGCTCGCGGCGCTCCTTCTGCTGCACGGCACGAATGGAGCCGACCACGCGCTTGCGGCCGCGGTTGACCTCGGTGATCTTCAGGCGGACGGTCTGCTTGACCAGCTCGGTCATCGGCACGTCCTTCGGCAGACCGGACTGGGAAGCGGGCACAAACACGCGCACACCCTTGACGGAAACCACAACGCCGCCCTTGTTCTCTTCGGTGACGACGCCTTCGACAACCGTGCCGTCTTCCTGCGCGGCTTCGATGTCGTTCCAGTTCTTCACGGCGTCCAGACGCTTCTTGGAAAGCATGACCGTACCTTCCACGTCGTTGACGCGGACAACGCTCGCCTCAATCGTGTCGCCGACCTTGACGGCATCCTCAACCTTAATGCCGTCGTCGGTGAATTCGCTGGTGGGAATGAAGCCAGAATACTTGGTGCCAATATCGACACTGATCTCAGTGCCAGTGATCGCTACAACCGTACCGGTTACCTTATCTCCATTATATATAGTCTTGAGGGATTCCTCCAGCATTTCATCAAAGCTCTTTTCGGTCTCCACCGTGGTTTCTTCAGTCAGGATCTCGTCGCTCATCTTTTGTTTTACCTCCTTAATGATCCATGCAGGTACGGAAGCGCCGGCTGTAAGCCCTACAATATCCGCATGTTCGAACGCGCTTGTATCAAGCTGCGCTGCGTTCTCAATGAATTGGACGTTGTCGCAGTGCCGGCAGCAGATCTCATACAAATGCCTGCTGTTGGCGCTGTGCTTGCCGCCGACGACGACCATGGCGCTGCAATCTTTCGCCATTTTTTCGGCCTCTGTCTGACGGGTAAACGTCGCACCGCATATTGTATCAAATATTTCCGTATTTGTACACAGTTTTTTTATGATTTTCTGACATTCAAGCAGTTTTTCTCCCGTCTGCGTCGTTTGGATGACCATTGTTAGCGGTTTTGTACAATCAATCGTGCCATCCTCAATGCGTGCGGCGAGCGCTTCCGCGTCATTGACCACGGCCGGATTCGCACACCAGCCGCAGATCGCACGCACCTCCGGATGGTCGGCGGCGCCGATGATTACCGGCTGCCGTCCGGCGGCCGACGCTGCCGCAACCAGCTCATGGATGCGCTTGACCTTCGGGCACGTAGCGTCATACACCTTGGCTCCGGTGGCGCAAAGCGCCTCATATTCCGCGCGGCCGATTCCGTGGGAGCGGACGATTACGGCGTCGCCCGCCGTCAGCCCCTCCGGCGAATCCACCACGGTCAATCCCTCATCCTCCAGATGGCGGACGACGTCGTCATTGTGGATGAGCTGGCCGAGACTGAAGCAGCGCGGATCGGAGGCCAGCATCTCCTCCGCCATCTGAACCGACCGGCTCACGCCGAAGCAAAAGCCCGCGCTTTTGGCGACGATCAGCTCCTTCATTCCGCACCTCCGTCCGGAAACCGGCGTGCGATCTCAGCGCAGACCGCATCCACGCTCTCCTCCAGCGTCAGGTCGCTCGTATCAATGGGAACCGCATCCTCCGCCGCGCGCAGCGGCGCGACGGCGCGGTGCATATCGTCGTAATCACGCTTTTCAATGTCGTGCAGCACCTGCTCCAGCGTCTCGTCGACGCCCTTTTCGCGCAGCTCCTTCCAGCGGCGCTCGGCGCGCCGCTCCGCCGAAGCGGAGAGGAAAATTTTCAACCCCGCGTCCGGCAGCACGACCGTGCCGATGTCGCGTCCGTCCATGATGACGCTGTGCGCGGCAGCGAGGCTGCGCTGCATATCCAGCAAAAACGCGCGCACCGCCGGATGCGCGGACACCTGCGATGCAAGCGCCGAAATCTCCGGCATGCGGATTGCGTCCGATACGTCTTCGTTTTCCAAATACATGCGCTGCACGCCGGCAGCGTCATACGCCATGCGGATGTGCATACCCGGCAGAAGCGGCGAGACGCTTGCCTCGTCCCTGCAGTCGGCGCCCGCCTGACGCGCGGCATAAGCGACCGTGCGGTAGATCGCGCCGGTATCCACGTACAGCAGGCCGAAGCGCTTGGCCGCCGCGCGGGCAATGGTGCTCTTTCCGGCTCCGGACGGGCCGTCAATGGCAACTGTGATAGGATCTCTCAAAGCTCTGTTTCCTTTCGCGTGAATTATGGGCAGACAGCCTGCCCCGCCGTCCACCCCGTGGACCATGCGATCTGAAGATTGAATCCGCCGGTATAAGCGTCCAGATCGAGCACCTCGCCCGCAAAATGCAGGCCGGACACGAGCTTGGACTCCATCGTACGGGGATTGACTTCCTTCAACGCCACGCCGCCGGAGGTGACGATCGCCTCCTCCACCGGCCGCGCGCCGGAGACGGACACCGGAAAATGCTTCAGCAGATCGACCAGCGTCCGCCGCTGCTCGCGCGTAACAGAATGCACCTTCGTATCCTCCGGGATGCCGGACAGGCGGATCAGCACCGGGATCATCGCCCGCCCCGCCAGATCGTACAGCGCGTTTTTGAATTCCCGGTTTGCGTATTTCTCAAAATCGCGCAGGACGCGCGCGTCGAGCTTCTTTTCGTCCAATCCCGGCTTGAGGTCGATGGACAGACGGTATCGGTGCTTTGCAAAATCGCGCATGTGCGCGCTCGCCGAGAGCACCAGCGGCCCCGAAACGCCGAAGTGGGTGAAGAGCATCTCGCCCAGATCCGAGTAAACGGCCTTGTTCGTCTCGTCATAGACCGTCAGCGTCACGTTGCGCAGGGAAAAGCCCTGCATTTCCGTGCACCACGGATCGTCCGATTCCAGCGGCACGAGCGATGGGCGCGTGGGTGTAACCGTATGCCCCAGGCTCTGCGCGATGCGATATCCGTCTCCGGTCGAGCCGGTCAGCGGGTACGACAGCCCGCCGGTACACACAACTGCGGCCGTGCAGCCGATGCGTCCTTCCCTGGTCTCCACCGCGGTGACTGCACCGTTTTCCGTGCAGATCCCGGCCGCCGCAGCGTGCAACACGCGCACGCCAGCATCCTTGATCGCGCGTTCCAGCGCGTTGGCCACGTCGTGCGAGCGGTCGGACACCGGGAACACACGGTTGCCGCGCTCCGTTTTCAGCGGCACGCCGAGCGATTCAAACAGCGCCATCGTCTCGCGCGGCGGCAGTCGGTTGAGCGCGCTGTACAAAAAGCGCCCGTCGCCCGGAATATGATTCAAAAATTCCTTGATCTCGCAATTGTTCGTTACGTTACAGCGTCCCTTGCCCGTAATGCGCAGCTTTTTGCCCAGAATCCTGTTGGGCTCCAGCAGCGTCACGGCAAGGCCGCGCCATGCGGCGGAAAGCGCGCACATCATTCCAGCGGCGCCGCCGCCGATCACAACAACATCAGCTTTCAATGGTCTTATAAACCTCGTATTCCTTCCAAATCGACTCCAGCGCCCGGAACGTCTGGAACGTGCGCTCCTTGTTGCGCACGCCGACGGCCACGATCAGCGCGTTGATCAGTCCCAGCGGCGCCACCAGCGAATCGAGAAACGAGACCATCTCGCTCTTGGCATAGAGACAGACGTTTGAAATGTCCTGCAGCGGCGACGCTTTGCCGTCCGTAATGCCGAGGGTGGACGCGCCCCGGTCGCCCGCAAATTTCATGGCGTTCACCGTGCGGCTGGAATAGCGCGGAAAGCTGATGCCGATCACCAGATCGCCCTCGCGGACGCGGATCATCTGCTCGTACACCTCGCTTGCCGTCGTATCCTGAATGACTTGTACGTTATCCTGCAGGAGATTCAGATACAGCCCCAGAAAGCGCGCCAGCGTCGTGGACGTGCGCATGCCGACGATGTAGATCCGGTTTGCCGACAGGATCATGTCCACTGCGGTATTGAAGCTGGCCTGATTGACCTCGTCGAGCGTGGCCTGCAGATTGTTGATATCCGCACGCAGAACCGCCTTCAGCACGTCCTGATCGTCGATCGTGTTCTTCGCAGCCTCGATGCGCTCCACAGAGGTCAGGCGGTTGCGCACGATCTCCTGCAGAGCCTTTTTCATGCCCGGATACCCCCGGTAGCCAAGCTCCGCCGCGAAACGCACCACCGTCGATTCGCTCACGCCGACCGTTTCGCCCAGCCGCGCCGCCGTCATGAACGCGGCCTTATCGTAATTATCCAGAATGTATCGCGCAATGGTGCGCTGTCCCTTCGAAAAGGATGTGATTCTCTGTTCCAGAACCGACAAAACATCTTTTTTCCCGTCTTTTTTCATATTGTCCCCCTGCACAGGCTGTGGCCAGCACAGCCGCGCGTTTCTGCGCAAGCTAAAGTTTATTGTATACATTTCTCCTGCCTTTTTCAAGCGAAAATGCAGCCGAAATAAAGAAATCCTGCAAAAAACGTGCAGGATTTCACAGGTGAGACCGTAAGTATGCAATTTCTTCCGCTGTCAGGCAGCGCCACGCGCGCGGCGGTAGATTTCCCAACCGCAGCTCGCCCTCCGACACACGCACGAGACGATGTACGCGCAGGCCTGCCAGCTCGCACAGCTTGCGCACCTGCCGGTTGCGTCCCTCGTGGATGGTGACGGACAGGCGCCTTCCCGGCAGCACCGTCACCTCAGCCGGACGTACGGCATACCCATCCAGCTCCGTGATGCTGCGAATGATCTCTGCCGCTTCGGCGGGATCGGCGCCGCTCACGTCCACCTCGTAGGTCTTGGCGATGTTGTGCGACGGGTGCATGAGGCAGTTTGCCACCGCACCGTCGTTTGTCAGAATGAGCAGCCCCTCGGAGTCCAGATCCAGCCGCCCGACCGGGTAGAGCCGCACGCCGAGCGATGCAACCAGTTCTGCGACCGTCTTACGTCCCCGCTCGTCCTTGAGCGTGGTCACATAGCCGCGCGGCTTGTTGAGCATCACATAGACCTTTTCCGCCGCCGACGGGAGCGGCGTGCCGTCGATGCGGATGTCGTCCGTCTCCGGGTCGGCGCTCTGCCCCAGCACGGCGCGCACGCCGTTGACGGTCACACGTCCGGAAGCGATCATCGCTTCCGCCGCCCGTCGCGAGGCGATACCCGCTTCGGAAATGCATTTTTGCAGCCGCTGCTGCATATGCATCCACCTCAATTCTTTGGATAATAAGCAAACAGATAGTGCCCCGCCAGTCCCCAGGCGCGCCCGAAGCGCTCGTGCGGCGTCAGCCGGACGCCGAGATCCAGCGGCACATCCGAACCATATACAAGCGGCACCTCGACCGCTCCCCCGTCCGCGGGCGTAATGGTAAGACTGCCCACAGCCGCTCCGCGCACGACCGGTGCGAACACATAGCGCGGCAGGGACACCTGCATATCCACCGGCGTGTCTTTTTTCAGAAACAGAGACACCTCTGATTCCGGTCGGATGGTACACAGCTCGTCCACACCGGAGAGCACCGGCAGCGCATAGGCCGTCTCCGCGCTCACCACCTCGCGGTATTCGTATTCGTCAAACGCCCAGTCGAGCAGGCGCGTGTGATCGTCCCAGTCGTTCGGGTCGGAGATCGTGACACAAACGAACTGCGTGTTATCCCGCTGCGCGCAGGACACAAGGATGCGTCCCGCCGCCTCCGTATACCCGGTCTTCACGCCCAGCGCACCCGGATAGGTGCGCAGCAGCCGGTTGTGGTTCGTGTACGTCTGCGTACCGATCGTGATGCTGTTCGTGGAGACGATGGTCCGGAATTGCTCGTTCTGCATGGCATAGCAGGCCAGTACGGCCAGATCGTGCGCCGTGGAATGGTGCCCGTCCGCGTCCAGCCCGTGGGGGTTGCGAAACGCGGTGTTCTCCAGCCCCAGCTCCGCCGCCTTGTCGTTCATGAGCTGCGCAAACGCTTCGATCGAGCCGGCCGTGTGGCAGGCCAGCGCCGTCGCCGCGTCATTGCCGGAGGCGAGCATCATGCCGTAGAGCAGCTCCTCCACGGTGTAGGTCTCTCCGGGATGCAGATACATGGACGAGCCTTCCACTGCTGTATAGTCCGGCAGAATCTCCACCGGCTCTGCCAGCCCGCAATGCTCCAGCACCACAAGCGCGGTCATGATCTTCGTGGTGCTTGCAATCAGCATCGGCGTGTCTGCATTTTTTTCAAACACCATCGTGCCGGTCTCAACATGCATTACAGCCGCCGCGCCAGCCGAAATTGCAGGCGGTTCCGCCGCCCGCGCGGGCGGACAAAGCGCCAGCATGCAAAGCAAAGCGCACAAAAAAGTGCGTGAAATCGATTTCATGAAAAGCACCACCCCTTCCAAGTTTCGGGCGGTGCTTATTATAGTCCGATTCTCCGGAAATTATGATCCCAAATCCGCGCGGCCGCTTTCAGCCCTTTCGTTTGTCCATGAGCTGATCGACCCGGTCGATGAGCTGCGGCGCAAAATCAATGAGACGATCCATCGTGGACGAGGCCGGAGGCAGGACGTTCATCATGCGCACGTTGCCGTCTTTCACGATCAGAAAGCCGATCGGCTCCACCTTCACGCCGGCGCCACCACCGCAGCCGACTCCGTTTTTATCCTTCATCGGGAACTCCGAGCCGCCGCTAGCAAAGCCGAAGCTGACGCGCGACAGCGGGATCAGGGTGATGTCGTCCGGCGTGATGATCGGCTCGCCCACCACCGTGTTCGTATCCACCAATTCCTTGATCTTGCTCATAGTCGTATCCATGAATGCGCTGATCTCGTTATCCATTGCTGACCTTCCTTTCTGCCGTCTCTGCGGCATTTTGCTGCGTTTGCGCTTTTGCTGCCTTCTTCTTTTGCAGCATGAGTTTCAGATAACCGACGCCGAACACCACGCCGATGGCGACGATCTGGCCAATGCGGATGGTGAGCGTGAGGCGCGCTTCGATCCGCGGCT
Source organism: Clostridiales bacterium (assembly GCA_004556965.1). Taxonomy (GTDB): domain Bacteria; phylum Bacillota; class Clostridia; order Oscillospirales; family Oscillospiraceae; genus CAG-103. Next base: position 33,433 of record SFFE01000003.1, on the reverse strand, counting down.
TGTCCGCCGTAAAATCCGCGCCGACCTGCACGTCGCGCTCTTGGATGTGCAGCGCGCGCTGCGCCAGCGGCCGCAGACTGCCGAGCGCCGCCTGCACATAGGCAGACTGCATCGCCGTGTCATACGGATCGGACGAGCCCGCGACAAATACCAGCCGGAACAGCTCCACGGTGAGCTTTCGCCGGAACGAGCCCGCCGCCGTCAGCGCAAGCTTCGCCAGCGCGAGGATGGTATCGAAATCGAGTTTCTTCTCCGCCCCTTGCTCCTGCGGTGCTTTCGGTTCCTTAGGCGGCTTTTCTTTTTTGGGCTTCTTCGGCTCCTCCGCAGGCGGCCTCGGCCAGACCGGTATTGTCAGCGGTCCGACACGCGCGCTCACGGAAAACGCCTGCGCCTCATATCCGGCGCTGACGCCGACGCGCAGGAGATTCAGCAGCGTCAAAAGCGCCAGCAACGCCAGAACGATCCACAAGGCGGTCAAACGGCATCACTCCCCGGCATTGGCCTTGTCCATTTCCGCGATTTCCATCTGCGAGCCGCGGTTTTGCAGCTCCTCAATGGCTGTCTGCAGCTTCTCCGTCCCCTCGCCGGACGACAGATCCGGCAGGACGGGAAGCTCGTCCAGTGTTGTCATGCCCATTGTGCGCAAAAACAATTCGCTCGTTTGATAAAGCGACGGTCTTCCCGGCGCTTCGAGCTTGCCGCACGACTCGATCAGCCCGCGTTCGACAAGCGAGCTTACGGTATACGAGCTGTCCACCCCGCGCACCTGGTCAATGTAGGCGCGGGTGACCGGCTGAAAATATGCGACGACCGCCAGCACCTCCAGTGCCGACTGCGACAGCTTCGGCGGGCGGCGCTGCTCCAGCGCGCGCAGCACATAGGTCGCATACTCCGGCGCGGAACAGAGCTGCAGCGAATCGTTCATCCGCACGAGGCGGATGCCGCATTTGTTTTCCTCGTAGGCGTCGGCCAGGTTCTTTGCAGCAGCATGGATCGTCTCCGTTTCCTCGCCGAGGATCTGCGCGATGCGCGCAGCCGGAACCGGGTCACCAGCCGCGAACAAAATGGCCTCGATGACCGACAGCAATTCTTCGTGTTCCATATACTATCCTTATTCCACAATCGCTTCGAGAATATGCTCCGGATTTCCGCCGGTAAAGCTGGCCACATATTCCCCGTTCTGCTCCGAGAGCAGTAAATGTCCCATGCTGCACAGCTCCAGAACCGACAAAAAAGTCGCCACGATCTCGCTGCGGCTCTCACAACGGGCATACAGCGCGCTGAGCGGCATTGCGCCGCTGTCGCGCAGAAGATCGATCAGATCGCGGCACTTGTCCCGCACGCTGTAAACGATGCGCTGCGGCGCATGCAGTGCCAGCGGCCCTGAAAGCGCCTGTCCATTGCCGCGCGAGAACACTGCCAAAAGCGCCTTGAGCAGATCCGCCTGCTCGATGCGGTAGCGGTACTCCCCCTTTTTCTTCGGCAGCGGCTCCGGCTGCCTGGAGACATACTGCAGTCCCGTCATGGACGCAGCCTCCAGCGCGGGCACGACCGTTTTCAGCGCGGCGTAGGTGTCCTTGCACTTGAGCTGCTCCAACGACGCGATGAGCTGCTCCAGCTCCGTGATCTCCTTCTCCTCCGTCAGCAGCATCCGCGTTTTGATGTACAGCAGATACGACGCCATCTGCACGAATTCGCTTGCGATCTCCAGATCGAGCCGCTCCATTTCGTTCAGATACGCCAGATATTGATCCAGAATCTCCGAAATCGGAATGTCCCGGATCTCGATTTTATTCTTGGACAGCAGCTGGAGGATCAGGCTCAGCGGCCCTTCAAAATCCACCATATCGCTTTTGTCCTTCACGACCCCTTCCAGAAAGAAGGTCGGGTCTTCCGCTCTAATAGAGTCGGCTGATAAGCTCATATCCCCACTCCGCAAACACAAAAAGTTTGTCGAACACCGCCCCGGTCACCGCCGTAAGCGGCTTGCCGAGGACGCCGGTCGCCACGACGACCAGAAGCAGCAGCATCCCGTAGCGCTCGTAGTGCATCAGCTTATCGTACTGCTCGGACGGCAGCAGTGAGAACAGCACCTTCGACCCGTCGAGCGGGCTGATCGGGATGATGTTGAAAATTGCGAACGCAATGCTGATGTACGCGGTGAGATAGATCATCTGCAGCACAATGCCGCTGCCCTTGAGCGGCAAAAACAGCACCCCGTACAAAAACAGGAACACGATCGCCAGCAGCACGTTCGACGCCGGCCCCGCCAGCGCCGTGATGGCCATGCCGCGTTTCGGGTTTTGGAACCGGTACATGTTCACCGGCACCGGCTTTGCCCAGCCGAAGCGGAACACCACCATCATCAGCAGACCCAAAACGTCCAGATGTTTTAGCGGATTGAGCGTGAGCCGCCCCGCGTCTTTGGCCGTCGTGTCCCCAAGCCGGTAGGCCACGTAGCCGTGCGACACCTCGTGGAACGTGATGCAGATCAGTGCAGGCACGACCGACAGCAGAATATTCGTTAAGTATGACCAGTCCAGCCCCTGCCAGATGGTTTGCAGTGTATTCAAATGCATCGCCTACTTTGAGTTGCTATTATACCAATTGCCGCATGAAAATACAAGTACAGGGTGCGCTGGAATTTCGCGCACCCTGTCGCCTGCTCATGACACAGCCTTCAAAATCTCGGCCAGCAGCTGCTCCCGCCCGGTTCCCTTTTCCGCGGAAAAGGGGATCAGAACGGTCTCGTCGCGGAGCGCAAGCGTTTCGCGGATGCGCTGCAAATTCGGCTCGATCTCGGATTTTTTCAGCTTGTCGCACTTGTTGGCCACAACCACGAGCGGGCAGCCGGTGGAATGGAACCACGCCGCCATCGTCTCGTCGTCCGCAGTGGGCTTGTGCCGGGAATCCACGATCATCACGCCGAGGGTGATCCGCTCCGGCTCGTCGAAAAAGCGCTCCATCAGCCGTCCCCAGCGCTCGCGCTCCGACCGGGAAACGCTCGCATAGCCATAACCCGGCAGATCGACAAAGTATGCGCGCCGGTCGATGAGAAAATAGTTGACGTGGATCGTCTTTCCCGGATGCGCTCCGACGCGGGCAAAATTCCGGCGGTTGAGCACGCGGTTGATGACCGACGACTTGCCGACGTTGGATTTTCCAGCGAAAACAATGCACGGCAGCTCCGCGCGGAGAAACCCGGAGGGATCCGCCGCGGATTTGATGAACTCCGCGTTGTTGAGATTCAGCCCTGTCATATCATGAACTCCTACTGCCGGATGTTGAGACCCGGATTCTCGCTGCTTCGCCCTTCCTGCTTGGCGGGCTTCTGCGGCGCACTTGCGGCAAAGCGGTGGCCGAGCGCCACGTCGAGGATCTTATCGACGTGATCCGTCGTGATGAAATTCAGTGAGCTTCGCACGGTCTGGTCGATCTCGTCGAGGTCTTTTTCGTTCTCACTGGGGATGATGACGGTGGTGATGCCGGTGCGCAGCGCAGCCATCGTCTTTTCCTTCAGGCCGCCGATGGGAAGAATCCTGCCGCGCAGTGTGATCTCACCCGTCATGGCAAGGTCGCGGCGCACCGGCGTATTCGTCAGTGCGGAGATGACCGCAATGCAGATCGTGATGCCGGCGCTGGGGCCGTCCTTCGGCACGGCGCCCTCCGGGAAGTGGATGTGGATATCCTTGTTTGTATAAAAATCCGGGTCGATGCCGAGCATTTTCGCCCGGCTGCGGATATACGTGACAGCCGCGCGCGCGGACTCCTTCATCACGTCGCCGAGATTGCCGGTCAGCTCCAGCTTGCCGCTGCCTTCCACAACGCCGACCTCGACGTCGAGCACCTCGCCGCCGACGGACGTCCACGCCAATCCGCGCACCAGACCGATCTCGTCCTGCGCATAGAGCTTCTCCTGCTGATACCGCGCGGGTCCGAGATACGCATGCACGCCGCCGGCGCGAAGCTGCACGGATTTGCACTCGCCAAGCGAGATGCGCTTGGCCGTTTTGCGGCAGATGGCTGCAAGCTCGCGCTCCAGCACGCGCACGCCGGACTCTCTTGTATAGAGCGCGATAATCTCGCGGATGGCGTCGTCGCTGATGCGAAGCTGCGCCGGGCGCAGCCCGTGCTTTTTCCGCTGCTTCGGCAGCAGATGGCGCTTTGCGATCTGCAGCTTCTCCTCGTCCGTGTAGCTGGACAGCTCAATGACCTCCATACGGTCGAGCAGCGCGCGCGGAATCGTCTGCGTGGTGTTCGCGGTGGTAATGAAAAAGATATCCGAAAAATCAATCGGGATCTCGAGGAAATTGTCCCGGAAATGGCTGTTCTGCTCCGCGTCGAGCACCTCCAGTAGCGCGGCGGACGGGTCGCCCCGGTAGTCGCTGCCGAGCTTGTCGATCTCGTCGAGCACCATGACGGGGTTCATGCTGCCGGCAGTCTGCAATCCGCTGACGATGCGCCCCGGCATCGCGCCGACGTAGGTCTTGCGATGGCCGCGGATCTCCGCCTCATCGTGCACGCCGCCGAGGGAGATGCGCGCAAGCTTGCGGTTTGTGGCGCGCGCAATGCTCATGGCGATGCTGGTTTTGCCCGTGCCCGGCGGGCCGACGAGACACAGCACACCGCCCTTTGCGTCCGGGGCGAGCTGGCGCACGGCCAGCGCCTCAATGACGCGGTCTTTCACCTTTTCCAGCCCGAAATGATCCTCATCGAGGATCTTTCTGGCCTGCCGGATGTCCAGTGTTTCCTTGGTGCGGACGTTCCACGGAAGGTCCAGGCACACATCCAGATAGTTGCGGATGACCGAAGCTTCAGACGAGCCGAACGGCTGCTTTTTCAGGCGGTTGACCTCCTTGAGCAGCCGCTCCTCGGAGTCCTGCGGAAGCTGCAGCGCCTTGATCTTCGTCCGGTATTCGTCCAGCTCCTGCGCCGTATCGTCCGTCTCGCCAAGCTCGCTCTGGATGACCTTGAGCTGCTCGCGCAGCAGATACTCCTGCTGCGCCTGATTCACGCGCTCCTGTGCCGCCTCCTCCAGACTGCGCTGCAGGTTCAGCACCTCGATCTCGCGGCTGAGCATTTTCGAGAGCTTTGCAAGCCGGCGGCTCGGCCGCAGTTCCTCCAGCAGCTCCTGCTTCTCCTCCGGACGGAGGTACACATGCTGCGCAATGAAATTTGCCACGAACGTGGCGTTCGTGCTGCCGAGGATGTTGATGATCGCCTCCGGCGCGAGATTGCCCGATGCATGGACATAGTCGTCAAACAAATTGCAGCAGTGGCGGATGAGCGCTTCAACGCGGGCCGTGCTTCGCTCCTCCGCATCCGGCAGCGGGTCGATCACGGCCATGAAGCCGGGCGACGTCGATGTGACCGCCGCGACCTGGCCCCTGACCAAGCCCTCCACCATGACGCGGATGGTCTTGTTGCCGGGCTGCTTCATCATCTGCTTGATGCGGCAGACCGTGCCGACGGCATACACGTCGTCCGGCGTGGGCACGTCGGTCGCCATCTCCTTCTGCGCGGCGAGGAAAATAACCTGATCCTCGCCCATCGCCTGATTCAGCGACGCGATCGACATGGGCCGCTCCACGTCAAAATTCAGCAGCATGCCGGGAAACACGGTCAACCCGCGCAGCGCCATCATCGGTAGCTCCCGGCTCTGTTCAAATTCGTAATTCGGATTCTCCATTCTGCTTCTCCTTTCAAAAAGGGTGCGGGAGAAGCTGGGGATGCTCAGTTCTCCCGGTGAATCACCATGGGCGGCTCCTTGCCCTCGGCGCACGCCGCTGTGATGACCACTTTTTCAATCGTCGGGTCTGACGGGACCGAGTACATGATGTCCGTCATCAGATTTTCCATCACGCTTCTCAGACCGCGGGCGCCGATCTCCATCGCAATGGCCTTATCAGCAATCTTGCCCAAAGCCTCGTCCTGAAATTCCAGTTCGACGCCGTCGTAGTCCAACAGCGCTTTGTACTGCTTCGTCATTGCGTTTTTCGGCTCTGTAAGAATTCGGATCAGATCCTCGCGCTTGAGCGACTCCAGCGACGTGAGCACCGGCATACGCCCGATCAGCTCCGGGATGATGCCGAACTTCAGCAGATCATGCTGCTCGACGTTTTTCATGATCTCGCTGAGATCACGCTCCTTTGCGCTCTGAATCTCCGCGCCGAAGCCCATAGAGCGTTTGTCCATGCGCCGCTCAACAATCTTGTCAATGCCGTCGAACGCGCCGCCGCAGATGAACAGGATGTTCGTGGTGTCCACATGGATGAACTCCTGATGCGGATGCTTGCGCCCGCCCTGCGGCGGAACGCTGGCGACCGTACCCTCCAGCAGCTTCAGCAGCGCCTGCTGAACGCCCTCGCCGGACACGTCGCGCGTGATCGAGGTATTCTCGCTCTTGCGGGCGATCTTGTCGATCTCGTCGATATAAATGATGCCGCGCTGTGCGCGTTCCACATCGAAATCCGCCGCCTGCAGCAGCTTCAGGAGGATGTTCTCCACATCCTCGCCCACGTAGCCAGCCTCGGTCAGCGTGGTAGCGTCGGCAATCGCAAAGGGCACATTGAGCATTTTGGCCAGCGTCTGCGCAAAGAGCGTCTTACCACTGCCGGTCGGGCCGATGAGCAGAATGTTGCTCTTTTGCAGCTCCACATCGTTCTTATCGCCGTACAAAATGCGCTTATAGTGGTTATAAACCGCAACGGACAGAACGATCTTCGCCCGCTCCTGCCCGATGATGTATTCGTCCAGATTTGCGCGGATCTCCGCCGGCTTCGGCAGCCGGTCCGCGGAGAGATCCACGTCCGCAGTCGAGACCGACTCCGGCTGGTATCCTTCGTCGATGATGCTCATGCACAGGCGGATGCACTCATCGCAGATATAGGAGCCGTTGCCGGCAATCAGGCGGTCCACCAGAGACTGGGGCTTCCCGCAAAAAGAACACCGGATGCTCTTTTTATCATCGTTTCTCGCCATAAAAAACCTCACTACTCGTCAGCTTATTGAAAACCGGGGAGGGAACGGATTGTTCCCTCCCCCGCAGCAAATCATCTCTTATAAATGACCTTATCGACCAACCCGTACGCCTGCGCTTCCTCGGCGGACATGAAGTTGTCACGCTCGCAGTCGGCGGCGATGGTCTCCACCGATTTCCCGGTATTCTCCGCCAGAATGTGGTTCAGCTTATCCTTGATGCGGAGGATGTGCTCCGCCTGGATCTGAATATCCGTCGCCTGACCCTGACTGCCGCCGGACGGCTGGTGGATCATGATCTCCGCGTTCGGCAGCGCGAGACGCTTACCCTTCGTGCCGGACGAGAGCAGGAACGCGCCCATCGAAGCGGCCATGCCGATGCAGATGGTGGAGACGTCAGCCTTGATATACTGCATCGTGTCGTAGATCGCAAGACCCGCGGAAACGCTGCCGCCGGGGCTGTTGATATAAAACTGAATGTCCTTGTCCGGGTCCTGCGCCTCCAGATAGAGAAGCTGCGCCACGACCAGACTGGCGCTGGTATCATTGACCTCCTCAGACAGCATCACGATGCGGTCATTCAGCAGACGGGAAAAAATGTCGTACGACCGCTCCCCGCGGGAGGTCTGTTCGACAACATATGGAACTAAGCTCATGTATACGCTCCTTTCAATTACATGCTTATCCAAGAGAGTATAACCGTTCTGTCAGGAAACGATACGGCTCACCTGCGGGTTTTATTCCGCAGACTCCTCTGCAGCAGGAGCTTCCTCAGCCGGGGCTTCCTCAGCCGGTTCCGGCTCCTTGTCCACGGCGGTGTCGCGGATCACGGCGGCGGCCTTGCGTCTCGTCAGATCCTGCTTGAGGATATCCTCGTTGATGTAGGTCTTGATCTGATCGGCCTCCATGCCATACTCCTTGGCCATGTCTTCGTAAGCCTGCGCAATCTCAGACTCCTCGATCCCGATCTGTTCCTCCTTGATGATCGCGTCCAGCAGCAGATCGACCTTAATCTCAAACTCAGCCTGCGGACGCATCACAGCCTGGAAGGTCTTTTCATCGATCTGCATGGCCTCAAGAATCTGCTCCTTGGAAGTGCTGGCGGGCATTCCCATGGAAGCCGCGTAGTTGCGCAGCTGCTCGTCGAGCTTTTCTTCGATCATAGGCTCCGGAATATCCACTTCCAGATTGTCGATCGCGGCCTGCATCAGGCTACCGGCGTAGCTGGACTCCTGCTCCGTCTCAAACTTCTTCTTCAGATCCTCGCGGACGTGGTCGATATACTCGGCCATCGTATCAAAATCGGAAATGTCCTTGGCCAGCTCGTCGTCCAACTCCGGCAGTTCGGGCTCCTTGACGCTCTTGACCTTGATCTTGAACACGGCGGGCTTGCCGGCCAGCGGCTGTGCATAATTTTCCGGGAAGGTGACGTTGATCTCGCGCTCCTCGCCGGTCTCGGCGCCGACGAGCTGTTCCTCAAAGCCGGGGATGAAAGTATCGGAGCCGATCTCCAGATCGTAATCCTCGGCCTTGCCGCCTTCAAACGGCTTGCCGTCCACAAATCCCTCAAAGTCCAGAACGATGTGGTCTCCCATCTGCACCGGGCGCTCCACGTCAAGCAGGCGGGCGTTGCGCTTGCGCACATCGGCCAGCGCTTCCTCCACGCGCGCTTCGTCGAATTCGGTGTGATCCATCGGCACTTCCAGCCCGCGGTACTGACCCAGCTTCACTTCCGGATACATGGCAACCTGGAAGGTGTAGATCAGCTCTTTGGCGTCATTGACTTCGACGTTGGCAATGCTCGGCCTGCCGACGCACTCGAAGCCGCACTCCTTCGTGCCGAAGGTAAAGGCCTCGTCCGCGTAGTTCTCGATGGCTTCTTCATAGAAGATCTCGCTGCCGTACATGCCCTCGATCACCTGACGGGGGGCTTTGCCCTTCCGGAAACCGGCAACATAAAGCTGACCTTTATTTCTGTTGTAGGCCTTGTTGACTTCCGCGTCAAACGCCGCGGCGTCAACCTTTACCTGAAAGGTTGCGATGTTATGTTCTTTCTTCTCGATATTCTGGACATTCATTGGGTTGACTCCTCCTAATCATTTATCGCCAGTATATTTTTTCAATTCGAACGGAACTTACTATAACAGATTGCCGTTCCAAAATCAACACATATTGTTCAATCAAGGATTTTCCGCGGGCAGAAATTGAGATAATCCGCCGAAAGCAGCCGCATTTCCGTGTGATGGTACATGCCCTGAAACGCATAGGCACAGCCCTTGCTGTGGATATGTCCATAACAGCACATTGGCACTTCATAAGCATCCAGCAGCGCCAGCAGCTCCGGGCACTCATAGCCGAGATACTTCGGCGGGTAGTGCAAAAACACCAGCTTCGTGCGCGTCCCAGCCGATTTCAGAGAGGTCTCCAGCCGTCCGATCTCCCGCAGCATGATCTTCTTGTCGTGTGCGTCGCCGCGCTCCTCCTCGTAAAACCAGCCGCGCGTGCCGCAGACGGCATAGTCACCGTAGACGTAGCTGTTGTTGTTGAGAATGTCGATGTTCGCAATCCCGTTGGCCGCAAAAAACTGATACGCCTTCGATGCGGTGCTCCACCAGTAATCGTGGTTGCCCTTCAGAATGATCTTCCGCCCCGGCAGGCGCGAGAGAAACAAAAAGTCTTCCCTCGCTTCTTCCAGAGACAGCCCCCAGGCAATGTCGCCGCAGAGGACACAGACGTCATCCTCCCGCAGTCCGGAAAAGCCGGTTTTGATTTTTTCAACATAATTTTCCCAGCGTCCTCCAAAGACTTCCATGGATTTGTCGCCGCTGAGCGACAGATGGAGGTCGCCGATTGCATACAGCGCCATTTGGGATTCCTCCGAATAATCCGGGCTGTGCCTGCAGAAACTATCGCTGACCGGCAATGCCGGAAAACATGTCTGGAGGCAGAACCATGAGCGAACACGGAAAATGCTGCAATACGATTGACGGCGTTGGCTGCAACGTCGAGACCTGCGTGTACAACAGCGACGGCAAGCGCTGCCACGCCGACCACATTCAGGTGCAGAACGATCAAGCGCGCAACAAGAACGAAACCTTCTGCGGCACCTTTATGCAGAAAAACAACGCCACGTTCTAAGGCAACGGACGGATTTTCCGTCCGTTACATAAGAAACTGCTCGACCGCCTGCGGCATTTCGGTTTTTTCCACGCAGCCGCCGAAGCGTGTCTCCCGCCCGGCCAGCCCCGCGAGCGGCGCGGGCACGGGCATTCCGGTCTGGACAGAGAGCCGGTCGATGAGTTTTACGCCGGGCGCATCGGCATTGCCGCCGATGGAGCGCAGCACATGATCGCAGAACTTAAACGGGCTTGCCGTGGAAACGACCACGGCGGGCGTCTCGTCGCCGGTCTCGGCGCGGTAGCTGCACAGCACCTTGTAGGCGACGGCGGTGTGCGTGTCCATCAGATAATTGTGCTCCCGATAGACGCTGCCGATCGCGGTGCGGGTCTGCCCATCGTCGCAGAAGCCGCAGGAGAACTCGCTTTGGATCTTTCCAAGCAGCGCAGCGGACACCGTATAGCTGCCGGTCTCCCTGAGCTGCTGCATGTAGCAAGCGGTCTCCGCGTCGCTGCCGCTGAGCGCGCAGAGCAGCCGCTCCAGATTGCTGGACACGAGAATATCCATCGACGGCGACGCCGTGATATGGAACGGACGGTTCTTATTATACGTACCGGTGCGGATAAAATCCGTCAAAACATTGTTTTCATTCGAAGCGCAGATCAGGCGCGCCACGGGCAGGCCCATGTGCTTTGCGTACCAGCCGGCGAGGATGTTGCCGAAATTGCCGGTCGGCACAACGAAGTGGATCGCTTCGCCGAGCGGAATGCGGCCCGCGTTGACCTCGTCGCAGTATGCGGAGAAATAGTACACGATCTGCGGCAGCAGACGACCCCAGTTGATGGAGTTCGCCGAAGAGAGGAACCAGCCCTTCTCCGTCAGTCGCGCGGCCAGCGCCCGGTCGCCGAAGATCTGCTTGACGCCGGTCTGTGCATCGTCAAAGTTCCCATGAACGGCGCTGACGGCGACATTGCCGCCCGTCTGCGTGACCATTTGCAGCCGCTGCACGTCGGACACGCCGCCCCGCGGATAGAACACCATGATCTTCGTGTCCGGAACATCGGCGAAGCCCTCCAGCGCCGCCTTTCCCGTATCGCCGGAGGTGGCGACCAGAATGCAGACCCTGCGCTGCTCGCCGCACTTTTTCAGCGACGCCGTCAGCAGATGCGGCAGCATCTGCAGCGCCATATCCTTGAACGCGCAGGTCGGCCCGTGCCACAGCTCCAGAAACGACGTGTTACCGTCAAGTGCGCGCACCGGCGCGATCGCGGGATCGTCAAAATTCGTTCCGTAAGCCGCTGCCGCAAACGCACGCAGCTCCGCCTCGGAAAATTCGGGAAAAAACAGGCGCATGATGGCCACGGCCCGTTCCTGATACCGCATGGCGCACAGCTCCGAGAGCGTCTGCATGCTGACCTGCGGAAGCGTATCGGGGACATACAGTCCGCCGTCCGGGGCAAGGCCGCCGGAGATGGCCTGCGACGCCGTGGCGTGCAGGCTTTTGTTTCGTGTGCTGAAATAGTTCATGGCTGCTCCTCACTCAAAAGCATTTTCGATGTGACGAATGTCCAGCTGCTTTGGATCCATCGTCTCATTTCCATAGATCTCAATCACGTCGAACCGCGGCTGCAGCGCGGTCTCGTTTTCCGCAAGCCACAGAGATGCCGCCGTGCGGATGCGCTCCTGCTTCGCTGCGCCCACATACTCGCGCGCCTGCACAAAGCGGTCGGTGCTGCGCAGCTTCACCTCGACAAAGGCAACATACTTCCGGTCGGCGGCGATTACGTCGATCTCGCCGAAGCGGCAGGTATAGTTCTGACCGAGGATGCGGTAGCCGCGGCGCTTGAGATACGCGGCCGCCTGCTGCTCGCCCCACAGGCCTCTCAGTTTTTTCGATTCCGAAAGTTTCATATCCCGTCAATGCATCTTCTTCAAAAACGACGGCCTGTGGATCGGGCACGGGCCGTATTCCCGCAGCGCTGCGTAGTGCGCCGCCGTGCCGTAGCCCTTGTGCTGTGTAAAGCCGTACTGCGGGTACTGCTCCGCCATCTGCAGCATGTACCGGTCACGTGTCACCTTTGCCAGAATGGAAGCCGCCGCGATCTCGGCGCATTTTCCGTCGCCGCCGACAACGCATCGGCTGTTCCCATGAATGCCGGAATTCCGATTTCCGTCGATCAGCGCAAGCGCGGGCGGCTCAGAGAGCTGTTCGATGGCGCGGTTCATCGCCAGAAACGTCGCGCCGAGGATATTCCATTTCTCGATCTCCTCCACCGTGGCGAATGAGATCCCATAAGACACGGCCTGCGCAAGGATCGCATCATACAGCGCGTCCCGTTTTTTTGGCGAGAGCTTCTTTGAGTCGTTCAGCCCGGGGATCACAAGATTGCGCGGCAGCATCACCGCCGCGGCGCACACGGGACCTGCCAGCGGACCGCGCCCGGCTTCGTCCACGCCGCACAGCGGGGCGATGCCGCGATCCAGCAGCTCGTTTTCCAGCTCCCAAAGGTCAGTCGTGATCACGTCGTTTCCTCCGGCAGTTCGAGCGTGATGCGCCCCAGCAGGCCGGCGCGGTATTCGTCCAGCAGTACCGCCGCCATACGCTCAATGTCGTATTCGCCGCCGGAGATCAGAAAGCCGCGCTTTTTTGCCGCCGTTTCCAGCAGCTCAAAGCCGTTTTTCCCGTCCTCCGGGCGGAATTTATATCGTTTTTCCACCGCGTCCGGGTAATACCGCGCCAGACGCAGCATAAAGTTCGCCGCGAGCGTTTCGCGGTCGAGCACCTCAGCCTTGATCGCACCTGTGATGGCCAGCAGCTCGCCGACCTCCTGACTGTCAAACCGCGGCCAGAGGATGCCCGGCGTGTCCAGCAGCTCCAGGCCGCTGTCCACCGTGATCCACTGCTTGCCGCGCGTCACGCCCGGCCGGTCGCCGGCAGCGGCCGCCTTGCGGCGCGCCACCTTATTAATAAAGGTAGACTTCCCCACGTTCGGGATGCCGAGCACCATCACGCGCATCGGCCGTCCAACCTGCCCCTTGGCGGCATAGGCCTCCATCTTTTCTTTCAGCGCGGCGCGCACGGCGGAGGCAAAACCGCCGACGCCCTTTCCGCTGCGGCAATCCGTCTCCAGCACGGTCATGCCCTGCGCCTTGAACGCGGCGCGCCAGCGCGCCGTCGCCTGCGGGTCGGCAAGGTCGATGCGGTTGAGCACCACAATGCGCGGCTTTTCGCCCGCCAGACGGTCAATGTCCGGATTGCGGCTCGCCATTGGAATGCGCGCATCAAGGATCTCGCACACGGCGTCCACCTGCTTCATGTGCTCCTCGATCATGCGCTGCGCCTTTGTCATGTGGCCGGGAAACCACTGGATGTTGAGTTTTTCAAACGGCTGCGCCATCTCAGCGTGTCACCCCAAAATTCTTGAGCGGGAAAATGGTGAAATACACCTTGCCCATGATATACCGCGTATCGACGCAGCCGAGACCGGAATAGCGGCTGTCCGTCGAGGCGTTACGATTGTCGCCCATCACGAACACGCAGCCCTCCGGCACCGTGATCGGGCCGTCAAAGTCCTCGCGGTCAGTCGTCGGCTGGTTGATATAGGGCTCATTGAGCGCCTCGCCGTCCACGTACACGATGCCCGCGTCAAAGTCAATGTTCACGATCTGGTTTTCCGTGGCAATGACGCGCTTGACGATCGGCTCATCCATAAACGACTCCTTGCGCAGCACGACAATGTCGCCCTGCTTCGGCGTAAAGAACAGATTGGAAATGATCATCTTGTCGTTCTCCTCCAGCGTCGGGTACATGGAGGAGCCGACGACATTCACCATCCGCGCCACGAACACGAACAGAAGCACGCAGAAGATCAACGCCGCAATGATGCACTGGATCCAGTCATACACTTCGCCGCGCGCGCCGCCCTGCGTTTTTTTCGGCGCTGCCTTGCTTTCGTCCATACCAAAACCTCGGTTCCAAAATTGATAAAATATATTATACACGAAAAATACGCCCTCGAGCAACAAAAAAACGATCCCCAGCCAATATTTTTGGTCGCACCGGATGAGACCGGCGCATACGATAGAGCGAGGTGAGGCCATGCCGGAGATATCCCCATACGACAGACAGCACGCCTATACCTACGCCATGCGCTGGGCGCTCGGCCAAAACCCGCTGTTCTACCATTTCGCGGGCATCGGCGGGGACTGCACCAATTTCATCTCGCAATGTGTGCTGGCAGGCGCCGGCGTGATGAACGACACGAAAACATTCGGCTGGTATTATTACGCCCTCTCCAGCCGCTCCCCGTCCTGGACGGGCGTGCAGTATTTTTACGATTTCATCACCACGAACCGCGGCGCGGGGCCGTTTGCCGCCGTCGTTGGCCGGGACGCACTGGAAATCGGCGATGTGGTTCAGCTTGGCCGCAGCGACGGTACGTTTTACCACACGCTGCTCGTCACCGGCCGCACGGCGCGGGAGCTTTTCGTCTCCGCGCACAGCTACGACGCGAAAAACCGCGCCCTGTCCTCCTACCAATATGACGCCGCACGGTTTTTGCACATTGAGGGCGTCCGGCAGGAGTCCTGGCAGAAGCCGTACCGGTTTGAGCCGCTGCTGGCCGGAACGGAGCTGACGGTCTGAACCGTTTGTCTTCCAGTTGAAAAAATCCCGGAACTGCAGCAGTTCCGGGTTTTTTCTGGATCGAAGATACCGGACGTCCGGTTCCTCAGATGCGCTCTTTGACCTTTGCCTTCTTGCCCACGCGGTCACGCAGGTAATACAGCTTGGCTCTGCGAACCTTGCCGCGGCGAACCGTCTCGACGGACACGATGGTGGGAGAATGCACGGGAAATACCTTCTCGCAGCCAACGCCGTAGGAGATGCGGCGCACGGTGATGGTCTCGTTGATGCCGCCATGCTTCTTGGCAATGATGGTGCCCTCGAAAGCCTGGGTACGCTCACGGTTGCCCTCCTTGACGCGCACGGTCACACGCACCGTGTCGCCCACGCGCATCGCCGGCAGCTCGGGCTTCATGTACTGCTCGGTCAGGGTTTTGATGAGATCCATAAAAAATCCTTCCTTTATCAGACGTTCATACCGGAGGACTGAGCCGAATCGCGGCAGCGGACCGTCGTGTTATTGCGCATTTCGCACAAGCCATGATAGGTTACCATAAATATGTCCGATTTGCAAGTGTTTTCAGCGGAAAATTTTCATTTTCGCATCGTAGACCTCTTTGCGCGTGAACGCCGCGAAATCCGGCGCAAGCTCCGGCGCGCGCTGACGCAGCGCGCCGACCAGATGGTCGGGATTCAGCGTCGGCTCCTGCGCAGAGACGACCGCCTCGAGCTCCACAAAGCGCTCCAGCGGGCGGACATGCAGCTCTGAAACGGCGGGCGCAATGTCCATCTCCCCCTCCCCGCGCTTGGTCTTTCGGGTGATGACAATAGATTCCTGCGCATAAAACGCCGTGAGTTTTCCCGCCAGTTCCGCCGGATCGGCGCGGTCATATTCATAGCGTCCGGCGACGCGCAGCCACTTGAGCAGCTTCGCCTTCGTCTCGGCGGGGTACGCCTCCTGCACCGTGACGCCCTCCGGCATGACAGCGGTCAGCCGCGCCGGAAGCTCCTGCAGATCAACCTCCTCCGTGAGCTGAAAATCCATCAGCTCGCATTCACTCGCACAGCCGACCGACAGCGGCAGCAGAATGGAGATCTGCGCGTGCGGATTGAAGCCCTCGGAATACTTTAAAGGATAACCTGCGCGTAAAAACGCGCGCTGCATCGTGCGCATCAGGTCGAGGTGGGAGATATAGACCGCCCTCCCGGTCTTGGAAAAGCGCATCCTCAGCTTGTCAGGCATCGCACTTGCCTCCCTTCGTCATGAGCGAGAGCGCGCCGCAGCCGGTGCACTGCTTCCGGCAGTCGGGCGACAGCTTCGCCTTGTAGGCCTGCTCGCGCTCGTGCCAGAGATGGCGGCGCGTCACGCCCATGTCGATCACGTTCCACGGCATGAACTCGTCCTTTCCCCGCTCGCGGCAGGCATAAAACGCCGGGTCCACGCCGCAGGCGGCAAACGCGTCCATCCACCGCTCGAAGGAGAAATAGTCGCTCCACGCCTCCAGCGCGCCGCCGCTGCGCCAGACGGTCTCGATCACGTCCGCAATGCGCCGGTCCCCGCGTGAGAGCACCGCTTCGATATAGCTGGTCTCCGGGTCGTGCCAGTTGTAGGTCACGTTCTTGGCCTTCATGTTGTCGCGCAGAAGCTGCACGCGGCGGCGGTACTCGTCCATCGTGACCTGCGCCTCCCACTGGAAGGGGCTGTGCGGCTTCGGCACGAAGCAGGACGTGCTGACCGTGATACGCACGCCGCGCGCCTTGTTTTTGGCGTACATCCGCCACGTGTGCAGCACCTGATTGGCCAGCTCCGCGATGCCGAGCACGTCCTCGTCCGTCTCTGTCGGCAGGCCGAGCATAAAGTACAGCTTCACACCGTTCCACCCGCCCTCGAACGCGACGCGGCAGGAATGGAGCAGATCCTCCTCCCGCACGTTCTTGTTGATTGCGTCGCGCAGGCGCTGCGTACCGGCCTCGGGCGCGAAGGTCAGGCCGCCTTTGCGCACTTTCTGCAGGCGGCTCATGATTTCCATGGAAAAGTTGTCCGCGCGCAGCGATGGCAGCGACAGGCTGATGCTGCGCCCTTCGCAGTATTCCAGCAGACCGTCGCAGATTTCCGGCAGCGGCCGGTAGTCGCTGCTGGACAGGGACAGGAGCGTCGCCTCCTGATAGCCCGTGTTTTTGAGCGATTCGATGCCCTGCCGGACGATCGTCTCCGGCTTGCGCGGCCGCACCGGGCGATAGACATACCCTGCCTGACAGAACCGGCAGCCGCGGATGCAGCCGCGAAACAGCTCCAGATTCACGCGGTCGTGCACGATCTCCGTGGACGGGACGATCGGGTCAGTCGGATAATCGCAAGCGTCCAGATCTTCGATGATGCGCTTCGTCACGCGCGCTGGTGCGCCGTGCGCCGGCGTGATGTCCGAAAGCGTGCCGTCTTCGTGATAATGCGGCTCGTACAGCGACGGCACGTAAATGCCCGGAATCTGCGCCGCGGCGATCAGAAAGCGCTGCTTGTCCCAGCCTGCGTCGCGCGCGGTGCGAAACAGCTCCAGCAGCTCGCAGTTGACTTCCTCACCCTCGCCGATGACCATCAGGTCGAGAAACGGCGCCATCGGCTCCGGATTGCAGCAGCTCGTGCCGCCGGCAAAGACCAGCGGAACCAGCTCCGGGCGGTCGGCGCTGCGCAGCGGAATGCCCGCGAGATCGAGCATGTTCAGCACCGCCGGATATGCCATCTCGTAACCGATGGAGAAGCCGAGCACGTCGAACTCCGAGACCGGGTCGCCGCTTTCGAGCGCGTACAGCGGGATGCCCGCCGCGCGCATCTCCTGCTCCATGTCGCCCCACGGGGCGAACACGCGCTCGCACCAGACGCCGGGCATCCGGTTCATGACATGGTACAGAATGCGCATACCGATGTTCGACATGCCGATCTCATAAATATCCGGAAAGCAGAAGGCCATCCGCAGATTGACCTCCGCCTTGTCTTTGATGATTTGATTGTACTCCCCGCCGGTGTAGCGCGCAGGCTTCTGCACGCGCGGCAGGATGCGTTCCAGTCGCTGATCCATAGCAAACTCCTGTCAATCGAGATAGCGACATTTTACATCATTTCCGTGGCGTTTACAAGGGTTTCCCGGCTGCAGCAGCAGAATCCAGGCGCCGAATGCCAGCAGCGTCGCGCCGTACCCGGCGCGCAGCGCGGCCAGGCCCAGCGTCATCAGCGCCAGCGGCAGCAGAAAGCCCAGCACCTCCAGCACGCGGTATCCCGGGTATGCGCCGAACGCGCGCTCCAGAACCGCTTCCAGCGCGCGTCCGCCGTCGAGCGGCAGTACCGGCAGCAGGTTGATGATAGAAAGCCACAGGCTGATTTCCGCCGCGAGCGTCCATCCGGCGCCACGCAGAATGCAGAACAGTCCCACGCCAGCCGCCGGCCCTGCCAACGCTGCAAAGCACCTTGCAAATGTACCGTGCAGTGCGCCGCAGCGGATATTCAGGCCGCACGCTTCCAGAGAAATCTTTTGAATCTCCACGCCCAGCAGGGCCAGCGCCGCAAGGTGTCCCAGCTCATGCACCGCCGCCGCAAGCAGCAGTGCGCCCAGCTCGGCGGGCTTCAGGACGAAATACAGAACGCCCAGCAGCAAGACCGCGCCCGCGCTGACCGAGACGGAAGCATGTCTGCTCCGTCTCATGCCGTAAGATAAAACTCCGGGTTCAGGTACACGCCGTTGTGCAGCAGCTCCAGATGCAAATGCGGCCCGGTGGCCTGCCCCGTCGCTCCGACAAGCGCAATCCGCTCGCCTCGCTGCACCGTCTGCCCTGCCTGCACGAGCAGCTTGCTGCAATGGCCATACAGCGTTACAAAGCCGCTGCCGTGGTCAATTTTAATGTAGTTGCCGTAGCCCGCGTCCTCCCCGGCGGCCAGTACCGTTCCGTCGGCGAAGGCGCAGACGTCTGTACCCGAATTGGCTGCGAAGTCGGTTCCATAGTGGAATTTGACCGTATTCTGCAGCGGGTGAACCCGGTAGCCAAAGCCGGACGAGGTATAGCCCGCAACCGGCGAGCTGTGCGCAAACGGAAGCTCCGGAACGTCGTAGCTGACGTTGGCGGGGACGGCATAATCGGCGTAGGCCGCCTGTGCCTCCAGAAACGAATCTCTGGCAGCAAAGGCGGCCTGCATCTCGGCGCTGAGCTCCGGTTCCGGCTCCGTCGTGGGTTCCGGTTCCGGCTCCGGTTCAGAAAGTTCCGTCTTCGGAAGGTCCGCAAAATGCTCAGGGTGCAGTGCTTCCAGTTCCTGCCGCATCTGCTCCAGCGGCGGCGTGACCGTGTAAGGCGCCGCGTCCGCGTCCGGTTGGCTGCCGTCCGACCGCAGCGCCGTCTGCACGGAGGCAAGCATCGCCCGGTAGTCGTCATCCTCGCTGATGGTCGGAATCAGAACCTCCCGTACGTCCGCCGCAGACGCCGGAGAAATCATTTTCACCGCCGTCAGCGCCAAAAAAAGTAGCGCGCAGGCATAAATCTTTCCTCGCTTCATGCAATCACCCCATGCAACAGGCTATGTCCAGGACTCGATTTTTATAACTTTAGGAAAGATTTGAAGATTTCTTCTTGACAACCGTGACGTTTGTCATTATAATGAGAAAGCTGTTTCGGGGTGTAGCGCAGATGGTAGCGCGCATGGTTCGGGACCATGAGGCCGCGAGTTCAAGTCTCGCCACTCCGACCAATCGGAGTATCCTTTGGGATACTCCGATTTTTCTCTTTGCCAGATCCTTTAATGACACTCCGACCAAAAATCCTCCAAAATCGTTGATTTTGGAGGATTTTTTATGTAAAAGATACGGTCAATTTGCCCGTTTTTTATTTATGTTGAATATGGACCCGGTTACGTTTGAGAAGAATAGTTCTGCTATCTTCGGCATTTACATGCTTTTCTCCTTTTTCGGCCGAAAATTATCGCAAAATAAAACTGTACAAGAATAGATCTCTGTGCCCCGGTTTCTGTCCTGTCCCATTGAGTGGAAAACACCAGTTTATTCGAGAGCACATAGGATAGGTTACACAGCTCCCGGCTTCTGCCGGGCCCTGTGCAATGAATCGAAAGCAGGATTCCGAGCGCATCCAGAGGGAGGCAAGCAAGCGGTTTGCACTTCCCGTCCCCCAGCCTTATGAGGAGGTTCGGCCCCTGGTCATCCGGGCCAACGTGGGCGACACCGTTCAGATTAACTTCGAAAACAAGCTGGGTCGCCGGGCATCCATCCACGTGCAGGGCCTTTCCTACAACGTGCTGACCTCCGACGGCGCCAATGTGGGCTTCAATCCGGACTCTACCATCAGCCGCCGCATCTGCTATACCTGGCAGGCGGATCAAGAGGGCGTCTTCCTGTTTTCCGACATGGCGGACACCCGCAGTGGCGAGGACGGAACCAACGTCCACGGCCTGTTCGGGGCCATCATCGTGGAGGCAGCGGGGTCCACCTGGTACGACCTGGTGACGGGCAAGCCCATGGACAGCGGCCTGTTCGCCGACATCTACCATCCTGCCAAGCCCGCTTTCCGGGAATACGCCGTGTTCTTCCACGACGAGCTGGAAATCAACACAGCGGACGGTGGCCAGCCGGTGGACCCCCACACAGGTCTCCCCAGCGGCACCACCGCCATCAGCTACCGCTCCGAACCCATGCGAAACCGTCTGCCCCTGGATCACCATGCCGATCCTGCCGATACGGCGGAGGACATCTCCATGAGCTCCTGGGCCTACGGCGACCCGGCCACGCCGGTGTTCCAGTCCTATACCGGGGAGCGGGTTATCATCCGTTTTCTGATGCCGGCAGATAAACCCCGGAACATCAGTTTCGTCCTCCATGGCCACCTCTGGCGGGCCCAGCCCGATGACCCCTTCACCCGGATCATCCCGATACAGGGGGCCGTCAGCGTGGGCAACGTGTTCAACATTGAGCCGGAGCGGACCAAGTACCCCGGAGACTATCTCTACCGCTCTGGCTCTCTGCGCTGGGACGTGGAGTCCGGGATGTGGGGCATCTTCCGGGTTCTGAGCCGGGGCATCCGGTATCACTGTAAGGCCGCCTGCCGGAGCGTAAAGCATTGGTGGGAAAAGAAATGGTACGAAAAATGAGCCAGACGCATTGCTCCATGTCTGGAGCCTATGACAGCGCCTCGTTGATTAGGATACAAACCTCTTGCTGACTACTTGAAAACCATGGATTTTGCTGGATTTTCCCAGATTCTTTAATGACACTCGGATCACACCGCTGCGGACGTTGTTTCGTCCGCAGCGGCTTTTTTGCTCTTCTCCCCTTTCCCGCCGCTTCTTCTCGGAAATCCATTGACAAGTCATAATAACTCATTATAATGAACGCTGTTTATTTAGGGGGCAAGTCCAATCAACACGGCTGTGACATCCAAAGAGGCGATCCTTGAAATCTGCCGGCGCATGGTTTCGGAACAAGGGTTATCCGCGCTGAACATGCGCTCCGTCGCACAGGCGTGTCATGTGGCAGTTGGCTCCCTCTATAACTATTTCCCCAACAAAGATGACCTCGTGATCGCGACCGTTGCGCGCGTCTGGCAGGATATTTTTCATATGGATCAAACGTGTCACGCCAATTTGCCGTTTCCGGAATACGTCCAATGGATTTTTGACAGCGTGCAGCAGGGCGCCAAGAAATACCCCCATTTTTTAACGGCACATTCTCTCAGCTTTGCAAGCACCGGGAAAAGCAAGGCGAAAGACACCATGGAGCAGTATTTCTCACACATCCGGCTGGGAATGACGGAGGCGCTGTACGCCGATCCGGCCGGTACACGTTCTTCTTTCGCTCGTCGTGTTCCGCCTGTTCGGCTGGATGTTTTATCAGATGACCCGGAAGCATACAAGACGGATTTCCGGCTATGCGCAGGAGACAAAGCCCATCTGGCATTTTTTCGATCTTAAATCTTACTGTATCATGATTTTTATGATGGGCGGCGGCATTTGGCTGCGCGCCTCCGGTTTGGTGCCCGCGACGTTTATTGCGGTGTTTTATACGGGTCTCGGCTGCGCGCTGGCACTGGCCGGTGTCCTATTCTGGGTAGCGTTTGTTCAGTTTGACCAAACCGCGCCCAACGATTAAGGAATCCAAAAAACCGTTGAAGAATCAGAGACTCTGAGCCTTCAACGGTTTTTCTTATCCTTGGTATCTTTCTATTGGATTTGCGCCAGCAGCGCCGGAAGCTCGGCAAGCGCGGCAATTTCGTAGTCAACGGGAATCTCCGCGCAGCGAGCCTTGCGGTGCGGATTGAACCAGCAGGTGCGGATGCCCGCGTTGCTGCCGCCGCGCATATCGGAGGTCAGGCTGTCGCCCACGATAATCGTGCGCTCGCGCAAAACATTCGGGATCTTTGCAAAACAGCGGTCAAAGAATTCCTTCTGCGGCTTGTCCGCACCAATCTGCTGAGAAATGAAAATATCCTTGAAATACGGTTGGATGCCGGCGCTCTCCAAACGGCTTTCCTGCACGGTCGCCGTGCCGTTCGACACCAGATACAGGTCATAGCGCGGCGCCAGCGCCGCGAGCACCTCCGGCGCGCCGGGGATGAAATAGTGCCCGACGCCCAGCAGCCGCTCATAGATTTCCTTGGCCTGCACGCTGGAGCGCTCCACGCCCAGTTCGTCAAACAAAATGGCAAAGCGCCGCGTCAGCACCTGCTCGCGTGTGAGCTTCCCATCCTCCAGCAGCCGCCACTGTGCCGCGTTGATCTCGCTGTAGCGGGCAATGATTGCCTCGCTCGGCTCCAGATCCAGCGCGATCAGCGTCTTGCGAAGCGCGGCCGCCTCCGCCTTATGAAAATCCAACAGGGTATCGTCCAAGTCGAACAGAACAGTCTGAATCACAAAAAAACATCCTTCCAGCTGGCCGCAGCGCAGCGCATACGGCCGTGTCATTCTGTTCCGCATGATAACAAAGCCCCGCCCAAAGGTCAAGCACGTTTCCTGCCAATATGCAGCGATCCCCCGGCCAAGCCGGGGGATCCGATCTTTTCGGTACGGCCGCTCTGTTCAGCCATCGATCTCGACGACGCCATTTTCCAGCACGCGGACCGTCATGCCGGTTTTCACCGCGTCGAGAAATTCATCGCCCAGACAGTCGATCACAGGCATCTTCGCATCCGTCCACACGGCGATGAGGATCGCACCGGAGGCTGCCAGCGAGTCAATGTGCTTGGAAAAGAGCATACACGCAGGCTGCGTGCCAAGAACACCGACATCATACAGCACCATTCCGCCCGTCGTGGAGCCAATGGTCTCCGGCAGGCAGAGCGCCTTGCCGATCATCGGCTTTTTGTAGAGATCCGGATTGTTCTGATCACCGCACTTGACGTCTTTATCGTGGAACATGATCGCCATCTGATAGCTGGCCAGCGTATTAAAGCCGCCGTGCGACACAAGCGCTTCCGCCTCACACGTCCCCGGACATACCACACGTCCCTGAAACTGTCTCATTTCTTCGCCCCCTTTGTAATTATGGTGATGATCTCATCCTCCGTGTAATAGCGCGCGCTGGTGTAGGTGCGCAGCTTGTTGGAGGATGTAATGACCGGCATCATCTTGCTGAGCGGATTGTTCATGTACATGAGCGGGCAGATATAGCTGAGCACCACCCCGGTGGCCTTCAGCCGCGCGGCATACTCCGTCTTTTCAAATTCGCGGATGACGGACGGCGCCGCAGTAAATACCGTCGGGATGCAGACCTTGCGGTTGCCGGCACGGCGCAGCCCCCGCTCCACGCGGATGGTATTGTCGATCAGTTGCCGGAGCGTCATGTGCGGGCAGCCCATGAAGCACAGCTTTGGCTTGGCGTCCGGGTTCTTCCAGATGCAGGGGTAGCTTTGGCGGACACGCTCCAGCTCCGCGTCGTCGATCACGTACACCGGCGCACCCTCGCGGATGAGCGCTTCGCCCTGCTGGACGGCCTCTGGCGTGAGATGCTCGATATGATACAGCCCGACCGCGCCGTTCGAGGCGGAGGCCGCGCCGAAGTCCTTGAGGTAGCCGATCACGTCATTGTCCAGCTCCGTGCCGAGGAATTTGTCCAGCCCCTTGACGTAAGGTACCTTATCCATAACCTTCATCCCGATCGCAGAGCCGAGCAGCTGTGCCTCCGGCTTGCGCGAGGTGCGCACCTCCACGATCCAGTCCGCGCGGCGGCCATCGTCCGTGAGCAGGCCGAAATATGGCACGCAGCCGGCGATGGAACCCATCAGCTCCAGAATGCCGGAGTTGCGGTTGCAGCGCGCGCCGAGCACGCTGTTGGCATACACGACGGCGGACGACTCCGCCCACGAGAGCACCTCGCCCATCTTCGGCTTGTTTCCGACCTCGTCCAGATAGCAGGTGCAGGTAAAGCCGTCCTTGTTGAGCAGGCCCATCTCGTCCAACTGCTTTTCATAGCGCGTCTGCTGCTTGTACATGAGCTGATTGAATACAAAATTCTGCAGGGGGTTGGATGGGACGTTCGGATCCAGCGGCAGTGGGTCTGCCGTGAATTTCTGCTGGGGAAGCGCGCCGCCCTGGATGAGTTCATCATACAGGTCATAGACCGGTTTCATGACGTTGATGCCGAAGCTGATGACCGTATGTCCATAGGTACTCGTAATTGGCACCATCTCTTCCGCGCCGAAGGCCTCGCCGTACATCACAAGAGTCTTCATGACCTTGGCCATGACCTCGCCCTTGCCGCCGTCGAGCACGGACTGCTGTTCCGGGGTTAGTTTCATACATGCAACCTCCTTTAAGATCTCTCACAACATGTGAATTTCTTAACTATTTGCATTATACGACCAGCGCATCGGAAATTCAAGCATCCGGCGCATTTCGCGCAAATTGCCTGCATCTTTTGGGTATTTTGACGAAAAACAGAAAAACGCAGACCACAAGCTGTCTTTCGTGGTCTGCATTTCCTGTGCTGTGAAGATCAGAATCTTTCCCGGTGTATTTTATGTGTCTCGGTCTCGTTCCATGCGCGCGGCTCCGGCTTTTGCGCCGGAATGCCGAGCGCCAAAATCGCCTCCACCTCGTAGCGGGACGGAACGCCAAGGAGCGCTTTCACATATGCCCCGGCTTCCCCGCCCTGCGCCGTCGTTCTCCCGCGCTGATGCACCCAGCAGGCCGCAACGTTCATCTGCTCCGCCATCAGAAGCATGTAGCCCATCGCAAGACTGCAGTCCTCGACCCAAGTGTCTCCTTTTTCCGCATCTGCGATCACAACGACGGCGCAGGCCGCGTCTTTCAGCATTCCGGCGCCCATACTTCTGCTCTCGGACAGCTTGTCCAGCAGTTCCCGCTGCTCGACGACGACAAATTCCACCGGCCGGGCATTCCTGCCGCTCGGCGCAAGCAGACCCGCCTGCAGAATTTTCTCCAGCTTCTCCGGCGGGATCGGGTCGCCCGTATAGGCTCGGACGCTTCTTCTGTTTTTCATAATTTGCAACAAATTCATTTCAGAACCCTCCTCCGGAATCCGATTCCGCACGCACCGATTTGCCGGCCGCCGCGCACAGAATCTTTCCGTCTTCCGCCGCCACAACGCCATTGACGATGACGTACTCGACGCCCACAGGCGGGAGCAGCGGATCGGCGAAGGTCGCGCAATCGTCGATCGTCTGCGGGTCAAAGATCACCACATCCGCGTCCGCCCCGACGCAAAGACGGCCTTTGCGTGAAAGCCCCAGCTGCTGCGCCGGAAGCGCCGTCATGCGCGCCACCGCGTCATAGAGCGAGAGCTTGCCGCTGCGGACGTAACGCCCCAGCAGCCTTGGAAACGTTCCTGCCGCGCGGGGATGCCCCTGCCCCTCGCTCAGCGTGCCGTCGCTGCCCAGCATCACGCCGGGATGCTGATAGGCCAAGTCCACATCCTCCTGCTGCATCACGTAGCAAATCGTCTTGCACGCCGGAAAATCCCGGCGCATTTCTTCAAAAATCTCCTTCGTACACCGCTGTCCTTTATACTTTCCTTCCGCCAGCTCCACGACGTCATAGCCGCAGTCATAGCGCTCCAGCCAGCCGTCGTCATAGGTCGTCTCGCCAATTCCCGTGGAAAAAGCCGCGTAGGGGTAGCAGTCGCAGCCGACGTTCAGCCCCTGCACGCGGTAGGAATCCACCAGCGTCAAAAAGCGCTCCATCTGACCAAAGCCGGCCATGCTGCCGATGTGCGAAAGCTGCATCGGCACGCCCAGCTCCATCCCGGCGTTCAGAAACTCCCGCGCAGCGTCAAAGACCTCCTCCGCATCGCTGCGGATATGCGCCGCAACCAGCCGTCCATCCCGTTTGCAGGGCGCTGCCGTCAGCCGCAGCTCCCGCGCATCCATGCCCGGCACATAGCGAATACCGTAGGAAACGCCGAGGCATCCACGCGCCAGGCTCTTACCGATCTCCCCTGCCATCTGCGCGATCTGCGCATCGGAGGCAGGCGCATATTTATCCGTACAGCCCGCCTGCTGGCGGAAAAAGGTGTGCCCGGCCAGCATGGCCACATTTACCGCCGCGCCGTCCCGATCCACGATATCCAGATAGTCCGCAGGATGACACGCATTCTCGCCGCAGTTTCCGCCGACCGCAGTCGTCACGCCCATGCGCAGCATACACTTGAAAATGGCTTTTTCCTCGTCGGCATAGAGCTTCCCATCCGCTTCCACGGGGTCTTCGTGCATATGGATATCGAGGAAGCCCGGACAAACGACCTTACCGGCCGCGTCAATCACGCGATCTGCGGCCGGCTCCGCCTGTGTCACAGCAGCGACCCTGCCATTCTCCAGCAGCAGGTTCAGCTTTGCCTGCACGCCGCTTGCCGGGTCGATCAAAAGCCCGTTTCGAATCAGTAGTTTCATGGTGCTCCTCCGATTGCAAGTAACAAAATAACGGTCAAAACCACATTCATGCTAGCACAGTCGCTTTTTGAAATCAATACACAGTTTGCAAAAATCACCTGTGCCCGTGTCCGCACACAAGCGCAGGCGAAATTTTGTAGATATCAGACAAAAGAGAGCACGATTTGAGGGAAAAGAATGAACTATATTCTATTTTCATTTCACGCTTTTTTGTGATATTCTGTTAAAGCAATCCGCAGTAGGCAGTGTTTTTTCTCCGGTTTTCTCCGAAAACAGCACTTTTTGCAAGGTTATTCGCACTTTTTGCGGTTCCTGATCTGCGGAATATAAAATAATATGTACAATAGAGGCGCGCCTCGCGATGATTACCTGCTTTCGCAATGATTTTGCTGGTCAGAGGGCAGAGAAAGGCGCTGGCGCCGAAGCGGATCGCCGCAGCAACGGCGCTCTGCTGGGCTATAGGAGAACATCCTGTAGACTGTCGCACCTATTTGTGCGGAGCGCTATTAGCACACAGCGACCCTGAAGGGTGTATTCCGGAAGATGCATCCACGAAGGATTTGCACACACGTTTTGCAGGCGGCAGCTCTACACATGGGCTGTCGATTTTTTTGTTTCTTTTGTGTTCGGATTCCGTGAGACGGATGAAGTATAAAAATGATTAGGAGGAAATGGATATGAAAAGGACCATCTCGCTTCTCTTGGCCTGTGTCCTCTGCCTGTTCTGCTTTGCCGGCTGCGGCAGCAAGACCAGCTCGGATGGAAAGAACGAGGAAGCGTCTGCTGCGTTAAACATTGCGCTCGACGGTGAGCCCAGCAATCTGGACATCGCCATGAGCACCGAAGACATTGCGTCTGAGGTTACCTACGGCTCCATTTATGAGCAGCTCGTTGCGCTGAATGCTGACAACGAAGTTGTCTGCGAGCTGTGCGAGTCCTTTGACATCAGCCCGGACAACAAGGTCTACACCTACCACCTGCGCAAGGGCGTGAAGTTCCACAACGGCGAGGAAATGACTGCCGACGACGTGGTCGCTTCCATGAACCGCTGGATCGACAACGCTGAAAACGCAAACACGCTGGTGGGCGGCGCGCATTTCTATAAGGTCGACGACTACACGGTCGAGATCACCATGGAAAACGGCACCCTGTATCTGAACGAAATGATCGGCGGTCTGGGGCAGCACGCTGTCATCATGCCCGCCTCCGTGATCGAGGCTGTGGGCGAGGGCGAGCTGGTTACAGATTATATTGGCACCGGCCCCTATGTGTTCTCGGAGTGGCGCCCCGACCAGTACATCCTGCTGACAAAGAATGAAAGCTATCAGCCGTACGGCGAGGAAGGCGATTATTCCGGCTGGGTCGGTCACAAGACCGCTTATTATGACAATGTCTACTTCTACTATCCCGGTGATAACGCCACGGTCATGTCCGGCATCCAGACCGGCGAGTACGACCTCGTAGACAGAATAACCGGCGACAATTACACGCAGTTTGCGGACAATGCCGACTACTCGATCTTCAGCGACGAGTCTGAAATGCCCATGCTGATCTTCAACAAGGCGCAGGGCGTGTCAACCAATCCGCTGGTGCGGCAGGCCGTTCAGGCCGTCATCAACTGCGACGACCTGCTCTACGCCTCCACCGGTAACCGCGATTTCTACAACCTGTATTCTTCGTACATGTTTGAAAGCTCCGCCAACTGGTATACCGAAGCTGGCTCTGCGTGCTACAACCAGAATGACCCCGAGCGCGCCAAGGAGTTGTTTGCAGACGCCGGCTGGACGGACAGCGATGTGTTCCGCATCCTGGTCAACTCCAACGCCACCGACTTCTATGCACAGGCGCAGGTCATTCAGGAGCAGCTGCGCGGCATTGGAATCAACTGCGAACTCGCCGCCTATGACGCCTCCACCTACAGCGACGTGCGCAACAATCAGCCTGACCAGTGGGATGCCTTTATCACAAGCTTCGGTCCCAAGGTTCTGCCCAACATGAACCTGTTCCTGTCCGCTTCCTGGGCAGGCTGGTGCAACGACGAGCGCATCCAGAGCGATCTCGCGGCGATCTCCGCGGAGACCAATCTGGACGAAGCAAAGCAGATTTGGAGCGACCTGCAGGCCTACATGTATGAAGAGAGCGTACCCGTCGTGAAGTTCGGCACGACCCAGCTTTGCGGCATGTCCACCAGCGACATCACCGGCGCTTTCGTCAAGGAGCGTCTGGTCTGGGTCAACGCACATCCCACTGCCTGATCTCAACACCTGATACGATCATGCCATATGCCGATGCGCAAGCCGCGTCGGCATATGGTGCATGAAACACTCGTTTCCAAAAGGAGCCCTACCCATGCATAAGTATGTAATCAAGCGGCTGCTGAGCTTGATCCCCGTGCTGTTCATTGTCTCGATCGTGATCTTCATGCTGATTCACCTCGTGCCGGGTGATCCTGCCGCCATGATGCTCGGCGAGCAGGCGACGCCGGCGCAGATTGAGGCGCTGCGCGAAACCCTTGGTCTGAATGAGCCGCTGGTGCTCCAGTATATTCACTGGGTCAGAGACATCTTCCGCGGCGATCTTGGCACGTCGCTGTTCATGGACGGCACGATGCTGGAGATCATCAGCACGCATATGGTCCCCACGCTCCAGCAGACGGTCGTCGCCATCCTGTTCGCCACGCTCGTCGGCGTACCGCTTGGCATGCTGGCGGCCATCAAGCGCGGACGGGCAGCCGACCAGCTGATCTCCACGTTTTCCATCATCGGCGTATCCATGCCGAGCTTTCTGATGGGCCTTGGTCTGGTTCTGCTTTTTTCCGTTAAGCTGGGCTGGCTTCCCTCCTCCGGCTATAAGGAAATCTCCGCTTATGGATGGTGGACGCACATCCGCTATATGATCCTGCCAGGCATCGCGCTGGGATTCATCGAGCTGGGTCTTATCATCCGCATGACCCGGTCCTCGATGCTGGAGATCATGGGATCTGATTACATGCGCATGGCAAAGGCAAAGGGCGTGTCCCGCTTCCGGCTGTTCGCCAAGCACGCCATGAAAAACGCCCTCGTCGGAATCGTCACCGTCGTGGGACTGGCCTTCATCTCCTGTCTCGGCGGCGCAGCCGTGACCGAGACGATCTTCAACATCCCCGGCATCGGAAAGCTGACGCTCAATTCCGTTATGCGCCGGGACTACGAGGTCGTTCAGGCAGTGGTGCTGGTCGTCTCCCTTTTGAACGTCCTGTGCACGCTGGTGCTCGATCTGATCTACGGACTCATCGACCCGCGCGTGCGGCTTACCTGAGGAGGGTCGCAAATGGAAACAGACGTGAAGGTTTTTAATTTCCAAAAGCGGGAGCTGAACGAAGTGAAGCACCGGCTTCAGCGCGAGCAGCGGCAGCTCAATATCCGGCGGTTTTTCCAGAGCCGTCAGGCCGTCGTCGGCGCGTTTCTCGTGTTGCTCATGGCTGCCGTGGCGATTCTGGCGCCGGTCATCGCGCCCGCCGATCCGCTGGCGCAGACCGTATCCAACCGGCTGGCGAAGCCGGGAGCGGAACATCTTCTGGGCGCAGACAAGCTCGGCCGCGACCTGCTCAGCCGCATTATCTACGGCGCGCGGGTCTCCATGCTCGTCGGCATGAGCGTTGGCCTGAGCTCGATGATTCTGGGTATGATCATTGGCCTGTATGCCTGCTACTATAAAGTGCTGGACAATGTGCTCATGCGCATCTGCGACGGTCTGAGCGCCATTCCGTCCACGCTGCTTGCGATCGCGCTGATGGCGGTACTGGGTCAGAGCACGTTCAACGTCATTCTGGCGCTGAGCATCGTCTATGTCCCGCGCATGGCGCGAGTCGCCCGGTCTGCGGCACTGGTCGTCATGGAACAGACCTATATCGAAGCGCTGCGTTCCCAGGGGGCTTCCTCCTTCCGCATCATCTGGGGACATATCGCACCGAACATTCTCTCGGCTGTTGTGGTGCAGGCGTCCTATAACTTTGCAAACTCCATCATCACCGAGGCCGCACTGAGCTTTTTGGGCGTCGGCGTGCCTGCGCCGCAGCCGAGCTGGGGCAACATCCTCTCCGAGGGACGCGAGGTCATCAATACCGCCTGGTGGATGATCGTATATCCCGGTCTTGCCACGGCGCTGGCGGTCATGGGAACAAATATTTTTGGCGATGGTCTGCGGGATATTCTCGACCCGCACACGAACTGAAAGGCTGCACCGATGGGCGAAAAAATTCTTGAGGTCAGAAATCTGACCACCTCCTTCAAAACAGAGCGCGGCGTGATGAACGCGGTACAGGGCGTTTCATTCCACGTGGACAAGGGCGAGATTCTCGGTCTCGTGGGCGAATCCGGCTGCGGCAAATCCGTCACGAGCCAGTCGATCATGCGGCTGTATGATGAAAAGCGGCTGGCGCTCTATCAGGGTGAAATCCTGTTTGACGGCGTGGATCTTCTCACCTTACCGGAGAAAAAGATGCAGGCTGTCCGCGGCAAGGACATCGCCATGGTCTTTCAGGACAGCTTAAGCTCGCTGAACCCGGTGTTCACCTGCGGCAATCAGATCATGGAAGCGCTGATGATCCATCAGAAGCTGTCCAAGCGCGAGGCGCGGGAACGAGCCATTGAGATGCTCCGTCTCGTCGGCATCCCCAGTCCGGAAACGCGGGTCGATCAATATCCGCACGAGCTGTCCGGCGGTATGCGCCAGCGCGTGATGATCGCCTGTGCGCTGAGCTGCCATCCAAAGCTTCTGATCGCCGATGAGCCGACAACCGCGCTGGATGTGACGATTCAGGCGCAGATCATGGAGCTTATTGTGGAATTGAATCAAAAGCTGAACATGGGCGTCATCCTCATCACCCATGACATGTCCGTCGTCGCGGAGACATGCAGCCGTGTGGCGGTCATGTATCTGGGGCAAATCGTGGAAGAGGCAGATGTGTTCTCCCTGTTTCAAAATCCGCAGCATCCATATACAAAAGGGCTTCTCCGGAGCATCCCCAAGATGAATGGAGAGCGTCGGGAACGGCTGTTCATCATTGAGGGCTCCGTCCCGCTTTTGAGCCAGATCCCACAGGGATGCCGGTTTTGCCCGCGCTGTCCCTTCGCAGAGGAAGGGTGCAGCAAAGCGATGCCGGAGCTGCAGTCCGTCAGCAGTACGCAGAAGGTCCGCTGCTTCCGCGCGGGTCAGATCTAACGCAGCGGGATGGAAAATGCCATGGAACATAAAAGAGAAGTTGTATTAAAAGCGGAACATATCAAGACCTATTTCCCGATCAAAGGCTTTGCCGGTCAGACCATCGGCAACGTCAAAGCGGTAGACGACATTTCCCTGGAACTCTACCGGGGCGAAACCTATGGACTTGTGGGTGAAACGGGCTGCGGTAAGTCCACGCTCGGGCGGACGCTGATCCGGCTTCTGGACGCGACTGAGGGCACGATCACAGTAGACGGAACGGATATCACAAAGCTCAGCCCACGGGAGCTGCGCGCCATGCGCAGCCGGATGCAGATGGTCTTTCAGGACCCGTATACGTCGCTGGACGGCCGCATGCATGTCGGCGATATTCTCATGGAAACGCTCGCCATCCAGAAGATTGGGCACAAGCCCGACCGGATGGGCATGGTACTCCAGATCCTCGAAGAGGTCGGTTTGCGCGCCGAG
This sequence comes from Clostridiales bacterium, assembly GCA_004556965.1. Lineage (GTDB taxonomy): Bacteria > Bacillota > Clostridia > Oscillospirales > Oscillospiraceae > CAG-103. The sequence goes on along the minus strand of SFFE01000003.1, from coordinate 1,155 downwards.
CATTTCTACCGCTATCCCCATGAGCTGTCCGGCGGCCAGCGGCAGCGCGTCGGTCTTGCCAGAGCGATTCTGCTCCACCCGGCTATCATCGTCTGCGACGAGCCTGTCTCCGCGCTGGACGTCTCCGTCCGCTCGCAGATCATCAATCTCCTGCTCGATCTGCAGAAGGAGGAAACGCTCACCTATCTGTTCATCTCCCACGACATGTCCGTGGTGCGCTATATGGCAGACCGGGTCGGTGTCATGTATCTGGGACATCTGGTGGAAGAGGCGCCGACGGACGCGCTGTTCGAGCATCCGTGTCATCCGTATACGCAGATGCTGCTGAGCGCCGTGCCGACGCCGGACCCGAACACACACCGGGAGCGTGTCATTCTGGAAGGCGAGCTGCCCTCCCCCATCAACCCGCCGTCCGGCTGCGTGTTCCATACACGCTGCCCCTATGCAGCCGAACAGTGCAAGCAGCAATGCCCCACGCTGCGCGAGGTTGCCCCCGAGCACCGCGTGGCGTGCCTGCGCGCGGATGAGCTGTCTCTGTAAGCATCGGTACTTGTATAACAAAACACACCCGCTGCAGCCCTGAAACAAGACCGCAGCGGGTGTGTTTTGTTATGCGGAACGGCGTGTCTGTCATGCCTGTCCGTTCCGGTAGGCACGGTAGATTTTTTGAAACGCATCTTTTCCCAACGCAGAAATACAGGCAGACTGAAAACGCTCCGGCGTGACAAGCGCTTCCCAGCGTTCGAGCAGCGCCTGGTTCCGTTCGTCCGACTCCGGATCCGAAAAGGGCATGAACACCAGCGGCTCGTGGTCCCGTTCGTGGAGCAAGCACGGGTAGGCGCGAAGCTGTCCGAACCGGGAAAACTCCATCCACAGGATATAGACGCCGCTCTCCTCGCTGTGCGCTTCGTAATACTGATTCCCGGCCAGATTGCCAAAAAGAAGCTGCCGCAAGCTGCTTTTTTGTCCATCTGTTCCCACCAGCGGTGCCGCGGTATAGGGGATCTCTTTCATAGCCACCTCACCTGAAAGCAATGTGTTATGAACTGGAAAATATTATTCCCACTCGCAAAATGAAACTTAATTCTAAACGCTTTTGTTTGGGGGATTTGATACCATTTGATTTTTCCTGATACCTATTATCCTTATCCTATG
>SFFE01000037.1 GCA_004556965.1 Clostridiales bacterium | reverse complement strand
CTGACACCGATGGAATTTCGGTGCCAGTATGTTGCTTAAAATTTCATATCCCTGCATAGGGGGGCTTTTTGTGCTGTCCGCACAAATTGGTGCGGTTCAATTGCTCCGGGGGGCTTTTCATTGGGTTCAGTTCACTGCAAAATGCTCGATAAAGCGCTGGAGAAGCGCGGAAACCTCGGCACGCGTTGCGCCGTTGAGCGGCATGAGCTTGTTGTTGTAGCCCTGCATCAGGCCGGCACCAACCGCCCAGGAGACGGAGGAAGCCGCCCAGTCATGCACCGCATCGGCGTCCCGGAAAGATTCGAAACTCTCCGATTCGCTCACATCATAGCCCTTAAACGCACCGTAACGGTACAGGATCGTCGCCATCTGTTCGCGTGTCACAGGATCGGCAGGACCGAATTCCTCCGCGCTGTAGCCCTCGACGATATCATAGGCCGCCGCCCAATCGACCGCCGCACGGTACCAGTCGTACTCCAGATCTCCAAATGTCGCTCTGGGCGCCGAGGGGCAGCCCTCCGCGCGCCACAGAACCGTGACCAGCATGGCGCGGGACATGGTCGTCTGCGGTTCAAAGGTCGTCGGTGTCATGCCTTCAAAGAGGCTGTTGTTATAGGTATACGCAACAGGCGAATAGTACCAGCTTGCGCCGTCCACATCGGTAAACGGGAAATGCGCAGCCGCCAGCGTCGCCGTGTGATCCGTCACAAACGTGCAGCATGCGGCAGCAGCGTCGTAGCTGACGCCGACTGCTTCAATCTTGCCGGTTTCGGAAACCGTCCAGCCGGTCAGATCCGCCGTACTCTCGCCGGCTTTCAGCGTACACGGAACCGCGACCGTCAGCTTGCCGCCGTCAAAGTCTTCCGCCGGTTCGCCGCCCACTGTGACTTTCGCGGACGCAAGCGCAGCAGTATCCGCCTGCTTGCCGAGCGCGCGGCGCTGCGCGGCAGTCAGCGTCACCGCTACAAGTGAAACTGCAACGTCGCGGTTCTGATCGACGCCGGCCAGCGCGGCCTGATCCAGGGCGACCGCGCCGTTCGGCAGCGCCATGTTCAGGGAACTGACAGCGGCATTCGCCTCGGCCGCAGCGACGCTCCTGCCCGTGAGTACCACGCGGCTGGCCGGCAGCGCGGACGCGTCCACCGTCACGGCAGAATTGCTGCCCGCAGGCGCGACCGTTCTGAGCTGGTTTTCCGTGAGGAACACCGTCGCAGTACCGTCAAGGATATACGCGTTGGCGTTCACCGAGCCGCTCTCACTGCTGACCGGAATGGTCGTCACGGCAGATCTGCTTCCCTGCAGAACAAGCAGCGTGTCGTTATCCTCCAGGTAGTTCACGTCATGACCGAAGGAATTGACGACATCCAGCAGGAAGTCGTTGATCTGCTTTTTCACAATGCTGGTGAACAGGCCGTTGAATTTCACGGCGTCGGCCGCAGAGTCGCCGAACGCATCCTTCACAACGACGCGGAGCACCTCGTCGAGCAGTTCGCCGCTCTCAATGCGGGAAACGCCGGTATTCACCCACTCTGGCCAGATTTCCGGCTCATCGCCGGCGAGGTGGGTCTGATAGATGAAGTTGACAAAGTCGAGCAGGTTCTTTTCCTCCGCAACGGGGATCGCGCAGAGATCACGGACGATCTTGTCGATGTTGCCCACGATGGTGTTCACGAGGAAACCGTCGACTTTCACAAATTTGCCCAGGAACGAGCCGACATAGGAACCGACCACGTTGGAAAGCATATCCGCCGAGAAGCCGCGCTCCTGCCCGTACGCGGTGAGATCGGAGATTGTCTCAACCTTGCCGGTCTCCGGATTCGTAAAGGTGATGGGGCCGATATGGGTCTTGGTGGAGACGTTCATGATGACGTTCTGCGCGTTTTTGCGCACTTCCACAAAGCGCATGGGCGATGGATACGTCAGTGCGGAGCCTGTCTCGATATCGTAGAGCGTATTGCCGCTTTCCGTGGTGAGGACAGCAATGTCGTTCGCGTGCATATGTCCCGTGAAGACGACGCTCATCCCGGCGTCGGCATACTCCGCCGCGATGCGGTCATAACCCTCGACGAGATACATGGGCATGAGCGTGCTTTCCATGCTGAAGTGCTCGACCAGGCCGTGGTGCTCCAGCCCGATGACAACATCACCGCGCGCCTTGGCTTCCTTCGTCTGTTCGATCACCCACTGCTCCAGCTCCGCGCTGATGGCGCCGCTGGTCTCATGCTCGTCTTTGCCGCTCTCGGTGTTATCCGCGCTGTAGCGGCAGGTGTCGATTGCAATGATGGTATAGCCCTCTGCGGGTCTCGCCACATAGGAGAGGCTTCCCGCCTCTTTGCCCTCCGGCGGCGTGAAGGTGGCAATCACCGTCTCATCGGAGTAGATGAAATCGTACGCACGCTTGAAATCCTCCGGGTTCGTGCGCGTGGCCGGAACGGCATTGCCGTCGGCGGTGTTGAAGTTCTTGCCGTTCTCGTTGCGGTTGTCATGGTTACCCGGCGCGACATAGATCTTCAGTCCCGGCAGTTTCTGCTGCAGCGCCTGCAGCTTCTGCGCCATTCCCTCATGGCACTCCAGCTCACCGTCCTTGGTGAGGTCGCCGGAAATCAGGAGCACATCCGGGGCGTCCTGCGCCACCGCTTCCAGCATTTTGTCAATGATCGCATTGCTCTCCGAGAGCATTTTCCGGTCGCTGTTGAGGTCGTTGGTATAGTCCTCCCCTGCGCAGATCATGCTCGGCGAAAGATAATGCGTGTCGGACATCACGGCAATTTTCAGCGTGCTGTCCCAGCCGTCCTCCTGCGCCGCAAATGACGGAACCACCAGGGAACACGCCATCACGAGCGTAAGGACAACGGCTATCAGTCTTCTGGGCCACTTCTTTCCTGCCATTGCTTGCTCTCTCCTTCTCAGTTTTTCATTTTCAGCGGGGTACACACAGACACCCCGTTTTTTCATCTTAAAAGGGGAACGTAAACTTTCCCAGCCGGGGTTTGAAAAAGGTTCGTAAAATTCACAGCCGCCGTTGTCACGGACGCTCGACCTGCCGGACGTTCTTTTCAAACTTTGAGCGCGGCCCCATCACTTCCCGCCCGCAGCCGAGACAGCGGAGCTTGAAATCCGCGCCGATGCGCAGCACCTGCCAGCGCTTTTCGCCGCAGGGATGCTGCTTTTTCATCGTGAGAATATCGCCTACCTGAATGTCCATGCGTTACTTCCTTTTAATCTGCTCCCAGTATGCTCTGGCAGCCTGTTCGGTTTTATTGTCGCCATAGTGATAATAGTGCGCATTGCGCAATTCGTCCGGCAGATACTGCTGGCGCACCCAGTGGCCGGGAAAAGAATGCGGATATTGGTAGCCCTGCTCCCGCTCGAAGCCGGTGCCGTCCGCATGGACATTCTGCAGCTCTCTGGGGATTGGCCCGGCCTTGCCCGCGCGCACATCGGCGGTCGCAGCCTGAATCGCCGCCACGACCGAGTTGGATTTCGGCGCGGTGGCCAGCAGAATCACCGCCTCTGCCAGCGGCAGCTGCGCCTCCGGCAAGCCGAGCTGCAGCGCGCTGTCCACACACGCCTTGACGATTGCCGCCGCCTGCGGATACGCGAGGCCGATGTCCTCGCTCGCGGAGCACAGAATTCGGCGGCACGCGCCGGTGAGGTCGCCCGCCTCCAGCAGCCGCGCCAGATAGTGCAGCGCTGCGTCCGGGTCAGAGCCGCGCAGCGATTTCATGAGCGCGGAGACGATGTCGTAATGATCGTCCCCCGCCCGGTCGTAGCGCATGGCGCTGCGCTGGGAGATGGCTTCCGCGTCCCTGCGCGTGAGATAAACGGCGCCCGCTTCCCGCTTTGCGGCGGAAAACAGCAGCTCCACCGCGTTGACCGCCTTGCGCACATCGCCGCCGCAGACGGTTGCGATGTATTCCGCCGTGCCCGGCTCCAGCTCCGGCGTTACCTGCTCGCGCGCGGAGAGGATACCAATCGCGCGGCGCACCGCTTTGACGGCCTCCTCCGCCGGAACCTGCTTGAACTCAAACACGGTGCTGCGGCTGAGCACAGCGTTATAGATATAAAAATACGGGTTTTCCGTAGTGGACGCGATGACGGTGATGCGTCCGTCCTCCATAAACTCCAGCAGGGACTGCTGCTGCTTTTTGTTGAAGTACTGGATCTCATCCAGATACAGCAGTACGCCGCCGGGCGTGAGGATCGTATCCAGTTCCGCGATGATGTTGCGGATGTCGGCGATACCGGCAGTCGTCGCGTTCAGGCGGCGCAGGGTGCGGTTCGTGCGCGACGCGATGATGCTGGCCACCGTCGTTTTCCCGGTGCCGGACGGACCGTAAAACACCATGTTCGGGATCTGCCCGGATTCCACAATCCGGCGCAGCATTCCGTCGCTGCCCAAGATATGCTTTTGCCCGACCACGTCGTCCAGCGATTGCGGCCGGATCTCGTCCGCCAACGGTCTGTACATGCTCCGCCTCCCAATTGGTTTTTGGTCTATTATATCGCACTTTATTCCATTTGACAACGATACGCTTGGAATTCTGCGGATTTTATGCTAAACTGGCAGCCGGGGTGATAACAATGCGAACACCGGAACAGGTGCAGGAGATTCTCTCCTGTCTGGAGCAGGCATACCCGCTCGCCGAATGCTCTCTGGAATATGAAAAGGACTATGAATTGCTGTTTTCCGTGCGTCTGGCGGCACAGTGCACCGACGAGCGCGTAAATAAGATTACGCCCGCGCTGTTTGCGCGGTTTCCGACGCTGCAGGCATTCGCCGAGGCAGACGTGGCCGAGGTTGAGGAATACATCCATTCGTGCGGCTTTTTCCGCTCCAAGGCGAAGGACATCGTCAGCTGCGCGCAGGTGCTGCTGACGCAGTATGGCGGACGTGTGCCGGACACGATGGAAGAGCTGGTCAAGCTGCCCGGCGTTGGCCGCAAAACGGCGAACCTCATTCTTGGCGATGTGTATCATAAGCCCGCCGTGGTGGTGGACACGCACTGCATCCGTCTGTCCAACCGCATGGGCCTGGTGGACAATCTGAAAGACCCGGTCAAGATCGAAACCGCGCTGCGCGCGATTCTGCCGCCGGAGCAATCCTCGGACTTCTGCCACCGTCTGGTGCTGCACGGCAGGGCCGTGTGCGACGCACGCAAGCCGCAGTGCGCGCTGTGCTGCGTGCGGCACGTGTGCCAGACGCACGAGCAGGAGGCGGCGGAATGAAGGCCATTGCCAGAATCCGCAGCGACTTTCCCACCAAGTTCGGCATTCCGCGCCAGAGCGGGCTGGTGGATGAGCTGCAGGCGGCCATTGTGTTCGAGCCGGAATACCGCAACGCAGACGCCGTTCGCGGGCTGGACGAGTTTTCGCATATCTGGCTGATCTGGGAGTTTTCCGAATCGAAACGGGATACGTGGTCGCCCACGGTGCGTCCGCCGCGGCTCGGCGGCAACGTCCGGATGGGCGTATTCGCCACGCGCTCGCCCTTTCGTCCGAACCCCATCGGTCTCTCCTGTGTCCGGCTGGAGCGCGTGGAGCTGCACCCGGAGCTCGGCCCGGTGCTGCATGTCGCCGGCGCTGATCTCATGGACGGAACGCCGATTTACGACGTCAAGCCGTACATTCCCTATGCTGACTGTCATCCCGACGCCGCTGCCGGGTTCACCAACCGGTTCGACATGCAAAAGCTGCGCGTGGTGTTCCCCACTCCCCTACTTGAACAGATTCCGCCTGAAAAGCGCGGCGCGCTTACCGGCGTGCTGGAGCAGGATCCGCGCCCGCGCTATCAAGCGTCGCCGGAGCGCGTCTATGGGTTGGAGTTTGGCGGCTTCGACGTGCGCTTTACCGTCGATCATGAAACGCTGACGGTGCGGGAAGTCATTTCTGCAGATACAAAAAACCGGTTCTGAATCAGAACCGGTTTTGATCGTTTTAAAGATGGAATTCCATCGTTTCCGGGCTTCTCAGCCGCTGGTGCTTGTAGATCGGCACCTGATACTTCTGGCCGAGCTTGCGCACGAGATCCTTGTAGCAGCCCTTCATCTTGTCGTGGAACACGATGGCCTCGATGCCGCCGTCGATTGCGTCCACACAGGCGCAGGCGCGCTCAAAGCCGCTCTCCCCTTCGTACTCGCCCGACACCAGCCACTGGTTGGCGATGATATGGGACACGCCGAACGCCTCATCGCCCCATGTTTTGAGGGCAGCCTCGGCGAAGTTCGGCTCAAAATGCACGCCGCCGACACACAGGAGGTTGTGTACGCGCAGGCCGTCGTCGTCAAACACGTGCGTCAGCGTCCGTGCGAGGGCGCGGCAGGCAGTCTCGTCGTTCCAGCTCTGCGGGCTGCTGCCGACCTCAATGTCCACCATCGGCACCGGGAACTGCACCAGCAGATTCGGATCGCCGTGTCCGTCGTGCACGCCGGACCAGTGCGTCGCCTCCGTCGCCACGTGGTACGCCTCCAGGCCCAGCGCCTTGCGGTTTTCCTCAAACGCGCGCAGGAGGTTGCGCATGAAGCGCGGACTCGCCTTTCCGTAAACGCCGGAGTTTACGTCACCCAGAGAGTGCACCGTCAGCACGTTTTCCGGGGCGTTCGCGCCCTCGTGCCACGTAACCATTCCGGACATATCGAAGTCCGCGAAATAACGGTTCAGCTCCGGCAGGAAGCGCGGATAGTCCAGACAGAGCGCGATATCCGTCGGCACGAACCAGAACTCATGGCCGTTTTCGGTGCATTTCATCATTTCCTGTCCGGCAAACGAAAGGCCCGTGTGCTCCTGAAAAAAGCCCTCTTCCTCCAAGACAGCCCACACGGTAGCCGCAACGTGGCCCCATGCGTGGTTATTACAAATAAAATAAACAGCTTTCATATGTTCCTCCCAACGAAATCGCCGATATATGCCGATATATTTTTAGATTATATTCAGAATTTCAAGCTTCGTCAACCTGCTTCGCGCTCAATATTGCAGCCGGTAGAGATCCGTCCGGCGGTTTTTCAGGATCGGAATCTGCTGCCGAATCGCATCTGCTTTTGTAAGATCGATCTCCGCTGTCAATGCTCATGTGTCGTAAAGAAACACAGAAAAATTTGATAGACAGTCCTACTATATCCGTAAAAAAATGTTTACAAATGGAGCGCACAGAGTTATACT
>SFFE01000036.1 GCA_004556965.1 Clostridiales bacterium | reverse complement strand
TAAAGTTTCGAATTTGTCTCGTTTCTTGCTGCTATCCCTTCCTCTTTGGGCAAAACTTGATTTATTCAGCGTTTACTCAAGGGGAAGGCTTTGGGTGCGTTACGCACCGCCGCCAAACGTACAATTCTGCACCGTGGCGCGCGAACCGCTTGCGTTCGCGCCAGATGCTTGCCATCGTAAGACATAGGGATGAGTGCCGGCCCTATAACACCAAGGCAATTTCACCACCAAGGTGCGTTGCTGGGGGATTCCAAAGGGGGGCCCACATCCCCCTTTGGCGTGCTCAGGTTCCAAACGCAAGCTTGACTTGCGTTTGGAATAGGAAGAAGCCGGGAGCGGATATGGAGACGGCGCGCTTGCCGCGGAAACGGAGCGCAGCGAGCGGCTTCTGACGCCAGGCTCCACCCGGTTTCTTTCTGCACGAGCAGAAAGAAATGGGGTGGAATAGGACGCGGGACGGTGTGGGCACCTCTGACGCTCCGCCGCCCTATTGCTTTTTCCACATGCCCGTCGTAAAATAAGACGTTATCCTATTCTTTCGGAGGCACATTCATGCGATACGACGCCGGAACCTGTGACATCGCCGTGGTCGGCGCGGGGCACGCGGGCATTGAAGCCGCGCTGGCCGCCGCGCGCCTGGGGCTGGACACGGTCTGCTTTACGATCAACCTCGACGCGGTGGGCAACATGCCGTGCAACCCGGCCATCGGCGGCACGGGCAAGGGCCACCTCGTGCGCGAGCTGGACGCGCTCGGCGGCGAGATGGCGCGCGCGGCGGACAAAGCGTGCATCCAGTACCGGATGCTCAACCGCGGCAAAGGCCCGGCGGTGCACTCGCTGCGCGCGCAGGCCGACCGGCGGCTGTACCAGTCCGTGATGAAGCACACCTTGGAATTGCAGGAAAACCTCCGCGTCAAGCAGGCGGAGGTCGTCTCGGTCGAGGTGGACCGCGGCCGTGTTTCCGCCGTGGTGACGGCGACGGGAGCAGTCTATCGCTGCCGCGCGGTCGTGCTCGCCACGGGCACGTACCTGCGCGGGCGCACCATTGTGGGCGACGTGCTGCGCGACTCGGGGCCGGACGGGCTTGCGGCGGCGGGGCCGCTCGCGGAATGCTGCGCGGCGCTGGGACTTTCCATGCGCCGCTTTAAGACCGGCACGCCCCCGCGTGTGAACGCGCGCACGGTGGACTTCTCCAAAATGGAGCTGCAGCCCGGCGACGACGGGATCGAGCCGTTTTCCTTCACGACTACGCGCCCCGTGGAGAACAAGGCCGTCTGCTACCTGACGTATACGAACGAGCGCACGCATGAAATCATCCGCGCGAATCTCGACCGCAGCCCGATCTACTCCGGCGTGATCGAGGGCGTCGGCCCGCGCTACTGCCCGTCGATCGAGACGAAGATCATGACCTTCCCCGATAAGCCGCGCCACCAGCTCTTTGTGGAGCCGATGGGGCTGAATACCGAGGAGCTGTACATTCAGGGCTTTTCCTCGTCGCTTCCGGAGGATGTGCAGGTCGAGATGCTGCACACCATTCCGGGTCTGGAGCACGCGGAGATGACCCGCTGCGCCTACGCCATCGAGTACGACTGCGTCGATCCCACGGAACTGAAGCCCACGCTGGAGACGAAGAGGATTGCCGGACTCTACGGCGCGGGACAGTTCAACGGCTCGTCCGGGTACGAGGAGGCCGCCGTGCAGGGCTTCGTCGCGGGCGTGAACGCCGCGCTGCAGCTCAAGGGCGAGACGCCGATGGTGCTCCGCCGCTCGGACGGGTACATCGGCACGCTGATCGACGACCTCGTCACGAAGGGCACGAACGAGCCGTACCGCATCATGACCTCCCGCTCGGAATACCGCCTGCTGCACCGGCAGGACAATGCCGACGAGCGCCTGAGCGCCATCGGCCACCGCATCGGCCTGATTTCGGACGCACGGTACGAGGCCGTGCTGGAAAAGTACCGCGCCGTGGACGCGGAGTGCGAGCGGCTCGAGCGCACGCATCTCCCGCCGTCCGAAGCGCTTGCGGACATGCTTGTGTCGCGCGGCACCGCGCCGACCACGTCGGGCGCGAGCCTTGCCGACCTCCTGCGCCGCCCGCAGATCACGTATGCCGACCTCGCCCCGTTCGACGCCGCGCGCCCGGACCTTCCGCGTCCCGTGTGGGAGCAGGCGGAGATCCGGCTGAAATACGCGGGGTACATCAAGCGCCAGCTCAAGCAGGTCGAGGAATTCTCCAAACTCGAAAACCGCCGCCTGCCGGAGGACATCGACTACACCGCCGTCACCTGCCTGCGCCTGGAGGCGCGCCAGAAGCTGCAGAAGCTGCGCCCGGCGAATATCGGCCAGGCCAGCCGCATCTCCGGCGTGTCGCCCGCGGATATCGCAACGCTGATGGTGTATCTTAATTTCGATTAGCAACCGCTGACGCTGGGTTGCTAATCGAGGGGATGCGCTTCGTTCAGCGCACGCGCCAGAGGCGCGCACGTTCTCTCCGCGGCGTCAGAACGGGTGCATTGCGTTCCGCTTCCCCGGCAAGCGGGGAAGTTCCACATCCATTTCCCCGTTCCTCCTCAGCAAAACCGAAACCGATGTTTCGGTTTTGGAAGGAAGGAGGCGGGAGCGAATATGGAGTTTTCGGCTTCAGACGGAAACGGAATGAAGTGAGCGTCTTCTGACGTTGCCGCGCATGTCGCCGGAAAAAACGGATTGAAATTTTTTCGCCGCTGCGGCGGCGAACTCTGCGAGGCTATTTTATGGAACACGTCATTCTCGGCCTGTCGGGCGGGGTGGACTCCGCCGTCAGCGCCGCGCTGCTGCTGCGGCAGGGCTATGCCGTCACGGGGCTGTATCTCGATAACGGCGTTCCCGGCGCCGGCGCGCAGGATGCGCAGATGGTGGCCGACGCGGTGGGCGTCCCCCTGCGCGTGCTGGACATCCGCGACGCGCTGGAGACGCACGTCTGCGCCCCCTTCGCGGCGGCGTATCTCGAAGGGAAAACGCCGAACCCCTGCATTCTCTGCAACCCCGCTGTCAAGTTCCAGGCGCTGCTCGCCTGCGCGGACGCGCTCGGCGCGCAGTACGTCGCCACCGGGCACTACGCCCGCACGCGCGGTGGCGCATTATATAAAGGTATGCCTGCGAACGACCAGAGCTACATGCTCTGCCGCCTGACGCGCGAACAGGTGTCGCGGCTGCTGCTGCCGCTCGGCGATTATGAAAAGGCGCAGGTGCGCGCTTTGGCCGATGCATTCCGTCTCCCCGTCGCGCACAAGCCCGACAGCATGGAGATCTGCTTCATCCCGGATAAGGATTATGTAAACTGGATGGCACAGCGCACGGCCCTGCCCGGGCCGGGCGATTTTGTGCTGCACGGTGCGGTCATCGGGCAGCATGACGGCATTTTCCGCTACACCGTCGGCCAGCGCCGCCCCGGCCTTGTGGACGGGCGCAAGGTGTATGTCTCGCGCATCGACGCGGCTGCGAATACGGTCGAGCTGGCGCTTTGGGAGGAGCTGTTCCACACCGAGGTGCACGCCGAGCGCTTCAACTGGCTCATCGACCCGCCCGAAGCGCCCATCCGCGCGACGGTGCGCGTGCGCCATACGAAGTGGGAGAATCCGCCCTGTACCGTGGTCGCCGAGGGCGACCGCGTCACCATCACCTGCGACGAGCCGGTGCGTGCGCCCGCGCCGGGGCAGTCCGCCGTGCTTTACGACGGCGACCGCGTCCTCGGCGGCGGCTTCATTGTTTAATATTGTGGAAACGGACATTCCCGCCCCGGCCAACTGGCCGGGGCGGAAATGCTATGGAATTACCCATTTAAATTCACAGAGCGTTCCCAACAGGGTGTCCCTTTTTCGGCACAGTTACGCGACAGCGTGTTGTGTTTCAAGACACATTTTTTGTGAGATGTGACAAATTTGGGTGATTTTACGTGTTAATTTTTAGATTAGTTCGATTAGACTTGTGAAAACCGGCGGTTTCCGCTATAATCGTTCAGTGAGGTGAATTTCATGTTCAAAATCGTCAAAAAAGAACAATTATCGGATAATATGTACCGCGTGACCTTCCACGCGCCGCTGGTCGCCCGCAAGGCGCAGCCGGGTCAGTTTCTGATGTTCCGCGTCGATGAGTTCGGCGAACGTATGCCCATCACGATCTCTTACTATGACCGCGAAGCTGGCGACGTCACCGTCATCATGCAGAAGGTCGGCAGCACCACCGCGCTGCTGGCGAGCATGAACGAGGGCGACTATGTGGCCGACGTGGTCGGCCCGCTCGGCAACCCTGCCGAGTTCGACGACATGCACAAGGTCATCGTCGTGGGCGGCGGCTCCGGCTGCGCCATCGCGTGGCCGCAGGCCAAGGAGGCCAACGCGCGCGGCTGCGAGGTCGATATCATCGCGGGCTTCCGCTCCAAGAACATCGTCGTGCTCGAAGACGAGATGCGCGCCTGCTGCCGCAATCTCTACATGATGACGGACGACGGCACCTACGGCGAAAAGGGCTTCGTCACCGTGAAGCTCAAGGAACTGCTCGAGCAGGCCAAGGCCGAAGGCAAGCAGTATGACCACTGCATCTGCATCGGCCCGCTGCCGATGATGAAGTTCGTGTGCGAGATCACGAAGGAATACGGCGTGGCCACCATGGTCGATATGAACTGCATCATGATCGACGGCTCCGGCATGTGCGGCGGCTGCCGCCTGACCGTGGACGGCAAGATGAAGTTCACCTGCGTGGACGGCCCCGAATTCGACGGCCATCTCGTGGACTTCGACGAAGCGATCGCCCGCTCCAAGATCTATGAGGAGCAGGAGCAGAAGGTCTTCCAGAGACGGCATCACTACTGCAACCTGCAGGCGATGGCCGACGCGGAAGCAGCGAACCGGAAGGAGGAGCAGTAATCATGGCGAATATGTCTCCGAAAAAGAACGCGATTCCCGAACAGGAACCGACTGTCCGCAATAAAAACTTTGACGAGGTCGCCCTCGGCTACACCGTGGAGCTCGCGCTCGACGAAGCCGCCCGCTGTCTGCACTGCAAGAACCCCGCGTGCATGACAGGCTGCCCGGTCAACGTCAAGATCCCCGATTTCATCGCCCTGATCTGCCAGCAGGACTTCAAGGGCGCGTATAAGAAGATTCTCGAAGACAGCTCCCTGCCCGCCATCTGCGGCCGTGTCTGCCCGCAGGAGAAGCAGTGCGAAAGCAAGTGCGTGCGCGGCATCAAGGGCGAGCCGGTCGGCATCGGCCGTCTGGAGCGCTTCGTTGCCGACTGGACGATGCAGAACGCGGACGAGATGCCCGAAAAGGTGCCCTCCAACGGTCACAGAGTCGCAGTCATCGGCTCCGGCCCGTCCGGTCTCGCCTGCGCGAGCGATCTGGCCAAGCTCGGCTATGAGGTCACCGTGTACGAGCACTTCCATAAGGCCGGCGGCGTGCTGGCTTACGGCATTCCGGAGTTCCGTCTGCCGAAGGCGCTCGTGCAGAAGGAGATCGACAAGCTCGCCGCGCTCGGCGTCAACATCGTGTGCGACGCGACGGTCGGCAAGTGTCTGACCATCGACGAGCTGCTCTCGAACGATCCCGATGTCGGCGGCTACGAGGCTGTGTTCGTCGGCTCCGGCGCAGGTCTGCCGAAGTTCCAGAAGATCCCCGGCCTGTCTTACTGCGGCGTGTTCTCCGCGAACGAATTTCTCACCCGCATCAACCTCATGCACGCGTATGACGAGCGGTACGATACCCCGCTCATGCCGATCCACAAGGTCGCGGTCGTCGGCGCGGGCAACGTGGCGATGGACGCGGCGCGCTGCGCGAAGCGTCTCGGCGCGGACGTGACGGTCGTGTACCGCCGCGGCGAGGAGGAGATCCCCGCCCGTAAGGAGGAGTACGAGCACGCGAAGGAGGAGGAGATCAACTTCCACCTGCTGTGCAACCCCGTCGAAGTCCTCGCGGACGAAAAGGGCTGGGTGCGCGGCCTGAAGTGCATCCAGATGGAGCTGGGCGAGCCGGACGAGAAGGGCCGCCGCAAGCCCATCGAAGTGCCGGGCAGCGAATTTGAAATGGAGTGCGACTCCGTCATCATGGCGCTGGGCACCTCTCCGAACCCGCTGCTGCGCAAGGTGACGCCCGATATGGAATACAACGAAAAGGGCGGCATCGTTGCGGACGAGAACGGCGTGACGACGAAGCCGGGCGTGTTCGCCGGCGGCGACGCGGTTACGGGCTCCGCCACCGTCATCAAGGCCATGGGCGCCGGCAAGAAGGCCGCCGCGGCCATTGACAAGTACATCAAGAGCAAATAACGTCAGAAGACGCTCGCGCCATTTCGCCGCCGCGCAGGCGCGCCGTCTTCATATCCGCTCCCGCCTTCTTCCTTACCCGTCCGCAAGGCAAGCTTGCGTCCGGGGGACGCGGGAGATGGTGTGTTCCGCTTGGGAACTGCGTAACAACATCGCAAGGGCTGGTCAAGTGACCAGCCCTTGTTTTTGATGGCAAGATTAAGTTATGTAAACCAATATCCGCGCACCACAGCGGACTTCCCGTCCGGCTGGAAACAAAAAACGCAAACAGGGGGTTGCCATCTGCTGCACACTGTGTTAGAATCCACTTTCGGCCCGCGTGGGCGGAAAGGGGTGCGCATATGAATTTCTGGCTGATACAGGCGCTGGGGCTGCTGGGCAGCCTGATCGTCTTTTCGTCGGTGCAGTTCAACAACCGGAAGATTATCCTGCTGGCGCAGGCCGCAGCGTGCGCGCTGTGGCTGGTGCATTACAGTCTGCTCGGCGCGGCGACCGCTGCAGCCACAAACATCATCTGCTTTGCGCGCAGCGCGGTGTTCTATTTCAACGACCGCCCGTGGGCGAAGAGCAAGCTGTGGCTGGCGCTGTTTCTCGTGCTGTTTGCGGCCAACTCCATCGTCACATGGGAGGGCGCGCGCAGCATCCTGCCCGCGATCAGCATGTGCCTGACGACCCTTGCGCTGTGGACGACGAACATGAAGCGCACGCGCCTGCTGTATCTGCTGAACTCGCCGTTCTGGCTGGCGTATGACCTGCTGGTGCGCTCGTACTCCTGCGCGCTGATCGAGGCGGTCGCCTTCTGCTCCTACATCATCGCCGTCTGGCGTTTCGACATCCGGAAGACAAAAAATATCGAGCCATGAAAAAATATCCCCCCACCCGGCTCAGAAGAAATCCAGCAAGGTCATGAAAACCCGTAGGCGGCTTTTCATTGACCGGCTGGATTTTTATCAAAAATATTGAAAAAATATCCCCCCACCCGGCTTGTGGCGCGTATTGGGCGATGCTATGATAAACACAGATCAGATGTTTCAGTCTTCCTTTCCACCCATAAGCGGCAAACCGCCCCGGCCAACTGGCCGGGGCGGTTGTTCTGTGGCGCGATTCAGTCATGCACAGGCTCCCGCCGTTCCGCCGCGTTCCGGGCGCTGCATACCTGCGCGGCCAGAAGCACACCCGCCTGCACGCCGATTTCCATGTAAACGGCTTCAAACGCGCTTACGCACGCATATACCAGGCCGGAGATTTCTTCGAATTCCGCCCGGTTCGGATAATCCGCAAAAAGCCGGTCGATCACGCGGCTCAGCGTGCCCTCGGTCCGCTCCCAGTAAGTGCGCAGATCCGGCGCACAGCCGTAGCCATGCAAAAGAAATTCGGCAATCTGCTGCATATCCGCTCTTGCGAAGATTGCTTCTGTGAAATCCATAAAAATTTGCACCTCCTGATCGCAAGATAGAATTGCGTTTTGTTCTGACGTGTGCTATTTTGTAGTTGCTGCATTACAAAACATCGCCTTTTACAGAACAAATGGTCTGTGTGCGTTTGCTATACAGCGCAAATGATAGAAAATCAATACAAATCAGACCAAAAGTTCTAAAAATGTTTTATTGCACAATTTGGAGGTGCTATTTTTGGTCGATTTCACTAGATTAGATCAACTCGTGAAGGCGCAAGGGAAAAAGTATGCTTACCTATGCGAGCTGATCGGGCATAAACGCAACTATATTTCAAATGCGCGTGTTGGCAACGGAACCTTATCAGATCGTGATATAGAAGTGTTAGCAAAAGAGCTTGGGACAACCGTCGCCTATCTGACGGGCGCGTCCGATGACCAATCGCCGGAGGGCATCACACAGCGGGATTTCGATCTGTTGGCGGCCTACCATGCGGCGGACGCTGCGACGCGGGCCGCGATTGATTTGCTGTTGGAGAAGTTTCAGCGGACATAACACGAAAGAGAAAGAACGGACTGGTTCCGCGAAGCATTCGCCGTCAGGCGGAAGCTTCGCGGAACCAGTCCGTTTTAGGATACGCACCCAAAGCCTTCCCCTCGCGTCAGAACGGGCGCATTGCGTTCCGCAGCGTCGAAGCCGGCGCGTTCCGTTCCGTTTCCGCCTTATGGCGAAAACTCCACATCCATTTTCCGGCTTCTCCTTATCGCATCACGACCACTTCGTTGGGTCGTGATGCGAGGGGCGAGAAAGCTCCACATGGTCCAGACCACCCTCTCTTGCCGCTGCGCGGCAATTCACCTTGTCCATTTCCCCGTTCTTCCTTTTCGCGTCGCAACCACTTCGTTGGTTGCGCCGCGAGATTTCGCCGCCTGCGGGCGGCGTGGGCGCAGCGTGCGTCTTCTGACGTTAAAGCCCGAACAGCAGCGTGCCCGCGCCGTAGGTGACGAAGGCGACGATGATGCCCGCCGTGAGCACGCCGAGGGCGATGGCGGGGAAGGCGTCCTTCACGCGCATCTCCAGCATGGCGGCGACGAGCGCGCCCGTCCACGCGCCCGTGCCCGGCAGCGGGATGGCGACAAAAATGAACAGCCCCCAGAACTTGAATTTGCGCACCGTGTCGGTTTTTTTCAGCGCGCGGTTTTCCAGCCGCGTGACGAGATTGTTCAGCCACGCGCTTTTGGTGCGCAGCCACGCGAAGATCTTGCGGATGAAGATGATGATAAACGGCACGGGCACCAGATTGCCCACGATGGACACCGCGATGGCGACCCAGAAATTCAGCCCGTGCGCCACCCCGATCGGGATCGCACCGCGCAGCTCGACGACGGGGACCATCGAGATGAGAAACGTCATAATGATTTTGCCAATGAGACTGTCCCAGATTTTCAACGAAATTTCCTCCAAAGTATATGGGAATGCGGCTTACCTTCCAAACCGCAGGATGCGCTTCGCGCTCGCCAGAAGCGGCTTGGCGTTCAGCCAGAGCAGCAGCGCGATGCACACGCCCTGCGCGATCTGCCAGCCGGGCAGCTCCAGTACCATGAACACGATCTGCACCGTGAGCAGTACGACGTTTTCCGTCACGCCCAGCGTATACAGCTTGAACGGGATGAACCGCCGCGCATCCACCGCGCGGATGACGAACACGACAAAATAGCTCGCAAGCGTGGCGATGGCCGCGCCCTGCACGCCCAGCTCTGACGGGATGAGCAGCAGATTCAGCGCAATGTTCAGCAGCGCGCCGATCATCGCCGTCGTGAAGGAGCGGACGCTCTTTTTCTCCACCATGTACACGCTGCCGAGATAGCTCACGAACGACGAGAAGATCATTGCCGCCGCGAGCACCGGCACGTATGTCCACGCGCTGTAATATCCCTCCGTGGCGAGGAGCTTGATCTCCGGCTTTGCAAACGCCACGATGACCGCCGCCGCCACGAACAGCAGCGACTGGAACGAGCACCACACCTTGGAATAGAACCGGATGTGCTCGCGCCGGCTGCCGTGCGACTCCGACACGGCGGAAAACTGCCAGGCTTCCATGAAGATGCCGGACAGCAGCGTCAAAATCGTCGGGATCTTGTACGCGACGGCGTAGATGCCGTTCGCGTCGCTGCCGATGAAGCCATTGACCATGTACCGGTCGGACACGCTTGTGATCCACCAGAAGATCGTCGTCGGGATCATGGGGATGCTGTAGCGGAGCATCTCGCGGAACGCCGCACGGCTTGGCCGCGCGATGAGCTGCCGCCAGAGCTTTTCCTTGAAGATCAGCAGCAGCGTGCACAGGATGTCCGCCAGCGCGACGGAGAGGACATACCCCGTGACGCCCATGTGCAGCACGGCGAGAAACAGGATGTTCAGCCCGATGACGAGCAGGGTGTTGATCATGCCCTGCACGGCGAACAGCGCCGTTTTGCCCTCGGCGCGGACGAACTGCGCGCACAGCGAGTGGTAGCACGAGGCCATCGTGAACAGTGCGATCAGCCACAGGTAGCCGTCGAACTCCGGCACAAGGCCGAGCAGCGGCAGCGCGACGGCGAGCAGCAGCGCGCCCGCTGTGATCGTGTACAGGCCGACGGTGAAGATGTGCCGCCGGCTCTTGGCGTGATCGACGGCGAAACGGAACACGCCGTCCGTGATGCCGAGCGAGATCAGCGGGAAGAGCAGATTCGCGGTCTGCGTGATGAGGTCGGCGGTGCCGTAGTCCGCCGGGGTGAGGTACCCCGTGTAGAACCGCACCATGAAAAACACCAGCAGCTTCGATCCGAATGTGCCGAGACTGATGAGCATGGTGTTGGATATGAGCGTTTTGTATTTGTTCTGACTCATAATGGACGTGTCCTCAGCTTGTCAAAAAACATTGCGGCGTCTTGTCAATCTGCCGCACCCAAAGCCTTCCCCTTGAGTAAACGCTGAATAAATCAAGTTTTGCCCAAAGAGGAAGGGATAGCAGCAAGAAACGAGACAAATTCGAAACTTTA
>SFFE01000035.1 GCA_004556965.1 Clostridiales bacterium | reverse complement strand
GCAGAATGTCGAAGTCTGCTCCGCAGCGCAAGCGCACCGTCGTCAGAAGACGCTCGCACCATTTCGCCGCCGCGTAAACGCGGCGTCTCCATATCCGCTCCCGCCTTCTTCCTTACCCGTCCGCAGGTCAAGCCTGCGTCCGGGGGACGCGGGGGTGCTCCATTCCGCAGCCGCGCTTTTGCTCATTTCGTCTCTGAGCGCTTCTCACCGGTGGAACAGTACAGCTCCTCGCATTGCTGCTGTGCGGCGATCAGAATTCGGATTGCCTTTTCCGCGGCACGGCACAGAATCAGATACATTTCTTGATAATCCGGCGCATTCGACAAGCGGACCTGGACTTTCTTGCAAAGGTTTGCTTCGTCCTGGATTGTAAGATCGAAGATCTGCTGGAATATGAAAAGCCGGAATGACCCGCTCTGCTTTGGAGCGGGCTTTTCCATGGAAGAAAATGAGATTATGTAAACCGAATGGCGCTATCGTAGAGAGCGGCGGCCCCGTTGCTCTCTACAGAGATTAATATTATGTAAACTGAACATATGCCCGACGGCGCAAACAGATAGCCCCTTGTTTCATCCGCGAAACAAGGGGCTACCCTGCTGTGTTCGGTTCCATCACCTGAAACCTCCGTTCTGTGAATTGTCATCCGTCACTGTGGTGCGAGGGGAGGTACACGAGAAAAGATTCCACACCGTACCCTTAGACCAACTCCGGCGTGTCAGGCCCTGCCTGCAGCCGGGAACCGTCGTACATCGGACCCACCTCCTGCGATCGGTTTGACCTTCTATCACTTAAAACAGCTCCCTTCCGGGCTTGCTGCTCTCTTCCTCCTTGGCTTCATTATAGCGGGAAACGACCAAAGCTGTCAATGTTCAAAATGACAAAAGATTATCAATTATTCTTGTGTAAAATCACGAAGTAAAAGAGCCGATGAAACAAAAAACCTGTCGAAATGCACAGAAAACCACACGCTGTCGCTTATGCGGAGCGCAGTTCCGGCCAATGGCGCGCGACGACGGGCGCGGCGATGAGCAGGCAGCCGAGCGCGATCGACGGCGGGTTGACCACGAGCGCGGCGGCGGCGAAAACGAGGTAGCTCACTACGGTGCGCTTCGCGTGCGGGCGGATGCGCACGACGGTGGACAGCAGCACATACGGCGCGGCCAGCGCGAGCAGGGAGAGGTTCCACGGCAGTAGGCCGAGCAGCGCGCCGAACGACGCGGCGATGCCCTTGCCGCCGCGGCCGTGCAGCATGGGCGAGAACACGTGCCCCAGCACGGGCGCGGCCAGCACCGGTGCGAACCACAGCGACATTGCGTCCATCCGCTGCGCGGCGATCCACACGGGGAGAAAGCCCTTTGCCAGATCGCACAGCAGGCACAGACTGCCCACCCGCTTCCCGGCGAGCTGCATGGCGTTGTGCGTGCCGGGGTTGCCGTCGTCCGACGCGGCCACGATGTCCACGCCGCAAAGCTGCTTGGGCAGCAGCCAGCTATACAGCACGCTGCCGGACAAAAATCCGATCATCGAATAAAACAGGGCTTCCTTCATGCGTTCGTCAGCTCCAGAACGGCGCGGCAGATGTCGTCCGCCGCGTGGGGGTTGATGTGCGTGCGCTGGCAGCGGAACATTTCCGCCTGCGCGTCCGGGTCGTTTGCGAGCGCGACGGCGCGTGCGACCAGCTCGTCCGTGTCCTCGCCGGCGAGGGACATCCCGGTCCCGGAGAAGTAGCGCGCGTTTTCGGTCTCGCAGCCGGGGATGGGCTTCGTGTGGATGAGCGCGGTGTTTTTGGCGGCGGCCTCCGTGCTCGTCAGCCCGCCGGGCTTCGTGAACAGCAGATCGCACGCGTCCATATACAGCGGCACCTGCGTGGTGAAGTCCAGCACGGTGGCCGTTTCCGGGTCATACCGCTCGCGCAGGCGGGCTTTCAGCGCCTGATTGCTGCCGCCGAGCAGGATCGGGTGCGCGTCCGGCGCCTGCCGCAGCACGCTGTCGGTCAGCTCCTCCAGATTGCCGTAGCCCATCGAGCCGGACATGATGAGGTAGTACGGCCTGTCCGGCTCCAGCCCCAGCGCCGCGCGCGCCTGCAGCCGGTCGCCCCGGCCGCAGAATGCGTCGCGCACGGGGATGCCCGTGTAGCGCAGCTTCTCCGCCGGGATGCCGCGCTCCAGATAGGTGCGGCCCGCTTCGCCCTGCGGCACGAAGTAATAGTCCAGCTCCGTCTCTTCCTCAAAGGGGATGCAGGTGTAGTCCGTGCCGATGAAGAACGTCGGCACGGTGAGACCGCGGTTGCGCCGCAGCCACGTGAGCGTCTCGGCGGGGTAGAGGTGCGTGGTGATCACGCCGTCGAAACCGTTGTCCTCGATATATTCGTGCAGCGCGGCCGCGCCGCGCACGTTGCAGTAATAGATGACGAATTTGCGGTTGGGAGAGCTGAGGTGCCGCGCGATCTGGTACGCCTTGCCGAACAGCGGCGCGGCGTGCTGCGTGACGGAGATATACACTTTGGAAAAACCGTCGTTGCAGATGCTCCGCACGAAGCGCGCGCCGTCCACGAAGTCGGCCTCCGCGCCGAACTGCGTCAGCTTCTCCTGCAGCGCCTTGGCCGCCGAGTTGTGTCCCTGTCCGCTGCTGCGGGAGAGAATGAGATATTTCACAGGCCGATTCTCCTTATCCGATCCGTTGGTGTTCTTAGGATTTGCATTGCCCCGGATGGGCATACTACACCAAGTCTAAAACGTAACGATACGCAAATGGTAGCCATGAGATGTTAAGAGTCTGTTAATTCTGGCGGAAAAGGGAACAAAGAGAGGAAAATGGGCGAAAAACAGGCGCTCCGGCGTCAGAATGACAGCGCAAGGTCGATCCCGTACCGCAAGCGGTACGGGATCGACCGGCACTGTCATTCTTCCTTTCCCGGACGCAGGTCAAGCCTGCGTCCGGGGATGCGAGGGTGCGCGTCCCACCGCGCCCGTTCTGACGTCAGATGACGTCCTCGAACTGGCTGTTGTACAGCGCGGCGTAGAAGCCGCCCAGCGCCAGTAGTGCCTCGTGCGTGCCCTGCTCGACGATGTTGCCGTCGCGCATGACGAGGATGAGGTCGGCGTTGCGGATGGTGGAGAGCCGGTGCGCGATGACGAAGCTGGTGCGGCCGCGCATCAGCTCGTTCATGCCGTCCTGAATGAGTTGCTCGGTGCGGGTATCGACCGAGGACGTGGCCTCGTCGAGAATGAGCACCGGCGCGTCGGCCAGCACGGCGCGGGCGATGGTGAGCAGCTGCTTTTGCCCCTGCGAGACGTTGGTGGCCTCCTCGTTCAGCTCCATCTGGTAGCCGCCGGGCAGCGTGTGGATGAAGGCGTCCGCGCGCGCGGCCTTCGCGGCGGCGACGACCTCCTCGTCGGTCGCGTCCGGGCGGCCGTAGCGGATGTTCTCCAGAATCGTGCCCTTGAACAGCCACGTGTCCTGCAGGACCATTGCAAAGCAGCGGCGCAGGTCGCCGCGCGCGTATTCGCGCAGGTCGTGCCCGTCCACAAGGATGCTGCCGCCGTCCACGTCGTAAAACCGCATCAGGAGCTTGACCATCGTGGTCTTGCCAGCGCCGGTCGGGCCGACGATGGCGACCGTCTGCCCGGCCTTGACGTCGCAGCTCCAGTCGTGGATTACGGGGTTTTCCGGGTCGTAGCCGAAGCGCACGTGGCGGAACGACACGTCGCCGCGCACATGCTCCGTGCCGGCGGGGAGGGCGGGGTCTGCCGGCTCCTCGGCCTCCTCAAGGAACTGGAACACGCGCTCGGCCGCCGCGGCCATGGACTGCATCTGGTTGCTGACCTGCGCCAGCGCCGTGATCGGCTGCGTGAAGCTGGAGACGTAGCTGATGAACGCCTGAATGTCGCCGATCGTGATGCTGCCCTTGGCCGCGAGCGAGCAGCCCACGACGGCCACGAACACGTAGCCGAGCTTGCCGACGAAGTTCGTCAGCGGCTGCATGAGGCCGGAGAGGAACTGGCTCTTCCACGCGGTGGTGTACAGCCGCTGGTTGATCTCGTCGAACTCGTCGATGGTCGCCTGCTCGCGGTTGAACGCCCGCACGACGCTGTGGCCGCTGTAGGTCTCCTCGATCTTGCCGTTGATGGCGCCGAGGTTGCGCTGCTGCGCCTTGAAATAGCGCTGGCTGTGCTTGACGACGACGCTGGTGATCAGCCCCGTCACCGGCAGGATGACGAGCGCGATCAGCGTGAGCAGCGGGCTGATGGACAGCATCATATACAGCACGCCGATGATGGTCGTCACGCTCGTGATGAGCTGCGTGAGCGACTGGTTCATGCCGGAGGACATGGTGTCCACATCGTTCGTGATGCGCGAGAGCACGTCGCCGACGGAGCGCTTTTCAAAGTATTTCATCGGCATCCGGCCGATTTTTTCCGTGATCTCGCGGCGCAGGCGGTAGGAGAGCTTCTGCGTCACGGTGGACATGAGCCAGCTCTCGCCGAAGGCGCAGAGCGAGCTGACCACGTAGATCGCGAGCACCGAGAGCAGAATGTGCGCGATCTTCGCAAAGTCGATGCTGCCCGTGCCCGCGAGCTTGCGCTGCAGGCCTTCGGCCAGCTCGGTCGTGGCGGTCGAGAGGATCTTCGGCCCGATCACGCTGAACACCGTGCTCGCCACGGCGAAGAGCAGCACGGCGAGCACCGCGATGCGGTATTTTCCGAGATAGGCGAGGAGCTTGCGCAGCGTGCCCTTGAAGTCTTTGGCTTTTTCCGGAGCCATTCCGGGTTTTCCATGCGGTCCCGGCATCGCTTACGCCTCCTCTCCGAGCTCGCGCGCGCTGAGCTGGCTGTGCGCGATCTCCCGATAGGTTTCGCACGTGCGCAGAAGCTCGGCGTGCGTTCCGATGCCGTCGATGCGGCCGTCGTTGAGCACGATGATCTGGTCGGCGTGCAGGATGGTGGAGATCCGCTGCGCGACGATGAGAATGGTCGCGTCCTGTGTCTCCGCCGCGAGCGCGCGGCGCAGCGTGGCGTCCGTCTTGTAGTCCAGAGCGGAAAAACTGTCGTCGAACAGGTAGATCTTCGGATGCTTGGCGATCGCGCGGGCGATCGACAGGCGCTGCTTCTGCCCGCCGGAGACGTTCATGCCGCCCTGTGCGATGGGCGTGAGGAAGTGCTGCGGCTTCGACCAGATGAAGTCCTCCACCTGCGCGGTCTCGGCCGCACGGATCATGTCCGCTTCGGACACGCCCGCGCCGCCGAACTGCAGGTTTGACATGATGTCGCCGGAGAAGAGCACGCCCTTCTGCGGCACATAGCCGAGCATGTCGCGCAGATCCGCCTGCCGCATCCGGCGCACGTCCACGCCGTCGATCATCACGGCGCCCTCGGTCACGTCGTAGAAGCGCGGCACGAGATTCAGCAGCGTGCTCTTGCCGCAGCCGGTGGAGCCGATGATGGCCGTGGTCTGGCCGGGGCGGGCGGTGAAGTCGATGCCCTGCAGCACGTCGTCGTCCGCGCCGGGGTAGCGGAACGAGACGTTCCGGAACGTCACGACGCCCTCGCGCGGCAGATCGGTTACGGGGTTCTTCGGGTCGCGGATGCTGGGCTTGGCAGTGAGCACCTCGTCCAAGCGCTTGGCGGAGACCTCCGCGCGCGGCAGGAAGATCGTGACCATGGTAATCATCATAAAGGCCATGATGATCTGCATCGTGTAGGTGGAAAACGCGATCATGTCGCCGATCTGCATGCTGCCGGCGTCAATGCCCTTGGCGCCGAACCATTCGATCAGCAGCGTCACGACGTACATGGTAAAGGACATGATCGGGGACATGAAGGCCATGGCGTGGTTGACGAAGAGCTGCGTTTTCATCAGCGCGGTGTTCACGCCGTCGAAGCGCGTTTCCTCGTGCTTTTCGCGGTGGAACGCGCGGATGACGGGCAGGCCGGTGAGGATCTCGCGGCTGACGCGGTTGACGTCGTCCACGCGCTCCTGCATCTGGCGGAACTTCGGCATCGTCATCTTCAGCAGCACGAGCACGAGCAGGATCATCGCCGCGACCTCGACCGCGACGATCCAGTCCAGTCCCGTGTCGGTCTGGCGCACCTTGATGATGCCGCCGATGCCGATGATCGGCGCGTACAGCACGATGCGCACCAGCATCAGGCACACCATCTGCACCTGCATCACGTCGTTCGTGCTGCGTGTGATGAGCGAGGCAGTGGAGAATTGGTCCATCTCCGCCGAGGAGTAGGACATGACCGAGCGGAACACCCGCTCGCGCAGGTCGCGCCCGATGGCGGCGGAGATGCGGCTGCTGAGGAAGCTGATCGTGATCGCCACGGCGACCAGCAGCAGCGTCAGCGCCAGCATCCGCCCGCCGACGGACCAGAGATAGGCGTTGCGGATGTGGTTCAGATCCATGCCCATGACCTGATATTCCGTCTTCAGAAAGCCGATGGCGGCGGCGGTCACCACCGAGCCGGACACCGTGCCCATGGAGGCCATCGCCTCCTGCGCGCGGTCAAAAAGCTGCTGCTGCGTCATGGTGCCGGTCTCGATCGCGAGCCGCACCTCCGCCAGCGCGGTCGTGCCCTGCTCGGAGATGCGCAGATACATGACCTCCGGCAGCGCGAACACGTCGCTCAGCCGCTCCAAGTCGGCCTTGTTGCGCAGGGTGTACACGCCGTCGGCCAGATCGTAGGCGGTCACGGCCGTCTCATAATCCTGCGGCGTCATGAACAGGCGCAGGTCGTCCATCGTGCTCTGCCGGATCTGCTCTGGCGTTGCGTATTTGATGCCGCCGTTCTGGATGCCGACGTCCACGATATCGCTCGTGTAGGCGGGCAGCGACAGGTCGCAGAACGCCTGCACGACCAGCAAAATCAAAATCAGGAGCACGCCGGGGACGTGGCCCTTCAGATATTTCACAATTCGCAAAGCGAATCCCCCTTTCCCTCGCGGTGCAGCTGCTCCGCGATCTCGTCCATCCGGCGCGACAGGCGCAGAAACTCCAGCGTGTCCGCCTCGCCGAGCCGGCGGTAGGCCTCCGCGAGCGTGCGCACGGCCTCTGAAAACCGCCGCTCCGCCACGTCGTGTCCGCGCGGCGTCAGATACACCAGCACCCGGCGGCGATCCGCCGGGTCTCTGCGGCGGCAGACGATCTCTTTCTTTTCCAGACTCTTGAGCGTCGCGGCGACCCGCGCCGTCGATACGCCCAGCAGCGCCGACAGCTCGCCCGCCGTCACGCCGTCGTGCCCGTCGTACAGGACGCCCGCCATGCGGACCTCCCCGTGTGAAAACAGCTTCTGCGCGTTTTCCACCTGCGGCGGCGCTCTGTGGATGACCCACAGCACCTGCCTGCGCGCCAGTTCTTCAAAATCCATAGCAATCCCTCGTGTTGCGCTGTCTCTGTGAATTGGATGTGCGTGTTGTAACCGGTTTTTGTCTAACAGTATTAGATGGTACACGCAATCCGGTATCTTGTCAAGGGCGTCAGAACGGGCGCGCTCGCGTCCTCGCATCTCCGACGGAATCCAGCGTAGCGATTCCGGAGGATCAGGAAGAAGGCGGGAGCAGATGCGCAGTTTTCGCGCTTGCCGCAGAAACGGAGCGCAGCG
>SFFE01000013.1 GCA_004556965.1 Clostridiales bacterium | reverse complement strand
ATGTATAAAATCGTTCCGACGGAGCGACAAGAACGCTCTGGGAAAACGATAACAAAAAACCGCCGTAAACCATCAAAAAACAGCTTACAACGGTCATTTTTGGCACCCCCGGCTGGGTTCGAACCAGTGGCCTGTCGCTTAGGAGGCGACCGCTCTATCCAACTGAGCTACGGGGGCTTATACAGAAAATATTCAATTTTACAAGGCTCCAGGATTCGAACGATTCGATTTTTAGGAGGCGGACCCTCTATCCTGGTGAGGTACGGGGGCAGATGCGCTGTCATTGTACCGCAAAGGGCGGCGGCTGTCAACGTCCGCCGCGCCTGCTGGCGCAGGCATGTGGCTTGATTTTGCGCACATGCCAAAACTTTTCGGAAACATTTTGTCCCGGCGCACGTCAAATCCCACATAAGCAGCGAACTGCTTTCCTCCGCAATTCCCTGTCCATCAAAGAAAGGATGAACCATATGAAGTGCATCAAACGAATTCTTCCCTTGGTGCTGGCCGTATGTTTGCTGGCCGGGCTCTGTTCGGTCTCCGCCATCGACGCAGGCGAAGCGCGTACCGTCATCGGCGCGGACCTCTCCGAGTCGGAGATCAAAACCGTCTATTCCGCCTTCGGCATTGAGCGCGGCAGCGTTACGGAGCTGACCGTCACGAATCAGGACGAGCGCCAATACCTGGAGGGCGTGGTCGATGAATCCGTCATCGGCACAAAGTCCATCTCCTGCATCTACATTGAAGTGCTCAAGGCGGGTGACGGCATCAGCGTGTCCACCTCCAACATCACCTACTGCACCAGTCAGATGTACATCAGCGCGCTGGCCACCGCCGGCATCACGGACGCGAAGATCATGGTCGCCGCGCCCTTCGGCGTGTCCGGCACCGCGGCGCTGACCGGCGTGTATAAGGCGTATGAGGACATCACGGGCGAAAAGCTCGATGAGACGGCCAAGGAGGTCAGCTCGCAGGAGCTGGCCGTCACAGCGGAGTTGGCCAAGGAAATCGGCGAATATGACTCCGTGGAAATCGTAAACGCCCTGAAGCTCCTTTTGGACGAGACCGTCAACATGACCGACGAAGAGCTGCGCGAGCAGATCATCGAGATCGCCAAGGAATACGACGTGGAGCTGTCCGACAACCAGATCAACCAGCTCATCGAGCTTTGCCGCGCGATGGAAAAGCTCGACACCTCCGCGCTGCTCGCCAAAGTGCAGGCCGTGCAGGAGACGCTGCGCCAGTTTGCGGACGCGAAGGATAAGCTCTCCGGCTTTGCAGGTACTGTGAAAGAGACCGTCCAGAACATCATGGAAGCCATCGGCAGCTTCTTCAACCGCGTGCTTGACCTGTTCCGGAAGTAAAGCGGACAACCATAAAATCCAAAAAGGTTCCCGGCTGTGCCGGGAATCTTTTTTTGTTTGCAGGCGGAACCGGCGCGGTTTCTTTCGGTATGTCTTCCAAAACTTCGCGCAGCGTCCGAGCGGAGATTTAGATACTTCAACGTTGCCTGCCATGCCGCAAAACGTTAATATAATATCAAAAACGCGGATTTTCCGCTGGAAAGGAGTCAAAATTCCATGGGATATGAGGCATTCTTCAGCTTTACACAGGAAGGACACGTCGGCATTGTCCGGCTCGCACGGCCGGAGCGTCTGAACACCATCAGCGCGCCGTTTTACGAAGCCATGATGGATCTGCAAAACCGGGAAATCGTCGGCAATCACGAGCTGCGCGCCATTGCGATGCTGGCCGACGGACGGCATTTTTCCGCCGGTATCGACCTCAACTACGCCAAGACCGTCATCGGGACGCCCGGCCGCAGCCTGTACGGCGTATACCACTGGCAGCAGGCCTATCGCTTCTGGCATGATTTCAATCTGCCGGTCGTCGTGGGCATTCAGGGCGCCTGCATGGGCACCGCCATTGAGCTGGTCGCTTCTTGCGACTTCCGCATCGCTGCAGATAACGCACTGTTCTCGCTGCGCGAGGTCAATGCCGGCATCAGCACCGACATGGGCGGCACCACCCGGCTGACGAAGCTCATCGGCCCCGGCATGACCAAGCTGCTGGCCATGACCTGCGAGGACATTGACGCCGCTGAGGCGCAGCGCATCCGGCTTGTGGAGCGCGTCGTGCCGCTATCCGAGCTGGAAAAGACCACGCTGGATTACGCCCGGAAGCTGGCCGCAAAGCCGCCGATCGCCGTGCAGATGTGCAAGAAATGCATCAACATCGCCGAGGATGCCAGCGGCTCCGTTGGTCTGCTGGCAGAAGAGATTCAGGGCATCTACACGGTATCCACGAAGGATAAGGCAGAAGCCGCGGCGGCCATGCTGGAAAAGCGGCAGGGTCATTTTACCTGCGAATAACCGATCTCACAATACATCCCGGAGAAAAATACAGGACAATGGAGGTTTCTCTTATGAAAGTACTGATTATCAATGGCAGCCCGAAAATGGAGCGGAGCAACTCCCTCAAGCTCACGAACGCATTTGTGGATGGGCTGTGCGACACATGCGACGCAGAGGTCGAGACCATCACCGTATCCAAGCTGAACATCAACACCTGCCTCGGCTGCCTCAACTGCTGGAAGCGGACGCCGGGCGAATGTTTCTGCTACAAAAACGACGACATGGCCGCGGCAAACGAAAAGATCATCGCGGCGGATGTAGTCATCTGGAGCTTCCCGCTCTACTACTACTCTCTGCCCGGCCTGCTGAAGGTGTTCGTTGACCGCCAGGTGCCCACCATGCGGCCGATCATGCAGGAGCGCATCGACGGCAAGGGCAACGGCAAGCACGCCTCCCGCTACGACCTGTCGCACCAGCGGCACATCCTCATCTCCACCTGTGGCTTCTGCTACTACAAGGGCAATTATGACGCGGTCAAGGCGCAGTTCGACCTGATCCTCGGCGTTGACAACTACACCACGCTGTTTTGCGGTCAGGGCGAGATGCTGCCCGTACCGTTTTTGAAGGACCGTGTGGACGAGTATCTCGGCTATGTCCGCGAGGCCGGCGTGGATTACGCCAAGTACGGCTGCATCCTCCCCGCCACGCGCACCAAGCTCGACGAGACCATTCTCCCGAAGAAAAAGTTTGAAGAGATGGCCGATTCCTACTATGCGCACTGCGCGAAAAAGGCCGCCGAGGCGGCTGCGAAAGCTGCCGCAGAAGCGGAAGCTGCTCTGAAATAATCCCCCCCCCTTCCTCAAAAAACACGGCGAACCTGAAGATCAGGCTCGCCGTGTTTGTGTTTATTTTGCAAATCAGTCGTCGAACTTGCCGAGGGTCTCGACGCATTCCTTCATCATGCCGTCGATGATCTCCTTGCAGGTCGGAACGTCGTGAATGACGCCGGCCGTCTGGCCGATGCAGATCGTGCCGGTACCCTGCACGTCGCCATTTTCGAAGAACATCTTGCAGGCGGTCTTGCCGGCCATATCTTCCTGCACGTCCTTGAACTCGCAGTGCGCCTGCTCTTTCGCATATACGCGTTTTGCGACTTCGCTCTTGAAAATACGGGTGGAGTTCGTGAAGGAGCGCAGCAGAATGATGGTGTCCATCTCCGTTGCGTTCTCGGCCAGATACTGCTTGACCGCCGGCAGCACCGGGCACTCCTGCGACAGCAGGAAACGGGTGCCGAGATAGACGGCCTCGCCGCCCAGCATCAGCGCCGCAGCCATCTGACGGCCGGTGCCGATGCCGCCCGCCGTGATGACGGGGATGTCCAGCGCCTCGACGCAGGCTGGGGTCAGCGCCATGGTGGTGATATCGTTTTCACCGGGGTGTCCCGCGCACTCGCAGCCGTCGGCCACGACCATGTCCGCGCCGATGGACTGTGCCTTGCGCGCGTGCTTCACGGTGGTGCACTTGTGGATGAGCGTCATGCCGGCGTCCTTGATCGCCTTGACCATGTCGTCCTTCGGGGGACGGCCGGCCGTCTCCATGACCTTGACACCCTCTTCCTTGCACACGCGGATATAACCCGCATAGTCCGGAACCACCAGAGACGGCATCAGCGTCAGGTTGACCGCGAAGGGCTTGCTGGTCAGCTCCTTGACCTTGCGGATCTCATTCTGCAGATCCTCCGCCGTCTGGAACGTGGAAGAAGAGAGAATGCCGAGGCCGCCGGCCTCCGAAACTGCCGCGACCAGCGGTGCGCGCGCAATCCACTGCATGCAGCCCTGAATGATCGGATACTCGATACCGAGCTTCTCGGTAACCACGGTTTTAATTGTCTTTGCCATATGTCGTTTCCTCCTTGATTTGTTCTGATCTTTCAGCATCTTCACGCCGGGTTTGCCCCTGCGTTTTGCAAAAAAAACTTCTGGTTCCTGATATTGCACAAGACTAGAATATGTCAAATTTCTGACTAGGTCAACGTAGTCTTTGCTGAAATATCTCCGTTTGACCGCCGGGAATTCTGTGCGTTTTATCCCTCACAATGCGGCAAAAAAGCATGGGATCCCCAGCCGAATCGGCAGGGGATCTCATGCATCGCAGAGCCGTCCTCATTCGATTGGGCGAAAGTGCTCCTGCTCTGTTGACTCGTCCAGCAGTTCCTGCTCCTGCGGCAGTTGTATCCGTCCGGTCATTTCGAGGATCCGGAACGAGATCATCAGGCGCAGCCGGACGTCCGGATCGTCCAGATCGAGTTCCAGCACGTCCTGAATCTTCTGAAGACGGTAGATGATGCTGTTGCGGTGCATATGCATCCGCTTTGCCGTCATGGAGATGTTGCGCTCCAGCGCGATGTAGTAATACAGCAGCGTCAAATTGCTGTACGCACCGCCGCCGCCTTCACTCTCCAGCTGGTCGATATACCGGACATACACATCATCCAGCTCGAATTTTTCCCGATAGCATTCCAGCATATCGTACAGATAGTACTTCGAATAGTGAAATTCCATCTCGTCGGGCGCATAGCGCCGGCCAAATTGAATCGCGGTCTCCGCCTGGGAAAAGGCTACGCCAAATTTTTGGATGCTGTGAAACAGCAGGCTGATGCCCAGAACGCCCTGATGTGCGCGAATGATCTCCATCGTCTCTTTCCACTGCTCCCGGTAGGCTTCCCGTTCGGCAACACTGCCGTGGTGCCAATCGCGCAGGAGCAAAATCACAGAGTTGTGATATTGAAACACACCGTAGTGCGGCACAGTACACCATGCGCGAAGCTGAACACCCAGATGGCTTGCCTTGAGCGCATGATTCTGCGCGAGATCAATATATACCAGCCGGAAATCGCCCTCCTGCGGGATGCGAAGCTCCTTACACCGATTGCTGATAAACTCCTTGTTGGCGTCCCGGTTCCGGATCAGATCGTCGATCAGCTGCTGCCGCCGGGGGATGCTGTGATCGTAAAACCCACTGGCTTTGAAATGGCGGTCAAGCTGGTCTGTGATACTCCGGACAAAATATTGGTCCAGCAGTGTGGGTGCATGGGTTGGGAAATAGCAGCTGACAAAGGTAAAAAACGTGCCATCTTCATGATAGGAGCGCAGTATGACCGGGCAGTCACAGATGTTGGGCGGCTCTACCAGAATCGGCTCCAGATATTTGTCCCGATTGTCAAAATACCCCATTTCCGCCATGCGGTCCAGCGAAGTCTTGTCGTAAAACTTGTTCCGCAGCAGTCCGTCGACATATGCGTTGCCCTCAACATGCTCATGCGTGGAGGCAATGATGTTGTATGCCGAGTCCATCAGCAGCAGCACACCGTCCGGAATCATTTTTTTTGCAACTTGCACAATCGGCTCATATCCGGCGCGCTGCAGCACCGCATGGCTCAGCTCCTGCTCCAGCCCGTTCACATGGGCAAACAGGTTCATCAGGTGGTTGACAACGTCGCCCAGTCCAAAAGATTCTCCGAATACAATGGCGTTGACAAAGCTGCGGTACCGCTCGATCTGCGCCGGTCTCGCCCGAAAGACAAAGCAATGATCCCTGTACTTGCTCTTCGAGAGCTTGTATAGCATTTTCGGCTCAGCAACGTACAGAACGTCCTCGGAAAGCGACTCCGCCGTTTCCGCCGACAGCATCTGGATCGTCCGAAATGCAAACGGCCGGTCCTGCGCCAGCATAATTTCCACGTCAAACTTCTTCATGCTTTCCGCAACAAGTTCCACAGATAACGCCATCGTTCCATTCCTCACTTTCCTTCGTGTCACATCCGGCCCTCCGGCCGGCTTCTGCGGCAGTGCACCGGTTTTTATTCTAACCGATTGTTACAAAAAAGACAATTCCATTTTTCTCTGCGTTGTGAAATCAGGGATGCTCGAGCTGAGCATCCCTGATTGGATCGTTTGCGTACCCGGCGGCGTTCTTCGCTTATTCGCCGAACTCCTTGATAATGGCTTCGTTGTCCTCGCCGAGCGCTCTGTGACGTGCGTACAGATCCTGCACGCCCTGGCTGCCGAAATAGATCGGCATCTGTGCCAGATAAGCGGTCTTGCCGGAGGGATAGGTGTGCGGCGTCAGATAGCCATTGGCCAGCGACTGCTCCAGCCATTCGCCCTCGAAGCGGTCCTTGTACTGGTTGAGGATGCAGCTCGGAACGTCAAGCTCGACCAGAACGTCCAGAATCTCCTGTGCCGTCTTTTTGAGCGCATACTCGCGCATAATATCAACCAGCGCAGAGCGGTTGGCAATGATGGTCGTGGACTCCTTGGTCATAAAGCGCTCGTCTTTGGCGACCTCTTCCGGCAGATCGAACGCCTTCACCACTCTCGGCCAGTTGGTGGTGTAGTCGTTGATGAACATATAGATGTAGCGGCCGTCCTTGCAGAGATAGCCCTGGCCCAGCGGGCTCATGGTGTGCGCCTCACGCGGCCACTCGTAGCCGTAGTTGCAGTTGGTGGCAAAGCCGGAGGTGACAAAGTTGCCGGTGCCGTAAAGGGAGGTCATGACGTAATCGCCTTCGCCGGTCTCGCGCGCTCTGAGCAGCGCTGCCAGCACGCCGCTGAGCAGGGTGATGCCGGTCGTGGTGTCGCCCATGCCTGCAGGCGGATAGATCGGAGGGCTGTTGGGATCAGTGCGGGTATCGAGAACCACGCCGTTTGCGCCGAAGTAGGCGATGGCGTCGATGCCGGGGCGGTTGACCAGCGGGCCGTTGATGCCATAGCCGGTAACCTGACCCATGACGAGCTTCGGATACTGCTCATGCAGCGTCTCCCAATCCAAGCCCAGCTTCTTCAGGCCGGCGGTACGGGTGCTGGTGATGAACACATCCGCCTTGGCGATCATGTTGTGCATGATCTTGAGGTTTTCAGGCTCCTTCAGGTTGAGGGCCACGCACTCTTTGCCGCCGTTGAAAATGTCGTGGATGGGGTTCTCTTCCGCCGTGATCGGCATGCCCATGGATCTGCCATAGTACCGGCAGAAATCGCCGATCGGCGGGGTCTCGACGCGGACAACGCGCGCACCCATGTCTCGCATGAAGCGAGCGGTGGTGGTAGCGGACCAATAGGTCGTCATTTCAACGACAAACAAGCCTTCCAATGGTTTCTTCAAGGTGATTTCCTCCTTAAGATCTGAAATATCGGGGTTCTTCCATCATAAAAGCGCCCGTGAGCCTGGATTCGGCACTTTTTTGATAACAGCACAAATTCCACGCTGTATTTTTGTATTTTTTTACGTGGAAAACAATAGAAAAAATCTGCGAATTTTCTTTTCGGCACTTTGCACAGCTGTTTCGTCATCTTTGCTGAATTCTGCAAAAAAATTCAGGATATTTGCAAAAAAACTGGTTTCAATTGCAGGATCCGCCGCAGATTTCGCCTACTTTTGTAGATATTATAACAATTGTTTGTGAAAAAGTTCACGGCATTTGTTACGAATTTTATCCCCCCTTCCACGTTCTCACTTTGTGCAGAGATGTCAGGTGCTCCAAAAATTCGAGAAAAACAACTCATATTTCATACAAAATGACATTGTGAATTCTTTGATAAGTTTGTAACCTTCGATGAAGACCACGCCGAGCCGAAATCTCTATAATGAATTCATGGATAAATAAATAACGAACAGGCCCGCGGCGCTGCGGTATAAAGAAAAAGGAGACTCGGAAATGGAGAATTTAAGTAGATTCCAGAAAAACACCGGCGTCGGTCAGATTTTGGACGAATCCCTCTCCCGCTGCCCGGAACGGGAAGCCATCGTCTTCGGTAATTGGCGCATCACCTATGCGGAGCTGGGCGCTCTGATCAACCAGACGGCGCACTACCTGCGCAGTCTCGGCGTCCGGAAGGGTGACAGCGTAGCCGTCATCTCGCGCAACTGCCCGGAATTCATGATCGCGGAAATGGCCATCGAAAAGCTCGGCGCAATCGCCGTGAAATTCAATTGGCGGCTTACGCCGGAGGAGATGGAATATCTGCTTGATCTGAACGAGGTGACCTGTGCCTTCCTCAAGGCGGAAAAGCCCGAATGGGGCGAAGAACTGACCCGGCATTATGAAGATCGAATCCGCTTCATTCGTCTGGAGCAGGAAGGCGGCCGCTCCGCCCTCTATTCCCTGCTGGAGGGGCAGCCGGACACCCCCATTGAAACCGAAGTCGCACTGAGCGACCCCGCGTATCACATGCACACCAGCGGCACGACCGGCCGGCCCAAATGCGTGGTTTATTCCCACTGCGCCTATCTCAATCAGTTGGAGAGCATGCTGGAAACGCTGGCCTTCCCGGATGGACAGATCTATCAGTTCATCTCCCAGCTCTTCCACTCCGCCTGCACCGGCGCATATCTCACGCTGGCCACCGGCGGCACGCTGATTTTGATGCAGCAGTTTACCGTTTCGGACTATGTGGAAAGTCTGGTGCGGGAAAAGGTCAACGCCATCGGCGTCATCCCGCTGATTCTCAAAAGCATTCTGGACGAGGCGGACCGCCGGGAGCTGGATCTGAGCAACCTGCACGTCGTTAACTACTCCACCTGCCCCATCTCCCCCGACCTGCTGGATCGTGCGCTGAACAAGCTGGACTGCAGCTTCTACCAGTCCTACGGCATGACGGAAATGGCAAGCACCGTGACCGCGCTGGTGCCGGAGGATCATGTGCCGGACGGCAGCGCGCGTCTGCGCTCCGTCGGTCATCCGCTGCCGGGCGCCGCCATCCGGATCGTGCGCGACGACGGCACGGACTGCGAAACCGGCGAAGCCGGCGAAATCCTCGTACAGGGCCGCGGCATGATGACGGAATATTACCGGCAGCCGGAGCTGACCGCAGCCGTCATCGTCAACGGCTGGTACCACACCAAGGACGTCGGCTATCTGGACGAGCGCGGCTACCTCTATCTCCGCGGGCGCAAGGATTCCCTCATCATCTCCGGCGGTGAGAACATCTATCCTGAGGAAGTGTCCAACGTCATCCTCAAGATGCCTGAGGTATCGGAAGTCGCCGTATACGGCATGCCGGACGAGCGCTGGGGCGAGCATGTGAAGGCCAGTGTCGTGCGCATGCCCGGCGCAGAGCTGACGGCGGAAGCGCTCAAGGCATTCTGCCGCGAGCATATGCCGGCCTTCCGCATCCCCAAGGAGATCGAATTCCTGGACGAGCTGCCCAAAAACGCCACCGGCAAGGTGCTCATCGACCGTCTAAAGCACCGCGATGCCTGAGCTTGAAACACCGCCCTGAAGAGCAAAAAACCAGACGCCGTGAGGCGTCTGGTTTTTTGGGATTCTGTGCGGGTTTATTTGTTGGGCATCAAATAGTACGTAATGTGGACGTTGGCGCAGAGGTTGCCCTCGGCGTCCTTCACGGGGACGTCCAGCGGATACTGGCCCTTGCCGTGCTCTTCCACATAAGCGATGCGCTCCTTGGCCTCTTCCTCGGTCATGCTCAGCTCGACGACCAGATCGGTCTTCGCCGGTCTGAGATAATCGAGCGTAGCATTCTTGATGATCGCCACATACTTCTTGCCGTAGGTGCACTTGATCAGAGTGGCGCCGGTGGCTTCCGCCACGATGAAAAAGCTGCCCGCGTACACCATGCCGACGTGGTTCATGTGCATCGGATCGACCGGAAGTCTGCAGACAACATGACGCTCTTCAAACAGCTCCGGAGCAAGTCCGGCGGCGTTCAGATATTCGATTTTGCCATGCGTAATGGCTTCTTTTGCATTTTCAAAAAATTCAGGGGTGAAGTCAGACATCTCTGGTTCTCCTTTTTGAAACAGTTTCATGGTTGAATCGTCCGCTTTGCGGTCATGACCGGACAGCCATGACCGCAAAGCTCTGTATGGAAAGGGAAAAAGGGAACTATCGCGGAAATTCCACTGCATACTCCGGACGCTCCGGATACGCAGCGACGGTGAAGACGCGCCTCTGTCAGGAGCCGGCGCACATCTTCCAAAACGCCGGCCGGACGGCGTTTGGGGCTGCTGGGATTACTCGACGACGTACTTCGCGGCCAGACCCTTGAGGATCTCTTCGGTCTCCGCCATGATCTGCTGCACCATATCGGCGGTCTTCGGCAGGTCGTTGATACGCTGTGCGCACTCGCCGGCGCCAGCCATGGCGTGATCCACGTCGCCCCGATAGGTGGCGGCAATGCCCGTGCGCTCGAAGGTCAGCAGGTCCATCGGGATCTGGGAGAAGTCATCCGGCACGCCGACGTAGGAGCCGGGCGCGTCCTTTGCGGTGTTGTAGGCATGCTGCGTGGAAACCGGGGAACGGAGCCAGCGAGCCGGGCCGACAAAGCCGCGCGCAACGATCGTGCCGCCATCGACGCAATCGACGACCATCTTCTTCCACAGATCGCAGAAGTCACTCTCTTCGGTCGCCAGGAAACGGGTGCCCATCTGCACGCCGTCAGCGCCCATTGCAAGCGCAGCCGCAAGGCTCTTGCTGTCGCAGAAGCCACCGGCGCCGCACACGATGGTGTTTTCGTCGGAGAACTGCTCCACGATGTCGGGCAGCAGCGTCATGCTGTGCACCGGCTGCCACGCGGTGTGCATGCCGCCCTCGTGGCCGGAGGCGATCAGGACCTGAACGCCAGCCTTCTTGCAGCGCTTCGCAGTGCGCACGCCCGGGAACACGTGCATCCAGATCATGCCCTGCTCCTTGACGAAGTTCGCCCAAGGCATCGGGTCGCCAGCGGTGGTGACGAGCACGCGGAAGCGGCGCTGCATCTCCGGATCGGCATCGCGCAGCTCTTTGATCGCCTGCATGACCTTCATGGCGTTATCCTTGACTTCTGCGGAAACCATGACGTTCGCGCCGAAGATGCCGTCAGATTCCTTGGTCTCTTCGAACACGCGGGTGAACATCTTCTTGAAGATCGTCACGTCGTCGTCCGTGGTCTCGGCGTGCGCCTGCTTGCAGAAGTCTTCAAACACGATGGGGTTGGACTCGCGGGACGTGGTAGCAAAGGTGCTGCACAGGCCAAGGCAGCCGGCGTTTGCAGCCGCAATGCAAAGGCTGGTGACCGGATAGGGGCCCATGCCCGCCTGAATGATGGGGTACTTGATGCCGACAAGCTCAGTCAGTCTGGTTTTAATCATGGTAATTCCTCCAATTTATAATGTTTTTTTTGCTTTTGCCGCGTTCTGAAAGCGCAGCTTAAATTCTGTTTATATTATAACAATTGGCCTTTCTCCATGACAGGTCATAGCATACGAAAGTGTTTGGGCAATTGGCCGTACCCCTTCGTGCAGGATGACTATTGTTTTCCATACCGATCAGTTCCATAATATAATTGGTTGTAATTGTCCTTTTAAGCTCGATTCGACTGATAACCATATCAGACGGAGGAACCGACCATGCGCGGTATGTTAGAAAACCTGACTGTAATTGATATTACCAACAACATTGCCGGGCCGGGCTGCGCGGCGATGCTCGCCGACCACGGCGCCGAGGTCATCCACGTGGAAAAGCCGATTTTCGGAGATGACTGCCGTCATTTTTTCCCCACGATCGGGAAAGACAGCGCATCCCATTTTTACGCCAACCGCAACAAAAAATCCGTGGTTCTGGATCTGAAAGATCCCGCCGGTGCACGTGTAATTAAAAAGTTGGCGGAAACGGCAGATATTCTGATTGAGAGCAATCGCCCCGGCGTCATGGACCGGCTTGGGCTGGGCTATGATGTGCTGCACGCCATCAACCCCAGACTCATCTACTGCAGCATCTCAGCTTTTGGCCAGCACGGCCCTTACGCGGAAAAGGCCGGCTACGATATCATCGCACAGGCCTATTCCAGCATGATGTATTATACCGGAGAAGCCAACAGCGGCCCCGTCAAGAATTACTTTGCCATCGGCGATTTTGTCTGCGCCTACAATGCGTACGGTACCATTATGACAGCGCTTTATCACCGGGAACGCACCGGGAAAGGCCAGTATCTCGACGTTGCGCTTGCCCGCGGCCTTCTGATGATGAACATGTGCATTTCAGACGTCATCACCGGCATTCCGCGGCGCAAAGCCGGGAATCATGACTCCCATCTCTGTCCTTACGGCATCTTTAACGGCCCGAATGGGGATTCCATCATCATCGCCGCACTGAGCGTCACGCTGTGGGAGAAGCTGTGTGCCGCCATGGGACGACCGGAGTTGGCGCACGACCCGGAATACGAGACGAACGATGCCCGGTGCCGGCACATGGACGATATCACCGCCCTTATCGAAGGCTGGCTGAATACCTGCGGCAGTGTCGAAACCGCGGCAAGCATTTTAACGGAGCACGGTGTCCCCAACATCAAAGCATATACCGTGGAGGACATTCTGCATGACCAGCACGCCATTGAGCAGGGCTGGCTGCGCGACCTTCCCCTGCCTCCAAGCGTCACCACCGCCGACGCCTGCCCTGCGATCTACGGCTTTGCCGATTATTCGGACGCCGAAATCCGGTTTGACCGCGCGCCGGATCTGGGTGAGCACAGCCTTGAGATCCTCACCCGCTGCGGGCTGAGTCCGGCAGAAGCAGAGGCCTGCGAGGAGAAATGGAACCGGCGGTAACGCCGCGAAAAAGCGCCCCGTCTGCGCAGCGTTTTTGCTGCGCAGACGGGGCGCTTTATGCTGTTTTCCCGTTTTTTTCAGCAAATCCGAAACAACGTTTCGGATTTGAAAGGAAGAATAAAGAAGCGGACAAGTTGAATTGACGCGCAGCGGCAAGAGCGGGTGGTCTGGACCATACGAAATTTTCGCGTTTACGCGGAAATGAAGTGCAGCGCGTTCATTCTGACGCGACGCCGTTATACCGTGTAGCGGTCCATACCGTCGCTTCCCTGCTGCACGGTGAGCTTGTTTCGATTCACCAGATAGTCCAGATGCGCGACCGTCTCGCCGACGGCAAACCACTTCTGCCCGATGGGGAAATCGTCCCAGTTCTTTGCGCGAATCTTCCATGTAATGCTACCGGCAATCTCATAGGCGGTTTTGCCCGGCTGCTCCTGCACCGCCTGCCGGATCTCCGTGAGCCGCGCCGCATGGTGCGCTTTGATCTGCTCGATTCGGGTGCGCATCGGAATATTGCCGGTGCTGCGGTGCGCGGGCAGCGCCAGCTCCACATCATAGTTTGCGACCCGGCCCAGATTCTCCAGATAGTGAAACAGAATGTCCGGCACGCCGCCCCACGCTGTGATGTTCGGCGTAATGTCAAACAGCACATGGTCTCCGGTGAACATGATGCGCCGATCCCGGCAGTACAGGCAGAGGTTTCCGGGGCTGTGGCCGGGCACCTCCAGGCACTCCAGCCGGTAGCCGCCATAGGAAAGCACATCGCCGTCCTCGACGATCTCTGCGGAAAAGCGCTCAGGCGCGTACAAAACGGCTGGATTGCGTGCCTGCACGTTTTTCAGGATCTCCGCCGTCATACCCGCCCGGTGGAAAAGCGTCTCGGTATCGGTCCAACCGCCGTGTCTGATCACGTCATAGTCCTTTTCCGACATCAGGATCCGGCAGCCGAGCTTCTGAAGGACGTCGGCGTTGCCGCTGTGGTCGGAATGCAGATGGGTCAGCAGGACGTCGGTCTGCTCCAAATCAAGTGAAAGCTCCCGGATCCCGGCGAACAGGGCGTCCTGACAGGGCTTGCAGCGAAAGCCCGTATCAATCAGGAGATTGCGCCCGCTGGTATCTTTGATGACATAGCAGTTCAGCCATTTCAGCGGGTTGTTGGGCAGAGGAATCTGAAAGGTAAATAAATTCTCCGTAATTTGTGTTGTGACAGATGCCATGGTCCCGTAATTCTTCCTTTTCGTGAAATAACAGCATCTTATCACGACTGCTGATAAAATGCACGGTTTTTCTGCACAAAAACAGACAGGCCGGAGCCTGTCTGTTTTTTGTGCTTGTATGAAACCGGGGGAAATCAGCAGAGGCCGATTACCTGCCACAGGGGAACGCTGACGGTCATCGCGATGAGCGTCATAACGGTGTATGCATAAGAAGCCTTCTGTGCGCAGGGGTAGTCCATGCAGCCGGCCATCTTGACGAAGCCGAGCACCGGGGGGCTCATGTAGTTGGTGTTCCACGCGCTGCTCATCATCCAGTAGACGAACACCAGAATGAACATGCTCATTCCGTGCGCCTCCATCAAAGGTCCAAAAATCGCAATCATAATGGTCAGGCCGCAGGTCTGGGATACGATCACATAACGGAGTGCGAACGTAATGACGCACAGAGCAGGAACGAAGATGTACGGGCTGCTCATGATCGGCGCAAAGATGGGGCCGAGAATGGCGGAGAGCCAAGCGCTCACGCCGGTGGTGGACATGAAGCCCGCAATGCCGAGAACGCCGCCGATGAACAGAAGCAGTGTCCACTGACCCTTCGCATTCACTTCCGGCGCGGTCATCAGGCCGCAGGCGATGAACGCAACGTCAGCCGCGAGCGCAATGAAACCGGCATCCACGCCGTGGAGCTTCTGCGTGATCCAGAGGATAACAGCAACAATAATGATGACCATGCCCTTCTTTTCATTGCTGCTGACAGGGCCAAGCGCCTTATACTGTTCCTTCAGGAAGGACACGTCGCCGGCGAGCTTCTCTTTCGGCTTGCAAATGATCGCGCAGTAAATATAGACCAGAATGATCATGGCGATGTACCACACGATGGTGCACTTCAGCCAGGAACCCCAGGTGAAGGTGAGTCCACCCATGAAGCCGATCATCAGCGCGACAAACGCGGAGCCGGACATGAACGCAACACCGAGGGTATAGGTACCAATGAAGTTTGCGAACCACAGGCCGCGTGCAGCCTTGGTGTTCGGCTCAGCGCCGACAGCCTGGCACACCTGACCGATCAGGGGCGCCATAATGGAGGTCTTCGCATAGGAGCTGGGGATCATGGGGGTCGTGATGATGCCGGCCAACAGCATGGCCGTCACCTGTCCGCCGTAGGTGCCGGGGAACTTCGTCAGAACCCACAGTGCCAGACGCTTCATAACGCCGCTGTTGTTGATGCCGATCGACATAACGAACACGCCCAGGCAAAGCCAGACGGTCGTGCCGTGGAACTGTGCGGTGATTTCTGCAACCGTTCCGATTTTGAATGTCAGCAGCAGAACCATCGTCGCCAGAATCGCAGCCCAGTCCGGCAGCGCTTTGGAAATCAGGCACACTAGCATGAATGCAAAGCACCCCAGATACTGCCATGCCGCGCGGCTCATCATTTCCGTCACGGGAGGCAGGTAGGCGATCAGCAGCATCACAACAAGTCCGCCGAGGATTCCAAAGATTGTTGTTTTTGTTTGCTTACTCATACTCATACAATCTTCTCCTTTTTCTTCGTGGTTTTCGTTTGCTTTTGTGAAATTATTGTCCAAATCGACTGGGTTTAGGTTACTACAGGTTTTCGAAATTTTCACCAACAAAGAATACGAAATTCTTTTGTTAAAAAATAATCCTTTTTGTATTTTGTGAACAACAACGGGAAATCTGTGGTTTTTCCCCGTTGTTTTGCATAAAAAAATACGCCTTTCTTTCGGCAAATCAGCGGCCAACCGCGCAGTTTGTTTAATTGTGTTCCTGTGTTTCCTATATCAAAAGGAAGCGCCCAAAGCAGTCGCCCGGCAGCCGCGCGCCGCGCCGGAATGTTTCTCCTTTCCATTGTGTATTTCATCCAAAATTGCTTTCCGCTGCAGATTCGATATTCGGTACGGATGATGTTGAAAGTGCCGTTTGACTTTGATATCTTTTTGTTAAAGTCAGAAAAACACCATGTTTTCAGCGACAAAATTGAACCCGAAATAGGAGGAATTCTGATTATGAAAACGAAACTCACAGAACTGCTTGGCATCGAATATCCGATCGTGCAGAGCGGCATGCAGTGGCTTGCCGTCCCGCAGCTG
This sequence comes from Clostridiales bacterium, assembly GCA_004556965.1. Lineage (GTDB taxonomy): Bacteria > Bacillota > Clostridia > Oscillospirales > Oscillospiraceae > CAG-103. Next base: position 61,294 of record SFFE01000013.1, on the reverse strand, counting down.
GCCTCTGCGGTCTGCAACGCAGGCGGCATCGGCACCATCAACGTCACCTGCTGGCCCACCCTCGACGAGTTCGCCGACGCGCTCGACGAAATGAACAGCCTGACCAGCAAGCCCTACATCGTCAACATTTCTCTGGCTCCGACCCAGCGTCTGGACAACGAAGAGATCCGCAAGACCATCCGCCTGTGCGGTGAGAAGCACGTCGCCGCCATCGAGACCTCCGCGGAAGATCCGCGCGAGTTCATCGACGACATCAAGGCCGCCGGTATGCGTCACTTCCACAAGTGCCCGAACTACAAGGTTTCCCTGAGCATGGAGCGCAAGGGTCTCGACGGCGTCATCATCGCCGGCTACGAAGTGGGCGGCCATCCCTCCGCGGACGGCGTCGGCACCTTCGTCATCGCGCACCGCTGCGCGGTCGACATGAAGATCCCCGTCATCGCCGCCGGCGGCATTGCGGACGGCCAGGGTCTCGCCGCTGCGCTCGCGCTGGGCGCTTCCGGCGTTGCGATGGGCACCCGCTTTGTCTGTGTGGACGAGTGCCCGATTTCCGAGAACCATCGTCAGTGGGTCATCAACCACACCGAAAAGGACACCGTCCTCTGCCAGCAGACCATTGGCAGCATGATGCGCGTTTCCAAGAACAACGCCGCTCTGCTCGCCAACGAGATTGAAAACCGCGGCCTGCGCACCGGCAAGGCTCCGATGGAGATCCTCAAGGAGCAGATGCCCGTCATCACCGGTCAGAAGACCCGCCTCGCCTTCCTCGACGGCAACGTCGACAGCGCGATTTTCTGCGCCGGCATGGGCATGGGCCTGGTGCACGACGTCGTTCCCGTCAAGGTGTTGCTTGACCGCATGGTCAAGGAAGCCGAAGAGACCATCGACTCCATCAAGCGCGCATTCTGATCCCACTGCATTCTTCCCTTTCTATTACATCCTCCGCTTTTTTCATACCTCACAAAACGGGAGCGTGGCAGTCTTATGGCTGTCACGCTCTTGTTGTTTCGCCCTTCAGCACGGCAAAAAACGCCCCGCAAACCAACCGGTTTGCGGGGCGCTTCGATATATGGAGTGGAGGATTACATCATTCTGGCCGCTTCAAAGCCGTCCCAGATCGCAGAGTGGATGTTATGCACCTTGCGTCCGTCACCAAGGACAAAGACGTGCTCATAGTCGTTCTTGATCTCATCGAACAGCGTGTGCTCCGAACGGAAGCCGATGGATTCGATGATCGTGTCTGCCTCGACGAACAGCGGCGCGCCGTCCTGCACGAGCGCAATGCCGTTGTCGGCAACGGACTCGACGCCGGTCTTCTCCAGGATCGCGACCTTGTGGAAGGCCAACAGATCACGCAGCATGGCGTCGTTCATGGCGGGCAGATTGGCGGAGCGGAGAATCTGCCGGCGGGCAACGACCGTCACCTGCTTGCCCTGCATCGCCAGATGCAGCGCCAGCTCGCAGCCGACCAGACCGCCGCCGATGACCACGGCGCGGTCGCCGACCGCAGTCTTGCCGCCCAGAACAGACAGTGCGTCGGTCACGATCGCCTTGTCGGCACCGGGAACCTCCAGCTTCACCGGGTTGCTGCCGGTGGCGACAAACACATTGTCCGGCGCGAACGCGTCCAGCGCCGCTTTGTCCGCCTTGGTGTTCAGACGCACCTCAACGCCCAGCATACGGAGCTGATTTTCATACCATGCGACCAGTGCGCGGTCCGCCTTCTTGAAGTCCGGGACGCCTGCATACTTGAGCATGCCACCGAGACTGTCCGAAGCTTCAAACAGAACGACGGTATGGCCGCGCAGCGCGCTGACTCGGGCGGCTTCCAGACCGGCGGGGCCGCCGCCGACTACGGCGACGCGCTTCGGCTGCTCCGCACGGGTGATGCTGACGAGCGTTTCGCGGCATGCCTCCGGATTGACGACGCAGGAGCCGACAGCGCCGGCAAATGCGCGGCCAAAGCAGCCCTCGTGGCAGCACAGGCACGGGCGGATCTCCGCCTGCCGGTCGTTGCGCACCTTGTTGACGTATTCCGGATCGGTCAGAAGCGGTCTGGCAAGGCCGATCATGTCGCACTTTCCGGTGCGGAGGGCTTCCACCGCCAGATCCGGATCGTCCATTCTGCCGGCGGTCAGCACGGGCACGTCCACGACCTTTTTGACCATCTCGGCAAACGGCAGATACACACCCTTGTCGAAATACATCGGCGGATGCGGCCAGTACCAGCTGTCGTAGGTGCCGGCGTCCACGTCGAGGCCGTCGTAGCCCGCTTCGACCAGAATCTTTGCCGCTTCCAGACCTTCTTCATAGTCACGGCCGAGTTCTTTGAAGTCCTCGCCCGGCAGGCCGCCCTGGCGGATGCCCTTGATGAAGCTCTTGAGCGAGAAGCGCAGGATGACCGGGAAGTCCTTGCCGCAGTATTCCTTGATGCGCTGGACGATCTCAATGGCGAAGGTCAAACGGCCGCGCAGGTCGCCGCCGTACTTGTCGGTTCTCTGGTTGAACAGCGACATGGCAAAGCAGTCAAGCAGGTAGCCCTCGTGCACCGCGTGGACCTCCACGCCGTCATAACCGCATTTTTTCGCAATGACAGCCGAAACGCCGAACTGGTTCACGATCTTCTCCACCTCTTCGGTGGTCAGCTCGCGGCACTGGATTTTCGGGTTCCAGCGGTTGGATACGGGCGACGGAGCGACAAATGCGCGGTTGTGGATCATGGCCGGCATCGCGCTGCGACCGAGACCAGCAGTAAGTTGGACAAAAATTTTGGTGCCAAAGGGGTGCACGCGGTCGGTCAGCTCTCTGGCCGCCTTGATGTATTTACCCGGGCAGATCGTCGGGCAGGGGAAGCTCCCCGCGCTGTGCTGCTCGATGTTGTTGTCAACCCAGTTCGCGCCCGTGATAATCAGGCCGACGCCGCCAGCCGCGCGGCGGACATAGTGCTCAACCGCTTCCGGCATATAGGCGCCATCCTCGTCGTTGTGCGTTGTGGTGCCCATTGCCGCCATGTAATACCGGTTCGGGATCTGAACTTTCCCGATGGAAAACGGCGTAAAGAGCTCCGCATACTTTTCCTGCATGTTTTCTTCCTCCTGTTCTGTGTTTTTGAGAATGATCTTCCGGATGGGCCCGCATTCAGGGCACCGCAAGATAGTTTTTCGGATCGCGGTACGCAGCCGCAAGCTTCACGTACCAGTCTTTGGTGCCTTCCCAGACGCGGATATCCCGCTCCTCCAGCGCGCGCAGCTCCTTGGCCGGCATGCCGCCGGCAATGATGCGCGCGGGGATCATCTGCTTTTGTTTGACGACCGCGCCCTCTGCGATCACGGCATATTCGCCGATTTCCGCGTTGAGGCTGATGATCGCGCCCATGCCAATGCTGGCCGACGGCGCAATGCTGCGGGAATGGACAATGGCGCCGTGGCCGATCGTCACTCTGCGGCCAATCACGCTCTCTGTGCAGCCGCCGCTCCCGGCGTGGATGATGACGCCCTCTTCGATGGCGACCTCTTCTTCGATGCGAATTTTGGCGGCGTCGCCGCGGATGATGGCGCCGGGGCCGATGTAGCAGCGCGCCCCGATTTCCACATCACCAATAATCACGGCCTGCTCGCTCACGAAAGCCGTCTCGTCAATGACCGGGCTTTTGCCCGCAAAGGAATATAGCATGGTTTTTCCTCCTGGTGTCTTCGCGCTCAGGCCTGCTGCTTCGAGCGGTTCTTCAGCTCGCTGATCAAAACCTTACCGGTCGCGTTTTTCGGCAGCTCGCTCAAAAATTCGATCTCCTTCGGCGCGCGGAAACTCGGCATGTTCGCACGGCAATACTGCTTCAGCGCCTCCGGCGTCAACTGGCTGCCAGGCATGAGCACAACGCTGGCCTTGACATGCTCGCCCCACGTCTCGTCCGGCACGCCGTAAACCGCAACCTCCGCGATATCGTCGCACAGGCGCATGATGACGTTGCAGACCTCGCCCGGATAAATGTTTTCGCCGCCGGAAATAATGAGATCATCCTGCCGGCCGCACAGCGTGAGGAAACCGTCCTTGTCCAGATAGCCCATGTCCTTGGTCCGGTACCAGCCGTCCTTGAAGCAGGCCTCCGTCAGCTCCGGCTGCTTGTAATACCCCTTCATGCGGCCGGGACCCTTGACGTAGATCTCGCCGGGAACGCCGGTCTCGCATTCCTTGCCGTCCTCGCCGATAATCTTCACCGCCGCGCCCGGAATCGGACGGCCGACCGAATCGCGGTGCGCGCCGCCGTCCGAGAAATGGTCGTCCGGCGCGAGCAGGGTGACGATGCTGTCCATTTCCGTCATGCCGTAAGATTGATAGAAGCGGCAATCCAGCTTCTCGATGGCGCGATCCAGCAGCACCGGTGGGATCGGGCAGGTGGAATAGTTGACCGTGTGCAGGTTGGACAGATCATAGTGGTTTCTGTCCATTTCGTCCAGGATCCATTTCAGGATCGTCGGGACGACGCTGATGGCGTTGATCTTCTCCTCCACAAGGCTGCGCATGTAGGTCTCGAGCACAAACTGCGGCATCAGCACCATGGAACCGCCGGTCGACAGCGACAGGTGCGCGCCAATCGCCGCGGTGTGGAACAGCTGGGAAATATACTGATAGCGCTGTCCGTCCGGGTAGGAATACACGCTCAGTGCGCTGCGCAGCTCGCCCAGCATGGCGCCGTGCGTCTGCACCACGCACTTGGGATGTCCCGTCGTGCCGCTGGTATGCAGATGGCAGGCCTCGTCTTCGAGACGCACGTCGGCGATCACAGGCCCGTCCGGCATGGCGGCGATCACATCGCGCATGGCCGGCGCGTCGTCGGTCGCGTCGATCTCAATAAATTGGATTTTCCCAGCATAGCGCTCCCGGAGCTCCTGATCCCATTCCGGCTTCTCCGGCTTGTAGAACGCGCACAGCACGCCGTTCAGATCCAGCATATAAGCCATCTCTTCCGGCGTCAAGCGCCAGTTGATCTTTACCGTGACGGCGCCCATTTTGTAAATGGCAAACTCGGCAATCAGGCATTCCGGGCAGTTGCGGGAAATGATCGCCACAGGATCGCCCTTTTTGATGCCCAGACTCTCCAGATAATGCGCCGTCTGGCAGATCATCCGGCCAAACTGGCCGTATGTGATGCGCCAGTCTCCAAAAATAATTGCCTCCCGGTCCGGGCAGCGTCCGATCGGGTCGTCCACGATTTGGCCAAAGCAGGTATAGCGGTCAAATGCCTCAAAATCCATTGTTTGACTCCTCCGTTTGTTGTATTTGGGATCCGGCGCGCATCGACATCGGCAGCGTAGCACGCGCCGTTGCTTCTGTTTTAACGTTACATTTTTAACTTTAACGTTTTTGGCCGCAGGTGGCACCGTCATTCTCTCCAAAAACGTTCTCAGAAGTTCCGCACAGATTGTAGCATTAATTCCAATCACATTTTTGTGCGAAGTTTCTGCAATTTGTGTCAAAATACACTGATTTTTTGCACAGATCCCCCTTGAACCGGAGCTCGTTTTTTGATATTGTCATTCTTGCACAACTCCTCGAAGTATGTCGAATGTCATTTTCGTATCAAATGCCCTTTCTCAGAATTGCCCCCTGAGATATAGTTAAAACGTAGTCATTGTATAATGTGCACAGTTCTGGCCGTCAAAAAATCAGATCATTATTATTTTTGATCGTTTATCGTTCCATTTTGACCGTCCAGCCCCATTCTGTATGTAGGAGGTCGATAGATGACAAACCCACTTGAAGGCCTTTTTGTAGTCCAACAGGCAACGCTGTTCCGGGAATGCCCGGAATAAACCAGTCCAGCCGGAAACAATACGGATGGGTGGCGTGCCCCGCCAGACACGCCGCTCATCGAAACACTGCAAAGAGTAGGAGTTCGAAAAACTGCAAAGGAAACGGTGAAAGAGAGATTTCATTGAAACAATACGGACACAAGATTCGCAGGAATCCAGGATTCCTGTTCCATGTGTGATAACAAACTGTGAGGTATGATGTTTATGAAATTATCACTGAATCTGATTGCAGAAAGCCTGTCCGGTTTCGATTCCCAGGTTATTCTTTCTACCGACCGGGAATTTGAATTCTCCAGTGTTCAGATCCTGACCCTTCCGACCGACACGCTGGAAGAAGACGTGCTTTACATTTGCGAGCCGAAGGTTCTGCCGCGGCTCAAGCGCTCCCTGTTTCACGACCACTGTTTCATTTTCAAAGCAAAACCATCGCAAGTCCAATGCAAGCATCCGCTCAACGGGATTCGGCTCGGCGAAAGCACCGTGCTGAACGATGTTACCAACCATCTGATCAACCTGTTCTCAAAATTCAACCAGTTTGAGTTCCGTGTCAAGGCCGCCACCCTGAGTCACGGCGGGTACAATGCGCTGCTGCAGATCGCAAGCGAAATGTTCCCGGGTTGTCTGCTACTGGTAACCGATTCGGCCTACAACATCGTCTGCGCCACCCGGAAATCGGTGGACTGCTGCGACTATCTGAACGACATCGTCACGCGCGGATACTACAGTCAGAACGATTTGAATCTGATGGCGCAGCACGGCTACTACGAGGATGAGCGGAAATATTTCCGGCCCATTTTGTATGGAGCGGCAACTACCATCAGCGGCGTTCCGTTTCTGGTCCGGTCCTATCGGAGCAACGGTGCCTCATTCTCCTTTCTCGGCTGCTATTTTCTCGAAAGCACTCCCTCGCTGGAGACAATCGCGCTCTTTACCTGTCTCTCCAACGAGCTGGAGACCTATTATAAGCTCAACGGCCTGTTCGGCTCGGAGTTTCTGGCCACGCAGCAGCAGTTTGTGGGCGACCTCATCCATCCCAAGCAGGACAGTGTGGAATACTTCCGGGACCGCTGCGCGCAGCTGCACATCCCGTTTCAGGGGCGGTTCCGCCTTGGTCTCGTCCAGTGCGACATTGACAGCAGCGCCAAGGTCTCCCACCTTGCAAACCAGCTCCGGGCAAACTGCCCGCTGCCCAGCTACGGCGTCTTTCAGCACGGCACCGAGGTGCTCATACTCCTGCGCGACTGGAACGCCTCCGATGTGAAGGACGCTTCGACCTTTGACGACGACTGGAACACCCTGAACAACACCCTTTCGAAAAATCAGGCGCGCATGGGCGTCAGCCCCATGTTTCCGGACGTCACCAAGCTGCACGTCGCGTACAAGCAGGCGCTCGCAGCGCTCAGTTGCGGCGTCCGCCAATCCCCTGAGAAAACGTCGTTTCCGTATTCCAGATTCTATCTGGAGGATATGCTGCAGAATTATGCGCAGGAAATTCCGCTCGAGGACGTCTATATCCGCTATCTCGACCGCCTGATGGACGACAACAGCAGCACCTGCAGCAACATCAAGCTGCTGTATTATTACCTGTGCTCCGAGCGCAACATTTCGCTCACCGCGAAAAACGTTCACATGCACCGCAACAGCGTCATCTACCGCATCCAGAAGATTCAGGACATTCTGGCTCTGAATCTCGACGATCCGGACATCCGGCTGCGCCTGATGGTGTCATTTAAGGTTCTGGAGATGCTCAACAAGATCCCGCACTGGGACGTCTCCGAAGGAGCAGAAAGCATCTTCGCGCTCGACTGAGCTACGCGCGTCAGAACGGGCTCGTTTCGTTCTTCCTTTCCCAGCCGCAGGTCAAGCCTGCGTCTGGGGGATGCGGACACGCCAGCCCCAAAGCATCCCTTGTGCAAAGGGAGCCATACAAAAATCCGACCTGTGATTGTGTCATAGGTCGGATTTCCTGTTTTTCGGGCACCCGACAGTGAGCGGGCGTCTTGGCGTCTTATTATTTAATAGGTATCTGGTGTGAGACAGAACAAACCCCGGACGTTGCCGTCCGGGGCTCGTTCAATAGAGAGGAGAATATAAAGAGGAGTGAAGCAATCAATAGATATCGTTCGTGTCCACCAGAGTCACGGTGACATCGAACGTTTTTCCGTCGCGGTAGAGCGTCAGCGTCATGCTGTCGCCCACCTGCAGACCGTCCTTAATGGCGTTGACGTCGTAAGTTGTCGCAACGGACTCGCCGTTGACCGCGACGAGAATGTCGCCGGACTGCACGCCCTGCTTTTCCGCGTCGGAGCCCTTCGCCACGCTTTCGATATACAGCCCGTCGGGCAGATCGTAATAATCCAGCGCGGAGGAAGAAACCGGGGCGATGGTGATGCCGATGGACGGTCGTCCGGAAACGCGGCCTTCGGCGATGAGCGCGTCCACCACCGTGTGTACGGATGCGGTCGGGATGGCAAAGCCGATCCCTTCCACGCCGTTGGTGGAGACGGCCTTCATGTTGGTGATACCGATGACCTGCCCATACATGTTGATGAGCGGGCCGCCGGAGTTGCCCTCGTTAATGGCGGCGTTCGTCTGAATGAGCGTCATCAGATGCCCGTCATACGTGATGTCGCGGTTGATGGCAGAGATGATGCCGTTGGTCATCGTGCCGCGCAGATCCTCGCCCAGCGGGTTGCCGATGGTGACGACGCTGTCGCCCACCTGCAGGCCGGAAGAATCGCCGAACTGCGCCGGGGTCAGCCCCGTGACCTCGATCTTCAGCACTGCGAGATCGCTGATCGTGTCGGCGCCGACGAGTTTGGCCTCATGCTCCGTCCCGTCCGAGAGTGTCACGGTGACGGCATAGCCGCCGTCGAGCACGTGCGTATTCGTGACAATATAGCCGTCCGCCGTCATGATAATGCCGGTGCCCATACTGTACTGGCTCGTGCTCAGCTCCGTGCGGATGCCGACGACAGAGGGCAGGCACTTGGTGTAGATCTCCTGCAGCGTCAGCTCTGAACCGCCGGGAACCGGGCTGATCGTCATGGTGACGCCGGTGCCGGTTTCGGCAGCGGGAATGCTGTTTTTGCCGGAGACGGTGTCCTCCGTCTCGTCCCGTTTCGGAATCTCAAGCGTACCCGAATCCTCGGACGTGTAGCCGGGGCCGAAAATGTAGAAATGCACCTTGCCGCTGCCCGCGAACACGTAGGCCGAAGCGATAATCAGCACGATCACGCCAAGGATGAGCATGGTGATCTTCATTTTCGAGTGCTTTTTCTTTTTCTGCTCCGCCTCCGGCGTCCAGAACGGGTCGGTGTAATCCGGCCGGTCGTTCGGCTCGGTGCGGCGCTGTTCCCCGCCTGTGCTGCCGGTCTGATACCAGCCGCTGCGGTCGTCGTCGTACATAAGTCGTACCTCCTGGGAACGAATTCAGGATAACACGGGTTTTTGTGCTCCCTATGAATAGAATGCGAACATTTTATGAATCCGGCGGGCGGGAGCCGGTCAATTTTTCCCGGCTTTTGCCCCCGTTTTGACCGACGCTCTGGGCGCGGGCTTGGCCAGCGTGAGCGTGAAAACAAACTCCGTCACACCGTCCCGGCTCGTCACGGCAATGTCCTCGCCGTGCGCGTCAAGGATGCTCTTGACCAGATACAGGCCCAGTCCCACGCCGTCGCGGTCCAGACTACGGCTGCGGTCGGACTTGTGGAATCGGTCGAAGATGAACGGCAGATCGCTCTCCGGAATCGTCTCGCCCGTGTCGCGGACGGAGACATAGGCCTTCCCGTCCGTCTTCCAGAGGGAGATGCGCAGCGTGCTGCCGGGGGAAGCGAATTTCACCGCGTTGTCCATGAGATTATAGAGCACGCGGGTGATCGCGTCCGGGTCGGCCACGACGTTGATGTGGTTTTCCGGAAGCTGCAGGTCCACGTCCAGATGTTTGGCGTTGGCGCGGCTTTCAAAGCTCAGCAGCGTGCTGATGATCGTCTCGGACACGTCAAACTCCCGCCGGCGGGCGAGGTCGATGCCGCTGCTCTCCATCTTGGAAAGGTCGAGCATGCTGCGCACCAGGCGCGACAGGCGCCGCGTCTCCTCCGCGATCGTGGCGAGGTATTTGTCCTCTTCCTCCTTGGGAATCGTACCGTCCAGAATGCCGTCGGCAAAGCCGGCGATGGTGGTCATGGGCGTCTTCAGCTCGTGCGAGACATTGGCAATAAATTCGTTGCGGCGCTGCTCCGAGGCCTCCAGCGAGTCGGCCATGGAATTGAACGCCGAGACGAGCGCGCCGACCTCGTCGGTGCGGCCGTCCTCCTTCACGCGGACGGAAAAATCGCCGTGCGCGAATTTCCGGCTGGCGCGCGCCATCTCGTCGAGCGGCTGCGCCATGCGCTTGGCCGTCATCAGCGACAGCAGCAGCGCCAGCAGCATGACGGCGATCGACGCGGCGATAAAGACCCATACAAAGGTATACCAGCTCTCCACGATCGACGCACTGTCCGACGTAATGAACACATAGCCCATCACCCCGGCGCCGTCCACCGTTTGGATCGCCTGCGCCACGACATAGTGCGGCGTATCATAAAACCCGTAGAGGTTCGTCATCTGGTTGAACGTCTCGCTGCTGCGAAGCTGAATAAACACGGCCGGGTCGATCTGGCGGCCCAGATGATCGCAGGCGATGTTCATGTCCGAGCAGGAGATGATGACCCCTGCGGGGTCGCTGATGAAGATCTGGTTGCCTGTGATTTTCGAGACCGCGCTGATCGTCATGCGCAGCTCCCAGCCGTTGAGCTCGCCCTCGCGCGTGAGCGCCTGCGCGCTGCGGCTGACCTCTTCGGCGTTGGCCTCCATCTTGTCGCGCGCGTCGTTGATGACATAGCTGCGGCCGAGGAACACGAACGCGATGCCGAGGATCAGGAAACTCACCATAACCATCGCGGCGGTCGCGGTGAAATTTTTGAAATAGATGCTTTTCACTTACGTCTCTTCCGCTTCAAATTTGTAGCCCACGCCCCAGACCGTCTTGAGCGACCACTTGTCCGAAACGCCCTCCAGCTTTTCGCGCAGGCGCTTGATGTGCACATCCACCGTGCGGGAGTCGCCGAAATAGTCGAAGCCCCACACCTCGTCGAGGAGCTGGTTGCGGGTGTAGACGCGGTTCGGCGTCGCCGCAAGGTGGTACAGCAGCTCCATCTCCTTGGGCGGCGTGTCGATCTTTTTGCCGTCCACGATCAGCTCGTAGGAATCGAGATTGATGACCAGCTTGTCGAACGTGAGCTTTTTGCCCTGCGCAGGGGCCTCCTCGCCGGTGCGGCGCAGCACGGCGTGCACGCGCGCGAGCAGCTCTTTGACCTCGAAGGGCTTGACGATGTAGTCGTCCGCGCCCATCTCCAGACCGGAGACCTTGTCCTCCGTCTCGCCCTTGGCGGTGAGCATGATGATCGGGGTCTTGGTGGTTTTGCGCAGGCGGCGGCAGACCTGCCATCCGTCGAGCACGGGCAGCATGATGTCAAGCAAAACCAGGTCCGGCTGTTCACTCTCTGCGAGCTTCAACCCCTCTCCGCCGTCGTGCGCGATCTTGACTTCAAAACCGTCCTTCTCCAGATATAACCGCAGCAGCTCTGCGATGTTGATGTCGTCCTCGACGACCAGTACCTTCTGGCTCATGGCAGTTCCTCCTCAAACGGCGGGCTGCGCCCGCCGGGTCTCTTGGTTGTCCAATATTATAGGACACGTTCAGACCGATTTGCGTTAAAAATCTGTAAATCCGCAGATCACACTTCTTCCTTTTTATTATAATCTCCCCGTGCACAGTTGTAAAGCGCGGCGCACGCGCAAAAAGATTTACAATCGCGCGGTTTTGTTGTATTCTATGATATTAGTATTGCTTGACAATGGCATACCTTATAGAAATAGTGAGGATCTTTCATGAACACATACGGAGAATATTTGAAGGTCACCATTTTCGGTGAGTCGCACGGCCCCGGCATCGGCGTGGTGGTGGACGGTTTGCCCGCGGGCGAGGCGATCGACCTCGACGCAGTGCGCATCCAGATGCGCCGCCGCGCGCCCGGCTCCTCCGATCTGACCACGCACCGCTCAGAGACGGACGACCCGCTGATCATGAGCGGCCTGTACCGCGGGGTGACCACCGGCGCGCCGGTCGCGGCGCTGTTCCAGAACCGCGACGCGCACTCCTCCGACTACCACCCGGAGGTGCTCCGCCCCAGCCACGCGGACTACACCGCCACGGTAAAATTCGGCAGCTACGCAGACCTCCGCGGCGGCGGCCCGTTCAGCGGGCGGCTCACGGCGTGCATGGTGTTCGCCGGGGCGCTCTGCCGGCAGGTGCTGGAGCGGCGCGGCGTCCAGATCGCGGCCAACGTCGTGCGCGTCGGCCACGCCACCGGCAAGGAGCTGAACTTTGAAATGAAGCGCGAGATCCTCGACGCGCGCAGCGCGGGCGACTCTGTCGGCAGCGTGCTCGAGTGCGTCGTCACCGGCATCCCCGCCGGCGTGGGCGGACTGATGTTCGGCGGCATGGAGAGCCGCATCGCCTCCATCCTCTACGCCATCCCCGGCGTAAAGGGCGTGGAGTTCGGGCTGGGCTTCGGTCTGGCCGAGCTGCGCGGCAGCGAGGCGAACGACCCCTTCGTCCTCAAGAACGGCCAGGTGGTCGCCGAAACGAACAACGCCGGCGGCATCAACGGCGGCATCACGAACGGGATGCCCCTCGTCGTGCGCATGGCCATGCGCCCCACCGCGTCCATCGCCCGCGAGCAGCACACCGTAAACATCCAGACCATGGAGGAGACCACGCTGCGCGTCACCGGGCGGCACGATCCGTGCCTTGCCCCGCGCGCCATCCCCGTGATGGAGGCCGCGCTGGCCTGCAGCGTACTTGACGCGATGCTCGATTCCGCAGCGGTCGCGTCCGTTTGAAGAAAGGACCATACCAATGAAACCTCAAAACGATCCCATCCGCCTGCGCCATGCGTATACGCGCGTGATCGCGGCCGTGCTCGCCGCCGTCATCCTGCTGGCGATCCCCGGCTTTGCCACGTTCAAGCTCCTGCGCGGCGGCAAAACGTTCGACGTGATGGAAGACGTGCAGCCGGGCGACTACGTCGAGCGCGACATCTGCATCATCCTCGACTACTTTGCCTCCGGCTACAATAAGAGCGGCAGCGTCACGGAAAAATACGCCGTCGTGCCGATCAACGGGCAGATGGTCGCCTTCCGCTTCCCGGCGCGGTGGTTTGCATCCGCCGACACGATCCAGAGCAACACCCTCGCCGTGCTCTATGGCACGTCTTCGTCGCTCGACCAGTATATCCGCGTTTCCGGAACGGTCAAGGCCATGTCTGAGGACGTCGCAACGCAGCTCTATAGCTGGTTCGGCCAGAACAAGGACTGGATGACGCAGGCCGGGATGATTCAGGAGGTGGAGGACTATGCCGACTATCTGCCGGATGTGGTGGTTTCCGTAGACACGGTCGGGTATCTGCCCGGCGGCTGGGTCGCGGCCTTCTCCATCGCCGCGGCGCTGTGCCTGATCTACGCCATCGTGGTGCTGATTCGCATCGCATGCAAAAAGTACGCCGCGCCCGACATTCTGGTCGAGATCACGGAGGAGCCTGCCGGAGCCCCCTCTGAAATACCCGAAGAAACGCCGTCTCCGGATTCCGCCGCGGCGGAACCCTCTGAAACCATCGCCGAAGCGCCGGCAGACGAATCGGAACCGGATGCGCCTTCCGAGACAACGGCCGCAGAAGCGGCAGAGGAAACCGAGCCGGAGCGCAGAGAGGAGCCCTCTGAAAATGCTTGAGCTTTGCGCGCCGTGCCTGTTTGGACTGGAAGGGCCGCTCGGCAATGAGCTGCGCCATATGGGCATGCAGAACGTCCGGCCGGAAAACGGTCGCGTCCGCTTTTCCGGCACGGAGGCGGACATTGCCCGCGCCAATCTCCGCTCCCGTTTCGGGGAGCGCATCCTGATCGAGCTGGGCCGCTTCCCGGCGGACACGTTCGACCGCCTGTTTGAGGGCGTCAAAGCGCTGCCGTGGGAGCAGTTCATCCCGAAAAACGGCGCGTTCCCCGTCAAGGGGTACAGTCTGGAGTCGAAGCTGCACTCCGTGCCGGACTGTCAGAAGATCGTCAAAAAAGCGGTCGTGGAGCGGCTGAAGCAGCGATACCGCGTGAACTGGTTTGCAGAGGACGGCGCGACGTACCAAATTCAGTTTGCGCTCATGCACGATACCGCCGTGCTGTATCTGGACACGACCGGCGTCGGGCTGCACAAGCGCGGCTACCGCCCGGCGCACGTCGCCGCGCCCCTGCGCGAAACGCTGGCCGCCGCGATGGTGGACATTGCGGGCTACCGGGGCCGGGGCGACTTCTGCGACCCCTTCTGCGGCAGCGGCACGATCGCCATCGAAGCCGCGCTCGCTGCCAAGAACCGCGCGCCCGGCCTGCTGCGGACGTTTTCCGCGCAGCAATGGGACTGTCTTGACCCCGCGATCTGGACTTCCGCCCGCGAGGAAGCGCAGGCGAAGGAGTTTTTGGGGGATTACCACATCTTCGCCTCCGATATCGACCCACACGCCGTCGCCATCGCGCGGGAAAACGCCCGACGCGCCGGGATGGAGGGGCTGATCTCCTTCTCCGTGGCGGACGCGGCGCAGTTCGACCGTGTGACCGACCGGGGCGTCATCGTCACGAACCCGCCCTACGGCGAGCGCCTGATGGAAAAGCGCGAAGCCGAGGCGCTCTACCGCGCGTTCGGCGCGGCGTACACCAAAACGGAGCACTGGCAGCTTTACCTGCTCAGCTCGCACACGGAGTTCGAGCGCGCCTTCGGCCGCCCCGCCGACAAGAAGCGAAAGCTCTACAACGGCATGATTAAATGCGATCTGTTCCAGTACCGCGCGGCGCGGTGATCGCCAAAAGGTTAAAAAAGTGGAAATATTATAGGATTCCCACTTGAAGATTCTGTTTTTTTGTCGTATGATGTCCGTAGCATCGCTTGACAATGGCATACACGCCTGACGGCGCGTCTTTCCGGCGCTTTTCGGCCTTTTCGCTTTGATGGGCGTCAGCCCATCTGCATCTCAAAAGCCAAAAATCGCTCATAAATCCATTGCCGTCAGGTGCTCGCAGTTTTGCCGGAGCAGAAAAATGTTCAGGCAATGAAAAGCCCGCAGAGAATACTTGCTGTATTGTCAAGGGTTTTGAAGCGGCATGGGCGTTTTTCTGCCCGTCAAAACCGTGCATGCTCTTGTCAAGCGATGCTATCAAAATTTTCGTCTCTATCGAAAGACAGGAGGCCGGATATGAAGCATCTGTTTATTGTCAATCCCGTGGCCGGCGGCAAAGACCGCACCGCGGAGATCACCGCGCTGGCCGGGCAGACGCTGCAAAGCAGCGGCGCGTTGTTTGAGGTGTATGTGACGAAGGCGCCGATGGACGCCTGCGACAAGATCCGCGCCGACGCGGCGGAGGGCGGCGAGCTGCGCGTGTACGCCTGCGGCGGCGACGGCACGCTCAACGAGTGTGTCAACGGCGCAGCGGGGCTGCAGAACGTCGCCGTGACCCACTTCCCCTGCGGCACCGGCAACGATTTCATCAAAATGTTCGGCGACGAGAAGGAGCGCTTTTTCCATCTGGAGGAGCTGGTAAACGGCGAGGTGCGCCCGCTCGACGTGATCGAGTGCTGCGGACGGTACAGCATCAACATCTGCTCCGTCGGCGTGGACGCGCGCATCGGCACGGAGGTGCACAAATACAGCCGCATCCCCCTCATCGGCGGCGCGACCGGCTATGTCGTGTCCACGGTGGTGAACCTCGTGAAGGGCATCACGCAAAAGCTCTCCGTGCGCGGCTGCGGCATGGAATACGTGGGCGGCACCACACTGATCTGCGCCTGCAACGGCCGGTTTTACGGCGGCGGCTTCAACCCCCTGCCGGAGGCCCGGCCCGACAACGGCGAGCTGGAATTTCTGGTCGTGAAGGACGTGACCCGCCTGCAGTTCGCCACGCTCGTCGGCAAGTACGCCCAGGGCCGCTGGCGCGAGCTGCCGCAGAAATTCGTCACACACCTGACCGGTTCGCATCTGGAGATTGAGGGCGACGAGGAAATGGTCGTAAACATCGACGGCGAGGCGCTCTACAGCAAGTGCGTCAACTTCGACGTCTGTCCCGGCGGCGTGAACTTCATCGTGCCGCGCAACATGGCCTTTTTCGCCGCGCCGCAGGACGCTCCCAACGCCGGGCACCATGTGTCGGAATTCGTCCATTGCTGACATTCATGAAACGTTTACAAAAAAAATTCCCGTAGGGGCTTGATAATCCGAAAAAATGTGTTATGATAAGATGCGTTAGCACTCCTGGCAAATGAGTGCTAACGCATCACTTCTTTTGTATTAAATTATAGGAGGCTATATAAAATGAAACTGAAACCTTTGGCTGACCGAGTTGTGCTCAAGCAATTCAAGGCAGAGGAAAAAACCAAAAGCGGAATCATTCTCGCCACCTCGGCGCAGGAAAAGCCCGAAATGTACGAGGTCGTGGAAGTCGGCCCCGGCGGTCTGGTGGATGGCAAGGAGGTCGTGATGACCGTCTCCGTCGGCGACCGCGTCATCGTCGGCAAGTACTCCGGCACCACCGTGAAGGTGGACGATGAGGAGTACAGCATCGTCAAGCAGAGCGACATTCTGGCAACGCTGGAATGATCGGGATCCCGCGCATCTGAATTTTAGGAGGCTTTTGAATTATGGCAAAACAGATTATTTATGGCGAAGAGGCACGCAAAGCGCTGGAGCGCGGCGTCAATCAGCTTGCAGATACCGTGAAGATCACCCTCGGTCCCAAGGGCCGCAACGTGGTGCTGGGCAAGAAGTTCGGCGCTCCGCTGATCACGAACGACGGCGTGACCATCGCCAAGGAGATCGAGCTGGAGAACGCGTTTGAGGATATGGGCGCGCAGCTCATCCGCGAAGTGTCCACCAAAACGAACGACGTCGCGGGCGACGGCACCACCTCCGCCACCGTGCTGGCGCAGAGCATGATCCGCGAGGGTCTGAAGAACCTCGCTGCCGGCGCGAACCCGATGGTCATGCGCCGCGGCATCCAGAAGGCGACCGACGCCGCCGTCGAAGCCATCCGTGCCAACTCCAAGCCCGTAAACGGTTCCGGCGACATCGCCAGAGTCGGCGCCATCTCCTCCGGCGACGAGCACATCGGCGAGCTGATCTCCGAAGCGATGGAGAAGGTCGGCCAGAACGGCGTCATCACCGTGGAAGAGAGCAAGACCGCCGAGACCTATTCCGAGGTCGTCGAGGGCATGCAGTTCGACCGCGGCTATATCACCCCCTACATGGTCACCGACAATGAGAAGATGGAGGCCGTCATCGACGACGCGTTCATCCTCATCACCGATAAGAAGATCTCCAACATTCAGGAGATTCTGCCGGTGCTCGAAGCCGTGCTGAACGCGGGCAAGAAGCTCGTCATCATCGCCGAGGACGTCGAGGGCGAAGCGCTCGCCACCATCATCCTCAACAAGCTGCGCGGCACCTTCACCTGCGTCTGCGTCAAGGCGCCCGGCTTTGGCGACCGCCGCAAGGAAATGCTGCAGGACATCGCCATCCTCACCGGCGGCAACGTCATCACCTCCGATCTGGGTCTGGAGCTGAAAGAAGCCACCATCAACGATCTCGGCCGCGCGCGTCAGGTGAAGATCACGAAGGAGAACACCATCATCGTCGATGGCGCCGGTTCTCAGGACGCGATCCAGAGCCGCGTCGCGCAGATCAAGGCACAGATTGCCGCCTCCACCTCCGATTATGACACGGAGAAGTTCCAGGAGCGCTTGGGCAAGCTGTCCGGCGGCGTCGCCGTCATCAAGGTCGGCGCAGCCACCGAGACTGAAATGAAGGAAAAGAAGCTGCGCATTGAAGACGCACTCAACGCGACCCGCGCGGCTGTCGAGGAAGGCATCGTGGCTGGCGGCGGCACCGCTTACGTCGTAGCGAGCAAGGCCGCGCAGTCCGTTGCCGACACCCTGTCCGGCGACGAGAAGACCGGTGCTTCCATCATCGTGTCCGCGCTGAAGACTCCGATCTGCCAGATCGCCGCGAACGCGGGCGTTGAAGGCGCCGTCATCCTCAACCAGGTCATCAAGAGCGAAGACGTCAACTACGGCTACGACGCCGCGAACGACACTTTCGGCGACATGATCGAGACCGGCATCGTCGATCCGACCAAGGTCTGCCGCAGCGCGCTCGAAAACGCCGCGTCCGTCTCCTCCATGGTTCTGACGACCGAGTCCCTGGTCGCCGACCTGCCGGAGCCGCCCGCCCCGGCCGGCGCACCGTCCCCGGATATGACCGGCATGTATTAATTCCAGCGTATCAAAAGTTCCCCGCTCGCATGAGCGGGGACCTTTTTGCGCTTATTCGTGCACCAGCAGCTCCAAAACGTCCGGGCGCGCATAGTGGCCGCACACGTCGTGCTCCATGCGGCTGGCGGGAACCTTCTGCAGGTCCAGATCCGCGTACAGGATGCCCTCCGCGTCCCAGAGCGTATCGGTCACGGCGTGGCCATATGGGTCGATCACGCAGCTCCCGCCGCGGCAGACGATCTCCGGCAGCGCGGCGATTTCCTGCGGGCAGTGCAGATCATCCGGATACATCGCGCGCGTGAAGAACAGATCGGCGTTGACGACAAAGCAGTGCCCTTCGATTGCAATGTGCCGGATGGTGTGCTGCCACTCCGGATTGTCGTTCGTGTTGGGCGCAAGATAGAGCGTCACGCCCTTTTGATACAGCGCCACGCGCGCCAGCGGCATGTAGCTCTCCCAGCAGATCAGACTGCCCATCGGTCCCCAGGGCGTGTCCATCACGGGGAAAAAGTCGCGGTTCGCATCGCCCCAGACGACGCGCTCGCTTCCGGTCGGCTTGAGCTTGCGGTGGTTCAAAACCGCTCCCTCCGGCGAGATTATGAGGTTGGAATTGTACAGCGTCGCCGTCACTGCGTCGCGCTCGGAATAGCCGATGCTGAGATACACGCCGCATTCCTTTGCGGCCTGCGCAAGGCGCGTGCTCTCTGCACCTGCAGCAAGGATCGAGTTGTCATAGTACCGCTTCCAGTCCTTTCGCCCGTCCTCGTTCCGGCTGCCGACGGTATAGCCAAAGGTCATGCCATAGGGGTAGCCCGGCAGGAACAGCTCCGGAAATACGACCAGCTCTGCGCCGTTCGCGGCACATTCCCGGATCAGTCCCACGGCTTTGGCGCGGCCTGTACCACCGCGATGCGGCAGGTGTTTTTTAAGTTCTGCATGATTCTCCCTCTTTTCTGACTGTTCATATTTGGGTGGATTTGATTTTTTTATTTTATCATATTTAAGGTTCTTTTTGTACCCCGACCGTGTTATCATATAGCCATAACCTGCTTTCCGGAGGCGCAAAATGAAGTGCGTTCGTCCCGACGACTATGACCAATTTCAATGCCTGGCGGGCGGATGCCCGAACACGTGCTGCGCCGCGTGGGAGATCGTGATCGATCCGGCGGCTCAGGACCGCTATCTGCGCCTGCACCACCCGCTTGGACAAAAGCTGCGCGCCGTGATGCGCGTGGACGGAGACGGCGACACGTACTTCGCGCAGGAAAACGGCGCCTGTCCGTTCTTATGCGCAGACCGGCTGTGCGAGCTGCAGCGCACGCTCGGCGAGGCGGTGCTGTGCGACACCTGCCGCGAATTTCCGCGCTACACCGTCTGGCTGTATGACCGCGTGGAACAGGGCCTGTCGCTCGCCTGTCCGCAGGCGGCACGGATGCTGCTCGCGCGCACGGAGCCGCTGCGTCTGGCGGAAACCCCGCTGCCGGACGACGGATATCTCCCCACCGCGCGGGAAAAGCGCCTGACCGATCTGCTCACCGCGCTGCGCGCGCAGATGCTCGACCTGCTCTCCCGCCCGGCGCACACCGCGTCGGAAAATCTCGCCGCCGCGCTGCAAAGCGCCGCGCGCATGCAGCGGCTGCTGGACCGGCACCGTCTCCGCGCGCTGGAAGCACCGCTGGCTCCCGCCGTGACGCGCAGCACAGCGGCACCGCCGCGTCCGGCAGACTTCGTGCGTGTATTCCGCACGCTGGAGCCGCTCGAAGCGCGCTGGCCGCCGCTGTGCGAGCGCATGGCTACCCTGCCCGCGTTCCCGCCGGTGAAGCTGCCGCCGCTGCAGCAGACGCTGCTCGCGCAGCAGATCATCCTGCGCTACTGGATGGATGCGCTCGACGACCGGGACGTTCTCTTTTCCGTGCGCTACGCTGCCGTGTCGCTGCTGACGCTCGGCTGCCTGACCGCCCTTGCGGAGGACGCGCCTGACGCGCTGCTGGTGCAGTACACGCGGGAGATGGAAAACTCCCCGGTCAATCTGGCGCGGCTGCACGCGGCGCTGCGCACCGATCCCGTCTTTTCCGACGCCGCCCTTGGCGCGGCGCTGTTATCGGAATCATTCTATTATCAGGAGGAATCACTATGAATCTGAATCTGAAGGCCTGGGGCCGCATCGGCGTGGCCGCCTATGCGCTCGGCGCGGCGAAATATGTCACGCGCCGCTTCGCGGACAAGCGCTGGGACGACGCTTTTCGCAAGCTCCATCTCGTTGCGGCACTCGCTCTGCCCGCCGCCGCAGGCGTGCATACCGCGCAGGCGCTCCGCGCCGGCAGTCTCACGGCCGCCAAGGCCGTCACCGGCGCAGTCATTCACACAGGCGTCGCCGGGCTGATCGTCAGCCACGTCTGCTCCACGCCGCTCGGCAGCAAGGCCATGCCCATGCACCGCACTGCCACCGTGGTCTCCGGCGCCGGCATCCTCGCGCATTGCCTGTGCCGCTGATGCCTGTCCCTTCCGTGAAAAAAGGCGCACGCCCCTTGCCGCGATGGATTTGTCTTTTCTGCGCACTCCTCACGGCGTTTTCCACGCTGTCCGGCTGCGCGCGCAAGCCGCAGCCGCTGGAGCTGTATCTTCCGGCCGGCCTCACCGTCATGGTGGACGGCACGGCGCTCGCCTCGCTGGCGCTGGATGACGCCGTGCTCATCCGGCTGAGCGACCTGCAGCAGGTCTGGCCCTGGCTGGAGCTTCTGGAGGACGGCGATTGCTGCACCTTCTCGCTCCGCGACAGCGCGGAAACCGTGTCTTTACCGTGCACAGAGGTCAAATCCCGCGCAGCGAAAAAATTTGACTTTGCAAGCACCCAGCCGGGCTGCATCCGTTATCTCGACGGCAAAACGGCGGAGCACTGGCTGCCGCTGCAGGTCTTCTGCGATCTGATGGGCGCATGGCTGCTGCCGGATGCAGAAACGCAGACCTGGTTCGTCTCCGGCGTGGCCCTGCGCGGCAGCGCCATCCCCGCCGGGCGGCAGGTCCCGGTACTGATGTACCATTGCATCAGCGACGACGTCTGGGGCGAAAAGGAGCTGTTCATTTCGCCGGACGTCTTCCGCAAACAGATGCAGTATCTGAAGGAGCACGGCTATGAACCGATCTTCTTCGAGGATCTGTATCATCTGGACGACTACGAAAAGCCCATCCTCATCACGGCGGATGACGGCTATCTCGACAATTATACCGAGATGTACCCCATTTTGCAGGAGCAGGGCGTCAAAGTGACGATCAGCCTCATTACCGGCTCCGTGGGCAACCCAAGATATCTGACGGCGGCACAGATCCGCGAAATGGAGCAGTCCGGTCTGGTCTCCTTCCAGAGCCACACCGTCACCCACCTCCGGCTCGACACCGCGGATGCGGAGACAACGGTGCGGGAAATGGCGCAGTCCCGGCTCGACGTCGCGCGTCTCACCGGAAAGATTCCCTATCTGTTCTCCTGCCCGGAGTCGCGCAAATCCCAGACTGCGTTCGATCTCGTCGGCGACTATTACCAATTCATGACGACCGGCAGCGGCGACTGGTCGCCGGACGATGGGACATACCGCATTCTACGCCGCTACATTTGTCGCAGCATGTCCTTGCAGAAATTCGCGGCTCTGTACCCCTGACCCTACGGATAGCAGAACATCCCCAGCCGATGGCCGGGGATGTTTTCTTTTTTCCTCTGCGGTTACCGCCAGCGGCGGTGCGGATACTCCCGGATCTTCGAGCCGATAATCAGTGCGATCTGCACCGGGATCCCAACGAAAAAGATCATCCAGAAGTTATATTTGAAATACTGAAAGTAGCAACTGATCAGAATCGACCAGACCAGCCCGGACGCAGCCGCGCACAGCAGCCTGCGTTCCCCCCAGCGCAGAACAAACCAAACGATGATGAGAAAGGACGCCGGCACCGCCCAGACGAACGCCATCCAGAGCATCTTTCCCGCAGTGTACTGCGAGTAGAAAAATACGAGCGCCGCCACGATCCAGGCAATGGACACCCACAGCGCGACGACCAGCACCTTCTGCTTCACCTGCTCGTCGTGCCACTCGGTCCCGGCAGCGTCCTGCACGCCGTTTTCCGTCAGCAGATCGTCCACACGCAGGTGATACATATCCGCGATCGTTTTGAGCATCACTACATCCGGCAGCGAGTCGCCCCGCTCCCATTTGGACACCGCCTTGTCGGAATAGTTCAGCCGCGCGGCAAATTCCGCCTGTGTCAGGTTTTCCGATTTTCTCAGCTCGGCCAGGTTGGCGGCCAGGGCTTTTCTTGTCGCATCCATACTATGTTCCATGCTTCCGATTATACCACAATTCCCGCATCGCGCAAGCCGTAGAGTGCTCGTGTTGTCACATTACGGTCGGTTTCCCGGACCGCCCATGCCGGTTTTGCCGCCGATGTCGCCTCGGTCACCCATGCCGCCTCGGCCATCGGCCGCGCCCATACCGCCCATGCCGATGTTTGTGCCATAAATCAGGCTGTCCATGCTGATCTGCGTGGCGAAACCGCCCACAGTCAAAGTATAGGCTGCGCCCTGAACGATCTCCGGACAACTGAGCAGAACGGAGTCAAACGCCTTTTCCGCCGTCCAGGATAAGAGCGGCTGTCCTGTGCTGTCAGTCAGTTCGACGGTACTGCCCGCCTGCTGGCTGCCCACAGACACCATCATGGCGCCCTGCGTGGAAGCGGAGCCGAAATTCTGGGCCATCTGAGATGAGCCTGCTGCAACGAAAATGCCGCCGGTGATCACGGCGTCGGAGGCGTAGTCCAGCGCGCCGTTGCCGCCGTTCGTCGGACCGGATACATAGGTCTCCCCGCCGGAAACAGTCAAACTGCCGTTGGAGTCGATGCCGTCGCCGGAAGCGTCGATCTGCAAAACACCGCCCGCAATGTAGAGAAACCCCAGCTCGCTGTCGTCCGCGTTCTCCGCATGGATGCCGTCCTTGCCGGAGACAATGGTGAAGCTGCCCGCCGCAATGCGCACGCTGTCCTTCCCAGAAAGGCCGTGGCTGGATGCTGTGATCTCATACGTTCCGCTGGTGAACACGAGGTCGTCCTTGGAGACAACGCCGTGGCCGGCAGGCGACTCAACGCTCATAGTTCCGTTGCCGTTGAGCGTCAGATCCTCCTTGGAGAAGACCACAGCATCGATATTGTTTTCATCGATGGCGGTAAACGTCCCGCCGTTGGAGAGGGTATTGACCGAGCCCGTAGCCATCGTGAGAAAGACCTTGTCAGCCTGCCGGACGTAGATCGCGGCGGAGGTTTCGGAATGAATGTCCGCGCCGTCCAGCACGAGGTGCAGCTTAGCCGTTATCGCCGGAAACGCCTTATGAATCCCGATACTTTTCCGTTTTGCTGGACGCCTCCGGCAATGTCATCACGGCGGATACCGGAAAGATCGCCGCTGTGGATACGGCAGCCGCGCTCGAATATGCCCAAAGCGTTCTGAAAAGCAGCCGGCAGAAGGGATTTGTTGGGGATTACCGTTATCACAAGCAAACCACCAGTATGGGAATCCGGGTGATTTTCCTCGATTGCGGAAGAAGTCTCTCCACCCTCCGCTCGTTCTTGCTTACGAGCTGCGGGATCTCCCTGCTTGGCCTGCTGGCAGTCCTTTGCCTGATCCTGCTGCTCTCCAGACGAATCATCAAGCCTGTCTCCGAGAGCTATGAAAAGCAGCGGCGCTTCATCACGGACGCCGGGCATGAGATCAAAACCCCGCTTGCAATCATTGATGCAGACGTGGATGTGCTGGAAATGGATTTGGGAACAAACGAGTGGCTTCAGGACATCCAGAAGCAGACCAGCCGTCTGACCGAGCTGACCGACAGTCTGATCTGCCTGTCCCGGATGGATGAGGATCAAAACCAGTTCCAGATGATCGATTTTCCGGTGTCCGATGTGGTCGGGGAGACCGCGCAGTCGTTCCAGACGCTGGCCAAGACCCAAAACAAGACCTTTACCACCCGGATCCAGCCGATGCTCTCGCTGCATGGGGATGAAAGGGCAATCCGCCAGCTGCTCTCCATTCTTTTGGACAATGCGTTGAAATATTGCGGCGCAGAGGGAACCGTTTCCCTGTCGCTGGAGCGGCAGGCGCGGACGATCCGGCTCTGCGTCTTCAACTCAGCCGACTCCATTTCGCAGGAGAATCTGGAGCACATGTTCGACCGGTTTTACCGCGCCGATCCATCCCGAAATTCCAATACCGGCGGTTATGGGATCGGTCTCTCCATTGCCGAGGCCATCGTCACGGCACACAAAGGAAAAATCGCCGCTTCTTCTCAGGATGGGCGCTCCCTGCTGATTACAGTAACGCTGCCGTGCTGATGCCAGACGTCTCATTTTCGGCGTCTGCAAGCCACGGCAGCGTCTTTATTTTTCCTGATTTTGTCGTTCTACCGTTAGGAGAATGCTCCTCTCCCAACGATTCTACCGCTCGACCGGGCGGAGTGTTCCATTTTGCGGGACATATATTATAATGTCGTCATTCAGAACCGGGCGCTTCCGAACCGGAGCGCCGCAAAGGAAGGAACGACATGCATCAAACGGAATCCGAAACCCACGCCGCGCCGCCGGAGGACCGCGCGGCTTCTGCCGCATCGGGCACAGCCACAGCCAAAAAGCATCCCCGCCGCAAGCGCCTCTACATGCTGTGCGCCGCCGTGCTCGCGCTGGCGCTCGCGGCGACGCTGATCCTGCCGGGGCTGCTCGGCGGCGGCGAGGAGGACGACACCGCCGGCGGCGAGAGCAATCTGCTCGCCCGGCCGGACGGCGACCCCTCCGGTCAGACGGCGGAGGATAATCTCTACATCTGCATGGGCGTAATGCAGCAGACCACCTATCGCTCCGTCACGACCGGCACGGCCAAGGCCAAGGTCGGCTTCATCGACTACACGCAGCAGGTACACAACGAGCGCGTTGTGACGGCGGACAGCGTGTTTACCGAAGCAGTCAGCACCAGCCTGCTGAAAAACATGGGCGAGCAGAAATATTTCAAGGACGGTGCGATCCTCGTGCGCTACGCCGCGTCCGTGAACGCTGAGCACACCCAGTGGTCTGACGACATTATCGCCATCTCGCAGGAGGACTACGAGGCCGCCTACGGGCAGGACCCGCGCAATCTCACGAACTACGTCGTGTCGCAGGACACGGTGCAGAACGCCGTCATGGAGGAAACCGGCGACGGCACCTACGCCATCACCTTCGACCTGGAGCCGGAGGGCGCGAGCGTTTACTACAAGCGGCAGGTGCGCACCTACGGCGGCGCGTCCAAGAATCCGATCTTCCACTCGGTCCATATGGTCTGGACGATCGACAGCGAGTGGCGCATCCTGCAGATGGACACCGTCGAAAACTACGACATCGTCATGCCGGGCATCGGCAGCCCGAACTGCACCGGCACGCTGACGGAGGTTTTTTCCGACTTCGGCGCGGTCACGGACGATCAGGCCGCGTTCCAGAAGTATCTGGAGACCGAGTACGACCCGAATAACCTCGGCAAGCTCAACGAGGCCGAGGACACGCAGAAGATCATTCAGGACTTCTTCCTGCGCACGCCGGACTACCGTGTCACAGTGTCGGCAAACGGGAAAAGCTACACGCTGGACGTGCACGTCGATCTGGCCGCAAACGCCTTCCAGGCGCGCGGCACGATTGAGGGCGTAAACCTGTTCGCGGCCTACGCTGGCAACCGGCTGTACCTGCACGCCGGGAGCCAGAAGATCGTGCTCGCCGCGAGCGATACGCTGGACGCCGCGCGGCTCGTCGCCGGGACGCTGGGCGTTCAGATCCCGGACATCTCCCTCGACCAGAGCACGATCAGCCGGCTCATGAACAGCGTTTCCATCCAGGAGACGTCGGGCGGCATGGTCGTGACGCTCTCCGACAGCATGATCTCCGGCACGATCTCGCTGAAAAATCCCGACGCGCTGCGTCTCGTGCGCGCGAACCTCCGCCTGAATCTGGGCGGTCTGTCCTGCGCCGTCACCGCCGTGCCCGGCAGTGGCTTCCAGACCGAATCGCTCTCCGGCTATACCGATCTGACCGGCGCGCTCAGCCTCGTCAGCCCGATCATCGACGTGGTCAATGCCCGCGGCTACCTCTTTGACGTGGACTTCTCCGGCTACGGCGTCTCACTCTCCGGCCGGGCGACGCTCAGCCGCACAGACAGCGGCCTTGCCGCCGGCGTGACCACCACCGTGGACGGCGTGGATCTCTCCGCGCAATACGTCGGAAATACGCTCTACGTCTCCGCCGGCGCCATCCATCTGAGCGGCACGATGGACGATATCCGCCAGATGGTCGCCAAGGTCATGGAGCTGACCGGCGCACAGGGCAGCCCCGACGCGGTCGCCGCGACCTACGCGCAGTTCTTCCAGAACATCACGCCACAGTCGGCGATCGACAGCATCCGCGCGCTCTCGTGGTCGGGCAGCACGCTCTCCGCCACGCTCGCAATCGGCGGAAACACGGTCAACGCCGCGCTGACCAGCAATTCCGTCGCCGTGGACGACGGCAGCATGCGCATCGCCGTGCGTCTGCTCCAGACCTACCAAACCGCGCCGGAGATCGTGCCCAGCGGCAGCGACTATGTGCGTCTGGCCGACCTGATGCCCTTCTGCGGCACGCTGGAGCGCTACGTCGGCGCGCAGGGCATGGACCTCGATGCGGAGCTGACGATCAACGGTTATCCGCTGCACGCGGATGTGGTGCTCTCGTTCGGCACGCCGGTGGCGGCGCGCGCGGTTTCGAGCGTCATGGGCCGCGACCTGACCGCCACGCTGTATCAGGACGAGGTTTACATCTCCTGCGGCCGCATTCAGGTGCGCTGCTCGACCGACAATCTCCGTCAGACGCTGTACACCGTGCTCGCCTTCGTGCCGGGCATCGACCGCCAGACGGTCGAGGACACGATCGATGCGTATGAATACTTCTTCGAGCATCTGTCCTTCGCCGAAATCGTCGGCGCAATCTCCTCGTTCCGGTACGAATCCGGACAGCTTCTCATCACGGCAAACATCGCTGCGGAACCGCTGTATCTGGCGCTCACGCCGGAGCACATCGTGCTGGACACCGCCGTCGATACGGTCACGCTCCACGCCGACGTGACGCCCGGTCAGGCCTATGTCTCCGCGCCGGACCTCGTCCCCGCCGGGAACTACCGCGATCTCGACGAGCTGCTCGGCCTGCTCGGCTCGCTCAGCGCGTAACGGCGTCAGAAGACGCTCACTTCATTCCGCCGCCGCGCAAGCGTGCCGTCTTCATATTCGCTCCCGCCTTCTTCCTTCCAAAACCGAAACATCGGTTTCGGTTTTGGATACCAAACCCTCTCAGGTATACATTCATCGGTTTCTTTCCCAGCGTGTTTCAAGGCGTTTGATGCTGGAGCCGCCTTTAGAAATCCCGTCAAGGCGGATGACATGCAGAAAAATCGCAAACGGAAAACCGCGTTCCCTGCCCGTTCGACGCAGGGGACGCGGTTTTGGTTTTGGTTTTGTGCGGTTTACTTCGCGTAATCGACGGCCTTTGTCTCGCGCAGGAGATGGACCTTGATCTGACCGGGATAGGTCAGCTCGTCTTCGATCTTCTTGGCGATGTCGCGTGCGAGCAGCACCATCTGATCCTCGGAGACCTCCTCCGGCTTGACCATAATGCGGATCTCGCGGCCGGCCTGAATGGCATAGCAATTGGCGATACCGGGGAAGCTCTTTGTGACCTCCTCCAGCTTTTCCAGACGTTTGACGTAGTTTTCGATGTTCTCGCGTCTCGCGCCGGGGCGCGCGGCGGAGATCGTGTCCGCCGCCTGCACGATGCAGGCGATGACCGTGTGCGGCTCCACATCGCCGTGGTGCGCTTCGATGGCATGGAGCACCTCTTCGGACTCCTTGTACTTGCGCGCAATGTTGACGCCGATGGTCACATGGCTGCCCTCGACCTCATGGTCGATCGCCTTGCCGAGGTCGTGGAGAAGACCTGCGCGCTTGGCGGTTGCCACATCGACGCCCAGCTCGGCAGCCAGCAGGCCGGAGATGTGCGCCACCTCGATGGAGTGGTTGAGCACGTTCTGCCCGTAGCTGGTGCGGTATTTCATGCGGCCAAGCAGTTTGATGAGTTCGGGATGCAGCCCGTGGATGTTCGTTTCAAATACGGCGCGCTCGCCCTCCGCCTTGATGGTGGCGTTGACCTCCTTCTGCGCCTTGGCGACCATCTCTTCGATGCGGGCGGGATGGATGCGGCCGTCCTGAATGAGCTTTTCCAGCGCGATGCGCGCCACCTCGCGGCGGACGGGATCGAAGCTGGAGAGGGTAATGGCCTCCGGCGTATCGTCGATGATGAGGTCGCAGCCGGTGAGCGTTTCGATGGCGCGGATGTTGCGCCCCTCGCGGCCGATGATGCGCCCCTTCATCTCATCGTTCGGCAGCGGCACGACGGACACCGTCACCTCGCTGGCGTGGTCGGCGGCGCAGCGCTGGATGGCCGTGGCGATGATCTCCCGCGCGCGCAACTCCGCTTCGTCCTTGAACTGTGCCTCCACTTCTTTGACCTTCATGGCCATTTCATGCGTAACTTCAGACTCCAGACTTTCGATCAGGTAGGTCTTGGCCTCCTCCACCGTATATCCGGAGATTTTCTCCAGCATTTCAAGCTGGCTCTTCTTAATGGAACGGATTTCAGCCTGCTGTGCGTCCACAGCGGCGATCTTCTGGGCGAGTGCTTCGTTTTTCTTGTCGAGCGAATCGGTCTTGCGGTCGAGGGATTCTTCCTTCTGCTGCAGACGGCGTTCCTGCTTTTGCAGTTCGGCTCTGCGCGTCTTCTCCTCGCGCTCATACTCTGTGCGGCTTTTGTGAATTTCCTCTTTTGCTTCCACCAGAGCTTCCCGCTTCTTGCTCTCTGCGCTTTTGATGGACTCATTTATAATTCTCCGGGCTTCCTCTTCCGCGCTGGAAATCTCGCGCTCGGAAACCTTCTTGCGGTAGACAATACCGAGAATAAAGCCAATCACAAGCACCACGATGTACCCCACCGCGAGTGCGATTGTTTTTCCCATTGTTCGGTGCATTTCCTCCATTTCTTAAAGATTTTTGAATTTTTCAGTAGAAAAGACGGACCATCAAGCGTATCCGTCGGGACATGATTCATATTTATTGTAACTCTCCACGTGTTACAGAAAATATTATCAAATTATTTTAGCTTTATTTAGACATTATGTCAAGTAGCTGCACCGGATTTTGCACGCAACTTTTCGCCAACGCGGTAGACAAGGCGGGGTCGGATGTACTATAATAACAAAGTATCGCACGCGGTATCGCCGTGACTGCAATCCCCGTCCGAACGAAAGGAGCAAAGCATCGTGTCTGTCATCAGCTATACGTTTCCGGCAGCCGCGATCTGCTTTGTGATCCTGTTGTTTTTGGGGCTGCGCCGCGAGGCGCTGCTTCCGCCGCCGCAATGCGTGCAGCGGCACGGTGTTTTGCCCATTCTCGTGATCACGGCGGTGTACGCCGTGGCCGCGTTCTGCAACCTCGGCAGCGCCGCGGCGCCGCAGTCGTTCTGCGTCTTTGAACGCGGCAAGAGCGCAACGCTCATGCTGCCGGAGACCGAAGCCATCGGCTCGATCTTCTACTATACCGGGCTCGGCACGGGGGACTACACCGTCGCCCTCTCGACCGACGGCGAGACCTATACCGACGTGGGAACCATGCCGCAGCAATATGCCGACCTGTTCAAGTGGAAGTACGCCGAATTTGACGACGACGCAGACCTCACGGCGCGGTATGTCCGCATCACTGCGCACGGCGGCACCGAACTGGGCGAGGTGGCCGTTTACCGCGCGGACGGAACGAAGATCGATGTTTCCGCCGCCGACGCGCTGCTGGACGAGCAGAGTCTCGTTCCGGACGCGCCGGACTGGCGCAACAGCACGTATTTTGACGAGATCTATCACGCGCGCACCGCGTATGAGCATCTGCGCGGCGTGCAGCCCTATGAGGTGTCGCATCCGCCGCTCGGCAAGCTGATCCTCTCGCTCGGCATCGCGCTCTTCGGCATGACGCCGCTGGGCTGGCGCTTCATGGGCACGCTTTTCGGCGTGGCCATGCTGCCGGTGCTGTGGGATTTCCTGCGCCGCCTGTTTCACGACGACCGCATCGCCGTGTGCGGCACGCTGCTGTTCGCGTTCGACTTTATGCACTTTACGCAGACGCGCATTTCCACGATCGACACCTACGCCGTATTCTTTATTCTGCTGATGTACCTGTTCCTGTACCGGTACTTCACGGAGGGAAAACTGCGGTATCTGGGGCTGTCCGGGCTGTTTTTCGGCGTCGGCGCCGCCTGCAAGTGGACGTGCCTGTACGCGGGTGCGGGGCTGGGCATGCTGTGGCTGCTGCACTGGATCTTCCGCGGCGTGGAGGATGTGCGGGCGGGCGAAGGCCGCGCGTTCACGCGCGCGCTGCTCGGAAACATCGGGTTTTGTCTCGTATTTTTCGTGGCGCTCCCCTGCTGCATCTACTACGTCAGCTACACGCCTTATGCCACCGCCGCAGGGCTTCGCGGCGCGGGCATGTATTTCACGCGCGATTATTTTGACATCGTGTGGGAAAACCAGAAGTTCATGTTCACCTACCACGCCGGGCTGGAGGCCACGCACCCGTATTCCGCGCCGTGGTGGCAGTGGCTGTTCGATGTCCGCCCCATTCTCTACTATCTGGAGTACGGGGACGGCAACACGGTGTCCACCATCGCCGCGTTCGTGAATCCGCTGCTGTGCTGGGCGGGGCTGCTGTCCCTGCCGGTGCTGGGGTACCAGGCCGTCCGGCAGCGCGACCGCAGGGCGCTGTTTCTCCTGATCGGCTATCTCGCGCAGGTGCTGCCGTGGGTGTTCATCTCGCGCATCACGTTCGAATATCACTACTTCCCGGCCACGGTGTTTCTGGTGCTGGGTCTGTGCAATGTGTTCGACCTGCTGCGCCGGCGCGGGAAGCTCGGCAGCGTCTACTGCTTCACGGCGGTGTGTCTCGCGCTGTTTCTCGCATACTACCCCGCGCTCTCCGGACTGCCCATGTCCCGGAATTACGCCTGGTACTTTTTGAAATGGTTCCCATCGTGGCCATTTTAGACGCAAAAAATGACAAGCACTTTTGAATCAATTGAATTTATGAAAAGAGGTTTTGGAATATGATTGCAATCGGCAGCGACCATGGCGGCTACGCCCTGAAGCAGGAGATCATGAAGCATCTGACCGAAAGAGGCTTGGAATACAAGGATTTCGGCACGTATACGGAGGATAGCTGCGACTACCCCGTCTACGGCGAGGCCGTGGGCAGAGCGGTCGCCTCCGGCGAATTTGAGCGCGGCATCGTTATCTGCGGCACCGGCATCGGCATCTCCATTGCCGCAAACAAGGTGCGGGGCGTACGCGCCGCGCTGTGCGGCGACTGCTACTCCGCCGAAATGACCCGCCGCCACAACGACGCCAACATCCTCGCGCTCGGCGCGCGCGTGCTCGGAGCCGGCCTTGCGCTCAAGATCGTGGATACCTTCCTCGACACCGGCTTTGACGGCGGCCGTCACGCCCGCCGCGTCGCCCTGATCGGCGACATCGAAACGCGCTGACCCGCCCGAACTTCTTCACCCGGAGGGATGCCCATGCCCGTCAATTCCAAAGACGTCTATCGCGGCAAGCGCAGCCACCGCAGGCTATGGACTGTGCTGCTGTTTGTGCTCGCGGCGCTCATCGTCGCGGCGATCGTGCTGTTTTTCGCCTGCCAGAAATACATCGTCTACGACTCCGACGGTCTGCGCGTCGTCTTTCCGATTCTGGAGACAGCCGCCCCCTCGGACGACGAGACCGGCGCGCACGAGTCCGTCAACGTTGAGCTTGTGTATGAGGAGCCGGACTATTCCGGCATCCTTTCCAACGCGGGCAAGGATCTGCAGGCCATTCAGGCGCAGTACGTCACGGCGGACCGCATCACGCCCGACGGGCTGACCGCCGCTGCCGCACAGGTGAAGAGTGCCGGGGGCAACGCCCTCGTGCTGCAAATGAAAGCGCCGGGCGGCACACTGAGCTGGAAGTCCGCCGTGAACGAGGCTGCGGCCTATGGCGTGAACGGCACGGCGGAGCTTTCCGAAACCATCCAGTCGCTCAAATCGCAGGACATTTACCTCGTCGCGGTCGTGAGCTGCTGCGTGGACACCCTGATGGCGCAGCGCTATTCCGTCCTCGCGCTCAAGGACAGCGCCGGCGCGGCCTACAGCGACGGCTCCGGCGGCTGGCTCGACCCCTACAACGAGACGGTGCGCAGCTACATCGTCGCGCTGTGCAAGGAGCTGGCGGCCATGGGCTTTGACGAGATCGCCTTTTCGTATCTGCAAATGCCCTTCACCGATCTGGATTTCGCCTACGCTGTGCAGATGAGCAGCGCGCCCAGCCGGACGGACGCGGTAATGAATCTGGCGCAATACCTGCGCGGCGCGCTTGTCTCCACCGGCGTGCGCGTGTCCGCCGTGTGCAGCGCGGACTCCATTTTGCAGCAGAAATCCGCCCAGACCGGGCAGGAGCTGGCGCCGTTCACGAAGCTGTTCGACCGCATTTGCGTCTTTGCCGACAGCGGGAACCTTCAGCAGCTCCGCTCTGCCGTCGCGGCGGACGAAGCCTTCGATGCGGAGACCCGTTTCGTCCCATTCCTTGCCGAGGCGCAAAGCTCCGGCAGCTATATCAAAACGTCATAACGGTCCGTACAGGCGGCGAGCAAAGCTCGCCGCCTGTACTTTTTTTGAATATTTACACCGCCGTGCGCCTGTGGTATACTGGACAAAACCGCATAAGGAAAGGTCGCTCCACGCCGCAAACGCGGCAGAGGGGAATCGGGTGAAAGTCCCGGCGAGTCGGTCACTGTGAAGCCGCGTCCGCGCGGATCAGTCAGAATACCTCGGAGCCGCCTGCGTTTCTGCCGGAACCGGGAACTGCGTATTTTTTGCCGGAGCGCTCAGAGCCCCGGCTGATGTCCGCTGCCCGTCCGCAGCGGACTTTTTGCGTCCGCGCGGGCGGGGAGCCGTCTCGCTGCGCCCCCCGTTCCGGCGGAGGGACGTTTCCCTGCGAGACATAAGGAGGATGTAAGCACATGAAAAAACGCGGAATCAGCATTCTGCTGGCGCTGCTCCTGATCGTGTCGCTGCTGCCGGGCGCCGCTTTTGCGCAGGACGGCGGCACGGTTCGGGTCATCGCTGAGAACAAGACGTTCACCGAGCCGGTGGACGGCGTTGCCCCCGCGTGGACCGGCACGCTCTTTGACGAGACGGTCGCGCTGACGGACGGCATGACCATGATGAACGCGCTGGAGGCGGCCGCCGGACAGGCCGGCAAAGCGCTGACCGTCACGTCCGGCGCCTACGGCGATTATCTCTCGGGTATCGCCGGTCTGAACGGTTCGGACACCGCAATGGGCGGCTGGATGGGCACGCTGAACGACTGGTTCACGGACACAAGCATGGACAGCACCGCCGTAGCGGACGGCGACGTGGTGCGCGTGCAGTATTCCTGCAACTGGGGCGCGGACATCGGCAGCGACTGGGGCAGCACGGACGTGTCGCTCCGGAGCCTGCGGTGCAGCGCGGGCGCGCTCTCCCCCGCCTTTTCCGGCGAGGCGACCAGCTACACGCTCACCATTCCCTATGGCACGCAGCAGGTGACGGTCACGCCGTCCGCTGTGAACAAGAACAACAAGGTCACCGTGCTCGCGGACGGCGAGACGGACGCCCGCTGGGGCGCGCGCACCGTAGCTGTGGCCGACGGCGACGTAATCACGGTGCGGGTCGGCAGCGCAACCGTCTATACCATTGCAGTGCGCTCGGCCGCGCCGGAGCACGCCTGCGCGGGCTACACCGATCTGACAAACGACTGGGCGCGCGCCGGTATCTGCTACGTGATCGACCATGGCATCATGACGGGCACCGATACGAACGTCTTTTCCCCCAATCTGTCCATGAGCCGCGCCATGCTGGTGACGGTTCTGTGGCGCATCGACGGCAGCCCGGCGGCAGCGGCAGCGGACTTCACGGATGTGGCCGGCGGCACATGGTATGAGAACGCGGTCGCCTGGGCGCAGGAAACCGGCGTGGTTGACGGTTACCCGGACGGTACGTTCGCGCCGATGAAGGCCGTCTCCCGCGAGGAGCTGGCCACGATTCTGTACCGCTATGCCGAAGTCTCCGGTCTGGATTTGACCGCAGCGGACGACCTCTCCGCATTTGCGGACAGTGCCTCGGTGCAGCCCTATGCCCGCGCCGCCATGCAGTGGACAGTGGGCAGCGGCCTGATCTCCGGCCTGCCGGACGCGCTGCTCGCGCCGCGCGGCACCGCCACGCGCGCGCAGGCCGCCGTCATTCTCTGGCGGCTGCTGGACGCTGACACCGCATTGAAGGCCGCGGCGCACTGCTTGCTGTCCGCCGTGCCCGCCCCCGCCTATGGCGATGAGTGGCTCGTGCTGGATCTGGCGCGCGGCGGCGTGGCCACGCCGCCCGCTTACGAAACCTATTACGCGCAGGTGGAAGCCTGCGTTCGGGAGAAAAACGGCGTGCTCTCCGACCGGTACTACACGGAGTACGCCCGCGTGGCGCTGGCCGTGACGGCCATCGGCCGGGACGCGGCGAACGTGGCGGGCTATGATCTTGTCGCCCCGCTCACGGACGTGGACAAGGTCGCGTCGCAGGGCGTCAACGGCGTGATCTATGCGCTGCTCGCGCTCGACAGCGGCAGCTATGAAGCGGACGTGCGCGCGCAGTATGTGGAAAAAATCCTCGCCGCGCAGCTCCCCGACGGCGGCTTCACCTACATGGAGGGCGACCCTGCCGACCCCGATCTGACGGCGATAGCGCTGCAGGCGCTCGCCCCCTACCGCGCGGACGCGCAGGTCTCTGCGGCGGTTGACCGCGCGCTGAACTGCCTTTCCGCCATGCAGCAGACCGACGGCGGCTTCGTGAGCTGGGGCGCGTCCTCGGCGGAGAGCACGGCGCAGGCGATTCTCGCGCTGTGCACCCTCGGCGTCGATCTGCAGGACAGCCGCTTCGTCAAGGACGGCCACTCACTGCTTGACAACCTGATGACCTTCCAGCTCGCAAACGGCGGCTTCTGCCACACGGCGGACGGCGGCTATAACGCCATGACGACGGAGCAGGCGCTGCGCGCGCTCGTGGCAGTGCAGCGCGCTGAGGCCAGTGACACCGCGCTGTATCAGATTCGGTAAACGAAAGGAGCGAAAATGCGGAAACAGCATCCCGTCATTTTCAAAATCATCCTGTGTCTGCTGCTGGTGGCGGCCGTCGTCATCGGTGTGACCGTCTCCACGCAGCAGGACAAGGGCGCACAGACCGCTCCGGACGCCGTGCAGAGCACGGCCAGCCCGGAGCCTTCCGCGCAGGGATCGGAGGAAGCCGCGCCGCCGGACGCTTCTGCGGAAACCGCAGCGCCGTCAGCGGAGCCTGTGACAATGCCGGCGGTGACGCCCACGCCCAACGTGCAGCCGGCGGCGGAAACCTGCACCATCTCCATCTCCTGCGCGGCCGCGCTGCAGAGCGACCGGCTCCCGGACGCGGTGCGCGCCGTGCTGCCGGAAAACGGGCAGATCCTCGGCCCCGTGACCGTCGAACTGGAGCCGGGCGACACGGTGTGGACCGTGCTGCAGCGCGTCACCCGTTCGCACGGCGTGGCGCTGGAAGCGCAATGGACGCCCGCCTACGGCACCGACTATGTGCAGGGCATCGGCCAGCTGTATGAATTCGACTGCGGGAAGGGCTCCGGCTGGATCTACAGCGTCAACGGCGCGTTTCCAAGCGAGGGCTGCAGCAGCTATCCGCTGCAGCCGGGCGACGTGATCCGCTGGCTGTATACCTGCGACTGCGGCCACGCCATCGGAGGGTGAGCGTATGCGCGAAGACGCTTTCTGCGCGCTGCACGGCGCGCTCTCCTTTGGATTCTACGCGGCGGTGCTGCTCATCACGATGCTGGTGATGCACCCCGCGTTTTTGCTCGTCTCGCTGCTGTCGGCGGCGGCGTACCTCGCGGCGCTCTGCGGCGGGCGGTATCTGCTGCGGCAGCTTTGCTGGGTGCTGCCGCTGATGGCGCTGACGGCGCTGCTCAACCCGCTGTTCAACCACCGGGGCATGACCGTGCTGTTCTATCTGCGAAACGGCAACGCCGTCACGTGGGAGGCGCTGGCCTACGGTCTCGCGGCGGCGGCAATGCTCGGCGCGGTGCTGCTCTGGTTTGCAAGCTGTAACCGCGTGCTGACGTCGGACAAGCTGATGGCGCTGTTCGGCCGGGCGCTGCCCGCGTTTTCGCTGCTGTTTTCGATGGCGCTGCGGTTTGTGCCGCGCTTTTCGCGGCAGGTGCGGCAGGTCGCTGCGGCGCAGCGCGCGCTCGGCGGCGAGCCGCCCCGGGGTCTCTCTGCAAGGGTACGCTCCGGTGTGCGCGCGCTGTCCGTGACGGTCACGTGGGCGCTGGAAAACGCCGTCGTCACGGCGGATTCGATGAAAAGCCGGGGCTACGGCCTGCCGGGGCGCACTGCGTTCGCACGCCAGCGCTTCGACGGGCGGGACAGGCGCTTTGCCGCGCTGCTGCTCGCGCTCGCACTCGGCGCGCTGGCCGGGCTGCTCACGGGGCAGGCCGCTATGACGTATTACCCCGTCCTCGCGCCCGCGCCGTGGAATGCGCCGGGCGCGCTCACTCTGGCGTGCTTCGTGCTGTTTTGCAATCTTCCCCTGCTGCTGAACCGAAAGGAGGCGCTGACATGGCGGCGTTTGCGATCGAACATCTGACCTTCGCCTACCCGAAGGCGGCGGCTCCCGCGCTGAACGACATCTCGTTTTCCGTGCGGGAGGGGGAGTTTTTTCTGCTGTGCGGCGTGTCCGGCGGCGGGAAGAGCACGCTGCTGCGGCATTTGAAGTCTGTGCTCACGCCCTACGGCACGCGCAGCGGTCGGGTGCTGCTCGACGGCAAGCCGCTGGAGACGTGGGACGCGCGCACACAGGCGCAGCGCATCGGCTTCGTGCTGCAGCAGCCGGACGACCAGCTCGTCACCGACAAGGTGTGGCACGAACTGGCCTTCGGGCTGGAAAGTCTCGGAACGGACGCGCAGACCATGCGGCTGCGCGTCGGCGAGATGGCGAGCTTTTTCGGCATCCAGACGTGTTTTGACCGCAGCGTGGATATGCTCTCCGGCGGGCAGAAGCAGCTGCTGAATCTCGCGTCCGTGATGGCAATGCACCCGGACGTGCTCGTGCTCGACGAGCCGACCGGCCAGCTTGACCCCATTGCGGCGGCGGAATTTCTCCACACCGTGCAGCGTCTCAACCGGGAGCTGGGCGTGACGGTGATCCTCTCGGAGCACCGGCTGGAGGACGCGCTGCCGATGGCCGACCGCGCAGCGGTGCTGGAGCAGGGGCGGCTGACCGCGCTCGGCACGCCGGATGAGGTGGCGCGCGCGCTGCTGGAGCGCGGCAGCCCGTTTTTTGCCGCAATGCCGACGCCGGTGCGCGTCTGGGGCGGCGTCGGCGCGCCGGGGAAATGCCCGCTCGACATCCGCACGGGGCGCGCGCTGCTGGAAACGCTCCGGCCTTCTCCCCTGCCGGCAACGAACACGCCTGCCGACAGCGACGGCGCGCCGCTGCTGCAGCTGCGCGAATGCTGGTTCCGGTATGACCGGGACGGTGCGGACGTGCTCAAGGGGCTGTCGCTCACCGTGCGCGCCGGGGAGCTGCTCGCCATCGTCGGCGGAAACGGCGCGGGCAAGAGCACGGCGCTGGCCGTCCTCGCGGGGCAGCGCCGCCCCTACCGCGGCAAGGTGCTGCAAAAGGCAAAGCGCATCGCCGCCCTCTGTCAGGAGCCGCGCGCGATGTTTGTCAAAGACACCGTGCGCGCCGATCTGGAGGACGCGCTGCGCACGCTGTCGCTCCCGGCGGCGGAGCGGCAGCCTCGCATGGACGCGGCAGTCGCCGCCATGGCGCTCTCTCCGCTGCTGGAGCGCCACCCCTTTGACCTCTCCGGCGGCGAGCAGCAGCGCGCCGCGATCGCAAAGCTGCTGCTTGCCCGGCCGGACGTGCTCTTGCTCGACGAGCCGACCAAGGGCATGGACGCGGCGTTTCGCGCCTCGTTCGGCGCGCTGCTGCGCGCGCTCTGCGAGCAGGGCACGGCGGTGGTGCTCGTGTCGCACGACATTGAGTTCTGCGCCGCCTATGCCGACCGCGCCGCGCTGCTGTTCGACGGGCAGATCCTTTCAGAGGGGCGCACCCGCGCGTTTTTCGCGGGCAACCACTTTTACACCACGGCGGCCAACCGCATGGCGCGCCCCTGGCTGCCGGACGCGATTCTTTGCCGGGAGGTGATCGAAGCATGCCGGACGCACCCAGAAGCGTCACACCCGACGCCGGACGGCGCGGACGCACCGTCTTTGCAGCCTGTCTGATCTGCCTTGCCGTCCCCGCGCTGCTGCTTTTGGGCAGTCTCGTATGGGACAACCGCAAATACTACCTCGTGAGCATGCTCGTGATCGTGCTGGCGATGCTGCCCTTCGCGCTGAAGTTCGAGCGCCGCAGGCCGCAGGCGCGCGAGCTTGTGATCCTCGCGGTGATGACGGCCATCGGTGTGGCCGGGCGCGCGGCATTTGCCATGGTGCCGCAGTTTAAGCCCATGGTCGCCGTGGTCGTCATCACGGGCGTCGCCTTCGGCGGCGAGGCCGGGTTTGTCACGGGCGCGGCCATCGCGTTTTTGTCGAACTTCCTGTTCGGTCAGGGGCCGTGGACGCCGTGGCAGATGTTCGGCTTCGGCGTCATCGGATTTCTGGCGGGGCTGCTGTTCGCGCCGGGGCGGCTCCCGGCAAAGCGGCTACCGCTGTGCGTGTTCGGTGGTCTGGCGACGCTTGTGATCTACGGGCTGCTGCTCGACGCCGCGTCGGTGCTGATGTTCTCCGGCGCTGTGACATGGGCGGCGCTGCTCACATCCTGCGCCTCCGGCTTTGTGTTCAACGTCATCCACGCGGCGGCGACCGTTGTATTCCTCGCCCTCGCGGGCGAGCCGCTGCTGCGCAAGCTCGACCGCATCAAAACGAAATACGGCATCTTAGAGGCATGAAAAACCGCCCTTTCCCAGTCGGGAAAGGGCGATTTTTGCACCGTGTTCGGGCGCTATCGTTCTTCTCGGAAATACGCCAGACCCAAGCTCGCGGGCGGCTGATTCTCGCGGCGGGAGCGCATGCTCGTAATGATGAGCACAATGATCGTGACGACGTACGGAAGCATTTTGTACAGCTCCTTGACCGCCAGATTCGTGCCGGTCGGCAGGAAGATATGCAGAATGTACAGCCCGCCAAACAAGAACGACGAGAACACGCCGATGTTCGGCTTCCAGACCGTGAAGATGACGAGCGCAATGGCGAGCCAGCCGCGGTCGCCGAAGGCGTCGTTCGACCACACGCCGCAGGCATAGTCCATGACGTAGTACAGCCCGCCGAGTCCTGCGATCATGCTGCCGATGCAGGTGGCAAGGTACTTGTACTTGTTCACGTCGATGCCGGCCGCGTCGGCAGTATTCGGGTTCTCGCCGACGGCGCGCAGATGCAGACCCACGCGGGTGTGCCGCAACACGTAGGCCGCGACGAGCGCAATGGCGACGGCGAGGTAGGCCAAAAAGCCGTAGGACAGAAAGATCTTCCCGAACCAGCCGAGCTTGTCCGCAAACGGCAGGGACTTTGCAAAATAGCTGTTCGTCGCTGAGAGCGCGATAGACGGCACCTCGCTGCCGGTGAGCTTGATGAGCGAACCGCCCATAAAGTTGCCGAAGCCGACGCCGAAGGTCGTGAGCGCAAGGCCGGTGACGTTCTGGTTCGCGCGCAGCGTGACCGTGAGAAAGCAGTAGAGCAGCCCCATCAGCAGCGAGCCGAGCAGGCACGACAGCAGCGGGATCGCAATGGCGAGAAAGCCGTTCATGCCCGCGGCGCCGCCGGCAGCCTGTTCATAAAAGAACGCACCGATGACCCCGCAGATGCCGCCGACATACATGATGCCCGCGATGCCGAGGTTGAGGTTGCCGGACTTTTCGGTGAGCGTCTCGCCGGTGCTGCCGAACAGCAGCGGGATGCCCTGCACGATGGCGCGGGGAATAAAGGACACGAAATCAAACATGCTCCGCACCTCCCGCCTTTCTGGCCGGCTTGCGGAAGCTTACCCGGTAGGAGATAAAGAATTCGCAGCCGATGATGAAGAAAATGATGATGCCGGACAGGATGTCCGCAAACGACTGGTTGAACCCGAAGACCGTGGAGATCTCCAGTGCGCCCCGGTTGAGGAATACGAGCAGCAGGCTCGTAAAAATCATGCTCAGCGGATTGAACTTCGCCAGCCACGAGACCATGACGGCCGTAAAGCCCTGCCCGCCGGCAATGGTGGTCGTGATCGTATGGTCGGTGCCGGACACGAGCAGCACGCCCGCAACGCCGCACAGCGCGCCGGACAGGAGCATGGTGCGGATGATGACCTTTTCGACCTTGATGCCGACGTAGCGGGCGGTGCGCTCGCTCTCGCCGACCACGGAAATCTCATAGCCGTGCTTGCTGTAATTGAGGTAAATGTAAACGAGCACGGTCAGCACCGCGACGATCAGAATGTTCAGCAGATACTTATAGCTGCCGATCTGCGGCAGCCAGCCGATCTCGGTGGACTGGTTGATGATGCCCACCTTGCCGGAGCCTTTCGGCACCTCCCAGATGATGATAAAGAAGGCCACGAGCTGCGTGGCAACGTAGTTCATCATCAGGGTGAAGAGTGTCTCGTTCGTGTTCCACTTGGCCTTGAACAGTGCGGGAATGACCGCCCAGATCGCACCCGCGAGCACGCCGGCCACGGCAATGACCACGAGCAGCAGCGCATTGGGCAGCTTATCCGCCAGGCAGATCATGCACGCGGCGGCGGCGAGACCGCCCGCGAGCACCTGTCCCTCCGCGCCGATGTTCCAGAAGCGCATCTTGAACGCAGGCGTGACCGCGAGCGAAATGCACAGCAAAATGGCGAGATTCTGCAGCAGAATCCAGACCCTGCGCGGCGAGCCGAACGCACCGCTGAGCATCGTGGCGTAGACCTCCAGCGGGTTCTGGCCGGTGCAGACGGCGGTGATGAGCGCGCACAGCAGCAGCGCCGCGACGATAGCGATCGCGCGGATGCCCCAGGCACGGTACCAGGGCAGCGTATCGCGTTTGACGATGTGCAGCAGCGGTTCCTTTTCGCGTTTATTCATCTGCTTTTCTCCCCCCCAGCCGGGTCATCATCATGCCAACATCGCGTTTCGTCGCGCCGCGTCCCGGCACGATGCCGCTGACCTTGCCGCCGCAGAGCACGAGGATGCGGTCGGCCAGCTCCAGCAGCACGTCCAGATCCTCTCCGACATAGATGACGGCGACGCCGCGGGCCTTCTGCCGGTTGATGAGATCATAGATCGTGTAAGACGAATTGATATCCAGACCGCGCACCGCATAGGCGGTCAGCAGCACGGTGGGCGCCGAGGCGATCTCGCGGCCGACGAGCACCTTCTGCACGTTGCCGCCGGAGAGGCGCCGCACCGGCGTGGACACGCCCGGCGTGTTCACATCCAGCTCCTCGACCACGTTCTCCGCCAGCTTTTTGGGCGTTTTGCGGTCGGTGAGGATGCCTTTGCCCTTGCGGAAGGAGCGGAGCATCATGTTGTCGGACAGGTCCATATTCCCCACAAGGCCCATGCCCAGCCGGTCTTCCGGTACGAAAGAGAGGGCGACGCCCATCTCCGCAATGGACAGCGGGTCCTTGCCAAGCAGCTCCTCGCGCGTCCCGTCGTCGTCAATGTAGCAGATGCTGCCCGCCTCAGTCGGCTGCAGGCCGGCGATGGCCTCCAGCAGCTCCTTCTGGCCGCAGCCGGAGATGCCCGCGATGCCGAGAATCTCGCCGGAGTTGGCGGTGAAGGAAACGCCGTCGAGCTTCAAAACGCCGTCAATGCTGCGCACCGTAAGCCCCTTGACCTCGATGCGCGGCTTGGGATCGACCGGATCGGGCCGCTCAATGTTCAGCGACACGGCGCGCCCGACCATCATGTTCGTCATCTCCTGGGCGTTTGTCTCCTTCGTGAGCATATCGCCGACAAACTGGCCGTGACGCAGAATGGCGACGCGGTCGCTCAGCTCCTCCACCTCGTGCATCTTGTGCGTGATGATGACGATGGCCTTGCCGTCGTCGCGCATATTGCGCAGCACGGCAAAGAGCTTGTCCGTCTCCTGCGGCGTGAGCACGGCGGTCGGCTCGTCGAGAATGAGGATGTCCGCCCCGCGGTAGAGCACCTTCACGATCTCGACCGTCTGCTTTTGCGAAACGGACATGTCGTAGATTTTCTGCTCCGGATCGACGTCAAAGCCGTAGGCGTCGCAGATCTCGCGGATCTTCCGGCTTGCGGCCTTCAAATCGAGCTTGCCCTCCATGCCGAGGACGATGTTCTCCGCGGCGGTGAACACATCGACCAGCTTGAAGTGCTGGTGAATCATGCCGATACCGTGGTCAAAGGCGTCCTTCGGGCTGCGGATCGAGACCTGCTTGTCGTCGATGAGGATCTGTCCCTCGTCCGGGTAATAAATGCCGGAGAGCATGTTCATCAGGGTCGTCTTGCCGCTGCCGTTTTCGCCGAGCAGCGCCAGGATCTCTCCCTTATAAATATCAAGCCAGACCCGGTCGTTTGCCACGACGCTCCCGAAGCGCTTCGTAATGTCGCGCATTTTTACCGCGGCAGTTGGATTCTCCAAAGTGGTACCCCCTCGTCAAAGTCTGTGGTACTGCTTCAAGGGGCGGCGCGGCCGCCGGAACGCGCCGTGCCGCGCCGTCCTTTAAAGCAGTGAGGGGGAAGGCCTGCCTCACAGGCCTTCCCTCTGCAATGTCAGGAACGATCAGCCAAAGTTGGTATCGAGCATCTGGATGCCGTCGATCTGCAGGTCGAAGTACGGAGCAGAGCGGAACTCAGACTCGTGGAAGTAGCCGTCGGCAATGGCTTCGGTGTCGCCCTCGAAGTTGGCGTCGGTATCCACGTCCGCCATGTAGGAATCCAGGGTCTTGCTGTCCACGGTGAAGACGGCAGTGTCAAACACGTGCAGGGAGCCATCCTCCAGCGCAGCCTTGACCTCGGCGATCTTGTCGGCCGTGCCGGCAGCGGCTGCCTTCTCGTTGACGTCGGTCAGCACAACGGAGCCGGTCGCGAGGGTGCCGGTCCAGTCAGACTCGAGCGAGGCGGTGTTGCCGTCCATGACAGCCTTGATGACCATCTCATAGTACGGGGTCCAGTCGATGCGGGAGGACACGATGAAGGTGTTCGGGCAGGCGGATTCGGTGCTGCCGTTGTAGGAAACGTTGGGAATGCCGCGCGTCTCGCAGGCGGTCGGCGCGCCCATGGAGTCGGCGTGCTGGCTGATGAGCTTGCAGCCGCCGTCGATGAGCTTGTTGGCACCTTCCTTCTCCAGCGCTTCATCGTACCAGGAGCCGGTGAAGGTCACGTCCATGGTCACGGTCGGGCAGACGGAACGGGCGCCAAGGAAGAAAGCAGTGTAGCCGGAGATGACTTCCGCGTAGGTGAACGCACCCACGTAGCCCATCTTGGCCTCGTCGGCGG
The DNA here is from genome assembly GCA_004556965.1 of Clostridiales bacterium. GTDB lineage: Bacteria > Bacillota > Clostridia > Oscillospirales > Oscillospiraceae > CAG-103. The sequence goes on along the minus strand of SFFE01000013.1, from coordinate 17,379 downwards.
TGAAATCGCCGGCGGCGATCATCTCGTTGAGCTTCAGGCCGGCGGCAACGCCCGCGAGATAGCGGCCTTCATAGATGGAAGCGAATGCATTGTGGTAGTTGCTGAGACCCTCGGTGTGGGCTCTGGTGCCGGTCGCGTGGCAGAACTGGACATCCGGGAACTCCTTGGCGGCCTGGATCATGAAATCCTCATGGCCGAAGCTGTCGGCGAACACGACGCTGCAGCCGGCGTCAACCAGCTCGGCGGCGGCGTTGTAGCACTCCTGACCCTCAGGAATACCGGTCTTGATAATGTACTGGTCTTCGCTCAGGCCCAGATTGGCGCACGCAGCCTTGGCGGCGTCGATGAAGTTCTTGTCATACGTGGAGTTTTCGTCGTGCAGGCAGATGAAGCCCACCTTGAAATCCGCGTCGGCGCTGCCGGCATCGTCGGTCTTGCTGCCGCAGGCGCACAGTGCAAACACCATGACCAGGGCCAGCAGCATTGCTACATACTTTTTCATCCTTAGCTCTCCCTCTTAATGTAATTTTATTTTTTTGCTTGCGCAATGAGGTACAAAAAAACATTGGCGGAAGTCTCCGCCAATGCGCAGCCGGAAGCGCAGCGCGCCCCGGAAAAACACATCGATAGTCCGGTCATTTACGGCGACCGGGTAGAGACTTCAAATCCATATCATTTGGGATATATCGATTCTTCTGAAATTATCCAGCGTCAACATTTGACACCTTTTTTAAGGTACCATTCCGCCGCCGTAATGTCAAGTGTCGAATCGCGGCAAAATGCCCGGTTTTTCAACCCTCTCACGGCAAAAATGCACAAATCCTGCCTCGTTTTTCTTTTAACAAAACCGGATGCCCGTTTCGGGATCCATCGCGGCGATGCGCGCGAGCGATTCCACGCGGCAGCCCCGCGCCCGGATGCGCGCGCCGCCCGGCTGGAACGCCTTTTCAATGGCGATGCCCGCGCCCACGACCACGGCGCCCGCCTGCTCCACAAGGTCGATCAGACCGTCGAGCGCGGCGCCGTTGGCGAGAAAATCGTCGAGAATGAGGATCCGGTCGCCCGGCAGCAGATGCTCCTTTGAGACCTGCACCGTGTTGACGTTCCCATGCGTAAAGCTTGTGACCTGCGTGGCGTACACGCTGTCGGACACGTTGCGGGATTTGCCCTTCTTCGCAAACACAACCGGGCAGTCGAACACCAGCCCCGCGACCGCCGCAATGCCGATGCCGCTGGCCTCGATCGTCAGGATCTTGTTGACGCCGCAGCCGTCGTACAGCCGCTTCCACTCCTCGGCCATCGCCCAAAACAGCTTCACATCCATCTGATGGTTCAGAAAGCTGTCCACCTTCAGAATGTCGGCGGACTTCACCTGTCCGTCCGTGCGGATGCGCTCCTCCAATAATCTCATCATGCTGCCTCCCACATACGCGATATTGCGCATATGGTATCACCGAATGCGCAAATCTTCAACGTTTTTTTGCGTTTCCGCCCAAAATTCGCTGCACGCTCCATCCGGCGGTTGACAAGACGTCCGTTCCGCGGTATCATCAATTCCTACAAGTAGGAAAAGTATGATTTTGATGTGGGAGGGGTCGATATGCCCGGAGGGAAGCACATCCTCGGAATGCCCAAGGGCAAGCACGTGTTCGGCACGGTCAAGGTCGGCGAAAAGGGCCAGATCGTGATCCCGAAAGAGGCGCGCACCGTGTTCGGCATCCAGCCCGGCGACACGCTGCTCGTGCTCGGCGACGAGGAAAACGGCATCGTTGTGACGCGGCCGGAGGTCATCCATGATGTGGCGGCCAAAATTCTTGGAAATCTGGAGCAAGGAGAGACGAAATGAACACCGAAGCCATGTACGAATCCCTCGGCGTCAGCGCTGAGGTCTATGCATACGGCGAGGCGATCCTCGATGGGTTGAAGGCGCGCTTCGCCAAGATCGACGAAACGGCGGAATACAACCAGTGCAAGGTGCTCCGCGCGATGCAGAAAAACCGCGTGAACGCCACGCACTTTGCCGCCACCACCGGCTATGGCTACAACGACGCCGGGCGCGACAATCTGGAGCGCGTGTATGCCGACTGCTTCCACACCGAGGCGGCGCTCGTGCGCCCGCAGATCACCTGCGGCACCCATGCGCTGACCGTAGCGCTGAGCGCGAACCTCCTGCCGGGGGACGAGCTGCTCTCCCCCGTCGGCGCGCCGTACGACACGCTGGAGGAGGTCATCGGCATCCGCGAGAGCACCTGCTCGCTGAAGGAATACGGCGTGCGCTACGCGCAGGTGGAGCTGCTGCCGGACGGGTCGTTCGACTATCCCGCCATTGAAAAGGCCATCAACGCGCGCACGAAGCTGGTCACCATCCAGCGCTCAAAGGGCTACGCCACGCGCCCGACCTTTTCCGTGCAGCAGATCGGCGAGCTGATCGCGTTCGTCAAGCGCGTCAAGCCCGACGCGATCTGCATGGTGGACAACTGCTACGGCGAGTTTGTGGAAACCATCGAGCCGTCCGACGTGGGCGCGGATCTGATCGTCGGCTCGCTCATCAAAAACCCCGGCGGCGGGCTTGCGCCCATCGGCGGGTATATCTGCGGCCGCGCCGATCTCGTGGAGCGCTGTGCCTACCGCCTGAGCGCCCCCGGTCTCGGCCAGGAGGTGGGTGCGAATCTCGGCCTGATGCCCGCGTTCTATCAGGGCTTCTTCCTCGCGCCGACCGTCACCGCCGGCGCGCTCAAGGGCGCGATCTTCGCCGCAAACGTTTACGAGCGGCTCGGCTTCCGCTGCATTCCGGACGGCTCCGCCTCCCGGCACGACATCATTCAGGCCGTGGAGCTCGGCTCCGCCGCGGGCATGGTCGCCTTCTGCAAGGGCATTCAGGCCGCCGCGCCCGTGGACAGCTACGTCGATCCCGTCCCGTGGGCGATGCCCGGCTACGACTCCGAGGTCATCATGGCTGCCGGTGCGTTCGTGCAGGGCTCGTCCATCGAACTGTCCGCCGACGGGCCGATCCGCCCGCCCTACGCCGTCTATTTTCAGGGCGGCCTGACGTGGTATCACGCCAAGCTCGGCATTCTCATGAGCCTGCAGAAGATGGTGGATGCGGGTCTCGTCACGCTGAAAGGAGATATTCGGTAATATGTGGTTCTGGCTTTCGATCATTGCTCTGCTCTGCTGGTCCGGCTCTGACCTGTTTTCCAAGCTCGGCTGCCGCGACCCGAAGGACCATCTGGCACACCTGAAAATGGTGATGGCTGTCGGCCTTGTGATGGGTCTGCACGCCGCGTATGAGATCTTCATCGGCGGCACGGAAATTTCGTGGTACGTCATCTGGACGTATCTGCCGGTGTCGCTGCTATACATCCTGTCGATGGCGCTCGGCTACATCGGTCTGCGGTATATTGAGCTGTCCATCTCCTCCCCGATCTGCAACGCCTCCGGCGCACTGGTGGCCGTGCTGTACCTCATCACGGGCGGTCTGGGCGACGAGCTGACCCCCGGCATGAAGCTTGCCGCGCTCGCAGCCGTGGCGCTGGTGTGCGCGGGCGTGATCGGCCTCGGCGTCGTGGAATCGCGCGAGGACGAGCAGCTTCGCGCCGCGCGGCAGGAGGCGTCCAACTACAAATACGCCAAGTCGTGGCTCGCGCTCGCGCTGCCCATCGCCTACTGCCTGCTCGACGCTGCCGGCACCTTTGCCGACAGTCTCGTGCTCACCCGGCTCGACGAGGACGCAGCCAACTGCGCGTACGAGCTGACGTTTTTGTTCGCGGCAGTCGTGTCGTTCGTGTACGTGGTGCTCATCAAGCGCGACCGGCTCGTGCCGAAGCTGGAAGCGCCGAAATACGTCGGTGCCGTGTTCGAGACCGCCGGCCAGTTCGCATACATCTACGCCATTGCGGACGAGGATCACGTCATGTACGCCGCACCGATCATCTCGGCCTACTGCGTGGCCTCCGTGCTTTGGAGCCGCCTGTTTTTGAAGGAAAAGCTCTCCCGCAAGCACTATCTCATGGTATTTCTTGTCGTCATCGGCATCATCATCCTCGGCATTTTGGATATCTGACAAACTGCGCCGTTTCCGCATTTCTGCGGAAGCGGTGTCGATTTTGGGTTGCAAACGGGCGGTTTTTCCGATATAGTAGCCATACTCCAGATTTTTGTTTTCATACGAGGGTGCATGATGAAGAAAACGTTTGTCTTTGCCTTCCGCCGCAGCCTGCCGATCCTCATCAGCTTTTTCCCGGTCGGTCTCGCCTACGGCCTGCTGATGCAGAATGCGGGCTACAACTTTCTGTGGACGGGCGCGTGCAGCCTGTTCGTGCTCGCAGGGTCGCTGCAGTTTCTGATGGTCAGCTTCTTTGCCGAGGGTACGCCGCTTGCCACCGTCGCAGTCATGTCGCTGCTGCTCAACAGCCGCCATGTGTTTTACGGGCTTTCCTTTGTCGAAAAATTCCGCTCGTTCGGCACGTGGCGCTGGTTTCTGATCTACTCGCTCTGCGACGAGAACTACTCCCTCCACTGCGCGTACCGGCCGGAGGAGGGCGTGATTGAAAAGTGGGCGTATGTTCTCACGGCGGCGCTCGTCACCTTCTATTGGCTCGTGCTGTCCATGCTCGGCACGCTCATCGGCAATCTCATCACGTTTGACACGACGGGCATCGACTTTGCGCTCACGGCGCTGTTCGTGGTCATTTTACTCGACCAACTGCGCGACGCGGGCACCAAGCTGCCGGCCGGAATCGCGCTGCTGTCCAGCGGCGTGTGCATCCTTCTGTTCGGCGCGGCGAACTTCATTCTTCCCTCGCTGCTGCTCACCGTCGCGGCGCTAACCGTACTGCGCCCGCGTCTGGAGCCGAAGCTGGCGGAAACGGAGGTGGCGTAACATGGCGCTGTCCACCGGAGAAAGCATCCTCATCATCGCCGTCTGCGCCGCGTGTACCTTTGCCGAGCGCGTGCTGCCGTTTGCCGTGTTTGGCAGCCGTCCCGTTCCGCCGGCCATCCGGTATCTCGGAAAAATCCTGCCGCTGGCCGTGATGGCCACGCTCGTGATCTACTGTTTGCGGGGGATCTCGTTCGCCGCCGCGGCGACGTTCGTGCCGGAACTGATCTCCGTCGCCGTTGTCGTTGCGCTCCACCTATGGAAGCGCAGCACGTTCCTGAGCATCGTCGGCGGCACCGCGTGCTACATGCTGCTGGTGCAGCTCGTGTTTTGAAAAACCGCCCCCAAAGCGTTTGCTTTGGGGGCGGTTTGAGACTGTCAAAAAAGCAAAGCTTTTTTGACAAAGGGGGAAAGCGGCCTGACTGCAGCGCACTCGCTGCCCGCCTTTGGCGGACAGCTCGCACGTTTGCAGGCCGAGAAGTATTTTCTCCGCCGCACATGTCGCCGGAGAAAATAATTGAATTTCCTTTCGCCGCTGCGGCGGCGAAACTCTACGAGGTTTTTTGACAAACTGAACCACCCTCAAAGCCTTTGCTTTGGGGGCGGTTGCGCTCCGGCGCGCCTTACGCTATAATGCTCTCGTACGAAATCCATCTCCGGCACAGGATGCTGTTATGAAATCTCGAAAAAAACAAGTCCTCATCGTGATCTTGCTGCTGCTCGGCGCGGCGGCGCTGGCGATCTTCGCGGCCATCGAGCTGGACGCCGAACAGGTGCGCGCGTGTCTGGGCGCGATGCTGCCCGGCTGGGCGGCGATGATCCTCGTGTGCATGGCACTGTACTACCTGTGCGACGCGGCAAAGTACCAGATTATCACGCGCGTATTCGGCTGCGCACAGCCGTTTGGCGACAGCCTGATTACGACCATGCTCGGCTTTTTCTATTCCGCCGTAACGCCGTTGGCCTCCGGCGGACAGCCGTTTCAGGTCGTGCACCTGCACCGCCGCGGCGTCAGCGTGAGCACGGCCACGTCCGTGATCTGCATGGCGTACGTGCTCTGGAAGGCCGCGCTCGTCGTGCTCGGCGTACTGGGGCTGCTCGTGTGCGGCGGCGCGCTGTCGGCACTGAGCGCAGCGTGGCTTCCCGTGCTGCTGCTGGGACTGCTGATCCATCTGGCGCTACTGGCGCTGGTGCTGCTCTCGGCTGCGTTCCCGCGGGCAATGACGCGTCTGGGCGCCGCGTGCATCCGGCGCGTATTCGGCTGGCGGCTTCTGGCTGGGCACAGTGCGGAGGCTGCGCGCTGGGTCGAAAAATGGACCGGTTTTGTGACGGAATACCACCATGCGTTCGCCTGCGGCTTTCGAAATCCGCGCGCCATGCTCGCAGCGGGCGCACTCGCGCTGGTGCAGTGCGCGGCGTACATGTCCGTGGCCTACTGCGCCTACCGCAGCTTCGGCCTTTCCGGCGCCGCGTATTTCCCCGTCATGCTCACGCAGGTGCTGCTGCACGTCGGGGCAAGCTTCTTTCCCATGCCCGGCGCCTCCGGCGCGAGCGAGGGCGGCTTCCTGCTCGTGTTCACGCAGCTTTTCGGCCCGTTTCTCACGATGGGCATGCTGATCTGGCGGCTTTCGACCTATTATCTCACCATTCTGCTCGGCTATATCGCCGTCGTCGCGGAGCGCTTCACCTTCCGGCGCAGCGGCACAGCAGTCTGAACCCGGGGGGCTTCGTATGGAAATTTTCACGATTTTGCTGTTTTCCGCCGCGCTGATCCCGGCGCTGTTGATTTTGATCCTGTCGCTGCTGAAAATCGACGTGAAGGTCACAATGCTGGCAAGCGTCGTTGCCGCTGCGGCCATCTGCCTGTTGCACCAGCACATGCCGCTGGCGCAGCTGCCGCGTCTGCTGGTCATGGGCTATCACACCGCCGACGCGCAGATCGCCTCTATGCTGAACGGCGGTGGCGTGCGCTCCATGCTGAACGTCGCCGCCATCGTGTGCCTGTCCTCGTCCTACGCGGGCATCTTTGCCGGCACCGGCCTCCTGGACTCTCTGAAAGCGCGCGTCGCCGCGCTGGGCGGCAGGACCTCCGCTTTCTTCGTGGTTTTCTGCGTCTCCGTCGCCGCCGCCATCATTGCGTGCAACCAGACGCTGACCATCATGCTGACACATCAGGTGTGCGGCACGGTGGAGCCGGACGCACAGCAGTTTGCCGTGGATCTGGGGGACACCGCCGTCGTCCTCGCGCCGCTGGTGCCGTGGTCGATCGCGGGCGCGGTGCCCCTCGCGTCAATCGGCGCGCCGACGGTCTGTCTCGCAGCCGCCTGCTATCTGTATGCGCTGCCTCTCTGGCAGCTGCTTGTGCGGAGCATATCCGCCAAAAAGCAGGCCGCCCATGTTCTGGAAAAATGACCGCCCGCTTCGCCGGCGCATTTGAACGTCTCCCACACAACGCCAGAAATCCCCCGGCTCCTTTCGGAGCCGGGGGATTTCTGGTGCAGTTGAGCAATCCAAATCCGAACCTGTTTTCTGATCGGCCAATGCGGTTTTGAGGTCATCAAAAGTGATGGTCGTTGTCCCTTCCTTGTAGTTGAAGGTTATCACCATTTTGTCATCGTACAGGAAAATAGCGTTGATAAAAGTGTCAATCAGCATCTTACGGTGGGACTTTTGCCGTACATCCAGTTTGCGGAAGCGTTGGAGCCAGAAGGTCATAAACTCGGCGCTGACCTTGGGCTTTGCCAGCTTCTCGCAGGCAATCTTGGTTTCCAATTCCTCTTTTGTGGCCTCAAGTTCTTCCAGACGGCTTTTCGTGGACTTGGTTAAGATTCTGGCCATGTCCGCCTCCCGCAACTGCTGTTCATAGAGGGGAAGATTGACATTCTCCCTGTCCTGCAAGTCCATCAGCATGGACACAATGGCCTCTATCGCCTCATCGTCCATCACCATTTTCATGGTTTCGCTGACTACCAAATCTTCAATCCATTCTTTGCGGACAGACTTCTTGTGGCACTCGGTGCGCTTCTTCTTGACGGACACGCACTTATAGTAGTGATGGACATTCCCTGTGTGGCTGGTGCCACTCTCGCCACAGAGATAGGCCCCACAGTAGCCGCAGAACAGCTTGGTCGTCAACAGATAATCGTCCTCGGCCTTGTGACGGGCCGGGGCTTTCTTGTTCTTCGCCAGCTTCTCCTGCACCCGGTCAAAGAGGTCTTGGGGGACAATGGCGGGAATACCGTCTGGCACTACAATGTCCCGGTAGGTATATTCTCCGATATAGCGGCGGTTGTTCAAAAGGTGCTGTACGCTGTTGTAGGTCATCTTCTGGCCCCGTGTGTTCTTCACACCCTGCTCGTTGAGCCAGTCGCGGATAGCCGTCATGGTGGCTCCCTCGTCATAACGCTGGAACGCCTCACGAACAAAGGGGGCGGTGAGCGGGTCAAGCTGGAAACACTGGTCGCTGTCAATCAGATAGCCGATAGGACGGGTGCCGCCGTTATACTTGGATTTCAGGGCATTCTCCGTCATGCCCCGGACTACCTTTTCGGACAGATCGGCGGAGTAGTATTCAGCATATCCTTCCAAGACGCTTTCCAGAATGATACCCTCGGCCCCGTCGGAAATGACCTCGGTGGCAGACACCACCTTAACTCCGTTCTTTTTCAGAGCGGTTTTGTAGCGGGCGCTGTCGTAGCGATTGCGGGCAAACCTGTCCAGCTTCCAAACGATAATCATATCGAACAGGCGCTTGCCGCTGTCTTTAATCATGTTCTGAAATTCCGGGCGGTTGTCGGTCTTGGCGGAAAAGGCCCGGTCAATGTAGTGGCGCAGGATGGTGATACCGTTCTTCTCGGCAAAGGCGGTACACTCCCGGATTTGCCCCTCGATACTTTCTTCCCGCTGGTTGTCGGAGGAATAGCGGGCATAGATAACGGCTTTCATATTCTCACCTCGCCGCTTGTTAAAATACCCATCATTTGACTTGCCTGCACGATCCGTTCAAAAGCTTCTCTTTGTGAGCAAGTTAGATTTGCGTGCATAGAGGGGTTCCGGTAAGCCATAAAAGCACCCTCAAAGATAGACTTAACACCTTTACGAAAATTAGCTCCGCTTAGTTCTGATGTATCGCAAAACTGATAGAAGCCATTGTCTGAAAGTAATGCACCAATTAAACCCGCTGCATCTTTAGGAATAGGAGAGTTGGGTTTCCCTTCCTTAAACAATTCTCGCATTCGAGTTTCAACTTCTTTAATGGCGGCTTCACAGGCGGCGGCAAAATGACCATCACAAAACAGCCCTTTTGAAACAGCAATGATTCGAGGGTGAATGTCCTGCCAAAACCGAGTATCTATCGGTTCCGAAGAAATGTGTTTGATAATTATGAAAAGCTCTCCAAACGCGGCTGAATTCAACAGCATCATGCCATAAGGAGGTTGGGGAGCAGAAAAAAGTATGTTCTTTATCTCTAATAATTCATGGCCATAAAATGGGTATTCGTACTGAATATTTGTCGAAATCGTCTGCAACTCATTTTGTATTTTCCAACAATCGGTTTGTAGGAACGCTGGTAAGGCTCCTGTTGAAAGTTGGGCGTTGGTACGCTGTAGCCAGTCTTTTATTGCAGAAATTTCTTTTTCATATATAACCGTCATTCTCCATCCTCCATCATGCGGAACAGGGTTTCTTTCAATTTCTCATTCATGGGAGATTGCGGATCAAAACACATCTCAATAAAGCGGCGCATTTCCTCACGCTCTGGAGCGGCTTTGGGCTTAAATGCGTATGTTACCCCTTGAGGCTTGTCCGTTCGGGCAAAGATATAATCCAAAGATACATCAAAGTAATCCGCATAGCGACGGAACAGTTCTACAGGTGGGGTGGACTGGCCATTCTCATAGCGGTTGATACTGGACTGTGTGGAGCCGATAGCCTCGGCCATTTTTACCTGCGAAAAACCAACACTTTCCCGCAGAGCCTTCAAACGCTTACCCACTTCTTTCATCTTTTAACCCCCTATCCAGGTTAACTTTATTATAACCCGAATAACGTGAATTTTCAACTCGGAAATAAAATTTTCTCTATGCGTTTTCTCCCATCTCGGCCCGCAGGCCGAATAAAGAAACGGCGCAGACCAGCCCACCATTCATGGGCTGATCTGCGTCGTTTCTTTGGGTTTTGGATGGGGTGCGGACATAGATGCAGAAATGCAATCTGTGGCCACACACCGACAAAATCGGGGGTTTCCAAAGGAGGTTTATGCTCCCCTTTGGCACACGACCTTGCTTGCAAGGTGTAGTGTGTTATACCTGCTGGCGCGGCTGACAGGGGAAACGGGGGGCGATGCGGTTTGTCCCCAGCTTACACTGGCAGGAAAACGGGCAGGAGTTTTGTGAGCGGACGGGAAAAAATCCTGTTCGTTTTCAGAGAGCGGCGGTAGGTATATGCGTCGTACTTTTGCACAGGGCACAACAGACATGAATTATCGCGGCAGCACTTTTACCAACGTTTCGAGTCGATCTTTATTTTCTTGACGAGTCCTTTTTCTATAACCCAACTTATCGCAGATATACTCGATTTTTTGAGCAAAAATATCCACACTTAATTTGGACATACACAACTCACCTTCTTCATTCCTCGAACTTGTGTGCCACTGTTGCTCATCGTCCAAAGGATGCTCTGGTCGGAAATCATATATGTTAAAAATCTTATGCTCAATTTGGGTTATCCACGCTGCCCCCACCTCAATTAGCGCACCCCATGATTTCTTTGTATTGTTGCTTGTAACAAAAATCACATATATCTTTTGTGTTGAATAACTATCGACGAAGAAGTCACGAAGATAATCATAAATTCCAGATTTTCCAACGTCGCCTTCCGGGATGCGCGACACTTCATCATCGCAGTTTGTATATATAATATCCTCTGGCGGCACATTATTAAATACAAGCATATTATATACAACGTCAGCCAAGTCCTTATCGGGATATGTCTGGCTTATTAAAATTTTCTTCTTCTGAGTGTCAATTATACTCTTGATACCCATATCCGGGCTGTTAGAGTTAATCTCTTCGGAAAGTATTGATTCTACTTCATTTGCCTTGTCAGTAGAAATCCCAAATCGTGTTGATATTTTTTGCGCTGCTTTTTTAGCGGTGTTCTTTCGAAAAGAATCAACGGACCGGCGAAAAGATGCTTCATTCTCTCGTTGCTGTTCTAATTTCTTTTCTTCTTTTTTCTTCTTTCCAAGGTTGACAAAAACATCCCGCTTTTTCAAAACATCTGGAAGTAGCGTGTTTCGAACATAATCCAAAACTGCTTGATACCGTGGGTCGTCAGATTTATACCCTTGTCTATTACTGAGTGCCATATCTGGTAGCTCAGTAAGTTCAAAAATATCTACATGAAGCTGGCCGACCACATATACTTCTGGCAATTTGTTTTGACCGACAACCGGGAGAATATTGAATTCTCCCATTTTCTGATTAGCGTATAATGAAATAAAGTTGTCCGGGAAATCCGTCAACTCCGCTTTTCGTCCGCGCGTTGATGTATATGTACCTATCCAGCCCTTAATTTCCACATTGTAGTCATGTTCGACGTTTTCTTTGTCTTTCATTCTGATAGGGACAGTCGCTAAGGGTCTATTATCTAAAAGGTCTGCAATTCTTCCCGGGAAAGGTGTTTTGAAATAAGCCTCTAAGTGTTTGAACTCATCTCCTAAAGTTATTAACGTAGATAGTTCTGAAATCATTTCCTTATCGAAATCTTCTATAATTACCGTCTCTGTGCCGCGACATAAATGAATTTTGAAGTCTTTATTAACTAACGGGAATATTTTCAGAAGGTTTCTCTTTATGGCCTTTAGGGTGCTATGTAATTTATACTGAGGACTTTGCATCACAATTGAAGTCCCGTTACCAGATATTTTTTCAAAGGTTATTTGTTCATCTGTAAGTGGAATAAGCAAATTATTCTCACCTATATGGCGTGAGAGTATAAAACCAGACTTTTCTCCATCATTTATCGTCTTAACAAGTACATTCTCGGATACGGAAAGTGCCGCCAGCTTGCCAACTCCTTTCCGCCCCATTTTCTTCCTATTAAGCGGCGTATAAGAATCCTCTTTGCTGTTTCGTGATACGGCAGCCACGTTAAGGTATTTCTGAACATCCCCTTTGGCATAAGACATCCCTTTTCCATCATCTTCAACCGTAATATCATCCTTATTAGCGATGATATACACATTATGTGCATCAGCGTCATATGCATTTGCAATCAGTTCGGCCAAAACGTAGTAAATGTTAGTGTACAGACTTGGCCCAAGCAATTCCAGAATACGCGGGTCAATATTGAGTTTATACTCCTTGTTCATTTTTATTCACCGCCTTCTTTCTCTTTTTTGGCAGGCTGCTAATTATACTTTGTCCGATGATTTCTCCAAGTCTTGGGGGTACGGCATTGCCTATGTGGCGGGCAATTTTTCTGATTTGAATCGGCTCTTCAGGTGGAACGAACTGATAGTCCGGAGGAAATGACTGCAAGATTGCTCCTTCTCGAAGAGTAAGTGCTCGATCTTGATCAGGGTGTCCAAAACGTCCAGTCCCATATCCAATAAATTGCGTTGTTATCGTTGGGGATAGATCATCCCACCTCATACGACCATATACCGATGCATATGTTTTACCCTTTTCTGATTTGTGGCACTTTAACTTTAATGCATCGGGCCAATCGCGCCAAGTTCCACCTGGACGAGAGTTCCTTATTCGCTGCAAATTGATACTTGACAATGCCGGCGCGATATGCAGTGCATCATCCTTATCTGCTTCTCCTGCTTTAACTTCTGGCAGGTTTCCAATTGCCTCTCTCACTGTTATATATCGCTCATGCGTCGGTGTTGGAATCTTTATTTCTTTTCTCTTTGACGCCAACAAAATCAGACGTTTACGCCGTTGAGGCACACCGTAATCCGCCACATTAACCACATCATAATTGACCACATAGTTCTCCTCTTTGAGAGTGTTAACAAAATCTAAAAACACCTTTTCTTTTTGAAGTTCTGGAACATTTTCCATCGAAACAATATGCGGTTTAACCTCTTTTACCAATCTGGAAAACTGATATAGTAATTTCCAATCTTTATGATTAGAGCGGTGCTTTTTATCCTTTTGATGACTTGAAAAAGGTTGACAGGGGGCGCACCCAACTAACACTTTCACATCTGCCCCACGAAGCAGCGCACGTACTTCTTTTCCAGTAACCTCATCAATGCTCTTTTTTATAAACTGAGAATGGTTGTTGTGTGTATAGGCATATTCGCATGAACCATCAATGTCTATTCCCGCCACGACAGGGATACCTGCTTTCTGCAACCCGCATGTTAGGCCACCCACGCCGCAAAACAAATCAACTGCTTTGATTGTCATCTACGTTTCCCCCAATATCCATCAGAGTTAACGCATTATCTTATCTAATTGCTCGACCAATGCGCTCTCATTTTTCTTCTTCAACTCGCACTCCCAAATCCGCAACACCGTCCAGCCGCGCGCCTCGAACATGGCCGTTACTTCTCTGTCGTGTTCCATGTTCCGTTCGCGCTTCTTCTGCCAGTATTCTTGATGATCGGCAGGGCGAGTGTTTCGGCAGTCGTGTCCATGCCAAAAGCAGCCGTCCACAAACACGGCGATCTTTTTCTTTGGGAATACGAAATCTGGATGCCCTTTTACTGGGTAGTTTCTACGCCAGCCCGTAATTCCGTTCTGTTTGAATATTTCAATTAACCGCAGCTCGGTGGACTTGTTCTTTTTAGACTTGACCTGACGCATAATGTCAAATCGTTTTTCCGCATCAAAAACATCCGCCACGACAAATCACCTGGCTTCAAACTCTATACGGAGGCTAGGATCGGTTTCCGTCTCCAGCACAATTTTGTTGTACCGGGCGATGATACTGGAGAGCGTGGAGTTCCTTTTGGCCTCGTCAAAAAGGCTGTGTTCGTAGACGTTCGCAGACAAGAACTGCTGAATATCCCACACTTCGACGCGTCCGGCCAGTCCGGCATCCTCTGCAAGATTAAGCGCGGTATGTACGCGCTCAAAAATCGTGATAATAACGGGGTGGCAACCAGCGCGGAGATTTGCTTTACATTTTTCAATCAGTAACGCTCCGGGCATAGTCGTACAGTGAATGACTGTATTGCCTATGACAAAATCGCCGTTTCGGTCTGTGGGGCCGTCCGCCACAGAGGCTCCGTGGATTTCAAAAGAATCTTCCGGCAGAATTAAGCAGAGTTTTGCCGCCACAAGATGCTGCAACACCATGCCAAGATACTGCGTGCCGGGATTCTGCTTTTGACGCTTTTTTGCCTGTTCAAAAAGGTCGTCCAGATTTGCGCCGATTGTTTTTGATGTATCTGCGGTCAGAACGAACGGCTGATTTCTAAAGTATTCGCGCACCTGCTCGGCCCAAAAGGCCTCGACTACGGAGAAATCTACCGCTTCCTCTGCGTTCCATGCGTTCAGAAAGTCCACATATTTAATCATCAGGCCCATGCTGCCTCTGCTGGTTCTCCCACCTTCAGAAGACAGTTGCTGGGTGATGCCGTGTTCCTTCAAAATCTTTTTCAAGTTGGCCCCGCCAAGCCCAGCGACCTGCCCTTTGCTACTTGTCTGGAAGTCGTCAGGGTTTAACGGGAAAGCCTTATCTCTCACCATGCGAGTAAACTGCACGACCAAAGAGAGAGGCCCCTTCGTGGTGATATGATTTTCAGATTGAAACGCCTTTAGGCGTTCTTCGGGACTAATCATCGTATACCGCCTCCGCAATTTTGGTTAGGAAACGTTCTCCTATAAACTGCGCGACCGGCGCGGCTACTGCGTCGCCCATCGCTTTATATCCGTCGTTATAGCTTCCGGGAAGTTCAAAATTATCCGGCGCTCCCATAAGTCTGGCCGCTTCGCGTACGGTCAAGAGGCGGGCGTGAACCTGGCCGTCCTTCTTGATAACCAGATACTGTTTGCTGCTCCCTCCTTCCGGCGTCCGTAAGCAACCGGCAATTCCATCAAAGCGCAGCTCCAGCTGCTGCTTTCCGTTTCGCGTCCTGCGATAACCTGTGACGTATGCAGTGTCGTGTGTCCGCAATTTTGCCCAATGCCGTTCGGGAACCAACTTCAAAACGTCATCTTTATCAAAGACTGCGTCATCCTCGACAATATCTTTGAGAGATGTGGTTCGGCGCAAAGGCTTTTCCGTATACCACCAAATCCATTCCGGTAGTTCACGGCCCAACTGCGTTGCAACGTTGTTATGCAGCCAACATGGCCCGTCGCCTATCAATTCCTCCGGGATAGAGCAGTCCTTCTGCACAGCGATAATAAATACTCTTGGCCTGGACTGTGGAACAAAATGGGAAGCATTCAGCAAAACAGCTCCGCAGCGATACCCTCGCTCTACAAGCGCCATATGAAGAACCCGGTAATTATCGCCGCCGTTTGTCGAGAGTAAGCCCGCCACGTTCTCCAACAAGAGAATCTTTGGTTTATCGTCCATCTCGTCCAATACGCGCAGCCATTCCCAAACCAAACCGCTGCGGGACGCATGAATTCCACCGATAGAACCAGCCAGAGATAAATCCTGGCAAGGGAAGCTAGCCCATGAAAGATGCGCGAAAGGCAGATCAGCGCCTTTGACGTTCTTGATGTCATCCAGAATAAACCGTTCACACCCGAAATTAGCTTCGTAAACAGCCGCTTTCTGCTCACTGATATCGTTTGCCCAAACCGGCGTGAACATTCCTCTTAGTCCATACGTAACGAGACCGCTACCTGCAAAAAATTCATGCATCGTCCAGGGAGCGGAGGATAGGTCAATATTCTGTTTTTGATACATGGTGCTTTGAAGGATCATTTCTTTCCCTACCTTGTCCTCGTTTATCGTTTGTCGGCTTCTCCGCATTTTCCGGGATAATCCAGATACGGCTCATACGCGTCGCGCCTGCGATGCGGTTTTCTTTACATAATATCTGGACTTGCCGCGGGGTTACGCCCCATTTTTCGGCGGCTTCTTGAA
The DNA here is from genome assembly GCA_004556965.1 of Clostridiales bacterium. GTDB lineage: Bacteria > Bacillota > Clostridia > Oscillospirales > Oscillospiraceae > CAG-103. The sequence continues at coordinate 1,433 of SFFE01000013.1, read as the reverse complement.
CCGTTATATATCCATTCACTTGCGACACCTCATAATCACTATGGATGCGTACAACAAACCAAGTATATTATATTCGTTTAAGCGAAATAAGACAAGACTTTTTTAACGCAAGTAGTTCACCTTCTTATAAAACCGACAAAATAATTTTGAAAACTAGGAACAATAAGTATATACTTCTGTCGTAAAATAATAGATAATTAAAATAGGAGGAAAAAGTAGGAGGAAAAAGTCGGCTCTATGAGTAAACCAAAAGCGCAAACCCAAGTGATTTTTCCGTTTGACAGCAACATCCGCTATCTACCTCTTGTCTATCTTATCCCGGCAGACCAGATCGTCAGGTATCCTGCGCTGAATATACTGCCACGGTGTCTTTCTGAGATAGCAGCATCCGAACCGATGATGGACTTGCTCGACAGTGACGCTTTCTTGAAGGACATCATGGATGCCACCGCTGCTTTGGCTTTTCCGCACTTTGGCTTTGGCGGGTGGAAAGAACACTACACTGGCTACTGTCCAGTTTGGCGGCTCTCCTATGCGCTACCACTTTGGGCCAGCTTAATAGAGCAGGAATGTGGTTGGGGGTTGCAGCTTTTATTTCGCATGAAACCTGGAACACAAATTCCGTTCCCAGACGCCGATCAGGTAAGAGAATTATTTGCCCATGTGGTGAAGCGTGCGATTACGGAGCAGGGGTGGCAACCAATTTTGGACATCGTGCGAGAAATGCCCTGCGATGAAGATTTTGAAAAATGGGATACCAACGCTCGCAAAGACTTCCTCCGCAGGTGGTATCACACCCGCTCCAAGAAGGTACAGACCGTTTCACTGGAAGGAATGCTGGAAAACAGTGATGACGACAGTCCTATTTTCCATATTCCAGATCCAAGCCAAAATGTAGAGGAATATGTGATCGCTAAGGACTTTGTGGAACGGTTTTTAAAGACCTTGCCCCTGAAAGATCGGCAGATTGTTGAACTGAGACAGGATGGATTTACTTACGAGGAAATTGCGGACAAGCTGGGGTATAAAAACCACAGCGGAGTTATCAAACGAGTGGAGGCGGTAAAAAAGAAACTTCAAAAGTACAGATGCAGCGTATGAAAGCCACGCAGACCAGAAGGTTGAGCGTGGCTTTTTTGCGCTCAAGCCGGATGAAAAGAGGTGAAAATTTCCCCGAATTTTTGAAAGATCGCCGTTGAATGAAGGATTGACTGTTTTTGTGTCGGTTATTTTCTGGAGAGCGCGCCACCGTGAAGCGAACGGATTTCACGGTTTGGCGGGCTTTTTTTCATTTCCGGCAAATCCCACACAAAACAGCGAAACCGAATATTGCTCTTTGTGGGGCAGACATGGAAAGGAGAGAGAACAATGGGCATTCGAGAAGAAATCAAGTCCTATATCGTCCGTTCTGGCATGACCATGACAGAGGTGGT
>SFFE01000034.1 GCA_004556965.1 Clostridiales bacterium | reverse complement strand
ATTTTCTTTTAGACATAATGACACCCCTTGATGTACTTCTATTGTCCTACATCAAGGGGTGTTTTGTCTATTGTCCGTTTTTACTGGTTCAGTTCACTGCTCCGGGCGGGGTTTTTATCGGATGTTACAGGGCTTCTTCCACGCGCGTTCGCACGGCTTTCAGGAACGCATCCGTGTTCACGCCCGTGCAGCCGCAAAGCTGCGCGAGGTCGCCGGTCATCGTGCCGGCGTCGATCGTGTCGAGACAGGCGGTCTCCAGTGTGTCGGCGAAGCGCATGAGCGCGTCGTTCCCGTCCAGCTCGCCGCGCTTGCGCAGCGCGCCGCTCCAGGCGAAGATCGTCGCCACCGGGTTGGACGAGGTCTGCTCGCCCGCTTTCCAGCGGTAGTAGTGGCGCGTGATCGTGCCGTGCGCGGCTTCAAACTCGTAGTTCCCGTCGGGACTCACAAGCACGCTCGTCATCATGGCGAGCGACCCGAACGCGGAGGAGATCATGTCGCTCATCACGTCGCCGTCGTAGTTCTTGCAGGCCCAGATGAACCCGCCCTCGGAGCGCATGACGCGCGCGACCGCGTCGTCGATAAGGGTGTAGAAATACCGGATGCCCGCGGCCTCGAACTGCGATTTGTACTCCGTGTCGTAGATGCGGGCGAAAATTTCTCTGAAAGTCTGGTCGTACTGCTTGGAGATCGTGTCCTTCGCGGAGAACCACAGATCCTGCTTCGAGCCAAGCGCGAAGGCGAAGCACGCGCGCGCGAACGACTCGATAGAGCTGTCCTTGTTGTACAGCCCCTGCAGCACGCCGGGGCACTCAAAATCATAGACCGTCCGGGAAAATTCCGTGCCGTCCGCGCCGCGGAACGACAGCGTCGCCGTGCCGGGGCCGGGCACGCGGAACTCCGTGCCGCGGTAGAGGTCGCCGTAGGCGTGGCGCGCGATGGTGATGGGCTTTTTCCAGTTCGACACGTGCGGCCGGATGCGCGCGGTGACGATCGGCGCGCGGAACACCGTGCCGTCGAGCATGGCGCGGATGGTGCCGTTCGGGCTTTTCCACATCTCGCGCAGGCCGTATTCCTCCATGCGCTGCGCGTTCGGCGTGATCGTGGCGCACTTGACGCCGACGTGCAGCCGCCGGATGGCGTTGGCCGCGTCCGCCGTCACCGCATCGCCCGTCTCGTCGCGGTTCGGCAGGCCGAGGTCGTAGTATTCCGTTTTTAACTCGACAAACGGCAGAATCAGCTCGTCCTTGATCATGCGCCAGAGAATGCGCGTCATCTCGTCGCCGTCCAGCTCGGCAATGGGAGTCTGCATTGGGATTTTTGTCATGGCTGCGCCGCCTTCTTTCGGTTGTTCTCCGCATAAAAATTCATCAGGCACCCGGCGAGCAGAATCTGCCGCTCGTCCTCCGTCAGCTCCGGCAGGTGCAGCGTGATCGGCGCGGCGCCGGTCTTCGTGATGACCGTCGCGGGGATCTCCGTCGCGCCTTCCGCCACGCGCCTGCGCACGTCGGGCAGGAACAGCCAGTCGCCCGGCGCGTAGTCGAAGCCCGTCTTCTCGTCCACGGTGAGCGGGAGCATGCCCCAGTTGATGCAGTTGGAGCGGTAGCGCTTCGTGGCGAAGGCGTAGCAGATGTTCGCGCCGCCGCCGAGCACGCGCTGGCAGGAGGCCCCCTGCTCGCGGGCCGAACCGTCGCCGGGGCGGTTGGCGAAGAGGACGGACGCCACGCCCGTTTTTTCAAGAATGGTTTCGGGCAGTCCCACCGTGCGCAGCACGTCCAGCAGCTCCTGCGCGGGCGTTCCCGCCGCGCGGGAGGCTTCCAGCGCGCGGATCTCCGCCGTGCGCGTGACGTATTGCGGTTCGCGCCGCGACAGTGCGAACTGCGCCAGCTTCATCGGGTTCGAGCGGTAGGACGACGTCTCGCCGGAGGGAATCAGTTCGTCCGTCGTGGTGACGGGGTCATGGATGACGCACGCGAGTTTTAAAAGGAGGTTTTCCGCGAGCGCCGGAATCTCCGGCCACTCGGTGATGTTCGGGCCGAGCCGCAGCGCCGTCTCCGGTTCGGGCTTGCCGAAGCCGAAGTACACGCGCTTTTGGTACACCGCGCTGTCAAACGCACAGGCGTGCGGCGCGGGCGGGGTATAGTCCACGTCCGTTGCGGCGGTGAGCACGCCGTGGTTGCGCGCGGTGGCGGCGATGGAGCGCGCGTCCATGAGCATGACGCCGGCAAGCTGCCCGTCGCCGGGGCGGGAGCCTTCGCGGTTCGGGAAGTTGCGCGTCGTGTGGCGGATGGAGAGTCCGTTGTGCCCCGGCACGTCGCCCGCGCCGAAGCACGGACCGCAGAAGCAGGACTTAAACAGCACGCCTGCCTCCATCAGCGCCTGCTGCACGCCGCTGCGCACCAGCTCCAGATTCACCGGCACGCTCGGCGGGTAGACGGACAGCGAAAAATAGCCGCTGCCGATATCGTGCCCGCGCAGGATGGCCGCGGCCTCGGCAATGTTGTCGTACATGCCGCCGGAGCAGCCGGCGATGACGCCCTGATCGACCACGATCTGTCCGTTCACGAGCTTTTCCGTCAGATTCAGCCGCACCTTGCCGCCGAACTGCGCGTCGCAGCGCCGCTCCGTCTCCCGCAGGAGGTCGGCCGCGTTTTCCTGCAGCACGCGGATGGGGTATGCCTCGGACGGGTGGAACGGCAGCGCCGCCATCGGCTCCACCTTGCCGAGGTCGATGGTGATCATGCTGTCATACCGCGCGCCCTCGCCCGGCTGCAGGCGGCGGTACGCCTCCGGCCGGCCATGCGCGGCGAGATATTCTTCCACCGCGCCGTCCGTCGTCCAGATGGAGCTGAGACATGCGGTCTCCGTCGTCATCACGTCGATGCCGATGCGGTAGTCCATCGGCAGGCTCGCAACGCCGGGGCCGGCGAATTCTAGCACCTTGTTCTTGACGAACCCGTTTTGGTACACCGCGCCGCACAGCGCGAGCGCCACGTCGTGCGGGCCGACGCCGCGCGCGGGCGCGCCCTCCAGCCAGACGAGCACGACCTCCGGCTCCGCGATGTCATACGTATTGCGCAAAAGCTGGCGCACCAGCTCCGGGCCGCCCTCGCCCACGCCCATCGTGCCGAGCGCGCCGTAGCGCGTGTGGCTGTCCGAGCCGAGGATCATGTGGCCGCAGCCCGCCATCATCTCGCGCGCGTACTGGTGGATGACCGCCTGATTCGCCGGTACATAGATGCCGCCGTATTTCCTGGCGGCGGATAAACCGAAAATATGGTCGTCCTCGTTGATCGTGCCGCCGACGGCGCATAGACTGTTATGGCAGTTGGTGAGCGCATAGGGCACGGGGAATTCCGTCAGCCCGCTTGCCTTCGCGGTCTGGATGATGCCGACATACGTGATGTCGTGCGACACGAGACTGTCAAACGTGATGCAAAGCCGCCCCGGCTGCGCGCCGTGGCTGTGGGCGTGGAGAATCTGCCACGCGATGGTCTGCTCCCGCCCCGCAGGGGTGTCCGCCGGTTCCGGCCTTCCGTGCCGGAGAACGACCGGGTCTGAATGTAGCTGTATCATGCTTCCGCCTTCTTCCGCAGAATAATAAATCGGTGTTGATATGCCTTTGAGTATAGCACAAATCATCCATTTATCAATTTCCAGCGTTGAATTTTGTATCGGTTTTCACACTCGGCCAAAACGATCCCGGAATTCCGCCGGTCTTTTGTGCGCTTTCCCTACACTTTGCGGCGTTTGGGCAAACTGGCTATTTTTCACTTGTGATTTTTGGTGCTTGTGCTATAATGCTGCTGTTAAATGTTTTTTGAAAGGGGCGATCTTCCTTGTCCGAACGCTACAACACGCTCAATGACGACATCCACGCGCTCTGTGCCGATATCGCTGCGCAGTACCGCATCCCCGAACCGTGTCTGGACGACCCAAGCATCAAGCGCGGCCTGCGCAATGCCGACGGCACCGGCGTCATCGTCGGCGTGAGCAACATCGGCAGCGTGCAGGGCTACTACGTCGAGGACGGCGTGCGCGTTCCGATCCCCGGCAAGCTGTATTACCGCGGCATCAGCATGGAGGACATCGTGAACGCCCACCACAAAAGCGGCACCTTCGGCTACGAGGAGGTCGCCTATCTGCTGCTGTTCGGCAAACTGCCTACGCGCGAGCAGCAGGCGCGCTTCAACCGCCTGCTGGAGCGCTCGCGCCGCCTGCCAGACCGGTTCAACGAGGACATGATCCTCAAAGCGCCCAGCCGCAACGTGATGAACCAGCTCGAGCGCTGCGTGCTCGACCTGTATGCGTATGACGAGGCGGCGGACGACGTGTCGCTCCAGAACATCACGCGCCAGTCGATCGAGCTGATCGGCCGCTTCCCGCTCATCGCCGCGAACGCCTACCGTGCCAAGCGGCATTACTACGACAACAAGTCGCTCCATCTGCACAACCCCGTGCCGGAGCTGTCCGTGGCGGAAAATTACCTGCGGATGCTGCGCGCGGACAAGAGCTACACGCAGGAGGAGGCGCACCTGCTCGACCTGATGCTGATCCTGCACGCCGAGCACTCCAGCAACAACTCCACATTCGTCTGCCGCGCGATCTCCTCGTCCGGCACGGATACCTACAGCGCCATTGCGGGCGCGGTCGGCTCGCTGAAAGGGCCGCTGCACGGCGGCGCGAACGCGAAAGTCATGCAGATGTTCCGCACGCTGAAAGCGGAGCTCGGCGACGCCCCGACGGACGCCGCGCTCGGCGCGTATCTCGACCGCCTGCTCGACGGCGAGGCCGGCGACCGCTCCGGCAAAATTTACGGGCTTGGCCACGCGGTGTATACGATCTCCGACCCGCGCGCCGTTATCATCAAGAATTACGCCGCGCACCTCGCGGGCGACAAGGGACGCGCCGCCGATCTGGAGCTGATGGAGCGCATCGAAGCGCTCGGCATCGAAAAGATCATGGCGCGCCGGAAATCCAAGATCGCCATGTGCGCGAATGTGGATATGTATTCCGGCCTGATCTACGACATGCTCGGCATCCCGGAGGATATGTACACGCCGCTGTTCGCCAGCGCCCGCATCGCCGGCTGGTGCGCCCACCGGCTGGAGGAGGTCGCCACCGGCGGCCGCATCATGCGTCCGGCTTACCGCGCCGCCGTCATCCGCGCGCCGTACACCCCTTTGAACGAGCGATAATCACGAAAGAAGCGACCGTATGAAATGGAACCTTTTCCCCACGCTGCGGGGATACCGGAGGGAAAACCTCGGCAAAGACGTCTTTTCCGGCGTGCTGATCGCGGCGCTGTCCATCCCAATCTCAATGGGCTATGCGCAGATCGCGGGTCTGCCGCCGGTGTACGGGCTGTACGGCTCCGTGCTGCCGATCTTCCTGTTTGCGATGCTGTCCACGTCGCCGCTGTTCATCTTCGGCGTGGACGCCGCGCCCGCCGCGATGGTCGGGGCGGTGCTGCTGTCGCTCGGCGTTGCGCCCGGAAGCGCAGAGGCCATGCAGCTCGTGCCCGCACTCGCGTTTTACACGGGGCTGTGGCTGCTGCTGTTTTCCCTGCTCGGCGCGGGCAAGGCCGTGGACTACATCTCCACGCCCGTCATGGGCGGGTTCATCAGCGGCATCTGCTGCGAGATCATCCTGATGCAGACGCCGAAGCTGCTCGGCTCGGCCGCCGGCTCGGGCGAGCTGTTCGAGCTGCTTGTGTGCATCTGGGCGGCGCTCAAGACCGTGAACGTCCCGTCGCTGCTGCTCGGCGCGGCGACGCTTGCGCTGCTTCTGCTTGGGAAGAAGTACTTCCCCAAGGTGCCGATGGTGCTCGTGATGCTCGTGGCCGGGGCGCTGATGACGGTGGTGTTTCACATCGACCAATACGGCGTGGCGCTGCTCGCCGCCGTGGAGCCGGGCCTGCCGAAATTTGTGCTCCCGGTGCTGGACAGCATCGAGCTGTCGGACGGCCTGTCCGCGAGTCTCCCGGTCGCCATCGTGATCCTCGCGGAGACCTTGCTGGCCGAAAACAGCTACGCGCTCAAGCGCGACGAGCAGCTCGACTGCAACCGCGAGATCTTGGCCTTCTCGCTCGGCAACTTCGCCGCCGCGCTCGTCGGCTGCTGCCCGGTCAACGGCAGCGTGTCGCGCACGGCGGTCAACGAGCGCAACGGCGGGCGCACACAGCTGGTGTCCGTCGTCGCGTCCGTCACGATGCTGCTGGTGCTGCTGCTTGCCACCGGATTCATCCGCTATCTCCCCGTCCCGGTGCTGACGGCGATCGTCATCAACGCCCTGCTCGGCGCGGTGGAGTTTGACCTTGCAAAGCGCCTGCTGCACATCAGCCGGCAGGAATTTTTCATCTTCCTCGGCGCGTTCGTGGGCGTGCTGCTGCTCGGCGCGATCAACGGCGTCGTGCTCGGCGTGGTGCTCTCGTTCGTGGACGTCATCATCCGCGCCGCCGCGCCGCGCCGCGCGTTTCTCGGCGTGCTGCCGGGAAAACCGGGGTTCTACGCGCTCGACCGTGTCACCGGCGCGAAGCCCATCCCGCACGTCGTGCTCTACCGGTTCAGCGGCAGCCTGTTTTTCGCCAACGTCCGCCTGTTTCAGGAGGATCTGGAGCAGAGCCTGCAGCCAGACACGACCGTCGTCATCGTGGACGCGAGCGCCGTCGCCAGCATCGACATCACGGCCGCCGACCGCCTGCTGGCGCTCTACCAGAAGCTGCGTGCGCGCGGCGTCCGATTCTATCTTACCGAGCACATCGGCGAGGTGAACGACAAGCTGCGGCAGTACGGCGCGGAGGAGCTGATCGACAACGGCGCGGTGCGCCGGACGATCCAGGCCGCGCTGCTCGACGCCGGCATCCGCCACGCGGTGCAGACGCTCTCGCCCGACGTTTCGCAGGAGTTTGAGACCATGCGCCAGCTTCAGGAGTTCGAGTGGGCCTACGGCGCCGATGCGGAGGAGCGCATCGAGCAGCATGTGCGCGCCATTCTCGACCGCCTGCAGCAGACGGCGGAGGATCGCCGCGCCGCCGCGCTCGAGTGCTGCCTGCACGAGGACAGCCGCTTTGCCGGGGTGGACGAGGACGAGCTGCTGCTGCATCTGGAGGGGCACACGCAGGAGCTTTCCGCCCTGCTGGGCATGCCGGAGCTGCGCGTGCTCGCGGAGCTGGAGTCGGAGCGGCGCCACCTGTTCGAGCGGCTGGCAAGCGAACATCCGGAGCTGGTCCAATCCATCCGCGACGCGCGCATGAAATTCGACGCGGACTTCCGCGCCCGCCATCCGAACAGCGCATCGCACATGGACGCGCTGCGCAAGCATCTGCACGAACGATACGAAAACCGGTAATTTCGAATCAAAAAAAGACGCTGGAACCCCTTTCGCAGCCCAAACGGCGCGGCATGGGGCTGCGGCGTTTTTTGCGTTCCGGGATGCAAAAGGGGAAATTTGTCGAATCGTGGTTGACATAATAATTGTTGAAAAAAATGAAATATCATGCCAAAACACATCATCTTGTGGTGTTCACGGACGAACAAACACGAACGGCGAATGAACATGTCGAATTATGTCAACAAAAAACCCGATGGATTCGGGCGGTTTCGAGTTGCTTTTATATTCCAAACATGCTAAATTATTACCACAACAGCGGTGAAACTGCTAAAGCAGACAGATAGCGGGCCGCAATCGAAAAAATCTGCGGAGGAAGATATTATGACAACTAAGATCAGCGTACTGCTTGCGGATTCGGGAGAGGATTTTCGAATGCTACTCTCGGATTTGATCGAAGAAGAAGGGGACATGGAGGTCGTCGGAGCGGCCGACAACGGGGAGCGGGCGATCTCCCTCATCGCCGAGCTGGAGCCGGACATTCTCGTGACGGATCTGATCCTCCCGAAGGTGGACGGGCTGTCCGTCCTGCAGTATCTGCAGGAGCACAACTGTCGCACACGGGCAATTGTCGTTTCGGGATTCTACAATCAGCAGATCGTGACGGAGTGCTCGGAGCTTGGCGCGGCCTATTTTCTGCCGAAGCCGTGCAGCCCGGACCAGCTGCTCTCCCGCATCCGGCAGACGGCCTCGCCCAAGGTGCTGAACATACAGAACCTTCAGCAGAACGCCCTCGCCGCGCCCCGCCCGCAGGAGCCGAGTCTGGAGGCAATGGTCACGGACATCATCCACGAGATCGGCGTTCCGGCGCACATCAAGGGCTATCAGTATCTGCGCGAAGCGATCATTCTCACCATCAACGACATGGACGTCATCAACGCGGTCACGAAGGTGCTGTATCCGGAGGTCGCCCGCAAGTTCAACACGACGCCCAGCCGCGTGGAGCGCGCCATCCGCCATGCGATCGAGGTCGCGTGGGACCGCGGGGATATTGAGGTGCTGCAGAAGTTCTTCGGCTACACCGTGTCGAACATCAAGGGCAAGCCGACGAATTCGGAATTCATCGCCATGATCGCCGACTGCCTGTCCCTGCGCCGCAAACAGCAGGCGTAAAGCGCCGGCGCACCATCCATCAGAAAAAACGCGCCCGGTTCTCTGCAGTAAGTCGCAGAGAGCCGGGCGTTTTTTGCGAAAAAATCTGGCAGGAAATTGTCAGATTTTGATTGACGGACGCCGCGGGTTCATACTATCGGAAAGTGGGCGCTGATCGGCGTCATCATCGCCGTTGTACTCGGCGTCATCGGCGGCGTGATTGGCGCAAAGCAGGCCATGACCCCGGCGAGCAGAACCTTTGAAATCTCCGACGACGGCATCACCGAGACCCTGTCCTTCGACGCCACCGGCGACATTGTCCACACCATGGTCGATATCATGTATATCGACGCGCAGGGCGCAACGGAAGCGGACGTTGAAGCGTTTCGGGCACAGTGCGACGCGGACTATGCCGATCTGATCGCGCTCGACTTCTGCGATTATTCGTTTACGGTTGAGGACGATCAGGTCGTGATCTCCCTGACATTTACGAAGCTGGACGATGCGGAGAACGTCAAACAGCTTGCCACCAGCGGCTTCTACGATCTGGACGAGGACTCCGCCTACCTCTCGCTGGCGCTGTCGTCCTCTGGCCTGCTGTCCGAAGGCTGGGTCGAAAAATAACACCCCAATTCATAAGCAATCAAAAAACGAGGGAGCAGCAACCGCTGCTCCCTCTCATTTTTGTGGTTTATTCCTTGCTGAACTGATCCTTGCCGACGCCGCAGAGCTCACAGGTGAAGTCATCGGGAAGGTCTTCCCATCTCAGATACTCCTTACTTAAAAGTAACGCTTCAGCAGGCCCTCGAAAGCCTTGCCGTGACGGGCTTCGTCGCGGGCCATCTCGTGGATGGTGTCGTGCAGGGCGTCGAGATTGTATTTCTTGCAGAGCTTGGCCAGCTCGAACTTTCCGGCGGTCGCGCCGTTCTCGGCGTCCACGCGCATGGTCAGGTTCTTCTTGGTGCTGTCGGTGACGACTTCGCCCAGCAGCTCGGCGAATTTCGCGGCATGCTCGGCTTCCTCGTACGCGGCCTTCTCCCAGTACAGGCCAATCTCCGGATAGCCCTCGCGGTGTGCCACGCGCGCCATGGCCAGATACATGCCGACCTCGGAGCACTCGCCCTCGAAGTTGGCGTGCAGACCGTCGATGATCTCCTTCTGCACATCTTCCGGAACGTCGGCGCCAAACACCTTGCCAACGCCGACCACGTGCTCAGCAGCCCAGCTCATTTCGCCGGCCTGCTCCACAAACTTGGAACCGGGGACGTGACATACCGGGCACTCTGCCGGCGGCGTGTCGCCTTCATGAACGTAACCACATACGCTGCAAACCCATTTTTTCATGTTTTGAATCCTCCTAAAATATTGATATCGAGTTGTTTATTCGGAAGCGGGCGAGCTGCCCGGTCTTCGGCAATCGGGGCACACTCCGGTGAATGTGAGTGTGCAGGTCCGCACCTCCGCGCCGCTGGCGCTTTGGGCGAGCGCGCAGAGCTTCGGCTCCAGCTCCGGCGTCTCCACATCCATCACCCGGCCGCATTCCGCGCACAGCAGATGCGCGTGCGGGTCGGTGCGGCCGTCGAACCGCTCCTGCCCACCGAGGACGCCGATGCGCAAAATGTCGCCCGCGTCCGCAAACAGGCTCAGATTGCGGTAGACCGTGCCGAGACTGAGATCGGGATACTCTGGCTTGAGCTTGTGGTAGAGCCACTCTGCGTTGGGGTGCTCTGTGGTGGCCATCAGCGCGTCCAGGATCGCCTGGCGCTTCTTACTCGTTTTGCGGGTGGCCATCGTGGCACCTCCTTAATAATAAGAATAATTCTTGTTATTAAGATAGCACGTGGAATGGGATTTGTAAAGCCTTTTTGAGAAAAAGACAAATTTTTTTTCGGTGCGGAGCAGCCACACACCGGTGAATATCATTGTAGCACAAGTTCAGGGGCTTGGAAACAAAAAATTTCCGGCCAAAGGCCGGAAATGTAGCATATCAGCAAGATTCGACGGAATGGTGCGCCGGGCGCGTGTTGCAGCCCCGCATCCCCCGGCCGCAAGCTTGACTTGCAGCCGGGTAAGGAAGAACGGAGGAGTGAATATGGAGCTTTCCGGCCTGCCCGGGAAGCGGAAAGGTGCGCCGGGCGCGTGTTGCAGCCCCGCATCCCCCCAGCCGCAAGCTTGACTTGCGGCCGGGTAAGGAAGAACGGAGGAGTGAATATGGAGCTTTCCGGCCTGCCCGGGAAGCAGAATGGTGCGCCGGGCGCGTATCGCAGCCCCGCATCCCCCGGCCGCAAGCTTGACTTGCGGCCGGGTAAGGAAGAACGGAGGAGTGAATATGGAGCTTTCCGGCCTGCCCGGGAAGCGGAAT
>SFFE01000012.1 GCA_004556965.1 Clostridiales bacterium | reverse complement strand
GATGTATCGCCCCAGGCGTTGAGCGTCCCGGACATAGACAACTACATAGGTTTGGCCCATACGCTGTTCGCCTTGGAGGATGTTTACAGTCTGAAAGTGGTAGAGGCGGATGGACGTGCCTGCCTGCAAGCAGATATTTTTCAGGGAGGCCGTCAAGCCAGTGAGCTGAACAAAATCTTGATTGCGTGGCGGGAACAGGCGGCGAAGTTGGAGGCCGGGGAGATCACCAAGGAGGACTATGACCGCTGGCGCTACAACTACCCGAAGTACGACACCACCCAGCGGTGGGCCAAAGTCCCCTCGAAGGAATTAAGCGATGCTCTGATAAAAGGATTGAAGAAACAGAGAAAAGACAAATAACATATCTGCTATCAATTTGCTATCAAATGCCCCGTTTCCGCTTCAAAAACCCAGTGTTTTCAAGGCTTTGCGGGTTTTGTCAGTTATTCCCACTCGATCGTGGCAGGGGGCTTTCCGGTGATGTCGTAGACAACACGGCTGATGCCGTGGACTTCGTTCGGAATTCTGGCGGCGACACGGCCGAGCAGCTTGTGCGACAGCGGCGCATACTCGCAGGTCATGAAGTCCGTGGTCTTGACGGCGCGGAGCGCGACCGTGTAGCCATAGGTGCGGAAATCTCCGATGACGCCGACGCTTCTCGTGTCGGTCAGGACGGCAAAATACTGGTCCGCCTTGCAGCGGGACTTGGCCATCTCCTCGCGGAAAATGGCGTCCGCCTCACGCAGCAAATCGAGTTTCTCCTTCGTGATCTCGCCGATCACGCGCACGGCAAGACCGGGGCCGGGGAACGGCTGGCGCTCCACAAATGCCTTCGACAAATTGAGCTGCCGCCCCAGCGCGCGCACCTCGTCCTTGAACAGGCCGCGCAGCGGCTCGACCAGATCGGTGAAGCACATGTCTTTCGGCAGGCCGCCGACGTTGTGATGACTCTTGATCGTGGCGGAATTATACGCACCGCTTTCGATTACGTCCGGATAAATCGTACCCTGTGCGAGGAACCGGATCTCACCGAGCTTCCGCGCTTCCGCTTCAAACACACGAATGAACTCCTCGCCGATGATCTTGCGCTTGCGCTCCGGGTCGGTGACGCCGGCGAGCTTTTTGAGGAACCGCTCCTCCGCGTTGACGCGGATGAAATCCAGATCTCTGTCCGCGAACGCGGCCTCGACCTCGTCGCCCTCATCTTTGCGCATCAGGCCATGATCGACGAAAATGCAGTGGAGCTGGCCGGGAATGGCCTTGGCGAGCAGCGCCGCGCAGACGGAGGAATCCACACCGCCGGAGAGCGCCAGGATGACATGCTCGTCGCCCACCTGACGGCGGATCTGCTCGATCATAACGGTCTCATAGTCGCGCATATCATAATCGCCGGCAGCGCCGCAGACCTCATAGAGGAAGTTGCGGATCATCTCCGTACCGTGCGGGGTATTCTCCACCTCTGGGTGGAGCTGCAGGCCGTAGAGCCTGCGTGCATCGTTGCGGATGGCGGCGTTCGGGCAGGTCTTCGTATGCGCGCAGCACTGAAAGCCTTCCGGCAGCGCGCTGACCTGATCGGTATGACTCATCAGGCCGATCTGCTCCGGCGCAAGGCCACGGAACAGCACACAGTCGGGATCGACCGCAACCTTCGTGCGGCCATATTCGCTCACATCACAGGGCGAAACCGTGCCGCCGGTGGAGTACACCATGAGCTGCAGGCCGTAGCAGATGCCCAGGATGGGGATGCCAAGGTCAAACAGCTTCGGGTCGCAACGGGGCGCGCCGTCCCGATAAACGCTGTCCGGTCCGCCGGTCAGGATGATGCCGATCGGCTCCATCGCCTGAATGCGCTCCAGCGGCGCATCGCCGGGAATGATGACGGAATACACGCCGCACTCGCGTACGCGGCGCGCGATCAGTTCTTTATATTGTCCTCCGAAATCGAGGACGATCACAGTCTGATAGGCCATGGGTTCTCCTTATTCTACAGTCACAGATTTCGCAAGATTTTTCGGTTTGTCGATCGAGCAGCCGTTGGCCTTCGCCACATAGTAGGCAAAGAGCTGCAGCGGCACGATCTCCGCCGGAACGTTAAAAAGCGGGTTTGTGCGCGGAACGACGATCACGTCGTCCGCCTCGGTATAGATGGCGCGGTTGCCCTCCAGCGCCACGCCGAGCACGCGCGCGCCGCGCGCCTTGACTTCCTTGACGTTGCTCATGGTCTTATCAAAGAGCGGCTCATAGCACGCAAGGCAGATGACCAGACGCCCCTCGTCGATGAGGGCGATGGTACCGTGCTTCAGCTCGCCCGCGGCATACGCCTCGGAGTGGAGGTAGGAAATCTCCTTCAGCTTCAGCGAGCCTTCCAGACACACGGCATAGTCCACATTGCGGCCGATGAAGAACAGCGACGGGTTCTTTTTATACCGCTCTGCAAGCTGTGCGATCTGGGGATTGAGATCAATCGCGCGCTGAATCTGCTGCGGAAGCATCGTGATATCGTCCGTCAGCTTTGCCGCTTCTTTCCTGCTGAGTCTGCCGAGTTTTTCCGCAACGTACACGGCCAGCAGATACAGCACCGAAACCTGCGTGGTGTAGCCCTTCGTGGTAGCCACGGCGATCTCCGGCCCGGCCCACGTGTAAATCACGTCGTCCGCGAGCTTTGCGATCGTGCTGCCGACCACATTCACGATGGCCAGCACATGCGCGCCCTTGCTTTTTGCCTCCTTCATCGCGGCGATGGTATCCGCCGTTTCGCCGGACTGGGAGATGATAATCATGAGCGTGTGTTCGTCCACGATCGGGTCGCGGTAGCGGAATTCGCTGGCGAGATCGGTTTCGACCGGGATCTTCGTGAGCTTTTCCAGCACATATTTCCCGGCCTGACCGGCATAATACGCCGAGCCGCAGGCCGTAATCATGATCTTGTTGATCTTGCGCAATTGTTCATCCGTGAGCTTCAGCTCGTCAAAGACGATCTGGTCGTTCCTCACGCGCGGCTCAATGGTCGCCTTGAGGGCGCGCGGCTGCTCCATGATCTCCTTGAGCATGAAGTGGTCGTAGCCGCCCTTCTCCGCCGCTTCGATGTCCCAGATCACGCGGGAAATCTTCTTCTGGATCGGCTGCCCGGTGCAGTCATAGACCGCGAGATGGTCGGCCGTCAGCTCCGCAAATTCGCCGTCGTCGATGTAAATCACGTTTTTCGTATGCGAAACGAGCGCCGTAACGTCGGAGGCAAAGAAATTCTCGCCCGCACCGACGCCGAGGATCATCGGTCCGCCGTTTTTGGCGACGAACAGGCGATCCGGCTCGTCTGCACACAGGATGCCGAGCACATAGCTGCCCTCCAGCCGGGCGGTGGCGCGCATCACGGTCTCCTTCAGATTGCCGTCATAGTACATGTCGATCAGATGCACCACAACTTCCGTATCCGTCTCGCTGTGGAACACATAGCCCTTGGCCAGCAGCATTTCGCGCAGCTCCAGATAGTTTTCGATGATGCCGTTATGTACGATGGCAAACTTGCCGTCATTGCTGACATGCGGATGGGCGTTCACATCCGTCGGCGCGCCGTGCGTGGCCCATCTGGTATGGCCGATGCCGATGCAGCCGCGCAGGTCTGCGCCGTCATGCGTCTTTTCGCAGAGGTTGCGGATCATACCGCTCGCTTTGACCATATGGATGGCCCCATCCTTCTGCACCGCGACGCCGGCGGAGTCATAGCCGCGATATTCGAGCGTTTTCAGCCCTTCCAGCAAAATCGGCGCAGCTTCCTGCCGGCCGACATAGCCAACGATTCCACACATATTTTTTCTCCTTATTCACATGATAACCGAGAGTCTGCGCGGCCGTGCCGCGCCTGTAGACCTGTTGCAAAACCATAATGTTTAAATTTTACCGCCGCAGTATAGGGATGTCAAGAAGTATTTCCCGGCGCCCTGTGCAGCACTGATGATTCTGACGGTTTTATCCGCCGTTTGGTTCCCGCAAAACTGCGGATTGCAATTTGCAAAATTTGATTTATAATCGTACCATATAATTCTCTGTTTTGCACAAACGCTAAAACCCTTGCAAATAAAGGACTTTTAAGATTTTTTCATTTGATTTTTTTGAAAATGTAATGAAGTTTTGCATTTTTGGCAAAATCAAACGAAAAAAATCTTGTTTTCTTATCGTTTTCTATATTTTAATGGGATTGTTATGCCTTTTGCAAGCCCTTTTCCTATTGCTTTTGCTATTTCTTCTAACAATCCATCGGTTTTTATATCCAAACCGAACTCTTTTAGCGCAATTTCTTTCTGTATCATATACATTTGTTGCGCTATTTCTTGTTCCCCTTTACCACTCTTTTTCATTAGGTTATATAGCTGTATACTATTGGCAAGCGTCATAGTTCTATTGCCTCCTTTTTCTTTTATTATACTATAAAAATATTTTTACAGCAAACATTGAGAACTATTAAGGCAATCAATAGCCTTTAGCATACTCTATACTTGCATTGTAAATCTATTGCATTTACTGTCACTTTTCAAGTTGTTTCTGTCGCAGTTTGCAAACCCATTTTCTGCATTTGTAGCGAACAAGTGAAGCGGCAATACTGACACCCTCACGGCCTCCAATGTGGCAAGCTGTTCTTGTCTGTCGCTGTCATGGCCTACACCATGCAAGGAAAGACGCTGGAGCGGCGGCGGGGAGGGGGATAGTTTTGGGATATTTCCCTTTGCTTTTCCGCTTGTGGCTTTTTCAGATTGACTTCCCGACCGCAACGGGAAAACGGTGGAAACGACCGTTTACGGCGGCTGCGGTTTACTTGTGGCGGTATTGTGTCCTTACTGTCACAGCCTTAAAGGAAATTGTACCCGCATAAATAACAATAAAGGCAAGCGTGTTGGCCGAAATATCCCTAATATACTTTTTCTATTAGGAGTTTTTCGGCCAGCACGCTTGCCTCATTTATTAATTTTAGTGTACCTAAAATCATTATATGTCTATCAGCTATTCAGCAGTTTATAGAAAGTTGTACGCTTCATATTCAGCATTTCCATTGCCTTTGTAGCTGTAATATTTCCCGCTTTCATTTCTGCAATTACGCTATCCCAATTTTCAGGCTTTTGTGCTTTCGGTCTGCCTAACTCTGCGCCTTTCTCTTTGGCGGCGGCTATTCCCTCTGCCTGTCTTTGCTTAATGCTGTTGCGCTCTTGCTCTGCAATCGTTCCTAATACCTCAATCAAGATATTATTTACCATTTCCATGACCCATTCTTGTCCGTCTGGAAAGTCAATCATAGTTGTGGGTAAGTCAATGACTTTCAACCTAATGCCGTTTTCCTTAAAGCGTTCTAACTCTTTTTTAATATCGCACTTGTTGCGGCTCAACCTATCAAGGGATTTAATAATCAGAGTATCGCCACGCCGCAACATTGTATTGATAAGTGCTTGATACCCTTTCCGCTCTAAGTCTTTTCCGCTTTCCTTATCTACAATAATATTTCTTTCTTCTATGCCTTGTTCTCTAAGTGCAATTAACTGTCTGTCAAGACATTGTTCCTTTGTGCTTACTCTTGCATATCCGTAAATGCGGTTTTCCATTTCTTAATCCCCCTTGTTTTCTTTGTGTCTTTATTGTACCATTGTTATTCGCAAAAGTCAAGCATAATTTGCGAACATTCGTAAATTATTTTTGGACTTATACGAATAAGAAAACAAGGGCTTTTCTTGCCGTTTTCTTGTGTTCGTTAAGGTATACCTTTACGGACTATTGCTTTCTTAGTCCCTAAAGTCAAATAAGTCTTTAGGCTTTATCTTAAATACCTCACACATCTTAAAGATAAGGTCAAAAGATATACCAACATTACCTAACTCTATCGCACTTATATGACTTCTTTGTATATCTAATAACTCTGCTAGTTGTAGCTGTGTTATTCTTAACGCCTTTCTATAATACACAACATTTAATCCAAACTTTCTATACTGTTCCCTATATTCCTCTTTCATGCTATCACCTCACTATGTATAGTGTAGAGGCAATAGAGTAGATAATAAACTCGCCTGAAACGTCGTTGCGACGTTGACAGTGGTCATTTTCTGTGTTATTATTTCCTTGCGACATTTGAGCTATCCAGCGCAAGAAAATAAGGAGGCATAAGAATGGAACAGCAAGTAACAAACAAAAATCTTAAGCCGTGCAAAGCCTGCGGAAAAGAAATGGCAAAGAGTGCAAAGGCTTGTCCCCATTGTGGAGCAAAGAACAATAAACCTATTTATAAGCGTGCGTCTTTATGGATTCCAGTTATAATCATTGTTGCCATTATTGCACTTTTTGTGCGTCCGGTTCCGAGCAAGGAAAGCCTTTTGGAAGAAGCAAGGTCTATTGAATTGCAAGAAATCATTAGCTTAGGTAATTCAAGCCCGGCGGCGGCAGAGAAAGAATTTGTTGGAAATTGTTATATTGTAACAGGTTATGTACTTGATATGGGAAACAGCAATGTTAGCCTTGGTGTCAACCCAGATGATTATAACTGGATTACAGTTTACCTTGATACAGATGAGTTAGCTACTATTAAAAAGGGAGATAAAATTACGGTAGTTGGTAAAATTGATAGTGCTGGAACATTTACTGGTATGAATCCCGCATATTTAGCGGATTAAAACAAAGCGGCTTGCACAGTTTGCAAGCCGCTTTTCTATTGACAAATACAAATCAAGCCTTTATCATAAAGATACCAATACATAAAGAAAGGCGGCGCAACAATGGCAGAAGAAATTAAATCCCCTGAAAGAATGGAAGATGTAACAGATATTAAGGAAATCACTTTGCCGCTTATCTTTGAATACATCAAGCGGCAAGGTGAAGAGGATGAAGATTGGCTTATTGATATTTTAGAGGGCAAAATACCAACTGACAAGACAGACAAGGACGGCAACCCCATTATGCGGAAACGCACCTTTATTGAACAGCGCAACGCATTTACAAGAAAATACTTCCCCGACCTTGCGCCGAAAGGCACAACTAAAAAATCGTCTGTTACAGAGGACATCTTAGCCGAACTCAAGGCAAGGAAGCGGCGGCGGTCTTAAATCGCCACGCCGAGCGGGAGCGGGAGAGGGAGAGGGCGGCGGCAACCTTTGGAAGCTGTCCCCTTTTTCCATTTGCAGAGGGCGACGGGAAAGAGGGCAAGAGGACGCCACAGGCGGCGGCACAATACAACGGCGGAGCGGGAATAGCTCTGTAACGCTGTAGAACGCCTGTAGAGCGATTTTAGTGGCTTTCTGGTATCCCTAACTATACCCGAACACAAAAACCGCTTAGAACGCATTTTAGCAAGCAAATACAAGCGGACATAGAAAAAGAGGGGAGCGGCTATTTTTCCTGCCGCTCCCCTTTGCCGTTATCCTGCTCTTGCGCCGCTTGCTCTTTCGGCTTGTCTGTTAGTATTTCCTCAAATACCAGGGCAAGCGGCAAATCATAATCACACATACCCGCCCCGCCTTTCTTAGTCCTTGCGCCTGACTGTCTTTCTTGCGCCGTTCCTTGTGATATTGTCGAGCGGGTTGTATTGCACAAATCTATCCTTTGCCATGTCTGCGTAGATGTTCATATAGTGTTCACTCATAGCAAGTGTAGAGTGTCCTAATATCTTTGATAACTGTACCACATCGCCGCCATTCAAAAACCATTCTCTTGCAAATGTATGACGCAAGCCGTGGATATTCGTTTTATTAACGCCCCTGCTTGTGGTATACTGTCTATATCCTTGCGATAAAGAGGCTTTAGAAAGTTGTTCGCCGCTTATATTGCAGAATAGAAAATCATCTTCTTCTACTCCCTCAATACGCCACATATTGATATAGTCACTTAATGATTTTACTAATTGCGGCGAAAGATTAGCGGTCTGCAATTTCTTATTCTTTGTGTGCTGATAGAATACCTTGCCATTCTTTAGGTCAATATCTTTCATTCGTATTTCTACCAGCGTTCCCAATCTTGCACCAGTGCCGACAACAAAGCAACAAATCGCCCATGTGCGCCATTCCGTAAACTTTGCTTTTCTATCTGGCTTTCTAAGTAATGCCTTTACTTCCTCAATGGTGTAGTCTTTCGGCATTTCCTCTTGTACCTTTATCAGCTTAATTCTAAAGCGGTCTATGTATTGTCTACTTTCGTCCATACACCAATACATAAATGCCCGCATATCGCTTAGATTATGATTGATTGTTGCCGCCTTTAATCCCTCATCCCTCATGGCATTAGTCCATTCAATGAACATACCGCCGTAGATATTACCTGTTTGTTCTGCTCTATCTCCAAAGTATTCCATAAACTTTTTATAAGTTGTCTGATATGACTTTAGTGTTTCTTCTACTCTGCCTAATGCTTTCTTTTCTGCTATGAACTCATTAAAGGGATTTATTAAGTATTGATTGTTTACTTCTTCTTTTGTTGCTGTCCTTTGTACTCCTTTTTTCTTACCTGCCATAGCAAACACCCCCTCTTGTAAAAAATCAAATTAAAATTATGGCTTGATTCATATAAATAAAACTGCACAAAAAGAAAAAAGCCTTGCGTCGCAAGGCTTTTAACTATTTTTAGTTTGATTATTTTCTAAAAATCGCCACTCATGATTTATAATAGTACGCATTCTGAAACCGGCAGGTGGAATCTATGAAACTGAACGAAGAGATTCAGGTGCACATGGCAGAGGAAATCGCCGCGCTGCAGGCGCTGCTGCGCATTCGGAGTGTGGAAAACCGCGGCGAAAACGGCACGGTCTTCGGTCAGGGCGCGCAGGATTGTCTGGACGAATGCCTGGCGCTGAGCGAGCGGCTCGGCTTCATCGCGCGGGACGTGGACCGCTACTGCGGCTACGCCGAATACGGCAGCGGCGACGAGATGATCGTCGTGCTGGGGCATCTGGACGTGGTGCCGGAGGGCGGCGGCTGGACGCATCCGCCGTACGGCGCGGAGATCGCAGACGGCAAACTGTACGGCCGCGGCGCAATCGACGATAAAGGGCCGATGATCGCCGCGCTCTATGCGCTGCGCGCCATCCGCGCGTGCGGCGTCCCGCTCAGGCGGCGCATCCGCATTCTGTTCGGCATCAACGAGGAGACCGGAAGCAAATGCGTCAAGCATTATGTGCAGTCCGGGCAGGAGCTGCCGGTGATGGGCTTTACGCCGGACGGGAATTTCCCGATCATCAACGGCGAAAAGGGCATCGCCGTTGCGGAATACACCACTTCCCTGCCGCAGACCGCGCGCAGCATCCGCAGCTTCGAGGGCGGCGCCGCATTCAATATGGTGCCCGCAAATGCCTGCGCCATTCTGAACTGGCCGGAAAACGAGCGCGCCGCCGTCTGCACCATGGCGGAGCCGGGAATCCGGATTACGACGGTTGACGGCGGACTGCAGATCGAGGCCGACGGCGTGAGCGCGCACGGCAGCACGCCGGAAAAGGGCGTCAACGCGATCGTGCGGCTGGCGGCGTTTCTCTGCAGGCTGCCTTTGGACGAAGCTTCCGCGCACTTTGTGGACTTCCTCCGGCGGCACTTTGCGCACGGCACACACGGCGAGGCGCTCGGCATTGCGCTGGAGGATGCTGTATCCGGCAGCATGGTTGTAAATCTCGGCACGGCGTGCACCGAAAACGGCGCCGTGACGCTCTGCATCAACCTCCGCTGTCCGGTGACGTTCGGCGAAGCGGACTTCCACCCCGCCCTGTCCGCCGCGATGGCCGCAGGCGGCTTTGCAGAAACGGCGTTCCGCTTCGAGGACGCGCTCTATCTGCCGCCGGACGCACCGCTGATCCAAAAACTGCAAAAAGTTTACGAGCAGCAGACCGGTCAGCCGGCGGAACTGCTGTGCATCGGCGGCGGAACGTACGCCAAGTCCATGCCGAACACCGTGGCGTTCGGGCCGATCTTCCCCGGCGAGCCGTGCGTGGAGCACGAGCCGGATGAATCTATCTCGCTGGAAAGCCTGCGGCGCTGCACGGAAATATTCGCGGCAGCGATGGTAGCACTGGCCGGTTGAATTCGACACCAGAATTTCAAAAAATTGCTTTTCCATCTCCTGAATATCTCAAACCACCATGCAAAGAATAGTACCGGGACAACCCCGAAACTGAAAAAGGAGATGTAATTCAAATGGCGAATTCCAGCAACAATCTCATGAACCCCAATGCTCGCGAAGCGATGAACCGCTTCAAGATGGAAGCCGCTTCCGAAGTCGGCGTCAATCTGAAGCAGGGTTACA
The DNA here is from genome assembly GCA_004556965.1 of Clostridiales bacterium. Classification (GTDB taxonomy): domain Bacteria; phylum Bacillota; class Clostridia; order Oscillospirales; family Oscillospiraceae; genus CAG-103. The sequence continues at coordinate 41,199 of SFFE01000012.1, read as the reverse complement.
ACGGCGACCTCACCTCTCGCCAGGCTGGCAGCGTTGGCGGCCAGATGGTTAAAAAGATGATCGCTGCTTACGAAAACGGTATGCAGTAACCAAACGGACAGGACCGCAGATTTTTCTGCGGTCCTGTTTGTGATTTTCAGGCTGTAAAATGCGCAAAAAATGCTTCGATCACCGCGCGCGGCGCGGTGCAGGAGCCCTGGATCATCGTCGGCTGGCCGCCGCCCTTGCCGGAGAGCGCGGCGTTGATCTCCTTTGCGCGGGCGCGCAGATCGGTGTGCAGGCTGCCGATGATATACCGGTAGCCCGTTTCATCCGTGCCGGAAAAGGCAGCGCAGACGCCGCCGGCTTGCTGCATCCCGGCGTTCACCAGCTCGCGCATGGCGACCGGATCATCAAACACATCGACGATACAGAGGTTTCCCTCCGTTTCCGGCAGCGCACGCAGACGCTGCTCATTGCACTTCCGGTTCAGCTCGGAAACGGTCTGTTTCAGCGCAGCGATCTCGCTCTGAAGCCGCTCCACCGCCGGGATCACGTCGCTCTGCCGCGCAGAGAGCAGCGCGGAAATCGCCGCAACCTGGTCATGCTTGCGCCGGTAGTCCGCCTGAGCATCCGATCCGCACAAAATCGTCAGGCGCACGCCGCCGCGGTGGCGCATGCTGTCCACGATCTTGATGGCGCCGATCTCGCCGGTGAACGACACATGCGGCGCGCAGCAGGCGCATACGTCGTAGCCCTCCACCGTGACGATGCGGACATTCTCCTTCAGATCCAGCTTGCTGCGGTATTCCAGCCCTGAAAGCGCCTCCTGCGGCGGATATTCCGCGCGGATGGGCACATTGCGCCAGACGGCCTCGTTCGCCAGCCGCTCGATCTCCATGAGCTGCTCCCATGTCAGCTCGCCGTTATAGTCCATCGTGATCTCATGGTCACCGAGGTGAAAGCCCACGTTGTCATAGCCGTAGTCCCGGTGGACGATGCCGGAGATGATATGCTCGCCGGAATGCCCCTGCATGCGCCGGAAGCGCTGCGGCCAGTCGATCTCGCCGCACACCCGCGCCCCGGGTTCCAGCGCGCGGTCTGTGTAATGTGCAATGTCTCCGTCCGTCTCCTGTACATCCAAAACAGCCGCATCGCCGAGCGTTCCGGTATCCGCCGGTTGGCCGCCGCCCTCCGGAAAAAACGCCGTCCGGTCCAAAAACACGTGAAACCCCTTCTCTGCCGGTTCACAGTGCAAAACGGTAGCCGAAAACACGCGCAGGTGGCTGTCCATATCATAAAGCTTCTCCGTCATATGCAATCCTCCAGATTTCTATGGGAAGTATACCACGAAAATTCGGCGGACACAACCTTGACGGGACAGCGTTTGTCAGTGTATATTGAGAATGTTGAAGAATGTGAAAAAAGAGGAGATACCAATGAATCAGAAACTCAGAATTCTCATCTATACATCCCTGCTGACGGCGCTGTGCTGCGTGGCGACGATGGTCATTCCCATCCCGACGCCGACGGGCGGCTACCTGAACGCGGGCGACATCGTCGTGGTATTCAGCGCGCTGCTGGCTGGGCCGCTCTACGGCGGTATTGCCGCCGGACTCGGCTCCGGTCTTGCCGACCTGCTCGCGGGCTATGCACTGTATGCCCCGGGCACGCTCATCATCAAGGCGGGCGCCGCCGTGATCGCCGCGCTTGTTTTCCGCGCCACCAAGCGGAAATTCGGCTCCGCCCTGTTCGGCGCGATCTGCGGCGAGGCCTTCATGGTGCTCGGCTACTTTGTGTTCGAGTCCGTTTTTCTCGGCTACGGTATGGCTGCTGCGGCGGAGATCATCGGCAACGTCATGCAGGGCACAGCGGGCGTCGCGGGCGGTCTTGCGCTGTACTACGCGCTGCACACGATCCCGGAGATTCGGAACTTCTCCGAGCTGGTCATGCAGAAGTAACATCATACAGTGACAGAAGGGAAAAGGATTGTCCAATCAGCAAAAATATAAAACTGGTGTTTGGGTATGGCTTTCCCGCATTTGCATATACTTGATCGGCATGGTTTTTCTGTCTCTCGGTATTGTCTTGTGCGTCAAAAGTCAATTAGGGATCTCGCCGATCAGCAGCATCGCATATGTCTCGCAGTTTATACTGCCGCTTAGCTTCGGAGCGCTTACCATGCTGTTTCATCTCGCAAACAGTGTGATCCAGTATGTTTTGGAGCACAAGTGGCTGAACATCAAGATTATACTGCAGGTCCCGGTTGCCGTTTTGTTCGGCGTGATTATAGACGGATTGGAGCAGCTGATCCAAATCGAGCCAGCCAATGTCATCTTGAAATGGATCCTCTTGATTTTCAGCGTGTTCTTTACGGCCCTTGGCATGGTTTTTATGCTCAATATGAAGTTCGTACAAAACCCGCCGGACGGGACCGTGAATTTGCTGAGTAACATGCTGAAGGTCGAAATGGGCAGAGTCAAAATCGTCTATGATGTGATCTGCGTTCTGATCTCCATCCTATTGTCACTGATCTTCCTGCACAGGATCGTTGGCTTTGGAATCGCAACGATCTTCTCTGCGATTTTTGTTGGAAGAACATTGTCGTGGATGCAAGGAAACGTCGGTGCATGTTTGAGAAAACGCATTCCGTTTTAGGTGATTAGAACATACTAAAAAAGCTCCCCCACCTAATGATGAATCAAATGGTGGGGGAGCTTTTTTAGCGATAATAATTACACCACGCGGACCCGGATGACCTCCGGAATGGCGCGCAGAGCCTGAATCTGCGCATCGTCCAGATAGCCGTTGAGGTCAATCATGGCGTAGGCATACGCGCCATAGGCCTTGTTGATCATGTTTTCCACGTTCAGCCGCGTGCTGCACGCAATCTCCAGAAACTGATTGAGCATCTTTGGAACGTTGTGGTGCAAAATACACAGACGGCTCACGCCCATGCGCTCCAGCACCGCGTCCGGGAAATTGACCGAGTTTTTGATGTTGCCGTTTTCCAGATAATCAAACAGCTCGCGCGCGGCCATAACGGAGGACTTCTCCTCGCTCTCCGGCGTGCACGCGCCCAGATGCGGCATGGCAATGACATGCTCGGCGCCGACCATCTTCTCGTTCGGGAAGTCGGTGACATAGCGTCCGACCTTGCCGGAGGCGAGGGCTTCGAGCATGGCGTCGTCGTCCACGATCTCGGCACGGGATTCATTGATGATGCGCACGCCGTCCTTCATTTTCGAGAACGCGCGGGCGCCCAGCATATGCTTCGTCTGATCCGTATACGGGACGTTCACGCTGATGTAATCGGCCTTCATGAAAATCTCGTCCAGATCCACCGCGTGCTGCACATCGCGGGACAGCCTCCATGCGGCGTCCACCGAGAGATACGGGTCGTAGCCGCAGACGTTCATGCCGAGCTTCACGGCGATATTCGCGACCAGTGCGCCGATGGCGCCGAGGCCGATCACGCCAAGTGTCTTGCCCATCAGCTCCGGGCCGGTAAACGCAGATTTGCCCTTCTCAACCAGCTCCGGGATCTTCGCCCCCTGCCCCTGCAGGCTGCGCACCCACTCAATGCTGCCGAGCACGTCACGCGAAGACATGACCAAGGAGCAGAGAATCAGCTCCTTGACCGCCTCGGCATTCGCGCCGGGCGAGTTGAACACAACGATGCCGCGGTCGCAGCATTTGTCGAGCGGGATGTTATTCGTGCCAGCGCCGGAGCGCGCAATGGCAAGCAGGCTCTCCTCAAACGGATATTCATGCAGATCGGCGCTGCGCAGCAGCAGGCCATTGGGATTTTCAATGTCCTCACCCACGATACAGCCGCGCTCGGCCAGGCACTGAATGCCGCGCTCGGCGATGTGGTTCATTGTTTTGATTCTGTATTTATCCATGGTGCTCCACCTCAAATTGCTTCAAATAGTCCACAAGCGCGTCCACGCCCGCCATCGGCATCGCATTATACAGTGACGCCCGCATGCCGCCGGCCACACGGTGCCCCTTGAGATTCAGCAGACCGCGTGCCGTCGCGCCGCGGATGCATTCCGCATCCAGCGCATCGTCTCCGGTGCGGAACGTGACGTTCATGTCCGACCGCGAGCCGGGAGCGGCGCAGGCGTGAAACACCGCGCTGTTATCCAGGAAGTCATACAGCTTCGCTGCACGCGCCGCCTTGATCTGCTCCATACCGTTCACGCCGCCCTGCTGCCCCAGCCAGTCGAGCGTAAGGCCGAGCATATAGATGCACCAGCACGGCGGGGTATTGTACATGGAATCCTTGTCGATCATGCGCTGATAGCTGAACATCAGCGGCGTGATGGACTGTTCATGCCCTGCCAGACGTTTGTCCAGAATAACGACCGTGAGTCCGGCGGGCGCCATATTCTTCTGCGCGCCGGCAAAAATCAGGCCGTAGGACGCAACGTCCACCGGGCGGGACAGAATATCGGACGACATGTCGCATACAAGCGGAACGGCGCCAGTCTGCGGGACGTACTGCCACTCCGTGCCGTAGATGGTGTTGTTGGCGCAGTAATAAAAATAGGAAGCCTCCGGGTTCAGGCGCAGCTCCGACTGCGCCGGAATACAGGTGTGATAGCGGTCCGAGGTATCCGCCGCGATCTGCACCGCGCCGTATTTCTGCGCTTCTTTGGCAGCAATGGCGGAAAAATGTCCCGTAACCGCGTAGTCCGCGCAGCCATCCGCGCCCATGAGGTTCAGCGGAATCATCGAAAACTGCGACGACGCGCCGCCCTGCAAAAACAAGATCTCATGGGTATCCGGCACGGAAAACAGCGCCTTGAATTTCGCCTTTGTCTCCTGAAAAATCTCAGAAAACTGCGTACTTCGGTGGCTCATCTCCATCACGGACATGCCGGAGCCGCCGTAATTCATCAGCTCCGCCTGCGCGCGCACAAGAACTTCCTCCGGCAGCACCGACGGGCCTGCCGAGAAATTAAACACTTCGCTTCTGGTCATGAAATCCACCTCAAAACAAGATACGTGAAAACTCTAACACGATTTCAGGCCGCCGTCAAACCAAATTCCCGACAAGCATTTCCCCGGAAACGCCCGTGATTTCAACATTTCGCACAACGCCATGCAGGTTTTCGCCCACGGCGGAGACGAGACAGTAGTTTGTCGAGTGGCCGATCCACGCGCCGTCGCGCTCCGTCTCGAACAAAACGGACAGCGTCGCGCCAATTTGTGCGTTCTGATACGCCCGCTTCGTCTCGTCTGCGACCTGCTGCGCTTCGTGTGCGCGAGCAGACTTCACCGCGTGACTGAGCTGCTCCGGCATTTCGTCTGCCTTGGTGCCGGGGCGGCGGGAATATGGGAAAACGTGAACAGCCGCAAAGCCGCATCTGCGCAGAAACGCGAGCGTCGCGGCGTGATCGGCGTCCGTCTCGCCGGGAAAGCCGGTGATGAGGTCAGCGGTGAGGGCGCAGCCGGGAAAATACCGACGCAGCCGCCCGGCACATTCGGAAAACTGCTGCGTGTCATACTTCCGGTTCATGCGCGCGAGCGTGCGGTCGCATCCGCTCTGAAGCGAGAGATGAAAATGATCGCAAACACGCCCGGTCGCCGCAATGGCGCGGCAGAAGTCCTCCGTAACAACGGTCGGCTCCAGCGAACCGAGGCGCAGCCGCGCATGCGGCGCCGCATGCGTCACCGTCGTCACCGCGTCCGCCAGCGTGAGACCGCCGGGCAGATCCTTGCCGTAGGACGCGATCTCGATGCCGGTGAGCACCAGCTCGCGGTAGCCCTCCGCGTCCAGCGCGGCGGCCTGCCGGGTCATCTCCTCCAGCGGCAGACTGCGGATGCGTCCGCGCGTATACGGGATGACGCAGTAGGTGCAGAAGTTGTTGCAGCCGTCCTGAATTTTCAACATGGCGCGCGTGCGGCCGTAGACCGCGCCCGCCGGAAGCGGCTCGAACGCCATGCGCTGGAAGGGATTGTCCACGCAGGTGACCGGTGCGCGGGTCTCCAGCGCCTTGATGATGTCCTCCACAAACGCCTGCTTGCTGCCGCTGCCGTGCACCACGTCCGCGCCGATGGCGGCGGCGTCCTCCGGGCTGAGCTGCGACCAGCAGCCGCACACGGCCACAAGCGCGCCCGGATGTTCCTCGCGCAGCTTTCGGATGGTCTGGCGCGACTTGCGCCCGCCTTCCGCTGTGACGGCGCATGTGTTGACAACGATCAGATCGGTCTCCTCCCCTGCCGCGGCGGGTTCAAAGCCGCGCGCCTGCAGCATCGTCTCCACAGCCTGCGCCTCGTACTGGTTGACCTTGCAGCCAAGGGCGGTTATAATATAGTGCATAATTTCATCTCCAATCGAGGGTATCAAATGAGTATTTATCTGGATAACGCCGCGACCACGCGGGTATGCCCGGAGGCGGCGGAGGCCGCCCTGCGCATGATGACGGAAGTCTATGGAAACCCCAGCTCCACCTACAAGCTCGGCCGCGAGGCGAAAGCCGCTGTGGACACGGCGCGCAGGCAGGTGGCCGACGCGCTCGGCTGCGCGCCGGACGAGGTGTATTTCACCTCCTGCGGATCGGAAGGCGACAACTGGGCGCTCATTTCCGGCGCGCGGCTGATGCGCCGTCAGGGTAAGCACATCATCAGCTCCGCGGTGGAGCACGACGCGGTGCGCCGGTCGCTGGACTTTTTGGAAAAAGAGGGCTTTGAGATCACCCGGCTGCAGCCGGACGCGCACGGCGCTGTCTCCGCCGCACAGGTGCGCCAGGCGCTGCGGGCGGACACGATTCTCGTGTCGCTCATGATGGTAAACAACGAAACGGGCGCGATAACGGACATCGCAGAAATTGCGCGTATGCTGAAAGCGGAAAGCTCCCGCGCGCTGCTGCACACGGACGCCGTGCAGGGCTTTTTGAAGGTTCCGTTTCGTGCAAAAACGCTCGGCGCCGATCTCATTTCCATCAGCGGGCATAAAATTCACGCCCCAAAGGGCGTCGGCGCGCTGTACATCCGCAGCGGGCTGAAGCTGCCGCCGTACATTTTTGGCGGCGGGCAGGAACGCGGCATCCGCGCCGGTACGGAGGCCACGCCGCAGATCGCCGCATTCGGCGCGGCCGCCGCCATCGGCAAGGCCAAAATGGCCGACGCAACAGCGGAAATGGCGCGCCTGCGCGCGCATGCCGTCGACCGCCTGACGGCAGAGATCGAAGGCCTCGTCGTCATCGGCGGCGGCGCGCCGCACATTCTGAGCATTTCCCTGCCCGACTACCGCAGCGAGGTGCTGATGAATTTCCTCGAAGCGCGGGAGATTTATACGTCAAAAAGCTCCGCCTGCAAAAAGGGCGGGCGGAGCCATGTGCTGGAGGCCATGGGGCTGCCGTCGAACGTGATCGACGGCGCGCTGCGCATCAGCTTTTCGCGCTTCACGACGCAACAGGACGTCGACGCCCTGTGCGACGCGCTCCACGAGGCAAAGCAGTCACTGTTTCCGGTTCTCCGGTGAATCGCCGGGCGGTTCCGAAGCTTTCTTCTCCTCCGCTTCGGTATGCCGGATCGGCATTTTCGTCTCCTGATCGATAGCGTCAATATTCATGTACTGCGCGGTCTCCGTTTGGAGGCCGTGCTTTTTTAATCCGTGCTCCACCAGCCGGCGCAGCCCCTCATATACCACGACGAACACCGGTACGCCGAGCAGCATGCCAATCACGCCGAACAGGCCGCCGCCGAGCAAAATGGCAAACATGATCCAGAAGCCGCTGATGCCCGTGGAGCTGCCGAGGATTTTGGGCCCGATGATATTGCCGTCGATCTGCTGCAGAATGATGACGAAAACCACGAAGATCAGGCATTTCATTGGGGACACGAGAAGAATAATCAGCGCCGACGGCACCGCGCCGATGAACGGGCCGAACACCGGGATGATATTCGTCACGCCCACGATCACGCTGATCAGCACCACGTACGGCATGCGCAGCAGGCTGCAGCAGATGTAGCAGAGGATGCCGATGATGAGCGAATCAATCACCTTGCCGCGGATAAAGCCCATAAAGGCCGAGTCCGTAAACCGGGTGGCGCTCATGATTTTTTCCGCAGTTTCAATCGAGAAGATACTGTAGAGCACTTTCTTGGATTTCGCGCCGAATTCCTCGGTATTAAACAACACATAGCACGCAACGACGAAGCCGATCAGCATATCCAGAACGCCGCGCAGCACCGAGTATACGCCCGCGGAGACGCTGGTGACCACCTTGCCCATGGTCGGCAGCACCGCCGTCTTGATCCAGTCCAGCACACTGTCGGAGATATTGCCCGTTGCCTCCAGCAGCACGCTTTCCAGCTGCGGATAGTCCTCAAAAAAGCGCTCAATCCAGCCGGTAACGGTGTCGTAATACTCCGGCGAATTGACGATGATGCTCTCAATGCTGGAAATGAGCTGCGGAATGATGAGCCACAGCAGCGCGGCGACGCACAGCAGCGCCACCACAATCGAAAACAAAACGGACAAGCCGCGCGCAGGTACCGCGCCGTTTTTCTTCGGCGCGATCTTTTTCAGCAGCGGCGTAAAAACGCTTCGCTCAAACAGTTTGGTGAGCGGCCAGAGGAGATACGCGATCACCAGGCCCCAGATGATCGGACTGAGGATACCGAGCAGCGCATTGATGCCGTCCACCACGACGCCGCCGTGCTGAAGCAGCATATAAAACACAATCGCGCCCGCGATCACGCAAAATGCCGTAAGCCCCCAGCCCAGATATTTATTGTCGGAATTGAACTTCTTCATACTTTGTGATGCCCCTGTTTCCCACTCTGCTTTTGATTCTTCCCATATTGTACTATTTTGCACCGCCGCACGTCAACCGCAAGAATGAGATTTTTGCATCTCCTTTGCATTTCTTCTTAAAATTCGACAAAATCTGCGCACCCGGTAGACATAAAAATGTTATGAACTCTGTTGAAAATGTTGGCAAGTCCTGATTTTGCAGCAAAATTACAGCCAAAAACGGCTGATCCGGCGGCGGCGATCATACATTGGAACAAAGACCGCCGCAGCACGGGACGACGTTCCGGCTGGCGGCTGATGATGGGAGGAACTATGAAAAGACTGCTTGCCACAATTCTTTTGCTCTCGCTGCTGACCATGCCGGCGCTGGCCGTGACCACGCCGGAGGAAGATGAACTGAGCCTTACCGCGCCGTCCGCCGTCCTTATGGAGCGGACGACCGGCACGCTTTTGTACGAGAAAAACGGGCACGAGCGCATGTCGCCCGCGAGTGTGACGAAGGTCATGACCCTGCTGCTGATCGCCGAACAGATCGAAAGCGGCGCGCTGACGAAAGACGACATGGTGTCCGCCAGCAGCCACGCCGCGTCCATGGGCGGCAGCCAGATCTGGCTGGAGGAGGGCGAACAGATGTCGGTACACGAAATGCTCAAGTGCATCGCCGTGTCCTCCGCCAACGACTGCGCCGTCGCCATGGCCGAGAAGATCGCCGGCTCCGAGGAAGCCTTTGTCAAACGGATGAACGAGCGCGCGCAGCAGCTCGGCATGCAGGATACGCACTTCGTCAATTGTACGGGACTGACGGACGACGCGGAGCACTATACCTCAGCCTATGACATCGCGCTCATGTCACGCGAGCTGCTGCAATACACATGGCTGCGGGAATACACGACCATCTGGATGGACACCGTGCGCGACGGGCGCTTCGGTCTGACGAACACAAACCGGCTGGTGCGCACCTATGAAGGCGCGACGGGGCTGAAAACCGGCTTCACGCAGCAGGCAATGTACTGTCTGTCCGCCAGCGCGGAGCGGGACGGCGCTGAATTCATCGCCGTCGTCATGCATGCGCCGACCTCCGCCGACCGGTTTGAGGATGCAAAAACGCTTCTGAACTATGCCTTTGCCAATTACACCGTCTATTCCCTCGCCGCCAATGTCGCGCTGCCGCCGGTGCGCGTGGAGCTGGGCGCGGCGGAGAGCGTGCAGCCGGTGTGCGAGGGCGCGCAGACGCTTGTGGTGAACAAGGGCGGCGGAGAAATCCAGTGCGAAGTTTCGCTGCCGGAATCCGTGCGCGCGCCGGTCGAGCAAGGCGCGCTGCTCGGCAAGGTCACCGTTTCGGACAATGCAGGCGTACTGGCGGAGCTGCCGCTCGTCGCGCCGGAGCCGGTCGCGCGCATGTCTGTGCCGAAGCTGTGGCTGGTGCTGCTGAAGCAGCTTTGATCGGGGTGATTTTCCCCACATCCTGTAAAGAAATTCGAAAAAAATGAGCTGCTTCCACCACAAACGACGGATTTTTCTTGCGAAAAAATCAGTTTGGTGTATACTGGTGTTATACGAATTCAATCTGCAACAGAGAGAAGGAAACCCATCATGTTGAAAGTCGATTTATCGGGCGCGGCCTCGTTCTTTGACGCCGTCGGCCCGGATTACGCAGCCGCGGCCGCAGCACACCGAACGCTTGCCGAGCACGCCGGCGCCGGCGCGGAGTTCACCGGCTGGCTGGAGCTGCCGCAGCGCGTCAAAAACGGGGAGCTGAAGCAGATCTTGTCCGCCGCCTCCAAGATCCGCGGCCGCTCCGAAGCGTTGGTCGTGATCGGAATCGGCGGGTCCTATCTGGGCGCCAAGAGCGCCGTGGAGCTGCTGCGGCCCCGGCCGCAGGCTGGCGACCCGCGCATCTTCTTCGCCGGCAACTCCATGTCTCCCGACGCGCTGATGCTCTTGCTTGACGAGCTGGGCGAAATGGACTTTGACCTGAACGTGATCTCCAAATCCGGCACGACGCTGGAGCCAGCGCTCGCATTCCGAATGTTCCGCGGCCTGCTCAACGCAAAGTACGGCCCGGAAAAGGCCAAAAAGCGCATCATCGCCACGACGGACGCGCACAAGGGCGTGCTCAAGTCCATGGCGGACGAAGAGGGCTGGGAGACCTTTGTCGTGCCCGACGACGTGGGCGGCCGGTACAGTGTGCTCTCCCCGGTCGGGCTGCTGCCGATGGCGGCCGCCGGGATCGACGTGCAGACCGTCGTAAACACGGCGATCGACGCGTTTGCCGCAATGGATCTGCGCTCGCCGGAAAATCCGGCATGGCAATACGCCGCCGCGCGCCAGCATCTTTACCAGCTCGGCAAGTCCATCGAGATCCTCGCCTGCTACGAGCCGTCATTCCGCTATATGGCGGAATGGTGGAAGCAGCTTTACGGCGAGAGCGAGGGCAAAAACGGCATCGGCATCTACCCCGCTTCCGTGGAATACAACGCCGACCTCCACTCCATGGGACAGTATATTCAGGACGGACCGCGTACGCTGATGGAAACGGTCGTCACCTTCGAAGCGCCGAACAATGAATTCACCGTCCCCTTCGCTATGGGCGACCCCGACCAGCTCAACTACCTTGCCGGACGCAAGCTCAGCGAGATCAGCCGCTCCGCACAGGAGGCGGTCAAGGCCGCGCACATCGCCGGCGGCGTGCCGAATCTGGAGGTGCGCGTCGGAACGCGCGACGAGGCGGGCTTTGCGTGGCTGGTGTGCTTCTTTGAGCTGGCCTGCGCGCTGTCCGGCTACATGTCCGGCGTCAATCCGTTCGACCAGCCCGGCGTGGAGGCTTACAAAAAGAACATGTTCCGGCTTCTGGGCAAGCCCGGCGCGGTCTGAACGGAAACTTTACCGTTGCACAAGCGAAAAAAACGTGATAAGCTAAAAGCAGGGTATCAGCACCCGCCCTGATTTCTACTTAAGGAGTGTGATCGACATATGGTTCAGTTAATCATGGGTCTCAAGGGTTCCGGCAAAACAAAGAGGCTGGTCGAAATGGTAAAGACCGCGATCGACAACGAAACCGGTTCGGTTGTATGCATTGAAAAGGATAAAAAACTCACTTACGATATTCCCTATCAGGTCCGCCTGATCCATGCGAGCGATTATGCGATCGGTTCCGTGGAATTCATGAAAGGCTTCCTGAGCGGACTGCACGCCGGGAACTACGACATCACCCATGTGTTTATCGACAATTTTGCAAAAATGCTGACAGACGTCTCCGAGCAACAAATCGCTGAATTTCTGGCGTGGCTGGATGCGTTCTCCGCAAAGGAGAACATCACCTTCACCCTCAGCATGACGATGGATCCGGAAACCGCCTGCGAAGATATTAAAAAATACGCAATCTGATTTCAACATAAAAAACGCTCTGCAATCGCAGAGCGTTTTTTATGGAACTTCGCGGTACAAGGCCGCTGCATCGCCTTTTTTTGCGGTCTCCTCGACGGCAAGGACTTCGACCTTCACCGTTCTTTGCCCAAACGCAATTTCGATGACGTCGCCGATTTTGACCTCGTACGACGCCTTGGCCGTTCTGCCGTTGACGGTGATCCGCTGCCCGTCGCACGCCTCATTGGCCACGGTGCGCCGCTTGATGAGGCGGGAAACCTTCAGATATTTGTCCAGTCGCATAGCGTCACTCCTGACAAAACGCTCCGGGAAACGGATTCCCGGAGCGTTTTTCTTTTCTTACTTCGCAACGGCCTCTTTCAGAGCCTTGCCTGCCTTGAACATCGGCACGCGCGTCGCGGGAATCTCGATTTCTTCCTTCGTCTTCGGGTTGCGGCCGATCCGGACGCCGCGCTCCTTCACATCAAACACGCCAAAGCCGACGAGCTGAACCTTTTCACCGTCCTCAAGATTGGCCGTGATGGTCTCGAACGTTGCGTTAACGGCTTTCTCACAGTCCTTCTTGGAAAGACCGGTTTTCTCTGCAACAGCGGTAATAAGCTCTGCCTTATTCATTGGTAATCCTCCTAAATCTTTGGCTCATGCCATGGTATATATAGAATTTTGCATTTCCCTTTCTCTTCGATGCAAATTTCTTTTCCGTATTCAGCCGGTATGCGTTTCCTGCTCCTTCACGCACTGGTACAGCGCGGTCATCTCATCCAGCGTCAGGCTTTCCATCGGCTGTCCGTTTTTGGCGGCTTCCGCCTCCACACCGGCAAAACGCCGGATAAATTTCTCGCACGCTCGGTGCGCCGCCGCCTCCGGATCAATCCCCTGAAAGCGCGCGACCTTCACGACCGCAAACAGCAGATCGCCAAGCTCCTCCTCGACGGCGTCGGCGTTTTGCTGCTCCATGGCGCGGCGCAGCTCCTGCGTCTCCTCCTCGACCTTGGACAGTGCCGCCTGCGCGTCCGGCCAGTCAAAGCCGGTTTTTGCGGCCTTGGACTGCACCTTCTCGCAGCGCCACAGCGCCGGCAGATACCTGGAAACGGTCTGCATCGCCTCCGCCGTGGTCGTCTGCGCGCGCTCCTGCCGCTTGATGGCCTCCCAATCCGAAAGCACCGCGTCGGGGTCTTTCTCCACGCGCTCGCCAAACACGTGCGGGTGGCGCGAAACAAGCTTTTTGCACGCGGCATCCGCCACGTCCTGAATGGTAAAATGCCCGGCTTCGCGCTCAATATCCGCGTGAAACAGCACCTGCATCAGCACGTCGCCCAGTTCTTCGCGCATATGCACCAGATCGTGCTCGTCGATGGCCTCGCAGGCCTCGTACGCTTCCTCCAGAAAATTGCGCCGGATACTCTCGTGCGTCTGCACGCGATCCCACGGGCAGCCGTTCTCCGAACGGAGGAAAGAAATCAACCGGACAAAGTCGTCCAGTGTGTAAGCATCCTGGCAGACAAAATTTAGCACACTTTTGCTCCTTCTGCAAGTAGTTTTTTAAAAAAGCCTTGAAAAATCAGCATTTTTGGCGTTATGTCACCTGATATGAAGCAGTTTTGCGATTTTTTCGCCGCGCGGAATGAGCTTCATATCCTCCTGCGTCACGGCGCGCGTCACAACGACTGCCGCCACATAGACCACGACGGCCGCCAGCATGGCCATCAGCATTGAGACGGCCATGCGCTTCCAGTCCAGCGCGGCCATGCCGCCAAGCAGTGCCGCCGCGCCGTGATAGACCGCCCACGCAGTCACACCCATGACTGCCGCACTCCCTGCCGGCCGCAGCAGAACGCAGCTCAGCCGCGGGCGGTTTTTCAGCGACCTGCAGATGAATGCATAGTTCATACCGCACATGACGATATAGCACGTGAGCGTGCCGAGCGGCGCGCCTGTGATATTGATCTCCGGATTGGCCACCAGAAACCAGTTGACTGCAATTTTGACAAGCCCACCGACGATCATGGAGAACACGGGATAGATCTCATTTCCGGTCGCCTGCAGGATCGCGGTCGTCATCAGCGCCATACAGACGAAGAACGACGCAATGCCAAGCAGAAGCAGCAGCGTGGGGCCGGCCTCGTTGCTGCCCGGATAAACGACGTTGACGATCGGATGCGCAAGCACCGCAAGTCCCACGCCCATCGGCAGCGCGATCACGGCCGCAATGCGCAGCGAGGACTCTGCAATTTCGCCCGCTGCAGCGTGCTTTTTCTGCACGATCAGAGCCGTAATGGCGGGGACAATGCTGATCGTCAGCGGTGTAATGAAAGCGGCAGGCAGATTGTAGAGCGTCTGTGCCTTGCCATAGATGCCATACAGGATCTTCGCGTCATAATAGCTGAAGCCCGCCGCCACCTGCAAGCGGTTGAGCACCAGCTTCGCGTCAATGAGATTGATCATGCTCAGCACGCAGGAGCCAAACGTAATGGGAATGCCGATGCGCAGCAGCCGCCTGAGCACTCTGCCAGGGCTGTCCGGCACGTCCGGGTCGGAAACCGTGCGCTCCGGATAGTGGCGGTGCTTGTAGACGGCAATGTACAGCAGCGCCGCGATGCTGCCGGCCGTGACGCCGAAAATCGCGCCCGCAGATGCAATCGGCAAGCTTTTCCCCACCCGGATAAAGTACCACGCCAGCGCAAGCCCCACCAGCGTTTTTGCGAGCACGTCCAGAATCTGCGACACTGTGGTCGGCGTCATATTGCTCTGTCCCTGCGCATACCCTCTGTACGCTGAGGTCATGCACACCAGGAACATCGCGGGCGACAGCGCCCAGATGCTCTGCGCCGCCTCCACATCGTTCATCATGCTGGCCAGCTCCGTCGGAAACAGAAACATGATGAGGCTGGAGAGGAACCCGATACACGCAAACGTGACGAACGCCACACGGAAGGTCCGGCGCATCTGCATTGTCCGGCCAAGCGTGTCCGCCTCGCTGATCATGCGCGAGAGCGCTACCGGCAATCCGGCCGTGGACAGCGTCAGGAACACGTTGTAGATATTGTAGGCGACCATGAAGTGCGCATAGCCCTCGTCGCCGAGGATGTTGCCAAGCGGAATTTTGTAGATGGCGCCGAGTATTTTCGTAATGACCACGCCCGCCGTCAGAATGGCGGCGCCATGGAGGTAGTTCTGCTTCTGACTCTCCTGCAATGGGCTCCTCCTCTCGCACAAATCCAGTCACGCGGCTCTCAGACAATGGTATACTTTACACTACGGAACGAAAAAAATCAAGGGAACGGTCTCCCATTCCCTTGATTGCACTGACAAAAAAGCAGGCTTTTTTGTCAAGGCGATGCAGCCTGCCGCAGCGCACTCGCTTCGCTCGCACGTTTGCAGTCTGAGCAGAGTTTTTTCCGCCGCACATGTCGCCGGAAAAAACGATTGGATTTTCTTTCGCCGCTTCGGCGGCGAAACTCTGCGAGGCCTTTTGAAAAAATCAAGGGAACGGTCTCCCATTCCCTTGATTTTGAAATTTGTGCAATGCTTATGCGTGTCTGACGGAGTCGATATGACGGGTCAGGTCGAGCATCTTGTTGGAAAAGCCCCATTCGTTATCATACCACGCGACGAGCTTCACGAAATGATCGTTCAGCGCGATGCCGGCCTTGGCGTCGAAAATGGAGGTGTGCGGATCAGTGCGGAAGTCAGAGGAGACGACCTCGTCTTCCGTGTACTCCAGAACGCCCTTCATCGGGCCTTCGGCGGCTGCCTTCACCGCAGCGCAGATTTCATCATAGGTCGCGGCTTTTTCCAGGCGGCAGGTCAGGTCAACAATGGACACATCCGCCGCGGGAATGCGCATGGACATACCGGTCAGCTTTCCCTGCAGCGCGGGGATGACCTTGCCGACGGCCTTGGCGGCGCCGGTGGTGCTGGGGATGATGTTGCCATGCACGGAGCGGCCGAGACGCCAGTTCTTCTTGGAGAAGTTGTCCACCACGCTCTGGGTGGCAGTGTCGGCGTGAACGGTGGTCATCAGGCCTTCGACGATGCCGAAGTTGTCGTTGATGACTTTCGCGAGCGGTGCAAGGCAGTTCGTGGTGCAGGAGGCGTTGGAGACGACCTTGATGTCCGGCGTGTAGGAATCGAGGTTCACGCCGCAGACGAACATCGGCGTATTATCCTTCGACGGGCCGGAAAGAATAACGACCTGAGCGCCCGCATCCAGATGGTCCTGCGCGGCCTCGGTAGTCAGGAACTTGCCCGTGCACTCCAGCACATACTCCGCGCCGATCGCGCCCCAGGGGAGCTGCTTCGGGTCACGGGAGTTGAGCAACGGAACGCGCTTGCCGTTGACGATCAGCGCCGGGGATTCGCCTTCCTCGACCTCGACTGTGCCGTTGAAGCGACCGTGCACGGAATCATACTTCACGACGTATGCGAGCTGTTCCGGCGTCTTGTCCGGCGCGTTGATGCCGACGACCTCAATGTCGTCGCTGCAGATCGCAGCGCGGAACACCAGACGGCCAATACGACCGAAACCATTAATGCCAATTTTAATACCCATTGAGATACCTCCTTGTAAATTTTCAAGGGTTGCCTTCAGATCGTGGATATCTGATTTTCGCCATACATTTTAGTACGTTTTCCGAAAAAGCGCAATATCATTCTTGTATTTCAAAGAAAATCTTTCCACAAATGAACGTTGTTTTCAGCAATGCTCTTGAATTCCGTGTCGAAAAATGGTATATTTGTAAAAATCATTTGATCTGAAAGAGGTATGTATGAAAGAAGCCTTTCCTGCCGGCATGTTCGGCACACTCTTTACACTCTCAGATACCGCCGTGATCGGAACCCAAAACCGAATCATTGCCTTCATGAATCCCGCCGCGCAGCGGATCCTCGGCTGCGACGAGACGGGCAGGCCCGTGTCCTGTCTGCTGCCGCAGCATGTCATTCAGTCACAGGCAACCGAATTCGTCACCGCCGCCACACTCGTGGGGAAGCATGCCATCATTACGGTCACGTCTCTTGCCGCTTTCCGCCTGTATACGCTGACCTTTGATCAGACCGACAACCCGCCGCCGTCCCCCATTTTTGCGCCGCAGCTCTCCACGCTCGCCAATTTCCGGCTGGTAACGGAATATTTCACACGCTATTGTGAGGACAAGGGCGACGCAAAGCTCTCCCGGTATTCGGCTGAGCTGTCGAAATGCTTTTATCTCATCAACCGCTGGTCGGTCAACGCTTCTCTCCTGTCGGCGCTCCAGAACGGAACGCTTCCGTTCCTGCCGGTGACCGTTGATCTGAAGCAGCAGTTTTCAGATTTGCTGGATGGCGTCCGCTTTTTTGCGGAAAAGCGCGGCATCGACATTCTGCTGGAGGCGCCGGAGAGCCGGATGATCTATACGCTCGACCCGAATCTGATTGAGCAGATGGCACTGAACATCATCTGCAACAGCCTGCTCCATTGTGAACGAGGCGATCGCGTGCGCGTCACGCTCAGCGCAAGCGGCAGCAGCATCTTCATCGCGTTCAATGATACCGGATCCGGTATTCCGGCAGACAAACTTGCCTCCATTTTCAGCAGCTATCTCCCCAGAAACCGCGCGCCTGCCGAAGAATCCGGCGCAGGCTTCGGTCTGGCGGTTGCGCTTGGCATCGCAGAAATGCACGGCGGAACGATCCTTGCAGAAAGCTCTGAGAAAAATGGAACCTCCATCCGTGTGCTGCTCAGCGCATCCATTTCCGGCTCCGGCCAGCTCAAATGCGACCCTCCCGCCTATCTCACGCAGCAGAATTCAGACCTTCTCACCGGCCTTGCTGATTTTCTGGACGCGAGCGACTTTCAGGCGCAATTGTTGGATTAACTGCTAAATCGAGCGCAAATGCGCTCGATTTTCGTTTGATCGGGACTTTTTTTCCTGAGCCATTTGTTTTATACTATTCCCTGTCCACGGCGCTGACGGGGTGCGGACAGATTTCGTTCAAAGAAGGTACATGCATGCAGCAACACAACGACGCGCTCGGAACTGAAAAAATCAGCAAACTGGTCGTCCGGCTGGCCGTTCCATCGGTCGTCGCCCAACTCATCAATCTGGTCTACAACATGGTAGACCGCATTTACATTGGCCATATTCCGGAGGTCGGCAGTCTTGCTCTGACCGGCATTGGCGTGTGCATGCCGCTCATGATGATCCTCACGGCCTTCTCCCAGCTCATCGGTGCTGGCGGCGCGCCGCTGGCCTCCATCTCGCTCGGAAAACAGGACGCGCCCACCGCAGAACGCATTCTCGGCAGTTGTACCGTTGCACTGATTCTGATGAGCATCGCGCTGACCGTCCTCGTACGCTCCATCTCCGAGCCACTGCTTGTGCTCTTCGGTGCAAGCAGCGACACGCTTCCGTATGCGCTGGAATACATGAATCTGTACGTCTGGGGTACGCTGTTTTCCACCTGTTCCATCGCGCTGAACTGTTTTATCACGGCGCAGGGCTTCACCAAGATCAGCATGATTACCGTTCTGACCGGTGCGATCTGCAACATCATTCTGGATCCGATCTTCATCTTTGCCCTGCAAATGGGCGTGCGCGGCGCGGCACTGGCTACCATTCTGTCACAGGCTCTGTCCGCAAGTCTGGTGCTGGTTTTTCTCTCCGGCAAACGCACAAACCTCCGTCTGCAGAAAAGCGGACTTCACATCGACTTTCGTCTGCTGGGCAAATGTCTGGCGCTGGGTCTCTCCCCGTTCGTCATGCAGTTCACGGAATGCATCCTGTTCGTCTGCTTCAACCGCTCCTTGCTGAAATACGGCGGCGATGTCGCCGTCGGCGCCATGACGATCTTTGCAACTGTGATGCAGCTTTCCACGCTGCCGCTTGTGGGCATGGCGCAGGGCGTGCAGCCGATCACAGGATATAACTACGGTGCCGGGAACAAGACGCGCGTAGCGGAGGCGTTCAAGCTGCTGCTCAAGATCAGTCTGGGTTATTCCGCCCTGATGTGGCTGCTCATTCTGCTGTTCCCGCATGTGTTCATTCTCCCGTTTACAAACGACGCCGCGCTGATCGCATACAGCAGCAAGATGATCCGCATTTATTTCGCCATGCTTCTGGTGATGGGCGCGCAGCTTGCCTGTCAGAACACGTTTGTGGCGCTGGGAAATGCCAAGACCTCCCTGTTTCTGGCACTGCTGCGGAAGGTATTTCTGCTCATCCCGCTGATCTACATTCTGCCGTGCTTCCTGTCCGATCAGGCAATGGCCGTTTTCCTCGCCGAGCCGATTTCGGATACCATCGCCGCCACAACGACGCTGACGCTGTTTTTGAAACAGTACCGGGACGAGCTGTTCGTCCGCGGCAAGCACCTATCCGTCTCAGCAGATCAGGAGCGCTGATCAAATGAAGTCCGCGCGCTTTGTCCGTTTGCCGTTTTACGTCTGAAAAAATAAGGAGGAGAACCTGTGAACGCGATTCTTTACACATCCAACACCGGCAGCACGGCGCAGTATGCAAAGCTGCTGGCCGACAAGACCGGCCTTCCCGTTTATTCGGCGGAGGAAGCGAAGAACAAGCTGCCTGCCCGCTCAGAGATTCTCTACCTCGGCTGGCTCATGGCGAGCAGCATCAAGGGTTATAAAGACGCCGCAAAGCGGTACAACATACGCGCCGTCTGCGCAGTTGGGATGGGACAGACCGGCACGCAGGTCGAGATGGTGCGGGAGAAAAACGCGATCCCCGCCGGCATTCCCCTGTTCACGCTGCAGGGCAACTTTGACGTAGAGAAGCTTCACGGCGTTTACAAAACGATGATGACCGTGATGGTCAAAACAGCCGGAAAAGCACTGGCGGAAAAAACGGACCGGACGCCGGAGGAGGACGACATGCTCGACATGATGTTCCATGGGCGTGATCGCGTCCGCGCCGAGCATCTGAACGCAGTCCTGGCGTGGTATGACGCGCAGTGATGCGCGCTTTCCCGGCTCATGTTATGAAAAGCTCCGGTATCGCGACTCGCGATACCGGAGCTTTTGTGCTTGCTGGTATGGTTACACTTTTTTAACGACCTCGCCGGTAGACTTCAGGATGCTGCTTTCTGGGATGACGCCGCGCACGCAGGACACCGGATAGATGTTCGAGTGGCGGCCGACAACCGTACCGGGATTGAGCACGCTGTTGCAGCCGACCTCCACATAGTCGCCCAGAATCGCGCCGAACTTTTTGCGGCCGGTCTCGATGTGCTCCGCGCCGTTTTTGACAACCACTAAGGTCTTGTTGCTCTTGACGTTCGACGTGATGGAGCCCGCGCCCATATGGGCTTTATAGCCCAAAATGGAGTCGCCGACGTAGTTGAAATGCGGCGTCTGCACATTGTCGAACAGCACCACGTTTTTCAGCTCGCAGGAATTGCCCACGACCGCATGCTTGCCGACAATGGCGCTGCCGCGCACGAACGCGCAATGGCGCAGTTCTGCGCCGTGGTCGATGATGCAGGGTCCCGCGATATACGCGCTGGCAAAGACCGTGGCGTCCTTCGCAATCCACACATCCTCGCCCACCTGGTCATATTCGTCCTTCGGCAGCGTAGGGCCGAGCGCCAGAATGAAGTCCTTGATCTCCGCGAGCGCCTCCCACGGATAAGTCTTGCCTGCAAACAGCGGCGCCGCGATCGTCTTGCTCAGATCGAGCAGCTCTGTGACCGTCATCATGCCTTCACCCGGATCAGATGACCCGATTCCCGCATAGCGTCGATGACGCTGTTGACATTTTCCTCACAGAGCTCGTGCGTGGAGGCCTCCACCATCACGCGCAGCAGCGGCTCGGTGCCGCTCTTGCGCAGGAGGATGCGCCCCTCGTCGCCGAGCCGCTCGGTGACGGCCTGTGCCGCCGCCTGCACGGCAGGGTCGCTGAGCGTCGCGTCCTTATCGTCCACGACGACGTTCGTAAGTTGCTGCGGATAGATGTGCACCGGTGCGGCCAGCGCACCGAGCGGCTTTTTGCGGTCGAGCATGACCTGCATGACCTTGATGGCCGTGAGCAGTCCGTCGCCGGTGGTGGCGTACTTGCCGAAAATGATGTGGCCGGACTGCTCGCCGCCGATCAGGTGGCCGTTTGCGCGCATATTCTCTGCCACGTACTTGTCGCCGACCGGTGTCTTTTCATAACCGATGCCGATGGCGTCGAGCGCCTTGTACAGGCCGAGGTTGGACATCACGGTCGTGACGACTTTGGTGCCGTTCAGGCGTCCCTCCTGCAGCATGTTCCACGCGCAGATGTAGAGAATCTTGTCCCCGTCCACGACGGAGCCGTTTTCGTCCACGGCAAGGCAGCGGTCTGCGTCGCCGTCAAAGGCAAAGCCCACGTCCAGCCCATGCAGGCGGACAAATTTCTGGAGGTTTTCGATGTGCGTGGAGCCAACGCCGTTGTTGATATTCGTGCCATCCGGCTCGTTGCCGATGACATAGGTATCCGCGCCCAGCGCGTCAAAGATGTTTTTCGCCATCATCCATGTACTGCCGTTGGCGCAGTCGAGCCCGACCTTCATACCCTTGTACGAATGCGTGGACAGCGAGATCAGATAACCGATGTAGCGGTTGCGGCCGGCGGAATAATCCTTCGTGCAGCCGATCTCCGCGCCCGTGGCGAACGGAATCTCAAACTCGCCGTCGAGATACCGCTCGATCTCCTCGATGACGTCCTCCTGCATCTTCTCGCCCGCGCTGTTGAGCAGCTTGATGCCGTTGTCGTGATAGGGGTTGTGGCTCGCGCTGATCATAACACCGCAGTCAAAATCGTCCGACCGGACGATGTAGGAGACGCTGGGTGTCGTGGTGACATGCATCAGATACGCATCCGCGCCCGACGCGGTCAGGCCCGCGGACAGGGCGTTTTCATACATGTAGCTCGAACGCCGGGTGTCCTTGCCGATGACGACGGAGCACTTGTGCTCACGCCCGTAATACCAGCCGAGAAAGCGTCCGATGCGGTACGCGTGCTCGACCGTCAGGTCAACGTTGGCTTCCCCGCGAAAGCCGTCAGTGCCAAAATACTTGGACATGTTTTACCTCCGATTGTTCTCTCCGCCGGCGGCGGATAAAATCTTTACAGCATCGATGCTGCATCGTGATCCAGATAGACCTCCACGTCCGTGTGGAGCTGCAAAAAGGACGCCGGGATAAACGATTCCGGCCGGCCCTCCAGCGTTTTCTGAACGGCGCTCGCCTTGTCCTTGCCGGTTGCGACGAGCAGGATCGTCTTTGCGTCCAGAATCGTGCCGATACCCATTGTGACGCCCTGCTCCGGCGTTTGTTCCACACCGCCGAACGCGTCCGCGATCGCGGCGCGGGTCACGTCCGCAAGCTTGCTCACACCCGTGCGCGAGCCGAAGGCCGCGCCCGGTTCGTTGAACGCCACATGGCCGCGCTCGCCAAGGCCGAGCAGCACCAGATCCAGGCCCCCTGCCAATTGAATCTGCGCGTCGTAATCCGACTCCGTCTCCGGCGTGTATACCGCCGCGAACGGCGTTTTATCATAGAGCAGCTTTTGCAGGATGGCGCGCTGCGACTGCGCACCCTGCGCTGCCTCGCCCACATACTCGCAGGCGTTGAATGCCGTGGATTTCGCGAAGGACACGCCGTTCGCCGCGAGCGCGTCGAACGCCGCCGCGGGGACGTCCACCGCCGTGAAGCCGAGCACGGCTTCCGGCTTCTGCGAAAGCAGCGCCGCATACCGCTGCGCGAGCTTTGCGAAGATTTCTTCCTGCGTTCCAATGATGGTTTTCATGATGATTCCTCCTGTTTTCGTCAAAGCGGGTTGCTCTGTTACAGGGTAACCTCACCGTCAAATACAAACTCTGCGGGGCCGGTCATATACAGCAGGTTCTCTTTCCGGTTCCACTCGATGTGCAGCGTACCGCCGCGCAGCAGCACATCCGCTTCGCTGCCGCATTTGCCGAGCAGTGCCGAAACGGCCAGCGCCGCCGTCGCCCCTGTGCCGCAGGCGAGCGTCTCGCCGCTGCCGCGCTCCCAGACGCGCATCCGCAGCGTCCGGTGGTCGATCACCTGCACGAATTCCGCGTTCACGCGCGCCGGAAACACCGGATGGTTCTCGAATGCCGGACCGACGCGCGGAAAGTCCAGCGCGTCCGGATCATCCACATAGGTCACACAATGCGGGTTGCCGACATTCACGGCGGATACGAGCCACGTCTTGCCGCAGGCCTCAATCGGCTGGCGCAGGAACGTGGAGCCCGCCGCCGCGACCGGGATCGTCTGCGGATGAAAATCGGGCGCGCCCATGCACACGCGCACCGTCTGCACCGCGCCGTCCTCCACGTTGAGCCACAGCGTCTTGACGCCGGCGCGGGTCTCAATGGTGAGAACCGTTTTATCCGTCAGTCCGCGGTCATAGACGTATTTCGCCACGCAGCGGATGGCGTTGCCGCACATATCCGAGCGCGAACCGTCCGCGTTATACATATCCATGTCAAAGTCCGCGCAGGCAGACGGACTGATGAGCACAAGGCCGTCCCCGCCGACGCCGAAATGCCGGTCGGAAAGGCGGATCGCCGTGCCGCCGGGATCGGGCACGTGCTCTTCAAAGCAGTTGACATAGAGATAGTCGTTGCCGCAGCCCTGCATTTTTGTAAACTTCATACACGACCTCCATTTCGCCGCATTGCGCCGCATGATTCCGCTTTTTCGCGGGAAAGCTAAAAGCATTCGGAAAGGCGGAGATGTAACCTTGGCGATCATTCTGATCCGAACGTTGATTATTTTTACTGCGTTGGTGCTGGCCATGCGCCTGCTGGGAAAGCGGCAGCTTGGCGAAATGGAGCTCTCCGAGCTGGTAGTGGCCGTTCTGGTGGCGGACATTGCGGTCAATCCCCTACAGGACACCGATATGCCGCTGATCTATGGATTGGTTCCGCTTCTGGTGCTGTTTTGCTGCGAGATCATCATCTCCGGCCTGACGCTCAAGAGCATCCGGCTGCGGCAGCTTCTGTACGGCAAGCCCAGCCTGCTCATCGAAAAGGGGAAGATCGCGCAGCGCGAGATGACCAAAAACCGCTTCACGCTCGACGAGCTGACGCAGGAGCTGCGCAATCAGGGCATTCTGGACATCGCCAGCGTGGAATACGCCATTCTGGAAACGAACGGACAGCTCAACATCGTTCTCTACCCCGCCGAGCAGCCCGTGACCGCAAAACAGCTCCACCTGAATCCGGACGACGACGGATATTTCTCCATCCTCATCAGCGACGGGCGGGTGCTTTCCAACAATTTGGCGCAAACAGGCCACGACATGCGCTGGCTCGAACGTGAGCTGAAGCAGCGGCATGCCTCCGGGCCGGAGGATGTCTATCTGATGATGGTCAACGACGCCGGGAGCATCTACTACGCGGCAAAGGAGCGAAAGGCATGAAAAAAGAACTGGCCGCAGCCGCGCTGCTGCTCCTTCTGGCAGCGGCCGCGATCTGGAACGTCCACTATCTGGCCGCGCGCTGCGATTCGCTCGACAGCGCCGTCGCACATGCACAATCGCAGTGCCTGTCCGGCGACGGAAGCGCCGCTGCACAGGCGCTCACCGACGCGCGCAGCGACTGGGACAGCATGGACCGCTATGCGCACATCATGCTGCCGCACAGCGCCGTAGAGTCGGTGACCGAAACGTTCGACGCAGCAAAAGCCGCCCTCTCCGCCGGAGACCCCGCGGCGGAAGCGCAGCTTCTCCTGCTGCGCACCCGCATCGCCAATCTCGGCGAGAGCGAGCGCGCCGCACTTGGGAATGTGTTTTAATCCCGGTTGTTCAGGAGCTTCGTCAACTCCTGCATAAAGGTGTCGATATCCTTGAACTGGCGGTATACGGACGCAAAGCGGACGTAGGCGACCTCGTCCACCGATTTGAGCCGCTTCATGACCATCTCGCCGACCTCCTCGGTCGTGATCTCGCGCTCCAGCGCGCTCTGCAGCTCCTGCTCGATCTCGTCCGCGATCTTCTCCAGCACCGGCAGCGGCACCTTCCGCTTATCGCAGGCGCGCACCATGCCGTTGATAAGCTTGCTCTTGTCGAACGTCTGGCGGCTGCCGTCGCGCTTGATGACGACCAGCGGCAGGCTTTCGATGATCTCATACGTTGTGAACCGCTTCTGGCAGGCAAGACACTCGCGCCGGCGGCGGATCGTTGCGCCCTCCTCGGCCGGGCGGGAGTCGATGACCTTGCTCTCTGCAAAACCGCAAAACGGGCATTTCATGGGCTGCTTCCTCCAAACACAAACTGTAGCAGATATTGCACGCTATTAGCATCGCTTGACAAGGGGATACACGCCTGACGGCGTGTCTTTCCGGCGATTTTCGGCCTTTTCGATTTGATGGGCGTCAAGCCCATCTGCATCTCAAAAACCAAAAATCGCTCATAAATCCATTGCCGTCAGGTGCTCGCAGTTTTGCCGGAGCAGAAAAGCGTTCAGGCAATGAAAAGCCCGCAGAGAATACTTGCTGTATTGTCAAGGGCTTTGAAACGGCATGGGCGTTTTTCTGCCCGTCAAAACCGTATATGCCCTTGTCAAGCGATGCTAATGTTATATTATAGCACATACTGTCCCCTATTGCACGAAAAATTTGACCGCTTCCGGCAGACTTTTCCTCCCGGAAGCGGTTCTGTACATCATTCGTCCGAATCCGCCGACAATCGCCGCAGAAATTCGTCCCGGCTCATGAGGGCGTTAAGCGCTTCCAGCATGGCGTTCGCGCTCATGCGCTCCGGCAGACTCAGTGCATGCAGCAGTTCTTTTCGCTTTTCCGCGCTGCCCGCGCCGCCGCTGAGCCCGGCGGCATAGAGATCCGCCTTGGTAATCTCCCCCACCGTGCGGCGGGGCGTCTCCCCTTCCACGGTGGCGCCGGCGCGGCGCAGCGCTTCGATAAGCACCTCCGGGCGCATGCCCTCCACGCCGAGCTTCCCCTCCTTCGAGTGTGCCGCCTTGCGGCGCTCCTTGCCCGCAATGTCCGGGATGTAGGCGTGCTTCACGCGTGCCGGATCAATCGCGCCGCGCAGGTAGCGGCGGATGACGAAGCCCGCGCCGTCGCTGTCGGTCAGCACGATCAGGCCGCGCTTCTCCGCGACGGCGCGCAGCAGCGCGAGCTGCTCCTTGTCGTTGAAAATGCCGAACCCGGCGGTCTCCAGAATTGGCGCGTCCACGATCTGAGACAGCGTGTTTTTGTCATACCGCCCTTCGACGATGATGGCTTCCCGAATTTTCAGCATGTCACGCCTCCACTGCGATGCGCAGCAGCAAGTCCTTGAGCAACGCCGTATCGTCCGCGCCGGTGCTCTTCATGGCATAGTCCGTCTCCGCGCACTGGCGCACCGCGTCTTCGAGCGACTCCAGCGAAAACCGACGCGCAGACTGCAGGAGCTTCGCCGCGATGAAATCGTATCGGATGCCGCACACCTCGCAGACATACGCCGTACCGAGACCGCTTTGCTGCGCGACCTTCGCCGCGTATAACCTGCGCATCTGCTGCCCGATCACCGACAGGAGAAAGATCGGCGTGTTAGCCTTGTCCGCCAGCAGCTCCGCGAGGATGGCCATCGCGCCGTCGTTATCCCGTGCGGCCAGCCGGTCGGTCATCTCGAACACCACCGCCTCCGGCAGCTTGTGCGCCACGGCGTCGATGTCCGCGCGGCACACCGTGTCGCCCGTGACATAGGCGGCGAGTTTGTCGATCTCCGGGATCATCTGGTTCATCAGGCCGCCGCTGATGAGGATGAGCTGCTGCGCGTCTGCGGTGGCGATCTGCTTGCCATGGGCCGCAAAGCGCTTTCGCACCCATGCGACGAGCGCGTCGCCGCCCTGCGCGGTGAATTGCAGCACCTTGCCGTGCTTCTGGAACGCCTTTGTCACCTTCAGGCGTCCGTCCGGCTCGAACGCCGTGTCCATCACAAACACGAGCGTGCAGTAGTCCGGAATGTCGCCCAAAATGGCGAGCAGCCGCTCCACATCGCCCTCGCGGCACTTGTTCGTGTCATACCCGCGCACCTCGATGAGCGTGCGCTCGGACAAAAACGGCACCGCGTCCACTGCGTCCGCCAGCGCGTGAAGCTCCAGTGCCGCGCCGTCGAACCGGCGGTAGCTGAAGTCATCCTCCCCGCCGGGCAGGCAGAGCTGCTTGAGCTGGGTGAGATACGTCTCGCGCAAGTAATCCTCGCGCCCCCACAGCAAATAGAGCCGCTGCGGCCCCTGCTCGCGCAGCTCGCGGACGGCGGCGTTGTAATTGAATGCTTTTTCCTGCTTTTTTGCTTTCGCCATAATGACTCCTAATTCAAACGCACCGTGACGCTGCCGAGCTGATCGGTGCGGTAGATTTCAATTCCGTGGTTTTGCAGCCGCTCCAGCGTCTCCTCCGTAGGGTGGCCATACGGGTTGTAGCCGCATGAGACGATGGCGCGCTGCGCGCCCGTGGCATCCAACAGGGTCTCGCCCGTGGAGTAACGCGAGCCGTGGTGCCCCGCGACGAGCAGCTCCGTGCCACTGAGATCATACGCCAGCGCCAGCTGCGCCTCCACCTCCGTTTTGACATCACCGGTGATGAGCGTGTCAAAGTCTCCGACGGATGCGCGCAGCATCAGGCAGCCGTCCTCATGCATCCGGCCAAGGCGCGCATAGACCGCCAAAGTGATATGCTGCAATTCCAGCTGCGTGTCCTCGCTGAGCCGAAGGATTTCCACATTCCTCTGCTCTGCCAGCTTCAGAATACCGCGCAGCGGCTCACTTTCGGAATCCACTGCCTCCGGCACGACGAGCATGCGCACGCGCACCTGCTGAAGCAGGCGCAAAACGCCGTTGGTGTGATCCTCATGCGGATGCGTGAGCACCAGCACATCGACCGTACTGCGCCCGACAGACCGCAGATACTGCGCAGCGGTGTCTCCCGCGTTCGTCACCGCGCCGTTGCCGCCGCAGTCCACCAGAACGGTATCGTTTCCGGCGAGGAACGCGATGCTCTGCCCCTGCCCCACGTCGAGCGCCGTCACGCGCGGGACGGACGCCGTGCTCCACGCCGTGAGCAGCACAACGGCGCAAAGCGTGCAGACGCAGCAGCAAACCGGCAGCACCGGGCGGTATTTCCCGCGTTCAGAGAGCCGGTAGGTCACGGCAAACAGCACATATACAAACACCAGCCACAGCACGACCAGCGGATTTTTTGCTGACAGCGCCGCGCCAGGCAGACGGGAGAGCAGCTCTGCCGCGCCGAGCACATACCGCAGCGGCCACGCCATGGCCCAGCCAATCGCCCGCCCGGCGAGCGGCCAGACAAGCCCCGCAGCCGCCGCAAGATAGCAGCCCACGAAGCACACCGGCAACATCCACAGCACCAGCAGATTCGTCAGCGGCGCGACGAGCGACACGCTGCCGAAGTGAAGCGCGGAGAGCGGCACGGTAAACGCCATAGAGCCAACGGAGGTCGCGGTCGTTGCCAGAATGAACTGCACGGTCGCGCGCGTAAATTTGCGAAGTTTCCGCTTCGGTGGCAGGAAGCGGGCCGATAAAAAACGGTAAATGGGGCCGGACAGCAGAAAGATTCCGCCCATGGAGCCAAACGAGAGCTGCAGCGCAACGCTGCCCGCCGAAAACGGGTTGCACGCCAAAAGCAGCGCCAGCGCCGTCAGAAGCGATGTCGGCGGGTCGTTCTCCCGTCCCAGGATCGGTGCAACCAGCAGCAGCGCCGCCATGAACGCCGCGCGCAGGATCGACGCGCTTGCGCCCGCCATCACCGCGAACACCGCCATCAATGGCAGCGCCAGCGCGGCTGAAAGCTTCCGCCGCCCGAACAGCAGACGCAAAAAGCCCAGCAGATACGTCAAATGCATCCCGGACACCGCAACCGTGTGCATAATACCCGCGTCGCGCAGCGGGATATCCAGATTTTGTGCATACAGTGCCTGCTTGTCTCCCAGCATCAGCGCCTGCGCAAACGGAACGGCATCCTCCGGAAACACGCGCGCGGCAGATGTTTTCAGCGCATAAGCGATCGTTTTCGGAAAATACAGCACCCGGTATGGCCAGACGCCGGTCTTTTCCGGTGCTCCCTGTATCGTTCCAAGAAAATAAATGCCGCGCGACAGGTACGTATCCGTCTCCTCGCCGTAGCGCTCGGTCGCCGGGCGAAGCTTCACACGCACAGTGATCTCGTCGCCGGGACGGAGTTCGGCACTCTCCCCGGCGTAATCGTACAGCCGTGCGGTCAAATGCGGCAGCACGGGGTCGGTCAGGCGCACGGTGATCCCGACGGAATGCTCGTATTCCTGCGGATACGCCGTCACGCGCGCCGTGACCGTCCGCTCGTCGTTCGAGACTGCCTGTACCGGCTCCAAACGCAGGTGCGCCGCGCCAAAATACCAGCCAAAGCCGACGGCCGCCGAAACCGCTGCAAGCATGACCCGCATGCGCACGCCGCGCGGCAGCAGAAAGGCCGGCAGGGCGAATAGCGCCATGATGCCGGCAGCATACGGCAGCAGGCGCGCCGGCAGTACGTAGTGCGCCAGAAAAATCGCCGCAGCATAGCCGCCCGCGGCATACGCCAGCTTGCGCATTCCCCCCACTCCCTTTTTTCTCTCTTCCGATCGTATTATAGTAAAAAACGGCGGCAGGAACAAGCCCTGCCGCCGTTTTTCTCAGCAAATTACAGAAGATGCTCGCCCATCGAAGCGCCGCCGAGGACGTGGAAGTGCAGATGGTGTACCGTCTGCCCGGCGTCGTCGCCGCAGTTGGAGATGACGCGGTAGCCGTTTTCCAGTCCCTCCTGCGCCGCGAGCTTCGCGATGACCTCAAAGCACTTGGCAACCACAGCCGAGTTTTCCGCCGTGATCTCAGCGACCGAGCCGATGTGCATTTTGGGAATCACAAGAAAATGCACCGGCGCCTGCGGATTGATGTCCCGGAAGGCATAGACCGCATCGTCGTCATACAGGCAGGTGGACGGGATCTCCCCCGCCGCGATTTTGCAAAACAGGCAATCATTCATGGTTATTTCTCCTTTACAGTCCCAGTTTTTCTGCTACGAAATCGTCCACGATGGCAAGCGCATCGTCGGTTTTCAGAACCTCAGTGCCGCCGCCCATGGCGGAGTCCGGCTTGCCGCCGCCCTTGCCGCCGGCCACGGCGGATACCGCCCGAACCAGATCGCCGGCCTTGATCCCGGCGGCCACGGACTCCTTGCCGCAGACCGCGACGAATGTGACCTTCTGCCCCACGATCGTGGCGAGAACCGCGACGACCTTCGGATCCTTGTCGCGCAGGAAGTCGCCCATCTTGCGCAGGTCGCCCGCGTCGAGATCCGGCCGCGTGGCCGTTATCACGTGGAAGTCGTCGATGTTTTTGGCTGCAAACAGGAAGCGTTCCACGTCGCCCGCGAGCAGCTTGTCCTTCAGCCGCTCCATATCCTGCCGCATACTCTTCAGCTCTGCCATGAAGCTCTCCGCCTTCGTAAGCAGCTCAACAGGCTTGGTATGCAGCAGCGATGCCACCTGGCTCAGGCGGCTGTTGTCCGTCTCCGCCTGACACATGCAGGCCTTGCCGGTCACCGCTTCGATGCGGCGCACGCCGGAGGCGACGGAGCTTTCGCTCACGATGCGGAACGGGCCGACCTTCGCGGTGTTGTCCACATGCGTGCCGCCGCAGAGTTCGACGCTCTTGCCGCCCATATTCACCACGCGCACGATATCGCCGTATTTTTCGCCGAACAGCGCCGTTGCGCCGGACTGCTTCGCCGCTTCAATCGGCATTTCGCAAACGCTCACGTCCATGCCGTCCAGAATCATGTCGCAGACGATCTCGTTGACCTCGTGCAGTTCTTCCTTTGTTACGGCGGAGAAGTGCGTCAGATCGAAGCGCAGGCGGTCCGGCTCCACGAGAGAGCCAGCCTGATGCACATGGTCGCCCAGCACTTCTCGCAGCGCTGCGTGCAGCAGGTGCGTCGCGGAATGCGCGCGCATGATCGCCTTTCTGCGATCCATGTCGATCGACGCGGTGACCTCCTGCTCCACGTGGAGCGAGCCGGCGTGCAGTTCGCCATAGTGCAGGAATTTGCCGGACTTGTCCTTCTGCACATCCGTCACGCGGAAGAGAGCGCTCTCTGTCTCGATCACGCCGTGATCGGCCACCTGGCCGCCCATCTCGGCGTAAAACGGCGTGCGGTCCAGCACCAGAATGCCTTTGTTCCCCTCTTGCATATTGGAGCAGACCTCGCCGTCGCATACGATGGCCAGAATCCGGCCGGTGTCCTGCGCCCGGTCATAGCCGGTGAACGTGGTCGGGGTGCTGTCAAGCCCCAGCTCAATGCCTGCCCACGCAAGGTCGCCGAGCGCCTCGCGCGCCTTGCGCGCGCGCACGCGCTGCTCCTCCATGAGCGCGCGGAAGCCTTCCTCGTCCACAGTCATGCCCTGTTCTTGCACCATCTCGTTCGTCAGGTCAAACGGGAAGCCGTAGGTGTCATACAGCTTGAACGCGTCCGCGCCGGAGAACACCTGTTCGCCCTTGGCCTGATGCTCCGCGAGCAGATCTGCAAAAATACGCATCCCGGCGTCGATCGTCTTGTCGAAGTTTTCCTCCTCCGTTTTGATGACGCGGGTGATATATCTCTGCTTCTCACGCAGCTCCGGATACTGGCACTCGTTTTCATGCACCACGGTATCCACCACACGGTAGAGGAACGGATCGTTTTCGCCCAGCAGCTTGCCGTGGCGCGCGGCGCGACGCAGCAGGCGGCGCAGGACATAGCCGCGCCCCTCGTTCGACGGGAGCACGCCGTCGCAGATCATCATGACGGACGCACGGATGTGGTCGGTAATGACGCGCAGGGAGACGTCCGTCTTATGGCTGTCGCCATAGTGCGCGCCGGTGATCTCGCTGACCTTGTTGGTGATGTTCATCACCGTATCCACGTCAAACAGGGAGTCCACGCCCTGACAGACGACCGCCAGACGCTCCAGGCCCATGCCGGTGTCGATATTTTTCTGCGCGAGATCGGAATAGTTGCCGTTGCCGTCGTTGTCGAACTGGGAAAAGACGTTGTTCCAGACCTCCATATACCGGTCGCAGTCGCAGCCCGGTGCACAGTCCGGCTTGCCGCAGCCGTATTCCTCGCCGCGGTCAAAGTAGATCTCGGAGCAGGGGCCGCACGGGCCGGAGCCATGCTCCCAGAAGTTGTCGTCCTTGCCGAGGCGGACGATACGCGATTCCGGAATCCCGATCTCATCGCGCCAGATATTGAATGCCTCGTCGTCGTTTTCATATACGGACGGATACAGCCGCGCCGGGTCGAGACCGACCCAGTCCGGCGAGGTAAGAAACTCCCACGACCATGCGATCGCTTCGTGCTTGAAGTAGTCGCCGAAGGAGAAGTTGCCGAGCATCTCGAAATATGTGCCATGGCGCGCGGTTTTGCCGATGTTCTCAATGTCGCCGGTACGGATGCACTTCTGGCAGGTGCAGACGCGGTGGCGCGGCGGCTCCTGCTCGCCCTTGAAATACGGCTTCATCGGCGCCATGCCGGAGTTGATCAGCAGCAGCGACGCGTCGTTCTGCGGGATCAGAGAAAAGCTGGGCAGGCGCAGATGCCCCTTCGTTTCAAAGAAGCTCAGAAACATCTCACGCAATTCATTCAGACCGAATTTTTTCATATTGACCTCCCTAAAAAAAGAAACTCCCGCCCCCGGAATAGGGGCGAGAGCGAATCTCACGGTACCACCCTAATTGCCCCTTGCGGGGCGTCTTTCGCCATCCTGTAACGGGGATGCGCCGTCCCGGTCGTCCCGGGCCGCTCAAAAACGGCCGCTGCGCGGGCAAAACCGAGGGGCTTCCACCGTCCCCCTCTCTCTGCAGGCTGCCGATGCACAGTTCAATTTCTTCAAAGCGTTTCTGTTTTCGGATATTTAAGAATTTTATCACATTTTCCCCGGTTGTCAACCGTTTATTCCGCCATTTTCCGCCGAACGAGCGACAGCGGCGCGGCCGCCTTCGGCAGCGGCATGGTAAAGCGCATGAGCGGCTGCGGCACGCTGCCGATGAGCCCTCCCGTCCCGTCGCGCAGCTCCTGCGCCCGAAACGCGACCGGCACGCCGTCGTTCGTCACAAGCTCCAACTCGTCGCCCACGGCGAACTTGTTGCGCTGCGTCAGCACCGCCCGGCCATCCGCCGTCACGCCCTCCACGATGGCACAGACCTCCGCGCCGGAAAAGTACGCAGAGTCCGACGTATACTGCCCCGGTTCGCCGAAATAAAAGCCCGTACTGTAAGGCCGGTGGCTGATCTGCAGCACCTCGCGCTTCCAGACGTCCTCCAGCGGCCGCTGCTCCAGTGCCGCATCAACGGCATGGCGGTATGCGTTCGTCACCGCGCCGACGTAGTAAGCAGACTTCATGCGCCCCTCGATCTTCAAACTGGAGACGCCCGCCTGCAGCAATTCAGGAATGTGCCCGATCATGCACATGTCACGGGAATTCATGAGGAATGTGCCTTTGTCCTCCACGATCTCGAACACCTCGCCGGGGCGCTTTCTCTCCACGAGGCCGTACTCCCACCGGCAGGGCTGTGCACAGCGGCCGCGGCTGGCGTCCCGCCCGGTCATGTAGTTCGACAGCAGACACCGCCCGGAAAACGACACGCACATTGCTCCGTGGACGAACGCCTCCAGCTCCAGCTCCGGCAGTGTTTTGGCGCGGATGGCGGCGATCTCGTCCAGGTGCAGCTCACGCGCAAGCACCACCCGGCTCGCGCCCAGATCGTGCAGCGCGTTCGCCGCAGCGGCGTTCACCACGCCGAACTGCGTGCTGATGTGCAGCGCCACGTGCGGCGCATAGCGCTTCACCTGCGTGATCACGCCGAGATCCGCCGCAATCACAGCGTCCGCGCCCGCGTCGTCCAGCCGCTCCAAAAACGCCGGGAGCCGCTCCAGCTCATCGTCACGCGGCAGCGTATTGCACGTCACATGAACGGCTGCGCCGGCGGCGTGCGCCAGTTTGACGGCATTGCGCAGTCCGTCAGGCGTAAAATTGCCCGCGCCGGCGCGCATGCCGAACTCTTCTCCCGCCAGATATACCGCGTCAGCACCGAAATGGAGCGCCATTTGAAGGCGCTCCAAATCTCCCGCAGGGGACAATAATTCTGCTTTCTGTTTCATACCGCTCTGCATCATCCCTGTGAATAGCTCTGGCTGGCGACGAAGCTCTGGAACTCGGAATAGTTCGTGAAGAACTTGTGCGTTCCGCTCTCCGCATCCAGCGCATAGTAGAGGTAATTCGTATCCGCCGGCTTCAGCGCGGCGTTGATGGACGCGGCGCCGGGGTTTGCAATCGGCGTCGGCGGCAGGCCGGTGTTCGTATACGTGTTGTACGGACTGTCGATCTTCGTCTGCTCCGTTGTGAGCACATCTCCGTGCTCATCGAGAACATACATGATCGTGGAGTCGATCTGCAGCGGCATACCCGCCTTGATGCGGTTGTAGATGACGGATGCAATCTGCGCGCGCTCGCTGTCGTTCGCGGCCTCCTTTTCGATCATGGACGCGATCGTGACCACTTCCTTAAGCGAGAGCCCCTTCTGCTCGGCGAGATCGAGCATCTCCGCCGTCAGCCGGTCGTGGAAGTTCACCAAGAACTTGTTGATGGCGCTCGACGCCTGCATCCCCTGATAGAACTCATACGTGTCCGGGAACAGGTAGCCTTCCAGCCGTGTGGCGTCGCCCAAGGCGTTCTCGTCAAGGAACGAATAGTTGTACTGATAGTTCGCGGCAGCTTCCATCAGGTCGTCATATTCGCAGACGCCCTCCTCTTCGAGCTTCTGGAAGATCTGCTCCATCGTATAGCCCTCGGGGAACGTGACCTTCGTCGTCACCATCGCGCCGGAGCCAACCTGCATTTTCTTGACGAGCGCGCGGTAATCGTAATTCGTGTTCAGTTCATACGTGCCGGGGTCGATCTTCGTGTCGGCGTTGGAGATGGCGCAGTAAAACTTGAACAGCCCCTTGTACTCGATGATGCCGGCGTCCTTGAGCAGATCCGCAACGTAGCCGATATCCGCGTAGCGGGTCTTCTCTTCCTTGGAGTTGCCGTTTTCATCCGTAACGGTTTCCGTCTTCGTCTCAAACTCCGCTTTGTCGAGCGTGATGGTCGCGGTCACCGGCTCCTTGTTGAGCGCCAGAACGTCAGACGCCGCCATCCAGCCCAGGCAGGCCAGAATGATGCTGACGCTCAGAACGAACGCAAAGTACAGAAAGCCGCCCAGGCAGCCGCTCCGGCCGTCGCGCCGCTTGCGGATCGGCGCTTCCACCTGATCCCAGCCGCTGTTGTCCATGACCGGTTCGGCAAGCTCCTCTTCCTCAAACGCCGGTTCCTCCGGCGCAGGCTGCGGCGCGCCGCGTCTGCGGCGTGGACTGTCGAAAAAGTCCCACTCATTGTTGGTCTCGCCGCTTCGTGCCGGCTCCAAAACCGGCTTGCTTCGTGTTGTGCGGTCCATGTCCTCCCAGCCGACGTCTTGGACGGCAGGCTCCTGCTTGACCGCCTCCCGCTCCGGCCATGACTGTATCGGCTTCTGCTGAACAGGATGCTGCTGGGCAGGACGCTGCTGCGCAGGATGTTGCTGCGCAGGATGTTGCTGCGCAGGATGCTGCTGGGCAGGATGTTGCTGCGCGGGGCGCTGCTGCGCAGGACGCTGCTGCGCAGGATGTTGCTGCGCAGGATGCTGCTGGGCAGGATGTTGCTGGGCAGGACGCCGCTGCGCAGGATGTTGCTGCGCAGGATGCTGCTGCGCAGGATGCTGCTGGGCAGGATGTTGCTGCGCGGGGCGCTGCTGCGCAGGACGCTGCTGCGCAGGATGTTGCTGCGCAGGACGCTGCTGCGCAGGACGCTGCTGGGCAGGATGCTGCGGCGCGGGGCGCTGCTGCGCAGGATGATGCTGTGCGGGGTGCTGCGGCGCGGGGCGCTGCTGCGCAGGATGATGCTGTGCGGGGTGCTGCTGGGCAGGTCGATGCGGCGCGCCGCCGCTGTCCTCGCTGCGGAACAGCTCATCAAAATTTTTGAAATGATCAGACATCGTTTTGTCTCCTATGCATAGTAACGACTCGCACCGGCGCGGCATAAGATAGGGCGACGACGGAGAGGGCGCCGCTTCGCCGGGTACAGTCGAGAGCGTTCCGGGTCATTCATCTTCCGTGCGGGAGTGGCTTTGGCAACAAAAAATCTGTTGCGCGGAGAAAGGAATCATCTTATGTTCTGCGGAAATAACAATAGCTGCTTATGGATCATCCTGATCCTCATTATCCTCTTCTGCGGCTGCGGCAACAACAACTGCGGCTGTGGCTGCAACAACAACTGCGACAACAACTGCGGCTGCGGCTGCTGAGTATGACAGTGTCCGATAAGACGATGGAGACGGGCAAATCGTTCCACGTTCGCGGAAGTGTTTCATACAAAAACGCATTGCGGACAAGGCCGGCTGTGCAGCAGGCCGTTTCCGCCAGATAGCGGTCATAATACCCGCCGCCGCGCCCCAGCCGATAGCCCGCGCGGTCAAACGCTATGGCGGGCACAAGCAGCAAGTCTCCCGGCTGCGGCGTCAGATGCGGCGCGTCCGGCGGCGGCTCCGGGATACCATAGCGCCCGGCGGCGAGCGCCGTGTCCAGCCGCGCAAAGTGCATAACGCCCTCGCCCTCCGTCACCGGCAGGGCAACCGTCTTCCCCTGCCGCAGCGCCGCCGCGATCACGGCGTGCGTATCCGGTTCCGGGGACATGCTGTAATATGCGAACACCCGCTGCGCCGCCTGAAACTCCGGCAGCGCCAGAACGCGCGCCGTAATGTCCCGGTCGCTCTGCGCGAGCGCTTCGGCGCTCCACGCGGACAGCTCCGTGCGGATCTGCGCGCGCAGGCGCTTTTTTGCCTCGTTCATAGAATGGACTGCACGATTTGGAAGATTTCCTCGTGCTTCTCCAAAAGCGCGCGCACCTTGCCGTCCTTCTGAAACGGGACGACCCGCCAGCCGTAATGCTCGGCGGCGAGATGGCCGATGCGCAGGCAGTCTTCCAGATACTTGACATCCTGTTCGTGGATGTCCGCCTTCGTATGGTTCTTGCTCTGGCGGTGCTCCATGCGCGCGAGGGACGTCTCAATATCCACATCCAGATAGATCACCAGATCGGGCTTCGGCAGGCCAAGCTTGCCGTATTCCAGATCGTACAGCCAGTCGAAAAATGCCGGCAGCTCCGATTCCGGCAGCTTGGAGCCCTGGTGCACCGCGTTCGAGGTCGTATACCGGTCGGACAAGATCAGTCCGCCGTTTTCATAGTCCGTGCCCCAGTCCGTGCGGTAGGAGGCATAGCGGTCCACGGCATAGAACGTGGACGCGGCATAGGCGTTGACGTCCCCCGGGCGCTCCCCGAACGCGCCGCCGAGATACATCCGGATCAGCGCGGACGACTCCTGGTCGTAGCGCGGAAAGACAATATGGCGGAAGGCGATGCCCTCCTCTTCAAACCGGGAGCACAGGCGGCGGTACTGCGCGGACTTGCCGCTGCCGTCGATGCCCTCCAGCACGATCAATTTTCCGTTATTCATGGCGTTTGCCTCGCAGCTTTTGCCCGATGGCGGCAAAAAGGAATTTCGGCAGTTTCATCATGCGGCCGATGCGCGACGGCTCCTTGACGAGCCGGTAAAGCCACTCCAGACCGAGCTTTTGAAAAATTTTGGGCGCGCGCTTGACGGTCCCTGCGAACACATCCAAGCTCCCGCCGAGCCCGGCCATCAGTCCCACGCGCAGGCGCTGCGCGTTGCGCTGCATCCAAAGCTCCTGCTTCGGTGCGCCAAGGCAAACCAGCAGCAGATCCGGCTGCGCGGCGTTGATTTTTTCGATGATGGGGGCGTCGTCCTGAAAATACCCGTCGTTCGTGCCGGCGATGACGAGTCCCGGAAAGCGCTCCTGCAGCTTTGCCCCCGCGGTGTCCGCCACACCGGGCTTTGCGCCAAAGAGGAACACGGACTTGCCCTCCTGGGCCAGCTCGCCCATCAGGGTCGTGGCAAAGTCGATGCCCGGCAGCTTTGCTTTCAGCGGCGTGCCGAGAATTTTTGCGCCGTAGACGACGCCGATCCCATCCGGCAAAACGAGATCCGCCTGCTGCACGGCGGCCATCGCCGCCGCGTCCTCGCGGCAGTGCATAACGATCTCCGGGTTGGGTGTGACCACATAGGCTGCCCGGCGCTCGGCCATGAGTGCGCGCGCTTTCGCCACCGCTTCCTCCATTGTCATGCTGTCGAATCCGACGCCCATTACGTCAATCCGCATAGTGTTCCTCCGTCAGACCTGAGAGAAAACCTCTCCGATCTTTGCGTGAATGATCAAATTCGCTTCGCTGTCATACGGGGTGGCGCTGCGATTGACGAGCACCAGATGATTGCCCCGGTAATAATTGATGAGTCCCGCCGCGGGGTACACCGCCAGCGACGTGCCGCCAACGATGAGCACATCGGCCTCCCGGATGTAGTGGATGGCCTTGGAAAGCACGTCGTCGTCCAGACACTCCTCGTAAAACACGATGTCCGGCCGGATGATGCCGCCGCAGTCGCACTTCGGCACACCGGTGCCGAGATTCACGCGCTCGGCCGGGTATGGCCGCCCGCAGCGCATGCAGGAACAGCGGTGGATGCTGCCGTGCAGCTCCAGCACGTTCTTGCTCCCGGCCGCCTGATGCAGCCCGTCGATGTTCTGCGTGATGACAGCGCGCAGCTTCCCCTCCTGCTCCAACTCGGCCAGACGCAGATGCGCCCGGTTCGGCTTTGCATCCGGCGCGACAAGCTTGTCGCGGTGGAATTCATAATATTCCTCCGGGTGGCTGATGAAAAAGGAGTGGCTCAAAATCGTCTCCGGCGGGTACTTGTAGTGCTGGTTATACAGCCCGTCCACGCTACGGAAATCAGGAATGCCGCTTTCCGTGGAAACGCCCGCGCCGCCGAAAAACACGATATTGCTGCTGCCCGCAATGAGCCGCTTCAGTTCCAGAATGGCTTCCTCCATGCTGTGCTCCGCTCCTTTCCAAAGCGCAAGGGGAATTTCAATACAAAATCAAGTTATTATACA
The DNA here is from genome assembly GCA_004556965.1 of Clostridiales bacterium. Taxonomy (GTDB): domain Bacteria; phylum Bacillota; class Clostridia; order Oscillospirales; family Oscillospiraceae; genus CAG-103. Next base: position 1,954 of record SFFE01000012.1, on the reverse strand, counting down.
ACGGATCGGCGCGTGAATCAAGTTTGTGCCAGCAAATATCTTTCGATGACGTCTGCAACGCCGTCATGGTCGCAGTCCGGCGCAATCACGTCCGCTTCGGCCTTCACCGCATCGAGCGCATTGCCCATAGCGACGGCCAGCCCCGCCGCGCGCAGCATACTGACGTCGTTCTCCGCGTCGCCGATGGCGATCGCGTCCGACAGCGGGATGTGCAGATAGTCGCACAGCGCCGCCAATCCCGTACCCTTGTCTACACTGGAAGCGTTGATCTCCAGTCCGGCATAATCACAAGGCGTAATCTGCGCATGCACGCCCTCTACGCGTGCGAGATATGCCGCGCGCTCATCCGGACTTGCAAAGTACAGGTCGATTTTTTCCAGCGGATGCGGCGTGCGCAAAAATTGTTGTTCCAGATTCGGTGTCGGTGTGCAGGCGTCCGCGATCGTGCCGCGGTAGAGCGCAATGTCGTACCGCTCCATCTCGGCAAACAAATCCGGCCGGTACAGGGCATGTCCTTCCGTGAAAAGGATGGGAAATACGTCCGACGCAAGGGACGCCTCCACCAGCCTCGCTGCAATATCGGCAGGCAAATCATTGGAGCAGACGATCCGGTCGGCGCCACGGTCGGCGATCGCCGCGCCGCTGGAGGTGATGGCGCAGCGCATCTCCGGAAACAGCGCAAAATAGCTTTGAATCTGCCGGTAGCAGCGTCCCGTCGCAATGGCGACATGGTATCCCCGCTCCAGCGCGGCGCGCACGGCGGCGGCGCTGCGGGGCGTAATCTCTTTTTTCGAATTGAGCAAGGTGCCGTCCATATCGACGGCGATAAGTTGATAAGCCATAAATTCTCCCATTGCGGCCGCAAGCGCGGTCTGCCGTGTCCATTCAAATTCTGAAATATTGTACCCTGCCGCGCCGCCGGTGTCAACTTCCTTCCCGCGCAGCACTTGCACGGCGCGCACAAAGGCGGTATAATGCGGAAGAAATCTGACATTGCGAGGCACATGTATGAGCATTTTTGTGGACGAGCAGCTCTATCATGGCCGGCCCACGTCCGAAGGGCGGCTGGACAAGGAGCTGCGCTGCTATGACTTTCTTGACCGGCTCGGTGTCGCGTATGACCGGGCTGATCACGGCTTTGCCAACACCATCCCGGATTGCGCGGCGGTCGAGGCCGTGACCGGGGTGGAAATCTGCAAGAACCTGTTTTTGACCAACCGCCAGCAGACGGATTTTTACCTGCTGCTCATGCCGGGCAGCAAGCCCTTCAAGACGAAAGACCTCTCCCATCAGATCGGCAGTGCCCGTCTGTCCTTTGCGTCGCCGGAGCACATGGAGCGGCTGCTGGACATTACGCCCGGCTCCGTGAGTATCCTCGGTCTGATGAACGACCGCGAAAACCGCGTCCGGCTGCTGATCGACCGCGACCTGCTGCGGGATGAATTTCTCTGCTGCCACCCATGTATCAACTCCTCTACGCTAAAATTGCGGATGGCAGACGTGCTGGACAAGCTGATCCCCACATTCGGCAACGCGCTCACATATGTGGACCTGCCGCGATATGAGCAGAATGAGCCGCTCAAAACTTCGTAACTATTCGGCATCGCAACGCCGAAATAAAATCACATCTCACATCGTTTTTTCTTGACGCATGCGGGTAATATCAGAACGGGTGCGCGGGATATTCGTGAATAAGGCACTAAAAAGCAATTGATACAGGAAACTTTCCCTGTACCGATTGTGAAAAACGGGCTTTGCGGGGAACGTGCTCAGCGCTGTGACGGCCCCGACCGATGGCGGGAGCGACAGCACGCGCACGTATCACTACGACAACGCTTCGTGGCGCGATTTGCTCACGTCCATCACCATCGACGGTACCACGAAGGAGATCAAATATCCCAAGGATTCGTCCGGGAACGTCAAGGCGGGGACGCCGCTGTCGTGGTACAACGGA
>SFFE01000011.1 GCA_004556965.1 Clostridiales bacterium | reverse complement strand
ACGGCGTAGCCGTGACGGATGAGGTGTTCTCCGTTTCGCAGCTGGCATTGCCCTCATCAGTCGGCTCCGCCGACAGCTTCCCCCAGAGGGGGAAGCCTTGGCTCGGCGCGTATCGCACCGGCGTCAGAATATCAGGATCCCTCCACGAAAGGAGCAACCATCATGCAAACCATGCTGCGGGAAGCGAGCATCAGCTTCCCCATGTTCGGCAACTTTTCCATCAACCCCCCGGCGTCGTTCCAGCTCTTCGGCCACACCTTCTACTGGTACGGCGCGATCATCGCGCTCGGCTTCATCCTCGGCATTCTCTACTGCTCCCGCCGTAGCAAGGCGTTTGCCGGCATCTCCAGCGACGATCTGTTCGACTACGTCCTCTGGCTGATCCCGACGGCGATCATCGGCGCGCGGCTGTACTATGTGCTGTTCAACCTCCCGGACTATCTCGCCCGCCCGGCGGACATCTTCAAGGTCTGGGAAGGGGGGCTGGCCATCTACGGCGGCATCATCGCAGGCGTGCTGCTGGCGCTCGTCTGGAGCCGCAAAAAGCGCATCCCGGTCGGCGCGCTGGGCGACATCGCCATGTACGGCCTGCTCATCGGCCAGTGCATCGGGCGCTGGGGCAACTTCATCAACCGCGAGGCCTTCGGCCGGGAGACGACCGTCTTCTGCCGCATGGGGCTGACCGTGCCGGGCAAAGCCCCCATTTACGTTCACCCCACGTTTTTGTACGAGAGCCTGTGGAATTTCGCCGGTTTTCTGTTCCTGCACTTCTACTATCAAAAGCACGAACGCAAATTCGACGGCGAGGTCACGCTGCTCTACGTCGCGTGGTACGGCGTCGGCCGCGCCATGATCGAGGGGCTGCGCACCGACAGCCTGTACATCCCCGGCACGATGATCCGGGTCTCGCAGCTTCTGGCCGCACTGTCGGCCGTTGTGGCCGTTGTGCTGCTCGTGGTGCTGCTGCGCCGCAGGCAGCAGCCGGAACTGTACGTCCGCCGCGCGGCGCTCGCCGAAGCCGGCGAACCGGCGCCGGAAGCCGAAGTCCGTCCGGATACGGACGGCAGCGCGGACAGCGGCAGCGATTCCACCCATCCCACACAATGATCTGCATGTATGCAGCCACATAAGGAGGTACAAACCATGGCAGGGTTCAACTATCAGGATCTGAAGCAGAAGGTCAAAGACACCGTCACCGGCATCCCCGGCTATGCCGAGCTGAAGGACAAGGTCTCGGACGCGGTGGACGCCGTGAGCGAGCGCGCGAAGTACGCCGGAAAGATGGCGAAGCTCACCGTCGAGGCCAACGCCGAGCTGGAAAACATCCAGAAAGCCTACGCCGAGATCGGCAAGCTCTATTACGAGCAGTACCGCGACGATGCCGACGCCTTCATGGCGCAGCTTTGCGACGAAATCACGCAGGCGAACGAGCGCGTCGCCGAGAAGGAGCGCCAGATCGACGAGCTGCGCGCCGCGATGAAGGAGCAGGGCATCGAGGTCGAGTTCGAGGAGGTCACGGCGGACGACACCCCGGAGGAATAAGCACACAAAACACAAAAAACAGCCCGGAGCCGCGTTCCAAATGGAACGCGGCTCCGGGCCGTTTTGCATGCTCATATCCGCCGTCACTCCGCAGCCGTCTCCGGCTCCTTCCTCCGGCCGACATTCTGCACCAGCTCGATCACCAGCGACGACACCGTCACCGTCACGAGCGAATAGACGATGCGCCGCACCGGGATGTAGCTCAGCGAGAGCGCGAGCACGGTGAGGTCCGTGACGAGATACGCGCGCGAGATGCGCCAGTGCGTCACATGCGCGATGGTCAGCGCCAGCGCATCGTCACCGCCGCTGGAGCCGCCCTGCCGCACCACCAGTCCCACGCCCACACCGACGAACAATCCGCCCAGCACGGCCGCCGCCAGCGGCCAGGCCGACAGATCCGGCAGCACGCGCGGGAACTGCTCCCACAGCTTGAAAAAGCCCGCGAGGCTGAACGTGGACACAAGCGACCACTTCAAAAACGTACCGCCCAGATACCGCAGCGCAAGCGCGTAGCAGGCAAGGTCCAGAATGGGTGTGAGGATCGCGGGAGAGACGCCGAACCAGTGGTTCAGAAGCAGCAGCAGACCCAGCACGCCGCCCTCGGTGATGTTCGTCTGCTGATGGATGTTGTAAATGCCAAAGGACGCGATGGCCGTCCCCAGCAGAATCAGTCCCAGCCGCTTCCAGGAGAAGTCGCTCAGCAGCATCTCCCGCCAGCGGCGCAGCCGTTCCCGGTTCATCGGATTGTCACCGTCCTTTTCTCAAAATCAATGCCGCACGTCCTCACAAGCTCCCTATCATTTGCTTCCCCGACAAGCGGGAAAGCGCATTCATTCCGCTGCTCGTCCTTTCAAAACCGAAACACGTTTCGGTTTTGTTCAGGAGAATCGAAGGCGCGGACAAGGTGAATTGCCGCGCAGCGGCAAGAGAGCGTGGTCTGGACCATATGGAGGTTTCGGCCTTGGCCGGAACCGGAATGGAGCAAGCTATTTCTGAGCAAAGCGCATCAGCAGCGTTGCGACCTGCGCGCGCGTGGCGCTGCCCTTCGGCTGCAGATAAACGCCCGCATCCGAGCCGACGCCCTGAATCAGCCCCTCCGTGCACGCCCACGCGAGCGCCGGGCGCGCGTAGGCGAAGACCTCCGCCGCATCCGGGAACTGCTCCAGCACCGTTTCGTCCGCCGCCGATGCGACGTGCACATAGCGGTACAGGAACGCCGCCATCTGCTCGCGCGTGACCGCGCCGCCCGGGTTGAACGCCGTCTCCGACATGCCGTTCGTCACGCCGGTTTCCACCGCCCACGCGACCGCGGCGCGGTACCAGTCCTGCGTCAGATCGGTGAAGCCCGCCGCACGGTGCGGCTCCGGCTCGCCCGCCAGCCGCCAGAGCATCGTGACAAACTGCGCGCGCGTCGTCGTGCCGCCGGGGTCCAGAATCGCGCCCGGCAGTCCCTGCAGCAGATCGTGCTCCAGGCAATAGTCAATGCCCGCGTGCGACCACTCGGTAAACGCCGGCATATCCGAGAACGCCAGCGCCGGGCACAGCACGTTGTGGAAATAGTCCGTCATCACCGGGCAGCCCCAGCCGTAGAGATTGTCCTTGCCCGTAATGCCGAGATCTCTGGAATAAGTCCGCAGCGTCTGATACACCTGCGAAGCCGAGGCATCCGGCTCGGCCAGCAGGATGGCCGCCGCGGCCGCCGTGATGTGCGGCGCGGCGAGCGAGGTGCCGCTTGTCGTGGCGGTGCCGCCGCCGGGCGCGGCGGTCTGAACGGCCGTACCCGGCGCGGAGAAATCGATGTCCGGCCCGTAGTTGGAGTACGAGTCGGCAAACGTTCCGCTCTGGTCAAACGCCGAAACCGCGATGGTCGTGCTGTAGTTCGCGGGGTAGACGGTTCGCACATCGACCTTGTTGTTGCCCGCCGCGCAGATCACCGGCACGCCCGTGCTGTAAGCTTTGTCCAGCACCGTATTCAGAAATGTGTATTTTTCCGGATTGACGTCCGCGTTCGTCCAGCCGAGACTCAGGTTGACGACGTCCGCACCCGCCTCCAGCGCGTACTGCAGTGCCGTGAGCACCGTGGTGCTCTGCGCCTTGCCCGTCTCCTCGCTGAACACGCGCAGAATCATCAGCTCCACGTTCTCCGGCGTCAGGTCGGCAAGCAGGCTCGCCACCTTGGTGCCGTGGCCGGCGGAGCTGCCGGTCGTGATGTCCGTGACGGCGGACGTGCCGTCCACGAAGTCATAGCTGGACGGCGAAACCGTCCGCGCCTGAAGCGCCGGGATGGTCAGATCCGCGCCGGTGTCGATCACCGCGACCGTGATGCGGCGGCTCTCCGGCACGTAGCGCCCGGCCTGCGACTTCAGCGTGTCCAGCCCCATCACCGCGCCGCCCCAGGAGGTGCAGGCGTCGGTGTCCGCAAAAACCTCCGCGCCGTCGAGCGCCGTGTCCAGCCAGCAGTCGGTGATACCATATGTTTCGGTGAGCGTCTCATATGCACCGCGCGCCGCAAGCTCCGAGGCGAATTCGAGCACGAACTCGCGCCACGCCGCGTAGTGCAGCACGCGCTGCGCGCCGCAGTCGTCGGGCAGCGCGTCGGCAAAGAGCAGCACGCGCGCGGCATGCTCCGTCTGCGTCGGCGCGGCGCTTCTCGCGCGGCTGCGCTGCGGCACTGCTGCAGGCTGCGCAAGCTGCTCCGCCATCGCCGCGGCGGAGGTCACCTCCACCCGGTTCGACGCGGCAAACGCGCCTGGCGCAAGCGTCAGCAGCAGGCTGAAGATCAACAGAAGGCTGAGGAATGTCTTTTTCATAGGAACTCCTTATTATATGTGTCTGTGTGGAAGCGGGCCGTCATCCAGCCCAGCTTGTCAAAAGACCTCGTAGAGTTTCACCGCCGGAGCGGTGAAAGAAAATTCAATCATTTTCTCCGGCGACATGTGCGGCGGAGAAAATACTGCTCGGCCTGCAAACGTGCGAGTTGGCCGCCTTTGGCGGACAGCGAGTGCGCTGCAGCAGGCCGCAATCCTACTCTGTCAAAAAAGCTTTGCTTTTTTGACAGACTCAGCGGGCTGTCATCCCGACGTGATCGGGATATACCAGATATTCCGGTCCACCGCCGTGGCAATGCCGTCCACCGTACCGTTAAAGGTATATTGCCAGAAGGTGTGCGCATAGTAAAAATCGTCCCACGCGCCCGTGCCGCTGACCCAGAAGGTGTAGTCCGTGAGCTGCGACAGGTCGTAATCATAATATCCCTGCCAGCGGGAAAAATAAATGCACGGCTCGTAGCCCGCCCCGGCGATGATCTCGCAGAACGCCCTGGCGCACGCAGTGGTCTCCGCGCCGGTCATGCCGTCCGTGCGGATCTCGCCCGACACGCCGCCGATCGGCTCCCAGTCGAACACCAGCGGCAGGGTGATTTTGAAGTCCTTCGCCGCATCCAGCAGCCAGCGCGCCTCAATCTCGGCCTCCTCGACCGTGACCGCCTGCGAGAAGAAATACAGCCCGACGCGCAGCCCTGCGTTCAGCGCGCCCTGCGCGTTTTCCCGGAAGCGCTCATCCTCGGTGATGCCGCCGTCGGTGTAGCCGCGGTAGCCCGCGCGGATCATGGCGAATTCCACGCCCGAGGCCGCGACCGCCGCCCAGTCGATCTCCCCCTGATAGTACGACACGTCCACGCCCTGCGCCGCACGGCAGGCCGTGCCGCCGTAGCGCACCACTTCGCCGTCCAGGGAGAAGTCCGCCTGCGTCAGTGCGCTCACGGGTACCGCCGGTTTCGGGGTAATCCAGTCGTTCGCCGCGCCGTTGAACACCTCGACCATGCCCGCGTGCGGGTCCGGCTCCTCGCGTCTACAGCCGCACAGGGCCACGCACAGGGCCAGCGCCAGCAGCAGGGCGAGTCCTTGTCTGCATTGTCTGTGAATCTGTTTCATATCGACAGTATACCACACGATCCGCGCCGACGCAAACCCCCTGTCAGCTCCGCGTCCGGTCGTAGTAGCGCGCGAGAAAATTCGCGGTCGAGAGCGTGGCCGTGGCCATGTCCTCCAGATGCATGATACGCACGCGCAGCGCGTGCTTGCCGTGCTCGTTCAGGCGCGCCGTGCGAAGCTCGCGTTGGAGCTGCTCGGCGCGTACGCGGCAGGCTGTGCCGCTGTCCCGGTACTGTTTTGAAAGTTCTTCTAAGTTCATGGTTTCTCCTCCATAAAGTCCCCGCAGGATCCACTGAAATTCTTCAAAAATTTTTGTTGACAAACAAAAGGCGGTTTGCTATTATATCTAGGCCGGTGTTGTGCTGGTATAGCTCAGTTGGTAGAGCAGCTGATTTGTAATCAGCAGGTCGGGGGTTCGAGTCCGTCTACCAGCTCCAGCGTCGGAATGGGCGCGCTTCACGTCAGACGAAACTCGCTGCGTTGCGCTTCCGGCTGGGAGCCGAAAGCTCCACATCCGCTCCTTCCGTCTTCCTTTTCGCGTCACGACCACTTCGTTGGGTCGCGCCGCGAGAAATGCGGCACAGCAACACCACAAGTTCATATGGGGGAATTCCCGAGTGGCCAAAGGGGACAGACTGTAAATCTGCTGGCAATGCCTTCGATGGTTCGAATCCATCTTCCCCCACCAGAAAAAAACACGCTTCGGCGTGTTTTTTTCGTGAAATCCGTCCTTTGGACAGGTGAAATGCCGCTTTACTGAGAGCACGGCTCAACCAGCTCGGAGGCCGCGTCTGGAATAACCGCCCATATATATATATATATATTGCCAGCCGCGCTGTTCCTCGTCCATTGCGTCATAAAGTCATTGATTATCGCACCAATCACCGGCATTCTAACACTGACCTGTTTCTATCTCTGGGATAAACCGCTATGGGCAAAAAAGCTGTTTTCCTTCTTCGGCAAACACTCAACAAATATTTGGCTCGTTCATATGTTCTACTATCTCGTATTATTTCCCAACCTCGTATTTGTGGCAAAATATCCGATTCCGATTTTTGCATTGATGTTGGTGCTGTCTGTTGTAACGTCGCATCTCATCAATTGGATCTATCAGCCAATCGTTTCAAAGTTACTCTGTGCCGCCCAGCACAGGTTTGAAAATTTCACACGAGCGCGCCGTCGTCCGTAAAGGCTGACGCCCAATTGTCCGCATCCCCCCTATTGCAGCACCTCCACCCCCAGCATTCTCGCCTGTTCCCGGCGGTCCAGCGCGGCCAGCAGCAGATCGAAGCAGTCTCCGCAGACCGGCTCGCGCCGGCGTCCGACGCTCCACAGATACGCCTCCTCCCACGGCTCCAGCGGCGCGCCGCACGCACTGCACCGAAGCTGCCGCGCCCGCGCGCACACCGGACTGCCCCCGCGCAGCGCCAGCGCCACATCCGGGTGCTCCGGAAAACGCAGTTCCATCGTACTTCCTCCTTTCAAAATTATTCGTTTGAATAATTTTAATGCTATATTATACGCATTTAGATAGTTTGTCAAGCCTTATCTTCCACTTTTTATCAACTTTATGCTTCCTTCTTTCGCGCGCGGGGCGTTCCCGACGCAAAAACCGCCTCCGGTGAGACATGCTCACCGGAGACGGTTTGGAGCAGGCGGCGACTCCCGCCCGGATATTCAAGTGTGCTCCTGCGAAATGAGCGTGTCCAAAGCTTCGGCGACCCAGTGGACCCGGCGATGGTCGATGGTCTCCAGCAGCGAGCAGTCCGAGCTGATGATGAGACCCGTGGGCCCGGCTTTTCTGACAATGTCCACAGTCTCGGCCATGACCGCTTCCCGGTCGCCGGTGTAGATCAGGCTTCCTTCCTTATTGTTGAAGCCGCCCATGACCGCTTTCTTATGGGTGAAGAACGCCCTGCCTTCCGCCAGAGAGAGGCGGTCGGTATGCACGTCCCAATGAATGGCGGCGCCGGGGAAGTCTTTCCAGTTGTCCAGATCGTTGCGGACGCCCCAATAGCCGCAGAGATGGATAATATTATAGGGAGACAGAGTATTCGCATACTCGATCAGCTTCCGGTCATAGGGGCGGAGCAGCTCCTGATAGCAGTCGCCCGTGAACGAATGGAGGTCGTTGTTTTGCATCGGGAGGAAAAGCCCGGTCACGCCGGCGTCCTCGACCAGCTTCTGGGCGAATTCCATTTTAAACTGGTTCACGGCGTCGATCGCGGCAAACAGTTCGGGGTTCCGCTCCTGAAGATGCGCATACACCAGTTCGTCGCTGGTGGAGCTGCGCAGCGTGGACACCGTGTTGAACATGTTATAAAACACGGCCGTCTCATCGGCAATGGCTTCCCGCACCCGCTTGATATGGACGATCTGTTCCTGAACAAAGGGATCCGACAGCTTCGGCAGACGGATATGCAACCAATCGGAGGGCTGCCGCACGGTCAGGTCCGGCAGCGCCACATAGCCGTCGCACATCATTTTGATAAAATCTTCCCCTGTTTCGCGGTAAAAACGGACATGAGAAGCAGCGAAATTCTCCTTTTCCATGTCTGCTCCCACAAAATGGTGCCAGAAAGCCATGGGAGGCCGGTCCACAGGAAGCCCCTGGAGGGCGCGCAGCGTCCGTTCTTTTCGGTTCATGGTTTTGTTTTCTCCTGTTTATAAATATATAATTCATGCACGGCGCCCGCCGTGCCGGATTTCATCTCGCTGCCGAAGCCGGCAGAATGGGAAAGTCTCGGTCTGCCGCGCGCATATCGCGGGTTTGCATGCGCCGTTTTCTCACACATGTGGTGTTTTCAGAAACATTCTACCCTGTTTGATATCATCGTGTCAACCGAATCTTTTGGAGGGCGGGCGCCTGCGCCGCGGCGCGCTTCGAATGTCAAATTTTTGTCATAATTTCGTCAAAAGGTCGAATCCTTTTATGATGTAAAGCGTAAAAATGGTAGTTTTGCACGAAAAAAAAACGCTTTTCTATGGATTTCCCCTATTGAATTCAGGAAATGTTGGTAGTAAGATGATAACTGGACGCAAAGGGCGTCCGGTAAGAGTAAAGAAATTGATGAAAGAGGTAAGAGAATGATCCAGAATGATTACCTGAAGCGTGTATACGCGGACGTAGAGAAGAACCACAGCCACGAGCCTGAGTTTCTGCAGGCCGTCGAAGAGGTTTTCGAGAGCCTGCAGCTCGTCGTTGATAAGCACCCCGAATGGGAGGCCAACGGCCTGATCGAGCGCTTCGTCGAGCCGGAGCGCATTATCATCTTCCGCGTCCCCTGGGTGGACGACAACGGCAAGGTTCAAGTCAACCGCGGCTACCGCGTGCAGTTCAACTCCGCCATCGGCCCCTACAAGGGCGGCCTGCGCTTCCATCCCTCCGTCAACCTGTCCATCATCAAGTTCCTCGGCTTCGAGCAGATCCTGAAGAACTCCCTCACCACCCTCCCCATGGGCGGCGGCAAGGGCGGCTCCGACTTCGACCCGAAGGGCAAGTCTGACGCGGAAGTCATGCGCTTCTGCCAGAGCTTCATCACGGAGCTGTACCGCCACATCGGTCAGTTCACCGATACCCCGGCCGGCGACATCGGCGTCGGCGCGCGCGAGATCGGCTATATGTACGGCCAGTATAAGAAAATCGTCGACCGCTTCGAGGGCGGCGTGCTCACCGGCAAGGGCCTGACCTACGGCGGCTCTCTGGCCCGCACCCAGGCCACCGGCTTTGGCGTCTGCTACTACAGCGCCGAGGCGCTCAAGCACCTGAAGAACGACAGCTACGAGGGCAAGACCGTCGTCGTCTCCGGCTCCGGCAACGTGGCGCAGTACTGCGCGCAGAAGGTCAACGAGCTGGGCGGCAAGGTCGTCGCCATGTCCGACTCCAAGGGCTACATTTACGATCCCAACGGCGTGAATCTGGATGTGCTGTTCGACATCAAGCAGAAGCGCCGCGCCCGCATCAGCGTGTACGCGGACGAGGTCCCCGGCTCCCAGTACGTTGAGGGCTGCAAGAACATCTGGAACGTCAAGTGCGACATCGCGCACCCCTGCGCCAGCCAGAACGAGATGGACGCCGCGGGCGCTCAGGCTCTGGTCGACAACGGCTGCATGGCCGTGTTCGAGGGCGCGAACATGCCGCTGACCCCCGAGGCCATTGAGATCGTGCTCAAGAACGGTCTGCTCTACAGCCCCGGCAAGGCCTCCAACGCGGGCGGCGTTGCCACCTCCGGTCTGGAAATGACCCAGAACTCCATGCGTCTGAGCTGGAGCTTCGAGGAAGTGGACGAGAAGCTGCAGGGCATCATGAAGAACATCTTCAAGGCCTGCTACGACGCCTCCGTCGAGTGCGGCCAGCCCGGCAACCTCATGGTCGGCGCGAACGTCGCCGGCTTCCTGAAGGTCGCCGAAGCCATGATGGCGCAGGGCGTGGTGTAATCCAAAATCCAAACATAGCAAAAGACGCCGGTCGGTTGACCGGCGTCTTTTTTGCTGCGGTTCATTCGTCTTCGGGCAGCTCCGTCTCATCGTCCACAATATCTGTCGCCCTCAAGTACATCGCTTCACATTCCTGCTGTGCCGCAACCAAAATTTGAATGGCTTTCTCCGTGTCCCGAAACAATTTGTAATAGAGCGTTCTGTAGTCCGGCATTTTCATCACCCCCCTGAATATTTTAGAACAATATATTCAAAATGTAAATAGAATAATTTGTTCTTTTTATACTGGCACTGGTGATTGCAATGGAACGATATGAACGCATCCGGGCGTTACGCGAGGATGCCGATTTTACGCAGGCGAAGGTTGGCGCGGCGATCAATGTGCCGCAGCGCACCTATGCCTATTATGAGAGCGGTCAGCGAATGATTCCGCCGCATGTTCTGTGTGCGCTTGCGGATTTTTATGGAGTGAGCGTAGACTATCTCCTTGGCCGCACCAATCGGAAGCAGCCTTATGAACCATAACAGCAGCGACAAGCCCGGCACGCATTCCATCGGAAATGCGCACCGGGCTTGCCGTTTCCTTCATGCATCCTTCGGGTTCACGTGCACCGTGCAGTGCTTCACTTCCGGAAATTCCCGCTCCAGCGTGTGGTGCGCAGCCTCGGCGATGGCGTGCGCCTCGCGCAGCGGCAGGTCGCCATCGGCGGCGATCTCCACGTCCACATACGTGCGGCTGCCGAACAGGCGCGTCTTGATATCGTCCACGGCCAGCACGCCGGGCACGGCGGCGAGCGTCTCGCGCATCTGTTCGACGGTCTCGTCGCAGCAGGCGTGGTCGATCAGCCGGTCGATGCTCTCGCGGAAGATGCCGTAGGCCACCTTGAAGATGAACAGGCAGATGACCACCGACGCGATGGGATCGAGCACCGGCACGCCGAGCCGCGCGCCCAGAATGCCCACAAAGCTGCCGATGGACGAGAGCGCGTCGGAGCGGTGGTGCCACGCCTCCGCCTTGAGCGAGACGGAGTTGATCTTCTTCGCGCCGAGGATCGTGTACCAGTACAGCGCCTCCTTCACCACGATGGACGCCACCGCCGCGATGAGCGCGAGCGTTCCCGGCGCCGTGAGCGTCTCACCGCTGACGATCTTCAAAATCCCGTTGTAGCCGATCAGCGCGCCGACCGCGACGAGGATGTTGCCCAGAATGACGGACGCGATGCACTCCAGCTTCTCGTGACCGTAGGGGTGCTCCGTGTCCGGCGCCTTGTTCGAGATCACCGCGCCGATCATCACGACGAACGACCCCACGATGTCGGACGCCGAATGGACCGCGTCCGCGACCATGGCGGCCGAATTCGCCACAATGCCCGCGATGAGCTTAAAGAGCGTCAGCGCCACGTTGCACACGATGCCGACGGCGGAAATGCGCATCGTCACGCACTTTGCATTTTGTTCCTGCATCCAATAAACTCCCTTCCAGGTTGAAAAAAGCGCCTGTGGGTTCTGTCCCACAGACGCTTCAAAGTGAACATCACTTTGAAGCATGGATTCAGGCCGCTCACGGCCTGAATCCAACCGATCGAACTTGCCGGGAGGGGATACCCAATCCCCTCCCGGACCCGCCCCATGCAGTTGCATACATGGCACATCGGTCCGTCCGTAAGAAAAAGCGTCTGTGGGTTCTGTCCCACAGACGCTTATCGTTCGTTCTGCTGCGGCGCATGCCGCCCGGCCTTTCGACCTGTCATTGGGAGGAGTATAGCAGAGACCGCGCCGTTCGTCAAGCACCAATCTGCGCACCGAAGCCGCGAAGCTGCACAACGTCCGTAACGCTCTGAAAAAGCCGGCAGCGATATCCGCTGCCGGCCGTCCCGCGATGCCGTGTGAGCCCAATTACAACCTGCACAGAATGCAGGTGGGTCGCCTCCCCGCTGTTTCGCTGCTTCCAACGTCCAAAGCGGCGCAAAGCCGCTCCGGGAGGCCTGCAATCCGCAGCGGGAGTTCCGGCATCCCTTATGAGAGATGTGGGTTTAAATAGGCTCCGAGCAACCACTATGCTCCACGCACACCGCAGGATTTACTGCATCCCTATGCGAAAAGCCGGGAACTTATGCTTCCGGTTCCTCGTCTTCCAGAATGAACTGCATGTAGTATTCGTACACCCGGTCCAGCTCATCATCATCGTCGATGGAGGCGAAGATTTCCTCGCCGTCCTCCTCTTCGATGCGCAGAAGGATGATGCCGAAATCGGGGTCTGTCTCCTCCATGTCGGCGGGCAGCGCCGCCATGTACGACCGATCTTCAAAGTCGAAGCCGCCGAGCACTTCCAGCTCAAAGGTATTGCCCTCTTCGTCCTCGATGGTCAGGTAATCGTTGCCGAATTCTTCACTCATGGGTGGTGCCCTCCTGTCGTTTCTATCTGCATTCTACCGCATACCACGGCAGAAATCAAGTAGAATTAAGACCCCAGATCTTCCAGCAGCAGGAGAAGCTGTTCCCGGCTGCCAACGGAGATGCCGCCCTGCAGCATATCCCGGTCGGTCTGGCGCAGCGCGCCGGTCTCGATGGCCGTGATCTGCAGCGGCGCGCGGTCCTGCTCCGCGTCGAACACGCCGACGTAGCCGTCGTAGTCGCGCAGGATATATTCCGCCTCCGCCCCGTCGTAGGACACGACCTCCGTGTTCGCCGCACTGCCGCGCACCGTGGACAGCGCCGCGCCCGCACAGAACACCGAGCACAGCGACAGCGCCGTGACGACGGTGAGTTTTGTCTTTCGTTTCATGGTAAATCACTCCCTTTCCGCCATTATGCCGCGCGGAAGCGAAAAATATTCCACAATCGTAAAAAATCTGAAAACTCTCTGTCCCGAATTGACAGAGTATGATATACTATTGGATACGTCAAAATCCCGCAGTGGGAAACCGCTGCTTTTCGAAAAAACCATGGAGGTGATCTGCACACATGGCTGATAAGCGGAACAAGCACGCCAGGCGCTCGGCGAAGAAGCTCGCCGACGGTACCGCGGAAGCGACCGCCAGCGTCGTCGGCACCGTTTTTCGGGTCATCGGCACCATCCTGCTCATTCTGCTGGTCACGGGGCTGCTTTTCATGTGCATCTTCGCGTATTACGTGAAAAACTGCCTGTCCACCGAGCTGGACGTTGAGCTGGAGGACTTCACGCTGTCGCTGTCCAGCTCCATCCTGTATCAGGATGCGGACGGCAACTGGCAGAAGCTCGTGACCCTCTCCGGCACGGAAAACCGCATCTGGGTCGATTACGAGGACATCCCGAAGGACATGGAGCACGCCGCCGTCGCCATTGAGGACCAGCGCTTTTACCGGCACAAAGGCGTGGACTGGTACCGCACCACCGGCGCGTTCGTGAACATGTTCCTGTCCATGCGCAACGACTTCGGCGGCTCCACCATCACGCAGCAGCTCATCAAGAACCTCACGAAGCAGGACGATATCACCGTCCAGCGCAAGCTGCTGGAGATCTTCCAGGCGCTCGAATTCGAAAAGTCGTATGACAAAGAAGAAATCATCGAATGGTATCTGAACGTCGTGTACTTCGGCGAGGGCTGCAACGGCATCTACACCGCGGCGGAGACGTATTTCGGCAAAACGCCGTCGGAGCTGTCGCTCGCGGAGTGTGCTAGCATCATCGGCATCACGAACAACCCCTCCAAGTACGACCCGTTCATCAGCCGCGACAACAACAAGGCGCGGCAGGAAACGATCCTCTGGGAGATGTACGATCAGGGCTACATCACCAAGGAGCAGTATGACGAGGCCGTCGCCGAGGAGCTGGTCTTCGTCCACAGCGAGAGCAGCGGCGGCAACCAGACGATCTACAGCTACTATGCCGAGACCGTCATTGAGGACGTGCTGCAGGATCTCATGGAGCAGAAGGGCGTCAGCTACGACACGGCGAAGACCCTGCTGTATTCCGGCGGCTATCAGATCTACTCCTGCTACGACGCGAGTATCCAGAGCGTGATCGACGAATACTATACGAATCTGGATAATCTGCCGCAGCACCCGTCTGCCAAGGGGCAGCAGTTCCAGTCCGCCATCGTCATCCTCGACCCGTATACGGGCGAGATCAAGGGTCTCTCCGGCGGCACGGGCGAAAAGACCATCAACTTTGGTCTGAACCGCGCCACGCAGGCCAAGCGCCCGCCCGGATCGTCCTTCAAGCCGATCGCCGTCTACGGTCCGGCCATGGAGCTGGGGCTGATCACGCAGTACACGCAGGTAAACGACAGCCGGGACATCAAGCTCTCCGGCACGACCTGGTACCCGAGCAACTCCGGCGGCGGCAACTACGGCGTCATCACCATCCGCGAGGGTCTGCAGCGCTCGCTGAACACCGTATCGGCACAGATCCTCGATAAACTCACGCCGCGCGCGTCGTTTGAATTCCTGAAGACCAAGCTCGGCGTCACGAGTATGATCGACGCGGACTGCGACTATGCCCCGCTCGCCCTCGGCCAGCTCACGAACGGCATCACCGTGCGCGAGATGGCGCAGGCGTACAGCGCTTTCGTCAACGACGGCATCTTCACCTACTCCCGCACGTACAACTATATTACGGATTCCGCGGGCAACGTCGTGCTGGAAAACCCGGCGCGCACCATCGTCGCCTTCAAGGCAAACACCGCGTGGAACATGACTGACATGCTCTATAACGCCGTCAACGCCGGTACCGGCACCGAGGCGCGCTTGAGCAATATGCCTGTCGCCGGCAAGACCGGTACGACGACCGCCAACCGCGACCGCTATTTCGTCGGCTACACGCCGTACTACGTCGCGGCGGTCTGGACCGGGTACGACACGCCGGAGTATATGAACTTCTCCGGCAACCCCGCGGCGCAGATCTGGAAGCTCATCATGGCGCCGATCCACGAGGGGCTGGAATACAAGGCCTTCCCGACGCCGACCATCGGCGCGCCCACCGGCATTTTCGGCGACATGTCCGAGCCGGAAGAGGAGGAGCCGGAGGACGAGACCCCGGATGAGTCCCAGACGCCGGACGCGGCGACCGACCCGCTCACCGCCGTCCAGCAGGCGCTGGAGGGACTGCTTCAGTAGCAGAGCCTTCCCCTTGAGAGGGGAAGGCTTTGGTGCGTATCGCACCGCGTTCCCAGCATTCCCCACATTTCCCGGCCGTAGGCTTCGCCGCCCGCAGGCGGCGCTCCTCGCGCCGCAACCGCTACGATGGGTTGCGGCGCGAAAAGGAAGAAGGCGGGAGCGAATATGCAGCTTCCGTCGCCTTGTGGCGAAAGCGGAATGGAGCGATCGTCTTCTGACGTGTTGACAGATTTCTTAGAATGTGTTACAATTCGGTAACAGCAACAATCGGAGGTGTTTCATTTGGCAGCAAAATCCACCGAGCTGGAGTACAAAGGCCATCCGCTCAGAAGAAAAGACAATCTCATTTACTTCGGCAGCATGGCTGACAAGTATATCATCATGCTCCAGATCCTTGACACGAAAAAGGTCAAGGACATGGACGTGGCGACACGGGTATCCGTGCAGCTGCAGCTGACGGACCCGGATCTCAAATCGCGCGACCGCGTGGTTAAAAAGACAGAAAAGGACGGACTGTACAGCGCCATGGACGTGGCGGCAGTCTGGCTGGACCGCGCGCTTGCAGCAAAATAGCAAAGGATGATTCTATGACGAAACGATGGTATCGAACGGCGCTGGCCGCGGTGCTGTGCGTGGTCATGCTCGCGGCGACCGCGGGCGCGATCTCGACCGGCGGCGCGACGACGACAACCGCAGTCAACTTCCGCACGGGGCCCAGCACGGGCTACAGCATCATTTCGACGCTGCCCGCAGGCGCGAAGGTTGTGGTGTCTTCCGAATCCGGCAACGGCTGGTCCAAGGTCGTCTACAACGGCACTACCGGATACATATCTTCCGACTATCTGAGCTTCTCCAACGAGCTGAGCGGCAGCTTCGGCACGGGCACGATCAACGCCTCCTACGTCCGGATGCGCTCCGGCCCGGGGACGGACAGCTCGATTCTCGGCACCTACAGCTCCGGCACGGCCATGGAAGTCACGGGCGTGAACGGCAACTGGTATCAGGTGAGCTATAACGGCGCCACCGGCTACGTCCGGTCGGACTACATGTCCCTGTCCGGCGCGGCGGGCGGCGGCTCGTCCTCCTCGTCCTCCGGCACCGCCGGCACGGTCAAGGGCAGCGACGTGCGCCTGCGCAGCGGCCCGGGCACGGGCTACGCCATTCTCGGCACCTACAGCAACGGCACCGCGCTGACCATTGAAGGCACCAGCGGCGACTGGACGAAGGTAACGATCGGCGGCGTGAGCGGCTATATGCACTCCGACTATGTCGCCTCCGGTTCGACCGGCAGCAGCGAGCAGACCGGCTACATCAACGGTACGTCCGTGCGCCTGCGCTCCGGCCCGAGCACCACGAGCAACATTCTCGGCACCTACAACACCGGCACGGCCATGACCATCACCGGTTCGAGCGGCAACTGGTACGCCGTGACCTACAACGGCACGAGCGGCTACGTCTGCAAGGACTACATGACCACCACCAAGCCGGGCGGCGACACGCCGTCGAGCAGCTCGGCCGGCTACATCAAGGGCAACGATGTGCGTCTGCGCAGCGGCCCGGGCACCTCTTACTCCATTCTCGGCACCTATAACAACGGCACCCCGCTGACCATCACCGGCACCAGCGGCGAGTGGACCGCCGTTACTCTGGGCGGCGTGAACGGCTACGTCAACAGCACCTATGTCACGACCTCCAATCCGGGCGGAAGCACCGGCAGCGAGGACACGCCCTCCAGCACCGGCGGCCAGCTCATCGTGGACACCGCCAAGAAATACCTCGGCGCGCCCTATGTCTGGGGCGGCATGAGTCCCTCCGGTTTCGACTGCTCCGGCTTCGTCAACTACGTGTACAAGCTCTGCGGCTATTCCATGAGCCGCGTGGCCAGCAGCATCTACTACAACAACGGCACGTATGTGGACAAGGCCGACCTCCAGCCCGGCGATCTGGTCTTCTTCTCCAGCTCCAGCTCGAGCATTGGCCACGTCGGCATCTTCATCAGCGGCAGCCAGTTCATCCACAGCTCTTCGGGCACCGGCTCCGTTGTCATCAGCGATCTCGACTCGACCTACTACCAGACCCACTATGTGGGCGCCAAGCGCATCATCAACTGAATCGTGATCCAAATTTCCCCGCCTTCCGGCGGGGAAATTTTTTTCGCCCGAAAAAATAGAGGGTGTACATTTCCCTATCAAAATGCTATACTTTCATTTATAACATATTGCGCGGGAGGCGTGTGTATGCAGCTCAACATCGACGAAGCGCTGCGCTATCTGGGCGCGGGCGCGCAGGCGCCCGCCGCGCTGCGGCAGGAGATGGCGGACGTGGCGCGGCAGCTCATGCAGACGCTCCGGCCGCGCTATATCTACCGCGTCTATCCGCTGCGGCACGAAGAACACGCCGAGCTGCTTCCGGACGCGGACGTGGCGCTCACCGGCAGCACCGCGCGGCGGATGCTGGCGCAGTGCGATCAGGCCGTGCTGCTCATGTGCACGCTCGGCGCGCAGTTCGACACGCTGCTGCGCACGCAGCAGGCGCGCGACATGTCGCGCGCCGTGATGCTCGACGCCTGCGGCAGCGCGTGGGTCGAGGCCGGGTGCGACGCCGCCGAGCAGGAGCTGAAAACGCGCTTTCCGGAGCGCTACCTGACCGACCGTTTCAGTCCCGGCTACGGCGACCTGCCGCTGACGCTGCAGCCCGGCATCTGCGCCGCGCTCGACGCGCAGCGCCGTCTCGGCGTGACCGTGACGGAGAGCCTGCTCTTAAACCCCGCCAAGACCGTCACCGCCGTGATTGGCTTGGCCGATGCGCCGCAAATGGCGCGTATCCGCGGCTGCGCCTATTGCGCGCTGCGGCAAACCTGCGCGCTGCGCAAGGGAGGAACAAGCTGTGCAACTGGCTGATTTTCAAAACAAGATCCTGATGCTCGATGGCGGCATGGGCACCGTCCTGCAGCAGCGCGGCCTGCCGCCCGGCGGCCAGCCGGAGCTGCTGAATCTGACGGAGCCCGACCTCATCCGTTCGGTGCACCGCGCCTACATCGACGCGGGCAGTCAGGTGATCTACACGAACACCTTCGGCGCGAACCGCAAAAAGCTCGCGCGCACCGGCCACAGCGTGGATGAGATCGTCCGCGCCGCCGTGCGCGTCGCGCGCGAAGCCGCCGGAGCCGATGCGCTCGTCGCGCTCGACATCGGGCCGTTCGGCGAGCTGCTCGAACCGATGGGCAGTCTCCCGTTCGAGGACGCCTATGATCTCTTCCGCGAAATCGCCGAGGCGGGCGCGGCGGCGGGCGCCGATCTCGCCGTGATCGAAACAATGACCGACCTGTACGAGACGAAGGCCGCGCTGCTCGCCGTGAAGGAGCGCACCGCGCTGCCCGTGTTCGTCACGATGTCGTTTGAAGCGAGCGGCCGCACCTTCACCGGCTGCACCATCCCCTCCATGGCGCGCACGCTGGAGGGGCTGGGCGCGGACGCCATCGGTCTCAACTGCTCGCTGGGGCCCGACCTGCTCGCACCGCTGCTGGCGGAGCTTTGCCGCAGCACGCGCCTGCCGGTCATCGCCAAGCCCAACGCCGGGCTGCCCGACCCCGTGGACGGGCACTACGACATGGGGCCGGACGCGTTCGCCGAAGCGCTTCTGCCGTGTCTGGACGCGGGCGTGACCATCTTCGGCGGCTGCTGCGGCACCTCGCCGGAGTATATCCGGAAATTAAACGCCGTGCTTGCGGGCAAGACGCCCGCCAAGCGCACATACGACGCCGCCAGCTTCGTGTGCACGCCCGTCACGCCGCTGCGCATCGACGGCGTGCGCGTGATCGGCGAGCGCATCAACCCCACCGGCAAAAAGCGCTTCCAGCAGGCGCTGCTGGAAAATGACCTGGACTACATTCTGGACGTGGGCATCCAGCAGGAGGACGCGGGCGCGGACATTCTGGACGTAAACGTCGGCTACCCCGGCGTGGACGAGGTCGCCATGCTGCCGCGCGTGGTGAAGACGCTGCAAAGCGCCCTGTCCATCCCGCTGCAGCTCGACTCCTCGAACCCCGACGCGCTGGAGGCAGGGCTGCGGGTGTATAACGGCAAGGCCGCGGTCAACTCCGTGAACGGCAACCCGGAGGTGCTCGCGCGCGTGCTGCCCATCGTGAAAAAATACGGCGCAGCCGTCGTCGGCCTCGCGCTCGACGCAGACGGCATCCCCCAGACGGCCGAAGGGCGCGTAACCATTGCCAGACGCATTCTGGCCGCTGCGCGCGCCCACGGCATCCCGGACGAGGACGTGTGGATCGACTGCCTGACGCTGACCGTCTCGGCGCAGCAGGAGCAGGCGGCGGAGACGCTGCGGGCGGTGCGCACCGTGCACGATGCGCTGGGGCTGCAGACCGTGCTGGGCGTGTCGAACATCTCGTTCGGCCTGCCGAACCGCGCGCTCATCACGCAGAGCTTCCTCACGCAGGCCATGTACGCGGGGCTGACGCTGCCGATCATCAACCCCAACCAGCGGGAAATGATGGACGCCGTGGCCGCATTCCGCGTGCTCTCCGGCGAGGACGGCGAATGCCGGGACTACATCGCCCGCTTTGCCGGCGCGCCGGTGCCGACCGCCCCCGTCCCCGGCGGGAGCGGGAACCTCACGCTGGACGACGCCATTGTGCGCGGCCTGCGCGCCGACGCGGGGCGGCTTGCGAAAGAAGCGCTCGCGCAGGAGGACGAGCTTTCGCTCGTGGAGCGGCGGCTCATCCCCGCGCTCGACAAAGTCGGCGAGGGCTATGAGCAGGGTACGCTCTTCCTCCCGCAGCTGCTCAGCGCGGCGCAGGCGGCGCAGGCCGTGTTCGAGGTGATTCGCACCTCCATCGCCCGGAAGGGCGGCGCGCCGGTGAAAAAGGGCAGGCTCGTCATCGCCACCGTGCAGGGCGACATTCACGACATCGGCAAAAACATCGTAAAAACCGTTCTGGAAAACTACGGCTACGACGTGATCGATTTGGGGCGCGACGTGCCGCCGGAGACGATTTTGAATACCGTGCAGGAGCAGGGCGTCCGGCTCGTGGGGCTCTCCGCGCTGATGACCACCACCCTCCCCGCCATGGAGGAGACCATCCGGCTGCTGCACACGCTGCCGGAGCCGCCGGTCGTGTTTGTGGGCGGCGCGGTGGTCACACCGGAATACGCCGTGCACATGCACGCAGATTATTATGCAAAGGACGCCCGCCAGTCGGTGGAGATCGTCAGAAGGGTGTTGGGATAATGGATATCAGAACGTATTTAGCATTGGGAAAGCCGTTGACCTTTGACGGCGCGATGGGCACGTATTATGCCTCCCTGCCCGGCCGGGCGCAGATGCGCTGCGAAAACGCGAATCTGGAGCATCCGGACGAAATTCTCGCCATTCACCGCGCGTATCTCGCCGCGGGCTGTCAGGCAATCAAGACGAACACCTTCTCCGCCGGGGTCGATCTGGCGCAGGGGCGTCCGGAGCTGGGCGAAGCGATCATCGCCGCCGGGTGCCGCCTGGCGTCTGAGGCCGCCGGGCCTTACGGCGCGTATGTGTTCGCCGATCTCGGCCCCGCGCCGCAGGGTCTGCCGATGCCGCCCGCCGAGACCTATCGCCGCGAGGTCGATCTGTTTCTGAAGCAGGGCGTGACGCACTTTCTCGCGGAAACACTGCCGTCGGACGAGGGCATTGCGGAACTGGCGTGCTATCTGAAGGAGCGCTGCCCGGAGGCATTTTTGATCGTCTCCTACGCCGTCGGCTCGGACGGAGCCACGCGCGAGGGGCGTCTGGGGCAGGAGCTGTTCCAGAGCACCGCCGCCATCCCGGAGGTGGACGCCGTCGGCTTCAACTGCTACTCCGGCCCGCATCACCTGCTGGAGCTGCTGCGCACGCTGGACATACAGGGCGTCATCGTCTCGGTCATGCCGAACGCCGGGTATCCCTCCGTGGTCGGCCACCAGACCGTCTATCACGGCAAGCCGGACTATTTCGCGGGCAAGATGCTCCAGATCGCGGAGACCGGCGCCGCCATCGTGGGCGGCTGCTGCGGCACTACGCCGGAGCACATCGCGCAGATGACCGCCACGCTCGCGCGGTTTTCTCCCGCACAGGCGCACGTGCGCAAGCGCGCCGCACAGCAGCAGCCGGAAGCGCCGAAGCCAAACCCGTTCTGGGACAAGCTCAGTGCCGGCAAGCGCGTCATCGCCGTGGAGTTCGACCCGCCGGTGGACGACAATGTCGGTTACTTCCTCGACGCGGTGAAGACGCTGCGCGACTGCGGCGCGGACGCCGTGACCCTTGCCGACTGTCCGATCGGCCGTCCCCGCGCCGACAGCAGCCTGCTCGCCTGCAAAGTCAAGCGCGAGCTGGGCATGGAGCCGCTGCCGCACATGACCTGCCGCGACCGCAACCTGAACGCCACGAAGGCGCTGCTGCTGGGACTGTCGATGGAAGGCGTGCACAACGTGCTGCTCGTCACAGGCGACCCGATACCCACCGAGGAGCGCGACGAGGTCAAGAGCGTGTTCAACTTCAACTCCCGCAAGCTCGCGCGGTATGTCACGAGTCTGAACAGCACCGTTCTTACGTCGCCGTTCCGTGTGTTCGGCGCGCTGGATCTCAACGCCAAAAACTTCGACATTGAGCTGCGCCGCGCGCAGGAGAAGGAGGAAAACGGCGTTGTCGGCTTCCTCACGCAGCCGGTGCTGTCCGCCGAGGCGCTGGAAAATCTCAAGCGCGCCCGCGAAACGCTGCAGGGCAAGCTGCTCGGCGGCATCTTCCCCGTCGTGAGCCACCGCAACGCATGCTTTTTGAACAACGAAATTTCCGGCATGCGCGTCTGCGAAGAGATCATTGATCTCTATGCGGGCAAGGACCGCGACGAGGCCGAGGCGCTCGCCGTCACGATCTCGACGCGCATCGCGCAGGAGATCACGCCGTATACCGACGGGCTGTACATCATGACCCCCTTCCGCCGCGTGGAGCTCATCAAAAAGATCATCGAAGCGCTGTAATCTCCATAGACAGCAGCAACTGCGCGCCCCCGAAAGAGGGCGCGCAGTTGTTCGGTTGCCGGCAAGAGCTTCTGCCGAAATGGCCGTAATTTACAAATCATGGCGTAACGTGTAGAATCAATATGCCCCATGCGGGGCAGGCGCTGCCAGATTCGGTAGGCGGTTCGGCCAATCTCCCGGGAGGGAGGTGAGGCTATGCGGATTACGTTACATATCGGAGCCTTTACGGTTACGATCATCGTAAAATGCAGAAACCGCCACTCGGCAAAGTGACGGTTTCTTAGGTTGATACTTATTGAACTGTAACTAGGCCAAACCGCTTATCGGCAGCGCCTTTTCTGTTTTTATTATACGCACACACTCCCATTTTGTCAACTCGGCAAAGCGGGAGTTTTTGGCTGTGCAGCAGTCTGTTTCAGCACACGGTGACGCCTTTTACGGCCGCTTTCAGCGCGTCCACGCGGTCAGTGTCCTCCCAGCGGACGCCGAGGTCTTCGCGCCCCATGTGTCCGTAGGCGGCGAGCTTGCGGTAGATCGGGCGGCGCAGGTCGAGATCGCGGATGATCGCCGTCGGGCGCAGATCGAACACCTGCTGCACCGCCGCGGCGAGCGTCTCGTCGGCGACCGTGCCGGTGCCCTCGGTGTCCACCATGACGGACACCGGCTCCGCCACGCCGATGGCGTAGGCAAGCTGCACGAGGCAGCGGGACGCAAGCCCTGCCGCGACAATGTTCTTCGCCACGTAGCGGGCGGCATAGGCCGCGCTGCGGTCCACCTTCGTCGGGTCCTTGCCGGAGAACGCGCCGCCGCCGTGCGGGGCGCTGCCGCCGTAGGTATCGACGATGATTTTTCTGCCGGTCAGGCCGGAGTCCGCGCACGGGCCGCCCACGACGAAGCGTCCGGTGGGGTTGATGAGATAGCGCGTGTTCTCATCCAGCAGCCCGGCAGGAATGACGGGGCGGATGACCAGCTCGATCATCTCGCGGCGAAGCTGCTCCATGGGCAGCTCCGGCGCATGCTGCGTGGAGAGCACCACCGTGTGCACGCGCACGGGCTTGTTCTGCTCGTCGTATTCCACCGTCACCTGCGTCTTGCCGTCGGGACGGAGATAGGCCACGAGCTGCGTCTTGCGCACCTCGGCCAGCCGCTTGGCCATCTTGTGCGCGAGGGAGACCGGCAGCGGCATCAGCTCCGGGGTCTCGTCGCAGGCGTAGCCGAACATCATACCCTGGTCGCCCGCGCCGTTGTCGAGCGCGGCGTCGCCGCTCTCCTTGCTCTCCAGCGACTGATCCACGCCGAGCGCGATGTCGCCGCTCTGCTCGTCGATGTTCGTCACGACGGCGCAGGTCTCGCAGTCAAAGCCGTATTTCGCGCGGTCATAGCCGATCTCGCGCACGACCTGCCGCACGGTTTTCGGGATGTCCACATAGCAGTCGGTCGTGATCTCGCCCATGACGTTCACGATGCCGGTCGTCACCGTGCATTCGCAGGCAACGCGGCCGTTCGGGTCTTTTTCCAGAATCGCGTCCAGCACCGCGTCGGAGATCTGGTCGCAGATCTTGTCCGGATGTCCCTCCGTGACCGATTCCGAAGTAAACAGATGATGTGCCATAGTATTCATATCCTCGCTTTCGTTGGTTTTTACACAAAAAGCCTCGCAGAGTTCGCGCCCGCAAAAAATGCGCCCCGCCGTCCCGGCGGAGCGCATGGAAAGTCGTGATTCCCTCATCTTTCGATTTACACCGCCGGATTTGGCACCTTGCAAATGCAGGTTGCCGGGCTTCACAGGGCCGGTCCCTCCGCCACTCTTGATAAGGCATGTTCAATTGCAGACGTTATTATACCGTTTTTTCGCTGCTTGTCAAGCGAAAAACGAAAATTTTCCGCAAAAACTCAGTTTTCCTTCAGCCACTTCAGCAGTCTCCGCCACCAGGACAGCTTTTTTTGCGGCGCAGGCGGCTTTTGCGGCGCGGGCGGTTCCGGTTTGCGCACCGTGCGCCCGGAGAAATAGGCGTGCAGATTTTCCTGGCTGACGAACGGCTCGCCCTCCGGCTGCGCGCGGACATAGCCGCCGTCCGGCTGCATGAGCCACGCCTTGCAGTTGTCGCGGCGCATGCTGTCGAGAATGGCGAGCACCTCCTCGCGCGTTTCCGGCGTCTTCACCTCGGTGAACGCCTCGATGCGGCGCATGGTGTTTCGCTCGAGCAGGTCGCCGGAGCCGATGAACACCCGCTGCGCCGTTCCCCGGCCGAACACGAAGATGCGCTCGTGCTCCAGATACCGCCCGATGATGCTGCGCACGGTGATGTGCTCCGTCCGCCCCGGCACGCCGGGACAGAGACAGCAGATGCCGCGCACAAACAGCTCCACCGTCACGCCCGCGCCGGACGCGCGCACAAGCCGCCGCATCACGTCCGCGTCGTTCATGGAGTTGACCTTGATGGCAAGATATCCTGCGCTGCCGAGCGCGGTCTGCTCGTCGATCAGCGCAAGCAGGCGGGACTTGTAGCCCTCCGGCGCGATCCAGAGCGTCTCCGTCTCGCCGACGGTCTCGCCCACGGCCAGCGCGCGGAACGCCTTCGCCGCGTCGCGCCCGACGGCAGGGTCGCTCGTGAGCAGCATCAGGTCGGTGTACTGCTCGGCGGTCGCCTCGTTGTAGTTGCCGGTGCCCACCTGCGTGTAATACTGCACGCCGCCGGGCACGCGCCGCGTGATCAGGCACAGCTTCGTGTGCACCTTGTATTCCGTCAGCCCGTAGAGGATCGTGCACCCGGCCTCCTCCAGCATACGGGAATAGTCGATGTTGTTCTGCTCGTCGAAGCGGGCGCGCAGCTCCAGCAGGCACGTCACCTGCTTGCCGCGGTCGGCGGCGTAGGCCAGCGCTGCGGCGATGCGGCTGCTGCCCGCAAGCCGGTAGAGCGTGATCTGGATGCTCGTCACGTTCGGGTCGTCCGCCGCCTCGTAGAGCAGATCGACGAACGGGTTGATGCTCTGGTACGGCAGCGCGATCAGCAGATCGTGCCGCGCGAGATAGCCGAAG
The DNA here is from genome assembly GCA_004556965.1 of Clostridiales bacterium. Taxonomy (GTDB): domain Bacteria; phylum Bacillota; class Clostridia; order Oscillospirales; family Oscillospiraceae; genus CAG-103. The sequence goes on along the minus strand of SFFE01000011.1, from coordinate 13,500 downwards.
TAGTCGCCCTTTTTGAGCGCCACGTTCTTCGCCGGCTCCGGGAGCGCCGCGCGCAGGGCGGACAGCTCCACCGCCTCCGGCAGCGCCAGCACGAAGGAGAGATCCAGCGGCACGCGGCTGGAAAACACGCACTTTTTCGGCAGGTCGAGCTGCGCGCATACAAATTCCAGCATCCGGTCGGACGGCTTTCCCGCGAGCTGCGCGCGCACCGGCTCCAGCCGGCGTCGCCGCCGCAGCAGCCGCTCCATCACCGCGCGAAAATCCGCGTCGCAGTCGTCCATCACGTCTCCGGCGGAAATTTCGGCGTTGCGCGTGATGCGCAGGATCGTCGTCTCGGCAACCGTCTGCTTCGGGAACAGCTTTTTGACAAAGTGGCGCACCAGCTCCGCCGTCAGCGCGATTTTCTGCACGCCCTCCACGCGGAAAACGAAAAATTTCGGCAGCCGCGTCACCGGCACGATGCCCGCGCCGTCCTTTCCGCGAAACAGCGCCAGCACGTATTGCTCCTTGTTGCGCAAAAACGGGAACGGATGGCCGCGCCCGATCACCTGCGGGCTGAGCAGGGGCTGCAGCTCGTCAAAGTATTTTTTCGCCAGCAGCTCATCCACCGGGTCGATGCGCGCAAAATCCAAAAGCTCCACGCCCTGCGCGGCCAGTCCCGCCGCCACCTCGCGGTAGAGCGGCTCAAACTCCCTTTTCTGCCGCGCGGTCTCGGCGAGAATGCGATCGATCTGCTCGCGTGGGGTCAAGCCGGTCAGCGGCTCGGCGCGCCACGGCCGCAGCAGGTCGCGGTCCATCAGACCGCCGACGCGCACCATGTAAAACTCGTCCAGATTCGAGCAGTAGATGGACAAAAACCGCAGCCGGTCATACAGCGGCAGGCGTGTGTCCGCCGCCTCCTGCATCACGCGGCGGTTGAATGCCAGCCAGCTCAGCTCGCGGTTGAGAAACAGCCCCGCGCAGGCCGGGTCCGGCTGCTGCGGCGCAAACAGGCCGCTGCCGTCCTGCTCCGCCATCTGCCGCAGCGCGTCCGCGCCGGGCAGCGGGGTCTCTGGTTTTCGCGGCATGTCCACCGCCTCCCATTCCCATCAAATCAGTGTTATTATACCGAAAATCCCCTGCTATTACAATCCCCTACATCCACAAGAAGTCGCTGTTGCAAAACGACAGCCGTGCTGTTATAATTTAGACATACACACGGATATTGATACCGACTCAGTAACAGGAGGTCAACCATGGAGAAATACAGAGTACTTGAAATCAAAGAGAGCGTATTTGCCAACAACGACCGCGAGGCGGAAAAGCTCCGCGCGGAGCTGAAGCAGGAAAAGACGTTCCTGCTCAACCTCATGTCCTCCCCCGGCTCCGGCAAGACGACCACGCTCATGGCCACCATCAACGCCCTGAAGGACGATCTGCGCATCGGCGTCATGGAAGCGGACATCGACTCCGACGTGGACGCCGCCACGATCTCCACCAGCGGCGCAAAGGTCATCCAGCTCCACACCGGCGGCATGTGCCACCTCGACGCGGGCATGACCCGTCAGGGTCTGGAGGGGCTCGGCACCGAGAACATCGACCTCGCCATTCTGGAGAACGTCGGCAACCTCGTCTGCCCGGCGGAGTTCGACACCGGCGCCGTCAAAAACGCAATGATTCTCTCCGTGCCGGAGGGCGACGACAAGCCCCTGAAGTACCCGCTCATGTTCTCGATCTGCGACGTGCTGCTCGTGAACAAGATCGACGTTGCGCCGTACTTCAACTTCAGCCTTGAGCGGTGCACGGAATACGTCCGGAAGCTGAATCCAAACATTCAGATCTTCCCGATCTCCGCGCTCAAGGGCGAGGGCATCGAGCCGTGGGCCGACTGGCTCCGCGAGCAGGTGCGCGCCTGGCAGGCGTAACGGCATCGGATATACACGAACCACCCCCGGCGGGCATCCGCCGGGGGTGGTTCGCGTATCCGACCGTGTGTTCCTATTTTTGCGTAAGGTCTTTCACAACCTGCAGAATGTGCTCAGCCTGCTGGGGCGTCAGCTTCCCAAGCTCGCGCTGCAGTTCTTTCCCCTTCTGCGGTGCCCGTAGCTCCGAGTCGAAAAACTCCTGCGGCGTGATGTTGAAATATTCGCAAATATAGAAAAATCCTGCCATGGACGGCATGGTCCGCCGGTTTTCAATCTTATTGATATAACTCTCGCTCTGCCCCAGCGACAAGCTCATATCCCGCGCAGAAACGCCCTTTTCCATGCGCAGCGCCGTAAGCCGCTGATAGAACCATTCTGTATAGTCCATGTAGTCCACAGAACCCATAGCATACACCTCCATATGATATGTACTATAGTGGCTCAAGCAGAAAGATGTGCGGAAATTCAGGACAGATTTATATTGACATAAGGAATTATAAGATGTATTATTCCATTTAGATGGAATGCAATTCCACATCATTCTGCAAGAGGAGGAAAAATAAAACAAATGAGAAAACGAATCCTTAGCTGGGCGTTGGTACTGTGTATGGTATTGACGCTCCTGCCGGGCGCGGTGCTGGCTGTGGATGAGCCGGTCGTGGTGCAGCATCCCTGCAAGCACGCCGGAGTTGAGACAGTCAAGGCCGCCGCTCCGACCTGTGAAAACCCCGGCTATACCGGCGATCGGGTCTGCACCATCTGCAAGGAAACCATCGAAACGGGTAAAGACATCCCTGCGCTGGGTCATCAGCACGCAGAAGGCGCGCAGCCAATCAACGTAAAGCCGGCCACCTGCACGGAAAACGGTGAAGCCAGCTATGTGTGCTCCGTCTGCGGTAAGCTCTATTCTGAAACGACCAATGCGCAGCATACGGTTGAAAAGTGGGACCTGACCAAAGCTCCGACCTGCACCGAGAATGGCGTAGAGACGGGCTACTGCACCGTGTGCCACACGGCCGTCACCCGGGAGATTGCCGCAACGGGTCATAAGCTCGTGGTAACTTCGAATCCGAACATAACGAAAAACCCCACCTGCACCGAACCGGGCGAAATGACAGTCTACTGCTCCGTGTGCAAAGAGAACGTAACCGCGAGCGTTCCTGCCCTTGGCCACAACTACGGCGAGTGGAAGGTAACCAAAGAAGCTACCTGCACAGAAGCCGGTGAAGAGACCAGAATCTGCGCCGTCTGTGGCGACAAGGAAACCCGCGAGATTCCCTCGCTCGACTACGAGCTTGCGTTGAAGAATGCAAAAGAAGCGACTTGCGAAGAGGCAGGCTACACCGGAGATAAAGTCTGCACCATCTGTGGTAAGATCGCCGAACTGGGTGAAACAATCCCCGCGCTTGGGCACACCGAAGCTGTGGACGAAGCTGTCGAAGCGACCTGCACCGAGACCGGTCTGACCGAAGGCAAGCACTGCTCCGTCTGCGAGAAAGTGCTCGTCGCACAAGAAGAAGTCCCCGCGCTGGGTCACGACTTCGGCAAATGGACAGTAACCAAGAAAGCTACCTGCACGGAAGCCGGTGAAAAGTCCAGAACCTGCACCGTCTGCGGCGAAGTGGAAACTCGTGAGATTCCCGCCCTCGAGCACACCCACGAAGAGGATGCCGCGCAACTCGGCTCCAAAGCTCCAACCTGCACTGAGGATGGCTATGAAACCTACCGCTGCAGCCGTTGCGGCTTTGCATACAACGTTCCGATCCCGGCAACGGGTCATAAACTGGCTGCTGGCGCTGTGAGCAAGGAGCCCACCTGCACCGAAGATGGCGTAGAGACGGGTTACTGCACCGTGTGCAAGCAGATCGTCAAAGAAATTCTCCCCGCAAAGGGACACACGTTTGATGAAAACGCGCCGGTCGTCATGATCAAAGCTGCGACCTGCACCGAAGAAGGCGAGCAGATGCGTTACTGCTCGGTATGCAGCAAGTACATCTCCGAGGTCATCCCCATGCTGCCTCACACTGAGGTCGTAGACGAAGCTGTCGAAGCGACCTGCACCGAGGCCGGCCTGACCGAAGGCAGGCACTGCTCCGTCTGCAACGAAGTGCTCGTCGCACAGGAAGAAATCCCCGCTCTCGGCCACACCGTGGAGGATTGGGAAGAAACCAAGGCCCCGACCTGCACCGAAGCCGGTGAGGAATCCGGCGTCTGCACCGTTTGCAACGAGACCGTGAGCCGGGAGATCGAAGCCCTCGGCCACACTGAGGTCGCGGACGAAGCCGTTGCCCCGACCTGCACCGAGACCGGCCTGACCGAAGGCAAGCACTGCTCCGTCTGCAATGAAGTGCTCGTCAAGCAGGAGATCGTGGAAGCTCTGGGTCACAAGACCGAGCTGAAAAACGCCAAGGACGCTTCCTGCACGGAAGCGGGCTACACCGGCGACCTCGTCTGCTCCGTCTGCGGCGAAGTCGTTGAGAAGGGTGCGGAGATTCCCGCCCTCGGCCATGTCTGGGATGACGGCGTCGTGACGACCAAGCCGACTGGCACGGCGGACGGCGTCAAGACCTACACCTGCACCGTCTGCGGCGAGACGAAGACCGAAGTCATCCCCGCCACCGGCGTGTGCGACGGCGGCGCGTCCTGCCCGAGTCGGAGCTTCTCCGACGTAAAGGCGCACTGGGGACATCTCGGCATCGACTACTGCGTCGAAAACCGCCTGATGAACGGCGTTTCCGATACGGAGTTTGACCCGGACGGCACGCTCACGCGCGCCATGCTCGTCACCGTCCTCTGGCGGCTGGCTGGCGAGCCGGCGGCAACGCAGGATTGCGCGTTCCCCGATCTGGGCTCGCCCAATGATCCGGCGGCAAGCTGGTATCTGGACGCGGTCGCCTGGGCGGCAGAGGCCGGCATCGTCAACGGTCGTCCCGACGGCACCTTCGATCCGAAAGGCGCGATTACCCGTCAGGAGCTGGCAACCATGCTCTACCGCTTTGCGGGCGTCATGAAGCTTGACACGTCGGCCAAGGGCGACCTCTCCGTCTTCCCGGACGACGATCAGGTGCTCGCGTACGCCGTGGACGCCATGACCTGGGCGAATGGCGCCGGTCTCGTCAAGGGCAACAGCCGCGACGGTGTCAATTATCTTGACCCGTGGGGCAACGCCACCCGCGCGCAGGTCGCCACCATCCTCATGCGCTTCTGCGAAAACGTCGCGCAATAACCAAACACAGCACAACACGCCGTGGAGCTTCCACGGCGTGTTTTTTGACATTCCCGGCGATCTGCATTATACTGTCCCCAGTAAGCAAGAGAGAAGGTTGACTCCCCATGATCTATTTCCGCAATGACTACTCCGAGGGCGCGCACCCGAAGGTGCTGCAGGCGCTCGTTGAAACCAATCTGGTCTCCACCCCCGGCTACGGCTGCGACGAATACTGCGCCTGTGCGCGCGAGCTGCTGCGCGAGCGCTTCGCCTGCCCGAACGCGGACGTGCATTTCCTCGTCGGCGGCACGCAGACGAATCTCACCGCCGCCGCGGCGTTCCTCCGCCCTTGGGAGGCGGTCATCGCGGCCGACACCGGCCACATCGCCGTGCACGAAACCGGCGCGATCGAGGCCACCGGCCACAAGGTCTATGTCGTCCCCGGCGTGGATGGAAAGCTCGCCCCCGACGCCATCCGCACCGCCGTGCGCGACCACCAGACCGGCACGGAGGAGCACATGGTACTGCCCCGCATGGTATACGTGTCCGACTCCACGGAGCTGGGCACGATCTACACGCGCGCGGAGCTGCAGGCGCTGTCCGATACCTGCCGCGAGCTGGGGCTGTATCTGTATCTCGACGGCGCGCGCATGGCCATGGCGCTGACCGCGCAGGGCAATGACCTTGTGCCGGAGGATTTTGCGCAGCTCTGCGACGCGTTCTACCTCGGCGGGACGAAAAACGCCCTGCTGTTCGGCGAGGCGCTCGTCATCGTAAACAACGCGCTCAAACCGCACTTCCGAAACGTCATGAAGCAGCACGGCGGTATGCTGGCGAAGGGGCGTCTGCTCGGCGTACAGTTTGCCGCGATTCTGCAGGACGACCTCTGGCTGCAGACCGCGCGCCACGCAAACGAGCTGGCGCAGCGCCTCGCGGCGGCGCTGACCGCCATGGGCGTGCCGCTCTACGCCGCGTCGCCCACGAATCAGGTTTTCCCCATCTTCACCAACGCGCAGGTAGAAGCGCTGCGGCAGAATTTCAGTTTTGAATTCATCGCCAGAGTGGACGAGAACCATTCCGCCATCCGGTTCGTCACCTCCTGGGCAACGCGCCCGGAGGACGTGGACGCTCTGATCTGCGCCGTCCGCAGTCTTTGAAAAACCGCAGCCAGTAGGAGGAATCATCTTGCAGCGAACTGGATTTGTCGAGAAACTCGACCGGATACAGCCATATTTGCTCGGTGCGGCCGCGCTGCTGCTGGCGCTCTGCATTCTGTTTGCCGGCGAGGAGATTGGCCTGTCTGACAACGGCGATTTTTCCCGTGTGATGCGGGCTTCCTCCATTGCGCGCACGGTAGACGACAGCCGATTTGTCTACATCAGCGAATACCGCATTGTGCTTCAGGATCGTTCCGCTGCAGAAAATGTGTTCGGGATCCTGTTCGGTTCTGAGGGTGTGAACGTTTATCCATCCATTCAGCTTCTGTTCACGCGCGTGTCCGTGGTGCTCAATCTGATCGTCAACAAGCTCTCCGGCGCGCCCATGACGACATATCGGCTCGGCGTCCTCGGCGTGCTGTATGCAGTCTGCTACGCCGCCGCGCTGGCACTGTTGTTTCGGCAGATTCATCTGCGCCGCAGATGGATGGATTGGGGCGCAAAGCTCCTGCTGCTCTTGGTCCTGTGCGACGGGGATTATCTGGTCTATTTTAACTCCTTCTACGGCGAGGCGCTGCAAATCATCGCATTTGTTTTGGTGGCCGCCGCTGCCGTGCGGATTCTCTCGCGCCGGGACTGTTCCGTTTGGGACGCCGTTTGGGCTGCACTGGCCTGTATCCTTTATGGATGGTCCAAATTTGCGAACATTCCGCCGGCCATTCTTTTGTGTCTCGCGCTGGAGGCCATTCTCTGGCGCCGCAGCCGCAGCCGCATACCGGTCTGTGCAATGGCCGGGGCTTTCGTGCTGCTGTGCGCGATTTATCTCGCCGTTCCGAGCTGGATGGCGTATGAAACCAATTACAACTCTGTTTTCTATGGGATTCTCAAGCAGGCGGACGCAGACGAGGCAGAGCGCTATCTTTCAGAGCTTGGACTCGACCCCTCGTTGGCAGACTTGCGCGGGACAAACGCCTACGCCACCGGCATTTCGCAAACCGTGGAGGAGCGCGGCTGCCGGGATCAGATCGCTTCCCTTTCCCGCGTGCGGCTGTTGATCTTCTATGCGCGGCATCCTGCGATGCTGTGCGCCTCCATAGACGCGTCTCTGCGAAGCTGCGGCTCCATCCGCCCGTACTACCTCTCCAATTACGACAGTTCGCATCCCCGTTTCACCCTCTCCAGCCGTTTTACCGCATGGAGCAGCCTCCGCGCCCGACTCGGCTTTGACACGCCCGCCGGGAACATTGCCGTTCTGATTGCGTTTCTAGCCATGATGATCCTGCTGCTGTGGCGCCGCTCCCGCTTTGACTGTGTGTTGAGCGTAATCGCTGTCGCAGGCTGCTGTCTGTACTGCATGATCGTCCCCTACATTTCAAACGGAGCCGGAGACCTCGCCAAGCACATGTTTGCCTACATTCAATTCATGGACGCCGCCGTTCTGGTGCTGTTTGTGGGTGCCGCTGCGGGATGCGCAGCGCTCGGACTGCGCAGATGGATTCCAGCCGGCGTGGCATTTGCCGCGCTGCTTGTGCTGGTCGTGCCGCCGGTGTCCGCAGCCTACACGGCTCATGCAGCGCGGCGGCAAACGCACGCTGCCGTAGAGTCCGGCGCCTATGTCCAGTTCGGCGCACAGGATGGGCAGCCGCTACAGTGGTTGGTGCTCTCAGTCGAGGGTAACCGCGCCATGCTGCTCTGCCAGACACAGGTCGCCGTCCGCTCCTTTTCCGCAGACAACAGCAATCTCTGGAGCGAGAGCGATCTGCGCACGTGGCTCAATTCCGATTTTACTGCTGCATTCTCCGCGACAGAGCGCACCTGTATGCTCTCTTTTTCGCATCCGCAGCTTCTTTCGGGCTCCAATCTGGAATCCGCAACCGCCGGTGATCGGGATTTGTATTGCGATCATCTGCCGCGCACCTGTGCGGCAAATGCAGACGAGGCCTATCAGAATGCGGTAACAGATCTCGTCACGCTGCCGGATTTGACGCAGATAGAGACGCTGTATGCCTCCGGATGCGGCACCGCGCGCGGTGGATTATGGTGGACCGCGTCGCCTTATTTCAGCAACGAGAATATGGTTCGCTGTGTTTTTCCGGATGGGACGGTTCGATTCCGGGACGCAAAGGATACCGCCGGCGTGTACCCCGTCATTTGTGTGTGCACAGACGTTCTCACCGAAGGAGACGGCAGTCTGGCAAACAGCTTCCGGCTTGCCGCATCCTGACGTTGAAGCCGGCGCGTTCCGTTTTGTTTCCGCCTGACGGCGAAAACTCCACATCCACTCCCCGACTTCTCCTTTTCGCATCACGACCACTTCGTTGGGTCGTGCCGCGAGGAGCGGGGAAGCTCCACATTCATTTCCCTGTTTTTCCTCAGCAAATCCGAACAGGCGTTTGGATTTGAAAGAACGCGGAAACGGAATGGAGCGAGCATCTTCTGACTCTGCGAGGCTTCTTTGACACACTGGCGCCAGCCCCGGCCAATGGCCGGGGCTGGCGGTTTTTCAGAATCATAAATGCTCTTTCTGCATCTTCGCCCAGCGGCGGGGATACTTCGCAGGGGTGTCGCCCGTCTTGCGGATGACCACAATGCTGTGCGTCACGTCCGTGCCGGGGATGGTGTACGCCGCCGTGCGCGCATACGTGCCGCCGAGCGTGCGGATCGCGCGCTGCGCCTCATCCAGCTCCTCCGCGCAGTCCGGCCCCTTCATCGCCAGAAACACGCCGCCGCGCCGCACGAACGGCAGACACAGCTCGCACAGCAGATACAGCCGCGCCACCGCGCGGGACACCGCAATGTCAAACTGTCCGCGCAGCTCCGGCGTCTCCTCCGCGCGCGCGTGGATGCACGTCACGTCTGCAAAGCCGAGCTTTTCGCACGTCTCCGCGAGAAACTGCACCCGCTTGGCCTGACTGTCGAGCAGCGTGAGACGGACGTCCGGCTGCACAATCTTCAGCGGCAGGCCGGGAAAGCCCGCGCCGGTGCCCACGTCGATGACCGATTTCCCCGCAAACGGCTCCGCCGTCAGCAGCGCCGCGCAGTCGAGAAAGTGGAGCTGCGCCACGTCCCGCTCGCCGTGGATGGCCGTCAGGTTCATCACCTGGCTGCGTTCCTCCAGATATGCATAATAGGTCTGAAAGCGCGCGAGCGCCTCGTCGGAAAGCGGCAGGCCAAGCTGCGCAAAGCCGCCGCAGAGCAGTTGTTCCATAGCTTCCTCCCGGGATCGTTCTGAACACCAATATTATATCATATTTTTTCTCTGTGTCCATAACGGGAAAAACCGGCGGCCACGTCAAAACGGGCGCATTCCGTTCCGCTTCCCCGGCAAGCGGGAAAGCTCCACTTCCATTTCCCCGTTTTTCCTTAGCAAAACCGAAACCGATGTTTCGGTTTTGAAAGCGTCTTCTGATAAGCTGAAACCGGCAGCCAGCAAAAGCTGACCGCCGGGTCAAAATCATGCGCAGGCTCGCTTGCGGCTGCCTTACGCGTAAAACACGTGATCGCCGATGGTGGCCACCCACGTCAGCGAGCTGTTGAACCAGCCACCGTTGCAGGCCGCGGGATTGATGAAATACAGCGCGCCGCCGACCGTGTTCGCGCCCTCCAGGCAGAGCTTTGCGGCCAGCACGGCCTGCTCGCTCGGCGCGTTGTAGATCGTGCCCATGCTCACGGGCGTAAACTGCGTGCATCCGCCGCGCGCGTCGAACACCACGCCCTGAATCGTATCCGGGAACGACGCGGACGCCACGCGGTTGAGCACCACGTTGCCAACGCCGATCATCCCTTCCATCGGCTGGTTGCCGGATTCCGCAAAAATGATGCGCGACAGCCAGTACAGATCATACTTTGCATAGTAGCTCTCGCCGCTCTCCAGCAGCGCGAGATTCACCGTATCCACCGAAACGCTGACGTCCTCCGCATCATAGGCGGCAGCCGCGCCGAAGATCTTCTGCAACTCCGCCAGCGGCAGAACAATCTGCCCGTCCAGCGCCTTTACACCGCCCGGCACATAGAAATACCGCCCGTTCGCAGTATAAATCGTATCGCCGTAGCCAATGGAAATGACCGCGCCGGCGACCGTATACTGCATCACGCCGTCCTCACCCTGCCCGGCAGAGCAGGCCAGGCCCAGTATGTCGCAATAGTCGGGGATCGCCGCGTAAGCCGTGCCGTCAAGCACATAGCAGTAGCCGCCGAACAGCCCGTCCACGTAGACGGGCGCATACGTACAGGTTGCCGTCTGCGTATAGTCTGCCGCGTCGGTGCCGACTGCGACCGTGCGCGTGACGGGCTGGACGTTCCGGGCGGCGAGCCGGGTAGCCAGCTTCTCATCCCGCTCGGTCAGCGCCAGCGCCGCGTCCGCCGGCTTCGACGGCTCCGCCGACTCCACCGGAGCGGCGTTGCCCTCCTGGCCGACGGCAAACACCGCGTCGCCTCCGATGAGGCAGGCAAGGCCGAGCAGAACTCCGCACAGCAGGCACACGATGCATAGAAGCGCCAAATTCGATTTTAAGAGTTTCATCTGCACCGTCCTCCTTCCATGCGACTGCAATGCACCCGTAAAATGGGTAGATGAAAGCAGATAGCATTGCTGCTACCTTTCCGCATGGATAATTATATTCATTTTTTGCCCGCGATTCAATCGGCGTTTTGCACAAACGATCTTATTTGATTCTGATGATTTTAGACAAAAATTCCTCAAAATCACAAAATATTGTGTAATTAGTTTTATTTCGACTCAACATTTTGTGTTGTGCATGTTGATGAACCGCTCGTTTTCGACGGGAAGTGACGCAAAAAGAATCATGCAAGTTTGCAAAAAAATCTTGCAAACTTGCATTATGTAAACGATTTTTATTATTTGAAATTATTATGTAAATCTTTTTCGCAATTCTTAAAGTGCCTCCCGGAGCGCTTTTGCGAGCTGATCGGGGCACGAGGTGTTCTTCCAGCCGCAGCGGATCCCCTCCATCCGCGCAATGGCGTCTTCGGCACGCATCCCCACCAGAAGCTTGGAAATGCCCTGTAAATTGCCACTGCACCCCCCTTGCACCTCCACTTTGCGGATAATTCCGTCCTCGACCTCCACCCGCATGAGCTGCGAGCACACGCCCTTCGGGCGGTATGTGATCGTCATAGACCATTCCTCCTCTGGTTTTTTTGCCTCATCATACCACACCCGGCGGCATAATTCCAGAGCCGCCCGCATAAGATTTACAGATACGCGAGAGGGGGCGGTCTACATGTCTGTGAGGAAGAAACTGGCCGGAGCGGGGCTGGCGCTGTTCGCGCTGCATCTCGCGGCCGCGGCCAGCGGGGGCGACACGCTGCTGGACAGGCTTTCCGCGTGGGTGACCCCGGAGCAGCTTTTATCGGCGACGGTGCGGCTGGAGCTGGGCAACCCGCAGCCGGTCGGGGACGCCGGGCCGGAGACGGCCGTCGCCGCGCTGTCCGCCACACCGGCGCCCACGCCGGAACCCACGGCCACGCCAACGCCGGCGGAGCCGGGCATGTCGGCGGACGGTCTGCCCATCGTCGCCACCACGATCACGGGCGGCCTGACGCTGAAAAACGAAACGGATTACGACATTGACATCAATGCGCTGCTGCAGGAGGGGCCGGCCACACAGCTCGCAGCGGATCAGCCGCAGATCCTCATCATCCATACGCACTCCAGTGAGGCATACACGCCCGCCGGCGCTGATCTCTACGCCGCGTCGGACACCTGCCGCACGGAGGATACCAATTATAATATTGTGCGCGTGGGCGACGTGCTCACCGCGTCGCTCGAACAGGCGGGCCTGAACGTCCTGCACGACCGCACGATCTACGACTATCCGAGCTACACCGGCTCTTACGCCCGCTCCGGCGATGCGGTCCTGTCCTATCTGGAGCAGTACCCGTCCATCCGCATCGTCATCGACCTGCACCGCGACGCGCTGTGCTCGGACGACGTGGTGTATAAGACCGTAGCCGAGATCCCGGACACGGCGTGCTCGCAGGTGATGATCCTCTGCGGCACGGACAGCACCGGGCTGTACCACCCCTATTGGAAGGATAATCTGCGTCTGGCCGTGTACCTGCAAAACGCGGTCAACGAGGCGCACCCGACGCTGATGCGCCCGATCACGCTCGTGAACGAGCGCTACAACCAGCATCTGACCACCGGCTCGCTCATCGTGGAGGTCGGCAGCAGCGGCAACACGCTGCAGGAGGCGATCAACGCCGCGCAGCTGTTCGGCGACGCGGCGGGTCCCGCCCTGGCGGAGCTGGTGTCAGAATAAACGCGCTACGCGCCGCTTCCGGCTAAAGCCGAAAGCTCTGCATCCGCTTCTTCATTCTTCCTTATCCTCCGGAATCGCTTCGCTGGATTCCGTCGGAGATGCGGGAGGTTCCGCAACACAGTGCGTGATACGCACCCCGCATCCTCGCGGCGCGACGTAACCGTTAGCGGTCGTGACGCGATAAGGAAGAGTGGAGAAGTGGATAACGTCCAAACGGACTCGCTCCATTCCGCTTCCCGAGCAAGCCGGAAAGCTCCACATCCGCTCCTCCGTTTCTCCTCACAAAACCGAAACATCAGTTTCGGTTTTGAAAGGACGAGCAGCAGAGCGAACGAGTCCGTTCTGACGTATAACTCTTTCCTTTTCTGTCCATAATCTCAGAAAAGGAGGGATCCATTCCTATGAAAGTCCGAGAACTCATGACCGGCAGCGCGGTGTCCGTACACGAGGATGAGCCGGTCGTTGCCGCCGCGCGGCTGATGAAGGCGCGGAACATCGGCTCCATCCCCGTCTGCGGGGACGACGGCGAACTCACCGGCATGCTCACCGACCGGGACATCGTCGTGCGCTGCGTCGCGCCCGGCGCAGACCCCGGCGCGGTGAAGATTGCTGCCGTCATGACGCCCGGCGCCGTCACGGTCACGCCCGCGGACGAGGTGGACACCGCGCTCGCGCGCATGACGCATGAGCAGGTGCGACGCCTGCCCGTCGTGCAGGACGGCCGCCTCGTCGGGATGCTCTCCATCGCGGACGTGGCGCGCAGCCGCCGCTGCGACATGGAGGCCGCGCGCGCCCTGTGCGGCATCACATCCAACGTCTGCCGCCGGTAACGTCAGAACGGACTCGTTCCATTCCGCTTCCCGGGCAGGCCGGAAAGCTCCATATTCACTCCTCCGTTCTTCCTTACCCGGCCGCAAGTCAAGCTTGCGGCCGGGGGATGCGGGGCT
>SFFE01000033.1 GCA_004556965.1 Clostridiales bacterium | reverse complement strand
CGTTCTTCCTTACCCGGCCACAAGGCAAGCTTGTGGCCGGGGGATGCGGGGGCGATACGCGAAAAGGCTTCCCCCCCTCTGGGGGGAAGCTGTCGGCGCCGCCGACTGATGAGGGGAAGGCTTTGGGTGCGTCCGGGCATGACAAGCCGTCAAAATGGGCGCGTTTCTCGACGCTTCCACCTTTGGCGAAAGCGTCGAGAAACGCGCCCGTTCTGACGCCGTCAGTGTGTATAATACGCCAGCGCGACGCTGTCGGTGACGATGGCGCTGCATTCGCCGGCGTTGAGCGAGTCAAAGCACTGCTGCGCGCCGCCGGTCACACGCTCGACCTGTCCGAAGCGATTCAGCAAACTCTCGTCCGCCTGCAGCGCAGTCATATACCGTGCGTCCGTATCCAGCATCACCGTCGCGCCCTTCAGCCGCGACACGGAGGTGCCCTTCGAGTCCGCGCGCGTCACGAGAATCAGCTCATTCGTCAGGTACGGCTCGGAGAGCGCGATGCGCTCCTTTTCCGGCTTTTCCTTGCCATTCTCGTCGTAATTCACGCGGTCGAGCACCATGCCGCCCCAGACGCAGTCCACATTGCCGGATGACAGCTCAACATACGCGCTGTCCACCGGGATGGGCTGATACCGCACCGTCCAGCCGAGCTTTTGGCACACGGCCTGCGCCAGCTCCACATCGAAGCCCGCATAACCGCTGCCGTCGGCATAGCTCATGGGAAAGCTGCTGTCGCTCACACCCACGATCAGCTCACGCTGCGGGATCGTGCCGAGCGCCTCCAGCGCCGCACTGTCGGCTTCCATGGTGACCTCGTCCGCGCCGAGCCACTTGATGGCCAGACCGTGCACCGTCCCGTCCGCCGCGAGCGTCTTGAGCGCGGCATCGATATAGACTGCCACATAGTCGCCCTGCCGGTAGCCGATGCGGAACGACTCGGAGCCAAGCGTTTTCAGCACCCGGTAGCTGCCCACCGTCTTGCCGCAGGCACACAGCGAGAGCGCCAGCACGCACACAAGCAGCAGCGCGAGGATACGTTTGATCTGCTTCATGGGAAAACCCCCGAATGGAAAAATGAAAGAGCGTGCCGCTATGCGGCACGCTCTTTATCATACCGAATCTTCTTTCGCCACACAAGTGGGAAAATGTAAATATTCCTTGCAATTTTGTCACAAGCTTCACTGTGATTATCCAAAATGCAGCAGCTCAATTAAAAACAGCCATGCCAGCCCGTAATATGCGACGACTGCCACAAGATCGTTGACCGTCGTGATGAGCGGGCCGGAGGCCACCGCGGGATCGACCCTGAGCTTTTTGAACAGGATCGGAATGACCGTTCCGGTCAGGCTGGAGATCACCATTGACAGCACCAGTGCCGCGCCGATGCAGCCGGAAACCGCAAATGCAAACTGCACGCCGCTGCGTTTGCACAGCCAGATATACCCGCCGATGCAGGCAAAGCTCAGCAGACCCAGCAGCAATCCGTTTACAAGTCCCACCCGGATTTCCTTGCCGACGAGCGCAATGCGCTGCCGGGCGGCCAGATTTTCATCCATCAGCACCCGAATGGTAACGGCCAGCGACTGCGTACCGACGTTGCCGGACATATCCAGGATCAGCGACTGGAAGCAGATCACCAGCGTCAGCCGCTGTACGACGCTCTCGAACGCACCGACTACGCTGGAGACCACCAATCCCAGCACCAGCAGCACCAGCAGCCACGGCAGCCGCTTTTTGACGCTTTCCAGCACCGGCTCCCGGAGGTCCTCCTCGGCAGTCAGACCGGCGAGCCTTGCATAATCCTCGCCCAGTTCTTCGTCCACCAGCTGGATCAGATCCTGCGAGGTCAGCACGCCCAGCAGATGATTGTCGTCATCCAGAATGGGGATAGACGCCTCGGAGTAATCCTTGAGCTTCTCTATGCATGCATCAATCGGCTCCCAGCCGTACACATAAGGGAACGAGGACGTAATCAGCGCTTCCAGCGCATCCCCCTCGCGTGCGATAATCAGATCCTTCAGGTCGATCGCACCGCAATAACCGCCGCTCTGATCAAGCACATAGATCGTGGAAATATTATCGTGCTGCGCCGCCTGCGCAATGACGGATTTCATCGCCTGCTTGACGGTCAGCCCGTCGCGGATGGCCACGCAGTTGGTGCTCATGCGGCTGCCGATCTCGTCCTCGGAAAAGGCGTTTATCATCGCGATTTCCCGTCTGGACGTATCGTCCATCAGCGCGAGCAGGTCGGCCCGCTCCCGCGGCGCAAGCTTCCGCAGCAGCGTCACAAGACGGTCGGAATCCATGTTCGCCAGCGTCTCCGCCCGCCGCTTCAGCTCCAGCTCGTTCAGATACTGTACCGTCTCCTCCTCGCCGTCCACATACGCAAAGACCTCCGAAAGCGCCTTCGGCTCCAGCACGAGAAACAGGCGCCTGCGGTCGACCGCATCCATCCCGCCAAGCGCGCCGGCGATGTCGTTCGCATGGTAATCCAGCAGCCGCTGGCGCACAGCCCTGGGCGGCAGATTGCCGCGGATGAGTCCCAGAATTTCACGGACATAGTCCGGCGCCTTCGTCTGTTTTGTCTGTCTCAGCATAAAATCATCCTCCGTTTCGTTTTTGTGATGTCTTCACAAACGAAAAACACCTCCGCAGACGGTCTGCGCAGGTGTCATCAGGAGCATGAGCCGACACGGCGTCAGCAAACGGGCAGCCGCAATGAGCCGCACGTTTGTGCGCCGGTTCGAGCCGATGTTCCGTTTCGCCTGCAATTATCACAGCTGTCCATTGTTTCACCTCATTTTTGACGTTCTGTGTTCCCGGGCGTCCGCCGCCGGAATTGTTTTTATTATACCACTCCTGTACGGCTCCGTCAACCGTACGCGCCACACAAAAACGGGCGGCTGTCCGGCCGCCCGTTTGATTATGCTTTTTCGTTGTACCGCGCGAGGAACTGCTTCGTGCGCTCCTGCTGCGTGCTGCCGAAGACTTCCTCCGGCGTGCCCTGCTCGACGATGACGCCGCCATCCATGAAGATAACCTGATCCGCCACGCTGCGGGCAAACGCCATCTCATGCGTAACGATGACCATCGTCATGTGCTCCTCGGCCAGTGCGCGGATGACCTTGAGTACCTCGCCGGTCAGCTCCGGGTCGAGCGCGGAGGTCGGCTCGTCAAAACACAGGATGTCCGGTTCCAGGATCAATGCGCGGGCGATGGCCACGCGCTGCTGCTGGCCGCCGGAGAGCTGGTGCGGGTAGTAATGGAGCTTTTCATCCAGCCCGACCTGTTCCAGCAGCGCCTTTGCCCGCGTCTCGATCTGCGCAAGCGCAGCCTTGCGGTCAGTGGGCGCGTCCTTCTGTTCCTTGAGTTGCAGCGTCGGCGCAAGCATGACGTTCTGCAGCGCGGTGTACTGCGGGAACAGATTGAACGACTGGAACACCAGTCCGAAATGCAGCCGGTCGCGGCGAATCTCCGCATCGGAAAGCTTGCGCGCGTCCCCGGCGTCCAGCAGCTGCTCGCCATTGACGATGATACGCCCCGCATCCAGCGTTTCAAGAAAATTGAGACAGCGCAGCAGCGTGGTCTTGCCGCTGCCGGAAGAACCGATGATGGCAAGCGTTTCGCCCTTTTCCAACGAGAAATCGATGCCCTGGAGCACCTCCAGCTCTCCGAAGGATTTTCGGATATTTTGAACTTCCAATACAGCCATAGCCCGCCTCCGTCAAACTCTGAAATAGTCCAGCTTCTTTTCTACCCAGCCGAGCAGCAGCGTCAGCAGGCCATTGAACACCAGATAGTACACGCCTGTGAAAAACAGCGGCCAGATGAGACCGGAGCCTTTGATGAAACGCTGGCCGGCCCAGATCAACTCGTACACCGAGATGATGCGCGCCAGCGACGTATCCTTGACAAGGGTGATGATCTCATTGCCCATCGGCGGCACGATGCGCTTGATGACTTGCAGCAGCGTCACCTTGAAGAAAATCTGCGATTTGGTCATGCCGAGCACCTGCCCAGCCTCGTACTGACCCCGCGGGATGGCCTCAATGCCGCCGCGGAAGATCTCGGAGAAGTAGCAGGCATAATTGATGATGAATGCGATAATCGCGGCAACAAAGCGTCCTTCGTCGCCGCTGCCCCACCAGTTATTTTTGAGCAGCATCCCAGGGCCGTAATAAATGATGAGAAGCTGCAGCATCAGCGGTGTGCCGCGCACGACCCACACAATGGTTTTGACCAGATACTTCAGCGGTTTGAAAACGCTGCGGCTGCCAAATGAGATGATCAGCCCCAGCGGAATCGCGCCGATGAGCGTCAAAACGAAAATCTCAAGAGATTTGAAAAAGCCCTGATTCAGGGCGTTGATAACGGTTTGAAACATATGTAATCCTCTGTCTGACGGAGTGTCTAAACCGGCCAAAGGCAGAGGGCTTCCGCCCTCCGCCTTTCAGCGCAGTATCTCGTTTGACTTTGGCGTCAGTCCTGAATCAGAGCCTCCTGCACGCCATATTTCGTGGCAAGCTCCAGCGCGCTGCCGTCCGCGACCGCAGCGGCGAAGAACTCGTTGAATTTCGCAGCCAGATCGCTGCCCTTGCGGAAGCCAACACCATATTCCTCCTCGGTGAGGCTCACGGTATAGACGAGGTCGGGATAGCTCGTGCCTTCTCCGATCATGGCGCCGGCCATCAGCAAGTCGATGATGCAGGCATCAGAGGTGCCAGCAGCCACTTCCATCAGCGCGTCGGCCTGCGTCTCAACGGCGGTATAATCGTTGCCCAGCGCCAGAACGGCCTCTTCACCGGCGGAGCCGGATTCGACTGCGAGCTTCAGTCCCTCCAGACTCTCTTTGGTCTGGTATTGATCCGCCACGTCCTTGCTCACAACGACGACCTGCGCGTTTGTGCAGTAGGGTGTGGAGCATTCCAGAGAATTGCGCACTTCGTCGGTGAGCGTCATGCCGTTCCACGCACAGTCAATGCTCTTGCCGTCGATCTCCATGATCTTGTTGTCCCATACAATCTCCGTGAACTGAATCTCAACGCCGATCGACTCTGCAAACTTCGTTGCAAGCTCCGCGTCAAAGCCGATCCAGTCGCCGTTCTCGTCCTTATAATCCATCGGGGCAAAATCGGTAATGCCGACCACGAGGGTGCCCTTGTCCTGAACGTAAGCGAGATCGCTGGTTTCCGCCGCGTCGTCGGTTCCATTCGTTTTCTTTTCGCCGCACGCGCACAGCGCGAGGCACATCACCAGTGCAAGCACCAGTGCAAGAATGCGAGTTGTCTTTTTCATAATGCTGCTCCTCAAAAAAGTTTTGGGTTCTATCACGCTGTTATATTACCACATTAGCACGATAAAGCAAGAGCCATTTTGTCGATTTGTAGTGCAAATTCTGCACCACGTCAGAACGGACTCGTTCCATTCCGCTTCCCGGGCAAGCCGGAAAGTTCCATATTCACTCCTCCGTTCTTCCTTATCGCGGCGAACCCGCAAGCTGGGCTTCGCCGCGAGCGCAAGGTCATCCCGTGCCGCAAGCGGCGCGGGATCGACCAGCTCTGTCATTCTTCCTTCTCCTCCGAGACCGCTTCGCTTACGTCTCGGAGGAGATGCGGGGCGCGTCCACCCTGGGTTTCCCCCTCGAGGGGAAGGCTAAGGGTGCGCACGAAAAAACAGCGGCGCTTCACATGGAAGCGCCGCTGGTGCGGATCAGGGGTACGGCCCCGTCTAGCCGATGGAGGTAAGCTCTTGCGCCGCGGCGGGCTTGAAGTCGACGGTATTGGCCGTGACGTGCGTCAGGTTGACGCCGTGCTCCTGCAGCCACGCGACGGTGCGCACAGAGTCCGTCTGCGGACGGAAGTACAGGGATTCGTAGCTGTAATTGTCGGTGGAGACGCGCGCATTCAGGTCGATGTTGATCTCCACATCGTAGACCGTGGCCGCGTACGTCTCATCGAGAATCAGCCAGCGGCGGCAGAGCGTGCCGTCCGCGCAGTCGGGTGCGATGGCTGTCTCATAGAACGCGAGCGCCTCCGCCGCGGTCAGCGTCTGCTCAACGTAAGCGCCCGCCGCGTCGTAATACCGCACGCAGGCAAAGCTGATGTTGTCGCGCGTGACGGGGATGATCGGGTACCGGTTCTCGTTGCAGAGCTGCGCCTCGTCGGTGTTCAGCAGATCCTCCAGCCGCTTGAGGTCGGAGTCCGCCGTATACTGCGAGTCGTCGTCGGCAATGAAATACCTGCGAACAAGAGACTTGCCGTTTTTCAGCGCATAGGTGACGGTGAGCTGCCGGGTGCTGATCGCCGATTCGTGCAGCGACTTGTTGTCCACAATGCTCTGGTGCAGCGCGCACACGCTCTGGACGTTGTCCGTCTCGCGGAACGCGGCTGTGACCTCATAGCTGTCGATGTTGACCGACGCGACGGAATCCGCGTCCGGCACGCGGCGCTCATAGCCGAAGAGGTCGAAGTCCACCGCGCACACAAGCGCGCAGCACAGCACCGCCGTGACGACCACACCCTTCCACCGGCCACGGAACACACGCAGGGATTTGTGGATAATCATCTCCGACAGGTAGTAGCCGACGGCGACGCCCAGAATGGTGAACACGAGGTACACCGGCAGGCTTGCGCCCCCTCTGCTCCCGGCGAAGAGGATGCTGTACATGCCGAGCGGGAAGCCAAGTGCAAAGAAGAGCGTAACGATGTATTTCAGCACCGGGCGCAGCACGGGGATCGACACCGTGTCGCCTGCGCTCTCCATGCGGCGGCGGCGGAACAGCAGCAGCGCGCACACCGCCAGCAGCAGCCCCACGATACACCAGCCGCCGACGACCCACCAGCCGTCAAACCCGATGGCGACCTGATAGGCGCCGCCGAGCGCGAGCTGCGTCTCCCGGTAGACGACGCCGGTATCGTTTATCAGCGTGATGATCGGGGAGAGCACCTCCAGCCCCCAGCCGTCGGCCACGACCATGTCCGCACCGAACACGAACAGGCTGAGCATCGCCTGCACGAGCGCCTGCAGCAGCGCAGCGCCGACGTTGAACAGCAGATACAGGCACGGCAGCACGAGGATGTGGCCGGTGAGCATGGCGCAGAACACGGCGATGCTGTAAAACAGCAGGTTCTCCATGGCGAGCAGCGCCAGCCAGATCAGCAGGCTCTGCACGTGCACCGAGCCGCCGATGGCCTCGACGCCGAGCGCAAGCAGGGCGGTGAGCACGTCGGACGAGAGCAGCAGCACCGCGCCCGCCGCGTAGCACGAGAGGAACACGCCCTCGCGCCGCACCGGGAGCGACGCCATCAGCCCCGTGCCGCGCGCAGTGAACAGAAAGTCGAACATCGCGGCGGCGACGAGCACGCCGAAGATGCAGCTCAGCAGCGGGAGCGCGACCGGCGCCTGTTCCAGCACATAGTTCTGCACCGGCGAGCCGGAATAGCTGTAGACGCTGATGCTGAGCCGGTGCAGCAGCGGCAGCGGCAGCACCAGAAACAGCACAAAGGCATAGCCCAGCCACAGCGGCCAGAAGCGCGTCAGGCACTTGCGGAAAACCGCCCGGTTAAAGAATGATGTCTTTGACTGCATAGTCGGCACCTCCCAGCTCGTAAATAAAGATCTCCTCCAGTGTCAGCGGCACCACGTCCATGAACAGCGGCTGCGCCGTGGAGAGGATGTTCGTCAGCTCCGTTGCGTTACCGCGCAGGATCAGCGTATACAGACGGCCGGTGGTGCTCTGGTGCACGATGTCCAGCCCGTCCGGCAGCGGCGCGCCGTCCGGCAGGGCGATGAGCACCTTGGATATGTTGTCCTGCAGGTCGCTGAGCGTGCGCTCCAGCAGGAGCTTTCCGCCGTTCATGATGCCCACGTGGTCGCACACGTCCTCCAGCTCGCGCAGGTTGTGCGACGAGACGAGCACTGTCGTGCCGTTTTCCGCCACGTCTGCCATGACAAGACTCCACACCTGCCGGCGCATGACGGGATCCAGCCCGTCCACTGGCTCGTCGAGGATCAGCACGTCCGGCCGCATGCACATCGCCAGCCAGAAGGCGGCCTGCTTCTGCATGCCCTTCGACAGGCGGCGGATCGGCCGCTTCGGGTCGAGCGCGAACACCGCGCCGAGCTTTTCGTACCGTTCGGCGTCGAACCGCGGGTAGATGCCGCGGTAGTAGCGCATCATGTCCGCGATCGTCGCCTGCGCGAAATAAAACACGTCGTCCGGAATGTACGCGACGCGCGCCTTCACGGCCGGATTTTCAAACACCGGCGCACCGTCAATCGAGATCGTACCGGCGTCCTGCCGGTAGATGCCCGTCAGGTGGCGGATGATCGTGGATTTGCCCGCGCCGTTCGGCCCGACCAGCCCGTACACCGCGCCCTGCGGTACGGTGAGCGTCAAATCGTCCAGCGCGCGGAACCCGTCAAAGGTTTTCGTCACGTTCTTTACTTCAATCATGCGGTTCTTCTCCTTTCCGGATGCGTGCGCACAGCACAGCGGGGCTGACGCCGAGATACAGCAGCTCGCCCACCGTCTCGTCGAACTGGTGCAGCAGCGCGCTCTTGCGCTCTTCGTCCACGTCCGTGCGCGCACAGGCAAAGCTGCCCTTGCCCGGCACCGTGCAGATATAGCCCTCCTGCTCCAGCTCGCGGTAGGCGCGCTGGATGGTGTTCGGGTTGATCGCCAGCGACGACGCCAGCTCCCGCACCGAGGGCAGCTTCTGATCCGACGGCAGCGAGCCGGAAACGATAAGCTTCCGCAGCGCGTCGCGCACCTGCTCGTAGATCGGCCGCGGATCGCGGTAGTTGATCGAGATCATGAAAACCATCACCTTCGCTTTCTGCTGAGTGTGTTAACTGTATTAACTGTATTGGTACAGTTAGGGTAACATGAAGCGCGGTCGTTGTCAAGATAAAGTTTTGCAGTCTCGACCGGCAGCATCAATCTTGCCCTGGTTTATGTTGTTATGTAAACTTGTCCGGCGTTTTTTTCTCAATTTTGCTGAAAATCCGGGATTTTGAACACTTTTTAAGAATAATTTTCTTTTTGTTGAACAATTCCATCTGAAAATGTGGTATCCTACGTCAGAACGGGCGCGCTCCACTGCGCTTTCGCCGCGTAGCGGCGGAAGCTCCGTATCCGCTTCCCCGTTCTTCCTTATCCAGCCGCAAGTCAAGCTTGCGTCTGGGGGACGCGGGATGCGTGTGAGGCGCCGAGCCAAAAGGCCGGACAACAGCCGTCGCGCGCGAACCGCTTGCGGCGTCAGAATGAACGCGCTGCACTCCATTTCCGCGTAAACGCGAAAATTCCGTATCCGCTTCTTCATTCTTCCTTATCCTCCGAGACCACTTCGTTGGGTCTCGTCGGAGATGCGGGGGTGCGATACGCGCCAGCCCAAGGCTTCCCCCTCTGGTGGAAGCTGTCGGCGTAGCCGACTGATGAGGGCAATGTACTGCGAGACGGAGCAACACCTCATCCGTCACGCTTCGCGTGCCACCTTCCCCTCAAGTAAACGCTGATTTAATCGAGCCATGGAATGTGGTAAAATTGAGACAGAGGTGGAAG
>SFFE01000004.1 GCA_004556965.1 Clostridiales bacterium | reverse complement strand
GATCAAATATCCCAAGGATTCGTCCGGGAACGTCAAGGCGGGGACGCCGCTGTCGTGGTACAACGGAAGTGAATTCACGCTGGACTGGACGAACGGCACGCAGCTTGCGTCCGCTAAGAAGGGTCTGGCGCTCAAGACGAGCTACGACTACGATATTGCGGGCGTGCGCAGCAGCAAGACGGTCGGCACCACGAAGTATAGCTTCACGACCCTGAGCGGCCTGGTCATGCGGCAGGAGTGGGGCGCCAGACAAAAAGGAAAAACCGGAGTGCCGTTCGGCACTCCGGTTTTGGTTTAGAAATTAGTAGTAGCGCTTATTCTTGTTCTTGCGCGCGGCTTCCGATTTCTTGCGGCGCTTGACGCTGGGGCTCTGATAGTACTCCTTCTTCCGCAGATCGGACAGGACGCCGGCCTTGGCGCAGCTACGCTTGAATCTCTTGAGCGCATTGTCCAGAGACTCATTCTCTTTGACGTAGATTTCAGACATTTTATTCCCTCCCTCCAAATACGCCTTTCGGCGCTTCAAGGGCCATAATGCATGGCTTTAACGGAGATATTATAATGTGATTTGCCTGTAATGTCAAGATGCAGATTACGCCTGCGGCTTCAAAATCAGATTGACCAGCTTGTTCTTCACGTGGATAACCTTCACGATCTGCATGCCGTCCATCATACGCTGCACCTTCTCAAGCTGCAGCGCCGCGTCGACGACCGTCTGCTCGTCGCTGTCCACGGGGATGGTGACGGTGCCCTTGAGCTTGCCCTGCACCTGAACGGCCATTTCCGCCGTGGTGGCGACAGTCTTGCTCTCGTCATATTCCGGCCATGGCATCTGGCAGGCCATCTTGCCGTACTTCTCAGCAAAGCCCTTCTGCTCCCACAGCTCCTCGACGATGTGCGGCGCAAACGGGCTGAGCAGCAGCAGGAGCTGTTCGATATCGCCCTTTGTACAGCCGTTGGCAGAGAACTCGTTGACCATCGTCATCATCGCCGCGATCGCGGTGTTCATCTTCAGCTCGTCGATATCCTGTGTGACCTTCTTGATCGTCTTGTGGATGATCGCTTCGTTCTTCGCCGAGATCGACGGATCGTCCGAGCACGACTCCGCCAGGTTCCAGCAGCGGTCGAGGAAGCGCTTTGAGCCCTTGACGGCCTCGTTCGACCAGGAAACAGCCTTTTCAAAGTCGCCGATGAACATGATGTGCAGACGCATGGTGTCCGCGCCGTACTGCTCTACGATGTCGTTCGGGTTGACGACGTTGCCGCGGGATTTGGACATCTTTTCGCCGCCCTCGCCGAGGATCATGCCGTGGCTGGTGCGCTTCTGGTACGGCTCCTTCGTCGGCACGACGCCGATGTCGTACAGGAACTTGTGCCAGAACCGGCTGTACAGCAGGTGCAGCGTGGTGTGCTCCATGCCGCCGTTGTACCAGTCGACCGGACTCCAGTACTCCAGCGCTTCCTTGGAGGCGATCTCCTTGTCGTTGTGCGGATCCATGTACCGCAGGAAATACCAGCAGGAGCCGGCCCAGTTCGGCATGGTGTCGGTCTCGCGCACGGCGGGTCCGCCGCACTTCGGGCAGGTCGTGTTGACCCAGTCGGTCATCTTGGACAGCGGGGATTCGCCGTCGTCCGTCAGCTCGTAGCTGTCCACCTGCGGGAGCACCAGCGGCAGCTCGCTCTCCGGGATCGGCACCCAGCCGCACTTGGCGCAGTTGACGAGCGGGATCGGCTCGCCCCAATAGCGCTGGCGGGAGAAGACCCAGTCGCGCAGCTTGTAGTTGACCTTCGGGCGGCCAAAGCCGTGCTCAACAGCGTAGGCGCGCATGGCGGGAATGGCTTCCTTGACGGTCATGCCGTCCATGAAGCCGGAGTTGACCATGACGCCGTCTTCCTTGGTCGCATAGGCTTCCTTGGTCATATCACCGCCTTTGACGACCTCAATGATCGGCAGGCCGAACTTCTCCGCGAAGTCCCAGTCACGCTGGTCGTGACCCGGCACGCCCATGACGGCACCGGTGCCGTAGCCCATGAGGACGTAGTCGGAAACGAAGATCGGGATGCTGCCGTTGTTTGCCGGGTTCACGGCGCGGATGCCCTGCAGTCGCACGCCGGTCTTGTCCTTGTTCAGCTCGCTGCGCTCGAAATCGGACTTGCGCGCGGCCTCCTCCTGATAGGCAGCGACCTCGTCCCAGTTCTGAATCTGATCCTTCCACTTTTCCAGCAGCGGATGCTCCGGGGACATGACCATATATGTCACGCCGAAGAGCGTGTCGGCGCGCGTGGTGTAGACCGTCATCGTATCGCCGGTGGTGATCTTGAAGTCCACCTCCAGGCCTTCGGAACGGCCGATCCAGTTCTTCTGCTGGATCTTCACCCGGTTGATGTAATCCAAATCGTCCAGATCGTCGATCAGGCGCTGGGCATAGCGGGTGATGCGCAGCATCCACTGGCTCTTCTCCTTCTGAACAACAGGGCTGCCGCAGCGCTCACACACGCCCTCGACAACCTCCTCGTTCGCCAGAACGCACTTGCAGGAGGTGCACCAGTTGACCGGCATGGTCGTCTTGTACGCCATGTCGTTTTCAAACAGCTTCAGGAAAATCCACTGCGTCCACTTGTAGTAGCTGGGGTCGGTCGTATCCACGCAGCGGTCCCAATCGAAGCTGTAGCCCAGCATTTTGAGCTGCTTGGTAAACGTCTGGATGTTCTGCTTGGTGACGATGGCGGGATGGATGTGGTTCTTGATCGCGTAGTTCTCAGTCGGCAGGCCAAACGCGTCGAAGCCGATCGGGAACAGCACGTTATAGCCTTCCATTCTGCGCTTGCGGCAGATGATATCCATCGCGGTGAACGGACGCGGGTGGCCGACGTGCAGCCCCTGTCCGGAGGGATACGGGAACTCGATCAGGCCGTAAAACTTGGGTCTGGGATCGCCGGTGATCGCAGCAAAGGGCTTGGTCTCCTCCCATTTTGCCTGCCATTTTTTCTCGATTGCCTGAAAATCGTATTTCATAGTTTCACACTCTCTTTAAATTCTAAGGGCGGACTGCACGTCCGCCCTGTTTGTTTGATTCGGACGTCGTTACAGGATCGTGGACAAATCCACGGTTTCCGCGTCGCTCCATAGTCGCTCCAGATCATAGAACTTGCGCGTCTCGTCCATGAAGACATGCACGATCACGCAGCCGAAATCGAGCAGTACCCAGCTTCCGCTGCGGTAACCCTCGCGGCGCAGCGGCGGCTCGCCGCTCTCCGACATGACCCGGTCCACTTCCTCCGTCAGCGTTTTGACGTGGGTGGGGGAGCTTGCAGTGCAGATGACAAAATACTCTGCCAACACAGTGACATCTGCCGTGCGCAATAGTCGGATATCCAAACCTTTTTTGCTGTCGAGTGCCTTGACGATCTTGACCGCCATTTCTTTAGCAGGCATCATAATGCATCCATCCTTTATCTGTTACCAGCGATTGTTTCCGGCAATCGTTCCGGTGGTCGAAACGACGTTGCCGTTGGCGTCCTGGTAGATAATATCCACATTGTCCGCCGTGACCTCCGATGTGTATGGGTTGAGATATGTGTTCACATAGGTCAGCCACTCATCCAGATGGATGAACACATAGGACATGCCGTTTTTCGAGCCGTTGTAGTTTGCCGGAATGGTCTCAAATGTTATATTCTCATCTTTCAGCTTCAAAAATTCCTGTACGTAGAACATCACGTTGCCGGCGGAAAGGTCCGTAATGACGTTTTTCTCATAAATGTCCACCAGTTTTTTGATGTTCGGGATATTGCCGAGCGTCAGAAGCTGCTTCGTCATCGCCTTGAGCAGGTCGTGCTGCACGTTGAGGCGGCCGATATCCCCGTCCGCATACGACTTGCGGTAGCGGAACACGCACATGGTATCATACCCATTGAGCTTTTGGAAGCCTTTTTTCACGTGGATGTACAAATCCTGTCCGGGATCTTCGTAGTCCATGTCGATCGGCACGTCGAATTCAACGCCGCCCATCGTATCCACCAGCTCCACGAACACATCCACGTCAAAGATCGCATAGCTGTCTACCCGGTAGCCGACGATCTTTTCCACGCCGGTGATCAGGGCTTCCACGCCGTCCTCGCCCCGGTTTTCCGCTGCGGGGTAATACTGATTGATCTTTTTCGGCGCCCAACTGATGTTGACTGCCGTATCGCGCGGGATGCTGACAAAGCGCAGCGTGCCGTTTTCCGTGTCCAGCATACCGACCAGAACCGTATCCGTCAGGCCGGCGGCCTTGTCCTTACCGGCGATGAGGAACGTGTAGCAGCCGGGCTTGCGCCCTTCCGCATTGTTCGGCACGATGTCATCTTCCAGATTGCCGTCGCTCAAAGCGCTGTTGAGATCCGGCGGGCTGACCCACTTCTTCATCAAAATCGTGAATTCGCCCACCATCAGCGCCAGCAGCAGCACGATCAAAATCGCAAAATTTCTTTTTCTGCGTTTTTTCTTTTTCTGGTTTCTCTGCTGAATCTGCTGCGCGTGCGTCGCCGCCGCAGCCTCCTCGGAGAAGGCGGAATCGTAATCGTCAAAGTCTCCGACATAGTCGGCGTACTGCTGGTCGTACTCGTCCTCGTATTTCTTGCGCCTCATAGTTTATCTCCCTGTTGCTTGTACCATTTAAGAGCGTCCATCGTATGCGGATGCGGTGTGATGCCCCCGGCAGTCAGCTCGTCCAGACTCATTTCCAGCCCCAGAATCATCGCCTGATCCAAGTCCTGATACGCGAGCGCGCGCAGCCGGTCCACGCCTTCAAACTCTCTCGTGGGTTCTATATAGTCCGCCATATACAGGACCTTCTCCAGCAGCGTCATGTCCGGCCGGCCGGTCGTATGCCAGCGGATGGCACTGTAGATCTCGTCCGGCACGCCGAACAGGTCCCTTGCAACTGCCGCACCGGTTTTTGCGTGCAGCAGCTTTGTGTTTGAAGTTTCAACAGTATCGTTTATGATACCATATTTTTCTGACAATAGCAATTGGTCAGATAGCTCGAATTTTTTTGTAATATCGTGCAAAATTCCGGCTTCTGCAGCAGCGTCCGGGTCACAGCCCCAGCGTTCTGCCAGTTTCCGGGCTTCGTGCTCGCACCCCCACACATGGGAGATGCGCCTGGGCTTGAGCATGGCGTAGGCCTGCTCGCGCAGCCAGTCGAACGCCGGCTTCGCCCCATAGAGCCGCAGCCGGATGATGTGTTCATACACCGCCGGATGCAGGAATTCCACGCCCCCACGCCGCCGCAGAAGGCTGCGGATCTCCGTGGACGACATGGGCAACGGCGGCGTATCCACCACCGTGATGCGCGCGCCGTACTGCGCGCGCAGACGCGCGGCGCACGCTTCGATCTGCGCCAGATCGTCCGGATAGCGCGCCAGCGCCAGCAGCGACACGTGCTCCAAAATGTAGCGGAAATCGTGCCACTCCTCAAAGGAACACAGCATGTCGGTGCCGACCGCAAAGCTCAGCTCCGCGTCCGGATTGCACGCCAAAAGCTCGCGCACCGTGTCCGCCGTGTAGCTCTTCCCTTCCCGGTTCAGCTCCAGATCGGAGACCTCCACGCCCGGCATTTTACCGAACGCAAGCGCTGCCATCGTCAGTCGCTCGACGGCCTCCGGGCTGTTTTCCGAGAGCTTCTTGTGCGGCGGGATGGCCGCCGGAATGACCAGCAGAACATCCGGCTCTGCAGCGCTTTGCACGGCGCGGATGGCCGCCGCGTGGCCAAGATGCGGCGGGTTGAAGCTGCCGCCATAAATCGCAATCTTCATTTTTTCTTTTTTACCAACTCGATCTTCGGCTTCTGCTCGTTGCGCTTATACAGCACGAACTTCGAGCCGATCACCTGCACCGGCTCCGCGCGGCAGGTGGCCGCCAGCCGGTCGCAGGCCTCCTGCGCCGTCAGCAGCGAGCTTTCCAGCACGCGCCCCTTCACCAGCTCGCGCGCCTTGAGCGCGTCGTTCATCTGGATGATGATGTTTTCCGTGATGCCGCCCTTGCCGATGTGAACGATCGTATCCTCCGTGGAGGCCAGACCGCGAAGCTGGGCGCGCTGTTTACTTGTCAGCATAGTAGCTCCTCAATTCTTCTTTCAGAATTTTCAGCGCATTCCCCCGGTGGGAAATGCGGTTTTTCTCCTCCGGCGAAAGCTCGGCCATTGAGCGGTCGAAGCCGTCCGGCAGGAAGATCGGGTCGTAGCCGAAGCCGTTCTCACCGCGTGGGCCATTCAGGATCGAACCCTCGCAGGTGCCTCTGGCGCGCAGAATGTCGCCATTGGGGAACGTTAGGCATATACAGGAGACGAAACGCGCGGTTCTTTGTTCCGAATCGCCCAGTTTTTTCAGCAAATAGCGGTACCGGTCCTCGTCCGAATCGTCGTGATTGCCGGTGTAGCGCGCGGAATAGACGCCCGGCTCCCCGCCGAGTGCGTCCACCATCAGGCCGGAATCGTCCGCAATGGCGGGCTGACCCGTCGCGCACGTTACGGCGATGGCCTTGAGATAGGCGTTCTCCTCAAAGGTCTCTCCGGTCTCATCGATCTCAAAATCGCACCCGGCCGCGCGCTGGGAGATGATCTCAATGCCCATGTCCGCGAAAATGGCCTGAAACTCCGTCAGCTTATGCGCGTTGTTGCTTGCAAGGATCATGACAGCAGCGCCTCCACAAATTCCGCAGGCTTGAACTCCAGCAGGTCGTCGATCTGCTCGCCGACACCGACGTATTTCACCGGCAGCTGCAGCTCGCTCGCAATGGCGAAGACGATGCCGCCCTTGGCCGTGCCGTCGAGCTTCGTGAGGACGATGCCGGTGAGGTCGGCAGTGTCCAGAAACTGCTTGGCCTGAATGAGACCGTTCTGCCCGGTCGTTGCGTCGAGCACCATGAGCGTCTCGATGTCCGCATCCGGCAGCTCGCGGCGGATGACGCGGGTGATCTTGTTCAGCTCATTCATGAGATTCGCCTTGTTGTGCAGGCGCCCTGCGGTGTCCACGATGATGACGTCGGAATGGCGCGCCTTCGCCGCCTGAATGGAGTCGAACACCACGGCGGCGGGATCGGAGCCCTCCTCGTGCTTGACGATGTCCACGCCCGCGCGCTGTGCCCAGACGGTGAGCTGATCGGCCGCAGCGGCGCGGAACGTGTCGCCAGCCGAGAGCAGCACCTTGCTGCCCTCGCGCTTGAGCTGCGCGGCAAGCTTGCCGATGGTCGTCGTCTTGCCGACGCCGTTAACGCCGACGACCAGCACCACGGACGGCTGCGTTGTGAGCAGCAGCATCGTGTCCTGCACCTTCAGAATTTTTGTGAGGATGCGCACGAACTCCTGCTTGACCTCCGTGCCGGTGCGCAGCTTCTTCAGTTCGATGGCGCGGCGCAGTTCATGGATGGCACGCTCGGTCGTCTCCACACCGGTGTCAGCCAGAATCAGGCTCTCCTCCAGCTCTTCAAAGAACTCCTCGTCGCCGGGGGTGTAGGAAGCGAAGATGCCGGTGAGCTGCGCGTCCAGATTTTTCTTGGTCTTGGTCAGCCCCTGTTTGATCTTATCAAAAAATCCCATGTATATTCTCTCCGTTATTCTATGGTTTTAGCCGCCTCGTCGAGCGAAAGCTCGATCACGCGGGAAACGCCCTTTTCCTGCATGGTGACGCCAAACAGATGGTCGGCCTCCTCCATTGTGCCGCGCCGGTGCGTGATGACCAGAAACTGCGTGTTCTTGGACATCGTGCGCATGTACTCGGCAAAGCGCGTAACGTTTGCTTCATCGAGCGCAGCCTCGATCTCGTCCATGACGCAAAACGGCGTGGGGCGCACCTTCAAAATGGCGAAGTAGAGCGCAATGGCCACGAACGCCATCTCGCCGCCGGACATGAGACTGATGGTGGACAGCGCCTTGCCTGGCGGCTGCACCTTGATCTCAATGCCGCAGTCGAGCACATGCTCCGGGTCTTCGAGCACGAGCGCCGCCTTGCCGCCGCCGAACAGCTCCAGAAACGTCCGGCGGAACGCCTCGTCGATAGCGTGGAACTCGCGGACGAAGATCTCTTCCATTTCCGCGGTAATGTCCGTGATGATACCGGTCAGCTCGCGCTTGGCCTTGAGCACGTCGTCGCGCTGCCCGGTGAGGAATTCATAGCGTGTGTTCACGCGCTCAAACTCGTCGATCGCGCCGAGGTTCGGCGTGCCAAGGGCGTTGATGCTGCGGCGCAGCTCGGAGATGCGCTTGTTCGCCTTGGCCATGCTCTCGATTGGCCGGCGCAGCGCCTGCGCTGCGCTGTGGCTGAGCTCATAGCTGTCCCACAGCTTGTCGAGCAGCTGCTTTTCCTCCAGATCGGCGGCCAGCTTCTTCTGCTCGAAGCGGGAGACGAGCCCCTGCATGTCCAGCAGGTCGCGGTTGCGCTCCTGCGCCTGCCGGTCAGCCTTCGTGCGCATGCCCTCCAGCTCCAGACGCTTGGCGCTGCACGCAGCAAGGTCGGCCTTCATGGTCTCGATGCGCGATTGCAGCTCAGCCAGACGCGCTTCCTTCTCCTGAAGCTGTGTGTGCAGCGCAGCCGTGCCGCGCTCCTCCTGCGTGATCTGCGCCAGACGCTCCTCCCGGCTGCCGGCCAGCTCCTGAAACAGCGCTTCGATCTGCTGCGCCGTGCGCCCGATTGTCTCGCGCTCGGCGTCCAGCGACGCCTCCTGCGCACGCAGCCCGGCAAGCTGCTCGGCCAGCTCCTGCCGGCGCTGGTCAAACCGTTCTCGCCCATCGGAGCTGTCGCTCCGCGCCTGACGCACAGCGTCCAGCTCGCGCTCGGTGCGCTCCGCGTCAGCGCGCGCCTGTACAATGCGCGCCTGATTCGCCTCCTGCGCCGCGCGGGCGGCGGCAAGCTGCGCGTTCTGCCCGTCCATCGCGTCGTGCGCAGCCTCTATGAGCAGCGCACACTGGGCGCATTCGCTCTCCGCCGCGTGCAGGGCTTCCTGCGCGGCCTCCACCTGCGTCTGTGTATTCTCCTGCAGGGTGCGCGCCGTTTCCAGTGCCGTCTGTGCATCGGCAAAGCGCGTCTCACACTGCCGTTTTTCTTCGGAAAGTGTTTCTTTGGTACGCTGCAGGCGTTTCAGCTCGTTTGCACGGGAGATGATGCCGCTGCCCCGCGCAGCGCTGCCGCCGGTGAGCGAGCCGCCCGCGTTGACGAGCTGCCCGTCGAGCGTCACTATGCGGAAGCGGTTGCTGTTCCGGCGGGAGATCGCAATTGCGTCCTGCAGCGACTGCGCCACGATCGTGCGGCCCAAAAGATTCCCGACGATCTCGGCATACTGCCGGTCGCACGTGACCAGATCGGCGGCGATGCCGACATAGCCCGGCTCCCGCTCCGGGACACCGTTCAGACGCGTGCCGCGGATGGTGTCCAGCGGCAGGAAGGTGGCCCGGCCCGCGTCCCGGCGCTTGAGCAGCTCGATGGCCACGGCGCCGTGCTGCTGCGTGTCCACCACGATATTCTGCATCGCGGCGCCGAGCGCCGTTTCGATGGCGAGGGCATAGCGGTCGTCCGTCTTGATCAGATTCGCCACCGGGCCGTGCACGCCGCGCAGCGCGCCGCGTTCGGCCTCGCGCATGACGGTCTTGACGGCCTTGGAGAAGCCCTCGTATTCCTTTTCCATTTCGGCGAGCATGTTCAGGCGCGACTCGGTCGAGCGCAGATCGACCGTCAGCGTGGACAGGCGCTCCTGCTGCTGCCGCAGCGCCCGCTCGCACGCAGCCGTCTGCTCCGCGCGCCGCTTTTGCTCTGCGCGCAGATCGGCGCAGCGCTGCCCGGCCTGTTCTTTCGCCTGCAGCTTCTCCTGCTGCTGCGCCTCCAGTCCAGCCAGGCGCTCGCCCGCCTGTGCTGCGGCGGCAACGATGGCGTTTTCCCGATCCAGCAGTTCCTGCGACTGGCCGGCCAGCATCGTGATTGTCGTGCGGCACTGCGCCAGCGCGGCGCTGACTGCGTTCTCCTTTGCAAGCAGCTCGGCAAACGCGCGCTCAGCCGCGCCGGAGTCCTCCGCGTTCGCTTCGATCTGCGCGATCACCTGCTCCGCCTGCTGCTGCAGCGCCGCCTTTTCGGCGTCGATGGCAGCCAGACGCTCGCGATGCTGCGCGATCTGCGCCTGCAGCGCATTGACGCGATCGGCCTGTTCGGAGACCTCCAAGCGCATCCGTTCGATCGTTTCGGAGCTGTTGCGCATGTTCGCACGCAGAACGGCGGCGGCCGATTCGCACTCCGCCGCGGCGGTCTCCGTCTCGGAAAGGCGGGCGCGCGTCGTCTCCGCCTCCAAATCTTTTTCCCGCATTTTCTGCGAAAGATTCTCCGCCGACGCATAAAGCTGCTCCAGCTCGCGCTGCGCGCCGGCGAGATTGTCCTTTGCCGTCCGATAGTCGCGGTTCACCGTCTCGGCCTGCTCCTTCAGGCGGTCGAGCGTCTCCATCCAGACGGAGACCTCCAAGTCCTTGAGTGAACTGCGCAGGTCAAGATATTTGCGCGCCGTGGCCGCCTGCTCGCGCAGCGGGCCGACCTGCAGCTCCAGCTCATCCACCTTGTCGTTGATGCGCAGAAGGTTTTCCTCCGTGCGCGCGAGCTTGCGCTCCGACTCCTCCTTGCGGTAGCGGTAGCGGGAAATGCCCGCCGCTTCCTCAAAGATCTCGCGCCGCTCGTTGCTCTTGCCGGCGACGATCTCAGCGATCCGTCCCTGCCCGATGATGGAATACCCGTCCCGGCCAAGGCCGGTGTCCATCAGCAGCTCATTGATATCGCGCAGGCGGCACGCCTCGCGGTTGATATAGTACTCACTCTCGCCGCTGCGGTAATAGCGGCGGGTGATCATAACCTCGGTATTCTCGGTGTCAAAAATGCCGGCGCTGTTGTCAAGGATCAGTGAAACCTGCGCAAAGCCGAGCGCGCCGCGCTTTTCCGTGCCGCCAAAAATGACGTCCTCCATTTTTCCGCCGCGCAGCGTTTTGGTGCGCTGCTCGCCCATGACCCACAAGATCGCGTCCGCAATGTTGGACTTGCCGGAACCGTTCGGGCCGACGATGGCGGTAATATCCTGCTCAAAGGTCAGCCGCGTCTTATCCGGAAACGACTTGAACCCCTGAATTTCCAAAGCCTTTAAATACAACTGCATCCCTCTTACGCAAGAAAAATTTGCATACAAACACAAAGTAAAGTATACCGCCGAATTTGTCATTTTGCAACGATTGATTTCACCATCTCGCTGCCCGGTGCACAAAAATAAGGTACTGCCCGCAAAATCAAGGCAGTACCTTATCATACTTTAAGATCCCATGCGCTCCAGCGCGGACTTCGCGGCAGACTGCTCCGCCTCCTTTTTCGTCCGGCCGGTGCCCCGGCCGATCTCCGAGCCGTTGAGCAAGACGTTCATCGTAAACGATTTGTTGTGATCCGGTCCGCTTTCGGACAAAAGCGTATATTCCAGCGCCTGCCCCGGCTTGCGCTGCACACGCTCCTGCAGGTCGGTCTTATAGTCCGCAACGTGGTGCATCTGCCCTTCGGCAAGGCCGGTCAGGATGTGATCGAGAATGAATCGCTGCGCACTCTCCAAGCCGCCGTCCAGATAGATTGCGGCAATGATGGCCTCCACAGCGTCCGCCAGGATCGACGGGCGCTCGCGCCCGCCGTTGCGCGCTTCTCCATGCCCCAGCCGGATATAGCTTCCGAGCCCCAGCTCCAGCGCCACGGCGTGCAGGCTCTGCTCGCACACCAGCTCGGCGCGCAGGCGGCTCAGTTTCCCCTCCGGCATGTCCGGATACAGGCGGTACAGCCGCATGGCCGTCACCATGCCGAGGACGGAATCCCCCAGGAATTCCAGCCGCTCGTTGCTCGTGCAGCCGCGCGCACGGTTTTCGTTGGCATAGGAGCTGTGCATCAGCGCGTTTTGCAGCAGCCGCCGGTCGTGGAACGTGTAGCCGATCCGGGCTTCCAGCGTCTCCATGGTCACGCCTCCGGCGCTGCCGCCGGCTGCGTCAGGCGCATATAGTCCATATTGTTCGTGATCTCGTCGATGATGCCGGAATCGGCAAACAGCATTGCCTGACGGATGGCGTTGAACACGGCGCGGTCGTCAGACGAGCCGTGCGCCTTGATGACCGGGCGGCTGATGCCCAGCATGGCGGTGCCGCCGACCTCGTTCGGGTCGAGCGACTTTTTCAGCCCGCTGAACTCGCTTCTGATCGCCAAAGCCGCGAGCTTGTTCTTGAGATTTTTGAAAAACAGCCCCTTGAGCTGCTTGAGCATGAACTTCGTCGTGCCCTCGATGCCCTTGAGCAGGACGTTTCCCGTGAATCCGTCCGTCACAACGACGTCCACATCGCCGCTCAGAAGCTGCGACGCTTCCACGTTGCCGATGAAACGGATGCGTCCCTGTGTATCCGCCTCCCGGAGCAGCTCGAACGTCTCGTGCTGGAGCTTGCCGCCCTTGTGCTCCTCAGTGCCGTTGCTGAGCAGACCGACGCGCGGCTCGTCGCAGCCGAGCATCCGCTTGGAATAGAAGCTGCCCATATAGGCAAACTGGAGCAGATACTCCGGCGTGCACTCCACATTTGCGCCGCAGTCGATGAGCATCACGCCCCTGCCGCCGTTCGGCAGAACAGGCGCCAGCGCCGCGCGGCGGATGCCGCGGATGCGCTTGACAGTGAGCGTCGCGCCGGTCAGCAGCGCGCCGGTGCTCCCGGCGGATACGACCGCGTCGCCCTCGCCGTCATGCAGCATTTTGAGCGCGACGGCCATGGAGGAGTCCTTCTTCCGGCGGGTCGCGGTGCTGGGGTCGTCGTCCATCGTGATGATCTCACGCGCGTCTACAATTTGAGCTACCGTTGCCTTCTCCGCTTCCAGACAGCCTTCGATGGCCTCCTTCCGGCCGACCAGCACAATCTCCGCGCCCAGCTCCTTCTGCGCCTGCAGCGCGCCTTTGACGATCGCCTGCGGGGCGTTGTCGCCGCCCATGGCGTCCACAATGATCCTCATACCCGAAAGACCTCCTTCTGTTTCAGCTCGTCCAAAATCTGCAGAGACCGCGCCGAAATCTCGGCGTTTTTGTTCCGCTTGCCGCGCACGCGGTGATCCAGCGGCGTAATAATGCCAAAGTTGATGTTCATCGGCTGGAAGTCGCCGACGCTGCCGCCGGATACGTACAGGCCGAGCGCGCCGATGGCCGTCTCCTGCGGGAAATCCACCGGCTCCAGCCCCAGCATCTGCGCCGCCGTCTCGATGCCGACGAGCATGCCGGACGCGCACGACTCCACGTACCCCTCCACGCCGGTCATCTGCCCGGCGAAATGGATGCGCGGTTCGCTGCGGAGGCGATAGTACCGGTCGAGCATCTGCGGGGAGTTCAGATACGTATTGCGGTGCATGACACCGTAGCGCACGAACTCCGCGTTGCGCAGCGCGGGGATCATGGAAAACACGCGCTTCTGCTCGCCGAACGTCAGGTGCGTCTGGAAGCCGACGATGTTATAGAGCGTGCCCTCGGCATTGTCACGCCGGAGCTGTACGACCGCGTAATTCTCTGCCCCTGTGCGCGGATCGCGCAGGCCGACGGGCTTGAGCGGGCCGTAGCGAAGCGTATCCTCCCCGCGGCGCGCCATGACCTCCACGGGCATACAGCCCTCGAACACCGCGCCGTCGTCAAACCCGTGCACCGGCGCTTCCCTGGCCGCGCACAGCTCGCGCACGAACGCGGTATATTCCTCCTGCGTCATCGGGCAGTTTACATAATCCGCCGTCCCCTTGTCATAGCGCGAGGCAAAAAAGGCGCTGTCCATATCGACGCTCTCGAGCGTCACGATCGGCGCGACGGCATCGTAAAAATGCAGATCGAACTCCGGGCACAGGCGCTGGATCGTATCGGCCATGGCGTCGCTGGTCAGCGGGCCGGTGGCGATGACGACCTCGCCGTCCGGAATTTCCGTGGCTTCTTCCTCAATGACCTCAATCATCGGGTGGCTGCGGATTTTTTCGGTAATGTATTTTGCAAAGCCCTCGCGATCCACAGCGAGCGCGCCGCCGGCTGCTACGCGGTTGCGATCCGCACTCTCCAGAATCAGCGAATCCAGCCGGCGCAGCTCCTCCTTGAGCAGGCCGACCGCGTTCGTCAGCTCATCGCTGCGCAGGGAGTTGGAGCACACCAACTCCGCAAAATCCGGCGACACGTGCGCCGGGGTGTATTTCTTCGGCTTCATCTCGATCAGGCGGACCGGGATGCCGCGCTTCGCAAGCTGCCACGCGCATTCGCATCCGGCGAGTCCCGCCCCGATGACGGTTACGGTTGTCATAGCATTCCTCCGTTCGAAATCTCAAAAAAGTACCGTCACTTTTTTGAGAAAGTTTGCACGCCGTAAGACTCTATTGCAAACTGAGGCGGCCAGAGGCCGCCTCCAGATATCGCGTCAGGTTTCTTCTTTCGGTTTGGCCGCAGTTTTTTTCGTGGCGGCTGTTTTTTTGGCGGCGGGCTTCTTGGCTGCAGGCTTTTTCACCGGAGCCGCTTCGGCGGGCGCCGCCGTCTCTGCGGGCGCTTCGGCCTTCGGCTCGGCGTCCGTCTTTGCTTTCCGTTTGTAGCCGCGCTTCTCCTCCGGCACGAAGCTCTTGCACTCCGGGTTGATGCAGAATGCCTTCTTCGCGCCCTTTCCGGCCGGCTTGAACAGCGTTTTGCCGCAGTCGGGACAGAAGTCCTTCGTCGGCACCTCCCACGACATGAAGCCGCATTCCTGCCCGCGCTCGCAGGCGTAGAACGTGTACCCCTTGCGGGACGTGCGCTTAAGGATGCGTCCGCCGCACTTCGGACATTTGCCGGGCATCTCCACCACCAGCGGCTTGGTGAACGTGCACTCCGGATATCCGGGACACGCCAAAAAGCGCCCGAACCGGCCGGATTTCACGACCATCTGGCGGCCGCAGACGTCGCACACCTCGTCGGACAACTCATCCGGCACCTTGATGTGCTTGCCCTCCAGCTTCGTCTCCGCATCCTGCAGTTCGCTGTCGAACTGGCCGTAGAACGAGCTGAGCACGTCCTTCCACGGAATGGCGCCGGTCTCGATCCGGTCGAGATCGCTTTCCATGTGCGCGGTAAATTTCAAATCGACGATGTCCTGAAAATAGTCCTCCATCAGTTGCGTGACGACCTCGCCCAGATTCGTCGGGCGCAGATAGCGCCCCTCCTTGACGACATAGCCGCGGCTGGTAATGGTGGAGATCGTCGGCGCGTAGGTAGACGGGCGGCCAATGCCCTTTTCCTCCATGGCGCGGATCAGCGTCGCCTCCGTGTAGCGCGTGGGCGGCTGGGTGAACTGCTGCTCCTTCGTGACCTTCACGAGCTCGACCGCGTCCCCCTGCTGCAGCGCCGGCAGCGGGCGGCGAATCTCGCTGGACTCCTCGTCCTTCGCCTCCTCGTACACGGCGGTGTAGCCGGCAAAGCGCTGCTCCGAGTAGTTCGCGCGGAAGAGATACCCGGCGGACTCCGCGTCCACAACAACGTTGTCATACACCGCGTTCGCCATCTGGCAGGCGGTAAAGCGTCCCCAGATCAGGCGGTACAGGCGGTATTGCTCCTGCGTCAGATCCTTGCGCACCGCGTCGGGCGTGAGCGTCACGTCCGTCGGGCGGATGGCCTCGTGCGCATCCTGCGCGCCGGCCTTGGTCTTGAACGTGCGCGGGCTGCCGGGGTAATACTCCGCACCGTAGTGCGAGATGATGAACGATTTCGCCGCCTGCAGCGCTTCGTCGGACAGGCGCTGCGAGTCGGTACGCATATACGTGATGAGACCGATCGTACCGCGGCCGGT
The DNA here is from genome assembly GCA_004556965.1 of Clostridiales bacterium. Lineage (GTDB taxonomy): Bacteria > Bacillota > Clostridia > Oscillospirales > Oscillospiraceae > CAG-103. Next base: position 91,382 of record SFFE01000004.1, on the reverse strand, counting down.
AATGTCCACGCCCTCATAGAGCTGCTGCGCGATGGACATCGTGCGCCGGGGCGTCATGCCCAGACGGCGGGACGCCTCCTGCTGCAGCGTGGAGGTGATGAACGGGGGCGACGGGCTGCGCTGCTTCTGCCCGCGCTTGACGTTGTAAATCCGAAACGGCGACGCGGACACCGCCTCAATGATACGGTCGGCCTCGGCTTCGCTCGGCACATCCATCTTTTTTTCCGTCGTGCCGTAAAAGCGGGCGGTGAACTGCTCTCCCGCTTCGCCGCAGCCAAGCAGCGCGTCGAGCAGCCAATACTCCTCGCTCTGGAAATTGCGGATCTCGTTTTCCCGATCCACAACAATACGCGTGGCCACGGACTGTACACGCCCCGCCGAAAGGCCGGGCTTGATCTTCTTCCACAGCAGCGGGCTGAGCTTGTAGCCCACGATGCGGTCGAGAATGCGGCGCGCCTGCTGCGCGTCCACAAGATCCTGGTCGATCTCGCGCGGGTGCTGAATGCTCTCCGTGACGACCTTCTTCGTAATCTCGTTGAACGTCACGCGCTTGGCCTTTTCATCGTCCAGATCCAGCAGTTCCTTCAAATGCCACGAGATGGCCTCGCCCTCGCGGTCCGGGTCGGTTGCGAGATAGACGGTGTTCGCGGCCTTCGATTTCTTCTTCAAATCGTCGATCACGTCTTCCCGGCCCTTGACGGGCAGGTATTTCGGCGCAAAGCCGCCCTCAATATCGACGCCCAGCGTGCTTTTCGGCAGGTCACGCAGGTGCCCCATCGAGGCTACCACCTTGTAGTTCGACCCCAGATATTTTTCAATCGTTCTGGCTTTCGCCGGAGATTCCACGATCACCAGATCCGTCTTTGCTTTTGCCATTCGGAATAGTCCTCTTTCCTCAAAAATCCGTTTTCGGACGCACATTCAGCGAAAAGCGCTTGCCCGGCTCCTGAAGCACAAAGCCCTGAATCTGCAAGACCGTCAGTTCCGCCAGAACTCTGGCGGCCGGGAGCTGCGTCTGTTCAATGATGTCGTCCACATGCATGTGCGGCGCTTCCATCGCCGCAATGATCTGAAGCTGCGCCTCGCTCAAGTCCTTGAGCTGGTCTTCCAAGTCAATATATTCCACAGCTTTTTCTTTGTCAATCACTTTTTGGGAGATTGGCACGCATAACCGCTCAAAATCCGCTCCCGTCTCGCGCGGTTCCGCCGCAGCCGGCTGCGGCTTCCGCTCCGTCGGCGTGGCAAGCGGCTCGCCATGGTATTCGCGCAGTTTGCCGGGAAAGAGCGGCGCAAAATCGCACAGCACATCCCATGCGCAGGTGGCCGGGCGCGCGCCGTCCTTGAGCAGCGCGTTCGTGCCGACGGAATTGTGCGCGTCCGCGTTGCCGGGCACAGCGAACACTTCCCTGCCCTGCGAGACGGCCTCGTCCGCAAACAGCAGCGCGCCGCTCTGCTCCGGCGCTTCGACTACCACCGTCGCCACGGCAAGTCCGGCGGTGATGCGGTTGCGCATCCGAAAGCCCACCTTCGGCACCTGCATACCGGGCGCAAACTCGCTGATGACAGCGCCGTTTGCCGCGATGTCCTGCGCAAGATATCCGCCAAAGGGATCGTCAATGGCCGTTCCGGAAACGCCAATACACGTACCGTTCGCACGCAGTGCGCCGACCGCTCCCGCACCATCCACGCCCCGCGTCATGCCGGAGACGACGATACCGCCGCACTTGACGGTCTCATAACCCAGCTTTGCCGCCATTCGCTCTCCGTATGGCGTAGCATTGCGCGTGCCGACGATGGCGACCACCGCACAGTCATCCACATTGGGCAGACGCCCGCGCACATATAACACCGCGGGCGGGTCGTACAGGTGCTGCAGGCGCTGTGGGTACGCCGCGTCCCGGATGGTGATGATCTGAATGTTCTTTTCGCAGCACAGGCCGAGTACGCAGTCGGCTTCATCCAGGTCCTTCTCCGATAGCTGCCGGAGTTCTTCCGGACGGAGCTGCATCGCCGCGCGGTAATCCGCCTCTGCCGCGAAATAGAGATTCCGGGGTCCGCCGAAATGCTCCAGCAGATCGAGCTTCGTGCGCGGACGCACGCCGAAGCGCGTGGAAAGCCAGACCCAATATTTCAGTTCAGACACCGGCTTCGACTCCCTTACTGTTCAAACGTTCGTGCGATCTCCCACATGACGACCGCCGCCGCGACCGCCGCGTTCAGCGATTCGGCTTCCGGCCGCATGGGGATGATGACCTGCCCGTCGCACAGCGCGAGCAGTTCCTCGCTCAGCCCCCGCCCCTCGCTGCCGATGGCCACCGCAGCCCGGTCGAGCGAAACGGTGCGCAGATCCTGTGCAGACTCCGTCAGCGCCGCGCCGTAGAGTTTTAGAGAATGGGTTTCTAGCAACATCCGAAGTTGCGGTAAATCGCACACGAGCACCGGCTGCCGGAAGATCGCGCCCATCGTCGCCCGCACGGTCTTGGGACTGTAAAGATCCGCGCACGCGCCGGTGAGCACCACCGCGTCCATTCCGAGGGCGTTTGCCGTGCGCAGGACGGTGCCGACGTTGCCGGGGTCCTGCACATTTTCCAGCACGATCACGTGCTCCAGCCGCTTCGGAACGGCCGTCTCCGGCATCCGAACCGTGAACACCGGGCCGGGGGAATTGACCAGCGGAGACGCATATTCCACCAGTGCCTGCGGCGCGCCGTATTGCGCAACGCTGTCCGGCAGCTCCAGCTCAGGCGCGCCGCTCCACAGCACCGACGTGACGCGCGCGCCGGATTGCAGCGCCTCCCGCAGAAGCTTTTCGCCGTCGCAGACGTATTCCCCGCTTGCGCGGCGCGCAGCACCATCCCGGCCAAGGCCGCGCAGATGTACGATATACGGATTTTTTCTCGAAGTGATCGTTTCCATACCAAATCAAACGCTGTGGCGGGGTTTTGCCCCCGCCACAGCGACTGCTCCATTCTTTGACCGGCTTCCGGGGGATCGTTTTCATACATCCGGCGCGTGTTTCGCCCCGGACGCACATGATTGGCGATATGACAATACATTATATATCACATCCCGCCGTCCTGTCAAACCCATGATTCTGTTCGCTCATCCGGCCACCGTCAGCCGTTCGATGCTCCTGCCCTGCTCCCACTTGGTGCAATAGACGTCCGTGCACTTTTTATACTGCGCAAAGCGCCGCTGCGCCGCGGTCTCGTCGCCATACACCTTCCAGCAGCCAACACATTTGCAGTCCTGCGCCTTGTTCTCGATGAAGCCGCGGACGTCCTCCGGCGGATAGCCGAGAAACAGCCCGATCTCATGCGGAAAGTCCGGACTGGTCCGCAGCCGCTCGATGAGCTGCACCACGCAGCGCTCCGCGCTGTCGACGGAGTATCCGAAGCCCTTGAGCAATGCGGCGGCAGCATCGTCCGCCAGATCCTTTTTCAGGCTGCTTGGCCGGTACAGATAGATCAGCGCACGCCGCCGTACGCGCAGCACCAGAACGCGGACGCCCTTGGGTGCAAGCCGCCGGTTCAGCCGGCGCACATCGTCCGCAAGCTCCCGCTCCGACTGATAGGGACAGGAGAACAAACTGCCGGTCTTAAGCCCGGCAAGCGTCGGGGAACAGAGCTGTACAATCAATTCTTCCTGCATATCGTTCTCTCCTTATCCGGCGTGTTCTTCCAGAATCGTCCGCAGCGCCGCCATCGAACTGGTGTGGGAGCGGACGACCCGCGTGTCCCGCCCTTTCGTCTCACTCAGTGCACAGCGCACCATTTTGTGCGAGATCGTGCTGGTGAACAGCACCAACAGGCCCGGACTGCCGATGTTTTTCAGCGCGCTGCTCATCTTCGGATACACTTTCGCCTTGCACTGGTATTCCCGGCACAGCTCTTTATATTCACGGATCATGCATTCATTCCCGCCTACGATCACAACGCTCACGGTGTCATCTCCTTTCTTTCCGGGAGTTAGCGTATGCTAACTGATGTTGAGAAAAAGAACGCCTTTCCGGCGCATCCGGGTCTGCGCTTATTTTCGCAGACCCGAAAACAGTCCCCTTTTTTCATACGGCTCCGAAGAAACGGAACAGACTTCATAACCGGTCCGGCCGATCACATCCCGCAGCGTCCGCTCATCGATCTCCTGTTCCGCCAGGATCACGGTCTCTCCCTTGCTGTGCGAGGAGGTCACCTTTTTGACCGGAAACGCGCCGCGCACCGCGTCGTTCACGTGCGCCTCACACATGCCGCACTGCATTCCGTCTATCTTCAATGTGATTTTTCGCATTTGCGTCTCCTTTTAATCCGGGAGACGCAGGCAAAGCCCGCGTCTCCCCTTCGGTTATGAATGATGGCGGCAGCTTTTCTGCATCGCGCAGTCCGCGCAGCCGCAGCCGCAGGAGGACCGGCCTTTGCGTTTGTTCTTCACCATCCTGACGAGAATCGCGGCGACAATGAGCACCAGGATCGCGCAGATGACGACCGTCGCCAAGTTTTCCCGAATCCACAAAAACATATGCTTTCCTCCTTTGCAGCGCCGGAATGCTTACTGCACGCCGGCCGCCGTCAATCTGGTCGCTTCCTTGTACGGGCGAACCAGCATATACACGATGAACGCAGCGACCAGAACCGCAGCGACGACGCCGATCACATTCGCGCTTCCAACAAAAAGCATGCCAAGCTGATACACGACCAGCGCGACCGCATACGCAAACACACACTGATAGCCAATGGCGAACCAGGTCCACTTGGCGGAGTTCATCTCGCGCTTGATGGCGCCGATGGCTGCAAAGCAGGGCGCGCACAGAAGGTTGAAGATCAGGAAGGAGTATGCCGCCAGCTTCGTCATGCCCTCAAAGTCCAGCACGCCGAACACGCCGACGACCTCTTCTTTCGCAACAAGACCCATGATGGTCGCAATGGTCGCCTTGATGTTGCCGAAGCCAAGCGGCGTGAAGATCCAGCAGATCGCGTTGCCGATGATGCCCAGAACGCTTCTTTCCAGCTCCATCTCCGCATCAAACACGAACCTGCCGTCCTCCATGCCGAAGCAGGAGCCAGCCCAGATGACGATCGAAGAGAGCAGAATGATCGTGCCCGCCTTCTTGATGAACGACCAGGCGCGCTCCCACATGGAGCGAAGCACGTTTCCCACCGTCGGCCAATGGTAAGCCGGAAGCTCCATGACGAACGGCGCGGGATCGCCTGCGAACATTTTGGTCTTCTTGAGCATGATGCCGGAGATCACGATAGCCGCTACGCCGAGGAAATAGGCGCTCGGCGCGACCCACCACGCGCCGCCGAACAGCGCGGAGGCGATCAGCGCAATGATCGGCAGCTTTGCGCCGCAGGGGATGAACGTCGTCGTCATAATGGTCATGCGGCGGTCGCGTTCGTTTTCAATTGTCCGGGAGGCCATGATGCCGGGGACGCCGCAGCCGGTGCCGATGAGCATCGGGATGAAGGATTTGCCCGACAGTCCGAACTTGCGGAAGATCCGGTCCATCACAAACGCAATGCGGGACATATAGCCGCATGCTTCGAGGAACGCGAGGAAAATAAACAACACCAGCATCTGCGGCACAAAGCCGAGCACCGCGCCCACGCCGGCGATAATGCCGTCCAGAATCAGACTCTTGAGCCAGTCCGCGCAATTGACGGCGTCAAGCCCGTTTTCCACCAGCACCGGGATGCCGGGCACCCACACGCCGTATTCCGAGGTATCGGGCGCTGCTTCCATCGCCGTGTCGTACTGCTCCGAAATGTCGTAACCCGCTTCCGCGAGCGCATCTCCGTATGTGCCATAGGACTCGTCAAAACCGCCAAAGTCCGCTTCCCCGATCGCGCCGAGCAGTTCATCCGCGCCGATGACGCCTGCGTCCGCCGCGTCCTGCACGGTTGCAACCAGATCATCCGTCCAGATGCTTTCAGCAGCGTAGTCGGTCATGGCTTCTTCATACGCACCGCTGCCGATGCCGAACAGATGCCAGCCGTCGCCGAACACGCCGTCATTCGCCCAGTCCGTCGCCCATGTGCCGACCGTCGTGACAGACACATAGTAGACAATGAACATAATCACCGCGAAGATCGGCAGCGCCAGCCAGCGGTTCGTGACCACCCTGTCGATCCTGTCGGAGGTGGAGAGCTTGCCGGCGGATTTTTTCTTGTAGCAGCCCTTGATGAGCTGTGCAATATAGACGTACCGCTCGTTGGTGATGATGCTCTCCGCATCGTCGTCCAGCTCTTTCTCGGCCGCCGCGATGTCCGTTTCAATATGCGCCAGCACGTCAGCGGGCAAATGGAGCTGCTCCATCGCCTTGTCATCGCGCTCAAAGAGCTTGATGGCATACCAGCGCTGCTGCTCCTCCGGCATGTTATGTACGGCCGCCTCCTCAATGTGTGCGATGGCATGCTCCACCGCGCCGGAGAAGGTGTGCATCGGAACGGTCTTACCGTTGCGCGCCGCGTCGATGGCTGCCTCCGCCGCCTCCATGACGCCCGTGCCCTTCAGCGCGGAGATCGCAACGACCTTGCAGCCAAGCTCCCTCTCCAGCTCCGCGGCGTTGATATGATCGCCGTTTTTCTTCACGACGTCCATCATGTTGACGGCAACGACCACCGGGATCCCCAGCTCGGTAAGCTGTGTGGTCAGATACAGATTGCGCTCCAGATTTGTCCCGTCGATGATATTCAAAATTGCGTCTGGACGCTCGCCGATCAGGTAATTTCGCGCGACGACCTCTTCCAGCGTGTACGGCGAGAGAGAATAAATGCCCGGCAGGTCGGTGATGACCATGCCGTCGTGCTTTTTCAGCTTGCCTTCCTTCTTCTCCACCGTAACACCCGGCCAGTTGCCCACAAACTGATTGGAACCGGTCAGCGCGTTGAACAGGGTCGTCTTGCCGCAGTTCGGGTTGCCCGCAAGGGCAATTCGCAGATTCATTTTTGCTCCTCACTTTCTGAGTTAGCTTTCGCTAACTTTCAGTCAAAAAATAGGTTGCCGCATGGATCACGAGGTCATTCGACCTCGATCATGTCCGCGTCGTCCTTCCGAAGGGAAAGCTCATATCCGCGAACCGTAACCTCGACCGGGTCGCCCAGCGGCGCGACCTTGCGGACATAAACCGAAACGCCTTTGGTAATGCCCATATCCATAATCCGGCGCTTGACCGCCCCTGCTCCGTGGAGCTTCACGACCTTCACGGTTTCGCCGATTTTCACCTGTTTTAATGTTTTCACGCTTCCTGTCCTCCTGCCATTCGTGTGTTGCTCCGGCAGCGATCAGACCATGATCTTCTGGGCCATTTCCTTGCTGATCGCAACGCGCGCCTCTTTGACATTCACAATGATGTTGCCGCCAATCCTGCTGATGACTGTTACGCAGCCGCCGGCAACAAACCCGAGATCCTCCAGATGCTTTTTGACTTCCGGCAGCCCGCCGACCTTTTTGATGATATTCTCTTCTCCGACACTTGCAAGCGTAAGCGGCATCATACTGCATCCTCTCCGGTGGTTAGCTTTCGCTTATTCCGGTAAGCTTTCGCTAACCGATTGTCTGAATTAATGGTTAGCTCTCGCTAACCATTGTTATCATACACACTTGCGTGCGCTTTGTCAAGCGTTTTTTCTAAGAACATGCAAAGATGGTCTGTTTTTCTCGGCCGATGTCCGTTCCCACCGGCAGCGCTGGATTCACAGGAAAGAAGACTTGAATATTTCAAAATTGTGTGATACGCTGTTTGCACTTGCAAACTGGACGATCGCGCACAGGAATGGGACATCCGATCTGATTTGCGCTTTGAAAGGAGGGCTTTCCGGTGCATCTTCAGGAATCCGGCGAAATGTATCTGGAGACGATTTTGATTTTATCAAAGCAGCGCAGCTATGTGCGCGCCATCGACGTCGGCGAATATATGGGTTATTCCAAGCCCAGCGTCAGCCGCGCGGTCGGTCTGCTGAAGGAGGGCGGCTATGTAGCCGCCAATGCAGACGGTTTCTTATCACTGACGGACGCGGGGCGCGAGGTCGCGGAAAAAATATATGAGCGGCACACCATGCTGACAGAGCTGCTGATTCAGCTCGGCGTCGATGAGAAGGTCGCCGCAGAAGACGCCTGCAAAATGGAGCATGTCATCAGCGACGAATCCTTCGAGGCGATCAAGCGTCACATAAAGCGTTAGTCCGAAGTCAGAATCCCCCAGAACACAGCAGCTCTGTGTTCTGGGGGATTTTTTCGGTCTCCGCAGCCGGAAGCAGCTAAGGATACTCTACGCGCGGCAGCTCAGGCCCTGTATGCCTCAATACGTTCCAAGCGATCTCCAGTTGTTCGCATCAAAGATATTATCATGCACGGCGTACCATTCACTCGGCAGATGCGTGTTCCCATTATCCACGGTAACGTCATGTGTATTGGTGTAAGAAACGTGCTGTTCCGGCACATTCTTTGCCTCGCTGTTAATGGCCTTGCCCGTGAACGGATTGACCGGGTTCTCGACCAGCCCCTGAAGCGCCAGCGTCGGAACATCCCCGTTCGTCATAAACTGGTTGTCCGTCGTAAACGTCGTACTGTTAAAGTCCTTGACCAGCAGCAGTGGGTTGAAGAACGTCACGCCTTCCCTGACGTTGCTCCCAAAAGCCATCTTCTCAAACTCCGGCAGCGGGCAAGCGTGATCAGCCACGATGATGATCCGGGTATTGTCATACACATCATTTGCGCGGAGATAGTCCAGCCAGTTGCCGATCTGGATCAGGCTCGCCATATTCGCGTGGTAGTGGATCATCGTGTATTCGTCCGTCAACTGAATGCTCCGTCCGTCGATCGACCGGCGTTCCATGTGTGCCGCGTCATACTCAGTATTGTCCACGACGGCAGCTGGCACGTACTCCGGCTCCTGCAGCAGCATCGCGTCGTGCGTCGTATCGTTGCTCATCATCAGGAAGGTGTTTTCAGCCGAATCCTGAATTTCTGTCATGGCAGTCAAGTTTTCCAACACGGCATAGGCGTTCAAAAAGCCGGTATCCATGCCACTGGCCTTTGACACGCCGCTCCGGCTTTGTGCGGCGGCGTAGGTTGTTTTCTTCTGCTCCGCCATAGCGTCCGCTTCGTTGTAAAGTCCCTGATTGTAAAGGCTCGGCTGGCAGAACAGCGGCGAAATCTTGAACAGGCTGTAGCAGAAGAAGTTGCGGCTGCGGGCGTGCTCGACCGCCTCCGCGCTCTTGGCGGATGCATGCTTCTCCTCGGCTGTTTCGTGCTGAAATTTCCCCATCGTAATATATTTATGGATGTCCGGATATTCATCGTAGATGCTCAGATCCGGAATCCACTGGTAACCCGCATAGGTGGGATCGCACACCGTCACTTCGAAATCATTTTCGTCAAAGAGCACCGGCATGACCTTCAGCGCCTCGTTGTTCTTGCTTTCCAGCGACTCATTCACGCGCTGGTTCACCGCCTCCGGCGTATACTCATACCCGCCGTAAATCGCAGGCGCGCCCTCATTGGTGCAAACGCCGAAGCTGATCGTATTCGGGTAGTAGGTAAAGCCGGCAAACTGCGCCTGCAGCTCCGGTTTTTCCTCGAGCAAAAACGGTACAAATCCATTCACGGCGCGGTCCATCATCAGCACGACCACGTTTTTCCCATGCTTACTCAAGGGGATCTTGGGCATATCCTGCGCCGTGGTCTCCAGATTGTCCTTCATCTCGGAAAGATTCGTCCGGATGCCCGCCACATTCACAACGGACATGCCGACCACCGCCAAACACAGCGCCAGATACGCTGCCTGTACGATCGCCGCTTTCTTCTTCCAGATCAGATACAGCAGCGCCACCAGCACCAGCAAAATCGCCAGGTTCACCAGCATCTGTCCGGATGTGATGGTCGGATAGACGTCGTATTTGAGCATGGAGGAGAGGTTGCCGAAGTTGGTTCCAAAGAACATATAGTCCACGATGGCCACACCGGACAGCGCCAGCATGACAAACCCAATGGCCTTTTTGCCCGCCGGGCTGGCCAGCTTGTAGAAGATCCCGAACCAGATCAGGAACGTACCGCCCGCCAGCAGCAGCGAATTGATCACATACCACAGCGGGGACTTGTACGCCATGATATCAACGAATTCCGCCGGAGACGCCTTGATGACCGCCGACGGAATCAGAACGCCGGTCAGGATCGTAAGAAACACGCAGCCAAACGCAAAAATCTTTCCATCTGTTTTCGTCAGCGTGGGTGCCTCGCTCTTTTTTGCACCCTTCTTCACCAAGGTCAGTACCAGCGGGAGCTGGAGCATCAGAAGCAGGAGGATGAGCAGGATCTGCTTTCGCATTGTATCCATGGGGTGCACAAACAAGACCACAGCAAGCAGCGCCAGTCCCACAACGGAGGCGCTGACGCTCAGTACCAGCCGCGGGTTTCTGAGCTTGTAGAAGATATTCTTCAGCAGGGAGAACACGTTGTTCAGCGTCCAATAAAACACCAGTCCTGCCGGAGAATTGTACAGAAACACCAGAAAGATCAGCGCCATGCCGTACATCTGCAGCTTGCTTTTGAACGGGAAGCCCTTCATATAGATGGCGGCGGAGACCACATTGATGGCCGTCATCAGGATCGGCAGCACATTGATGGTAAGCCCCGCTACCGTAAGCAGCGCATCCGGTGCGCCCAGATCGCGGATCGGGCCGAACGACACGCCGCGCAGCAGCTGCAGGCCGGAAAGAAAGCGGTAGGCCGCAATAAAAAACGGGATCTCCAGCAGCAGGGAGATCGACCCTTTCAGCGCATAGGTCGGCTTATAGTGATTCTGCCGGTAGTAAGTCTGCAGCATCATGAAGCGTTCGTCGCCCTTGAACGTCTTTTTGATGTGCGTCACCCACGGCTGCAGTTTCGCCTCTACATTTCTCTGCTCGGCCTGCAAAGCGTCCGCCCGCCGGTACAGGGGGAGCACCAGAAAATTCATCGCCAGACTCAGAAAGATAATCGACAAGCCCGGATGATTGAGGATCCGGTACGCGATTGAGAATACCACCTCAAAAAACAGCTCCAGCGGGCCAATCAGCAAGTTATACAGTGCGGTCCCGATCGTCATATCTTTCTCCTTTGTCTTGTCTCTTTTTGCGTCCGGACAGCGTCCGTGCCGCCCAGACCAGGTAGCCTGTCAGTGCGAGCATTCCCAGAACGGAAGCGTCCGCCGGTACATGCTTTATGAATGGAAAAAACGAACATAAATTCACGCCGATGTGCACGGCGATCGGCGCAAGCAGTGTGCGCCAGCGCAGATAAATCAGACAGAACACAGCGCCGGCCACCAGCGACATGCAAGCCTGCAAAAGTGTCTGATGTGCGGCGGCAAACAGCATCGTACTCAGCAAAACAGCCCATCCGAGGCCAAAGCTGTGCGCACACCGCTGAAACACAACGCCGCGATACAAAATCTCCTCCGTGACCGGCCCCGCGATGCCGAAGCCGAGGACGGAAAGCAGAGAAACCGGCAAAGCACCCGCAGATGCGCTCAGGCGCTGATCCGCCCACGCTGCCGTCACCGCCAGACAGAGGATCACGCCAGCCAGTTCCGCCGCCATGCACAGCGAAACCGCCGTTCGGTTCCGGGGCTGCCGCGGCGGCTTGTCCTTCCTGAAAAAATACCAAAGCACAGCCGGCAGCGGGAACACACAGGCGCTCGCAGCCTTTGCCGTCTCGACGGTCAGCCCGGCCCGGAGCAGCAGCGTCTGCATCCCCAGACCGAGCAGCAAATACAGCAACACCGGGAGCAGCACCGCGCCCCACTGCTTCAGCAGCCCGCCTGCACGCGCTTTCATGGCTCGGCGGCGGAAACGGCATCCCGTTTTTCCGCCGCATGCTCCTCTGTGGGCGCAGCGGCATCCGCCTGAAGCTGCCGCTGCTTTTCCATCAAGTAATCCGCCACGCGGGGTGCAGCCTCTCCAATGTACGCCCAAGTCTCCTGCCGGGCAGCCTCGCGCGCCGCCTGATAACCCGGAGCGTTCAGGCAGTCGTCAATCAATGTGCGGATATCGTCCAGATTCTCCATGGTGAGCTGACGCCCGATTTTGGGCAGCGTGGAAAAGGCCCACAGTTCCTCCTCCAGCCAGCAGGCGTCATAGGGCGATTTATCAAACGCGGTGTCCGCATAGATCACAGGCTTGTCAAATACGAGCGCAAAGTCAAAAATCACACCGGAGAAATCCGAAATCAGAATATCCGAGCGCCGGAGAACCTCGAAGTTGTCGTTGTCCCGGTTCCACTCCAGCTGCTCGCTCGTCGGATATTCCTGCATGATCGCGTCCAGCATGGCCTTTTCCGAGGTGTAGGATTGCGGATGCGGACGCACGATCACATGATAGCCCGTCCGAAGCAGCGCCTCGATAATCTTTCCGCCATAGCGGCTGAAAATCGCGCTTGTGCCCCAGGACGGGGCAAGCAGCACCGTGGTTGGATGCTCCGCGAGCGGTTCTGCATGCTCCAGACGCGCTTTCATAGCATCCATATACGGCTGTCCCACAATTGACAGCTCCTTTTCCGGCAGCTCCCGCAGCGCTTCCAGCTGCCGCACCTGACGGATCTGGTATTCCCCGGACAGGAGGATCGCGTCGTAATAGTCAATCCCGAACATTCTGTAGGCGGTAATGTCGCTGACCGCGTGCGGAATGTGCACATACCATTTCACGTCCCGGGAGCGCTTCCACTGATATACATCCAGACCGGGCGTACTGGAGAGCACAATGTCCGCCTTCAGCATGTTCAGCTTGGCAAAGGCCTTGTTGCCCTCGCCGACAAATTCACACTGCACATGCTCATAGCCCCGCGCCAGCGCAGGATCGTCCGGAGAGGCCGTCAGATAGGCCGCTTTCTGACCGCGTTTTTCCAGCTCGTCGCAGATGGGTTCAAACACGTTCCAGTAGCGCTTGCTGTCGGTAAAGATCGCAATGGGGATATTGGTATCGCTCCCCTTCTCTTTTTTCCCGCCGCTGAAATAGAAGCGGATTTTCATAAACGCATTGCGCAGGGCATAGATCGCGGCGCCCAAAACCCCGATCAGAATGGTAAACAGCATACTCCCCGTTCCGGGGTCTATGTAAAACCGCATATGTTTTTCTCCTTTTGTCGTATTTTTTCATTATAATCACATCCCACATACTTGTCAATTTAACTTAACATTTTTTACATATGTCTGTTATAAAATGTGCATCAAATGCGAAGATTTCACATCCGATGCACATTTTTAAGATTTTTTTAGATTTATGAAATTTTCAGAACTGCATTCCCGAAGACACAGGCAGGCGCGAAACAGACAAACATCTAGAATTTTACAGGAAATGAACCCCGAGCACAACTACGCCCAGTGCGAGCAGGACAACGCCTGTTACGCGGTTCAACGTCTTCGGCTGTGCCCGATTGGCGATCGTCGCTGCAATTCTCGCCCAGATAAATGTAAAGACAACACATAATGCCAAAGTCAAAACATCCGGCACCCCGCCGATGACAATATGGCTCACCGCTCCCGTAAGAGCAGTAAACGTCATCACGAACACACTGGTTCCGACGGCACATTTCAATTCATATCCAAGCAGCGTAGTCAGCACAAGCAGCATCATCATGCCGCCGCCAGCTCCGACAAATCCACAGATAAATCCAATGACAATCCCACCGATCACGGATTTGATCATTCTGGTTTTCCGCGGTATGGCTTCCATGGCTTCTCTGGTGGTCATCACTGGTTTTACGATAAATTTAACGCCGAGCAGCATCGTCATAAAAACAGAAAAGTTGCCCATCGTCGAATTTGGAACAAGGCTCGCAACAAAACTGCCAACCATCGTAAAAAGCAAGACGAAGACCATCATCACAAGGCCGTTTTTGACATCCAGATTCTGATTCTTTTTATACGTATAGGCGCTGACCGCACTCGCCAGCACATCGCTGGCAAGCCCGATGCCAACTGCGGAATATGCGGGTATATCCAGAAACGTAATCAACATCGGCCCGATCACAGCTGCCGCGCTCATTCCGGCAAAGCCCGTGCCGATTCCGGCGCCGGCGCCGGCCAGAAAGCATACGAGTACTTTTACAAAAAGCTCCACGCTCAAACCTCCAATTGAATGCCATTCCGGGCGTTTTCACACATGCGGGAAAACAGCGCTCTGCACTGCGCGAATTCCGCATCCGAAAATCCTTTGAACAACTTCCCTGCAAAATTTTTTTGCGCGTTTTCCCCGGCAATCACGACAGACTCCGCCGCATCGGTGATTTTCAAATGGACGGATTTTCGATTCCCGTTCCGATGGGATCTTTCAATATAGCGCTTGTCCTCCAGTGCTTTCAGCGCAGCAGATACGTGCGATTTCGTCAGCATCCGTGTCTTGACGATGTCCGCAGCGGTGTCATATTGCGGATTGTTATGCAGAAACATCATGATATCATATTCCATTTGCGTCAGCCCAAACCTGATGCAAACCGGTTTGGTACACTGCGTATAAAGCGCTCTTATAATCTTTTGGTTTTCCCAGAATATCAACGCTTCTCCCCCCCTAAATAGTTCTATTTAGAACAATTATAGCAGAAACACAGCATCTTTTCAAGTCGCTTTCCAATTCTGCTGCCGCAAGAGAAAAACATCACTGTCAGAAACAGTGATGTTTTTCTTTCCTATATAGAATTGGTTGATCAAGTCTCAATTGGCTTCATGGTGGGGAACAAAATCACGTCGCGGATAGACGATGCGCCGCACAGCAGCATGACGCATCGGTCGATGCCGATGCCGAGTCCACCCGTGGGCGGCATTCCGTATTCCAGCGCGTTGATGAAGTCCTCGTCCATCATGCCGGCCTCATCGTCGCCCTTGGCGCGCAGCTCCACCTGCTTCTGGAAGCGCTGGCGCTGGTCGATCGGGTCGTTCAGCTCCGAGAAAGCGTTGCCCATCTCGCTGCGGCAGATGAACAGCTCAAAGCGCTCTGTCAGGCGCGGGTCAGCCGGGCTGCGCTTTGCCAGCGGCGACACGTCCACCGGATGTGTGGTGATGAACGTCGGCTGGATAAGCTGCCCCTCCACCTTCTGGTCAAAGCACTCATACAGCGCATGTCCCCACGTCGGCTCGACCTTGTCCATGTCCACGCCAACCGCTTTTGCGGCAGCTACCGCCTCCGCATCATCCGAAATGGCCATGAAGTCCACGCCGAGATACTGCTTGACCGCCTCCGCCATCGTCAGACGCGGCCAGCCAGGCGCCAGATGAATCTCCTCGCCCTGCCATGTCACGTCATACGTGCCGAGGATCTTCATCGCCGCCGACGAGAGCAGCTCCTCAAACAGATCCATCATATCGTTGAAATCCGCATAGGCCTGATACAGCTCCACCGTGGTAAACTCCGGGTTGTGCTTGGTGTCCATACCCTCGTTGCGGAAGATGCGACCGATCTCATACACGCGCTCGATACCGCCGACGATCAGGCGCTTGAGATTCAGCTCCGTGGCAATGCGCAGATACATGTTGATGTCGAGCGTGTTGTGATGCGTGATAAACGGACGCGCCGTCGCGCCGCCGGAGATCGTATTGAGCACCGGCGTTTCCACTTCCATAAAGCCGCGGCTGTCCAGATAGGTGCGCACATGGCGGATAAAGGCGCTGCGAATCTCAAAGTTGCGGCGGCTGTCGTCGCTCATAATGAGATCGACATAGCGCTGACGGTATTTCAGCTCCGTACTCGTCATGCCGTGGAACTTCTCCGGCAGCGGGCGCAGCGACTTCGACAGCAGCGTTACCTGCTGCACATGCACGGAAATCTCCTCCGTGCGGGTCTTGAACACATAGCCGGACACGCCGATGATATCGCCGATGTCGTACTTGCGGAAGTCTGCGAACTCCTGCGCCGTTACCGCGTCAGACCGGATATAAAGCTGAATCTGTCCGCGGTCGTCCTTGATGTGACAGAAGATGGCTTTCCCCATACCGCGCTTGGACATAATACGCCCCGCCACCTGAACGGTCTTCCCGTCGAAGCCGTCGTAATCGTTCTTGATCTCTGCAGACCACGCACTGCGCACAAAGCGGGTCTGCCGGAAGGGGTCGCGCCCCTCGTCCTGCAGCGTCTGCAGCTTATCCCGGCGCACCTGCAGAATTTCGGACAGATCCTGTTCTGTCTCCGGGGCGGCATTCTTTCTTTCGTCGCTCATATCGTTCCCTCAATCAGTCGTTTTCCACGGAAAGAATCTTGAACTGCAGCTCGCCCGCCGGCGCTTCCACCGTGACGGTGTCGCCCACCTTGTGTCCCTTGAGCGCAAATCCAAAGGGACTGTCGTCCGAGATGCGCCCCTCCATGGGGTTCGCCTCCTGGGAGCCGACGATCTGATATTCTTCCTCAGAATCCTCGTCGATGTCCAGCACCTTGACGCGGCTGCCGATGACGATGGTGTCCGCACTGGACTCCACTTTCTCGACGATCTGGGCGTTTTCAATGAGATTTTTCAGCTCTGCAATCTTGGAGTAGAGCTTCCCCTGCTCGGTCTTCGCTTCGTCATATTCGCTGTTTTCAGACAGGTCGCCGAACGAGCGCGCTTCCTTGATGAGCTCTGCAACTTCCTTTTCACGGGTCGTTTCCAGATAATTGAGTTCATCCTTCAGGGCGTCCAGACGCTCCTGACTCATTTTATATCGGGTTTCGATCGCCATAACAGTCTCCTCTTTCCTGATCATTCAGATATTGAAAATGTGTTCCATTCTATCCGCGTTCACGTCATTATAGTGGTGTTTGCCGCCGCTGTCAACCCAAAGCGCGGATTGCAGCTTCCAGCTGCGTATCCACGTCCCCCTCGGTCGCGGGCGCGACTACAACGTCCGGCACGAGGCCGCCCTGCTCGGACAGGTCCACGCGGTTCGGCGTCAGGTACTTTTTGCTGGAGATATGCACGGCGCTGCCGTCGTCCAGCACGATGGTGGTCTGACTTCTGCCCTTACCGGTGGTGTTTTCGCCAACGATGGTCGCCCAGTGATATTCCCGCAGCGCCGCCGCAAAATACTCCGCCGCACTGTAGGAGTTTTCGTTGACGAGGACCACCATCGGCACCTTGACGCAGACATTGTCCGACCGGGTAACGTCCTCCTTGCCGGATTTGTCCACGCTCACAAAAACGTCGCCCTCCGGCAGAAGGTGATCCAGAATGGTAATCAGCTCCGACAGCATGCCGCCCGGATTGCCGCGCACATCGAATACCAGAGACTGCGCGCCATCGGCCAGAAGCTGGTCCACCGCCTGTACAGCGCCGGTTCCGCTGCCGCTCTCAAAGTTATTGATCTTCACATAGCCAACGTGATTATCCAGCATCTTCGAGCTGACGGGATCGGTATAGATCACCTTGCAGTCGACCGAGACGGTACGGGAATCGCCATTGGCATCCTGAATGGTGAACTTCAGCGTCTCATTGAGCTTGGAGCGGATCAGGCTCTGCACGTCCGAAAGGCTCTTCCCGGTCACGCTCTCGCCGTCCACGGCCGTGATGATATCGCCGGCTGAAAGTCCCGCCTTCTCTGCCGGGGACTGCGCCGTGACAGACGTGATCCGGAATCCCTTTGTCTTGTCGTCCAGCTGAATGGTCACGCCGATGCCGGCGTATTCGTTGGCGGAGTACATCTGGTAGGATTGATACTCCTCCGGGGTCATATAATAACTCCACTTGTCGCCCAGCGCGGTGATCATCGCGGCGGACGACGCATCGCTGATGGCGGTATTGTCGCCGTCGCCGATGTAATAATCGTCCACGACCTGCTTCACATCCGCATATTTGAGCGCCAGCTTGTAGTTCGCGACGCCGCCAAACCGGCCAAACACCAGCAGGCACGCCACACCGGCGGTCAGGGCAATGCAAACGACACATGCTATTATCAGCGCTTTGACACTGATTTTTGGGTCGAAACGTCTGTGGGACGGACGTTTTTCACGCGAATTTTCCTGTTCCATAAAATCCATGACTGCCCTTCGGTTCAAAAAATAAAGGACTGCGAGAATGCAGCAGAGGAGCCGGGCAGTCAAAATTGACTGCCCGGCAGTACTTCAAGGGTGATTGCGCAAAACCGTTCAGGTGGCGTAGTTAAGCGGGTTGACGCGCTGTCCGTTGACCGCGACCTCCCAGTGCAGGTGCGGGCCGGTCGAGTTGCCGGTAGAACCGACATAGCCGATCGTCTGTCCCTTGGAGACGCGCTGGCCGACAGAGACAGCAATCGAGCTCATGTGGCCGTAAAGCGTGGTCAGCCCGTTACCGTGATTGATAACAACGCAGTTACCATAGCCGGAAACCGAACCGGCCGTGATGACCGTGCCGCCGTCAGCCGCGACGATGGTCGCACCGTAGCTCGCGCCGATGTCAACGCCGGAGTGGTAGCGGTTCTCATGATAGATCGGATGATATCTCCAGCCGAACGGGGATGTAACGTAGTGGCAGGACGGGCATGGCCACATCATGCTGCCGGTCGCACCGTTTGCCGCCCCCGGGTCATAGCTGGGATCCTGCTGCTGTTGCTGCTCCTCCTGCCGTTTCAGTTCGGCGACCTGCTGGTCGATCTGCGCCTGAACCGCCTTCTCCGCCGCCTCGAACTCGTCATAAGCCTTCTTGTAGGCTTCAATATCCGACTGCAGGTCGGCAATCAGCGCTGCGGCGTCGGCGATTTTCTGCTCCAGCGCAGCCTTTTCTTCCTCCAGCTCCGCTTTTTTCTCCTCCTGCTCGGTGCGGGCATCCTCCAGCTCCTGCTTGGCGTCTTCCACCTTCTCGCGCGCAGCAATCAGGTCGTCCTCGACCTTCTTATCATATGCAATGATCTCACCGATCATGTCCATTCTCGAAAGAAGATCGGACAGGCTCTTGGATTCAAGCAGAATGGCAAGGTAGGAGATCTTCCCGTTTTCCTCCAGCTCGCGGACACGGCCGCGGAAGCGCACCGCCTGCTCTTCCTCTTCCGCCTTGGCTTCTTCCAGCTCCACGGTCTTTTCGTCGATCAGACCGTTATAGGCCTCGATCTGCTCTTCAACAACGGCAATCTCCTGCCGGGCAAGCTCGTTTTCCTGGTCGAGCGCCTCTTTTTGCTCAACCACGCTGGCCTGCTGGGATTTCAAGCTGTTGATATTCTGCTGCTGGGTCTTCTGCTGTGCCTGAATCTGGTCACGTTTGGCTTCCAGCGCGTCAATTTCGGACTGGGACACCGCACCGGCGCGCACCGGAGCCAGCACAGACACCAGAGACAACACCAGAATCAGAACCAGTACAATGCAAAGTACCGATCTTGCAGTTTTTCGATTCATGATAACCTCCTTACACCTTCAGGTAATTCCGAATCGCGTTCAGGCCACCGAACACACCGACCAGAATGCCCACCGCCAAAAAGACGATCAGCACCGGAAGCGCAACCGCGGAGAACGGAAGCACATCAATGATACCGGACGCCATGCCGGACATAATTTTGTCCGTCAGGACGCTGTAGAGTCCCCACTGCAGCAGGTAGGTGATGCCGCCGCCCACCGCACCGAGGACAAGGCCCTCGATTACAAACGGCAGCCGGATGAACGCATTCGTAGCACCGACCATTTTCATGATCGCGATCTCTTCCCGGCGGCCGAAGGTCGCCAGCTTGATGGTATTCGTCATAATGAACAGCGAAACGATGATCAGGATCACGATCAAAATCAGCGAAACGATGCTGACAATGTTGCGGAAGCTGATGAATTTTTCCGCATAGTCCACATGTGCCGTAACCGAAGCGACACCTTTCACGTTGCGCAGCGCAGCCTGCGTCTCTTTCATGAGCGACAGGTCGTCCAGCGTGATGACAAAACGGTGGCGGAACACGGTCGGGTCGATGTTTTCAAACAGATTCTCATCGTAATCCGATTCGAAGTTTTCCATAGCCTCCTCACGGGTCACAAATTCCGCCGTGGCGACGTTGTCCACTGCGAGGATCTTGCTCTCCAGCGCGCGCGCCTCGCTCTCGGAAAGCGACTCGTCAATATAAGCAAGGACGTTGTTCTGGTTTTGCATCTCGTCGATCATCGCGTCAATGTTCAGCGTCAGCAGTGAGAAGCTTCCCATGATCAGCAGACACGCGATGATGATGGTGATCGAGGCAAACGACATAAAGCCGTGCGTGAAGATGTTCTTTACGCCCTGCTTGAGCAGATAGCAAAATCTATTCATGGCCGTAATACCCATCCATTCCGTCACTGATCACCTTGCCGGAATCAATGGCAATCACGCGTTTGGAAAATGCGTTGACCAGTTCCTTTTCGTGGGTGACCACCAATACGGTGGTGCCCAGCTCGTTGATTTTCTCCAGCAGCAGCATTAGCTCCAGACTGCGCACCGGGTCAAGGTTGCCGGTCGGCTCGTCCGCGATAATCATACGCGGATTGTTGACCAGCGCCCGTGCGATGGCGACGCGCTGCTGCTCGCCGCCGGAAAGCTCCGCCGGAAAACGCTTTTCCCGGTCGGCCAGCCCGACCAGCTCCAGCATCTGCGGAACGCGCTTTTTAATCTCCTTATTCGACGCGCCTACGATGCGCATCGCAAACGCAACGTTTTCATAGACGGTCATTTTGTCGATGAGACGGAAATCCTGAAAAATGACGCCCAGCGTGCGGCGCAGCTTCGGGAGCTTGCGGCGCTTGATGGAGCCGAGATCAAATCCATTGACAGAGATTTCGCCGCTGGTCGCGGCGAGTTCCCCGGTGATGAGCTTGATGATCGTCGTTTTTCCGGAGCCGGACGGCCCGACCAAAAATACGAACTCCCCTTCGTTGATGGTGAAGTCGATCCCGTCAAGCGCGACCGCGTCCGTATTTTCGTAGACCATCTTTACATCGTTCATCTGAACCATAAGATGTCCTCCAATTGTGCGGGAATACCGGAAATCCGCGCCCGCAGGCGCAGGTTTCTCAATACTTGTTGCCGTTCTGCGAGTTCAGGTACTTTTTGACCATGACGGCAACCTTGAACAGAATCGCGTCCTCAAACTCGCGCAGATCCAGACCGGTGATCTTCTTGACCTTTTCCAGCCGATAGACCAGCGTGTTTCTGTGGACGTACAGCTTGCGCGCCGTTTCCGAAACGTTCAGGTTGTTCTCGAAGAACTTATTGATGGTGTCGAGCGTGTCCTCGTCGAGCGCCTCAATCGGATTTTTCTTGAACGCTTCGGACAGGAACATCTCGCACAGCGTAACCGGGAGCTGATAAATGATTCGGCCAATGCCGAGATTCTCATAATGGATGACCGGCTTTTCGTTTTCGAAGACCTTGCCGACCTCAATGGCGACCTGCGCTTCCTTATAGCGGTCGGCCAGCTCGCGCAGATGCCGCGCGGTCGTGCCGATGCCGATGACCGTTTGGATGTGCAGCTCATTGTAAATGTTCTGCTCGATGGTCTCAGCCAGCACACAAACCTGCTCGGACTGCTCGTCTGCCGCCAGTTCCTTAATCACCACGATGTCCGACTCGCTCACGCTGAGCACAAAATCGTGCTGGCGATCCGGGAACATGTTCTGCACCAGCTCCAGAACGGCAATGTCCGTAACCTCCTGCTGGCGGATGAGCAGCACGGCGCGCGGCACATCAGTCGTGAAGTGCAGCTCCTTGGCGCGCACATACACATCGCCGGGCAGAATATTGTCGGAAATGATGTTTTTGACGAACGCAGCCTTATTGTGCTTTTCTTCAAAATTGGTGCTGGCCTCTGTCATGCCGACAGCCGCCAGAATGCAGATACTGCGCGCGGCCTGATCGCTGCCCTCGACAAAAACGGCATATTCAAACCGTGCCGTGCTGCCGGATAGAATCTTATATGTACGTTCGGACGTCGTGAACAGCGGCTCCTGCACCTCGCCGACCGCTGCCTGAAAATCATCCAGACGGGAACCGATCATGGAAAGTTCGCTGCAGGCGATCACGAATCCCTGCTCATCCACGACCCCGATGCAGCGCTCGGTCGCGTCCTTCATCTGCACGATGACGCCCTGAAAAATTCTGCTCGACATAGTCCTTCCTCCCAAGCACAGCCTTCTCCTCTATCAGCTGTGCCTTTCTTATAATTTCACACCCGGAGGCGCATGGCTTCCCTAAGAAACCGGTTCCAACTTGCAAGGTATCTCTCGCCCAAATGCAACGGACTTGCATTGCAGGCAGCGCAGCTTCCCGCCACGCAGACTCTTGGTCATAGCTATTTTACATAATAGACGATGCATGTGCATTTTTCAATAGAAAATTGGTCGTTTTTTGTGAACAATTTTAGAATTTTGGGTACTTAGCTATAAAAAGGCTCAAAATATTGTAAGTTTTTACAACAATTTCGTGAGGAAAACACGGTCCGCTTCTTCCTCAGAAAGCTCCCGAAAACCACCCATACCAAGCGTTTTGTCCAGCTTCAATCCGCCGATTGACAGTCGCCGCAGCGCCAAAACCGGCGTGCCGCAGCCGGCCAGCATCCGTTTGACCATGTGGTATTTCCCTTCAAACACGGTGACCCGGCACGACGACAGCTCCGGCAGAAGCTCCAGCTTTGCAGGCATGCACCGCATGCCGTCGCCCAGGGTGACGCCCTGTGCAAAACGCTCCACGTCAGCCTGCGCCGGCATCCCGTCCGTCCGGGCGAGGTAGACCTTCGGCACATGGTTCTTCGGTGATATGACCCGGTGCACATAGTCGCCGTTGTCCGTCAGCAGCAGCAGTCCGGTCGTGTCCTTATCCAGCCGTCCGGCAGGTACCAGACCGAAACGCCGCAGCTCCGGCGGCAGCAGATCGAGCACCGTCTTCTGATCCCGGTCCTCCGTCGCCGTGAGGACGCCGGGCGGTTTGTCCATCATATAATAGCGATATCGGCGATAGCGCAGCGGCGTTCCGTCCACGCAGATGCGCACAGACGCCGGATCGACCTTCATTTCCGGGGCGGCTGCGGCCGCGCCGTTGACTGTCACCCGCCCCGCCCGGATGAGCAGCTTTGCCTCGCGCCGGGTCGCGGCGCCAGTATCGGACAGATACTTATCCAGACGGATCAACGGCCGTTCTCCTCCCTTTTTTACAATCAGATTTGTTTTGATTATAACATATTTGGGACAAGAATGGAATAGGCTGACGGTGAGAGGTGTGATTATGAAGCTGAAAACGATCCAATGGACTTCCCGGCGCGCAACCGTTCTGATTCTTCTGCTTGCAGCCCTTCTGGCCGTACTGGTGCTCGTATGCAGCGGCCGGGGCATTCTGTCCGCGCACTACAACGTCACGACGACCGCTGGCCGCATCGCGTACCTCGCCGCGCTCGGCTGGGAGGCCGATCCGCAGACTGAGCAGGCACAGGAGGTTGTCATTCCCCGCGTCTTCAGCGGCGTATTCGCAGACTACAACAAGCTGCAGCGCCAGCAGGGCTTTGATCTGTCCACCTACGCCGGTATGGACTGCACCACATATACCTACCGCATCATGAACTATCCGGGCACGGGCGACACCGTCCTCGCGCAGCTCTACATTTATAAAAACCGCGTCGTCGCCGGCGACATCCACTCCACTGCGCTGGATGGCTTCATGCACGGCATTTTAATGGAATAAGCAAAAAAATTCCCCGGCGAACCGGGGAATTTTTTTATCGGTGGATGAAATTACTCGTTGATCGCAATGACAACGCCGGAACCGACGGTACGGCCGCCTTCACGGATCGCGAAACGCAGACCGACCTCGATGGCGATGGGGGTGATCAGTTCCACGTTCATGTCGACGTTATCGCCGGGCATGCACATCTCAACGCCTTCGGGAAGGGTGATAACGCCGGTCACGTCGGTGGTACGGAAGTAGAACTGGGGACGATAGTTGTTAAAGAACGGGGTGTGACGGCCGCCTTCGTCCTTGGACAGAACGTAAACCTGGCCGGTGAACTTAGTGTGGGGGTGAATGCTCTTCGGAGCAGCCAGAACCTGGCCACGCTCGACGTCCTTCTTCGCAATGCCGCGGAGCAGGCAGCCGACGTTGTCGCCAGCCTCGGCGTACTCGAGGGTCTTGTGGAACATCTCGGTGCCGGTAACGGTGGACTCGATGGTGTCCTTGATGCCGACGATCTCAACCTTATCGCCAACCTTGACGGTGCCACGCTCGACACGGCCGGTAACGACGGTGCCGCGGCCGGAGATGGTGAACACGTCCTCGATGGGCATCAGGAACGGCTTGTCAGCGGCGCGGTCCGGGGTCTTGATCCAGGTGTCAACAGCGTCCATCAACTCCCAAATGCACTGGTATTCCGGAGCATGGGGATCCTTGGACTCGGAAATCAGAGCGTTCAGAGCGGAGCCCTTGATGATCGGGGTGTCGTCGCCCGGGAACTCGTAGGAATCGAGCAGCTCGCGGACTTCCATTTCGACGAGCTCAAGCAGCTCGGGATCGTCAACCTGGTCAACCTTGTTCAGGAAGACGAGGACGTACGGAACGTTAACCTGACGGGCCAGCAGCAGGTGCTCGCGGGTCTGTGCCATCGGGCCGTCGGAAGCAGCGATCACGAGGATGCCGCCGTCCATCTGGGCAGCGCCGGTGATCATGTTCTTGATATAGTCGGCGTGACCCGGGCAGTCAACGTGCGCATAGTGACGGCCCTGAATCTGCTCGCCGTTCAGGCCGGTACGGTCGTCGGTCTGATACTCAACGTGAGCGGTGTTGATCGTGATGCCGCGGGCTTTTTCTTCCGGAGCCTTGTCGATCTGGTCGTAACCGGTGAACTCAGCCGAGTTCGGATCGCCCAGAGACAGAACCTTGGTGATCGCAGCAGTCAGGGTAGTCTTGCCATGGTCAATGTGACCAATGGTGCCGATATTGACATGGGGCTTGCTTCTGTTAAACATCTGCTTTGCCATAAGAATATCCTCCTAATTTTTCAAAATGTTCAAATGTTACTTACTTTTAAGGCACAGCGTGCCGGTTGTGCGGATCAGTTGCCTTTGTGCACGATCTTCTCCTGCAGCGATTTCGGCAGCTCGACGAAATGGCTCGGCTCCATGCTGTACGTCGCGCGGCCCTGCGTTTTGCTGCGCAGGTCGGTCGCGTAGCCGAACATGGATGAGAGCGGCACGTTCGCCGTGATGACAGCGGCGCCGTTGCGGATATCGGACCCCTGAATCTGGCCGCGGCGGGCGTTGATATCGCCCATCACGTCGCCCATATAAGCATCCGGCGCCGTAACGACGACCTTCATAATGGGCTCCAGCAGGGTCGGGCCGGCCTTCTGGCAGGCCTCCTTGAACGCCATGCTGCCGCAGATCTTGAACGCCATCTCCGAGGAGTCGACCTCGTGGAAAGAGCCGTCGATCAGGGTCACTTTCACGTCCACGACCTGATAGCCGGCGAGCACGCCCGCCTGCATCGCGCCTTGGATGCCCTGATCCACGCAGGGGATGAATTCCTTCGGAATCGCACCGCCCGTGATCTGATTGATAAACTCGTAGCCTTTGCCCGGCTCGTTGGGCTCGACCGTGAGCTTCACATGTGCGAACTGACCTTTGCCGCCGGTCTGGCGCGCGTAGCGCGTGTCCACCGTCGCGGCTTTGGTGATGGTCTCCTTATAAGAGACCTGCGGTTTACCAACGTTGGCCTCGACCCGGAATTCGCGCAGCAGACGGTCCACGATAATCTCCAGATGGAGTTCGCCCATGCCGGCGATGATGGTCTGGCCCGTTTCCTCGTCCGTATAGGCTTTGAAGGTGGGATCTTCCTCGGCGAGCTTGCCAAGGGCGATGTCCATCTTCTCCTGTCCGGCCTTGGTCTTGGGCTCGATGGCAACGCGGATCACCGGTTCCGGGAACTCCATGGACTCCAGGACGATGGGGTCCTTTTCGTCGCACAGCGTATCACCGGTCGTGGTGTTTTTCAGACCGACCGCCGCTGCGATATCGCCGGAATAAACCTGCGAGATATCCTCACGGTGGTTGGCATGCATCTGAAGAATGCGGCCCAGACGCTCGCGCTGACCCTTGGTGGAATTCATCACGGTCTTGCCCGCTTCGGCAGTGCCGGAATAGACACGGAAGAACGCCAGACGGCCAACGTACGGGTCGGTCATGATCTTAAATGCCAGAGCCGAGAACGGCGCGGAATCATCCGCATGACGCTCCTTGGTATCACCGGTCTTGGGATCAGTACCTTCGATCGGCGGGATGTCCAGCGGAGACGGCATATAGTCCACGATCGCGTCAAGCAGCTTCTGCACGCCCTTGTTTTTATAGGATGTGCCGCAGACGATGGGAACCATCTTGACCTGCGTGGTCGCCTTGCGGATTGCGGCCTTGATCTTTTCGCTCGGAACGGGTTCTCCCTCGAGATAGAGCTCCATGATCTCATCATCGAAGTCAGAGATCGCTTCCAGCAGCTTCTCGCGGTATTCCTCCGCCAGCTCGCGCATGTCTTCCGGAATTTCCTCAACGCGCATGTCTTTGCCGAGATCGTCGTAATAGACGTCAGCGTTCATCTCAATGAGATCGACGATGCCGCGGAAATCCGCTTCCTTGCCGATGGGGAGCTGGATCGGAACCGCGTTGCACTGCAGCCGTTCATAGACCATGTTGACCACGTTGTAGAAATCCGCGCCCATGATGTCCATCTTGTTGACGTAGATCATACGCGGGACGTTGTAGTGATCCGCCTGTCTCCAGACCGTTTCGGACTGAGGCTCGACGCCGCCTTTGGCACAGAGGACAGTCACGCAGCCATCGAGCACGCGCAGGGAACGCTCGACCTCAACGGTGAAGTCCACGTGACCCGGGGTGTCGATGATGTTGATGCGGGTACCTTTCCAGAAGCAAGTGGTCGCGGCGCTCGTGATGGTGATGCCGCGCTCCTGCTCCTGCTCCATCCAGTCCATGGTGGCAGTGCCCTCATGGGTCTCGCCGATCTTGTAGTTGACGCCGGTGTAGAACAAAATGCGTTCCGTCGTCGTCGTCTTGCCGGCGTCGATGTGCGCCATGATACCGATATTTCTTGTGTTTTCCAGGGAATATTGTCTGGGCATAATTGATAGCTCCTAGTTTGAAGATTACCAGCGGAAGTGGGCGAACGCCTTGTTGGATTCGGCCATCTTGTGGGTATCTTCGCGCTTTTTCACTGCGGCGCCGGTATTGTTGCAGGCGTCCATAATCTCGCCGGCCAGGCGTTCCTTCATGGTCTTCTCGCTGCGCTTGCGGGCATAGCCGGTCAGCCAGCGGAGACCCAGAGTCTGACGTCTTTCAGGTCTGACTTCCATAGGAACCTGATAAGTCGCGCCGCCGACACGGCGGGCCTTGACTTCGAGGCTCGGCATGATGTTGTTCATTGCTTCGGTAAAGGCCTCCAGCGGCTCTTTGCCGGTCTTTTCCTTGATGATGTCAAAAGCATCGTAAACGACCTTCTGAGCAACACCCTTTTTGCCGTCGAGCATGACGCTGTTGATGAGCTTGGTCACCAGCACGCTGTTATACATCGGATCAGGCAAAATTTCTCTTTTGGGAACGTTACCTCTTCTGGGCACTATACTTCCCTCCTTCATTATAAAATGACTTCACAGGTACTCGAAGATGACGGGACATCTCCGTTGCGCCCTGAGGTTAACGAATATCCTATATTGTTAACAACAGGGCAAAATTTGCCGTTGGGAATTACTTCTTTCCTGCCTTCGGCCGCTTGGCGCCGTACTTGGAACGGGCCTGCATCCGTCCTGCAACGCCCTGCGTATCCAGAGTGCCGCGGATGATGTGGTAACGAACGCCAGGAAGATCCTTGACACGGCCGCCGCGGATCATAACAACGCTATGCTCCTGCAGGTTGTGGCCGATGCCCGGAATGTAGGCAGTTACCTCGTAGCCATTGGTCAGACGCACACGGGCGATCTTACGAAGCGCGGAGTTCGGCTTCTTGGGGGTAGAGGTACGCACTGCGGTGCAGACGCCTCTCTTCTGAGGTGCGCTCAGGTCGGTCTCGCGGTTCTTCAGGGTGTTCAGACCCTTCTGCATTGCCGGAGAAGTGGACTTGTAGGTTACCTTTTCTCTGCCCTTTCTTACCAGCTGGTTAAAAGTCGGCATGATTTTCCTCCTTTCCTCAATGATGCAAAATTTTATTTATGCGGCGCCGGAAGCGGCGCCGGATAAATCGTGATTTTGTCAACAAAAGCCTGTATTTTCAGCGGCTTTTTGTGCTCTTTTTACAGGCGCGACCCGTTTTCGGGCGCATGCCCACGCGAAAAAGAATTTTAGCATATTGCACAAGATTAGTCAAGAACTTTTATTGATAATTCAATCGAAAAATTTGCCGGCCCGCTTTTGTGGACCGGCAAATTTTTCGATTGGAACAGAACTGCCGCTGAGCGCAGGCCGGTGTTCCTTACGGGTGCGGCTTGCCTTCCCGATAGTTTTTCATCACGTCGGTGAACAGCTCCGCGCTGGACGGCGGCGTCCATGTAATGGCGTTGGCGCCGGCCTCGATGGTCTGCCGGATGGATTCCTCCGTCGGCCCGCCGGTCGCAATGATTGGGTATTCCGGAAAGCGTTCGCGGATCTCCGCGACGATCTCCGGCGTTTTCGCTCCGGCCGCCACATTCAGAATGGTCGCGCCGTCCTCAATGCGGTGGCGATAGTTCGTATCGTCGTTGGCGACTGTCACCACAATCGGCACATCCACGACATTCGAGATCCGCGAAATGATCCTCCCCGGCGTCGGCGCATTGACGACAACACCGGTCGCGCCCTGCATCTCGGCATACATTGCCAGATTCACCACGCGCTTGCCCGTGGTCAGTCCGCCGCCCACGCCGACAAACACCGGCAGATCGGATGCCATCAGCAGCGCCTGTGTGATGATCGGCTGCGGCGTAAACGGATACACTGCCATGACGGCATCCGCATTGACGTTGCGGATGATGGCCAGATCCGTGGAAAACACAAGCGACTTGATTCGTTTTCCGAACACCACGATGCCGCTGCATTCATGGATAACCGACGGAACACGCAGCGCAAACTGCCGCAGCGTGCCGTCAATCGGCGTGGGCATGCGCTTGGCAACATGGACGTCACCGGGCGTCAGCACCTGCCGCGGCGTCTCCTTTCCCGCCGTCTCCGCTTCTGCTGCTATCACGCCGCCAAGACTGAGCGTCTGTTCCATCGCGGCCGTATCGCCTTCTGTATTGAGCGGAGTCTCGACCGCACGCTCCCGCTCCATGGTCTCTTCTGATTCTCTCTGATTTTCCATGGTGATCCCTCCTGTTGCGCTTGACTTTCCTGCCGCAGCGTGGTTTAATTGTGTCAGGAAATATTGACTCATTGAAACCAAAGTTTCGTTTTCGTTTTAACGTAACTTTGGTATAAACCATATTTGGACATTTGTCAAGCCCATTCTTCAAACTTAATGGAAATTTAACGATTTGGAGGAAGATATTCCGTGAAAAAAGAGGAAGACGACGCACCTGTGCGCCGTGTCCGTCCGGTTGAGCCCGCACTCAGCGATGAACATGATTTGAACGGTTTCGGCCCTGTGTTTCGCGCACGGCTGACTTATTTGATGAACGGCAACAGCGCGCTGCGCCGCCCCATCAACACACAGGAGCTGGCCGATGAGATCGGCATCAGCCGCCCGGCCGTTCGCAAGTATCTGCGCCCTTCGGACCGCAAAGAGATCACCGTGCCGTCGGCGCTGATTGTCTGCCGCATCGCGCGTTTTTTCCATACCTCGCCAAACTTTCTGCTCGGCTTTGACGAAGAGACACCAGAGGAAGAAAAAATGTCTGCTGAGAGTGACAGTTACAGCGCGCTCGGTTTGAGTCAGGCTGCAATCGACCGGCTCAAGGCAATGCGCTCGCGCGCGGCAAAGGATCCGCAAATGGCCGCACAGCTCAAGCTTCTGGACCGGGTCATTTGCAGCTACGCCGATGAAGCCGGAAAACTGTATTAAAAAACACACTGCAAACTTTGGTTTGCAGTGTGTTTTTCATTCGGCTGAGACAATTCTTTTTTCTTTCTTAAGATTAGGATAAATCTGGAATAATCCTTGACACTCATTTTAATTTGTTATATCATGAAGTTCAATTGACTTTTCAAGTTGAATGTCTGTTTTTGCATGATTCATATGACCTCACAGTATATATCGACGGTCAAAGAGGTAGAACTATGAAAAAAGTTTTATTTATTATATATAGTCATTCCTTGGGCGGTGGCGCTGAAAAGATACTCACCACAATTGTAAACAATTTGAATCCGGAGAAATATCAGATCGACATCCAGGAATATGCACACTTTGACGTAAAGGCCGAACCTATTGACCCTCGAGTGCATTATCTCCCCCCCATCGTTTCCATGGCGGATGAAAGCAAATTGGTGCGTTTGTGCAAGAACCTGCAGGTTTTTTCTTTTCCTTATTTTTTGAAGAAGAGAGAAACACAGTATGATCTTGAAATATCATTCAACTACTTAATCCCCACATTCTTATTATCCGGAACTGCTCCGGCCATTGCATGGTTTCACGGCGATATCTATGATCTGGAGCATCGTCCCTATTTCCGAGCCTTGGAGCGTAGAGCCCTTCAGAAGGTATCCAAAATCGTCACGATTTCCAATAAGACCTTTTGCTCCGTAAAAAAGGTGTACCCCGAATTCGTGTCTAAAACGATGCTCATTCACAACGGCTTTGACACCGCTGCCATTCAGGCTGCCGGGAATGACTCCTGCGACATGCGGCTGCGGCAGCCTGCAATTGCTGCTGTTGGGCGCCTAGACGACAACAAGCGGCCGCTGTTTTTGCTGGATGTGCTGAAAGTCTTAAAGGATCAGGGGAAGCCCGTATACCTCTATTACATTGGGCAGGGTTCGCTTCAGCATGAGCTTGAAGCCAAAATCCGTGCATACCAACTGGAAGATCAAGTTTTTCTGCTCGGATACCGCACAAATCCCTATCCGATCATGTCTCAGTGCCGCGCAATCTGTGTTACCTCAAAAAGCGAGGGTTTCCCCACTGTACTTGCTGAGGGTATGGCTTTGGGTGTGCCGTTTGTCAGTACCAGCGTCGGCGGTACGGAAGAACTTTCCGCGCAGGGGCGATGCGGTATTTTGGCGGATACCGTTGCGGAATATGCAGCGGCAATTGATCGTGTGGTATTAGACGACACGTCTCATACTGCAATGCAGCAAGCTTGTCTGAAGCATATTGAAGAATTTAGTCTTCCCGCTCAAATTCAGAAAATTGAGGCTTTAATAGACTCTGTGATCGGCTAAGGTATCGAGCGCAGAATTTCGTCACATATTGAGGAATTGTCGTTGAAGAAAAAATCACTGCTCGAAAATGTCATATATAATGTCGTATATCAAATTCTGGTTACGGCATTGCCCATCATTACTTCCCCCTACACCGCAAGAGTTCTTGGACTCCGCACAAATGGCTATCACTCCTATACAGAAAGCATTGTAACCTATTTTATTATATTTGGTTTTTTGGGTACAGCGCTATATGGCACGAGAAAAATTGCTTATGTGCGCGATATACCGGGAAAGCTTACGCAAACAACGTGGGATATCATCTGGCTCCGGTTTATTCTGATGATCATTACGTTGGCGGTTTATATCCCATTGCTGTGTATTCACAACGAATTTGCTTATTTATACCGGATTCAAATTATCAACATTCTGGCAGCCGGTCTAGACATCTCGTGGTTCTTCCAAGGTGTTGAAGATTTCAAGCGTGTTGCCTTGCGAAACATGCTTGTAAAGCTCGCCTATGTAATTTGTCTTTTCACGCTGATTAAATCCCCAGACGATCTGTCCCTTTATGTTTTTTTGATTGTTACAAGTGCATTTTGCGGCAATCTCGTCATGTGGTTTTTCCTGCCGCAGTATCTGGGCAGGAAATCCATTTGCCGCCCAGAAAATCTGAAATTGCATCTGGTTGCAAGTCTGGGGCTCTTCGTTCCACAGATCACCAATTACGTCTATGCTCTGCTGGATCGTTCCATGTTAAAGTGGTTGACCGGCAACACGGATTATGTTTCCATTTATGATTATGGCCAACGCATCATTCGTGCCGTAGCCGCCGTTTTGCAGTCTGTCGGCTATGTCATGATGGCCAGGATCTCAAATCTGCAGGCCACAAACGATCAGAAGCAGATTCAAGATTATATTCAAAAATCCATGAATCTAACACTTTTTTTCGCATTGCCGATCATGTTTGGTATTGGCGGAATTGCAAACGATTTTGCGCCGGTGTTTCTCGGTGACGAGTTTTCCCGTGTCAGCCTAGTTTTGCAGTTGCTCTGTCCGTTGGCCGTCACGCTGTCCGTAAACAGCGTTTTGGGTGTTCAGTTGTTGATATCTGTTGGAAAAGAACGCCAGTACACCGTTGCAACAACCGCAGGCGCTATCGTAAATACCGTCATCAACCTGCTGCTGCTCCAGTCCTGCAATGTAGTAGGTGCCTGTATCTCCTCTCTGGCGGCTGAAGTTGTCGTCATGGCAATTACTTATCACGCATCCAGAGCGTATCTAGACGTAAAGCAAATTGCCAAGGAAAGTGCAGCTCCTTTTTTGGCATCTGTTGTAATGTTCGGAATTGTTTTCGCCATACAGAAGCTGCCCATTAACATCGTTGTACGACTGATCCTCGAAATTGGGATTGGGGCCGGATTTTTCGCCGCCGCTATGTATCTTACAAAAAACAAAATCATGATGGCGATCTGTTCCAAATTTCTGGGCAGAGCACATAAGAGGGAAATATGAATATGGAAAACAAGCTCTATAGTGACAAATGGTTGGGTCTGCAGCTTTCGGTCTTGATTCTGTTGCAGCCTTTAATTGATATCTACCGCTCATTTGTTGGCAATAAAATTGAAATTGGCGGAATTTCTCTGGTTGAATTGTTCAACATCATACTAATCGGATATCTGTGTCTTCTGTTCCTGCTGAACAGAAAGCAGGCAAAGCAGATGAAGTCGTTCTGGCCGGCAATTGCATATATGGTCATCCTGATTATTTATCTCATTCTGCACTGTTATCATGTTCTCCAGTTTGATGCCAGTGTCATGAGTGGAACGGAAATCAGCGTTGTGACCGAAATTTATGTGATATTCCGTGCCTATTTGCTTCCGCTCCTACTTCTGTACATGTTGATTTTTATCAGGGTCGAACAAAAGCGTTTCATAAAAACACTTCTGTGTTGCAGTTGGTTTATTAGTGTTGTCATTATCATCACAAATCTTCTGAAAGTATCATTCGTTACATACGCGAGTTACCTTCCGGATGGTGCGACAATCAGTCAAAATATGATTGAATGGTTTACCAAAACACCTCCGCAGGACGTGAAAGAACTTACTTCAAAGGGCTGGTTTTATTCTGGAAACCAGATCGGGCTGATTTTATTTATGCTGCTCCCGGTATCTGTATACACTGCACTGACCCGACATAAAGTGATGGACTACGTGCTTGTCGCATGCCAAATTATCGCAATGATGATGGTGGCCACAAAAACGGCAGCCATCGGCGGGTTGATGATTCTCGTTGTGATGGCTGTTCTTTATCTGGTATTCAGCCTTGTTCAAAAGAAACTGCGCAAAAACATCAAACCTTTGATCGTCCTCCTCCTGATTTTTGCATGTGGAGTCGGTCTCTACCAGTTCTCACCCACCAAAAAATTGATTTCTGTCCATATCAGCAACTATGAGTGGAGTGACCAGACGCAAAACGAGTTGGACGAGCTTCTGGAAGAAAATGATGCAGAAAAAGGTGATCCGGAAAAGAATTCGGCCGTTCAAAAGCTCGAATCCTTATACTACACCTTTGGGATTCATCCTGAATTTGTCTCAATTCTCCCAATCAAAAACAATGCAGATTTTTGGATGAAAGTCATCAGCGATCCGGATAAGCCTTATCTGGAATTCAGAAGCTTTAAGCAGACCCTTTTGAATGAAATTCTGAAGAAAAACGACAACCCCTTGGATCCGTGGCTTGGAATTGGTTACAGCACCAATTTCCCCTATCTGGAA
This sequence comes from Clostridiales bacterium, assembly GCA_004556965.1. Taxonomy (GTDB): domain Bacteria; phylum Bacillota; class Clostridia; order Oscillospirales; family Oscillospiraceae; genus CAG-103. The sequence goes on along the minus strand of SFFE01000004.1, from coordinate 57,385 downwards.
AAGGACGTTGTCTCACAAAACGCATGGTTTGGAATCGCTGGCTCCATTTTGTTTATTGTACCTTATCTGGCTGCTTTGGTAATCTGTGCAATTCAGATCTTCAGAAGGTTTAAATCAAGATTTACTCTTTTTAACTGTGCATTGGCTCTGAGCAGTGGGGGCGGATTTTTAATATCCCTGACTGCTGGACATTTATTTGGATTTTTGTTCCCTATGTTCATATTCACCTACATCCTCGCGCAACTGATTCACAGCGCAAAATGTGAACAGCCAGATGAAGTCGATCAAGCTGCAACGTGATTGGTGATTTTCTGCTCCATACAGCGCCATGGCAGAACTTTCATTGTAACTGAAAGCATGTTTATTCTGGGGAGCTTACACAATTATGATTGAAAGGTTGATAATGGTATGAAGCTAAGTATCATCGTACCAGTCTATAACACGGAAAAGTATTTGCAAAAATGTACAAGTTCCCTGTTGGATACCCGTTTTCAGGACTATGAAATTCTTTTCGTGGATGACGGGTCGACAGACAGCAGTCCGTTGATGATTGATGAGTTGGAGCGCCTCCATCCCGGAACTATACGTGCCATTCATCAGAAGAATACTGGTCCCGGCGGCGCACGAAACACCGGCATTCAGGCCGCGCGCGGGCAGTTTATTCTGTTTCTCGACAGCGATGACTATCTTGTCCCCAAGGCGCTCGACAAACTTGCTTCTTGTTTTCAATCGGATTTTGACATCTGCATTTTTGACGCGTTATCCGTTCTGGAGAACGGAAAAACGCTTCAATATCTCACTGGAAGCAAAAACAGGCAGCCGCAAAACCTCAAAACCTCTCCTACCCTATTATTCGAAATGCCCGCCGTCTGGAACAAAGTTTTTCGAAAATCGTTATTCACTGATTATGGCATCCGCTTCCCCGACAATGCTTGGTCGGAAGATGTGCGCACCGTTTTCAAGATATATCTGCATGCCGAGCATATTACTACACTGCCTGAACCGCTCTATAATTACGTACAACGTAACGGATCTATCATGCATTCCAGTAACTGCAAACGCAATCTGGAGATTATAGATGCACTGGATGATCTCACGGAATACTATCAGTCATATGGCGTATGGGAACGTTATCAAACAGAACTGGAATATGTTTCTTTTGAGCATCAGCTCATTACCGCATCTGTCCGCGTGGCGCTTGCCGATGCCCGCAGCCCGGTATTGGATCAACTACGGGATGATTTTTTCTTGAAGCATCCAAATTACCAGAGCAATCCCTATATACAGCAAATCGCTTTCGACCGTAAACTCCTTCTGTATTTGATCCGAACTCGCCATTATGGGATGCTGCGGTTGGTCATGCGCTTAAATGAAAAGATCAAGCGCGGATAATCCGGCAAGAACAGCAAGGGAGAAAACATGAAACAACTAATTGTACCCACAGGATATATGGGTTCCGGCTCCTCGGCGGCCACGGACATTATTTCAGAAATTGACGGCTATTATGCGGACAACGGCACGTTTGAATATGTGTTTCTTCATTGCCCCGGCGGTGTCTTTGACCTAGAAGACAAACTGCTGATGGGGAACAACGCGCTGCGCAGCGATGAAGCCCTGCACACATTTGAAAAAACGATGCGGCAGCTCTTTGACAAGAAATACTGGTGGGTAGGAAATTATAAAAAGCTGGTAAGCCCCCGTTTCATGGAGCTTACAGAAGACTACATCAATCGTCTCATCGTTTCCAAGCCCGATTTTTACTGGTATCAGCAGGAAAACACAAACTTCAGAATGTTTTGTCAGCTCTGTATACGTAAACTGGTATCCTATCTGACCTTTGGCCATGTGAAGATGAAAAAGCCCCTGCTCTATCCCGAAATTTGGCTGTCCCTTCCCAGCCCGGAGGAATTCTATCAAATCACCAGCGAATACATTACGCAGGTATTAGTGGAAATGGGAATCGAAGAAAAGAATCTGGTTCTCGACCAATTCCTGCTGCCGTTCAACCTATTCCGCGTAGACCGCTATTTTGGGGATAATCTCCATGTCTTCAACATTTATAGGGATCCCCGTGATGTATTTATTATCAATAAATATATCTGGCCAGCTAGGAATGAGACTGTGCCGTTTCCGACGGACGCAAAAGCCTTTGCATCGATCTACAGCCGCATTCGCCGCTCCGAGCGCCCCTGTGAAAGCGAAAAAGTCCACCGTTTTGCGTTCGAGGACTTGATCTATCACTACGAGGAATCCCTTGCAAAAATCTACGACTGTCTCGGTGTAACCGCTGAGATGCACACCGGAAAGGGTACTGCGTTTCAGCCGGAAAAGTCCATTGAAAACACCCAGCTGTTTCTGGCAAACGACAAATATCGGGAAGAAGCCGAAATCATTGCAAAAATGGTACCTGAGTATCTTTATGATTTTCCATATGAACGCATCCCGAAAACTTCTCAATCCTTCTAGCAGCAAAATTGGATAAAAACCGGGCGGGGAGATGCTTCATTTCCCCGCCCGGTTTCTCTTATGTCCCACTCAATTCATAGTTTGCATTCCAACTTCTCCAGCGCGCAGTAGAGTGCAGCGTTATCCTGCTCATCTTTCACAGCAATGCGAATAAACGGCGCACCGTCGAAGCCTTGCTTCTCCGACAGGTCCTTGATGAGAATGTCGTCCTCCAGCAGCGCCTCGGCCAAGTCTCCGGAAGCACGTCCGTCCGTGACAGCGCACATCACATAATTGGCCTGTGACGGATACGCCCGGAGGAAGGAAATGCGGTTCAACCGGTCGATCATCCGCCGGCGCTGTCGCGCGATTTCATCGCAGGCCTTCTTATATTGTGCGGCATAAAGTCCGTAGATCTGGAAGAAATACTCCGCAAAGGAGTTGATATTCCAGATCGGCAGCATCCGGCGCATCCGCTCCATCAGCGCTGCATCGGCAGAGGCCATAACGCCCAGCCGCAGCCCCGGAACCCCATAGGATTTGCTGATGCTCTTGACAACGATCAAGGTATCGTATTTCTGCAAAATTTCATTGGAGAGCAGCGTGTAGCGCACATCCCGCTCGGCAAAATCCGCAAAGGACTCGTCGATGATGCAGCGCTTTCCGTTTGCCTGACAGTAATCCAGGATCTGTTCCAGCTCGTCCGCTTCAAAAAAGTGACCGCTGGGGTTATCCGGATTGATCAGGATCAGGTTATCGCAATCGGCCAGAGCCGCCACAATTTGCCCGGCTGTGGGCGCAAAATCACACGTCTTCGCAAAGAGCGGTACCAGATCGCAGTTTTCAAAACACCGGTCATACTCATTGAAAGTCGGCAGCAGCGTCAGCGTACGACCGGTCATCGCGCGCCCCAGCACGCTGATCAGCTCGGCGGCGCCGTTTCCCACGAGCAGATACTCGTCCTCCACCTGAAACATCTTCCCCGCACTCAGCTTTTGAATCGACATTCCGGAGGGATACTGCGTCAGCAGCGGTTTGAAAAAGTAGGTAAGCTGATCGACCATCTTCTCCGGCGGAAAATAGGGATTGACCAGATAGCAGAAATCCTTCAGTCCGGAAAAGCGCCAGTATCCGCCGTAGCGGCACTCATACGCAGCCAGTCGGTCCTCCTTCCGGGCAAAGAGCGTATTGGCAATGTCCAGATCCTGTGCGTCGTCGATCTCATACCAGCGCATCCCCTGCGGCAGCACATAGGCTTTAAGCCGCGCTTTGTCAATGTGCGCGATGGTTTTTAGAATAGACTCATAATACTGATCGACGCCATACGCACGGATATACGCCTCCAGAAACGGCAGATACTGCCGCGCCAGAAAGTCCCGGCTGAACTTATAGATATTGACCGTTTTATAGTAAGACCCGGCCTCGTCATAGCGGAAGTGCTGTTTGTCGATGAAATCGCGCACATTGCCGTTTTCATCGAGCAGGGCAACGGTGCCGTCCATCCACTGCTCATAGCTGGCCACGGCCACAATGTTCGGCTCCGGCATACGCAGGATCTCCTGCAGCAGCTTCGGCTCAAAGATCAGATCCGACTCCAACAGGATCGTATCGTCCCGCACCAGCTGCTCGCGCGCCAGATACATGGAGTAAATGTTGTTGGTCTTATCATAGTCCCGGTTGTACACGAACTCAAACCGGATGCCCTCGATCTCCGTCGCGGCGTATTTCACCAGCCGCTCCGCCTCATAGCCCACGACGAGAATACAATCCGTGATCCCCGCCTGCCGCAAGGCCTCCGCAGCGCGCTGCAGCAGCGTCTTCCCCGCTACCTCGACCATGCATTTCGTCTGATTCCGGGTGTATTTTCCCAGACGTTTGCCCATACCGGCCGCCAGAATGATTGCCTGCATATGCGTACCTCCTTTTTTGTCGCATGGATAGCGAATGCACCGCAGGCCAACCGGCCGGCGGCGCATTCTGATTTCTGTTTACACGATCTCCAGATCGTTCCGGTCGCGCAGCATGTACTTGCTCAGCGGGGTCAGGCTGGCCAGCCAATAGAGCAGGCCGCCGAAGATCGCGTCAAAGCCACTGCCCGTAAAGACGAGGAAGAGCTTGCTCTGGATCTCGCCAGTGAGCGGGTTATACACGCAGAAGATGGTCACGACGCACGCGATCACCACGCACGCAAAGCCGACCAGATTAAAGCCGTTGGTATAGCGATACGCGTCGTGTCCCTTCATGAAGTAGGCGGATTTCAGCGAAAGCTTTCTGCGCCGCACGATCAGATAGTCCACGACGATCATGCCGATGATCGGTGCCTGAATAAACGCCGCGATGGAGATAAATGCGCCGAAGTGCTCCTCAACACCGCCCCACACCGTCAGCGCGCCGACATAGACCATGGCGATGATGACCATCAGCCGGTAGCTGACCTTGGGCATGCCGCTCTTGACGATCATGCAGTTCACGTAGGAGCCGGTGCCCTGCGTGCCCACGTTGGCGAAGGCGACCAGTAGCAGGCTCAGCAGCGCAAAGCCAGGCCCGCAAAGGGTTGCAAGCATGGTGGTCGGATCGCTCTCGTAGTAGCCGCACCTGACGAACATGGCCAGCGCCATGATGCCGCCCGCCGCCACGAAGAACGGCGCCACCACGCCATAGGAAAGCGTGGTTCCCCAGTAGCCGCTGCGCTCGCTTCTGGCCAGACGCGGCATCACCAGCGCCTGCGTGGACCAGGAAAAGGCAAAGGCCACATTGCCTTCCGCCGAAATCATGAAGTTCTCCAGCGCAGTGGTGCCCGGCTGCAGCACGGGCCGGACTGCGGCGATCTCAGAGAGCGGCACCGAGACAAAGCACAGCACCACGATGATCGTGCCCACGCCCAGCAGCGCCGTCACCAGAAAACGGTTCGTCCATTTGATGACCTCCGGTCCGCCCAGGGCGATCAGCGTACCCAGCACCACGCACACCACGCCCAGCACCGGTTTCCATACGACGGGGTTGAGCACCAGTCCGAACGTGGCAAACAGGTTAAGCATGGATGACGCAAACAGGTTGGCCGCCACCGCGTACCAGCCGAAGTTCGCCAGACTGATGACCGTGGACAAAATGGCAACGCCCTTCCCACCCAGCACGGAGCGCAGCCAGATCCATAAGTCAATACCATAGCGCACGGCAAAGAGCACCGGCAGGCATTCGATGAACACCCACACGATGTTGAAGCAGAAGATGTTGATGAGCATCTGCTTAAACGTCAGAAACTCCGCCACGTACGCGCCCTGCGTATAGCACCAGGTTGCGATGGCAAAGCCGCTTGTGGACAAAAACAGATCCCAGAACGAGTATTTGCGCTCATTGGTGAGCATGGGCACGGTTCCGGTGATGGTCTCCTGCTGGATGTAATCCGCATGCTTTCCGCCCAGGCTCATGCGATCACCCCCGTCATGCAGCACACGATCAGCCCCAGACTCACCGCAATGCTGGCCACGATAGCGATCACATCTCCTTTGCCGATGCGGGCCGGGAATTCATAGTCCTCCCGCTCCATGATCTCCAGACGACGCTCGGTCTCCTGGTCGATCAGTTCTCCAATTGATACCTGACTCATGATTTTGCTCCTTTTCCTTCGTACGTTTCATAAAGCTCCAGCGCCCGCGCCAGATAGGTCTTCGTGCTCTGATACCACAGCAGCAGATACTCGCCGACTGTGTTTCCGACAGATTCCTGATAGATAGCCCAGATGAACCAGTAATACGACGCGATCGCCACATACGCGAGGTCGTGCCGCAGCTCTTTCAGCTCCGGCTCCCGGCCATAGTAGATCTCCAGCACCTCCAGCACCTGCTCATAATTGTAATCCGAGCAGCAGATGAACGTACCCAGATCAATTGCCGGATCATCATTTCCAGAGTACTCCCAGTCGATGAGCGTCATTTCACCGTCCTCGCCGATCAGGAAGTTGGGCGAGTAGCAGTCGTAATGGCAGAGCACTTTTTCCACGCCATCGTCACGCGTAATTTGATACAGCCGCTCTATTGCATGAAACAGCTCGTCAAAGTCCGCAAAATCCTTACGTTCAGCACTGATCTTTTCGATCAGATCCAGCGTTTTTTCCCAGATATCCACTTCATATTCGGAATGAACTGCAGCCGTATGCAGCTTGCGCATCAATCCAAGCGCCTGCCGGACCTCCTGCGGATTGTGATAATCCATGCACCGGGCATTGCGGATGAAGTGCGAAATCTTCCATCCTTCCTCCGGGTTAGCATAAATGAAAGTACGATCCAGCCCCAAACGCCGCGCCGCCTCCATAGAGAACGCCTCGCTCCGACGCGAAATGTACGCTTCTGTCCCAACGCCCGGATGGCGGTAAACATACTCTCCGCCCTTGCAGCGGAAGTGGAACGACAAATTGGTCAGCCCCTGCTTGAGCACCTGAATGTCCATGATGTCGCTCTCCCGGCAGTCGAGCACCTTGCAAATGTTTTTGAAAATCTTGGAATCCGTGTTCTCAAGATATTTGTCGTCAAAGCCGCGCAAGTCCTCCAAAGAGTCGAATTCCAGCACCTTATCCGCGTCGTAGCGGCGGATATACATCGTCAGCCGGTCCAGATTGCGCTCATACAGCCGCTCCCACAGGTTGTTTTTCGTCTCCGGCTGGTCATACTGCTCCAGCAGCACCTCCCGGAACGCCTGCGAAAACGCGCGGGAGAAGTACACGTGACCCAGCATGCACCACATGTCCTCCGGCTCGTGCTGGATGCCAATGATCTTGCCCTGGCTGTTGCAGATCAGGCCGTCCTCATTGCATTTTCCCGGAAAATACACAGCGGAATAATAAGCCTCATACACATACTGCTCAAAGACGTTGTCCACGAAATAGTTGTCCGACGAACAGACGTAGGTGTTTTTCAGCTCGTCCACGACCCGGATCAGCGTAGAGGTGTTGTTGTACCGGTAATAGTCCTCGTTCACCACAATCTTGACGCCGAACTTCTCCTGGAGATAGAAAAACTTCTCCTTCATGTAGCCCACGACCACCGTAATGTCCGTGATCCCGGCCTCGTGGAGCTGCCGGATCTGGCGCTCAATCAGGATCTCTCCCTTTACGAGCATCAGCCCTTTTGGCTTTTCATAAGACAGCGGCGCAAAGCGGGACGACATGCCCGCCGCCATGATGATCGCGTTTTCCACCTTGTACGGCGCAAGCGCCTGCTCGCCGGCCTGCGTCAGCCGTCCGTTTTCTATGTATCCCTGCGCCGTCATGTTTCTGACGCAGCCGTTCACCTTTCCCAGGGAAACCCCGGCCGCACGCTGCAGTTCCCGCTGGGAAGCCCCTTCGTGCTGCTTGAGCGCAGCCAGCACAGCAAATTCATACTTATCCACACAGATCCTCCTTCGGTTCATACCGAAACGTTCACACGCTCGGAATTATACATCGTTCGTGAACGTTCGTCAATGCCTTTCTGCCGTTTTTCTCTCTTTCTGTGATGCGCCGCCTATCATGTTTCGCTCCCGCGCACCATAAAGTGGTACAAACCGCGTCGAAAGGGGCATGGACGTGCACAGAAAACAGAAGCTGATCGTGAATACCGCACTGCTGACCGGGTCAGACATCGTCATGCGCTGCATCGCGCTCGCGTTTCAGGTGTGGCTGGTCGGGCGGATCGGCTCAGCCGGCATCGGGCTGTACCAGCTCGTCATGTCCGTGAGCGTGCTGTTCGCCACGTTCGCCATCTCCGGCATCCGCTTTGCCACGACGCGGCTCGTTTCCGAGGAAATGGGACTGGAGCGCGGCGCGGGCGTCACGGGAGCGATGCGCCGGTGTGTGTGCTACGCGCTGTTTTTCGGATTTGCATCGGGTACGATCGTGTATTATCTGGCAGAGCCCGTCGGCTTTTTATGGGTCGGCGACGCGCGCACCGTCCTCTCTCTGAAGATCACGGCACTGAGCCTGCCGTGCATCGCGCTCTCGTCCGTGTTCAGCGGATACTTCACCGCCAGCGGCCGCGTGTGGAAATCCGCCGCAGTGCATCTGATCGAGCAGCTCATCTGCGTCGGGTGCGTGGTGCTGTTTTTGAACCTGACGCCACGCGGCGATCTGGAGCGAAACTGCGCCGCCGTGACGGCGGGCGGCGTGGCGGCGGATGTTGCCTCGCTCATTCTGATGGCAACCGTCTATGCGGCCGACCGGCGGCGCTACCGGTGCGGCGGAGACACCGTTCCGCATCTGACACGGCGGATGCTGGGCGTAGCGCTGCCGCTGGCCGTGTCGGCCTATGCGCGCACGTCGCTGTCCACACTGGAGCATCTGCTCGTCCCGCGCGGGCTGAAAAGCGCGGGCTTCTCCGCTGACCGTGCGCTGTCCGGCTACGGCGTCATTCAGGGCATGGCGCTGCCGGTTGTCACGTTCCCCTCCTGCCTGCTCTACTCGCTGGCCGAGCTGCTGGTGCCGGAGCTGACGGCGGCGCAGGTCTCGGGCAAAATGGACGAGATCCGGCGGATGGTCAAGTCGCTGCTGTATCAGTGTCTGCTCTTCGCTGCGGTGACGGCCACGCTGCTGCTCGTGTTTGCCGGGAAGCTCGGCGAGCTGATCTACCACTCTGAGGAAGCCGGCAACTACATCCGCCTGCTCGCGCCGCTGATCCCCATCATGTATCTCGACACGGTGACGGACGGCTGTCTGCGCGGCCTGGGGCAGCACACGCGATGCATGTGCATCAACGTGCTCGACTCCGCGCTCGGCGTGGTACTGGTGTGGGCGCTGCTGCCGAAATATGCGCTGGCGGGCTACATCTTCGTGCTGTATTTCAACGAGTGCGTCAATTTTGCGCTGAGCTTCCGCCTACTGTGCCGCACGACGGGGCTGTGGACGAAAAAGCGCGCAAAACATGCCGCAGCGGTCGTTTCGTGACCACTGCGGCATGTTTTTTGCGCTTATTTCAGGGCTTGGACTCCTGCGGTGCAGGCGGCGTCTTCTGCTGGCGCGTCTCGCGGAAGAGCAGATGCTCCACGCGCTTATACAGCAAATACGTCAGCAGCGAATCGATCACGCCCTTGAGGATGTTGAACGGGACGACCGCAAACAGCACCAGCGTGCCGACACTCGTAATGCTGCTGTTGACCGCGGTGCCCATGGCGACGATCTGCTCCAGCGGCAGGCCGAACAGCACCGAAAACTTCGGAATCAGGTAAAATGCGTTGAACGCGCTGCCGAACACCGTCAGGCACAGCGTACCCACGACCATGCCGATGATGGCCGTTTTACGCGTTTTGTGATGGTGATAGATGATCGAGGCCGGGAGAATGAACGCGCAGCCGACGACGAAATTGGCAAAGTCGCCGACAAACGCCGTCGTCGTGCCCTTGAGCAGAAGCTTGATGATAACCTTAAGCAGCTCCGTCGTCACGCCCGCGACCGGGCCGAGGTAAAACGCGCTCATCAGAACCGGGAGCTCGCTGAGATCCATTTTATAAAAGCCCGGCGCGAAAAACAGCGGAATCTCCAGTAGCATCAGCACGCCGCCGAGCGCGGAGAACATGGCGATATACGCGATTTTCCGGCTTCCGGTGATGCGCCGGAAATCCCTGCATACATACTTTTCACACAGCTTCGCCACAAGGAACAATGCTGCGATCACAACCACACAGGTCACCACAAACGTCAGATTTTCTTTCAGCACCGAAATGCACCTCCAAAAATAAAAAACACCTGAAAGACATGTCCTTCAGGCGCAATGATCGGAAATCCATACATCTTCTCTCATCCAGACTTTACTGTCGGTATCGGAGTTGCACCGATTCAGCCATATACGGCTCGCGGACTTTACCGCCGGTCGGGAATTACACCCTGCCCTGAAGACATCTGATTCAGTTTTCTTAGAGCTATTATAGCATGTATGATACAAATTGCAAGTTTTTTCTGAATTCGCGTGCGAATATTTGACAGTTGGTCGTTCGTCGGCTAAAATGGAGCCATCATCAAGGGAGGCGCGATCATGCCGGAACTGGAACAAACCTGCTGCTTCACCGGGCACCGGGAGGCAAAGCTCCCGTGGGGCGGGAACGAAAACGACCCGCGCTGCAGGCGTCTGCAGCAGCAGCTCTGCGACGTGGTCGAGGCCGTCTACGCCGACGGCATCCGGCACTACATCTGCGGCATGGCAAACGGCTGCGACCTGTACTTTCTCGAAGCCGTGCTGCGTCTGCGCCGGACGCATCCGGACGTCACCGTCGAGGCCGCCATCCCCTATGAGGGACAGGCCGACCACTGGCGCGAGCCGCTGCGCCGCCGGTACGTGCAGCTTCTGGGTCAGTGCGACTACCAGACCCTTGTGCAGAGTGCCTATACCTCCGGCTGCATGATGCGCCGCAACCGCTACATGGTGGATCATGCCCGCATCCTGATCGCCGCCTACACCGGCGCCGCCGGCGGCACACAGCGCACCCTGCTCTACGCCCTGCGCCGGGGGCTGGAGATCATCGAGATCCCGATCGACGAATAGCCAGCCAGCGCCCTGTCCAACGAGTGAAAACCTCGTAGAGTTTCGCCGCTCGGAAGCGGCGAAAGAAAATGCAATCATTTTCTCCAGCGACATGTGCGGTGGAGAAAATACTTCTCGCGGAGAGAACGTGCGCGCCTCCGGCGCGTGCGCTGAACGAAGCGCAATCCCCTTTTGGCAAAAAAGCAAGCTTTTTTGCCAGACTCAAAACCCGCCGCTTGAAATCAGGCGGCGGGTTGTTTCATCCAAATTCAGTTCAGGGCTGCCTTCGCCTGCTCGCACAGAGCGGTGAACGCGGCGGGGTCGTGGATCGCGGTCTCAGACAGCATCTTGCGGTTCATGTCGATGCCCGCGAGCTTCAGGCCGTGCATGAAGGTGGAGTAGTTCATGCCGTTCATCTTGCAGCCGGCGCTGATGCGGGTGATCCAGAGCTGGCGGAAATCTCTCTTCTTCTGCTTGCGGCCGACGTAAGCGTAGCGGCCGGACTTCATCACCTGCTGGTTGGCCATCTTATAGTGGCGGGACTTGTTGCCCCAATAGCCCTTGGCCAGACCGAGGATCTTATTTCTATGCTTGCGCGTCATCATCGCGCCTTTGACTCTTGCCATGGTTGTATCCTCCTATTTCTGCGGTCAATCCTTATTTATAAGGAATCATTTTCCGGATGGTTGCTTCGTTGGTCGTATCCGCATACGTGGTGGAGCGCAGACGACGGCAGCGCTTGGTATCCTTCTTGGTCAGGATGTGGCTCTTGAACGCATGGGCGCGCTTGACTTTGCCATTCTTGGTGAGATTGAATCTCTTCTTCGCACCACTGTGAGATTTCAGTTTGGGCATTGTATTTTCTCCTTCCTTGGTTTGCTTACTTTTTATTGGTACCCTGCGGCTTCGGCGACAGGAACATGGACATATTCCGCCCCTCCAGCTTGGGCTGCTTATCGAGATTGGCAATTTCCGCACACTTGGCGGCAAAATCGCGCAAAAGCGCCTCGCCGATGTTGGTGTGCGCCATTTCCCTGCCGCGGAAGCGAATCGTCACCTTGACGCGGTCACCGTCGCGCAGGAATTTCTGGCCGTTTTTCAGCTTGGTGTTGAAATCATTCTCGCCGATGCCGGGAGACATGCGGATTTCCTTCACCTCGATGACATGCTGGTTCTTCTTGGCTTCCTTCTCGCGCTTGGCCTGCTCAAAACGGTACTTGCCGTAGTCCATAATCTTGCAGACCGGCGGATTGGAGCCCGGCGCGATCTTCACAAGGTCGAGATCCTTCTCCTCGGCGATCTCCAGCGCGGCAGCAGAGGACATAATGCCAAGCTGTGCGCCGTCTTCTCCGATGACGCGGACTTCCTTGTCGCGGATTTCATCATTGATCTGATAGTTCGTTGTTGCGATAGGAACACACCTCCATTTTGCTCCAAAAAACGAAAAAACGCGGATGCCAAAAGCCATCCGCGCATAAAACACTCATACGTACCCCATCGGTCGGGGGACGGGTTTTATTGACCGCGGACCGCCTGTGCGGCCGGGTGAGGCTGCGGCCATGCCGCGCCCACTTTGTTTTCAGCTTTCTTACTATAACAGGCCAAGCGCCTTGTGTCAAGTGTTTTGCTATGCAAAAAACATAGCAAAATGAAAATGTGCCATTTCCTCGCCCCTTCGGGGCAACCGGAAATGATGCACAAAACTTCACGCGCATCTCCACATTTGCCTGTTTTCGTGGCGCACTGCAAAGTCGCGTGAAGTTTTTCGCCGGAATGATCCGCCGCTCGGCTGGGCATACTCCCCGCGGAGGCGAATGCAATGGTTTTGCTGGAATACGGCGGCGTTTTTCTCGCCGGGGGCTTAAGCTACGGCGCGCTGGAGCTGCTCTGGCGCGGACACACGCACTGGACGATGCTGCTGTGCGGCGGCGTATGCGCGGAGCTGATGTATCTCACGGCGGGCAGCCGCAAGACCATGCTGCCGCGCCGTTGGACGCTCTGCGCGGCGGAGGTCACGACCGTGGAATACCTCACCGGGCTGCTGGTCAACGTGCGGCTGGGCTGGAATGTCTGGGACTACTCCACGCGCCCGCTGAACGTGCTCGGGCAGATCTGCCCGGAATACACGCTGCTGTGGTTTCTGCTCTCCATCCCCGGCGTGTGGCTGGGGCGGCAGATCCACGGCGTGTTTGGCCGGCTCAGAGCCGCTCGATGATCTCGGCGCGCTTTTTCTCGTACTCTTCTTCTGTGATGAGCCGCTGGTCATACAGCGTGCGCAGCTCTTCCAGACGCGCCTGTGCGTCGCTTTTGTGCGGTGCATCGTCGTCCTCGATCTCGATCTGCGAGCGGCCGTACTTCCCGCCGAACGCCGCATAGACGTTCGCCACGGTAATGACAGCGGCCAGCGCCGTCCACACGATCCCGAACCAGCCCGCCTGCGGAATAACGACGAAAATGCCGACAGCCACAAATACAAGTCCAAAAATCAGGCTCACGACGCCGCCGACCCGGCTTGGCCGGTAGGTCACGCGGCGGCGATTCCGGTCGTCCATCAGTATGTCTCCGGCGGCACTTCCTCCGCCATGGCGATCTTCACGATGCGGCTGGTGCCGAGCCGGTCCGCACCCAGACGGATGAAGTCCTCGGCGTCCTCCAGACTGGCGATGCCGCCCGCAGCCTTGACCTTCACGTGCGCGTCGCAGCATTCGCGCAGCAGCGCCACATCTTCCTTCGTCGCGCCGCCTGTGGAGAAGCCGGTCGAGGTCTTGATATAATCCGCGCCGGAGTCGGACACGATGCGGCAGAGCCGGCGCTTTTCCTCGTCCGTCAGCAGGCAGCACTCGATGATGACCTTGAGCACCTTGCCGCGGCTGGCCTCGCGCACAGCGTGGATGTCCTCTGCCACGTCCGCCCAGCAGCCATCCTTGACCATAGCAAGGTTGACGACCATGTCCACCTCGTCCGCGCCGTTGCGGATGGCTTCCGCAGCCTCATACGCCTTGACGGCGGAGGTGTTGTAGCCGTTCGGGAAGCCGATAACGGTGCAGATGGCCAGACGGTCGCCCACATACTGCTTCGCGCCCGCCACATGGCACGGCGGGATGCAGACGGAGGCGCAGCCGTAGCGGATGCCCTGGTCACACAGCGCGCGGATCTCGGCAGCCGTCGCGTCCACGCGCAGCAGGGTATGGTCGCAACGCGCCAGAATTTCTTTGAGTTCCATATGATAAATCGTCCTTTCTCTGATTGTGTTTTTATTATACCGCCTCCCGGCGGATTCTACAAGACGCATATTTTTCAGCCGCGCCGAATAGGCTGTGTTACCGAACAAGAGAGGTGTAACACATGGACGAACTGGAAACCACCAACTACGCGGAGCTTTGCGGCACGCTCTCCGCGCCGCCGCAGTTTTCACACGAAAACCGAAAAGAGCGATTTTATCGCTTCCCGCTGGAGACGCAGCGCCTGTCCGGCGCGATCGACCGGATCAACATCATCGTACGCGAGCGCCTGCTGCAGCAGACCGTCCCGGAGGATGCGGCGCGGCTGTGCGTCGTGGGTGACGTGCGCTCGTTCAACAACAAGCGCGGCGAGGGCGCAAAGCTCGTCATCACCGTGTTTGCACGCTCCATCACCCCGTGCGACGACGAGAGCGATCACAACACCGTGCTCCTGACCGGAACGATCTGCAAGCCGCCCACGCTGCGCACCACGCCGATGGGACGCGACATCTGCGATTTGATGCTGGCCGTGAACCGGCGGTACGGCCGCAGCGATTATCTGCCGTGTATCGCCTGGGGACAGCGCGCGCGGGAATCCGCACTCTGGCCGGTCGGAACGGTCGTCTCGCTGGAAGGGCGGCTGCAGAGCCGCACCTATCTCAAAGTGCTCGACGGCGAGACGGTGGAAAAGACCGCGTTTGAGATCTCCGTCGTCGATCTGGAGCGGATATCAGACGCTACATAGCGCACAGCCGCCCGCCGGGATTCCGGCGGGCGGCTGGTTGTGTATTCAGACAAACGGCATCGTCAGCAGTTCCGGCAGGGACGTGATCCGGTACGTTGCGGCGGATAGCTCCTCCGCGCTTCCATAGCCGTACAGGCAGCCGACGGACGGCAGATCGTGCCGCACCGCAACCTCCAGATCGAAAAAGCGGTCGCCGATGACAACATAATCGCCCGGCCAGCGCGCGCGGATCTTCGGGAAGCTGTCATACTTCGGAATGTCGCCGAATTCCTCGCAGCAGTAGCATGCGGTGAAAAAGCGGTCAAGGCCAAACGTCTGCACATGCGCCTGCAGATATGCGCGGCGGCAGTTGCTGAGCAAAATCAGGGTATGGCCCCGCGCTTTCAGCGCCGCGAGTGTCGCCTCCGCCTGCGGATAGAGCGCCGCCTGCCCCGCGCGGACGAGGCGCAGCATCTCGCCGCCGATCATGCGGCTGCTGCGCTCCTTTTCCGGCTGCGGCAGCTCCGGCAGGAACCGCCTCCACATCTCCGGCGTGGAAAAGCCCAGCCACGCGGCGATCTCCGCGTCGGAGTCGTGCCGCGGTTCGATCAGCCCGCGCGCGGCCAGATCCTCGCACGCCATCCGGAAGGCCGGGCCGTAGATCCGCATCGTCTCGTGCAGCGTGCCGTCGTAATCAAACAGCAGATGCATTATCCCAGCTCGCGGATGAGGTTGACCATCTCGATCGCGCCGACCGCGCAGTCAAAGCCCTTGTTGCCGGCCTTGGTGCCCGCGCGCTCGATGGCCTGCTCGATGGTGTCCGTCGTGAGCACGCCAAACATGACGGGAACGTCGCTTGCAAGCGAGACGCTGGCAATGCCCTTGGAGACCTCGCTGCACACATAGTCGTAGTGGCTCGTGCTGCCGCGGATCACGGCGCCGAGGCAGATGACCGCGTCGTACCGGCCGCTCTTGGCCATCTTCGAGGCGATGAGCGGAATCTCAAACGCGCCGGGCACCCATGCGACCTCGATGTTTTCCTCCGGAATCTCGTGGCGGTTGAGCGCGTCCACCGCACCGCCGAGGAGCTTGGACGTAATGAATTCATTGAATCGCGCGGCGACGATGCCGATCTTGATGTCTTTGGAAACGAGCTTGCCTTCATAAACCTTCATGATTGTATCCTCCTTTTTGATTTTACTTTACATTCAGAAGATGGCCCATCTTGAGCTGCTTGGTGCGCAGATATGCCATGTCAAATTCGTTGGGCGCAATCTCGATCGGCACGCGCTTGAGGATCTCAATGCCGAAGTCGGAGAGCTGGTACACCTTGTCGGGGTTGTTCGTGAGCAGGCGCATCGTGTGCACGCCGAGATCGCGCAGAATCTGCGCGCCGATGTAGTACTCGCGCATATCCTTTTCGAAGCCGAGCGCGAGATTCGCCTCGACCGTGTCCAGACCGCCGGCCTGCAGTTCGTACGCGCGGAGCTTGTTGAGCAGGCCGATGCCGCGCCCCTCCTGCCGCATGTACAGCAAAATGCCGCGCCCCTCCCGCTCGATCATGCGCATGGCGGTGTGGAGCTGCTCGCCGCAGTCGCAGCGCAGGGAGTGGAACACGTCGCCGGTCAGGCATTCGGAATGCACGCGGCAGAGGACGTTCTCGCCGTCGCCGATGTCGCCTTTGACGAGCGCAACGTGGTGCTCGCCGTTGAGCAGGTTCCGGTAGCCGTAGGCACGGAAAGACCCGTACGCCGTGGGCAGCTCCGGGCTTGCCACGCACTCGACCAGCTTTTCATGCCGCTTGCGGTAGCTTTTCAGGTCTTTGATCGTGACGAACTTCATTCCCCACTCCTGCGCCTTTTGCTGCAGCTCCGTCGCGCGCATCATGGTACCGTCCTCGCGCATGATCTCACAGCAGAGGCCGCACTCCTTCAGTCCGGCCAGCCGCAGCAGATCGACCGTGGCCTCCGTGTGGCCCTCGCGCTCCAGCACGCCGTTTTTGCGCGCCAGCAGCGGGAACATGTGCCCCGGCCGCCGGAAGTCGCCGGGGCGGGATTCCGGATCGACCACCTTGCGCGCCGTGAAGCCGCGCTCGGCTGCCGAGATGCCCGTCGTCGTCTCCACATGGTCGATGGACACGGTGAACGCCGTCTCATGGTTATCCGAATTGTGGGACACCATCTGCGGGAACTGCAGCTTCTGCACATATTCCTCCGACATGGGCATACAGATCAGCCCCTTCGCGTGCGTCGCCATGAAATTGATGTTCTCCGTCGTCGCAAACTCCGCCGCGCAGATGAGGTCGCCCTCGTTCTCGCGGTCCGGGTCGTCGGTGGCGAGGATCATGTGCCCCCGTCGCAGTTCTTCCAACGCCTCTTCAATGGTGCTGTATTGAAACATGGTTCGTTCCTCCTAATCAAAATCCGTTCTGTGCCAAAAATTCCGGCGTCATGCCGCCGTCCTTCTGCATCAGCTTTTCTACATATTTTCCAATGATGTCGTTTTCCAGATTGACCGTCGCGCCCGGCCGCTTTTCGCCGAGCGTCGTCTCCTGCACCGTGTGCGGGATGATGGACACGGAAAAGCGGTCCGTCTCCACCGCCGCCACCGTGAGGCTGATGCCGTCGATGGCGATGGAACCCTTTTCGACGATGTAGCGCATGAGCTGCGGCGTGGTGCGGATGGTGTACCACACGGCGATATCGTCCCGCCGGACGGAGACGACCGTGCCGGTGCCGTCGATGTGGCCGGAGACGATGTGTCCGCCGAAGCGGCCGTTTGCCGCCATGGCGCGCTCCAGATTCACGCGGCTGCCGGGCGTCAGGCTGCCGAGCGACGAGCGCCGGAGCGTCTCGTTCATCACGTCCGCCGTGAAGCAGCCGCCGCGCACCGCCGTCACCGTCAGGCACACGCCGTTTGTGGCGATGCTGTCGCCAACATGAACGTCCTCCAGCACTTTTTTTGCTTCCACGGTCAGCACCGCGGACTTCGCGCCGCGCTGTACCGCGCGGATGACGCCGGTTTCCTCTACGATTCCTGTGAACATGTGCCGTCCACCTCGCTTTCAATCAGAATATCGTCCCCAAACCATTGGATGCTTGGGTTTTTCAGCCGCACGCACTGCGCGACCTCGGCAATTCCCGCGCCGCCGACCGGGCTTTTGGCCGACGCGCCGCCGAAGAGCTTCGGCGCGATATAGGCCTGCACCTTCTGTACAATGCCGCTTTGCAGCGCCGAGAAATTCAGCGCAGCGCCGCCCTCGAGCAGGACGCTGTCGATCCCCATCGCGCCGAGCGTTTTCATCAGCGCGCGCAGGTCCAAGTGCCCGTCCGCTTCCGGCACAAGCAGCACCTCGCAGCCGCGCTGTGTGTAAACGCGCAGCCGCGCTTCATCCGTGCAGCTCGTGGCGAGGATGGTGCGCACCTCCCGCGCTGTGCGGACGACGTTGGCCGCCTCCGGCGTACGCAGATGAGAGTCGCAGATGATGCGAACCGGATTACGTCCGCCCTCGATGCGGCAGGTGAGCTGCGGATCGTCCGCCAGCACGGTGCCGACGCCGACCAGAATGCCAGCGCAGCGGTTTCGGGTCTGGTGTACATGTTCGCGCGCCGCTTCGCCCGTAATCCAGCGGGAAGCGCCCGTGCAGGTGGCAATCTTCCCGTCCATGGTCATGGCGTATTTCAGGATGACATACGGCGTTTTCGTGCGGATGTAGTGAAAGAAGATTTCATTCAGCCTCCGGCATTCCGCCTCCAGCACGCCGGTCACGACCTCCACGCCCGCCTGCCGCAGGATCCCCACGCCCTGGCCCGCCACGAGCGGGTTGGGGTCAAGACACCCGACCACCACGCGGGAGATGCCGCTTTCCAGAATGGCCTCCGTGCAGGGCGGGGTCTTTCCGTAATGGCAGCAGGGTTCGAGCGTGACGTAGAGCGCCGCGCCGCGCGCGTCCCAGCCGCAGTGCTTTAAGGCGTTGCGCTCAGCGTGCAGGCCGCCGTAGCGCTCGTGCCACCCCCGGCCGATCACCGCACCGTCCCGGACGATCACCGCGCCCACCAGCGGGTTTGGATTCACGAAGCCTGCGCCCTTTTCCGCAAGTGCCAGCGCCATGCGCATATACTCCACTTCCGTCATAGGCTTACCTCCAGTCCAAACAAAAAATACCCTGAATGCGACATTCAGGGTATTTTGGTGCCGTGTAAAAAAGCTCTGAAATGATAAAAATCATTTCAGAGCGAAAACACAAAAAAGCAGCGCGTACAAGCATCTTCTTTCATCCAGACTTTAACTGTCGGCTTCGGAATCACACCGAATCGTGCCTTGCGGCTCGTGGGCTATACCACCGGTGGGGAAACGAACCCCGCCCTGAAGATCGCTGTTCAATTGCTTTGCACTATAGCACTGTACAATGCCTTTGTCAAGGGGCTGTTTTATTGGATTGCGTCCACAATCACATCAAACGTTTGGGTCTCCCCGGTACGGTCGGTTCCCGTCCCTTTCAGAATATAGACCGGATACATGCAAAAGTCGCCCGCTTCATTCACGTCCGCATCCATGTAGTACGCCAGTTCAGCGGAAGTAATTGCATAACTCTGCAGCGCCTGATCCACGCTCGCGGCATAATCGCCAGCTGAGAGCGTTTCCTGCAACTTCTGCGCGCTTTTGAAAGAGACATCCGTCTTTGCTTCCACCGGGTTGTAAAGCAGATACAGCTCCACAACATTTCCATCCCGGTCAAAGGAGAGCCGAATGCGGTAAACGCCATAGACCGCTTTCCCGTCCATTGTCGGATGGACATGCGCGGTTTTGTACTTCACGCCATCGCGTTCGCCATCCCATCCAGTAGAACTTGAAACCTCAATCCGCACGGTATCCGCCTGGTCTGGCAAAATGGTTTGAAGCCGTTCACGCGTCATCGTTTCGATCTCGTCATCGCTGGGAAATTCACTTTCGTCGTAGGCTGCCATCCCCGAAAAGTCAGCGTTATACATGATATAGCCTGTGTCCTGCTCCAGAGTCAACTCTCCGTCTGGAAACGTATAGGCCACATACTTTTCTGTGTCGTTTGTGTTTTCTTTCCGATGGATGTCACTTTTGCTAACTCCGAGAAGTGCGGCAGCTCTCTCTAATGACGCCTCTGGATCGACAACACTCTCATAGATAGTTCCCTTCGTCTCCGCCGGGAGAGATACGGTTTCCGGCAGCGTCAGATTCAGATCGACCTCATTTCCCGGTTTTGCAATCGTTGGATGCGGCGGCGCTTTTGTACACCCCGCCAACGCCAGCGCCAGTGCAACCGTCAGTAAAACGGGAATCATATACTGATATCGAAACAGGCCTTTTTCTTTCATGATGTGCTCCTTTCTCGTAGATTTCATTCTGCCATTCATAATCACGATATTGTAACATCATTACCTAGATAACCAAATGAACTTGGACTGGATAGATAGGATGGGGCATATGCATATTGCGTTGTAATATAATCATTAGCTGCCAACTTATATCCCATTACACGCGCAATCACCGGAGTTGAATTCGCGGTTTGGTATCGCTTGGCTGCGTTAAAAAACGCATTCAACAGCGTTTGGCTCTTCATATTTTGCGTAAACAATGTTGCCTCTCTGGAATCCAAATACATTTGTGACGCAAATCCGAACAGCATGCGCGTCCCATTTAACATTTTAAAAATGTTTGCCTCTTTTGTCGTGGAGCCGCCGTTCATCAATTGATTACACGTGTATAACACAACGTATTTATGCGGGAACGATGTACTTGTCGTTTTCAAATTAATCAGATACGAAGATTCTCCTAACGTAGCGTGCGAAAGCGTTGCACCAGAGGAAGGCTGATTTACATGGAGTGCATTATTTGTTGTATCTGCAATAACTCCATGCCCGGAATACACAAAAAATGTAACCTGTGATGCGTTTGCAATTTTTGTGGTCGTAACTTCGTTGTTCGACCAATTATAGCTCCGGGAATATGTAATACCGTTCAATGACAATCTGATGTTGGTCAGGCCTGCATGAAAATTATTGCAATAGTTTACGCCAGCTCTGTCCGCGTGTCCGCAGTTACCGTAATTATTTATCCCCGCAAAACCGCTTGTGATTGCGTTCGCTGCAAAGGCGCTTGATGCAGCCGACAGGATCATAGCTGCAGCCAGGAATGACACAATTCCTTTTTTGATATGTCTCTGCATAAAATGCAGTGTTTTCCCCATAACGGAACCTCCTTCTTTTGAATTAACGTCAGTACTTCTTTTCAAACGAGTGCCAATTCTAATTGCCAAGGGAGTGCTTATGAGTCAATCGCTGTCACACGTTCTTTTCCATCCCCTCACTTTCTATCATAGGATTTACATGTTTTACAGCTTCTGTATGTCAATCATACCTTCCACGCCCAATTTTGTCAATTATTTATAATATTTTTCTTGTTTTTCTATTTTTATATAAACTTTACTGTTAAATTTATCTAATTTAAACGTTTTTTCTGCAACTTACATCTAAAAACCAACACGGAGAAGGACTTCCCTTCTCCGTGTTGGTTTTATTTCTCCGGAACAATCTCCAGCCAGTAGCCGTCAGGATCCTCAATGAAATAGATGCCCATGGACGGGTTTTCAAAGCAGATGCAGCCCATGGCGGCGTGCTTTTTGTGCGCAGCGGTCATATCCGGTACGGCAAACGCAAGGTGGAACTCCCCCTCGCCGAGATCATACGGCTCCGTGCGGTCACGCAGCCACGTCAGTTCCAGTTGAAAATTCGTCTTCCCGTCGCCGAGATACACCAGCCGGAACGCACCGTCCGCCGCATCCTTTGTGCGCACCGGCTCCAAGTCCAGCGCGTCGCGATAAAACTTCAGACTGCGGTCAAGATCAAGTACATTGAAATTCACATGATTGAAAGCAAACATGCCGGAATCCTCCTTTGTTGGTTCGAGTGGTTTCAGTATACTTGTACAAAGCGGAGTTGTCAAAGGCGGAATCCGCAAAAAAGGTGTTGGAATCATCCGCCAGAAACGGTATAATAGAGGTATCAGAGAGAATCGAACGAAAGAGACGGAGACTGCAAATGAACCATTGCAATTGGATTTCCGATGCTGCGCTCGCCGCGTTCCACAATGGCAGCGCGCGCGATGCATGGCGCACGTTCGGCTGCCACGAGGTCGAACCCGGCCTGCACTGCTTTGCCGTTTGGGCGCCGCACGCGCAGCGCGTGTCGCTCGTGGGCGACTTCAACGGCTGGGACAAGCGTGCACACCCAATGGAGCGGCTTTCCGACGGCACGTGGGTCACGCGCGCGGACGGGCTGCAAAACGGCGCGCTGTATAAATACTGCATCACCGGCGCGGACGGGAAAACCGTGCTCAAGGCCGACCCCTTTGCCGCGCACTGTGAAACCGGCCCGGCCACGGCCTCCAAGGTCTGGAGCACCGAGGGTTATGCATGGCGGGACGGGGCATATCTGCGCCGCCGCGCCGGGCGCGACGTATTCCGCGCGCCGATGAGCATCTATGAGCTGCACCTCGGCTCGTGGCGGCGCGATGGCGACGCCCTGCCGTGGTACCGCGCCGTGGCAAAGGAGCTCGCCGCCTACTGCACGGACATGGGCTACACGCACGTGGAGCTGCTGCCCGTGACGGAATACCCCTACGAGGGTTCATGGGGCTATCAGGTAACGGGGTATTACGCCCCCACCAGCCGCTATGGCACGCCGCAGGATTTCATGTATTTCATCGACACGCTGCACCGCGCGGGCGTCGGCGTCATCATTGACTGGGTTCCCGCGCACTTCCCGCGCGACGCGCACGGTCTCGCCAACTTCGACGGCACGCGCCTGTTCGAGTGCAAGGAGCAGCGCATGGCCGGGCACCCCGAATGGGGCACGCTCATCTTTGATTACGACATGCCGGAGGTGCAGAGCTTCCTTGTGTCCTCCGCCATGCTGTTTTTCGACGTGTACCATGTCGACGGCATCCGCGTAGACGCGGTGTCATCCATGCTGTATCTCGACTACGCGCGCAAGCCCGGCGAATGGACGCCGAACCGCGAGGGCGGCAACATCAACCTCGGCGCGGTGGACTTTCTGCGCAAGCTCAATTCCGCCGTGCTCTCCACGCACCCTGGCTGCATGACGATCGCAGAGGAATCCTCCGCCTACCCCGGCGTGACCCGTCCGCCCTATGACGGCGGGCTCGGCTTCAGCTTCAAGTGGGACATGGGCTTCATGCACGACACGCTGGATTACCTCGCCACCGACCCGTATTTCCGCAAATACCACCACAACAAGCTGACATTTTCCATGATGTACGCCTTTTCAGAAAACTTCATTCTCGCGTTCTCACACGATGAGGTGGTGCACGGCAAAAAATCGATGATCGACAAAATGTACGGCACGTATGAGCAGAAATTCGCGGGACTTCGCGCACTCTACGGCTACCAGTTCGCGCACCCCGGCAAGAAGCTGACGTTCATGGGCTCGGAATTTGCGCAATTCATCGAATGGAACTATCAGCAGGGGCTGGACTGGCTGCTGCTGGACTATCCGATGCACCGCGCCATGCAAAGCTGGTGCCGTGCGCTGAACGAGTTTTATACGCACAACCGCGCGCTGTGGGATATTGACGACTCGTGGGACGGCTTTACCTGGCTGAATGTGGACGACGCCGACCGCAGCTCCATCGCCTTCCTGCGCACGGCGCGCAGCGGCCGAAAAGTCGTCTGCGTGTGCAACTTCACGCCCGTGCACTACACGGATTTCGTGATCGGCCTGCCCAAAAAGGGCGTGCTGCGCGAGGCGCTCACCAGCGATGACGCGCGCTTCGGCGGCAGTGGAATCCACAACGCGCCGGAGATCCGCAGCGTACACGAGCCGTTCGGGCGTCTCCCCTACTCCGCGCGTGTTGAACTTCCGCCGCTCTCGACCGTTTATTTCACTTTTACCGCCCGCTGAAAGGAGGCGTTCCGATGAAACAGGAACTGAGAACCGCGCTTTGCAAAAAAGGCCGCGACACGCTGCCGCGCGTGCTGCTGGCCGCGGCGGAATGCGCGCCGCTGGCCAAAACCGGCGGTCTGGCCGACGTGGTCGGCACCCTGCCGAAGAGTCTTAGCGCGCTCGGCATCGACGCGCGCGTCATCATTCCCTACCACCGCGTCATCAAAAACAAGTACGCGCAGCGCGTCACCCACATGACTGACTTTTACATTGACCTCGGCTGGCGGCACCAGTACGTCGGGCTGGAGCGGCTCGTGTTCGACGGGGTCGTGATCTACCTGATCGACAACGAGTTCTATTTCGGCGACCGCATCTACCTCGGCGGGATGCCGGAGGGCGAACAGTACGCCTTCTTCGTCCGCGCCGTGGCGGAGGCCATTCCCCGGCTGGATTTTCAGCCGGATATCCTCCACTGCAACGACTGGCACACGGCCATGCTGCCGATGCTGCTCAAAACGCAGTATCAAAACGCGCCGCAGGGCCGGCTCAAGACCCTGCTGACCATCCACAACATCGCCTATCAGGGCAAATTCGGCTTTGACTATATGCAGGATCTGCTCGGCGTCGATGCGCGCTACTACACGCCGGAGTTCATGGAGCTGGACGGCTGCGCGAACTTTCTCAAGGCCGGGTGCGTCTTTGCCGACCGAATCAACACCGTAAGCCCCACCTACGCGAGCGAGATTCGCACCGCGTACTTCGGCGAGGGTCTGCAGGGCATTCTGAGCGCCCGGCAGCACCAGCTTTCCGGCATTCTCAACGGCATCGACACCACCACGTTCGATCCTGCGCACGATACCGGCATCGCACAGACCTACTCCGCCGCCGACCGCTCCGGCAAGGCCGCGTGCAAGGCCGCACTGATTCAGGAACTGGGGCTGAGCATTTCCCCGGAAACGCCCATCGTCGCCATGGTCACGCGCATGACGGCGCAAAAGGGCTTCGACCTGGTGCAGTGCGTGCTCGACGAGCTGATGGAGCAGGACATGGCGTTCGTCCTGCTCGGCACGGGCGACAAGGAATATGAGGACTTCATGCGCCGTGCCGAGTGGAATCACAAGGGGCGCGTGTGCGCTTACATCGGCTACGACGAGGCGCTGTCGCACCGGGTCTATGCGGGCGCGGACTTTCTGCTGATGCCGTCAAGCTTCGAGCCGTGCGGCCTGTCACAGATGATCGCCATGCGCTACGGCACGCTGCCCATCGTGCGCGAGACCGGCGGTCTGCGCGACAGCGTGCAGCCCTATAACCGCTTCACCGGCGAGGGCACGGGCTTCTCTTTTGCCCACTTCAACGCCCACGAGATGGCCGACGCCGTGCGCCGCGCCGTCGCGCTCTACCACGAGGACAAAAACGCCCTGCAATCGCTCATCCGCAACGCCATGCACGCGGATTTCAGCTTCACGCGCTCGGCGGAGGCCTACGCAATGCTCTACCTCGATCTGCTGCCGGAAGACCGCACGCCGAAGCACGACGCGGCGGACGAGGCGTTTCGCCAGCCGATCGGCGCGGTGGAAACCGGCGCTTCGGTGCGGCTTTCGCTTGCAGACCCCGGCGGCTTCGTCACGGAAGCAGCCCTGGAGCTGTATGACGACGACGCCATGCAGACCGTTGCCATGCGCAAAACGGAAACGGGCTTCTCCTGCCGGGTGATCGCGCCCAGGACGGCGGACGCGCTGTTTTACCGCTTCCGCCTGCAGTACGCCGGCGGCACACAGTGGCTGTGCCCGGCAGAGGATGGGCGGCTCTCTCGCCTGTGTCCCACGCCGGAGGCGGGCTTTCGCCTGACGGTCTACGAGACAGGGTTCGACACGCCCGCGTGGTTTCGCAAGAGCGTGCTGTATCAGATTTTCCCCGACCGCTTCGCGCGCGACAGCTCCAATACCGCGCAGCGCGGCGTGGCGCACCACCGCCACATGGGGCAGGAGGTTCATTTCCATGAGGACTGGAACGAGCCCGTGGAGTGGCAGCCGAACACGCCGGAGGGGCGCTACGCTCCCATCGACTTCTACGGCGGCACGCTGCGCGGTATCATGGACCGTCTCCCCTACCTGCAGAAGCTCGGCGTCACGGCGCTGTATCTCAACCCGATCACGGAAGCCGCTTCCAACCACCGGTACGACACCGGCGACTATGGCCGCGTCGATCCGATTCTCGGCACAAACGGCGACTTTGAGCGTCTCTGCGCCGCCGCTGAAAAGTACGGCATCCGCATTCTGCTCGACGGCGTGTTTTCCCATACCGGGGCGGACAGCAAATACTTCAACCGCTACAAGAACTACCCCGGCTCCGGCGCGTACAACAGCCGGTATTCGCCGTTTTACAAGTGGTATCACTTCGACAAGTTTCCGGACAAATACCGCTGCTGGTGGGACTTCCCCGACCTGCCGGAGGTGGACAAATCCAACCCCGACTGGCAAAAGCGGATCATCACCGGCGAAAACAGCGTTGTGAAAACGTGGCTGAACCGCGGCGCGTCCGGCTGGCGGCTGGACGTGGCGGACGAACTTCCGGACGAGATACTCGCACGCATCCGCAGCGCCGCCAAGTCCGTCTCGCCGGACGCCGTGATCCTCGGCGAAGTCTGGGAGGACGCCGTCACCAAGATCAGCTACGGCAAGCGCCGGCGCTACGCACTCGGCGGCGCGCTCGACTCCGTGATGAATTATCCCCTGCGCTATGCGCTGATCGAGTTCCTGCGCGGGCGCGGCAACGCGCACACGCTGGAGGACACGCTGCTCTCCCAGCGGCTGAATTATCCGAAGCCGTTTTATTACGCGCTGATGAATCTCACCGCCAGCCACGACATTGAGCGCACACGCACCGCGCTCTCCATCGACTTTGACCCGCGCGGCACGAAGCGCGAGCAGCAGGCCGCCTATGCCGTCACGGACGAAATGGCTGCGCGCGGCGCGGCGCTGCAAAAGCTCGCCGCCGTGCTGCAGTTCGTGCTGCCCGGCGTGCCGTCGATCTACTACGGCGACGAGACCGGCATGCAGGGCTTCTGCGATCCGTTTAACCGTGCGCCCTATCGCATGCTCGACGCGGAAGCGCTGCGCTGGTATTCCCGCATGGCGGCCATCCGGCAGGCGCACCCCGCGCTGCAGACCGGCGCCTTTGCCGCGTTCTCCCCCGCGCAGGACGTGATCTGCATTCTGCGCGCCATCACGGACGGCGCCGACGTGTTCGGTGAAGCGCATCCGGATGAGGCGCTGCTCATTGCGGTCAACCGCGCAGCGCGCAGCGTGACCTGTCACGTGGAGCTTGACCTGCCCGGCTCCGGCCTGACGGAGCAGGAGCGGCTGTCCTTCATCCGCGCGCATTACAGCTTCGCGCGCGATTTGCTCAGCGAACAGATCCTTTGCATCACCGGCGGAAGGTGCACCATTGAGCTTCCGGCGTATTCCGCCGCCATTTTCGAACTGGAGGGAAAGCATGGAACTGAAACTTGATATGAACAAAACCTATGGTCTCGCTCTGGAAGGCGGCGGCGCCAAGGGCGCCTACCAGGTCGGCGCGTGGACCGCGCTGCGCGAGGCCGGGCTGAAGCTTTCCGCCGTCTCCGGTACCTCGGTCGGCGCGCTCAACGGCGCGATGATCGTCATGGACGCGCCGGAGGAGGCCGCCCAGCTGTGGGCCAACATTCGGTTTTCGCAGGTCATGGACGTGGACGACGAAGAAATGAAGCGCCTGATGAGCGGAAATCTCACCCTGCCGGAGCTGAAGAGCGCGATGCACAGCGTGGCCGACGTCGTGCGAAACCGCGGCTTCGACGTGACGCCGCTGCGCAACTGGATGGCCGAGGTTGTGGACGAGGAGAAGATCCGGAACTCCGACATTGACTTTTTCATCGTCACCTACTCTCTGACCGACCGGCAGGAGCTGGAGCTCAAGGCCAGTGAGTTGGAGCCGGGCGAGCTGTACGACATGCTGCTGGCCAGCGCCTATCTGCCCGCGTTCCGGCTGGAAAAGCTCGGCGGCAAGTATTACGCCGACGGCGGCGTGCAGGACGTGGTTCCCATCCACGCGCTGGTCGAAAACGGCTGCAAGGACATCATCGCCCTGCGCATTTTCGGCTTCGGCATTGAAAAGCACTTCAAGCTTCCGGACGATGTGAACGTCACGACCATCGGCCCGACCGTCGATCTCGGCAACATCCTGAATTTCGATGCCGAGCAGAGCCGGCAGAACCTGCGTCTCGGCTATTTCGATGCGCATCGCGTGCTCTACGGGCTGTACGGGCAGACATATTACATTGACCGCACGCTCACGGAGGACGAGGCGCGCGCCCATCTGATCGAATACGTCGGCACCGGCGACCATGATCTGCGCGAGCTGCACGAAAAGGTGCTGCCGCGCCTGGCCCGCAGTCTTGACTGCAAGGGCGATTACTACGACCTGCTGATCGCTGCGATGGAGCATGACGCCGTAGAGTTCGGCATTCCGCAGTTTGAGATCATGACCGACGCCGCCCTGTTCGACAAGCTGATGGCCCAACCGGATCGGATCGACGCCGAGGAGTCGGAGGCCGGAAAGGATGGCGACGGTGCATCGGATCGCGTCGAAGAAGACGCGCCCTCCAAGCTGGAAGAGGGTCTCCAGCGCATGTTCCACCGCATTCTCCGCCACAAGCGCGACAAGGACGCGCCGGAAGACGAGGAGACGCCGAACGATGCGCCACCGGAGGAAGAAAGCAGCTCGGAAGCAAGCAAATAATCACACAAAACACACCCGATGGAACACTCCATCGGGTGTGTTTTTTGCAGTGGGTCTTTATTTTGCGATGTTCTCACAGAACCGCATCAGAATCGTTGCAGCCTGCGCGCGGGTAGCCGTAGCTGCGGGTCGGAGATAGATCACCCCGTCGTTCTCCGCATCGCCCTGAATGAGCCCCACAGCATTGGCCCACGCCACAGCAGGGCGGGCATAGTCCGAAACCGCGTCCGCATCCGGGAAGCCCGTGAGATCAGCCGCGTCAGACACGTCTTTTCCCAGCACAGATTCCGTAAATCGCTGGAGGAAGGTTGCCAGCTCTTCGCGGGTGATCGGGGTATCCGGATCGAAATTCGACGCGCCCCGGCCGCGCGCAATGCCGTTCTCCTCCGCCCAGGCGACTGCGTCCCGGTACCAATCCTGCGTCAGGTCGGTGAAGCTGGCGGCGTTTTCCGGTGCAGGGCTGCCCGCCTGCCGCCAGAGGATGGTGACGATCATGGCGCGCGTCGTCGCCCCGTTCGGGTCAAAGCGCCCTTCTCCGACGCCGGCCATCAGTCCGTGTTCAACACAGTAGACAATGCCGGGGTAAGCCCAGTTTTCCGGCACATCGCTGAACCGGTCAGACAGATCCGGCAGCGGGTCTGTCCGATCTGCAACGCACGAATCGCCGCAGTCGCAGGTATAGGTCGTGTAGCCGCCGTGGCCCACAGTCGGCTCCGTGACCACTGCCACGTAGCGGTGGACATGCCAGACCGGGTAGAACGTGCATGCGCCCGTCACGGGGATCTCGCTGCCCGGCGCATACTGCGCGGAAGCGGCGGTTTTCTCGCTCGCCCAGCCTTCAAACCGCATGCCGTCGCGTGCCGGCAGACTGGGCGCCGTAACCGTGTCGCCATACTCCACGTTCTGCGCCTTGACCGTCTCGCCGCCGTCGTTCACGAACGTAGCGGTATAGCGGTTGACCGTTGCGGTAAACTGCGCGGTATAGGTCGCATCCGCCGCAGCGGCCGTCGGTGCGGGCTCCCACGCACGGAAGGTATAGGAATACTGCGCGTTGCCCGCCTTAACGGGCGTCCCGTCATAGGACGGCACCGTGCCGTACGGCACCTGCGTGGTGGTCTGCACGCCGTCCACGTCCCACGTGATGGTGTAGGTGCGGTAGGCCAAACCGTCGATCGCCGCCAGAATCGCGGCGGCATAGCCGTCCACCACAGTCTGATCCGGCTGCGTATAATCCACCGCGTCGATCGCTGCGCGCAGTTTCGCCACACTCTCGTCGGAATAGATGCTCAGATCCTCCGGCACGGTTTCCATCGCAGCGTCAACCGCGGTGAAGTCCGCGCTGACCCAAACCAGCGTGTTGCCGACCCAGCGCGGCGTATAGCCCTCGCGCAGGAATTCGGCGGCAAACTGCAGCTCGCGGGCGCCGGTGGTATAGCCGTTGGCCTCTTTCGTCACCGCAAGGAAAGTCGCATGGTCGCCCTTCGTGATCGCTCCGACGCCCTCCTGTGCGTGAACTTCTCCAGCCAGCGTGCCGCCCACCGTGAGCGAGCCGCCGCTGCCGAGCGTCAGCGTGGCCGCCGGGCGCTCCGGGTACTGGGTGTTGTCCGTATTCTGCACATCGTGGAATTCATCATAGAACACCACGAGATTCCCCTCCGGAATGGTAACGTTTGCGTTCTCCGCCGTCACCTCCGCGCCGGTGAGGAATTTATAGCGGTCTACAAAGGTATACGTACCGTCGTGCAGGCGCAGCGAGATGTCTCCGTCGATAGGATAGACAAAGTTGCCGGTCGTCAGCAGCACACCCACAATTTCCAACGTACTGCGCGCAAAGTCCGCGCCGCCGTAAATCGTATAGACCTCCCGGCCATTTTCAAAGGTCTTGACTGCATAGCCATCGTCGCCCGTCAGTCGGATGAGTCCGTTTTCATTGTCCACCTGGGGGAAGCGCGTGTATCGGTACGCATTCGCCGCGTACATTTTGACCGTGCCGGAATAGGTCGCCCCGGAGCAGATGGTCAGCGGCGCCGTAATGTTGTGGCAGTCGTACTCGTTCATTGGGTAGACATTGTTGTCATAGCAAACGGACGCCTGAGAACCGCCGCGCCAGTTGCGCACGACATACAGATCGTACACCGTGCCGCCGCACTCGGCGGTGACGCTGCCCGCGCCGTTCAGGTAGCCGCACACGTCAAGCGTGCCGCCGGAGCGAACCACGAGACTGCCCTCCAGCGTGATCTCACCATAGCCGCCGGTGACATCCTGATCATAATGTCCGGCTGCGGGACGGCCGGTCACGGCGTTCACCAGCACGGTGCCGTCCACCGTCAGCGCCGCGTCCTCCGCGATGGTGAGCTTCCGATAGCACGCCGCCGCAGGGCCGACGCCGGTTTTGCCCGCCGTGCTTGTGCCGTCCGGGCAGTAGCCCGTTGCGGGATCGTAGCCCACGTCGTGATCCATGCACGGGATCAGCAGCATCACGCCCGCGGGTACCACAGCCGACTCCGCCAGCGTCACGTCCTCATGCAGCACAACCGTGTCGCCGCTCTGTGCCGCGGCCAGCGCGTCGGTCAGGCGCAGATAGGTCTGCCCGCCGATGACGGCTTCGTAGTATTCGTAATACTGCGCCGTATAGGTCGCGTCGCCGGTCACGGTCGCCACCGCCGGGCTCCAGCCGGTGAAGCGGAATTCGTGCGTGGCATCTCCGGCCTTATCCGTGCTGCCGGTGAATTCCGGCGTCGCGCCGAACGGATAATCTTTCGAAGTCTCATTGCCGTCCACCACCCAGGTAACGGTGTATTGGTTGCGGGTGTAGTACAGCTTCAGCATCAAGCCGCCGTCGGCCGTGACAGTTCCGGTCGCGGTGGAAAGCTCCGCGTCATAGGTGAAGCCCTCGTAAGACTTCGCCACGGCGGTGACCGCCGCGCCGGTTGCGCTGGTGCGCGTCTCCGTCTCTGTCAGGGTATACGTACCGTCCAGCCCTTGCTGGTAGTGGTAAACCGTGTACGGCGTATCGCCCTTGGGCGTCCAGACGGCGTAAACCGTGTGGTCTTCCGTCCGGGTAACGGTCAGATTCGCATTGACGGCAGTGCCGTCCGCCATTTGCCAGCCAGTGAAGGTGTAGCCCTGCTTTTCCGGCGTCGGCAGCGCACCATATGGCTGACCGTAGGTCACGGTCCGATCTTCCACCGACGAACCGCCGTCAGAATCAAAGTGCAGCGTGTAGGTGTTCGCCTCCCACTTGGCGTAGAGCGTGACGTCCTCCGCCGGCATGGTGGTAAACAGGAACGCCTTAGTCAGCGCCGTGTCGGTATACCAGCCCCGGAACGTGTAGCCCGTGCGCGTCGGGTCTTCGGGCTGCGTCAGCGCCGTGCCATAGTCGGCGGTGACGGACGCAACCGCGCTGCCGCCGTTGGAATCGAACGTGATCGTATACGCATTCACCGTCGTCGTGCCGTTCAGCGTCAGATTCTGCGCCGGCATCGTCTCCGGCAGCGCGGCATCCCAGCCGCTGAAGGTATAGCCGGTCTTGCTGTAGGTGTAGGCCGGGATCGCCGTGCCATAAGGCACCGAATCCTCGTGTACCTGCTTGCTGTCTACCACATAGGTGACGGTGTAGGTGTTCACCGTCGCGTCCGCCGTAACGGTCAGATCGCGCGCCGGCATCGTCGCGGGAACGGTCTCGTTCCACGCGCCGACCGTATAGCCGGTCAGCGTGTAGGTATACGGCTCAATTTCCGCGCCGTATGCATACTGCACCGTGTTCACCGTCTCGCCATTGACCTGATAGGTCACGGTATAGGTGTTCACCGTCGAGGTCGCGGATACGGTCAAATTCTCTGCGGGCATCGTCGCCGGAACCGCCGGGCTCCATGCACTGATCGTATAGCCCTCCTTGGTATAGGTGTACGGCGTGATCGTTGCCCCGAAGTCATACGTTGCCGTCTGCACAGTTACGCCGTCCACCACATAGGTGATCGTGTAGGCGCTGACCGACCAGTGCGCTGTGAGCGTGGTGTCGCTCGCCGCCGCATATACCGTGGACGCGTTCACGCGGCTGCCTGCGGCATCGTACCATCCGGTGAACTGGTAACCCGCTTTCACCGGTTCGGGCAGTGTTCCATAGGCTTCACCGTACCGCACGGTCAGCGTTTTCTCACCATCAAGCGTTCCGCCGTCCGGGTCAAGCGTGACGGTATACGCATTCGGCACATAAGTCACCGTCACGACCGTGTCGGCGATGCCCATCGTGCCGGTCGCGGCTTCCGCTGTGTAACCGGTCACCTCGGGGCTTTCCACCTCGTACCGGTCCCCATAGCCCAGCGTCAGCGTTTTGCTATCGGCGGCCTGCGTGCCGTCCGGCAGCTTGTAGTCAACGCGCAGCTCATGCTCGTGGTTGAAGAAATGGATCTCATAGGTTGTCTGATACGTCACGTCGCTGAGCGTCGTGCCGGTCACGGTCGCCGTCACTTGCTTACCGTCGAGCACACGGATGGGCAACGTGTTCACGTTATCTTTCAGATACGCTTCCAGCGTTGCGTAGCCCTCCGGCACTTCGATGGTCGCCTCAGCCACAGCGTACATCAGATCGAATTGATTCGTATAGTTGACTACCGGCTTGCCATTGATCGCAATGCCCGTAATTTCTTCGTTGCTGAACAGCGTAGACAAAAACGGAATACTCAGCATGTCATAGGCGCGGAAGTCCGGTCGGAGCATATCGACGTAAACGACATTTGCCTCCGGCTGGGTGAGCTCGGCGACCGCGCCGCCGTCACCCACACACGTCGGGTCGGCCAGCAGCGCGTTCGTCGGCGGAACCTTCCCCGCGATGTCCGTTTCCAGATCGGCCTTGGCAAGCGCCTGCACCGCCGGGAGGAATATCTTGTAGCTACCCATCTCACGGTACTGTTCGCGCTGCTCCGGGGTCAGGTTCTGATAATAGCCCTCCGCCGTTTCCACATGCGTGCGGCTGGATGCGTCGAAGTCCGTGGACGAGACGTAGTTCTCCAGCAGCGTGAGGTACGACACATAGTGCAGGGTCACGGTCGTGTCCTCCGTGATATTCTGCATCGCGCCCTCGGCGCGGGAGAAGCGGTAGCCAGCGATGGCGGTGCTGGGCAGATCCGCCGCTCCCTGGTATTGGACGCTTCGCGTGGTATCCGCCTGAATCTGATTTCCGTTCTCATCCACATACCGGAACGTCACGGTGTAAGTGTTGATCTCCCACTTGGCATAGAGCGTGAGGTTTTCCGCCGGCATAGGCGCGGATGTATATGCCGCCGTCAGTTCCGGATCCGTATACCACCCCGCGAAGGTATAGCCGGTCTTGGAAGGCGTCTGGAGTTCAAACGAATTGCCGCAGTACACGGTCTGTTCAGCAAGCTTGGTCTCGCCGTCCATGTACGTCACCGTATACGGCAGCGCCTCCAGCTTCGCATAGAGCGCCAAATTCTCTGCGGGCATGGTGCTAAACTCATAGCGTCGAGTCAGCGCCATGTCGGTATACCAACCATCGAACCGGTAGCCGTTCTTGCTGTATTCCAGAGCCGTCAGCGTCTCGCCATACCGGTGCGTTTCTGAGGTTCCAATCTTCGTGTCGCCGTCATAATACGTCACGGTGTATTCGTTGCGGGTGTAGTACAGCTTCAAAACCAAACTGCCGTCGCCCGCGACCGTGCCGCTCAGCACGTTCCGCGAATCAGTCTGGTCATGGGTAAATCCCAGAATCTGCGCAGGCGCTGCTGTGACCATGCTGTCGGTCTTTCCTCTGCAATTGTCCGTGCGCTCAACGGCGTATGTCCCGTCAAGGCCCTCTGTCCAATACTCGACCTGATATTGCGTGTCGCCGCGCGCATTCCACGCAGCAGTCAGCGTGTGATTCTCCGCCGCGGTAACAACGCTGTTCTCCGTAATCAGTGTGTTCTCCAAATACCAGCCGACAAAATCATATCCCGCGCGCGTCGGCGTCGGCAAAGCGCTATAGGGCTGGTCAAACGTGACAGTCTGATTTTCTGGCGAAACCGTGCCTTCTCCTGCATCAAATGTCACGGTATAGGTGTTGGCGTCCCACTTGGCGTAGAGGGTGATATTCTGCGCCGGCATCGTCCCGAAGGAATAGGCTTCCCTCAGCTCCTCATCCGCGTACCAGCCCGCAAAAGTATATCCCTTGCGCGTCGGCGCTGCTGGCGCTGTCACCATCGTCTCATAATCCTGTGTGATCGGTTCCACGGTACTGCCGCCCTTGGAATCAAACGTGATCGTATACGTATTGACGCTCCATTTTGCGGTGAGGGAAAGCGGTTCAGTTGGCATCGTGTCGCCTGTCTGGTACTTTTGTTCTCCACAGTACCAACCCAAAAAGGTATATCCGGGCTTTGTACCTGCGTCCGGCAATGTCATGGTTTCTCCGGGAAACAGCTCTGCCCATACTTTCCCATCCACACTAAGCGTCTGCGGGAGATACCACTTTCCAAAAACAGTCTGATCTGCAACATACGGAACGGTCACTTCCTCTGACTGCGGACTGCTTTTACTTCCGCTCCACTTGAAATAAGTATAACCTGCTTCTCTCGCAGGCAGAATCGTTTCCGCGTATGCGCCGCCATAGGTTTGTCCAGCCTCCAGTGAAAACAGGCCGTCCGCGCCATACGCCTGCGCCGTCAGGATGCGGGTCGTCTGGTCGGTATCCGTAGCCTTATAAATGGCCAAGTATGATTGTTCTTTGAGCACCCCATCTTTGACTTCCAGAGACAGATTTGCGCCGGAATCGACTTCAATCCTGCCATAGTTCGCCGTCTGCACAAGGCCGCCAAATGTACTCCCGCTCTGCAGGACCAAACGCCCGTCCACCTGCAGCCGCCCCTGCTCCGAATAGCCGCCCGCCGTCAGCGCCGCACCATTGGGGTACTCCAGAGGGTTAGCCTGTGGATAATGCTGTCCCGTAAAGCCATCGTAGACCGCAAACTCGCCGCCGCTCGGCACCGTCAAAACAGCGTCCTCCGCAACGGTCAGCTCCGCGCCGGGCATCAGCTTCAATTTCTGGGGGATCGTATAGAAGCCGTTCGTCAGCACAAAAGAATAGTTATACGGAATCGGAAACATGACATTTTCTGTTGACACCGTCACCAAAGACATAACTTTTAACTTGAGCGCCCCAGCACTCGCGCCGCCGGAGACGTGCACCGTCGTATGGCCGACAGCCGGCTTCGCGGCGACGGAGCGGGACGCATCGTACTGTATGGTCACGGCTGCGCCCGACGCCAGCGTCAGCAGGGCGTCCGAATATCCGATGATGCGCGGTGTAGTGGTATTGTGTTGATTGCTTGCGTACAGATCGCAATAGCCATACAGCTCCGCCCCATCGGACAGCGCCATCCGGCTCTGAATATTGACCATTGCATAGGAGTTGAACGGCGTCGTTTTGTTCGTCTGGCTGGAAACTGCCACATAAGTACCGCCCCGGTATTCGCAGACGACAAACGGTTCATAGACCTTCGCCGCGTTTTTCGCAACGACCGTCCCCTCTCCCGTGATATAACCCACACAACTGAGGATGCCGCCATCTACAACAATAGAACTGCCTTGTCTCATCTGGATTTCGCCGTGATCGCCGACCGTCTGCCCGCCGTATCCAGTGCTGTTACCGCCGTTGCAGGAGCCATAGATTCCGCCGATGACGAGCCGCGCATTCTGTGCGACCGTCAGTGTGACGTTGTTTCCAATAAACAGTGTCGAAACCACGTCCTTTCCGGGGCCTGTGATACTATTTTTCGGCCCGTCTGCTGCCTTCGAGTTGGCATATGGATGATTGTCCGAGCCGCTGTTGATCGTCGTGTTCGTCGGCGAATAGGGCACCAGAAGCGTTACGCCGGACGGGACGGTGACGTCCTCTTCCAACGTATAGTCACGCAAGAGCCGAACCGTACCGCCGCCGCCTTCCTGCGCAGCCGTCAACGCGTCAGACAGCGTGGTATACTCAATATCGCCGTACTGTGCGGCCGGGTCATCCGCTGCAAATACAACCGTCGGCAGCAGCGTCAGGAGCATGGCGAGCGTGAGCAGCACGCTGATTGCCCTTGTGATTCTTCCGCTCTTCTGTTTCATGGTGCTTCCTCCAATTCTCTATGGTACAAGAACGCAGTCAAACGCTCCGCCGCGGCGAAACGCTTGATTCCGTTTTTGCAGCCGCCAATACGACAAATGGGGGCGGGCCGGCCGGCACGCCCCCATCCGCTTTTTGTATGGCTACGGTAGTAAAACGGGTTCCTTATTATGCAAACTCGAAGTTCACGGTCACAGTCCGCCCATTCATCGCGCCAACCACGTTGTTGACGCAGGTGACCAGCTGCTTCAGCATTGCGCTGGTGCCTTCCGCATCGCGCAGACCGGCCAGCATATTCGCCGGCAGGTTGCTCAGACCGGAGACGGTGATGGTGACGTCCTTGTCGAGCACCGCAATGCTCTGGCCGACGGCGAGCGTGGTGCCGGCCTTCAGCACGGCGACAACGTCGCTGCCCTCCTCATCCGTCTTCAGCGTGACGGCTTTGCGGATGGTCTCGTTCAGCGCGCTCATATCGTTGAAGTTGTCGAGCTTCAGATCATCTCTGTAGCTCTCTTCAAAGCAGAGCAGCTCGTTTCCGACCTTCAGAGAGGAGCCGTTGGCGATCACGATGTAGCTGTCGTCCGTCTCCTGCGTCTTGGTGGAGATGTTCGCGGTCAGCGCCTGCCACGCAGCCTGCGTGTCGGCATAGGCGGTGGTGGCGGTGATGGTGTTGGTCACCTTGTCAAAGTTGCTGAGCTTGTACTCATAGGGCTTGCCGTCGATGGTGCCCTTCACGGTCGCACCCGTGAATGCAAAGACATTGCTGAGCCAATCTTCCAGCGCAACCGAATCGCTGCTCAGGCCGGTGTTGACGGTGATGCTGTGCTCTCTGGTACCGGCAACGCCAAGGCTGGCGACGTCGGTCATTTTGGCGGAAACCGTCGCGCTGGACATGTTGACCCAGTGCTTGCCGTTCACCGGCGTACCGGTAACGTTCAGCGTGGCGGAGTAGTCGCTGTAAGCGGTGGCGGTCACGGCAGAGCCGGAGGCCACGGACAGCTCAAACTTTGCATACTGATAGCCACAGACGGGGCAAACGCCCTCAACCAGCGTGCAGGGCAGCGCGCGGAACAGGCCGCTCGGCAGGGTCGCAGTGTGGGTGCCGTCGCCGTTGCTCTTATACTCCAGATTGCTGAGAACCTCGAACATGATCTTCGCAAACTCCGCGCGGGTGATGTTGTTCGTGGGACGCAGGGTGCCGTCCTCATAGCCCTCGATGACGCCGGCCTTCACAACACCGGCCACTTCCGCCACCGCCCAGGAGCCGACTGCATTCGCGTCCTTGAAGTCCTTCAGGTCCGCAGCTTCGCCTTTCACATTCAGCAGGCGGGAGATGACAATCATGGCATCCTGACGGGTGATGGCGTTCTCCGGGCAGAATGTGCCATCCGGATAGCCTACAAAGAGACCCTTGCCCGCGGCGGAAAGGACTTCCTTCACGTACCACCAGCCCTCGGTCACATCCTTGAAGGCAACCTCCTTGACTTCCGCAGCGTCAAACGCACGATCCAGCATCGCCGCCACTTCGTCGCGCTTGATGCTGGCATCGGGACCAAAGGTGCCGTCGGTACGGCCTTCTACGATTCCATTTTCGGCGCAATACACAATTGCATCATGCGCCCAGTGGTCTGCAGGCAGATCGGGAAAGCCGGTATCCGCGGCGTTCGCGGTAACGGCCAATCCGGCAAACAGGCTGACGACCAGCGTCAAAACCAGTGCGAGGGATAGAACAGATTTCTTCATGTTTCGCTTCTTCTCCTTTTCCGTGATTCGGGAGCTTTGGATTACGCCGCCCGCGTATGCAGCGCAGCGCTTTGCTCTCATTTGTTATTATACAGCAAATCATCCAGTTTTCACAGATATTTCAATCGACAATTTTCAATTTTTATATATTCAACAAATTTCCCCCTGTTCTTTGGCCATTTTTTCTAATTCTTCGAGTTTTTTGAGGATTTTATTGGGCCTCCCAAACGGCACACGCAGAACGCCGGACCGGAGAATAAATACCTTCCTCACGCAGCAAACTGAACAAGAGACAAATCCGGCGCGGGCTTTACATAGATTTTACATTGGTCTGGTCGCGGATTTTACAGTCGTTCCGGTATACTGGATTTGTGTAAAATCAGAGAAAAGAACGATTGAGAGGAATGTGCGGATGTCGATCTTCAATGTATTTGCGCTGCTGGGTGGTCTGGCGCTGTTTCTGTTCGGTATGGATGTCATGGGCAAGGCGCTGGAGCGTCAGGCCGGCGGGCAATTGGAAAAGGTCCTGAGCAAGCTGACGGATTCGCCTGTCAAGGGCTTTTGTCTCGGTCTGCTCGTCACGGCCGTGATTCAAAGCTCGTCCGCCACCACGGTCATGGTGGTCGGTTTTGTCAACAGTGGCATCATGCAGCTCCGGCAGGCCATCGGCGTCATCATGGGCTCCAATGTAGGCACGACGGTCACGAGCTGGCTGCTGAGTCTTTCCGGTATTCAGGGCGACAGCTTCTTCGTACAGCTTCTGAAGCCGACCTCCTTTTCCCCGATCCTGGCATTTTTCGGTATTATTCTGTACATGTTCTGTAAAAGCGAAAAGAAGCAAAGCGCCGGCACCATCCTGATCGGCTTTGCCGTGCTGATGACCGGGATGGCGGCTATGTCGAACGCCGTGGCGCCGCTGAAAAACGAGGCTTGGTTCACAAACCTGTTCGTCGCGTTTCAAAATCCGCTGCTGGGCGTGCTGGCCGGCGCCGTGCTGACGGCGGTCATCCAAAGCTCGTCCGCGAGCGTCGGCATTCTGCAGGCGCTGAGCGCCACAGGGGCAATCACCTTCGGCAGTGCGCTCCCCATCATCATGGGACAGAACATCGGCACCTGCGTGACAGCGCTGATTTCCTCCATCGGCACGAACAAAAATGCCCGCCGCGCCGCCATGGTGCACCTGTATTTCAATGTCATCGGCGTGCTGCTGTTTTTGTGCCTGTTCTATCCGCTCAACGCGCTGCTGCATTTTTCGTTCCTGGACGGAACGGTGTCGGCACTCGGCATCGCGATCGTGCACACCGCGTTCAATTTCATCACCACAATGGTATTGCTGCCGCTCAGCCGTGTGCTGGAGAAGCTCGCCATGCTCACCATCCGGGACGATCCGGATGAGGCGGAGGAGCAGTTTTCCCTGCTGGATCCCCGCCTGCTGGCGACGCCCGCCGTTGCAGTTGACCGCGCCGCCGTCACCACCGGCGACATGGCCGCGCTCGCCCGCACGAGTCTGCTGAACGCCATCCGCCTGACGCATACGTGGGACGACACGCTGGCCGATTCCATTGAACGCGCCGAAGCATCCGTAGACCGGCATGAGGATATGCTGGGCACCTATCTGGTGCAGCTTTCCATGCAGGAAATGACGCAGGCGGACAGCCGGACCGTGAACATGCTGCTGCATACGATCGGCGATTTTGAGCGCATCGGCGACCACGCCGTGAACATCATGAAATCTGGCCGCGAGATCCACGAAAAAGGCATTCATTTTTCCGAACAGGCGCTGGAAGAGCTGGCTGTACTGGAGGAGGCGATACTGGATATCGTCACGCGAACCTTTGAATGCTTTGTGCAAAAGGACGTGTACCTCGCCGGTAAGATTGAGCCGCTGGAGCAGGTCATCGACGGGCTCGTGCGCGAAATCAAGACGCGGCACATCGCCCGCCTGCAAAACGGGCAGTGCTCGATCCGCTACGGCTTTGTGCTCGACGATCTGTTGACCAACTACGAACGCATTGCCGACCACTGCAGTAACATCGCCGTGGCGCTCATTGAAGTCACGCACGGCAGCTTCGACACGCACGCCTATCTCAGCCGGCAGAAAGAGAGCAGCGAGCAGTTCAGCCGCCGGTATGAGGAATACCGCGCCCGATATCTTTTCCCGGAACCTGCAAAACTTCCAAAGTGACGAACCCCGGTCGTTTTCCTCCGTGAAATACATGGCGCAGGCAAAAAGTCCAATCAAAAAGCCACGACAAAGTCGTGGCTTTTTGATTGGCGCATCGCATCAGTATAGAGGCCGCCGCTTTCAGGTCAGCAGCCAAAACCAAATTGAAGCCCAGCGCAGCGGTTCGGTTTGGAAAGGAGGAGCAGCGGCATGAGCGCGCTCTGACTTTTGCAAAAAAGTCGGAGCAAGCGATATAAAGCTTGCTCCGACGTGTAACATCGCAACAGTATAGATTCCGCTACTTTCAGGGCTGCACCCAAAACCAAATCGAAGCCCAGCGCAGCGGGTTCGGTTTGGAAAGGAGGAGCAGCGGCATGAGCGCGCTCTGACTTTTGCAAAAAAAGTCGGAGCAAGCGATATAAAGCTTGCTCCGACGTGGTGGAGACGGAGGGATTCGAACCCTTGACCTTACGGATGCGAACCGTACGCTCTCCCAACTGAGCTACGCCCCCAAAGCGCTCAATCATTATAACACATTTTTCGAATTTGTAAAGCATAAAATTTTAATTTGCGCAAAACCTTTTGAATACCGCTGCATCTGCGCTGTAAGGTCAAAAATGTCCTTGCGTATTTCCCCGGAATGCAGTATAATATCATAACGTGGCCCTTGACAAGGCTGCACTAGTCGGGGAGCTAGCGGTGCCCTGTACCTGCAATCCGCTACAGCAGGGGTGAATCCCCGCCCCCGGATAGCCGATGTGTCGTCTGACCGTAGTAAGCGGCGTTGAAGGCCCGGTCCAGCGCAACGGAGTCCCGTGAACCATGTCAGGCGGGGAACCGAGCAGCATTAAGCGGGTCCCTCCGTGTGCCGCGGGGGCGCCGGGCCCGAGCTGGCTGCTGTGGTAACGGGCATATCGTCTATGCAAAGGCGGGTGTGCAGTCTTGTCAAAGGTCACGTTTTTTGATTTTTGCTTGGAGGTGAATCGTCCGCATGTATCAGGCGCTTTACCGCAAATGGCGTCCGAAAACGTTTGACGACGTGGTCGGGCAGACCCATATCACCGAAACGCTGAAGCATCAGGTGCAGACCGGGCGGCTGTCCCATGCATACCTGTTTATCGGCACGCGCGGCACGGGCAAGACCACCTGCGCCAAAATTCTGGCTAAGGCGGTCAACTGCGAGAACCCGGTGAACGGCAATCCGTGCAACCGGTGCGCGGCCTGCCGCGGCATCGACGACGGCTCGGTGCTCGACGTGGTGGAGCTGGACGCAGCGTCCAACAACGGCGTGGACAACGTGCGCGCCCTGCGCGACGAAGCGGTCTTCTCCCCTGCAAACGTCAAAAAACGCGTGTACATCATTGACGAGGTGCATATGCTCAGCACCTCGGCGTTCAACGCGCTGCTGAAAATTCTCGAAGAGCCGCCGGAGCATCTGATGTTCATTCTGGCGACGACGGAGCTGCACAAGGTTCCGGCAACGATCCTGTCCCGCTGCCAGCGGCACAGCTTCAAGCGCATTCCCGCCGAGCAGATCGCGGCGCGGCTGCGATATGTGGCCGGGCAGGAGCAGATTGACCTGCAGGACGACGCCGCCGCGCTGCTGGCGCGTCTGGCGGACGGCGGGATGCGCGACGCGTTGACGCTGCTGGACCAGTGCTCCGGCAGCGAGCACGTCACCACGGAGGTTGTGCTCTCTGCAATGGGGCTTGCCGGGCATCTGCGTACGGCGGAGCTGCTGCGATGCATCGCAGCAGGAGACACAGCGCAGGCGCTGGTGCTGTTCCGCCAGCTCTGGCAGGACGGGAAAGACCCGTCGGCGCTGCTGGATGAGCTGAGCGTGCTGCTGCGGGACGTACTGATGCAGACTGTCGCGCCGCGCGGCGGCGCTGAGTTGCTCTCCGGCGGATACGATGCAGCTACGCTCGACGCCTTTGCAAAGGAAATCCGTCCGGCGCAGCTTCTTGCAAACATCCGCTGCATCCAGGCGGCGCTGGCTGACATGGCGCTGAATCCGAACCCGCGCATGGGTGCAGAGCTGTGTCTCATCCGCCTGTGCCGGCCGGAGCTGCAGGACGACCCGCCCGCACTCCGCGCGCGGCTGGAGCGATTGGAGCAAGCCGTGCAAAGCGGCACGATTCCAGTGCAGCCCTCGCAGAAGGCGCAGTCTAAGCCGGCTCCCGCACTGGAACTGCCGGTCACGCCGGAGCGCCCGCCGCTTCCGGAGCAGCCGCCTGTTTCGGTAGATCGCCCGCCGTTCCCGGAGCAGCCGCCGCAGCCGTCCATTCCTGCAGAAGCGCCGCCGGTTGCAGAGTCAGAGTCGGTCCCCCCCGCGCCCAGCGGATTTTCGTGGGAAGCGCTGTGCGCGGAGATGGAGCAGGTGCTCCCGGTCGGGCTATACAGTTTCCTGCTCGATCCGCTTCAGGCGTCGGGCAGCTACGACGGCGGTGTCCTGACCCTGCGGCTGAACAAGCAGCTTGCATTTTCGATGTATAACACGCCAACGGTCTCCGAGCAG
The DNA here is from genome assembly GCA_004556965.1 of Clostridiales bacterium. Classification (GTDB taxonomy): domain Bacteria; phylum Bacillota; class Clostridia; order Oscillospirales; family Oscillospiraceae; genus CAG-103. The sequence continues at coordinate 14,271 of SFFE01000004.1, read as the reverse complement.
TTCCGCACGGCTGTGGAGAAGCTAACCGGGCAGGCCGCCAAGGTCGTGATGCAGCCGATGGACACTGCAGCGCAGATGCAACAGCGGCACATCGAGGAGCTTGCTCGGTTTACAAATGTAACAATCAAATAGAGAGAACTTTACGATAACGACATAGGAGGATATTCAAAATGGCAAAAGGCGGATTTCGCGGCGGTTACGGCGGCATGAATCAGTCCAGCATGATGAAGCAGGCGCAGAAGATGCAGCAGGATTTTCTGCGGATGCAGAAGGAGCTGGAATCCAAGGAGTTTACGGCCAAATCCGGCGGCGGCGTGGTCACAGCGGTCGTCAACGGCAACCGGGAGCTCACAAAAATCACGATTGACCCCGCTGCAGTTGACCCCGACGACGTTGAGATGCTGGAGGACATGGTCATGGCGGCCGTGAACGAGGCGCTGCGGATGTATGAAGCGGCGTCCGACGCGACAGTCAGCAAGATCACCGGCGGCTTGAATCTGAATTTCTGAACCGAACCAAAAAGCGCTCCGCAAAATGCGGGGCGCTTTTCCATCAAAAAGATTCCTTATAAATTGCCGGTACCATACATCAGCGCGGTCAGCGCGACGACGGGCGCGGTCTCGCAACGGAGGATGCGTTCGCCCATGGAGCAGATGTTCAACCCGACCCTGCGCGCAAGCTCGGCCTCGAACGGCTCAAAGCCGCCCTCCGGCCCGGTGATGATTGCAGCGGTGTGCACCTCCGGCGCGCGCTCCACAGCCTCGCGGATCGTCGTCCGCTCACCGGTCTCGTACATGAACAGGCCGAGGTCACGGTGTACCGCACGGTTGAGCACCTCGCCGTAATCGTCCAGATAGCCGACTGTGGGAATGATCCCGCGCCCGGACTGCTTGGCCGCCTCCTCGGCAATGCGCTGCCAGCGTTCGAGCTTCTTATCCATATTCGCCGCCTTGGCGACGCAGCGGGTGCAGTTGAAAAACACAATCTCAGCCGCGCCGGCCTCCGTGCATTTCTGCACGAGGAAATCGGCGCGCTCGCCCTTCGGCAGGCCGGCAAGCACCAGCGCGTTCACACTCGGCTCCGCCGGACATGGGACGACCTCCAGGACCTCGGCCTCGCTCTCCTGCTCAGAGACCTTGACGAGGCGGCATTTGTAGTCCTTGCCCGCGCCGTCGCAGATGATGACGTTCTCGCCCGGCTTCATACGCAGCACCCGGATGTGCTCCGCGTCGCGCCCACGGATGATGGCCGTGCCGCCCATCAGATTGGCGCCTGCCATGAAAAACTTCGCCATAAGCCCAGCTCCTCCGAAGAAAGTGTAGCGTCTTGATTATGGCATAGTTTGCACACTTTTGCAAGCGCGGCATACGATGAAGCAGGTGATGTTTCTTGGAAGAAAAGACAGTCTTTGACCTTGACGGATTCGATCAGGTCTGGCGCCGGGTGAACGGCGGGGCGCCCTCATTGCCCCCACTGCCCCAAAGTACGGGCGCGGAATCTCTGAGGAGCTTCATCGAGCGTGCGGCAGAGGCGGCGGCGTTCTATACCGCGCTGGCGGCGCGCTCCGGCAGCACCGCGCGGACGCTGCAGCGGCTGGCAGGAGCCGAGCGGGCGCATCTGCGCCGGCTGCAGGTGGAGTATTTTCTGCAAGTCGGCGACACGTGCGCGCCCAGCCGGTCGTGTCCGATGCGCGGGAGCGTGCTCGGTGATCTGCGCAAGGCATATCTCGGCGAGCTGGCCAATGCGGAGCGCTACCGCCGCGCCGCACAGGCTGCGGAAACCGCGGAACTGGCCGCGCTTTACGCGGAACTGTCGGAAGCGGAGACCGCACATGCTGCAGCCCTGCGCACCCTGATCGCCGCCGCGCTGGCTTAAACGCGCGAGCCCCGGCTCCGATTTCGGAGCCGGGGCTTGTGGCGCTTGAGCACGCGGTCCTGCATCATTCCGTGCAAAATTTTGAAATGTGGCGCTTTGGGGCTTGACTTTATCGGGAATGTTTATTATAATGTTCAAGCTGACAATTTCAGAGTTGAAAGAGTTCGAGCGGACGTGGAGAAGTCGCGTAGTCCGGCCGAGCGCGCACGATTGGAAATCGTGTATACCCCATAAGGGTATCGAGGGTTCGAATCCCTCCTTCTCCGCCACGTTAGTACGCAAGCTATGATACAATAGCTTGCGTACTTTTTAATTATTTCTCTAGAGAAACGCCTTATACCAAGCGTTATAGCGAGGTGAAGGGTGCAAACACGCATCTTTCTCCCTCGCTATTTTTGTTTTTGTTTGAACTATTGGTTTTGGTGTCCCGGGAGAAATGCGCCCTCCCCCTAAACCTTTTAACGAATTCGAATAATTAAAAGGTTCATTCTTGTTGAGGACTAAGGATCTCTACACTCGGATCATAAAGGGACTCTGATTATGATACGATCAGGGTCCCTTTGCCTTGCACCCCCCTATAATCAAAACCCCTTGCGCCAAGGAACATTATGACTTCTCGCAAACTCTATACAAAAAAAACAAATCCCCGGCAGTGATTCTGCCGGGGATTCTACGTTTATTCAGACGGGTTTTTTACAATCTCTTGCCATTATAAAGTTTGCGAGATGTTAATTAAGTTTGCGAGAAGGGCAATACGTATGCAAGATAGATACTCGTATGCGAGATCCGATTCCGTATGCAATATCCGCTTTAGATTGAATTATACCATTCAGTAAAATACTTTCTCTGGCTCTCAAACCGCTCTTTACTAATCAGAACTTGATTGCCATTAAAAATATATGGTTCTGACTTAAAGCGCACATATCCGTCTGTCCCTTTGTTGTCCGTTTGTCCAGGTGTATATCGTTTCATAAAGGGTTTGTTCGTATGAAAGATCTTCTTTGACCACTCAGAGCTACACATTTGATCAATCTCATCATCTGTAAAGCTAAAACCAGCGGCCTCAAGGTTCCTCATAGCGGTATATACAAAGGTACCGATCTTTAGTGAGCTGTCGGGCAGGTCAGGCTTAAGTGAGTTTAACGCCTGTGCCCCATGCCGCCCCTCGTTACGATTCATATCAAATCCATGATCAAGGAAAAAACGAATGACCCTGATCATTGACTCTCCAGCATTAGGGTTCAAATTATGTTCGCAAGCAGCACATTCATTACGACTTGATTCACAATTCCAGCACTCTTCCTGCGCCATGTCATCGGTGCCAGACTGCCAGTATCCCATAAGGATCTCCGACAGGACATTTTCGCCCTTATCATCACCCTGGTCATTTACATCTGCACCTCGCTGGATGAGATCCTCTGCAGCTGCGAAATCAGGCGCTCCAGAACGAAGCAAAGTAATAAGTTCATAACTTAATGGTTTATAGCCGTATGTGTTTCCCATCTCATCACCTACATATCAAACAGAAGTAATTCCAATTCTTTTGAAAAATCGCTGGTATCGCCCTTGCCTTTTTCCTGATACCAGGTAACTTCACATGCATCCATACTATGCAGGGCAACAGCCTTGAGAAACAGTAAGTGCCGTACATTGATGTCCTCTTCGTAGGTCGCAGCATGGTAACCGAGAAAACCGTGTTTTTTTAACGCCCTTGTGCAGGCATCCGCGACCGCATAGCACAGATCCGCATAATTCAATTTGTAATCGTAGATTTTCAATTCAGACCGGTCAATCTCTATGTGCAGCTTCACTGCAAAAGATCCGTCCTCGCTGGCCTCTCTTTCCAGCACCCACCGAGACTCTGCGCCTTCCTCATCCCATTGGAAATGCGCTTTCCAGGGAATTGGGCGATAAGTGAACGGAGGCTCCATGTCATGGGTATCATCAATTATTTTGGTCAGGACATAGTTGTTGTTAACAAGCTCAAGAATGCCGTACTTGTAGTCGATGAAATCATCCGTCCCATCAGAGTTGCCGTTGTCAGGGTGCAGATAATAGAGAGCACGCATGAGTTCCATAAAACCCGGCCCCATAACGTTGGAGATGATGAAGTACAGTTCACCTTCGCCGAAGTCTGCATATAGATCAGTCCACCCGCCCCCGTAAGGGACGAGTCTCATGTTTATTCCGCAATCACGCTTAACAAGATTCATTCTGTTCTCCTTTCTGCAAACTCGCCTTGAATATCCGAAATATCTGCTATCGCAATAGTCTTGTGTTTTCCGTTCTTCCCTTGGAACGTCATCTTTCCGAGGGTCATATCAACACGCCGGACTTGCCCGGTGAAATTCACATAGGCGCCGCCGCTTTTTTTGCTGTGCCTGTTGATCTCCTTGTCCGGAACGAAGTATGTTACTGTTGCGGTGGGGAGAACTATCTCAACACCAGCACCCCTGCTGTGAGCAGCTTCCGTGCATATCTCATTTAAGAGGCGGAGCTTCTCATTAAGTTGATCCATTTGCACTTCAGACAGTTCGATCCGATCTTCGGTGGTGCGACCGGTTTCAACGATCTCATCACTGTACCCTTCCAGGGCATCAAACGGTGAAAACTGCGCTGCTCGGTCGATCATGCTCATATGGGGCCGTCGCAGCGAGACATAGTGCGGGCAGTCGATAATGGCGTCATACTTGTCGGTCTCTTCGCCGCCCTTCCAAACGTAAGGTCTGTTACCCATATCATGTTCCTCCCTTACGCTTTGTGGCCACCGACTTCATTGTGGCGCTCCCTGGATCTTGCACCTTCCAGGAAGTTTGTCCCTTTCAAAACGGCATTCCGACCGAACTTATCCTTGATGGTGAGAACCGCTTCCTGGAGGCGGCGCTCCCTCTCCAGATCATTTTGCTGCTCTTCCTGTTCAGCGTCCTGTTGCTCATAGTCCGTGAAAAGATTCATCTGACCCAGCCCCTGCGCCTCCTGATGTGCAGTCTGGATTTGCCATGCCTCAGAATCCGGGATCACATTCATCGCGGCAATGTTCACGCGCCGGATTAACAGGAGCGGGTCAACTTTCTCCTCGAAGATACTGAGAGCCGCATCGACGATCATCTTCGTGGACGATGTCGGGAACGGCAGCTTACGGTTTCCGTTTGAATGCTTGGGATGTTTTCTGCCGTAACCATCGAGGGTCACTTTTCCTTTATAGTACCGCCCTTGAGGATCGTCTTTATATTTGTAGCGTCCGTTTTCTTCGACCAGGCTTTCACGGTCGAAACCGATATACAACTCTATTTTTGCTGTAGCGATTCCCTTACGCAGCAGTTCAAGGCTAAGGTCATCCGCCATTTCGCGGACGATGATCTTAGCCTCTTCGTATTTATATGGTCTGTGGAGCACCTGTCCGGAGCCAAGGCTCTTGCTTTCAGGTCGGTACTGTTTGATGTAGTCTACCGTGACCGGTTCGTAGCCCCAGGCGTGATCGATCAGAAGCTCCGCATTTATACCGAAAAGCTTATAGAGCAGGTCTTCACCGTCCCGCATGATCTGGTAGTGCTCTTCGCCCTTGTTGGGCTTCTCAATGAAAACCTGGACCGGCGTTTTCGTCATGGACATCATTGCCACGTCACCCATTGTGAACATGCCGTTCTCTTCAAGCTTTCGGGCGATCCCGGGGCCGACCCTCCAGAAGTCCGTCAGGGGGTTGTGATTCCAAAGGATGTGCCGGTAGGAGATCTCATCGATCTCAGCAAGGCGCACCCCGTTTTCATCGGGGTCCACATGCTTCGCCACAATGTCCATGGCAACTTTGGCAAGATACAGATTTGTGCCGATGCCTGCGGTGGCTGTGATCCCGGTCTCGTGCAGGACATCCCGGATCATCGTCATTGCCATTTCCTTCGCCGTCATTTTGTAGGTGGACAAATACTTCGTGACATCAATGAAAACCTCATCTATGGAGTAGACGATGACGTCTTCCTTGGCAACGTACTTCAGATAGATTCCGTAGATTTTGGAGGAGACCTCCATGTATCGTGCCATCCTGGGCGGCGCTACGAAGTAGTCCAGTTCCATCGACGGATCCGAGGCCAAGACCTCCGCGTCGAAGGATTTGTCCTTGAACTCAGCTTTCCAGTCTCCAATGCTCCTGCGGTAGTCCCGCAGCCGTTTCGCGTTGATTTCTTTGACCTTCTGGATGACCTCAAACAGCCGCGGGCGTCCAGGGACACCGTGCGCTTTCAGAGACGGAGAAACCGCCAGACATATGGTTTTCTCTGTTCGGCTCATATCCGCCACAACCAGATTCGTGGTGAGCGGATCGAATTTCCGGTCAGCACATTCACAGGAGGCATAGTAGGATTTCAGATCTATCGCAATATAGACATGATCGTTTTCCATGCCTATGCTTTCACCTCCACGAACCATCTGCCGGGCCGCCCGGAGAAGTGGGGATTTGCCTCTTCAAAGAAGAGGTATCTGTCCTGCCCCTTTATGACCACGGTATAGCAGTCGCCATTAATATCGTTACCGGCTGCCGATGCCGGTCGGAAGTCGCGGATGCGCTCAATATCGAAGGTACGTCCGTCTGTCCATTTTATAGCGGACGGCTTCATAAAGCCCGTGCTGTCAACGGACAAGACAACGTTTACATATACCCGTTCTGGTTTGGAATGCACAGGCACGGCCATACCGCAACCTCCTCTCTCGAAAATCAGCTGCCGCTTATATGGCAGTCAGGGGTATCAAAGAATTCGCTCATCGTGATACCGAGACCAGCGCACAGCCTCTCGATCGTATCAACACTAAGCTGGTAATTTCTGCTTCTTGCATTTTTCAGCGTGGAATTAGAGACTCCGCTCATCCTGGCAAGTTGCGCAAGGGAGATGCCTTTCGCATAGGAGAGCTCTTCCACGCGCCTGATCGTATCCATGGGCACCCTCCTTACTCTGCGCTCTTACGCGGAAGCCGTGACCTGGTTCACGGCAATGCGGCCCATGTTAAACACAGGGATCTTTTTCAGTTTGATAAACTCCTGAACACGCACCGTCTCATGGCAGTGCTCACATTCCATCCAACCATCGGTCTCATCGAGATAGAGGCCGCGGTTCAACGTGCCGCACAGAGGGCACTTCGCGTCATACTGCTTCATGGAAAAGACCTTCCTTCCTGCGAAATTGACCGGATGTTCACTTTTGCAATCCGACCTCTACAGTAATCCTAACAGAAGTGGTGTCCAAAAAACGGACTTTCAAAGTACCCGCCCGAACACTCTGAAATCTGTACTTGGACGAACGACCTTGTCGGGATAGTTCTTGTTAAAGGAACAAAGGACCGGCTGCATATGCATTACACCGTCGCTGGAGGTATACTCTTCCGGATTATCCGGGATGCGCTCGGAATACATCTTGATATAGCTGTCGCCGTCATAAAGGAAGATGCCAACTTGCCCGGGCAGAATCTCACTGCACTTCTGTACCCAGACCAACTGGCCGTCGTGATAGATGGACTCCATGCTATCACCGCCTACGTAGATACCGAAGTCCGCTCCCGCAGGAACGTCATCCGCATCGACGTCGGTCATTTCAAAGTCAGCCTCATCGATGTAGTTGCCGGTGCCAGCAGAAGCGCGGATCGGAGAAACGGGCATCTGAATGATCTTTCCCATCTTCCGCTCCTCAAAAGGAAACATGCCAGAAGCGACAAGTACATCCCGGTATTCCTGAACCTTTTTCATTCCTTCCGCATTCAGGTCTGGTTTATAGCCCTTTGTAAAGAAGGAAAGACCGTCTTCAATATCCAGGGCATGACAGAGCGCGATCAGCTGATACCCGGTCGGGACCGCGTAGGCGTTTTCCCATTTGTTAATGACCTGGGAACTGATCTTCGAGCCCTGCTCCATGAGTATACGGCTCAGTTCCGGGCAGCTAACGCCTTTCAGCTTCCTCGCCTCGGCGATTCGCCTGCCAATCACATTCTCTTCTTTCTCCCTGGCGGAGTTGTATTTCTTTAGAATGGAGCTCATGATCGTTTCGACCTCCGTTTCGCTTTATGGCCTGATTATATATGCCGAAATATCGCCTGTCAAGTGTTTAGGTAAAAATGGTACACGTTTACGACCTTGACAGATAAATTTCAGAGCTGTATTATACGCTTACAAAAAAATGACGCGGTAATCCGCATGCCATATAAGCCAGGAGAACACACCATGATCGATTTCAGCTGCAGATGCTACCATAAAGACCGGACACCGATCGTCAAGGATCTGTATATACAGGAATACGCAGAGGCGATCGTCAGGGACTACCGGCCTGAACTGCTTGTAACCCCTGGAAAGATCGATGCCTTTCATTTCCTGGAGAGCTATCTCGGCGTAACGGTCGAGTTTCAGGACATCTTTTACCCAGAAGGGAACGTGCCTGTTGCTGGTGCCACAATCTTCAATGACGAGGCGATCATGGTTTTTGACCGCTCTGGCATGAAGGTCTCCTCCATAGATATCCCCGCCGGAACGGTTCTCATAGATAACGCAACCATGAAGAGCGAGTCCTTCGCACTCTTCACGGCGCTGCATGAAGGCGGCCACTACTGTATGCACCAGGGCGTATATAAGCTCGACCCTGATCAAATCTCACTGTTTGAATCAGAGGGGCATCATTTCATGGAAACCGTACAAACCTCCCCGCCCCATCGGGAGGACAATCGCTGCAAGGCGATCTCGGAGTTAATCGAAGCCGTTGCCAAGGAGTAGGAGGCTCTGGCCCGCATTCTGGAGGCTGAGCACAAGAAGATTGAGAAGACTGTCGAACTGTGCCGCACGAATATAGACGACCTTGTCAAGATCGACAAGAGTGTGGAGCGCGTTCTGGCCGCTGTGACCCGGCTGGAGCTGGCCTTCAGTTGAAGCTGGATCTGTTCCACAACTGTCTCTGCCCGGATACGCCCTGTGCCGGCGACTCTCCCTGCCATAAATAACCCGGCCGCTGCCGATTCCAGACAAAACAAGTCCGATGGGAAATCCCATCGGACTTGTTGTATGGTTGCAAATTGGGTATCACACCAGGATACCGCGTTTTTTCGCTTCGAACGTCAGTTCGTCGCGGAAGTCGGGGTGCGCGATGGAGATGAGCTGGCGGGCACGGGAGCCGAGGCTCTCGCCGCGCAGATGCGCAATGCCGTACTCGGTAACGATGTAGTCCACATCGTTCTTGCTGGTTGTGACGATAGCGCCGGGTGTCAGAATGGACTTGATCTTGCTGATCGTGCCGCCCTTGGCCGTGGACGAGAACGCGATGAAGCTCTTGCCGCCCTTGGACTGGCATGCGCCGCGCACATAGTCGATCTGGCCGCCGGAGCCGGACATGTGCTTCGTACCGACCGATTCCGCACACACCTGTCCGAACAGATCGACCTCCAGCGCCGCGTTGATGGAGATCATATTGTCGTTCTGGCAGATGACGTTCGGGTCGTTGACGTAGTCCACCGGCAGGATCTCAAAGCAGGGGTTGTCGTTGATATAATCATAGATGCGCTGAGACCCGAAGGCGAAGGTCGTAACAGTCTTGCCGCGGTGGATCTGCTTTTTGCTGTTGTTCACCGCTCCGCATTCGAGCAGTTCGACCATGCTGTCGGTGAACATTTCCGTGTGGATGCCGAGGTCGTGCTTCGTCTTGAGCGCCATGCCGGTCGCATCCGGGATCGCGCCGATGCCAAGCTGGATGCATGCGCCGTCCGGAATCTGCTCGGCGATGAGGTTGCCGATCGTGCGGCTGACATCGTCGATCACGACCGGCGGCAGCACGGGAATGTCGTGCGTATTCTCAACGATCGCATCAACCTGTGAAACGTGAATCTGGGTGCCGCACAGGCAGCGCGGCTGCTTCTCATTCACTTCAATGAAGATGCGTTTGGCCTTGGAGATCATCGCCTCGGAGTAAGAGCTGGTGGTCGCAAGGCTGAAATAACCGTGGCTGTCCATCGGCGAGACGGCGACACAATATGCGTCGAAATCGTACAGGCGCTTGATGTGGCCGGGGATGTCACGGTAATAGGCCGGAAACAGGTCGGCATAGCCGCCGTTGACCGCCTTGCGCGCGCCGCCGCTGGAGAACCAGGAGTAGCCCGTCATCTTGCCAAACAGGGTGTTGTCCTCGTAAAAAGCAAACGGATAGGAATCCAGCATCGTGTGGACCTTCACGTCCTTCGTATCGGTCGCGCGGATCTTTTCCGCCATCGCGGCGATGATCGCCGGGGTCTGCGTCGGGCCGGCGTCCATGCCGATGACCCAGCCGGACTGCACCTGCTGCGCGACCTGCTCCGCAGTCGTGAGCTTTGTCTGATAGATCGCTTTGTAATCTGCCATTGTTACAATCTCCTCGATTTTTCTTTTTTTGCTTGAATGATTCTATTATACATACTTTGTGCCGTCAATTCAAGCGCAACCGCGTCGGTGCTCCATTTTCCGGTGCGCGGACTCACCGGCGCTTTTTCTGCTGTGCTGCGGTGTTGCGCTCCCAGAACACGCCGTCGGCATAGCCCTGAATGGTGCAGTCGGCCTCGGCGCGCTCCAGCCGCAGCTCCGCCCAGACGCAGTATTGCGGGTTTTGCTCCACGCCGATGTAGTGCCGTCCGAGCTTTTTCGCCGTGACGGCTGTGGAGCCGGAGCCGGCGAACGGGTCGAGCACCACGTCCCCCGGGGAGGAGCTTGCAAGGATGAGCTTGGCCAACAGCTTTTCGGGCTTCTGCGTGGGATGGGCGGTGTTCTCCGGCATCGACCAATAGGGGATCGAAATATCGTCCCAGAAGTTTGAGGGATACGTGTTGCGGAAGTTGCCGTCCGCCGTCTCCTCCCAATCCTTCGGCGCGCCATCCGTGCGGTACGGCGCGACCACGCGGCGGCGCTGCATCACGTCCTCCACGTGGAAGGTGTAGTCGTCCGAGCAGGTAGCAAACCAGATATCCTCCATTGCGTTTTTCCAGTTGTGTCTGGCTCCCCTGCCCTTTTCCCGCTGCCATGTGATGCGGTTGCGTACGATGAAATGGCGCTTGAGCGCCAGCCCGACCACAGGGCTGGACTGCCAGTCGCAGCAGACGTAAAGACTGCCGGCGTCCTTGAGCAGCGGCCGCACCTGTGCGATCCACCGCTCCGTATACGCTGCGTACTGCTCGTCGCTCGTTTTGGAGAACGCATTTCCGTGGAAATCCTTGTCCAGATTGTACGGCGGATCGACGATCACGAGGTCTGCAACGCCGCGCGGCAGGCACTGGAGCACAGAAAATGCATCGCCGAGGATGGTCTTGTCGAGCACCTCTGCCCGCGCAGCGGGGGCGTTCACACGAATACAGCGCTCCAGATATGCTTGCCCCTCCGCGACGGAGAGGTCGATCGTTTTGTTGCGTTCCGATTTCATGGCAGTCCTCCTGATCTTGTTTATTTTACTGTTTTTCACGCAGAAAGTAAACGGAATTTCTTTCAAATCTCTTGCGAATCTGGTAAACTGGAAAAGAAAACTGCACTGCATCAGGAGGTACGCCGTGGCACATCTGACCGAAAATGCGATCATGGGTTCGTTTGTGAAGCTGCTTTCCGAAAAACCGTTCGACAAGATCACAGTGACGGACATTGTGGAGGACTGTCAGATCACGCGCAGGACGTTTTACTACCATTATGCAGATCTGTACGAGCTCACCAAGGCACTGTTCCACACTGAGACGGAGCGCGCCATCGCCGACTATGAGGAGACCGGAAGCTGGGAGGAATGCTTCATCCGCGGCTGCCGCTTCATTATGGAAAACAGACGCGCAGTCTACCACATCTTTCAGTCCGTGCACCGGGCAGAGCTTGAAAAGTACGTCGATCAGATCGCGGCCGAGGTCATGTCGCGCTATCTCGACCGGCAGGCCGCCGGGCTGGCGGTTCAGACGCGCGACAAACAGCTCATCTGCGATTTTTACCGCTACGCCCTCTCGGGCCTGCTGTACCAGTGGCTGAAGGATGGCATGAAGCAGGATCCGGAAGCGCTCATCCATCGCCTTGGCATCCTGTTCGACGGCAACATCCGCCGTTCTCTGGAGCGAAGCGCAGGGCAAACATAATATCAAGAGGCCGCTGCGATGCAGTGGCCTCTTGATATGATATCCTCTTAGTTCCATCCCAAACTGGTCAGCGCGCCGCTCACAAACGCCAGCGGCGCATATTGTGCGCAGACATTATAAACAAACACAGCCCACCAGTAGCGGTTAAACGGCCAGCCCAGTTCTCCACCCGATGATATAACACAAGCGCTCAGGAACGGTTCCGCGCAAACCAAGACATGCAGCACAAGCAATGCGACCCCAGTCCCCAGCAGCGCCTGACGCAGACGCTGATTCCCAATATGAATGTCCGAAAAGAGTGCGATCCCGGTGGGGATCGACGCAGTCAGGCAAAAGAAGATTACGCTGCGCACCGATGTGGAGGCGATGTAATAAGGTGTCATGTCAAAGGTTCGCTTGCGCGCCATGTCCAGATCATGCACCAGCGTCGCGCGCAAAAGCAGGCCGACCACCAACAGCGCCGCCACCGCCGCGAACACGATCACCTTTTTCTTCTGAAAGCGCACATACCGCTCCGGTTCCGCATTCATGGCATGTCCCGGACCGTAGACGATCTCCGTAAACTCCGTCTCCAACGCGGCGGCAACGGCCTGCAGTGTATCCAAGTCCGGTTCCGTCCGCCCGGTATCACATAGTTAAAGATATTGGTATCATTCAATCAATTTTGCCGATAAAGCGGTAGAAGATTTCTACCTCCTGTTCCCGGCTTCCGTCCTCACCTTTGACCGCTTCATGGACAACGATTTTTTCAATCAGCGTATTCAAAAGTTCAGCGGTCAGTTCTGTTGGATTGACGCACTCTTTCATCAAGGCAATCCATTTTTCTGCGTCTGCGGCGTTCTGGCTTTCAGTGGCGATAGCGGATTGAAGCCGCTCAATCTTTTCGTCCAGTTCAGCCTGTTCGCTTTGATACTTCCCGGACAGCATAGAGAAGTTGTATTCCGTGATACGCCCCGCCGCCCAGTCCTCATACATCCGGGCAAACAGGGTATCGACTTCGGCTTTCCGCTTCTCCGCTTTGTTCAACTCTGCGGCTTGCTTCTTTCTTGCGGCGGCCTGTCCCTTGTCATTGGCATTTAACAGCCGCTTCAAGAGCCGTTCTTCATCATGCTGTACCAGCCCCGACCAGTATTGCAGACGGGAGAGGACATAGGCATAAAGCACATCATAGCGGATATAGTGCATGGAGCATTGGCGTGTGCCCTGTCCGTACTTGCTACAATGATAATGGCCGTAAGGCTTGCTGTTCTGCCTGTTTTCCCCATAGGACAGCGACCAGCCGCAATCCGCACATTTTACCAATCCGGAAAAAATCTGCGTTGTACCATCCTTGCACTTCCTGCGGCGGTTTGCTATCTGCTCCTGTACCTGCCGGAAAACCTGTTCGCTGATAATCGGCTCCTGCGTGTTCTCCACCCGCACCCATTCACTTTGGGGCTTGCGTATCCTCCGCTTGTTCTTAAAGGAAATGTTTGTTTCCCGGTAGTGGATGGTATGGCCGATATAGGTTTCGTCTTTCATAATGCTCTTGACCTGGGCTATCGTCCATGCGTAGCTTTTTTCCTCTGGCGCACCCGCATAGATGTTTGCGAAAGTCCCGTCACGCTGGAAGTTGATAAATCCCGGCGTGGGAACCTTTTCCGCAATCAGTATTCTTGTGATACTGGCCGCCCCTCTGCCATGAATGGCGAGGTCAAAAATCTTCTCCACTATCCAGCGGGTTTCCTCGTCGATTATCAGCTTGTTTTTGATTTCCGGGTGTTTCCTGTACCCGATGGGGGCATAGGCACCGATACGCTGTCCTGTGGCAAACTTCGCTTTGAAAGCGGCCTTTACCTTGCGGCTTGTATCTTTCGCAAACCATTCATTGAACAGGTTTTTGAATGGGACAAAATCGGAAAGCCCTTTTTCTGTGTCCTCATTCTCCGCAACGGCGATATAGCGCACCCGTTTTTCCGGGAACAGAAATTCCAGATAGTAGTCCATCATCACATGTTCCCGCCCGAAACGGGAAAGGTCTTTCGTGACAATGCAGTTTACTTTTCCGGCTTCCACATCGTCCATCATGCGCTGAAAATCCGGGCGTTCAAAGTTCGTCCCCGACCAGCCATCGTCCACATACTCACCGACTACATGAAGTCCCTGTTCCTTTGCGTACTGTTGCAGGATTGTCCGCTGTGTTTCAATGCTTACGCTGTCACCATAGTTTTCATCGTCCCGGCTCAATCTCATATAAAGCGCCGTGTTGTAAATCGTAGTATTGTAAGGTTGTTTCACCGTAAAAATCCTCCTTCTAAAGAAACAACC
>SFFE01000010.1 GCA_004556965.1 Clostridiales bacterium | reverse complement strand
GCAGACTTCTTCCATCGCCGCGATCGCGGACTGCTCCGCATTGATCTTGCTGCGAATGGTGGTATCAGCCAGCATCTTGCCGGTCTCGTCCAGAATAACAGCCTTCGTGTAGGTGGAACCTACGTCGCATCCGCCAAAGTATTTCATTTTTATGTTTCCTCCCAATAATTACACATTATATTCGTATTTCGGGGTGTTGATGTCATACGGAGTCTTGGTCATATCTTTGCGCTCCATGTTGTCGTAGTGCTTCTTAAGGAAGGGCTCGACCACGTAGAACAGCAGCTTACCGTCGAGGTCAAAGAAGAAAACCGCAAACAGCGCAGCATTCACGCCAAAGGCAGCGATAAGGGCTTTGAGAATTTTAGCTTTCATGATGGTTCCTCCTTTATTACCAGATCATAGAGTCGTCGAACTCAACGAGCGTCGGATCCAGCGGCTCTTCGTGCATGACGGTAGTCATGTAGTCGTTGATGAGACGGCGGATTTCCATTCTGGAAACGGTGCGGCTGTCGGGCAGCGCGTGCGGCATCCAGATCGCGTGGATATTTCTCTCACGGAACTCATCCTCGAAAAGACCGTGCACACCCTGCATGCCCTTGCACTGCAGCTGGTCGTACATCATGACCATATCGCAGTTGAACTTCTCCATGTTGTCCCACAGCTCAAAGATGTGGTGCAGACCGCCGACGGCCATGCGGCGCATCGGAGCCCACATATGATACTGCGCGCAGTCTTCGAGGCAGTGCTCGTAAGAATCGGTGCGGATCGTCATGGCGAACATCAGGGAGTCCATATTGATGATGACGTTCAGGCCCCAGCAGTTGTAAGCCCATGTGCACCAGTTGGAGTAGTACAGTGGCGCGCAGGACCAGGCAATGACTCTGTGGCGGGTCTTCGGGAAGCTGTTGATCTTGTTTCTGACGCACTTGTCGAGGATCTTGCGAACCTTCTTGTCGCAGAAGTGCCAGATTTCCAGATCACCGTACTGAGAGGAGTAGATGCGGTACAGAGCCTGTGCGACGCCGTTGACCGGATAGTAGTCGGTCTTTGCGGCGACTTCCCACTTTTCGAACTCGAACTCGGTGATTTCGTTCTGACGCGTGATGCCCTTGACCATGTTGTCCCAGTTGAAGGGAACGCCGGTCTGCTCTTCGACGAACTTCCAGCACTGTTCAATCTCGTTCATGCAGTTTTTCTTGACCAGCGGATCGTCAAACAGCATCGGCATGCCAAGCGCGAACAGCGGCTTGTTGGAGAACCAGTCCTGCAGAATCGCGGTGCCGACAGAGCCGTCGCAGGCTTCGTTGCAGGTGATGAGGTACGGGGAATAGTCCGGCATATCGTCGAGGACGTACAGGCCGGCCTCAGCTTGGCACATCGGGCACGGGTCGCCCGGCAGACCGATGGACTGCACGGCGTCGATGTAGTTGTGCACCGTGTGGCTGTTGACGTGGCAGGTGACAAAGTACGGAATCATTTCCAGCGGAACGTACTGGAAATCGCCATCGGCGGTCCAGGGATAGAACATACCGCCCCAAACGGTCTCCTTGCAGGCCATGGTGTGGTAATAGAGATCATTTTTCTTGCCGCCGTGCAGCTTGGTGTCGGCGGAGAACATGCGCATGAACTGGGTGATGGTCGCGTTGACCATGCCGCGATAGTGCCATGCGGAGGCCTTCAGCGCTTCGCCGCGCATGCCTTCCATGCCGCGGTCAAACCAGTGCAGAACGGGCAGATAGGTCTGGCCGACCCAGCGGTATCTCCAGACGCCCTTGGCGAAATTGATGACGCCGCCGTACTTCATTACGTCGGCCACCATATGGATGTAGTTGTACAGCCAGATGTTGTAGAAGTAGTACATGGTGTCCTTGACGCCACGCCACTCTCTGTGTTTGTACAGACCGGTCTTGTCAATGTAGAGATCGCCCAGACGGCGCTCCTCGTGCGGTTTGCCGTACCAGAAATCATGGGCAAGCTTCTTGATATCGTACTTCATTATTTGCCCTCCTGAATCTTCTTGATTTCAATGCTTTCGACGAAGGCCTGGAAGCGCGTACGCAGCTGGCCGGAGGCGCCGTTGATGTATTCTTTTTCGATGGAGCAGACGGGAATGCCGAAGTCGCGGGGCATGACCACGGTATCGATCGTACGCTCGTAGCTCCAGTATTCGCAGAATTTCATGGACTCGACGATCAGACCGTCGGCCTTGTATTCCTTGACGACGTCGGCGAGATACTGCTTTCTGGCGCGCATCTCGTCCTGCGGCATGAAGCGCGCGCACTGGCTGGTCTGCAGATAGTGGCGGGCGACAGCCTCCAGCGGGGACTGGCCTTCCTTGACAACGATCTCTTCGCGGCCGGGAAGGGAGCCGTAGCAGTGGCGGTCGGCAACGACGAGCGCACCGCAGCCTTCGATCAGCTTGGTGAATTCGGGATCGTCGTTTTCAGAGCCGGAGAGCACGACCTTGCAGCGGAAAGTCGGCTTTTCGTCGGGCTCGCGGGTCTTCATTTCCTCAGCGGTCTCACGCAGCATGGGGAGAATGAGGTATTTCGGGCATACCAGCGTGCAGAGCTGGATAATCTGGAACTCATAGCCGGTAATGGTCGGGTTGTCGAGCTTGCGATAGTTGCCGATTTCGGTGATCAGACGGCAGACTTCGTTGTGCTGCTCGATGGCCTGCAGAATCGCCTCGTCAGAGGTGTCGATGCCGAGTTTTTCATGCAGCGGATCGAGCACGTGCGCCTGAAGCTGCTTGGTGTAGTGGTCGACGCTGTTCTCGTCCTTCTTGAACGGAACGTCCGTGAAGCTGACGAAGAAATCGGGGTTCTGGATCACTTCCATGTAGCCCAGATGCTCCTGGAAACGGCACGTAACGGTGCAGGTTTCCGTTGCCATCTGCGCATCGAGGAAGTTGAAGCCGCCTTCGAGCGCGCGCTCGAACAGGCTGCGGCCGTAATGGCAGGTGCGGCCGGACATGTAGTATGTAGCGATATCCGGAGAGGTGCATTTTGGTGCTCTCAGACGAACCGAGAAGCAGCCGGGCAGGTCCAGCAACACTTCCGGCATGAAGTAGCAGGTGTAACCCAGCGCCTTCTTGCCTTCCGCCTTTGCCTGGCGAACCAATTCGTTGTTGGCTTCCTGCAAAAGGTTTTCAAATGCGATCAGGTGTTTCAAGTCTCTCATGTGCAAGCCCCCTTAGTTTTTTTCGCATTCAACAACTAATTCGCGGGTATGAACTGATATATTGTATCAATTCATACAATTTGAGATTACCAGATTCACTGTTAAATGTCAAACGAAATGTACGTTTTTGAACCAGAAATTTTGGTGAATTTGAAGCGAAAACAATATTTCTTCACACATTGAATTGTAAATGTTGAATAACAATCATTCGATGAACCGAATGACGGAACAAAGGCCGGAACGACTATATTTGACATTTTACGCCGGAAGGAATAGTATGCAGATAAAAGAAACCGGAGGTGCCCATTATGAATTTTGACGCTGTTGTGTCCTATCTGCGCGAACTCAACTTTGTTACGATGGTATTGCGCTTTCTGGTCGCGGGACTGTGCGGCGCGGTGATCGGCTACAGCCGCGGCAGGCTGCAGCGGCCGGCGGGCTTTCGCACGCATGTTCTGGTCTGTGTCGGTGCAGCGTCAACGGTCATTGTCAGCCAGTTTTGCGTCAATGAGCTTGGGATCAACGGAGATGCGTTGCGCGTTCCGGCGCAGGTCATCAGCGGCATCGGCTTTCTGGGTGCGGGCAGCATTCTCGTCACCGGAAAGTACCGCAATCACATCACCGGACTGACGACAGCGGCAGGACTCTGGGCTTCGGCGTGCATGGGGCTTGCGGCGGGTGCCGGATATTATGAATGCGCCATTATGATGTGCGTGGTGATCTATGTGGCGCTGGTCCCGCTGTTCAAGCTGGATACGAACTACGTCAAAACGCTGCACAGTATGACGCTGTATGTGGAGGTCGATGCCAATGCGCGCTTGAGCGGGGCGATGTGTGCGCTGAATGCGGATGGCATGCTGCTCAATACCATCGAACCATTCGGCAGCAGCGGCGGCGATTATACCAGCTACAAGATTGAAGTGGAGCTGCTCGACCGTAATCTGCAGCCCGAACAGGCGCTGGAGAGGATCCGCAGCATTGAGATGGTACAGTTTGCGCAGCGAATCGAAGCATAAAAAATAACAGCAAAAAGGCATGGAACCTAGGTTCCATGCCTTTTTGCTGTTATTGAGGACAAAATGAAAAAGAAATTGCTTTGCTTCTTGTATGGTACTATACCAAACAGATATTACGGAAAAAAGAAAAGAAGTATTTCAAAAGTATTAAGTTGCGCGTTAATCCAGAAAGAGACCCCAGTTGACCGCGTCCTCTGGTTCGGGTGTAAACGGGCGAAACGCAGCGAACGGCACAGCTGCGCCCGATCTGCCCGGCCGCCGCACGATTGCGGTGTCCAGATCAAACCGCCGCAAGAGCATCTGCACGGCGTCCGGGCGCTGCAGCTCCGGTACGAGCAGCTCTTTGACGAGAAGGGTTCCTTCTTCCACCTCCGCGATGGCGCAGCCGTCCCCAAGCGCCAGCAGCGCGCCGTCTGCTGCATGGCTGTATTCTGCCTGCAGCGCCAGAAACGCGCCGGACAGGGCGACATGCGGCGTATGGGCGAGACGGAGTTCCCGCAGTCTGCCGTATTCTAGGGGATGGACAGACCGAAGCGCAAGGTCGGGATGGGCCAGCGCCGCGCGATGCACGACCGCCTCGCGTCCGGTTCCGGTCGCAGATGCACCCATCACGTCCCGATACCAGGCGTAAAGCCCCGGCTCGGCCGGACGCGTGTAGAGCAGAACGCCCTGCGCATCGGCCATTTGCGCGAAGTGCCGCATGAGCCGGGACGCATAGCCGTGTCCGCGTTCCGGCTCCGGCGTCGCCACGGCGTAGACGTATGCGCACGGACGCGAATGCCCACCGGACACCAGCCGGTTGCCGGTCAGCAGATAGGCGGCGGAGCAGAGTTCTTCGCCGCGGCTTACAATCCAGCCGGAGGCCTCCGGCGGAAAGTGGGCAAAAAACGCCTGAATCAGCTCCGGCGGATCACCAAATACGGTTTCCCACAGCACCTGCAGAGCGGAACGGTCGGCTTCTGCCGCGCGGCGAATGACAGAGTCAGCCATGGGCATACACCTCCGGGCAGTCGGCGAGGATCTGCCGCTGCAGCGATTTCAAATCCACGAACGTTTCCGGCCGTTTGCTGACGTCGCGCAGCAGGGCGGATGGGTGATAGATGGCCATACAGCGCCGTCCGCTGACGGAAAACCACTGTCCGTGCTCGCGCGTGATGCGGAAATCCGGCTTGATGAGGGCGGTGGCGGCAATGCGGCCGAGACAGACAATGATGCATGGATTCACCAGTGCAATCTGCCGCTGCAGCCACTCCGCGCAGCAGTCTTGCTCGACGTACATCGGGTCGCGGTTTCTCGGCGGCCTGCATTTGACGATGTTGGCGATGTACACCTTGGTGCGGTCAAGCTGGATCATCTCCAGCATGTCGTCCAGCAGCTTTCCGGCTGGCCCGACGAACGGGACGCCCTGCAGGTCTTCCTGCTCGCCGGGGCCCTCACCGATGAGCATGACGCTCGCGTTCTCCGCGCCTGCGCCGAACACCAGATTTTTGCGCGTCTCGCCCAGCGCACAGCGGCGGCACTGCGCGCACTCGCGCTTCAATTCATTCCAGGAATCCGCCATCGGGAACCCCTCCTTGGTCAATCAGATGGATCAATGTTGCTTTATCGTTGTCCTCCGGATGCCGCCAGACGTGGTGCAGCAGCGCGTCCAGCGTGCGCCCAACGTCTGCGCCCTGAAAGCCGAGCTGCTGCAAATCGCGCCCGGACACTGCAAGCTGGCGCAGCGAACAGCAGTCTCCGCGCTGTAAGATCTGCTGTACGGCGCCTAAGTCGGCGCTGCCGTCCACGGCGGAGAGAACCGCTGCGGCAGCTTCGGCGGCTGCCGCACCGCGCCGTGCGATGGCGGCTTTCCATGTCAGTTCTGTACGCGGCTGTATGCTTCGCAGCGCAACACAGTCACGGCAGGCCTGCGCGGTTTTGTTGTCCAGACGCAGCGAGGCAAGCAGAGATAATGGATCTCCCGCCTCTGCCAGCAGCAGCGCAAGTGCCATCCAGCGCTGCAACCGCTCCGGCGGAACCGCACAGAGCGCGTCCCAGCGCACCGAAATTGCCCCGGAAATATGCTGCCGCAGCAAGCCCATTCCATGCATCGTGCCGAGCAATTGCGGGTTGGTGGAGAGCAGCGTTTTTTCCAGTTCGTCCCGCACGCGCTCCGCCGCAAGCGCCTCTGTCAGCGGCGCGCACATGCGGATGGCGGTTTCGGTTTCCTGCTCAATGCGAAAGCCGAGCTGCGCTGAGAACCGTACAGCCCGGAGCATGCGCAGGGCGTCCTCCTGAAACCGCCGCTCCGGATCGCCGACGGCACGGAGCATGCCTGCAGAGAGATCGCCGCGCCCACCGAAGGGGTCTTGCAGTACGCCGCTGGCAGACAGCGCCATTGCGTTGACGGTGAAATCCCGCCGCGCCAGATCGGCGGTCAGATCGGAGACAAACCAGACGCTGTCCGGATGCCGGTGGTCAGAATAGGCGCCTTCGGAACGAAACGTGGTGACTTCCACTGAAATCCCGCCGCTGCGTACGGTCACCGTCCCATGACGGAGTCCGGTGGTAATGGCGTCCGGGAAAAGGAGCAGTGTCTGCTCCGGCAGAGCGGCGGTGCATACGTCCCAGTCATGCGGCATCTTGCCCAGCAGCCCGTCGCGCACGCAGCCGCCGACCAGATAGGCGGCGAAGCCGTGGCGCTGAAATGTTTCCAAGATTGCGGAAACAGGCGTCGGAATTGATAGAAAATGCATATTTATCCCTCGTATTCAAGGAACCTGCGGGAATACAGGCGAAGAAAACCGTTACAAATTCAAATCTTTGCTATTGTAAAGCGGGTGTAAACGTATTATAATACTGAATCATTCAAATAACAACTCATAACCGCATTTCGGCGGTTGAGCCAATCTCAAATGATTTGGGAGCATCTGTATGGATTTTGAACAATATCTCGTTCCCGGGAAAAAGGGTCTGCTCATCGGCATTGGCGGTGTGTCCATGTCGCCGCTGGCGGAAGTGCTACATGACGCGGGACTCGCCATTGTCGGTTCCGATATGAACGAGAGCAACAAAACGCTGCTGCTGCGGGAAAAGGGAATTTCCATCCACATTGGGCACGATGCATCCAATGTGGAGGATGATATCGACTTTGTCGTTCGCACTGCCGCAGTACACGACGAAAACCCGGAGATCGCAGCGGCGCATCAGCGCGGGATTCCGGTGTTTGAGCGCACGCAGGCCTGGGGTGCGATCATGCGGGCCTATCCGAACGCGCTTTGCATTTCCGGTACGCACGGCAAAACGACGACGACCTCCATGTGCACGCACATCATGATGGCGGCCGAGCGTGACCCGACTGTCATGATCGGCGGCACGCTGCCGCTGCTCAACGCTGCACACCGTGTCGGACGTGGGGATACCATTATTATGGAGTCCTGTGAATACTACAATTCCTTTTTGGCTTTGAACCCGACCGTTGCGGTCGTTTTGAACATCGAGGCGGATCATCTTGACTTCTTCAAGGACATTGACGACATCAAGCACTCCTTCCGGCAGTTTGCCGCACGCGTGCCGGAGACCGGCACGATCGTAGCCAACTATGATGATGAGAATACGATGGATGCGCTGCGCCCGCTGGGGCGTCCGCTTGTCACGTTCGGCTTCAGTCATAAAGCGGACGTGTATCCCGACCGCATTGTGCGCCGCGGTGCACAGTCGGAGTTTGACATTCTCTATCGCGGCAAGGTGTTCACCCGCGTGACCATCCACGTTCCGGGCGAGCACAACATCCGCAACGCGCTGGCGGCGGCAGCGGCGACGATCTCCCTCGGCGTCGGACCGACGGCCGTGAAATATGGTCTCGCCGGATTTCAGGGCGCAGGCCGCCGGTTTGAATTCAAAGGGAAATTCAACGGCGCCGATCTCTACGACGATTATGCGCACCATCCGAGCGAGCTGCGCGCCGTGCTCGACGCGGTCGAGGCGCTCAATTATCAGCGCACGATCGTTGTGTTCCAGCCGCACACGTACAGCCGGACCGCCGCGCTGTTTGACCACTTTGTGGAGCAGCTCCGCCGTCCGACGATTGCGTATCTCGCGGAGATCTATGCTGCGCGTGAGAAGAATACCATCGGCATCTCTTCCGCTGATCTGGCGAAGGAGATTCCGGGGGCGAAATTCTATCCGACCTTTGCGGAAATCGAAGCCGACCTGGCGGAAACCGCCCGTCCCGGTGACATTATCCTCACCGTCGGCGCAGGCGACGTGTTTCGCATCGGTGAGCATCTGCTGAACGAAACGTAAATAACCGGAGTATGTGACGCCCCGGTCGCAGTTTTGCCTGCGGCCGGGGCGTTTTTCAGGCGGAAACTCCGCCGTTCTCTCGAAAAGAGTTCTGCTACGACAGCGCGGAATGACAGTTTTCATAACGGTGAAATCATATAATTTATGTAAACTGGCTTTGGAGGGAACGGTATGGATGTCAGAAGCACGTGGGATGGCGCGCAGCAGACGGCTTTAGAGGGGCCTTCGCGGTTGGCGACGGCGGCGAATGCGCCGCGCTGGGTCGGGCTGCTGCTTAGTTTTGCGCTGGGGATGATCCTTGCAACGGTGCGTGTGGGGAATGCCCCGGCGCCGTTTGGTCTGGCGCTTCTGGCGACGATGGGCTACGGCGCGGGCGGCGCGCTGTGCCTGCTCGGCAATCTGGCCGGCTATTTTGCGGCGTTCGGCGTCACGGCGGGGACGCAGATGTCCGCCGGCTGCGTGCTGGTGTTCACGACGGCGTATTTTCTGCGCCGGCACTGGATCGTGCATTCCAAATGGTATCCGCCCGTGCTGGCGATGGCCGCCTATGCGCTGACACGGCTGACGATCTATGCCCTCACGGGCGGGATCACGCTGTATGTTGTCTCGCGCGTAGCACTGTATCTGCTGTTGTGCGGCGGGACGGCTTACGCATTCGGCGATGTCTTTGATACGACGGACCCGCGCACGGTCAATTCGGAGATCTGCCGCAATGTGTCGATCGTGCTGCTGCTGGCGTGCATCCTGATGGGCGTCAGCAATCTGGTGCTGTTTGGTTCTATCTCCGTTGGCCGCATCCTCTCGCTGGTGATCCTCCTCATGCTCAGCGCCACGGGCGGGCCGCTCAACGGAGCGGCGGCGGGAACGATCCTGGGCGCGGCGATGGACGTCGCCGCAGGGAGCGGTGCGTTTCTGGTGGCGACCTATGCGCTCTCCGGGCTGGTTTCAGGCCTGTTTTGCAAGCACCGCAAGGTGCTGTTTCTGATCGTGTTTGCAGCCGTACATGCGCTGACGGTGCTTTGTCTGCCGTCAAATGAGCTGCGCGCCGCGTCCATGATCGAGGTGCTCGGCGCGTCCGGGGTGTATCTGCTGCTGCCGCAGCGGTTCGTGGTGACGGTCGGCTCGTTTATCCAGCCTCTGCGCGCCGGCCGCGGGGAATCGGGGCTGCGCCACTATGTCGCGGAGCGGGTCGGCGGCATGTCCTATGCCTACCGGGAGCTGTTCGAAGTTGCGCACGGTGCAGCGGTGTCCGAGGAAAACGACGCGGACATTGCAAAGGTGTTTGACCGCGCGGCGGACCGCGTCTGCGTCCATTGCGCGCTGCGGCAGGAGTGCTGGACGCGCTCAGCGTCAGACACGCTGTCCGTTTTGAACGATGCGTCCCGCAAGATGCAGGAGCGCGGGCGGCTGCAGACGGCAGATTTCCCGGCCTATTTCCGTGAGCGCTGCCTGTATCTGCACGAGTTTACGGAGGTCGTCAACGGGGAGCTTCGCCTGCGCGCCTATCGCATGCGAATGCACAAGCTGATGCAGGAAAACCGCAACCTGCTCTGGGAGCAGTACCGCGATTTTGCGGACGTGCTCGCAGACTCTGCCAGAGCGCTTAATAGCTGCTATGGCGCGGATCCGCTCGCGGAGCGACGGCTGATCCGCTACCTGCGCTCGCTCGGCGTGGAGGCGGATGCTGCGGTGTTCCGCGACCATCGAGGGCGGCTGCGCGTGGCGATTGAGAGCAAGTTTCTCAAGCCGCTGCTGGATGAGCCGGACTATCTGGACGGGCTGTCCAAGGTACTCGGCGTGCGCTTGTGCATGCCGGAGCAGCAGGCGGCGGAAAACAGTCTCGTGCTGCTGGAGGCGGAGCCGTTGGCGGCCTCGGTCGGCATCGCCGCCGTACGCAAGAAGGGCGAGACCGTGTCTGGCGACCGTGGTACATATTTTAAGACCGATTCCGGCGAACTGTGCGTCATTCTCTCCGACGGCATGGGAACCGGCGAAGCCGCGGCCGACGGCAGCATAGGCACGATCGGCATTCTGGAAAAATTCCTTCGCTCCGGCGTGGACCCGTCGGTTGCGATGAAGCTGCTCAACTCTGCAATGCTGCTGCGCGACGGAGAAAACTGGGGCTACGCCACCGTCGATCTGATGTGCGTCGACCTCTTTTCCGGCGAGGCGAGCTTCTACAAATACGGCGCCGCGCCATCCTATGTCAAAAGCGGCGGTGTCATTCGTAAGATCCGCAACATCTCTTTTGCCGCCGGACTGAAATACGAGGCGGGGAAGACGCCGGATGTGATGCGTATGCGCCTGAAGCCCGGAAGCGTCGCCGTCATCGCCAGCGACGGCGTGGTCTCCGACGGCAAAGACCTGTGGCTGCGCAATCTGCTGGAGCAGGCGGACGACACGGACATGAAAGCGCTGGCGAGTCAGGTGGTGCAGTCCGCCGTGAGGGAATATGGCCGCAACGACGACATGACGGCGCTGGCGATCAAAGTCGAGGTGAGAACATAACGTGAAACGGCGAAAGCAGGCGAACAAAGCTGTGGCATGTAAGCGCAGCCGGCGTCGCTTTTCCGGGAAAGCCGCGCCGCTGCGCCCGGAGGAACGGAGCGAACCGGAAATCGTCAAGGGCACGTCCCGGCGCGTGGTGGTGGTGCGCCCGGAACCGGAAACGCTTTTTGAACAGATCATCTACATCGTGCGCGACGATGCGCTGGCGCAGCCCGGCGTTTCCGAGCAGGAGGTTCTGCGGCAGGCGGCGAACGCCGTTCAGCCGCGCATGAAGCGGGTTCCGCATCCAACGCGGCGCCGGTCGCGTCTGACGGCGGCGCTGATGTGGCTCTCCGGCGTTGCGCTCACGCTGGCGGTCGGGATCGGCGTCTATTGGTATCTGATGGGATAGGAAAGTCTCCGTGCGGCTCTGCCGCGCGGAGACTTTCCTGTCTGCCAAAAAACTTCATTTTTAACAAGTTGTATTCCGCGGCTCGGAGCATTGCTTCGCGCCGCGGAATTTTTGAAGCGCGTCCGTTTTGCGTTCTTCTTCAAAATTTGTTGTATTCTGCCGGGGAAGGTGTTAAAATAAAGAGCCAAATCCCATGATGGAGGTTTTCTTATGAGCACGATTCGGGACATCACGCTTGCGGAGTCCGGCGAGCGGAAAATCCGCTGGGTGGAAGCCCACATGCCGGTGCTGCGCGACATTGGGCGCGACTTTGCGCAAAACCGTCCGTTTGACGGACTGAAAATTGCGCTTTCCGTCCATTTGGAGGCCAAGACGGCGTATCTCTGCCGCGTGCTGGAGATGGGTGGCGCGGAAATGCACGTGACCGGCTCCAATCCGCTGTCCACGCAGGATGACGTTGCGGCGGCGCTGGCGGCGCGCGGCATGGACGTGCACGCGGTGTATGGCTGCTCGGCGGAGGACTATGAGGCGCATCTGCGCAGTGTGCTCGCGTTCGGCCCGAATATCATCATTGACGACGGCGGCGATCTGGTGCATATGATGCACACGGAGTTTACCGACCGGATCCCCGATGTCATCGGCGGCTGCGAGGAGACGACCACCGGCATCCACCGTCTGCGCGCCATGGATCGTGCCGGGACGCTGCGTTTTCCGATGATTATGGTGAACGACGCGGACTGCAAGCATTTGTTTGACAACCGCTACGGCACGGGTCAGTCCGTGTGGGACGGCATCATGCGCACGACGAACCTCGTGGTTGCGGGCAAATACGTTGTGGTTTCCGGCTACGGCTGGTGCGGCAAGGGCGTGGCGCTGCGCGCAAAGGGACTGGGCGCCAAGGTCGTCGTGACGGAGGTCGATCCCGTGCGTGCGCTGGAAGCGGTCATGGACGGCTATGAGGTCATGCCGATGGCGGAAGCGGCCAGGATCGGCGACATTTTCGTTTCCGTTACAGGCTGCAAGGACATCATCACACTGGAGCACTTCAATCTCGTGAAGGACGGCGCAATCCTCAGCAACGCCGGACATTTCAACGTAGAGATCGACATGGAAGCGTTGGAGCGCTGCGCGGATGAAACGTATGAAGCGCGGCACAATATTGATGCGTACAAGCTGCCGAACGGCCGGACGATCTATGTGATCGCGCAGGGACGACTCGTGAACCTCGCGGCGGCCGACGGTCACCCGGCGGAGATCATGGACATGAGCTTCGCGGTGCAGGCGATGAGCGCGGCGTATCTCGCGCGCACGAAGGGCACGCTGCAGCCGGGCGTCGTGTCCGTTCCGGCGGAGATCGACCATGACATTGCGCTGCGGAAGCTGCGCGCCATGGGCGTGTCGATCGACAGTCTGAGCTGCAGCCAGAAAAAGTATATGAACAGCTGAACGGTTCCGCACAGTCTCGGAAAGGAGGGCGAAAACGATGGACAGTATTGATTACGAAACGATACACGACGAGCTTTTTGCGCTCCTGGAGCAGCGGAAGATCAAGGAGCTGCGGCAGACGCTGGCGGAGATGAACGAGTTTGATATCTCGGAGTTTCTCGGCGAAATCTGGGAAGAGGACACCCAGCGTATGGCGATGGTGTTCCGCCTGCTGAGCAAGGAGATCGCAGCGGCTGTTTTTGCGAATCTCGAAGTTGAGGAGCAGGAGACGATCATCAACTCCATCACCGACACCGAGCTGGCGGGCATCATTGAAGAGCTGTACGTGGACGATGCGGTCGATATGATGGAGGAGCTGCCGGCGAACGTCGTCAAGCGTGTCATGCGCACCGCGACGCCGGAAACGCGAAACCTCATCAACCAGTATTTAAAATACCCCGAAAACTCGGCAGGCAGCATCATGACCGCGGAGTTTGTCGATCTGAAAAAGTACATGAGCGTGCGCGAGGCGTTCGCGCGCATCCGCAAGATTGGTGAAGACAAGGAGACGATTTACGTCTGCTATGTCACATCCGCCAAGCGCAAGCTGGAGGGAGTCATCACCGTCAAAAAGCTGCTGCTGTCGGACGACGATACGATCCTTGAAGATATCATGGACCGGAACGTCATTTATGCCACGACGACGGACGACCAGGAAGAGGTCTCCGAGCAGATCTCCGACTACGACCTGATCGCGATTCCGGTCGTAGACAAGGAAGGCTGTCTGGTCGGCATCGTCACGGTCGACGACGTCATCGACGTCATGGAGCAGGAGGCTACGGAAGACATTGAAAAGATGGCCGGTATCACGCCGTCTGACAAGCCGTACTCCCGCACCAGCGCGGTGGACATCTGGAAAAACCGTATCCCATGGCTGATGTTTTTGATGCTGTCAGCCACATTTACCGGCATGATCGTTACGCATTTTGAGGACGCGCTGGCCACGCAGGTGGCGCTGGCGGCGTTCATGCCGATGCTGATGGGTACTGGCGGTAACTCCGGCAGCCAGGCGTCCACGGCGGTCATCCGAAGTCTGTCGCTCGGCGATATCGAGCCGGCCGACGTTCTGAAGGTCATTTGGAAGGAGCTGCGTGTCGCGTTTTTGTGCGGTCTGTCGCTGGCGGCTGCGAATTTCATCAAAATGCTGCTGGTGGACCGGATGCTCCTGAATAACGATGCCGTGACACTCATGGTAGCGGCGACGGTCAGTCTGACAATCGTGTTCGTCGTCATGTTTGCGAAGGTGGTTGGCAGCACGCTGCCGATCGTCGCGGAGAAGATCGGCGTGGACCCTGCCGTCATGGCAAGTCCGCTCATCTCGACGATCACAGACGCGGTGTCGCTTCTGATTTATTTTACGATCGCAAAGGCGCTGCTGCATTTTTAGCGGCGGTCTCAAAATCCCGGCGCAGATTTCTGCGCCGGGATTTTGCATAGGATTTGCGTCCATGCGGCATACTAGGGACGATTCATGCACAAGGAGGCAAACCATTGAAAAAAGCACTGCTTTGTATTCTGTCACTGTCTATTCTGCTGAGCGTGCTGACTGCTTGCTCAAAGAAAAACGGCATGGTGACCGATACGACGCCGCCCACTGTCACAGACCCGGTCACGGATTACGATCAAAACGACAACAATATTCTGGACGACGATAAGAACGACGGCATCCTGAATGATCGGGATGACCATGATGGCATTCTGGATGACGTCCTTCCGGAGGAGACCGCGCCCGCAGCACAATCTCCCGTACCGGACGCCAACCCGAAGGGCGGCAACGAAAACGTATTCACCCCGTAAAAACAAGCCGCAGATGCGCTCTGCGGCTCGTTTTTTTGCCCATTCGCCTTAAAGATTACAAAATTTCTACAAAAAGATAAAAATAACTTCGGGAAATCGCTTGAATATTGCGGTAACGTTGATTATAATAAGGTGACATAATGTGCGGGTTTCTCCCGCTTTGAACACCATGCTTTTGAGGTTGCCTGTATGAAGAAATATTTGTTTACCGTTTTGACCCTGGCGCTGGCGCTTGCGCTGCTGGCCGGTTCGGCCTCGGCGGCGGGGAATATCTATGTCAACGATTCGGACGGTGTTTTGTCCGGAGAGCTGGCGGACGCCTATGCCATTGGCGCCGACGAAAGCGTGGTGCAGATCGGCTCCAAGCAAACCTATGCGATGACTGCCAGCGGCGTTGCGCCGGTGGGGGACAGCGATAGCGGTTATGATGACGTTCCGGTCGATCTGCAAACTGTGCGCGTGGGTCTGTTCTATGGCTCTTCTGCGCTCTCTGAGGCGCAGCTGGAAAACGCCGTAGGCTCCGGCTATCAGTTCGGCTACTACGATTCCGACCGTGTGTTTCACGCTGTGGGTTCGACTGCGGAAACCCTGATCGCCATGGTGCCGGATCTCAATGTATCTGTGAGCGCCGGGACGATCGGCCGCTATCACATTCGCCTTTCGCAGACGTATGCCAGCTTTGACGCGGCCAAGTCCGCAGCGGATGCAAAGGGCGGTTTTCCAGCGTATTATAATGGTACTTACTACGCCATGATCGGCAGCTATGAGACGCAGGAGGCTGCGCAGAGTGCGTTGTCCGCGGGCGGATACGGCGGTACGGTGTATACCGGTACTGACCGTTGTGTTACCGTTACCAAGGCAGACACCACGCAGATTCTGTTTGAGTTTGACTGCGGATCAACCTATTCGCTTGCCGTGGCGCCGGTGTCCGATTCCGGCAAGGCGGTCACCTGGTGCAAAGGCTATCAGTACTACGGTGATTTCCAGTACACCCGCCTGACCAGCGGCGTGCTGACGGTTGTGAATTTTGTGGGGCTGGAGGATTACGTCAAAGGCGTCGTTCCGAATGAGATACCCGCTTCGTGGCCGCTGGAGGCATTGAAGGCGCAGGCCGTCTGCGCGCGTACCTACGTTGCCGCCAACCAGAACAAGTATCGCCAATATGGCTTTGACATGACGAATGATACCTATTGTCAGGTCTATCGCGGCCTGAACGGTGCGAATGAAACGACCGACCGTGCTGTGGACGAGACGGCGGGCCTGTTTGTGCGGTATGAGGGCAAGCTCTGCTCTGTTGCATACTTTGCGGCGGACGGCGGCGCGACGGAAGACTCTGAAAACGTCTGGTCGGATACGGTGATTCCATATCTGCGCGGCGTGAAAGACCCCTATGAAGCGGACATTGATTTTTACTGCAAGAGCTGGAGCGTGACGGTTCCAAGGTCACAGACAGGGGATATCTCGGTGACGAATACGCCGATCGGGAATGTTATGACCGTTACGGCAAATGGGCAGACTTACAGTAAGGATAACGTACGCACATTCCTGAAAAATGTTGGCGTGACCTATACCAGCCGGCATTTCACCGTTACATACAATGCGTCGGACGATACCTACACCATCAGCGGCGGCGGATATGGGCACAACCTCGGCATGAGCCAGTGGGGCGCGTATTCCATGGCGAAGGTGCACAATCAGTCGTTTGAGGACATTATTCGCTTTTATTTTACCGGAGCATATGTTGGATGAAAAAATCAGATTTTTACTTTGATCTGCCGGAGGAACTGATCGCGCAGACACCGCTGGAGCGGCGCGATGCGTCGCGCCTTCTGAAGCTGGATCGCGTGACCGGCGCAATCGAGCACCGTCATTTTTACGACCTTCCCGAATATCTGAACGCGGGCGACTGCCTTGTTTTGAACGACTCGCGTGTGCTCCCGGCGCGGCTGCTCGGCAAGCGCAGCACCGGCGGGAGCGTGGAGATCGTGCTGCTGCGCGACCTGGGCGACGGAAAGTGGGAGTGTCTCACGCGTCCGGGCCGCAAGACACGCCCCGGCGCGGAGCTGACCTTTGGCGAAGGCGCGCTTACCGCCACGGTCTTGGACGCGGTTGAGGACGGAAACAAGATCCTGCAATTTCACTATGAGGGCATTTTTCTGGAGATTCTCGAACGACTCGGGAAGATGCCGCTGCCACCGTATATCAAGGAGGAACTGGAGGATGGCGAGCGGTATCAGACGGTCTATTCCAGAGCGCTTGGCAGTGCGGCCGCGCCGACGGCGGGGCTGCATTTTACGCAGGAGCTGCTGGAGCGAATTTCCGCCAAAGGCGTGCGCGTTTGCTACGTGACGCTGCATGTTGGTCTGGGAACCTTCCGCCCGGTCAAGGAGGAAAACATTCAGGATCACGCCATGCACTCTGAATTTTGCGTGGTGCCGGAGGAGACGGCGCAGATCATCAACGAAACGAAGGCCGCCGGCGGCCGCGTCGTCGCGGTCGGCACCACTTCGTGCCGGACGCTGGAGAGCTTTGCGGAGCCGGACGGCACCATGCGCGCCAGATCCGGCTGGACGAATATTTTTATTTACCCCGGCTATCAATTCCGCTGCATCGACGCGCTCGTGACGAATTTCCACCTGCCGGAGAGCACACTCATCATGCTGGTTTCCGCACTGGCGGGGCGCGAAAACATTCTGCACGCATATGAGGTCGCCGTGGCGGAAAAGTATCGCTTTTTCTCCTTTGGAGATGCGATGTTCATTAGCTGACGAAAGGTTTTAACGACGATGTTTCAATTGCTATGTCAGGACGGCCGCGCCCGGCGCGGCACGTTCACAACGCCGCACGGTACGGTGCAGACCCCGGTTTTTATGAATGTCGGTACGCAGGCCGCCATCAAAGGTGCGCTGTCTGCGGAGGATCTGGAGCAGATTCACTGTCAGGTGGAATTGTCCAACACCTATCATCTGCATGTCCGCCCCGGCGACGAGCTGGTTCGGGACTTGGGCGGACTGCACAAGTTCATGACATGGAACGGCCCGATCCTGACGGACAGCGGCGGGTTCCAGATTTTTTCACTGGCGCAGCTTCGGAAAATCAAAGAGGAGGGCGTCTCCTTCAACAGCCATGTGGACGGGCGTCATATCTTCATGGGGCCGGAGGAGAGCATGCGCATTCAGGCAAACCTCGGTTCCGATATTGCCATGGCGTTTGATGAGTGCATCAAGATTCCGTCGCCCTATGCGTATGTAAAGGAGTCCTGCGAACGGACATACCGCTGGCTGGTTCGCTGCAAAACGGCGCTGGACGACTATAATAGCAGAGAGGACGCCGTCAATCCCGGACAGGTGCTCTTCGGCATCAACCAGGGCGCGGTGTTTCCGGATTTGCGTGCTGCGCACATGGACAAGATTGCAGAACTCGACCTCGCCGGTTATGCAATCGGCGGGCTTGCGGTTGGCGAGAGCACGCAGGAGATGTACGATACCATTGAAATCGTGGAAGCGCATATGCCGAAGGACAAGCCGCGCTATCTGATGGGCGTCGGCACGCCGGGAAATATCATTGAGAGCGTCGCGCGCGGCGTGGATTTTTTCGACTGCGTCATGCCGGCACGCAACGGCCGGCACGGACATCTGTTTACCTGGTCCGGCATCATCAATATCAAAAACGAAAAGTACGTGCGTGATGAGCAGCCGATCGACCCGATGTGTGATTGCCCGGTTTGCCGCCGTTATACACGCGCATATATCCGGCATCTGTTTAAAGCAGAGGAAATGCTGGCCATGCGTCTGGCTGTCATGCACAATCTCTATTTTTACAACACACTGATGGAGCGAATCCGCGCTGCCATTGAAGCAGGGGAGTACGATGCGTTTCGTCGGGAATTTTCCACGAAGCTGGACACAAGGATTTGATTGAAATTGTCTTGCAATCGTGGAATAAAGACGTTATAATAAATCATCATGCTTTTTGAAAGGGGTATGGCTAATGAACGGCAGCGGATATTCATCCATTATTCTGCTTGTCTTGATGATCGTGATTTTCTATGTTTTCCTGATGCTTCCGGAAAACAAAAAGAAAAAGAAGCTCAACGAGATGCGCGCAAATCTGAAAGCGGGCGACGAGATTGTTACCATCGGCGGCCTGATGGGCAAAGTCGTGCACGTAACGGACGACACTGTGACTTTCGAGACTGGTGAGGACCAGGTTCGAATTCAGGTGACCAAGTGGGCGATTTCCACAAATGTCCGTGCGGAAGCGCAGGCACAGAAAGAAGCGCAGGAAAAGAAAGCGAACGGCGGCCTGTTCGGCAAAAAGAAAAAGGAACAGGACGACGACAAAAAATCCGGGCCTGAGGTATGACCTTTGCGTCATGAATGATCCCCTGCAAAAATAAGATGTACCAATCTTATTTTTGCAGGGGGTTTTTATTTTTGAAAACGGAATGGAAGATGGAAACGCGCCTTGGCCGCGCGGCGCTGGCTGTGATCATCGGCGCGGCGTCAGCACTCGCAATCCTGTGGCTGATTGCATGGGCGGCGGCACGGGAATCTCTGCCGGATGCGTACCTCTCGGAATATGCGGGCGCGGCGCTGTTTTTTGGGGCGCTTGTTTCCGGTGCGTGTATGCCGGCGGCAGGGGGGAGGCGGCTTCGAAACGGAATTGCCGTCGGCGGCGCACTTGCGGTGATTTTGATTTTGAGCAAGCTGCTCGCAGAGCAGGAGGGCGTTTTTGGAATTCAAACGTGGATCAGCGTGATTTTGTGCCTTGCCGGCGGAATGGCCGGTTCGTGCATTTTTCATAAAAAGTTACAAAGAACTTCCACAATCCGAAAACGCAGGCAAAAGAGAAGATAACCAACTGTAATCGCCCAACGAGTTTACATAACGATATCCTGATAACCAAGATGTAGTGAGAACGAACAAAAGATAACCTAGATATTGTTTTATACCATTGAAATCCAAAGGTCCCTTTTTGGACTGGTAGCATAGTTTACATAATGTTGTTTACATAATATCTTAGCATAATTAACAAAAATGAACAAAATCTGACGAAACACTTGATTATTGAAAGAAGTTGTATTATATTATGTCTACAATGCATTATGTCAATTGTGTTTTTATGGCGCGCCGCTTCATATGCTTGAATTGGTGATGCATTGTGAAACGAAAAAAGCGAATCAAACGCCTCCGTACAGTCCCGAAACAAGCCTTGAATTTTCCGCCTGTGCTTCTGGCCGGAATGGCGCTCGGCTTTGTGATCGGCTGCTGTGTTGGGGCGAACTTTGCCGCTTCGGCACAGGTTGATCCGGTGCTTACGGCTTTGCAGGAGGATGGGGGTTCCGGTATTGCGTCCGGCAACTTTCTTTCTGCTTTGTGCGTGTACAGCGCATACGGCTTTGTGTTTTTGCTGCTGTCCACGACGTACATAGGCTTTTTTCTGATTCCGGTGGCATTTGGGATCAAGGGCTTCATGTCCGCTTGCACGGTCGCCGCGTTTTTGGAATCCGGTGCGGAGCATGCCTTTTTGCTCGCCGGGATTGCCGTGGGGCTTCCGGGACTGTTTCTGATTCCGGCGCTGCTGATCCTCGGCGTTTTGTGCGCACTGCTGTCCTACCGGCTGTTTCGGCAAAAGCAGGGCTGCCCGCCCTCCGGACCGCCGGAGAACCACTCGTGTGAGTTGGCGGCTGTTTTTGTGTTGCTGTCGCTTGCCGCCGCTGCTGAATGCTACGCTGTGCCTTACCTGGCAAAGCTGGTTTTATCATCTTGATTTTTACGGAAAGGGGGAAGTCACTTGAAGGACGCGGATTGTCTTGAAACATTCGAAACCTATTTGCGGGACGTGAAGAAGGCCTCCAAGAATACACTCTCCTCTTATTTAAGGGATGTTCGGCAGCTCGGCGACTACCTGTCTACGCACACGGACGCCTCGCTGGATATGGCGGAAGAGGAGGAGCTGTGCGACTACATTGCGTGGATGCGCTCCAACGGGAAATCGGTTGCAACCGTGTCCCGCGCGATCGCTTCTCTGAAAAATTTTTATACCTTTATGTTAAACAACGGCTACGTCGAGCATAATCCGACGGGCAAACTCGTGCCGGACAAGACGACGCAGAAGCTGCCGCAGATCCTCACGAGCAAGGAAGTGGAGCTGCTGCTTGAGCAGCCGGAGTGTGTGGACATGAAAGGCTACCGAGACCGCGCCATGCTGGAGCTGCTGTATGCGACCGGCATCCGCGTGAGCGAGCTGATCTCGCTGAACATCACGGATGTGAACCTTTCGGCCGGCGTCATCCGCTGCCAGAGCCGGGATAAAACGCGCGTGATTCCCCTGTATCCTGCTGCGGTGCGTGCGCTGACGGAGTATATCAACTTCATCCGGCCGCAGATGATCGCGGCACCGGACGAGCAATCGCTGTTCGTGAACGTCAGCGGCGAACGGATGTCGCGCCAGGGTTTCTGGAAGATCATCAAGTCTTATCAGATGAAAGCGGGCATCGAAAAGACGATCACCCCGCACACACTGCGCCACTCGTTTGCGGCGCATCTGCTGGAAAACGGCGCGGATATCCATGCGATTCAGGAAATGCTCGGTCACGCCGATATATCCTCCACGCAGGTATATTCGCATCTGGTGAAGAAGCAGCTGAAGGATGTTTACAACAAGGCGCATCCCCGCGCGTGATCTGAATTCTCAAACGCCCCGGTTTTTGCCGGGGCGTTTTTGGTTGCCTTGCTGCGTCGATTATGGTAAGATTGCCATGGAAGTGATGTATATGCGAATTTTGGGCGTTGACCCCGGGATTGCGACGGTCGGCTTCGGCGTGCTGGATTCGGAGAAGAACCGGCAGCGGCTCGTCTCCTGCGGTGTCATTACCACGCCGGCCAAAACACAGCTTTCCAGCCGGCTGGATCAGATTTTTCGGGATTTGAACGATCTCATCACGCAGTTTTCTCCGGATGTGATGGCTGTGGAGGAGCTGTTTTTTAATACGAATATCACAACCGGCATCGCCGTTGCACACGGCCGGGGCGTCATTCTGCTTTCCGGCTACCAGGCGGGACTGCCGATTTATGAATATACGCCGCTTCAGGTGAAGCAGGCGGTGGTCGGTTATGGCCGTGCGGAGAAAAAGCAGGTGATGGACATGGTTCGCCGGCTGCTGAATCTGCAGGCTGTTCCACGGCCGGACGATGCGGCGGACGCCGTCGCCATTGCGCTCTGCCACGCCAGAAGCGCCACATCTTTGATGCAGCAGGAAGCGAGGTTTGACCCATGCTCTACCACATAGAAGGAACTGTGACCGATTTTGAAACCAATCTCGTCGTGATCGACTGCGGCGGGATCGGCTATGCGCTCAACGCCAGCCTGAACACCATCAGCGGCGTAAAACTCGGCGAGCGCGCAAAGCTGTATGCCTATGAATATATCCGCGAGGACGCGCACGATTTGTTCGGCTTCTTGACCAAAGGGGAGAAGCGCTGCTTCGAAATGCTCATCGGCATTTCCGGCGTTGGGCCGAAGGCTGCGATCTCTATTCTCTCGTCCAACACGCCGGAATCACTGGCGCTGGCCGTTCTCAACGGCGACGTGAAAGCGCTGACCTGCGCACCCGGGATCGGCAAGAAAATCGCGCAGCGTATCATTCTGGAGCTGAAGGACAAGCTGGCAAAGGAAACTGCGTCTTCCGACTTCGGCGGCGTTATGCCGGTCGTCCCGGCGCAGACGGAGGAAAGCTCCGCGCGCTCGGATGCGATCGCCGCGCTGGCAGTACTCGGCTACAGTATGCCGGAGATCAACGCGGCGCTGCGCACGCTGCAAACGGATGAGATGACCGTGGAGCAGATCGTGAAGGCAGCGCTGCGGGCTATGATTCAGTGAACGGGAGGGAGCGGAAATGAGCATCAGTTTTTCGGATGACGGGCAGGAGAAGATCGTTACATCGACCACCATCCTCCCGGAAGATACCGGCGAAGGTTCGCTGCGCCCGCGTCTGCTGCGGGAGTATATCGGGCAGGAAAAAGCAAAGGATAACCTGCAGGTGTTCATTGACGCGGCGCGGATGCGCGCTGAGCCGCTCGACCACGTGCTGCTCTACGGCCCGCCGGGGCTTGGAAAAACCACCATGGCGGCGGTGATCGCAAACGAGATGGGCGTGAACATGCGCATCACCTCCGGCCCGACAATTGAAAAGGCGGGCGACCTCGCCGCGCTGCTGACCAATCTGCAGGAGAATGACATTCTCTTTGTGGATGAGATTCACCGGCTCAACCGCGCGGTGGAGGAAATCCTCTATCCGGCCATGGAGGATTATGCGATTGACATCATCATCGGCAAGGGACCGTCGGCAAACTCCATCCGACTCGATCTGCCGAAGTTTACGCTGATCGGCGCGACGACGCGTGCCGGCCAGTTGACCGCGCCGCTGCGCGACCGCTTCGGTGTGAATCTCCGTCTGGAGCTGTATACGCCGGAGGAACTGCAGCGGATCGTGGAGCGAAGCGCGGGTATTCTGGGTATCGAGATCGACAGCGCCGGCGCCAGAGAGATCGCCTCGCGGTCCCGCGGCACGCCGCGTATTGCGAACCGCCTGCTCAAGCGCGTGCGCGACTATGCGCAGGTGCGTGCCGACGGTGTGATCACCAAGGACGTTGCCAACGACGCGCTGCTGCGTCTGGAGGTTGACCAGCTCGGCCTGGACGCGACCGACCGCCGGATGCTGCGCAGCATCATCGACCTCTATCACGGCGGCCCTGTCGGGCTGGATACGCTGGCCGCGACGATTGGGGAGGAGTCCGTTACGCTGGAAGACGTATATGAACCATACCTCTTACAGCAGGGATTTCTGACCCGCACGCCGCGGGGCCGCTGCGTCACACGAAAGGCGTATGAACACCTCGGTTTAGAGTATCTCGGACAACAACAGCTCGAAATTTAAGAAAAAATTTATACAAAATAGAAAAATCTATTGACTTTTCAATGGTTTTCGATATAATTTATTCGTACAAGTTTTAGGGATTCGCAGAGGTATGACAGACTATTCCATTCTTTCCGATCAGGAACTGCAAGCATGCGCCGCAGCGGGAGATCCCGATGCGGAAGAGGCGCTCGCCGAGCGGTATGTTCGCTCTGTGCGCATTTGTGCAAGGCCGCTTTTTCTGGCCGGCGGGGACAGCGAGGATCTGATTCAGGAGGGAATGCTGGGGCTGTTATCGGCCATCCGGCAATACGATCCGTCTGCGAACGTCCCATTCAAAACGTATGCGGAGCTGTGCATCAACCGGCGCTTATACAGCGCGGTGAAGTCGGCAGCCCGCCTGAAACATCTGCCGTTGAACAACGGCGTCCCGTTAGACAGCATCCTCTCAGAAGAATCCCAGCCGCAGGCGACGAGCTACCCAGAAGCGAATCGGCGCATTACGGAAGAGCAGGTTCTGGCCAGAGAGAGTGAAAAGGAACTGCATTCCGCATTTTCGCAGTACTTGTCAGGCTTTGAGGCAAAGGTGCTGCAGCTATATTTATCCGGACTGTCTTATGCGGAAATGGCTGCGCAGACCCATAAGTCTGAAAAGTCCATTGACAACGCTGTACAGCGTATTCGCCGCAAGCTGGCGCGGCTCCCAAATTTCAGCGACTTCAGCGTGAGCTGATCGCAATATTAGCCGAAAGGCAAGTTTTTTCAAAAGAGAGGATTCAAAATGTTCGAAGACAAGACTTTGAAGTGCAAAGAGTGCGGCGCGGAATTCGTTTTCACCGCTGGTGAGCAGGAGTTCTATGCAGAGCGTGGCTTCCAGAACGAGCCGCAGCGCTGCAAGGCCTGCCGTGACGCCCGCAAGAACGCGGCGCGCGGTCCCCGTGAGTTCTTTACCGCGACCTGCGCAGCCTGCGGCGGCGAGGCGAAGGTTCCCTTTGAGCCCAAGTCTGACCGTCCGGTCTACTGCAGCGAGTGCTTTGCGAAGATGAGAGGGCAGGCATAATTTTTGCCGTATCATTTCAAAATGATTGGGGCGCCCAAAGCGTCCCAATCATTTTCTGCTGAAAAACCATTTCTACGGAGGTCATTACCATGTTTGAAATTACGAAAGATACGATGATTTGCGACATTCTGGAGAACGCTCCGGAATCCATGCCGATGTTCCAGAACCTCGGCATGCACTGCCTCGGCTGTGCGATGTCCAGCGCCGAAACGCTGGAGCAGGCCTGCATCGCCCATGACGTCGATCCCGACGTGTTTGTGGACGAGCTGAAAACCTATCTGGCCAGCCTGTAAGCGGTGGAGCAAAACGGAAAAGCCGGTTTCGTACCGGCTTTTCCGTTTATCTGGATGTATGGAAACGATCAGATTATCCAACCGGCTGCAGGCGGTGGCGTCGTGGATTGCGCCGTGTGGTACGGTCGCCGACGTGGGCACCGATCACGGGTATCTGCCGGTGTGGCTGCTGCAAACGCACACGGCGCAGCGTGTGATCGCGTCGGATATCCATGCGGGGCCGCTTGACCGCGCCCGGCGTTCTGCGGCGGAGTATTCCCTGGAAAATGCGATTCGGTTTGAGTTGTGCGACGGCCTGCAGTTTGCGGGAGCCGATGCGGCTGATACAGTCGTCATAGCGGGTATGGGCGGCGAGACGATCATCACCATCCTCGATGCAGCGCCGTGGACGCGGCAGGGAAGACGTCTGGTTTTGCAGCCGCAGAGCAAGATCCGGGAACTGACGGATTGGCTGCAGGATAATGGCTATATGATGGCTGATGCACAGCTTTGTCTGGATGCAGGAAAGCTGTATTTGATTTTGGATGTG
This sequence comes from Clostridiales bacterium, assembly GCA_004556965.1. GTDB lineage: Bacteria > Bacillota > Clostridia > Oscillospirales > Oscillospiraceae > CAG-103. The sequence goes on along the minus strand of SFFE01000010.1, from coordinate 14,641 downwards.
CGCGGCGCTGCCCCACAGGAGCGAATGACGGCCGAGACACTGCTTTTGTGCCGCCGGGATCCGCTGCTGCCGCAGTACCTCGCGGAACAGGATGCCCGGCTTCGCAGGGCGATTGCCGGCATGGAGCGCGCGGAGCGGCAGGAAGTTGCGGCAGAGCTCCGACGGGCAAAGCAGGCGTTGGAGGAAATCGCGCGATACGAGGAGGTCGTAAAAGCATGGTGACGGTACAGGATGTGTTTGCATTTTTGGACGCACAGGCGCCGGTGCGCTATCAGATGGATTTTGACAATGCCGGCTTTTTGGCTGGAAATCCGCAGTCAACCGTGCGGCATATCCTTGTCGCGCTGGATATTACAGACGACGTGATCGAGGAAGCCATCGAAACCGGCGCACAGCTTATTGTGTCGCACCATCCGCTGATTTTCAAACCGCTCAAGCGCGTGACGGCGGACGATCTGACTGGACGCAAAATCCTACGCATGGCGGCAAACGGTCTGTCCGCCGTCTGTATGCACACCAACCTTGACATTGCCGAAGATGGTGTGAACGACTCGCTGATGGTGGCGCTGGATGCGGAAGTGACCGGGATTCTGGAACCGATTGGGACGGATGACAGCGGCCGGCCGCTCGGCTGCGGACGCGTCGGCCTGCTGCGGGAAACGATGGAATTCCCGGCGTTTTTGCAGTTCACAGCGGCCCGCCTGCACGCAAACGGCCTGCGGTACTGTGCTTCCAGCCAGCCGGTCAAGCGTCTGGCCGTCTGCGGCGGCTCCGGTGGGGATATGTTGGAGTTGGCACAAGCGCTCGGCTGCGACACGTTCGTGACGGCGGACATCAAATATGACCGCTTCCTTGCGGCGAAGGAACTGGGAATGAACCTCATCGACGCCGACCATTTCTGCACGGAGAACGTGGTCATCCCGCCGCTGGCAGTGAGTCTACGCGTGCAGTTTCCGGAGCTGACCGTCACAGTCAGCCAACGGCATACCCAGACGGCGCAATTTTATATGCCATGACGATAAAGCGGATGCTGCAATGCGGCGTCCGCTTTTGGCATATCCCTGTCCGTTTCTTCATAAGGTTCTGATAAGACTGGTGAAGAGAGGGCGACAGAATGGACAATTCTTCTATTTACGCAGACATTGCTGCCCGCACAGACGGGAATATCTATATCGGCGTCGTCGGTCCGGTTCGCACCGGAAAGTCTACATTCATCAAGCGCTTCATGGAGACGCTTGTGATCCCGAATATTGAGAATGTATACGTCCGCGAGCGAACCAAGGATGAACTGCCGCAAAGCGGATCCGGACGCACGATCATGACGGCGGAACCGAAGTTTGTGCCGGAGGAAGCCGTCTCCGTGGAGCTGGAGGCGGGCGTCAGCGCGTCCGTGCGGCTGATCGACAGCGTCGGATTTATGATTCCGGGCGCGACCGGACAATATGAGGACGGCGGAGAGCGCATGGTGACGACGCCGTGGTTCGACCATGAGGTGACGATGAGCGAGGCGGCGGAGCAGGGGACACGGAAGGTCATCGGCGACCATTCGACGATCGGAATCGTGGTGACGACGGACGGCAGTATTACGGAGATCCCACGTGAAGATTATCTCTCCGCTGAGGAGCGCGTCATTTCCGAGCTGAAAGCCATTGACAAACCGTTTTTGATCCTGCTGAACTCCCGCGTGCCGGAATCACAGGAAACGAAAGCGCTGGCACAGGAGCTGCAGAGCCGCTATGACGCCGCGTGTATACCGGTGAACTGTCAGGAGCTGAACGAACAGGATATCTCCGCGATCCTGAAAGCGGTGCTGCTGGAGTTTTCCGTCACGGAGGTCGGCTTTCAGATGCCGGAGTGGATGGATGTGCTGCCGGTGACGAACGAGGTGAAAACGCAGCTGTTCGGTGTCCTCTCCGAGCAGATGAACGCCCTGCACCGGCTGCGCGACGCGCGCCCGGTCGCGGAGGCGCTGCGTCAGAATGACATGATCGCCTCCGCCCGCGTGGCGTCGCTCGCAGTCGATTCTGGCCGGGTGCTTTATGTGCTGGAATTCCCGCGCGCGCTGTATTACAGCATCATCAGCCGCCAGTCGGGGCTGGAGATCCACAACGACGGCGAGCTGATTTCCGTCCTGACGGAGATGAGCGTTATCAAAAAGGATTACGACCATATCCGCAGCGCGCTGGAAGACGTTCGCACCAAGGGCTACGGCGTGGTGATGCCGACAGCGGAGGAGATGCACCTGGAGGAGCCGGAGATCGTCCGTCAGGGCGGGCGGTACGGCGTGCGACTCAAGGCGAGCGCTTCGTCGATCCATATGCTCAAGGCGAACATCGAGACGGAGGTCTCACCGGAGCTGGGAGGGGAGAGCGCTTCAAGCGAAATTCTGGGCTTCCTCCTGCAGGGCTTCGACGGGGATGTGAACCAGATCTGGGAGTCCAACATCTTTGGAAAATCCCTCTACACCATTGCCGCTGAGGGGCTTGAGACGAAAATCCGCAGCATGCCGGAGAAAGCGGCCTGCAAGCTGCAGGAGACGCTCCAGCGCATCATCAATGACGGCAGCGGAACGCTCATCTGCATAATCTTATAAAATTATATGGCATTTTTCTGACCATTTTGTGTAGGGTAGAAATTGCAATTTTTCCTTCGACGGGTTATAATTTTGACAGGAAAAAGTACACCAGAGAAGAAGGAGCGTTATCTATGAAGGCTATTTCCAAGATCGCGGCGGCGGTCAGCCCGTCTGCCACGCTGGCTGTCAACGCCCTGGCGAAAAAGATGAGAGCGGAAGGGAAGGACGTCGTTGGTTTCGGTACCGGCGAGCCGGACTTTGAAACGCCGGACCGCATCAGCTACGCGGGCATTCGCGCGATTTGCGACGGCCAGACCAAGTATACCCCGGCCGCTGGCATTGTGCCGCTGAGAAAGGCGGTCTGCAAGCGTCTGAAGGAAGATTACGACCTTGACTATGATGAAACGCAGGTTGTTGTGGCCAGCGGTGCGAAGCACAGCGTGTATCTTGCGCTTGCGGTGCTGGTCGACCCGGGCGACGAGGTGATTCTCCCGGCACCGTACTGGGTCAGCTACTATGAGATGATCCGCCTTGTGGGCGGTGTGCCGGTCGTCGTCACGGCGGGCGAGGATCAGAATTTCAAGATCACTGCCGAGCAGCTCGAAGCGGCCATTACCGAAAAGACGAAGGCCGTGATGATCAACAACCCCTCGAACCCGACGGGTGCGATCTACACAAAGGAAGAGCTGCAGGCGCTGGCGGATGTTTGCGTCAGGCACGATCTCTTTATCATTGCCGACGAGATCTACGACAAGCTCATTTACGATGGCGCACGCTTTACGAGCATCCCCACGCTGGGTGAGGACGTCAAGGCGCACACGATTCTGATCAATGGTGTCTCCAAGACGTATTCCATGACCGGCTGGCGCGTCGGCTATGCGGTTGCGGAAAAGCCGGTTGCCAGCGCGATGTCGAGCTATGCGAGCCACTCCACCGGCGCACCGGCCACGATGGCGCAGTACGCCGCACAGGAGGCGCTGGAAGGCCCACAGGATGAGGTCGAGGCGATGCGCAAAGTGTTTGAGGAGCGCCGCAACTATCTCGTCAGCCGTATGAACGCGATGGATGGCGTGAGCTGTCTGAAGCCGAACGGCGCGTTCTACGTGATGATGAATCTCGAACAGCTCTTCGGAAAGACCGTCGACGGCGAAGTCATTGCAACGGCCGACGATTTTGCACGGCTGTTCCTCGAAAAGAGTATGGTTGCCGTCGTCTCCTGCACGGCTTTCGGCGCGCCGAGCTTCGTCCGCTGGAGCTATGCCACCTCTATGGAGAACATTCAGAAAGGCATGGATCGTCTGGAACAGTTCCTCGCAAAGGTAAAGGCGCAGAATTGAATTGTGAAAAGCAGAGTGGTTCACCGAACCGCTCTGTTTTTTCCTGCGTTGACGGGGGAGGGAAACAACGGTATAATGGATTCCAATGTGTCTGCATATAGTGGAAATAGGGGTGAGGACTTTGCAGATGCATTTTTTCTGGAAGCGGGTGTTGTTTTTCCTGTTCGCCATGGCGCTCATTGCAGGCTTTTGCTGCGTTTCGGTGGTCTACCTGTCCGATGCACAGGAGACGGCGGCGATCACGGACCAGAAATGTACGCTGATCCTTGATGCCGGGCACGGCGGGGAGGACGGCGGCGCCGTTTCCGCAAACGGCATGATCGAGGCGGAAGTGAATCTGCAGATCACGCAGCGCCTGCGTGCGCTGGCAGAGCTTGCAGGTGTGCCGGTTGTGATGACGCGTACCTCCGCCGACATCGCGTATCCGGATTCCGCGACGACGACAGCGCAGCGGAAGGTTGCCGACCAAAAGCAGCGCGTGGAGCAGATCAACGCAGTTTCCAACGCCGTTTTAATCAGTATTCATCAAAACTGTTTCCCGCACACTTCGCCGCACGGTTCGCAGGTGCTGTACGCCGCGACGGAAGGCAGCGATGTGCTCGGTGCTCTGATGCACGAGAATCTGAACGCCTATCTCAATCCGGAAAACCGGCGCGTGGCCGCGCCCATTTCCGAGAAAATCTATCTGATGCGCAATGTTCATTGCCCAGCGGTACTGGTGGAGTGCGGTTTTCTGTCCAATCCGGACGAGGCTGCGTGCCTGGCCGATCCCGGCTATCAGACCAAGCTGGCGGCGGTGATTCTTGCGTCCTACTTACAGTACCGGCAGACGCTGCCGCAGACAGGAAGGATCACATGAAAGCCAAGACCGTTTTTTATTGCTCGGAGTGCGGAAACGAAACCGCAAAGTGGATGGGGCAGTGCCCCGCGTGCGGCGCGTGGAACACGATGACCGAAGCGCCCAAAGAGCCGAAATCCAGCGTCGGCAGCAAAGCCAGGAAAATCACGGTGCCTAAGCTGCTATCCGAGCTGGATGCGCAGGAAGAGCTCCGATTTTCCACAGGAATCCGGGAATTTGACCGCGTACTCGGCGGTGGCGCCGTGCGTGGTTCGCTCGTTCTGGTGGGCGGCGCGCCCGGTATCGGCAAATCTACGCTGTTGCTGCAGCTCTGCGGTAAAATCGGCGAGCAGGAGCGGGTTTTATATGTCTCCGGTGAAGAGAGCCAGCGCCAGCTCAAAATGCGCGCACAGCGCCTTGGAGTCGATCAGGGGAGCATCTACGTGTTGGCGGAGACAGACCTTGGCGCTGTGCTTGCCGCCGTTGATGAACTGCAGCCGACGGTTTTGATCGTAGACTCGATCCAGACCATGTTTGATGCGGAGACCTCCGCGACGCCGGGCAGCATCAGCCAGGTGCGGGAGTGTACCATGCGCATCATGCGCTCGGCCAAGGACAGCGGCTACACGGCGTTCGTGGTAGGACACGTCAACAAGGAGGGCAGCATTGCCGGCCCCAAGGTTTTGGAGCACATGGTGGACTGCGTCCTATATTTTGAGGGCGATCAGAGCCTGGCATACCGTATCTTGCGTGCTGCGAAGAATCGCTTCGGTTCGACCAACGAGATCGGCGTTTTTGAAATGATTGACAGCGGATTGAAAGAGGTTGCCAATCCATCGGAAATGCTGCTGTCGGGCCGCCCGGCGAACGCGCCGGGGACATGCGTGGTCAGCGTCATGGAAGGCACCAGACCGGTACTAGCGGAGATTCAGGCGCTCGTGACGCCGTCCGGCTACAGCGGCGCGCGGCGCAACGCCAACGGCGTGGATTACAACCGCGCCATGCTGCTGATGGCGGTGCTGGAAAAGCGCGCGGGACTGGTGCTGTCCGGCTGTGATGCGTATATCAACGTGGTCGGCGGCTTACAGTTGGATGAAACGGCGGCCGATCTGGCGATCGTGCTGGCGCTGGCGTCAAGCTTTAAGGATTTGCCCGTAGGTTCGGATTTGGCGGCGGTTGGAGAAATCGGATTGTCCGGCGAGGTGCGTTCGGTAAATCATCTGAACCAGCGCCTGTCGGAGATCGCGCGGCTGGGATTCCGGCGGTGTGTCATCCCGGCGCACGTCCGCGACGATGTGCAACAGTACAAGCAGTTGGAGACCATTCCGGTTCGCAGCGTCCGCGAAGCGCTGCGCGCTGTGTTTGGATAAATCATAAAAAATCATAAAATAAATATGAGGCGCAAAACCAGCTCAGCAGCAATGGGAATTGGTTTTGCGCCTTTTTTCAAAAACGCCTCCCCTAAATTCGGCAAAATTTTTATTTTGCCGAATTTTATGTGCATTTTGTCAATGGACATGCCGAATCCCCTTTTGGTATAATGCGTACGAAACGAGGTGGTTTCCGTGGATCGTTCCGACGCGCCGCAGATTTTGCGGGACTTTTTGATTTATCACGAAACCATTCGCGGTCACTCAAAAGCGACTGTGGATGAGTATTATCTGGACCTTCGGACGTTTTTCCGTTTTTTGAAATTGTCGCGCGGACTTGTGCCTCGCACAACGGAGCTTGACGAAATTTCGATTGCGGACGTCGATGTTCCGTTTGTTGCGTCTGTCACGTTGGCGGAGGTCTACGACTTTTTGGCGTATCTTGCCCGCGACCGTGTAAAGCAAGCGAACAGCCCGGAACCGGAATACGGTTTGTCCGCATCCTCCCGCGCGCGCAAGATATCGGCAATTCGCAGCTTTTTCAAATACCTGACGATGAAAGCCAAGCTGTTGGACGAAAACCCAGTGCAGGACCTGGATTCACCCAAGATCCCCAAGACGCTCCCCCGCTATCTCACACTGGAGGAAAGCCAGCGTCTGCTGTCGGCAGTTGAAGGGAAAAACAGGGAGCGGGATTATTGTATTCTTTGTATTTTTCTAAACTGCGGGTTGAGAATTTCGGAAATCGTTGGACTGAATGTCTCAGATTATCGCGGAGAGAGTCTACGCGTTGTTGGCAAGGGCAACAAGGAGCGTACGGTCTACCTGAACGACGCCTGCAGGGACGCAATCGACCGCTATTTGGAGGTTCGCAAGCTCCTTGCACCGCCTCGCGTGACGGCAATGTTTCTCTCCAACCGGCGTGCACGTATCAGCTGCGACAGCATTCAGGTAATGGTGAAAAAGAATCTCACCAAAGCCGGACTGGACGCCAGTCTCTACTCCGCCCACAAGCTGCGGCACACGGCGGCGACGCTGATGCTGCAAAACGGTGTGGACGTGCGCACACTGCAGGAGGTGCTGGGGCACGAAAATCTGAACACGACGCAGATCTACACGCATATTGACAACGCGGAGCTGCGCACCGCGGCGGACGCCAATCCCCTGAGCAGCTTCTCCCCTCCGTTTCCGCACGACGATGCAGACGAGCTTTAGGTTCAAACAGCATGCAGACCGATGCATTTGTGATTGCTCACAAGCGCATCGGTCTGCGTGCTGTTTATAAAGGATTAGGATTTGAAATTTGGCAGATAGTCTTTTGCGCGGCGGTGCGGCTTGTTGAAGCCGTAGGCCCGGATGGCCAGCAAAAGCGTACCCAGCGTGGAGGCGCCGTCGAGCACAACGGCGAACCAAACCGTGCAGTAGCCGAGAATCGCCAGAACGACCAGGAGCAATTTGACTGCGGCGGCGATGATGAGATGCTCCCGGCACAGCGTATTGACCCATGCTGCGGTCTCCATCGCATCTGGAATGAGCTGCAGATCACCGTCCAGAATCAGCATATCGGCGTCGAACTGGCCGTTGTTTTCTTCGAAAATCATGCAGGCGTCCACGTTTGCGGGCGAATGCTCCGGATGGGAGACACAGTCACGATCCACGTACAGCAGAGATTCGCCTTCGGGCAGCGCGGACTGAATATCATACAAGATCTGTGCTTTTTCTTCCGGCGTACACTTGCAGTAGAGCTGCTCTGCCTTCAGCGATTTTGCGATCTTGGAGACCGACTCGTTCTGCGCGCTGCTGAACAGGGTCACAGAGCGGACTCCCATGGCGCGCAAATCCTTGACGGCGGGCTTGGCGTCGGTGTTGGCGACCTCCTGAAGCAGGATCTTCCCCGCGTAACGGTCGGCGATGGCAACGTAAACGACGTATGCCTCGGCGAGATCCTCATCCGGGATCGAGATTCCCTTGAGAATCATCAGCTCACGGGTGCCGACGCAGATGCGGAGATTTTGAATGTACACTTCTGTGCCGCATTCGGGAATGTCCAGCGCATGGTCGATCAGCTCCGGCGCCAGCGGCCCATTGTAAGCGGCGAGAATGGCCCGCGCCGTGCGGCTGTGGGAGCGGCATTCGGCATGCGCGGCGAGTTTCAGCAGCAGCTCCGGCGATAGATGATCCGATTTGATTGACACCAGCTTTGGCAGATCGCCGGAGACTGCGCCGCGATCGTCGAGCGCGACGGAGCGGACGCGCAGCAGCTTGCGCATGGCGCGGCAGCTCCGGAACAGAACGTGATTGGCGTAGGCGCCGTTCACGGCGCAGTACCACGTTAGCGGAACGGCCGCGAGCAGCGAAAGCGGACTTGCAATGACGAGCACGCACAGCGCGCTGCGGATGGCAACTGCCGCCGTAGCCTCCTTCAGCCAGAGCTGTATGGCGAACACAAGCACCGCCAGAATGATGCCGGCTGGCAGCAGGTAAGCGGTCCATTTGGGAGCGGCAAATTCAGCGGAGGATTGGATCTCCCCGCCTGCAGCATCCGCTAAGGTCTGGATGGTGCGATCTGTGACGTAACCGATCAACAGGGTGACAATTCGGTACAGGATCATGAAAGCGGCGGCGTCCACCGGCGCGCCGGCGGCAATGACGGCAATCATGCAGACCGAGAGCCAAACGGCGCTGCGCAGCGGTTTTCCGCCCAGGATGCACAAAACAGCGGCCGCCAGATAGTCATAGCCCGCGGCGAGCACAGACAAAATGAGCAGAATGTACCAGAGCACACCGCCGGCAGTGAAAAACAGTCCGCAGGCCATCAGCACGGTGGCGATAGCCAGACGGATGAGCAGGGACTTCCCCGCTCCGCTGTCCCGAAACAGGTTGAGCGTTTTCCAGTCGTATTCCGGCAGATCGGCGGCAAAGCACGTCGCCGCTGCGCGCTTCAAGGTGTCACGGATGTTCATTTGCGGAACCTCCTTTGGGTGGAAACCGGTTGGTTTCAGGCTTTACCGTCGCAGCCGAGCACGTCGATGATCTTGTGCTTGACGAGTTCCTTGATGTTGGTGCGCGCCGGGCCAAGATACTTTCTGGGGTCGAATTCACTGGGATGTTCGGCAAAATACTTGCGAATGGTGCCGGTCATGGCCAGACGCAGGTCGGAGTCGATGTTGATTTTGCAAACGGCGAGTCTTGCGGCCTGACGGAGCTGATCTTCCGGCACGCCGATCGCACCGGGCATTGCGCCGCCGTTTTCGTTGATCATCTGCACGTATTCCTGCGGGACGGAGGAAGAACCGTGCAGCACGATCGGGAAGCCGGGCAGACGCTCGGAAACCTCTTCCAGAATGTCGAAGCGGAGCTGCGGCTTTGTGCCGGGCTTGAACTTATATGCGCCGTGGCTGGTGCCGATGGCGATGGCCAGAGAGTCGCAGCCGGTTCTTTCCACGAATTCCTGCACGTCCTCCGGGCGGGTGTAGGAGGAATCCTCCGCGCTGACGTGAACGTCGTCCTCAATGCCGGCGAGCGTGCCAAGCTCCGCCTCGACGACGGCGCCGTGTGCGTGCGCGTATTCCACGACCTGACGGGTCAGGGCGATGTTTTCCTCAAACGGCTTGGAGGACGCGTCGATCATGACGGACGAGAAGCCGTCGTCCACGCAGGATTTGCACAGCTCGAACGAATCGCCGTGGTCCAGGTGCAGGCAGATCGGCAGGCCGGTTTCGATGACCGCGGCTTCCACGAGCTTGACCAGATACGTGCGGTTTGCATATTTTCTCGCGCCGGAGGAAACCTGCAGAATCACAGGAGCGTTGCACTCCTTTGCGGCCTCGGTGATGCCCTGAATGATCTCCATATTATTGACGTTGAAAGCGCCGATGGCGTAACCGCCCTGATAGGCCTTTTCAAACATTTCCTTCGATGTTACAATGGACATTGACAATTCAACTTCCTTTCATATATTATAGTACATGGCTGCCAAAACCCACTTTTCTTGGGTCATTAATGTATTTTACACAATTTTTGTGATAATATCAATAGCAGAATCCCATATCATTTTTGGAGGCGGACGATTATGGCAAACGAATTGAAAGGCGCATGCATCATTGGACAGTCGGGCGGGCCGACCGCGGTCATCAACGCCAGCGCTTACGGCGTGATCAAGACGGCGCTGGAGTCGGAGGCAATCACCAGAGTGTACGGCGCCGCGCACGGCATCAAGGGCGTGCTGGAGGATAAGCTGTATGACATGAATCAGGAGGATCCGTATGAGCTGAGTTTGCTGCTGCATACCCCCTCTTCCGAGCTGGGTTCCTGCCGGTATAAAATGAAGGATCCGGAACAGGATGACACGGATTATCAGCGGATTCTGGAGATTTTCAAAAAATACAATGTCCGCTACTTTTTCTATAACGGCGGCAATGACTCCATGGATACCTGCGATAAGATCAGCCGGTTCATGGCCAAGAGCGGCTGGGAGTGCCGCGTGATGGGCGTGCCGAAAACGATTGACAACGACCTTTACGGCACGGACCACTGCCCCGGCTTTGCCAGCGCTGCGAAGTATATTGCGACGTCCTGCATGGAGGTCTCCAAGGACTGCACCGTGTATGACACCGGCATGATTACGATCATCGAGATCATGGGACGCCACGCCGGCTGGCTGGCCGCCAGCGCCGCTGTTGCGACCAAGTTTGGCGCAGGCCCGGATCTCATCTATCTGCCGGAGGTCGATTTTGATCTGGACGCATTTTTTGCCGATGTAGAGCGCATTTATGCGGAAAAAGGCAAGGTCCTCATAGCGGTGTCCGAGGGTATCCATTATGCCGACGGCAGCTTCGTCTCCGAAGCGAAGACCTCCGCAACGGACGGATTCGGCCATGCGCAGCTCGGTGGACTGGCCTCCCTGCTGGCAGAAATGGTAAAAAAGCGCACTGGCGCAAAGGTGCGCGGCATTGAGCTGTCCCTGCTGCAGCGCTGCGGCGCGCATCTTGCGTCTCAGACGGATGTGGACGAGGCGTTCAACGCCGGTAAGGTGGCCGTGGAGGCGGCGGTCGGCGGCGAGACCGGCAAAATGGTTGCGTTTGAGCGCAAGACGGTGGATGGTCAGTATCACTGCGCTACAAAGCTCATTCCGCTTACGGCGGTTGCAAACTACGAGAAGAAGGTTCCGCTGGAGTGGATCACGCCGGAGCACAATCAGGTCACGGACGACTTGATTGATTACGTGCTGCCGCTGATTCAGGGCGAGCCGAAGCTGCCGCTGGAGCACTCCATGCCGCGGTATGCGAGACTGAAAAAAATTGTGGCTGAGTAAACGATACAGCAGCAGGAGCCGGCGGACAACAACGCCGGCTCCTCTGCGGTCATGTCATTCGTTCTGAAAGGAGATTTCCAAATTGATCACGGTTGAAGACCTGTCGCTGCAATATGGCGGCTCTCCCCTGTTTTCCAAGGTAAATCTGCAATTTACCGCGGGTAACTGCTATGGTATCATCGGCGCGAACGGCGCCGGAAAATCCACGTTTCTGAAAATTCTCTCCGATGTGCTGGAGCCGACCTCCGGCCACGTCTATATTGACCCAAAGGCCAGAATGTCCGTCCTTAAGCAGGATCAGACGATGTATGACGCCTACACGGTGATGGACACCGTCATCATGGGCAACCAGCGGCTGTACGACTGCGGCAAGGAGAAGGACGCGATCTATGCCAAGGAGGAGATGACGGATGAGGACGGCATGCGCGCTTCCGAACTGGAGGAGGAATTTGCCGAGCTCGGCGGCTGGGAGGCGGAGTCCGATGCGTCCCGCATTCTGCAGGGGCTGGGCGTCTCGCCGGACTATCACGAGACGCTGATGTCCGATATGGATCCGCGCCTGAAGGTGAAGGTTTTGCTGGCGCAGGCGCTGTTCGGCCATCCGGACATCATCCTGCTCGACGAGCCGACGAACAATCTCGATCTGGCTAGCGTTGTCTGGCTGGAGGACTTTCTGATGGACTATGACGGCACAGTGCTTGTCGTGTCGCATGACCGCTATTTCCTCAATAACGTCTGCACGCACATCGTCGATATCGACTACGGTAAGATCAAGATGTATGTCGGCAACTATGATTTCTGGTACGAGTCCAGCCAGCTCATGCAAAAGCTCGTCAAGGATCAGAACAAGCGCGCCGAACAGAAGATTCAGGAGCTGCAAAGCTTCATTGCGCGCTTTTCCGCAAACAAATCCAAGTCCCGGCAGGCGACCTCCCGCCGGAAGCTGCTGGAAAAAATTTCGGTCGAAGAAATGCCTGCCTCCAGCCGCCGCTATCCGTGGGTCGGCTTCAAGGCCGAGCGCGAGCCGGGCAAGGATCGTCTGTTTGTTACGGATGTGAGCAAGACGGTGGACGGGGTGAAGCTGCTCAATTACGTGAGTTTCATTGTCGGCAAGGAGGATAAGATCGCCGTCATCGGCAAGAATGAGCTTGCTGTGACAATGCTGTTCAAGATCCTCATGGGCGATGAAGAGCCGGACGAGGGTACGGTCAAGTGGGGCGTCTCCACGACGCAGGCCTACTTCCCCAAGGATCACAGCAGCTATTTCGACGGCTGCGAATATGACCTGATTGACTGGATGCGGCAGTTTTCCGCCGACAAGCGTGAGAGCTATCTGCGCACGTTCCTTGGCCGGATGCTGTTTTCCGGCGACGATGTGTATAAAAAGGTCTCCGTGCTTTCCGGCGGTGAGAAGGTGCGCTGTATGCTGTCCAAGATGATGCTCAGCGGCGCAAATTTCCTCGTGTTTGACCAGCCGACGAACCACCTCGATCTGGAGAGCATTGCGGCGCTCAACAACGGCATGGCCGCCTTCCCCTACAACATCATTTTCACCAGCCACGATCACCAGCTTACGCAGACGGTCGCCAACCGAATCATCGAGATCACGGAGGAAGGTATCATAGACCGCACCTGCACCTACGACGAATACATGCACATTGCGGAGGCGCAGCAGAATATCTGATCTAGGAGTTTTCCATGGAAATGCTTGCGAAAAATCAACTGCATACCGCTGAGATCACGGGATATGCTGCCGACGGTGCCGGCGTTTGTCATATCGGCGGCCGGGCGGTGTTTGTGAAAAACACCATTGTTGGCGAGACGTGGGAGATCCGCATCTTAAAGGTGACGGCTTCGGCAGTGTACGGCAAGGCGGAGCGCTGCATTACGCCGTCGCCGAACCGGCAGCGTCCTCCCTGCCCGGTTTTTCGCAAATGCGGCGGCTGCAGCCTGCTGCATATGACGTATGACGAAGAGCTGCGTATGAAGCTTGGCCGCGTGAACGACGCGATCCGACGCATCGGCGGTCTGGATTTTGCGGTGCAGCACATCGTGGGCATGGAAGCGCCGGCGCATTACCGCAACAAGGCCATTTATGCGGTCGGCATGCAGGACGGCGTCCCGGTCAAGGGCTTTTACCGTGCGTCGAGCCACGACGTGACGCCGGTGGATACCTGCCTGCTGCAGCAGCCGCTGGCCGACCGGGCGGCGGACGCCGTCTGCCGGTGGATGCAGGAAAACGGCGCTGCGCCATATGATGAGGCGACCGGCAAAGGCACGGTGCGCCATCTGTTCACGCGCTGCGCGGTGCACACGGCAGATGCGGTACTCTGCATTGTCTCTGCGCGCGGCTTTGGCGCGAAAACCGAGGATTTGGTTGCATATGTGCGGGTGCAGTGCCCGGAGCTGACCGGCGTTGTGCTGAACGTGAACAAGCAAAAAGGCAACGTTGTGCTCGCGGGCGATTTTTATACGCTTTGGGGCAAGGCGGAGCTGACGGATGTTTTGTGCGGACTGACGTTTACGCTCTCGCCGCAGGCGTTTTATCAGGTGAATCCCACGCAGGCAGAGCGGCTGTACGAGCGCGCGGTGCAGTATGCGGTCGCATCGCCGGACGATACGGTTCTGGATTTATACTGCGGCGCGGGCACGATCAGCCTGTGTCTGGCACAGCGAGCGGCGCACGTCATCGGTGCGGAGATCGTGCCGGAGGCGGTGCAGAACGCGGCGGAAAACGCAGCGCGCAACGGCGTTGAGAATGCGGAGTTTTTGTGCGCGGATGCTGGCGCAGCGGCAGCGCAGCTCGCCGCGCGCGGCCTGAAGCCGGACTGCGTTGTGGTCGATCCGCCGCGCAAGGGCATGTACCCGGAGGCAATCGACGCCATCGTGTCCATGCAGCCGCAGCGCATCGTCTATGTTTCCTGCGACCCGGGAACCTTGGCACGGGATTTGAATCTGCTGCACGAGCGCGGCTATGCGCCGACCGCCGCCGAAGCGGTGGACATGTTTCCCCACACGCCGCATGTGGAGACAATAGTGTTGCTACAAAGAGAAACCTTGTAGAAATCCTTAGATTTAGGCACTTTTCTCGTCATGTGGTGTTTGACTCAGAGGGCGATAAATTCCGTAATAAGCGTATTGAGGACTATATCACCGTTTCAGTAGTCATTGATATGGAGTGTGGGAACACAAAAAATTGAATGTTCA
>SFFE01000032.1 GCA_004556965.1 Clostridiales bacterium | reverse complement strand
CCGAAACATCGTTTCGGTTTTGCGAGGAGAAACGGAGGAGCGGATGTGGAGCTTTCCGGCTTGCCCGGGAAGCGGAATGGGGCGAGTCCGTTTGGACGTGTCCACTCTGACGCGCTGCACGAGCAGAAAGAAATGGGGTGGAATAGGACGCGGGACGATGTGGGCGCCCGAGCCGCCAACGGCGGCGACAAAGTGCTCTGGGAGTGCATCGGCCCCTACGAAGCTGAGGTGCGTTACGCTCTCCGCATCTCGCGGCGCAACCCAACGAAGTGGTTGCGCCGCGATAAGGAAGAACGGGGAAGCGAATGTGGAGTTTTCGCGTTTACGCGAAAACGGAACGCAGCGCGCCCGTTCTGACGTGGTATATTCCGCCCTTCAATTGGGAAAAATTCCGGAAGCACAAAAATTCAGAAATTTCCGGAGGAATTGCCACCATGCGGAGCGGAAAACAGGAACATGAGACAGACAGCGGCGCGCTTTGCGCGCAGGGTGAGCAGGACGCGCGCGCCCTGACCGTGCGGGGCACGGCGCGGGCAAAGCGCGACGGCGCGCGGCTGGAGACGGCGCTGCGCACGCTGCGCCGCGCCCACGCGCGGCAGTCGGACGCGGACGAGACCGGCGCGGCGGAATGGCTGCTGGACAACTGGTACCTCGCCGAACGCGAGGGACGCGCCGCGCTCGGCGATTTTCAGAGCGCGCACCGGCTGCGGACGGCGGCTGCCGCGGCTGCGCCTGAGACGCAAACGCAGACCTCCACCGTCCTTTCCGCCTGCTGCATGGGGCTTGCGCGCGCGTGCGGCGCGGACGGACTTTCTCTCGCGGCGATGGAGGCGTATCTGGAGGGCTTCCAGCGCGCGCTGCCGCTCGTGCGCGCGGAGCTGGAGCTGCTGATTCCGGGGCTGAAGGCCGCCGTGATCCGGCGGCTGGCCGAATACTACAGTGGCACGCCCGACGACGGCGGCGAGACGGCGGGCGCGCTGTTTTCCGCGCTGCGTCTGCTGGGCACGATGGACTTCTCCGCCCTGCTGGAGCGCGTGGACTGCGTGGAGCAGATTTTTTCCCGCGACCCCGCCGGGGTCTACCCCAAAATGGACGAGCGCACGCGCGCGCATTACCGCCGCACGGTGACGAAGCTCGCAAAAAAGCTGCGCCGCAACGAGATCGAGCTGGCGCAGGCGCTGCTCGACCGCGCGGCGGGCGCGGAGGGCGAGGCGCGGCACGTGGGCTGGCAGCTTTTCTGCGGCGCGCCGGGGCAGCCGCGCCGCCGCTCGGACGGCGGGTGGTACATCGCCGCCGTGCTGCTGCTGACGCTGTTTTTATCGCTGCTGTGCGGCTTTGCGACGCGGAGCGTGTCGGGCGCGGTGCTGCTGCTGCTCCCGGTCTCGGAGCTGGTGAAAAACCTGCTGGACGACATTTTGGTGCACGTGACCCCGCCGCGGCAGGTACCGCGCATGGAGCTGGCCGGCGGTGTGCCGCGCGAGGGGAAAACGATCTGCGTCATCTCCGCGCTGCTCACGAAGCCGGAGGACGCGCAGACCCTCGCCCGGCGGCTGGAGGAATTCCGTCTCGGCAACCGCGACGCGGGCGAAAACCTGCTCTTCGGCATCCTCGCCGACCTGCCGGAGGGCGAAGCGGAGACCGCCGGGGACGACGCGGCCTGTATCGACGCCGGAGCGGCCGCCATCGACGCGCTGAACGCGCGCTACGGCGGCGGCTTTTTCCTGCTGACGCGCAAGCGCGTGCACAGCGGCGCGGACGGCGTCTGGCGCGGACGGGAGCGCAAGCGCGGCGCGCTGCTCGCGCTCGCGCGGCTGCTGCTCGACCGGGAGACGGAGCTTTCCTGCGCCGCGGGAGACGCGGCGGCGCTTACCGGCACGCGCTACATCCTCACGCTCGACAGCGACACGACGCTCTCCCCCGGCACAGCGCGCGAGCTGATCGGCGCGATGCTCCACCCGCTCAACCGCCCGGTGGTGGACGAGCAGCGCGGCGCGGTCGTGCGCGGCTACGGGCTGCTGCACCCGCGCATGGCCGTGGAGCTGAAAAGCGCCACGGCGTCGGACTTTGCGCGCGTATTCGCCGGGCAGGGCGGCACCGACCCCTACGGCACGCACTGCGGCGAGCTGTACATGGACCTGTTCGACCGGGGCGGCTTCGCGGGCAAGGGGATCCTCGACGCGGCGGCGCTGCTGCAGTGCTGCGAGCGCGCCGTGCCGGAAAACCGCGTGCTCTCGCACGACGCGCTGGAGGGCGCGTACCTGCACGGCGGCTATCTCGGCGACGTGGAGCTGACCGATTCGTTCCCCGCCTCGCCCCTGAGCTACTACGCGCGCATGGAGCGCTGGACGCGCGGCGACTGGCAGAACCTCCCGTGGCTGTTCCGGCGCGGGCGGCACTTCGCGCCCATCGACCGGTGGAAGCTGTTCGACAGCCTGCGGCGCAGTCTCGTGCCGCCGGCGACGTTTCTGGCGATGTTCCTGGGCTTCACGCTGCGCTGGCCGGGGCTGCAGCTGGCGGCGTGGGCGGCGCTGCTGAGCCTGCTCTCGCGCTTTCTGCTCTCGCTCGGCGAGAGCGCGCTGCGCCCCGAGCAGGAGCGCCGCGTGCGCTACCACAGCACGATCATCCACGGTGCGGCGGGCGCGCTCGTGCAGACGGTGCTGCGGCTGATGCTGCTGCCGTGGGAGGCGTGGGTGTGCGCGTCCGCCGCCGCCAAGGCGCTCTGGCGCATGGCGGTGTCGCACCGGAACCTACTCGCGTGGCAGACCGCCGCGCAGAGCGACCAGCAAAAGCGCGGCACGCTCCGGGGCTACGTCGGCGCGATGTGGCCGGCGATGGCGCTGGGGCTGCTGACCGTCGTGTGTTCCCCGTCCATCGCGGGCAAGACCGTGGGCGTCGTGTGGGTGCTCTCCCCCGCGCTCACGAAGGCGCTCGCGCGCCAAAACAGGCCCCGTCCCGCCCTCTCCAACGGCGACCGGGAATATCTCAAACGTGCGGCGGAGGAGATCTGGGGCTACTTTGAGACCTTCTGCACGGAGGAGGACAACGCCCTCCCGCCCGACAACTGGCAGGAGCAGCCGCCCGTCGGCACGGCGCACCGCACGTCGCCGACGAACATCGGCCTGGCGCTCGTGTCCGCCCTGTGCGCGCACAGCCTCGGCGTCGATCACGGCCGGGGCATCCCGCTCGTCGAGCGGATGCTCGACACGATGGAGCAGCTCCCGAAGTGGCATGGGCACTTTTACAACTGGTATCACACCTGCACGCTGAGGCCCCTCAGGCCGGCGTATGTCTCCACCGTGGACAGCGGCAACCTCGCGGCAAGCCTCGTCGCCGTGCGCAGCGCGCTCGCGGAGCTGGGGCGCGGCGATCTTGCGCAGCGGGCGGGCGCCCTGCTCGACGCAATGGACTTCTCGCCGCTCTATGACGAATCGCGCCGGCTCTTTCGCATCGGGATCGACACGCGCACCGGCGAGCCGTCGCCCGGCTGGTACGACCTGCTCTCCAGCGAAGCGCGCCTGACCGGGTACGTCGCCATCGCCAAGGGCGACGTGGACCGCCGCCACTGGCGGCGGCTCAGCCGCGCGCAGGTGCAGAAGGATCACTACCGCGGCATGGTGTCGTGGACGGGCACGATGTTCGAATACCTGATGCCGGAGCTGTTTTTGCCGCTGGCAAAGGAATCGCTGCTGTGGGAGAGCGCGAAATTCTGTCTCTACGCGCAGCGCCGCCGCGTGCCGCCCGGCAAGCCGTGGGGCATCTCCGAGAGCGCATACTACGCGCTCGATCCCGCGCTGAACTACCGCTACAAGGCGCACGGCGTGGCCGCGCTCGCGCTGCGCCGGGGCATGGACAAGGAGCTGGTCGTCTCGCCGTACAGCAGCTTTCTCGCCCTCGCCGTGGAGCCGCGCGCCGCGGTGCGCAACCTCCGGCGGCTGGACGCGCTCGGCCTGCGCGGGCCATACGGCTTCCGTGAGGCGGTCGACTTTACCCCGGCGCGCTGCCGCGGCCGCGGCGGCGAAATCGTCCAGTGCGTCATGGCGCACCATCTGGGCATGAGCCTCACGGCCATCTGCAACGGTCTCGACCACGGCCGCGTGCAGCGCTGGTTCATGGCCGACCCCGCCATGCACGCGTACACCGGCCTGCTGGAAGAGCGCGTGCCCATCGGCGGCGTGCTGCTGCGGCGGCGCGGCAGAAGCCAGACGCCCGAAAAGCCCGGCCGCCCGGCGGAAAACGGCTACGTCCGCACCGGCGCGGGCACGGACGCCGAGCACCCGGCCTGCTGCCTGCTTTCCAACGGCGGGTATCACCTGCTCGTCGCCGAGACGGGGCAGACCTTCGCCCGCTGGCAGGACGTGAGCGTCTGCCGCCGGGGCGACCGCAGCGCCCCCGGCGAAGCCCCTGCCCTCCGGCTGCTGCGGGATGGATATTATGTAAACTTATTCCCGACCGACGGCGACGACGGCGCGCGCATCCAGTGGCGGTTTACCGAGCGCAGCGCCACGCTCACCGGGCTGCAGGACGATCTCAAATACACCTGTGATTTCGCGGTTTCGGCCAAGGATAACGGCGAGCTGCGCGCGCTTTCGCTCTCCGCCGCCGGGGGGCTTCCGGACGGGGAGCTGCACTTCACGCTGGAGCCGGTGCTCGCGCCGTATCTGGATTATGGTAACCATCCGGCATTTTACCGCATGGGCTTTCAGGCCAAGACGCGCGGGGGCGCGCTGCTGCTGCGGCGGCTGGCGCGCTCGTCCACGCCGGAGGTGTGGCTGTGTCTCGCGTGCGACCGCGCGCTGCGCTTTCCCGATTCCGTGCCGGGGTGGCTGAGCGACGCGCGCATCGACGCCGTGTGCCCGGTGCGTCTCGCGCCGGACGAGGTGTTTGAAGCGCGCTTCGCCCTCGGCGTCGGACGCACGGAGGAGGCCGCGTTTCAGGCCGCGCAGCGCACGCTCACGATGCCGTCGGACGCGTTCGCCGCGCTGCCCGCGCTCTTCGCGGCGCAAACCGGTATGGACGGCGGCGACGTGGCCGCGGCGATGGCGCTCGTCTCGCCGCTGGTGTTCCCCGCCGCCGCGCCGGAGGTGGGCGACCTCGCGCTGCTGAAAAAGGACGCGCTCTGGCGCTTCGGCATTTCGGGCGACCTGCCCATTCTCTGCGCCGTGCTCACAAAACCGGCGCACCGCGCGGGCGCAGCCGCGCTCATCCGCCGCCACGCGCTGCTGCAAAGCTGCGGCCTGCGCTCGGACCTCGTGTTCCTCACGGCGGAGGGCGGCGACTATCAGCGCAGCGGCTCGCGCATCGTCACGGATACGCTGCGCGCGCTCGACCGGGAGGCGCTCTTAAATGCGGCGGGCGGCGTGCATCTGGCGGAGCTGTCACAGGCGGCCGCCATCGAAGCCTGCGCCGCCGTGACGCTCGATCTGGAGCATCCGGAGTATCAGTTGACGCGCTGCACGCTCCCGGCGCGGCTCGCCGCGCCCGACCGGCGCGACCTGCCGCAGGGCTGCATGGACTGGCACTGGCGCGATGACGGCGCGTTCGTGTTCCAGCTCTCGCATGCGCTGCCCAAACGCGCATGGTGCCACGTGCTCACGAACGGGCGCTTCGGCTATCTCGCGGCGGACAGCGGCCTTGGCCACATGTGGGTTCTCAACGCGCGCGAGGGGCGCGTCAACCCCTGGCGGAACGACCCGCACGCCGTGCGCGGCACGGAGACGCTGGAGCTGCTCTCGCGCGGCGGGCGCACGAGCCTGTTTGCCGATGGCATGGGCGAGGCGCGCGTGGAATACGGCTTCGGCTACGCGATGTGGGAGAAGGAATGGGAAGGCGTGCGCACCCGCGTGCTGAGCTTCGTTCCCTGGGACACGGACGCGCGCGTGCTGCTGTTCGAGTGCAGCGCGGACGCCGCCGAAATCGCGTGGAGCACGGATCTGCTCCTCGCCGGGGACGAGCGCGACGCGCTCACCGTCGTCACCGCCGGGGAAAACGGCGTGCTCACGGCGGTGAACCCGCGCTCCGGCGCGCAGTTTTCCTTTTCCGCCGTGTGCTCCGAGCCGCTCAGCGGCTGGACGTGCGACCGGTTCTCGTTCCTGCGCGGGCAGTCCGACCAGCGCGCCGGCACGGGGCTGACGCCGTGCATGAGCATGGAGTTCACGCTGCGCAGGAAGGCCATTCTGGTGTGCGGCTGCGCGGGCAGGGAGACGCTGCTGCGCCTGACGCAGCCGGCGGAGGCGCTGCACGCGCTGGAGGAAACGCGCAGCCGCTGGCGGGCGTTCGTCTACCGGCTGCGCGCGGAACTGCCCGACGCGGCCATGGGGCGCTTCGTCTCCGGCTGGGCGGCGTACCAGACGCTCGCCTGCCGCATTCTCGCGCGCACAAGCGTGTATCAGAGCGGCGGCGCGTTCGGCTTCCGCGACCAGCTTCAGGACGCGGTGAACCTCATCCTGCTCGACCCCGACCCCGCGCGCGAGCAGATTTTGCTCTGCTGCGCGCACCAGTTCACGCAGGGCGACGTGTGCCACTGGTGGCACAGCGGCGCGGGGCAAGAGCACGGCGTGCGCACCCGCATCTCGGACGATCTGCTGTGGCTGCCGTGGGCGGTGTGCGAATACGTGGAAAAGACGGGCGACCGCGCGCTCTGCCGGGAACGCGTCGCCTACCTGCTCGCCGAAGCGCTCTCCGACTGCGAGCGCGAGCGCTACGCCCCGCTCACCCCCGCGCCGGAGGACGGCACGGTGCTCGACCACTGTCTGCGCGCGCTTGCGATGGTGCTGCGGCGCGGCACGGGCGCGCACGGGCTGCTGCACATCGGCTCCGGCGACTGGAACGACGGGCTGGACCGCGTCGGTGCGCGCGGCGACGGCGAGAGCGTGTGGCTCACGTGGTTTTTCTCCCACACGGCGCACCGCTTCGCAGACCTGCTCGACCGTCTCGGCGACGCGGCCTCCGCCGCGCAATTGCGCGCAGCCGCGCAGAAAACCGGCCGCGCCGCCGACAGCGCGTGGGACGGCGCGTGGTACCTGCGCGGATATTTTGACGACGGCACGCCCCTCGGCAGCGCCGGGTGCGCGGAATGCCGCATCGACTCCATCGCCCAGAGCTTCGCCGCGCTCTGCCCGGAAGCGTCGAGCGAGCGCAAACAGCAGGCGCTCACGAGCGCGCTCGATGCGCTCTTTGACCGGGAGCACAATCTCGTAAAACTCTTTGACCCGCCGTTTACGCGGGTAAATCCCGATCCCGGCTATGTCCGCAGCTACGGCCCCGGCTTCCGGGAAAACGGCGGACAGTATACGCACGGCGCGCTCTGGCTCGCCATGGCGCTGCTGCGCGAGGGGCGCACGGACGACGGCTATGCGCTCCTGCAGGCCGTGCTGCCGCAGGCGCACGATCCGGAGCGGTACGAGGCCGAGCCGTTCGTGCTTGCCGCCGACGTGTGCACCGGGGACGCCGCCGAGCAGGCGGGCTGGACGTGGTACACCGGCTCGTCCGGCTGGTTCCTGCGCGTGACGGCGGAGGATTTGCTCGGTCTGAAGCTGCGCGGCGGCGTGCTCTATCCGGAGCCGAAGCTGCCCAGCGCGTGGAACGGCTGCACCGTCCACTGGCGCGACGGCGCGGGCCTGCAGCACACGATTGCGATCACGCGCGACGGCGTCACCGTGGACGGCAAGCCCTATACGGGCGGCGGCGTCGGGAAAAATCGCAAATAACGATTCCAAAACGCGCCCCCGTGTGGTATACTGTATTATTCATGTAGAAGCGAACCTTGGTCTATTCCACCCCATTTCTTTCTGCTCGTGCAGAGCGTCAGAGTGGACACGTCCAAACGGACTCGCTCCATTCCGCTTCCCGGGCAAGCCGGAAAGCTCCACATCCGCTCCTCCGTTTCTCCTCACAAAACCGAAACGGTGTTTCGGTTTTGAAAGGACGAGTGATGCGGAGCTTGTGAGGACGCGAGCGCGCCCGTTCTGACGCAGCGAAGCGTTTGCCAAACACATCTCCCGAAAGGAGCTTCCCATATGCAACGAACCCGTACCGAGATCCTGCCGGGCGTGTGGCTGACCGCCCTGCACACGGACAAATTCAAAACCGGCTGCCTGAGCGTCACGCTGCTCACGCAGCTCACGCGCGAGCGCGCCGCCATGAACGCCGTGCTGCCGTTCGTGCTGCGCCGGGGCAGCACCCGCCTGCCCGATCTGGAGACCGTCGCCCGCGAGCTGGACAGTCTCTACGGCGCGACGATCACGCCCGTCGTGCGCAAGCTCGGCGAGATCCAGTGCGTGGGCTTTTACTCCACGTTCGCGGACGACCGCGCCGCCGGCGCGCCGATCCTCCCGCGGCTGGCCGAGGACGTGAGCGGTATGCTCCTCGCGCCGAACACGCGCGGCGGCCTGCTGCGGCAGTGCTACGTCCGCAGCGAGAAGGACAAGCTCCTCGACAAGATCCGCGGCTGCATCAACGACAAGCGCAGCTACGCCACCCAGCGGCTCACCGAGCTGATGTGCTGCTATGAGGACTACTGCGTGCCCCGTCTCGGCGACGAGGACATGGCAGAGTCCATCCACTACCAGAAGCTGACGCGCCATTACCACGAGCTGCTCGCGGCAAGCCCGGTGGAGGTGTTCTACTGCGGCTCGCTCCCGGCGGCGGAGGTCGCGCAGACGCTCGCCGACGCGCTCGCCGCCATGCCGCGCGGCGAGATCGACTACGACATCGGCACCGACATCCGCATGAACGCCGTGGAGGAGGACGTCCGCTTTTTCACGGAGGAGATGGCCGTCACGCAGGGCAAGCTCGCCATCGGCTACCGCCTGGGCGAGTGCATGGAAGACCCCGATCTGGCCGCGCTGCGCGTGTTCAACGCGCTCTTCGGCGGCTGCGTCACGTCCAAGCTCTTTTTGAACGTGCGCGAGAAGCTCTCGCTGTGCTACTATGCCAGCTCCCGGCTCGACCTCATGAAAGGGCTGATGCTCGTGTCGAGCGGCATCGAGGTGGAAAACTACGACAAAGCGCTCGCGGAGATCAACGTCCAGCTCGACGCCGTGCGCGCCGGCGACTTTACGGACGGCGACCTCGCCGCGGCGAAAAAGTGCCTTGCCTCCGACCTGCGCGCCATCATGGACACGCCCGCCGCGCTGGAGGGCTACTGGCTGCAGCAGAACCTGCAGGGGCTGGATTTCGACCCCATGGAGCTGGCCGCGCTGACCGAGGCCGTCACGCGCGAGGACGTGGTGGAAATCGCGGGCAGCGTCGTGTGCGACAGCGTGTATTTCCTCAAGGGAACGGAGGATGACGATGGAGAATAAACAGTATCCCCGTATCGGCGAAACGCTCTATAGCGCGACGCTGCCGAACGGGCTGCGCCTGCGCGTGCTGTGCAAGCCGGAGTATAACCGCAGCTTTGCCATGTTCGCCACGAACTACGGCGGCGGCGACCGCCGCTTCCGTCTCGGCGATGAGTGGATCGACACGCCGGCGGGCGTGGCGCATTTTCTGGAGCACAAGATGTTCGACATGCCGGACGGCGACGACGCGCTCACGACGCTCTCCGCGAACGGCGCGGAGCCGAACGCCTTCACCTCCAGCGACATCACCGCATACTATTTTGAGTGCACGCAGGATTTTGAGGAAAACCTCCGCACGCTGCTGCGCTTTGTCACAACGCCGTACTTCACGCCGGAGAGCGTGGAAAAGGAGCAGGGCATCATCGGACAGGAAATCCGCATGGGCGAGGACGACCCGGACTACGCCGTGTACGTGAACCTGATGCAGTGCCTGTACGCGCACAACCCCATCCGCGAATCCGTCGCGGGCACGGTGGAGAGCATCGCCGAGATCACGGACGAGACGCTCTACGCCTGCCACAAGGTGTTTTACAACCCGTCGAACATGGCGCTGTGCGTCGTATGCCCGATCTCCCCTGATTGTGTGGAGGAAATCGCGCGTGAAATGCTGCCGGACACGCCCGGCCCCGTGCCGGAGATCGACTACGGCGCGGCGGAGGACCTTCTGCCGTGCGCCGCGCAGCACCGCGTGGCGATGGAGGTGTCCGCGCCGCAGTTTCTGCTGGGCGCAAAGGTGCAGCGCGCGCCGCAGGGCCTGCCGCTGCTGCGGCAGAAGCTCGTGGGCGAGCTGGCGCTGCGCGCGCTCACCGGGCGCGCCTCCGCGTTTTACAACGACCTCTACCGCGAGGGGCTGCTGACCGAGGACTTCGGCGCGGATCTCGACTATTCCGCCGGGGTCGCCACCATCCTCGCCGGCGGCGAGAGCCGCGATCCCGAGCGGGTGCTCGCGCGGCTGAACGAAGCGGTCGCGCAGGTGCGCAAGCAGGGCTTCGATCCCGCCGCGTTCGACCGCACCCGCCGCGCCGCCTACGGAAGCTGGCTGCGCAGTCTCGACCGGTTCGAGGGTCTGTGCGTCGATCTGGTGGACAGCGTGTTCGGCGATTATCCGCTGTTCGAGCTGTTCGGGCTACTCAGCGAGATCACGCCGGAGGAATGCGCCGCCTTCGTCACGGAAGCGCTCGCCCCCGACCGCATCGCCCTGTCGGTCATCGACCCGGCTCGGCGTCAGGACGGACTCGTTCCGTTCTGACGCCGAGCGAACGCTCGCCGTCGCCACATCCACTTCTCCGTCCTTCCTTATCGAACCGAACCCGCTTACGCTGGGCTTCGGTTCGAGGACGCGGGGTGCGGAACGTGCCGACCCCAAAGCCTTCCCCTTGAGTAAACGCTGAATAAATCAAGTTTTGCCCAAAGAGGAAGGGATAGCAGCAAGAAACGAGACAAATTCGAAACTTTATCCG
>SFFE01000031.1 GCA_004556965.1 Clostridiales bacterium | reverse complement strand
GTGTGGGCAATGAAGGCGGCCAACGGTAAAAGAAGCAACTTCCGGGTACCATACGGCTACAAGCGTGACGAGCTTGATAAAGAAAAGTGGCTTGTTGATGATGCTGCCGCCGAGGTAGTGCAAAGAATTTACCACCTTTGCCTTGAAGGAAAAGGTCCGGAGCAAATTGCGAGGCTTCTGCAAAAGGAGAAGGTTCTTACCCCTACCGCATATTACTATTCGGTCGGTTCTTCTTCCGCCAATTGCCCTATTCCGAGCGATCCGTATTTATGGAAGGACAGCACCATTGACGCCATCTTGAGCAATCGAAAATACACCGGCTGTATGGTTAATCTGAAAACGACTACCGTCAGCTACAAAGTACACAAACTGATTCGCAAGCCGGAGGAGGAATGGAGCATCGTGCCGAACGCACAGGAAGCGATCATTGACGAAAACACTTGGCTCCGAGTGCAGGAGCTGCGCAAAAACAAGCGCCGCCCGACTGCGACGGGGAAAACAAGCCTGTTTTCCGGATTGGTTTTTTGTGCAGACTGCGGTTCAAAGCTCCACTTTTGTGCGGCTAAGAGTTTGAAAACAAATCAGGAATTCTTTCGCTGTGCCAATTATAAGTCCGGTCGGGGAGAATGCACAATTCACTATATCCGGAATGTCGTGCTGGAACAAATCGTCTCAGTGGCGGTCAGCGATCTTGCAGATTTCGTTGCCTGTCACGAATCATTCTTTCTGCAAATGATTGGAAAGCAACAATCTGCGGGGAAAGATCAGAATATCCGATCTATCAAATCGGACATCGCTGCCGGAAAACACCGTATCGATGAAATCGACCGGCTGATCGCCAAGCTCTATGAGGATAATTTTGCGGGCAAGCTGTCTGATGAGCGTTATTCCCGTATGGCAGCAAAATACGAAAAAGAGCAGGCAGAGCTACTGCAATCCGTCAGCACGAAGGAAAAGGAGCAGGCCGAACTCGAACGGGAGAGCGTGGATATTCGGCTTTTGCTGGCAGGACTCAGGGAGTACTCCAGTATGGAAACACTCACGCCGGAGGTGGTCAATAAGATCATCAAGCGAATCGAGGTTCACAACAGTGAGACGGTGAACGGGCATAAGCGGGTGGGTATTGACATCTACTTTACCGGTGTCGGACTTGTAGACCTTGCAACCATAAAGGAGATGCTTGCTATCGCAGAATCGTCAAGGCCATGATCTACCACAGAAAGAGAAAAGGCCGCAGCCTCCATAACAGAGGTTGCGACCAATCTCTCATAAGAAAATACATCCTTATGAACGGAAACGGTTGAGATTACAGGGCTTTTTTCTTGGTGGAGACTAATGGGCTCGAACCATCGACCTCATGCGTGTGAAGCATGCGCTCTAACCAGCTGAGCTAAGCCTCCATACAGCGCGAAGCGCTGAGCTGTGGTGACCCGTACGGGATTCGAACCCATGTTACCGCCGTGAAAGGGCGGTGTCTTAACCACTTGACCAACGGGCCATAAATTGGGATGCCAATTTGGCATCCCATGGTAGCGGCACCTGGATTCGAACCGGGGACACTTCGGGTATGAACCGAATGCTCTGGCCAACTGAGCTATGCCGCCATATCGGCGCGTTGAGCGCCAAACGCAAGGAGCATTGTATCAAACAATGCCCCTTTTGTCAACAAGTTTTGCCTCGATTTTTAATTTTTTTGCGGCAGATATTCCATCGGAGACACACTCTCGCCGTTCAGAGAAACGGACAAATGCAGGTGACTTTCCTGCGCCGATTCGCAGGCTGCCGAGGCGCCAACCGAGCCGATGGTGTCCCCCGCTGCAACCGCGTCGCCCACATAGACCGTCGGGATCTCCTCCAGATTGGAGTAGACGCACTGCAGGCCGTTTCCGTTTTCAATGATGACGGTCGTACCGTACAGATCGTCGTAATAGACCTTGGTGACTGTGCCGGAGGTCATTGCGGACACAGGCGTGCCGAACTCCGCTGCAATATCCACGCCGTCGTGCGTGCGCCAGTCGGACATCGTCTTGTCATACAAAAGCGCCGTCATGCTGTAGGGATAGATGATCTCCCCTTCCACAGGCCAGACGTAAGACGCTTCCGCTGCTGCCGGCGCTTTCTCATCCTCCGGGACTTTTTCCGGTTCCTGTGCCGGAGCCGTTGTGGGCGGAACCGGAGTCACTTCCGCCGGGGTTGGCTGGGGGGTGACGGCGCTGAGCACCGACGTGGAATTCTGCCCCTCGTTCGGAGCCATAGCCTTTGTTCCGGACAGCAGAGACCACGCGGAAACGCCGATGATCGCCGCACACAGAACAAGGACTATGTAGAAGCCCCTGCCCTCGATAAAGTGCTCCAGCTTCTTGCCGAAGCTTTTCTTGGAATCCATTCTGTTTCCCTCCATGAAAAAAGGTGTTTACACGGCTAGTATCGCCTGTGCAAACACCTTTTATACATTTCAGGAAAATTTATTGCTTTACTTTTTGATGCTGAAAAATGCGTCCTTGCCGGGGTACTGCGCCACGTCGAACAGCTCGTCCTCGATGCGCAGAAGCTGGTTGTACTTCGCAACGCGGTCCGTTCTGGACGGCGCGCCGGTCTTGATCTGGCCGGCGTTGACGGCAACGGAGATATCCGCGATCGTGGTGTCCTCCGTCTCGCCCGAACGGTGGGAGACGACGGCGGTCCAGCCCGCTCTGTGCGCCATCTGGATGGCGTCGAGCGTCTCGGTCAGGGTTCCAATCTGGTTGAGCTTGATGAGCACGGAGTTCGCCGCGCCCAGCTCGATTCCCTTCTTGATGCGCTGCACGTTCGTAACAAACAGGTCGTCGCCGACGAGCTGAATCTTGTCGCCCAGACGAGCCATCAGCATCTGCCAGCCTTCCCAGTCATCCTCGGCCATGCCGTCCTCCAGAGAGATAATCGGGTATTTCTCCACGAAGTCCGCATACATGTCGACCATTTCCTGACGGGTCATGACGATGCCGCGCTTCGGCAGATGATAGCAGCCGTCCTCGGCGTTGAACCACTCGGAGCAGGCGCTGTCGATGGCGATCATGAAGTCGTCATACGGCTTGTATCCCGCAAGCTCAATGGCCTTGACCAGCGCCTTGAGCGCGTCCTCGTCGCTGTCGAGGTTCGGGGCATAGCCACCCTCGTCGCCCACGCCGGAGGCAGGAACGACCTTCTTCAGCACATGGAAAACCTCAGAGCACATGCGCAGCGCTTCCCGGAAGTTCTCCGCGCCGACCGGCATAATCATGAACTCCTGAATATCGACGTTGCTGCCGGTGGCGTGCGCGCCGCCGTTGAGCACGTTCATCATCGGCACCGGCAGGGTCTTGGCGTTACAGCCGCCAATGTAGTTGTACAGGCTTTGGCCCGTGGCGGCGGCGCCGGCCTTCGCGCAGGCGAGGGACACGCCGAGAATGGCGTTCGCGCCCAGACGGGTCTTGTTGGGCGTGCCGTCCAGCTCGATGAGCAGCTTATCAATCGAGGTCTGATCGAGCACGTTCAGCCCCATCAGCGCCTCGGCAATCTCAACGTTGACGTTCTCCACCGCCTTGAGCACGCCCTTGCCCAGATAGCGGCTCTTGTCGCCGTCGCGAAGCTCACAGGCCTCGTAAATGCCGGTGGATGCGCCGGACGGGACCGCCGCGCGGCCGACCGTGCCGTCGTCGAGCGTAACTTCCACTTCCACGGTGGGGTTGCCGCGGGAATCGAGAATCTCTCTTGCGCTGACATCAACAATTTCAAAATAATCCTTCATAGCGTACTCCTTTTATCATTCTTGCAGAATCAGGCTCTCGCCTGTCATCTCTTTTGGCTGCTGCAAATCCATCAGATCCAGAATCGTCGGAGAAATATCGGCCAGACGCCCGCATTTGCGCAGGCGCGCCTCCCGGCCGACCAGCACAAACGGCACCAGATTCGTCGTGTGCGCAGTGTTGGTACTGCCATCCGGCTCGACCATGCGGTCGGCGTTGCCGTGGTCGGCTGTGATGAGGAGCGTATAGCCCATTTCCCGGGCAACCGCAACGATCTCGCCCAGGCACTGGTCTACGCACTCCACAGCTTCGACTGCGGCCTGCATCACACCGGTGTGGCCAACCATGTCACAGTTGGCAAAGTTGCAAATAACGAGGTCATATGCGCCCGTACGCATCCGCGCGGCCAGCTCGTCCTTGACCTGCACCGCGCTCATCTGCGGGATGAGGTCGTAAGTGGGAAACTCCCGCGGCGACGGAATCAGCACGCGGTCTTCGCCGGGGTACTGCGTCTCGCTGCCGCCGTTAAAGAAGAACGTCACATGCGCATACTTCTCCGTCTCTGCGATGCGAAGCTGGCGCAGCCCCTGCGCGCTGATGAGCTCGCCCAGCGTGGCGTGCAGCTCCTCCGGCGGGAAAGCGATCGGCAGATCCGAGAGCTTCTCATCGTAGCGCGTGGTGCAGACGTAGTGCAGCGGGCAGACCATCTTCCTGCGCTGGAATCCGTCGAAATCGCGCTGCGTGAGCGCGTAGGTCATCTCTCTGGCGCGGTCGGGCCGGAAGTTCATGAAGATCACGGCATCCCCGGTCCGGATCATGCCGTCCGGGTCGCAGACCACGGGCTGGACGAATTCGTCTGTCACGCCATCGGCATAGCTTGCCTCCACAGCGTGTACGGGGTCGGCGTCCTGCCGCCCTTCTCCGCAGACGATGGCGTTATAGCCCGCCTCGATGCGCTCCCAGCGCTTGTCGCGGTCCATGCCGTAAAACCGGCCCTGCAGCGTGGCGATCTTCCCCGTGCCCAGCTCGTCACAGTAGTCCCGAAGCTGGCGGACATAGCCCGCGCCGGTCGAGGGGCCGACGTCGCGCCCGTCGAGGAAGCAGTGGAGGTACACGCGCTCCAGCCCGCGCTGCTTCGCCATCTTCAGGATGGCGAAGATATGCGTAATGTGGCTGTGCACGCCGCCGTCTGACAGCAGACCGAGGATGTGCAGCGCCTTGCCGCTTTGCGCGGCGCTGTCCATCGCCTCGGCATAGACGGGGTTTTCAAAAAACGTGCCGTCCGCGATCGCGTTCGTGATGCGCGGCAGATCCTGAAACACCACGCGGCCGGAGCCAATATTCGTATGGCCGACCTCGCTATTGCCCATCTGACCGTCCGGCAGGCCGACGTCCAGCCCGGAGGCGGAGAGCTTCGTGTGGGCGCAGCGCTGCAGCAGACCGTCCATCACCGGGGTCTTCGCCGTCCAGATGGCGTTCCCGGCATTCGGTTCCCCAATGCCGTAGCCATCCAGAATCATAAGCGCAACCTTATTCATGCGCATCGCACTGCCCCTGCGCAGTGGCCGCAATGATCTTGGAAAAATCCACGGGCTTGAGCGAAGCGCCGCCGATCAGGCCGCCGTCGATATCCGGCTGCGCAAGCAGCTCACCGGCGTTGCCGGCGTTCATGGAGCCGCCGTACAGGATGCTGATCCCATTCGCAACCTGCTCGCAGAATAGGCCGCACAGCACCGCACGAATGGCGGCGCAGACCTCCTGCGCCTGTTCGCTGGTAGCGGTGTTGCCGGTGCCGATGGCCCAGAGCGGCTCGTATGCAACGACGCAGGACGCCGCCTGCTCCGCCGTCATGCCAGCGAAAGCTGCAGCCACCTGATATGCGACATATTCGTGGGTCAGTCCGTTCTCGCGCTGCTTCAGGCTCTCTCCGACGCAGATAATCGGGGTAATGCCGTTGGCCAGCAGAATCTTGGCCTTTTCATTGACCATGAAATCGTCCTCGCCGTGGTAGCTGCGGCGCTCGCTATGGCCGACGATGCAGTACTGCACGCCGAGATCAGACAGCTGCGCGGCGGAAACCTCGCCGGTGTACGCGCCCTTCTCGTGCTCAGACACGTCCTGCGCACCGACGCCGACAACGCCTTCCGCACAAATCGCGGGGATCAGCGGGAACGGCGCGCAGACCACCACGTCGCAGCAGCGCGCGGCGGGCATGGCCGCCTTCAGCTCGTCCAGATACGGCGCGATCTCGGACACGCGCTTGTTCAGCTTCCAGTTCCCGGCAATGATCGTTTTTCTTCTGATATTCATGACGGTTCTCCTTATGTGATGTTAGAAATTACTTGTCCAGCAGACACGCAACGCCCGGCAGCTCCTTGCCCTCCAGAAATTCCAGAGAAGCGCCGCCGCCGGTGGAAATGTGTGCCATCCGGTCGGCGTAGCCGAGCTTCTCGACCGCTGCGGCCGAGTCGCCGCCGCCGACGATTGTCACCGCGCCGGATTCAGCCAGCGCCTTGGCGATGGCCTCGGTGCCGACGGCAAAGGCCGGGAACTCGAACACGCCCATGGGGCCGTTCCACACGACCGTACCGGCGTCTTTGACCGCGTCGGAGAACAGCTTGATGGTCTCCGGCCCAATGTCGAGTCCCATCCAGTCAGCCGGGATCTCCATGGACGGCACAACCTTGCGGGTGCAGTCCGCAGCGAACGTGTCGCCGATCGCGGTGTCCACCGGCAGCAGAAGGCGAACCTTGCGGTCTGCCGCCTTCTGGATCATCTCACGGGCATAGTCCAGGCGGTCGGCCTCCAGCAGGGACGTGCCGATCTCGCCGCCCTGCGCCTTGAGGAACGTGTAGGCCATACCGCCGCCGATGATGATGGTGTCAGCCTTTTCGAGCAGGTTGTTGATGACGCCGATCTTGTCCGAAACCTTTGCACCGCCGAGGATGGCAACGAACGGGCGCTTCGGATCGTCGAGCGCCTTGCCCATGACGGACAGCTCCTTCTCCACGAGCAGGCCGGCGTAAGCCGGGAGGTATGCC
Source organism: Clostridiales bacterium (assembly GCA_004556965.1). Lineage (GTDB taxonomy): Bacteria > Bacillota > Clostridia > Oscillospirales > Oscillospiraceae > CAG-103. Next base: position 12,266 of record SFFE01000031.1, on the reverse strand, counting down.
GCAACGCCTGCGGTGGAGGCGTGCGCTCTGTGCACAGTGCCGAACGCATCGGAGACATACAGCTCCGCCATGTCGGCCAGCGCCTTGGCGAATTCGGGGTCGTTCTTTTCCTCGCGCGGGTCAAAGCGCAGGTTCTCCAGCAGCAGGAGCTGACCCGGCTGGAGCGCGGCGGCTTTGGCCTTTGCGTCCTCGCCGACGATATCCTTTGCAAAGATGACGTCCATACCGAGCAGCTCGGACAGGCGCTGGGCGACGGGTGCGAGCGTGAGGCTCTCTTTCCATGTTCCCTTCGGCTTGCCGAGGTGAGAGCAGGCGATCACAGCCGCGCCGTGCTCCAGCAGGTAGCGAATCGTCGGCAGCGACGCGACAATGCGCTTGTCGCTCGTGATCGCGCCGGTCGTCTTGTCCTGCGGGACATTGAAGTCGCAGCGAAGCAGCACCTTTTTGCCGCTCAGGGCAGCGTCGCTCACCGTCATCTTGTTGTAGTTCATAGTAGTTCCTCCTAATATGAATTTTCGTGCAGCGCACAAATCGGTGTCAATTTTAATCGGGGAATTGCAGGTTGATCTTCTCCAGCTCGCCCTGCTGCCGGAGCGCTTCATAGCACAAAATGGCCGCGGAATTGGAGAGGTTCAGGCTCCGCGCCTCTGCGCGCATCGGGATGCGCAAACAGCGATCTGCATAGCGCTCGCGCAGCCATTCCGGCAGTCCCTTGGTCTCCTTGCCGAACATGAGCGTGACATGCTCCGTCGAAAGGTCTGCGTCCACGTAGCTGACCTTCGCCTTCGTCGTCAGCAGCCAGAGATTAGCATCCCCGTTTTTTTCAAAATACTCCCCGATATTTTCATACACGGAGATGTCCACCAGATGCCAGTAGTCCAGCCCAGCGCGCTTGACTGCCTTGTCGGAAATGTCAAAGCCAAGAGGCTTGATCAGATGCAGCCGCGAGCCGGTGCAGGCGCAGGTGCGCGCAATGGCGCCGGTGTTGTTTGGGATTTCGGGTTCCACCAATACGATATCGACCATGCCGGGTTCCTTCCTGCCGTTAATTTTCCAGTGTTATTGTAGCGCGTCAATCAAAATTTTTCAATCCTGTGAAATGTAAACAGAATAGAAATTTTCCGCAATTCTCTCTGGAAGGATTGCACATCCTGACAAAATTCTTTATAATGGGGGCGAATTGTTCGGAATCGAGGAATGGTCATGTCACCCTGCAGTCTTTGTCCGCGCCGCTGTGGTGCGGATCGCGCCGCCGGACAAACCGGCTTTTGCGGCGCGCCGGAGACGCCGGTCGTCGCACGCGCCGCGCCCCATTTCGGCGAGGAGCCGTGCATCTCCGGCACGCGCGGCAGCGGCGCCGTGTTTTTCGCCGGGTGCAATCTGCGGTGCGTGTTCTGCCAGAACTACGCGCTCAGCCGCAATCAGCTCGGCCGGGAGATCACCGTCCAGCGGCTGCGGGACATTTTCCTGGAGCTGCGCGATCAGGGCGTGCACAACATCAACCTCGTCACACCGAGCCACGATGCCCGCGCCATCGCGCAGGCGCTCGACGGTCTGGAGCTTGGCGTCCCCGTAGTGTGGAACAGTTCTGGCTATGAATCCGTCGAAACGCTGCGGATGCTGGAGGGGTTGGTGCAGATCTACCTGCCCGATCTGAAATATGCGGACGCGGCGCTGGCCGCGCGTTACTCCGCCGCACCGGACTACCCCGAAACCGCCAGAGTTGCGATTCTGGAGATGTTCCGGCAGACCGGCCCGTTTCGGATGGATGGGGACGGTCTGCTGCAGAGCGGTGTTCTGATCCGCCACCTGATTCTCCCGGAGCAGGGAGACAACAGCCGCCGCGTCATCGACTGGGTGTCCGATACCTTCGAGCCAGGCGACGTACTCTTCAGCCTGATGAGCCAATACACGCCGATGGGCGAGCTGTCAGCCTTTCCGGAGCTGCGGCACACCGTTTCCCCCGCGCTCAACGCCGCGATCTATGCCCACCTGCTCGACAGCCGGATCGAAGACGGCTTTTATCAGGATTTGGAGGCTGCAACGGGCGAGATGATCCCGAAATTCGACGGCACCGGCGTTTGAAATCTGCTTATAAAAGTACCTACTAACATATATCAATTGGAGGCACAAACATGGAGTACAAAGAAATCCTTGAAAATGCACGCAAATGCAGCGGTCCCTTCTGCAAGGTCTGCCCGGTATGCAACGGCAAAGCCTGCGGCAACACCGTCCCCGGCCCCGGCGCGAAAGGCCCCGGCAGCGGCTTTGTGCGCAACTATGAAAAGTGGCAGGAAATCTGCGTCAACATGGACACCATCTGTGAGAACAAGCCGGTCGATACGGCTGTGGAGCTGTTCGGCAGCATGTACCGCTATCCGTTCTTTGCCGCTCCGGTCGGCGCGATGAAGATGCACTACGGCGACAAATACGATGATCTGGAATACAACCGCATTCTGGTGTCCGCCTGTGCGGACGACGGTATCGCGGCTTTCACCGGAGACGGTGTGAACCCCGCCGTGTTCAGCGGCGCGATCAACGCCATCCGCGCAGCCAACGGCGTCGGTATCCCGACCGTAAAGCCGTGGAACATGGACCTGGTGTATCAGAAGCTGGACGCCGCCAAGACCTCCGGCTGCAAGGCCATCGCCATGGACATTGATGCGGCAGGTCTTCCCTTCCTGAAGAATATGACGCCGCCTGCCGGCAGCAAGTCGGTACAGGAGCTGACGGAGATCATCCGCTATGCGGAGATGCCGTTCATCGTCAAGGGCATCATGACCGTGCGCGGCGCGGAAAAGGCTGCGGAGGCCGGCGCAGCGGCGATCGTCGTCTCCAACCACGGCGGCCGCGTTCTGGGCCAGACGCCCGCGACCGCGGAGGTACTGCCCGCCATCGTGGATGCGGTCGGCGGTAAGATGAAGATTCTCGTGGACGGCGGCATCCGCAGCGGCACGGACGTGTTCAAGGCGCTGGCGCTCGGCGCCGACGCGGTGCTGATCGGCCGTCCGTTCGTCACGATGGTTTACGGCGGCGCGGCGGAAGGCGTTGCGACGTACATTGAAAAGATCGGCGGCGAGCTGCGCGACACAATGGCCATGTGCGGCGTGCACGCGCTCAGCGAGATCACCCGCGACTGCGTGCAGATGTTCTGAGCGGAATGTATTCACATCTGCCGTCCCGGAAACAGGGCGGCAGATTTTTATTGGTTTTCATATTGACATATATCTATGTATATGCTATTCTAAATACATAGATCATCATCAATGTGAGGTCGTAATATGAATTCCATCGACGTAGCCTTAATCTGCAAGGCGCTGGGCGACAGCAACCGGCTGCAGATCGTGCAGATGCTGTCAGGCGGAGAAAAGTGCGCCTGTAAGCTGCTGGAACAGTTTGCGATCACGCAGCCCACACTCTCGCACCACATGAAAATTCTCTGCGAATGCGGTCTGGTGGACGCGCGAAAAGCGGGAAAATGGATGCATTATTCGCTCAATTGCGAAACGCTTGCAGCCTTTCAGCAGTTTTTGAGCAGCCTGACGTGCGGCGCTGACAAGGGCGGGTGCTGCTGCGAATGATCTGGGATTTCATACAGGATCAACTGCTCGGCATGCGGTGGCTGAGCGAGCTGATTGGCAGGCTGCTGGCTGCAGTCGGTCTGGACACGGCCTCCCGTATAGGCGGGAGCGTGCAGTTTTTTCTCTACGACGTGCTGAAGATCACCGTGCTGCTGTGCGTTTTGATCTTCCTCATTTCCTATATACAGAGCTATTTCCCGCCGGAGCGCAGCAAGCGGATTCTGGGCCGGTTTCACGGCGTAGGCGCAAACTGTGCCGCCGCGCTGCTCGGCACCGTGACGCCGCTGGGCGTCACGTTTTCGTTCCTGATTTCCTCGCCGATGGTCGATCTCGGCAGTCTGGTGCTGCTGACGGGAATTTTCGGCGCAAAGGTCGCCGCCGTGTATGTACTGGTGGGTCTGGTCATCGCCGTGATCGGCGGCACCATCATCGAAAAGCTGCACATGGAGCCGTATGTGGAGGATTTCATCCGCAGCGCCAGAGCGGCAGACAGCAACGCCCCCACGCTAACGCAAAAGGACCGGCTGCAATACGCAAAAGCGCAGGTCGTCTCCACATTCCGCAAGGTCTTTCCCTATATTCTGCTCGGCGTGGCCGTCGGGGCAATCATCCACAACTGGATTCCCGAACGCTGGATCGAAGCCGTGCTCGGCACTTCCAATCCGCTGGGCGTCGTTCTGGCCACTGTGATCGGCGTTCCGATGTACGCGGACATTTTCGGCACCATCCCCGTGGCGGAGGCGCTGCTGGCCAAGGGTGCGCAGCTCGGCACGATCCTGAGCTTTATGATGGCGGTGACCACACTGTCGCTGCCGTCGCTCATCCTGCTGCGCAAGGCCGTAAAGCCCAGACTGCTCGGCGTTTTCGTCGCCATCTGCACCGCCGGCATCATCTTGGTCGGCTATCTGTTTAATGCAATCCAATTTTTATTGATCTGAGGAGGTTTCTCATGGGACTGTTTGGAAAAAAGAAAGCGCCGGAGACACCGGCCGACAGCGAAACCGCAGCCATTCTGATTCTGGGAGGCGGCTGCTCCAGATGCAACGCGCTGGAAACTGCGGTGAAGGAGGCGCTCGCGGAGCTTGGGCGCAGCGACGCCGTAGGGCACGTGACCGACTATGCGCAGATCGCCGCATACGGCGTGATGTCGCTGCCGGCGCTGATGATCGACGGAAAAGTCGTTTCGTCCGGCAGAGTGCTGAGCAAGGCCGAGGCAAAGACGCTTCTGGAAGGATAGTCATATGGATCGAAAACCCGTTGTCGCCTTTCTGTGCGTTCACAACGCCTGCCGCAGCCAGATGGCCGAGGCGCTGGGGCGTCTTCTTGCGGGCGATGTATTCGAAAGCTGCTCCGCCGGAACAGCGCCGAAAGCAAGGCTTGACCCGGATGCGGTGCGCATCATGCGGAAGCTATACGGCATAGAGCTGGAACGGGAACAATATCCGAAGCCGCTAACATCGCTTCCGGACGTGGATATTGTAGTCACAATGGGCTGCGGCGTGGTGTGCCCCACGCTTCCACACCTCTGTCAAGAAGACTGGGGACTCTCCGATCCGGCAGGGCTGGACGATGCGGCGTTTGTGCATACGGCACGCGAGATCGAAGCGAAAATCCGCAGCCTCCGCGCACGGCTCGCCAAAGCAGCTCCATAAAAGCCGAGACTGTCTCAGCAGACAGTCTCGGTTTTTCCCGTTTCCAGCTCCTCCGCAGATTCCGTCGTGACTGCGGCCGGCGCCTCGGTGTCCGTGAAGGCGACCTGCAAAACGGCCTGCGGCCAGTTGACGGAAATGGCCGCGCCGCGGCCATGCGCGGCCGCGGTGTCCGTGAGGATGCGGCAAAGCTCCGCCAGCATCTCTCGCGTCAGATAGCCGCCGCGCCAGTGGAAAATCAGCCGTTCGCGCTTCTTGCGCAGCGCCTGCTCCACGTGCTTCTGCACATCCTCGTACTTCGTCCAGGACAGGTGGTTAACGCGGTAGTAAAACTGCTCCCCGTCCGTGCACGGCGGGACGGGATACAGCAGCGGACGGTGGTCGCGGAAGATCTTCGCATCGTCCAGATTGTAATAGTCATAGCGCAGCCCGCCGTATTTGCAGAGCGTATTGTCAAACGTCGCGTCAAGGTGGTAGTAGTTTCTGCCGAGGCGGATGACGTTCCACGCATGGAGGTAGCGCTCGCCGTTTGCGCGGTCACAGTCGCTGATGGCGATGATGCACTCCATATCCAGCGCATCGCACAGGAGCTTGACCGTTTTGGCGATGCCCTCGCAGACGCCGACGCCGTTGGTCAGCGGGCCGATGACCTCATGCGAATACGGCTTTTTCAGTTTGTCGTAGCGCACCTGTGTGAGGATGAAATCGTGGAGATACGCTTCCTTTTCCGCGTCCGTTTTGCCCTGCACCGGACGGATGAGCCGCGCGACCCGCGCCTCCAGCGCCTTTTGCTGCTCCCGAATCCTGCCCTTGCTGAACATGTACTCCGGCACAAATTCCACGCTGTCCGCCCCAAGCGCGGCACGGCAGGAATACCCCACCGCATAGAAAATCTCCGGATGGTCCAGCCGGAGCTGGAAAAACAGCGTGCTCAGCGCTTCGCCGGGCAGGCGCGGGATGCGAATGGACGGCGTAATCTCCCGAAATCCGGTGAGCAGACGGCGGTAAACCTCTTGCTGCACCGGCGGGAGCCGCCGGTAATAGTATTGCGTGACCGTCATCGCCCCGCCCCCTTCTGCTGCTGGCGCGGACTGGCCGCAAAGCGTTTTTTGTACGCTCTGGAAAACGCGGAATAGTCGTGATAGCCGCAGCGGTAGCACGCCTCCGAGGCCGTCATCCCCTGCGCGATCAGCTCCCGCGCCAAACGCAGGCGCTTATCGGTCAGATACGCATGGATCGTAAAGCCGGTTCGCTCCCGGAACAGGCGCATCATATAATATTTGCTCAGATAAAACTGCTCTGCCAGACGGTCGATGCTGATGTCCTCCGTGAGATGCTCGTGGATGTACTCCAGAATGTCCGCCGTCTTCTCGCCGCTGTTTTCCGCAGGCGCATAGCGGTAATTCTCCGTGCCCAGCCCGCGTCCCAGCTCCACCAGGAGCTGGATCATGAGCGCGCGCTCCATCAGATCATGGGCATATTCCGCACTCTCCCCCGCAGCTTCCAGCGCGGAGAGCATGCGCATCAGGGCCTCGCGTCGGTCATAGTCCGGGCGGAGCACAAAGCTCTTTTCCCGCGCGGCGTTCTGAAAGCACAGATCCAGACTGCTTTCCGCCGACGACTGGCGCGCCAGAAACTCCGGCGAGATGTAGAGAATGACACGCTCATATGTGGCGTCGGCGGCGATCTCCGCTTTGTGGATGGCGCCGCGCTGCACAAGGACAATATCATAAGGTTTGAGCGCATAGCTGCGGCCCTCGACAATGTAGTTCCCGCGCCCGGACAGGAAGAACACCAGCTTATGAAATTCGTGGTAGTGGAACGCGGTGTCCTCCTTGAGCGCAGACCTGAGGTGAAACAGCCGGAAATCCTCCAACAAATAGCCGCGCTTTTCGTAATTCCATTCCGACATTGGGATATTCCCTCCAAGCAAGGCACTTTTTGCAATTATATTAGCATTTTTTGCGCTTAATTTGCAAGTGAAATGTGAATATAATAGGAACATCCCGACTTCAGTAAGGAGTGTTCATTATGTCACAAACCAAGCGTTCCAAGTCCTTTCTAAAGACCTATGGGTTTTTGATCGCGATGCTCGTCGGCATCATTGCCGGCTGCGTCACCGGCGCCGTCTGGCCGGCGGTCAAAGACGCCTCCGGCGAGGTCGTCAGCGCCGGCGCGACCTGTCTGGAACCGATCGGCACCGTGTTCATCAACCTGATGTTCTGTGTTGTGGTTCCGATGGTCTTTGTCTCCATCTCCTCCGCGATCGCAAATATGCAGAGCATCAGACGCGCGGGTAAGGTCATGGGCACCACGATTCTCACCTTCGTCGTCACGGCAGGCATCGCCGCGCTGCTCATGTACATCGTCGTACGGATTTTCCCGCTCGTCACCGGGGCATACACCGTTGTGGAAGGCGAAGTCGGCGAGACGCTCGGTCTTGCGGATATGATCATCAACTTCTTCACCAAGCCGGACTTCACGGAACTGTTCAGCCGCAGGGCAATTCTTCCGCTGATCGTGGCCGCTGTTCTGTTCGGCTTCGGCATCCAGCTGAGCGGCGGGCCGAGAACCAAGACTGCTGCCCTGCTCGACGATTTGAACAACTGCCTGATGAAGGTCGTCAAGATTATCACGTACTATGCGCCCATCGGCTTCTTTGGTTTCTTCGCCTATCTCGTCGCCAGCTACGGTCCCGAGCTCATCGGCGACTACAGCCGCACGCTCATCATCTACTATGTCATGTGCTTCGCCTACATGTTCGTTTTCTTCCCGATCTATGCCCACTTCGGCGGCGGCAAGGGCGGCGCAAAGGTCATGCTTCAGCACCTGCTGCGTCCCGCGGCAGTTTCCTTCGGCACGTGCTCCTCGGTCGCAACCATCCCGACGAACATGGAGGTCGCTGAGGAAACCGGCATCTCCAAGGACGTCTCCGACATCGTGCTCCCGCTTGGCGCGACGATGCACATGGACGGCTCGGCCATGAGCGCCATCGTCAAGGTCGCATTCCTGTTCGGCATTTTCGGCCTGGACTTCGGCACCGGCAAGGCGCTGCTCGCCATCGTCATCGCGGTGTTCTCGTCCGTGGCGATGTCCGGCATCCCCGGCGGCGGCGGTACGGGTGAGCTCGTGCTCTGTACGATTTTCTTCCCCGATCAGCTTGCAATCGCCTACCCCATCGCGCTCGCGCTCGGCAATCTGGTCGATCCCCCGGCCACGATGGTCAATGCCGCCGGCGACTATGTGGCGTCCTTCATCGTATCCCGCTATGTGGACGGCAAAAACTGGCTCCAGAATGCGCTTGCAAAGAAGCAGGCGGCGGAGCCGGTCGAGGAAGAAACGACCGCCGAACGCTGAAAATCATACCCAAGGTATCAAATTCCTCCCTTTCGGAAACACTACGGTGTACCGACGGGAGGAGTTTTTTATGCTTGGAAAAGTCGAGATCTGCGGCGTCAACACCGCAAAGCTGAAGGTGCTGGGCAGCGACGAATGCCGCGAGCTGCTCATCAAAGCCAAACAGGGCGACGCCGCGGCGCGTGAGGCGCTCATTGCCGGAAACCTGCGGCTGGTGCTGTCCGTAATCCAGAAGTTCGTCGGGCGCGGCGAAAACGTGGACGACCTGTTTCAGGTCGGCTGCATCGGACTCATCAAGGCCATCGACAACTTTGACTCCGAAAATCACGACGTGCGGTTTTCCACCTACGGCGTGCCTATGATTTCCGGAGAAATCCGCCGCTACCTGCGCGACAACAGCGCCATCCGCGTCAGCCGCTCGATGCGCGACACGGCCTATCGCGTGCTGCAGGCAAAAGAAAAGCTAACCGCCGCCACAGGCCGGGAGCCGACGATGGAGGAGATCGCCAACGAGCTGGACATCCGGCGTGAGGATGTTGTATTCGCCCTCGATGCCATCACCGAGCCCATCTCCCTCTACGAACCGATCTACACCGACAGCGGCGAGAACATCTGCGTGATGGATCAGGTTGGCGACTCCAAAAACACGGACGAGCAGTGGCTGGAACAGATCGCGCTCTCCTCCGCCATCTCCAACCTGAACGACCGGGAAAAGCGCATCCTGTCACTCCGGTTCTACGGGGGCAAGACGCAGATGGAGGTCGCGTCGGAGATCGGTATCAGCCAGGCGCAGGTCTCCCGGCTGGAGAAAAACGCGATCTCAAAAATCAAAAAGAACATTTTCGTGTCATAGTGCGTATAGGACGCGCTCTCCGCGCCATAGAATGGAACAAAAAACGACTTTTCATGCTGCGGAGGAATCGCCTATGAAATGCTGTCTCTCGGATCTGCGATACAAAGAAGTCATCAATATGGCCACCGGCCAGCGGCTCGGCTACGTCTATGACGCAGAAATCGACATGGACGAGGGGCGCATCCTCTCACTGATCGTCCCCGGACAGAAAAAGTTCGGCGGACTGCTGATGGGCGAGGACGACTACGTGCTGCCGTGGTCCTGCATCACCCGCATGGGTGAGGATATTATCCTCGCGGAGGTCGCCGAGACGCAGCCGCGCAAAAAGCGGGAAAAACGACCGCCATACGTTTAATTTTTTTTGAAAACTGCGGCAAAAATGCCGTTGAAACACTTGCAATTTCAAGGACAACTTGGTATAATACCAAGGCATTACGCACGGGAGTTGATGAGCGACCATGTGACTGCGGTCTGGTCGGGCCCAGATGACGCTCCCGGAGGTGGCAACTAATTAAAGGAGGAAACAAAAACAATGGCAGTCGTATCTATGAAACAGCTTCTGGAGGCCGGTGTGCATTTCGGTCACCAGACCCGCAGATGGAACCCGAAGATGGCCGAGTACATTTACTGCGAACGCAACGGCATCTACATCATCGATCTGCAGAAAACCGTTAAGAAGCTCGAAGAGGCGTATAACTTCGTGCGCGGCCTTGCAGAGAATGGCCAGACCATCCTCTTCGTCGGCACCAAGAAGCAGGCGGCCGACGCCGTGAAGGAAGAGGCATCCCGTGTTGGCATGTACTACGTCAACGCCCGCTGGCTCGGCGGCATGCTCACCAACTTCAAGACCATGCGCACCCGTATCGACCGTCTGGCTCAGCTCAAGAAGATGCAGGAGGACGGCACCTTCGACATGCTGCCGAAGAAGGAAGTCATCAAGCTCCTCGGCGAGATGGAAAAGCTCGAGAAGTATCTCGGCGGCGTGAAGGAAATGAAGAAGTTGCCCGGCGCGCTGTTCGTCGTTGACCCCCGCAAGGAGCACAACGCCATCGCTGAGGCGCGCAAGCTGCACATTCCCATCGTTGCGATCGTGGACACCAACTGCGATCCTGACGAAGTCGACTACGTCATCCCCGCGAACGACGACGCCATTCGCGCCATCCGCCTGATCTCCTCCACCATGGCCAACGCCGTGCAGGAAGGTCTCCAGGGCGCCGATGCGGAAGAGCCCGCTGCGGAAGAGGCTGAGAAGGTAGAAGAGTAAACACTGAATTTTCCGGGCGGGTCCAATCACCCGCCCGAACCATATACAATACAAAAGGAGAATGAAACTATGGCATTTTCTGCTGCTGATGTAAAAAACCTGCGTGAAATGACCGGCGTCGGTATGATGGACTGCAAAAAGGCTCTCACCGCAGCCGAAGGCAATATTGAAAAGGCGATCGAATGGCTCCGTGAAAAGGGTCTCGCCGCCGCTCAGAAGAAGGCTGGCCGTATCGCCGCTGAGGGCGTTGCTTACGCCACTGTGATTGATGGCATCGGCGTTATTGTGGAAGTCAATGCGGAGTCCGACTTCGTTGCGAAAAACGAGCTCTTTATGGACTATGTCAAGGGCGTTGCCGCCGTCATCGCCAAGAACGCGCCGGCTGATCTCGACGCTCTGTATGCCTGCGAGTACAGCGAAGGCAAGACCGTACTCGAAGAGCAGAACGACAAGGTACTCGTCATCGGCGAAAACATCAAGGTTCGCCGTTTTGCCCGCTATGACACTGGCCTGAGCATTCCGTACGTCCACATGGGCGGCCGCATTGCTGTGTTGGTGAACATTGATACCGATTCCATCAACGAAGCTGTCACGGAACTGGGTAAGGATATCGCCATGCAGATTGCGGCGCTGAACCCGACCTTCAAGGACAAGTCCGACGTGTCCGAGGAATTCATCGCGAAGGAAAAAGAAATCCGCATGGCGCAGGCCAAGGAAGATCCGAAAAACGCCAAGAAGCCCGCTGAGATCATTGAGAAGATCGTCATGGGCGGCATTTCCAAGTTCTATAAGGAAATCTGCCTGATGCAGCAGGCGTTCGTCAAAGACGACAAGGTTTCCGTCGAACAGCACATCGCCAATGTCGCAAAGCAGATCGGCTCCCCCATCAAGCTGGTCGCCTATACCCGCTTTGAGAAGGGCGAGGGCATTGAGAAGCGTCAGGACGATCTGGCGGAAGAAGTCGCCAAGCTCATCAAGTAAGCTTCTGAAGCAAATAACAATATCTGTTTGAAAATCCCTGAAGCGTTATCAAGCTTCAGGGATTTTCGCAAAACGTGAGGTGTCCGGTTATGAAAAAAGAGCACAAGGGCTTTGTTGCAGGCCCCCATCATCCCTGCGCCGTGATCTCCGTGGGGTTCATGCTGCTCAGCGCCGTTTTCCGCTGTATTTATTATCCCGGCGCAGGTCTGGATATCTGGGGACTGCTTCTCTATCTGATTCTTCCGGTCGCGGCCGCCGTCGTGTTTGCTTCGGCGATTCTCCTCAAGAGTTCCGAAACGCTTTTACCCACATGCATCTCCGTGGTGGGCGGCGTGCTGTTTTTCTACCTCAAGGCGTTCACCTTTGCCCACTGGTGGCACACCCTGCTGTGCTGCATTCTGTATACCGCCGTGCTCCTTCTCAAACGCGGCTGTGCCATCCAGCAGCGCCTGACCCGGCCAAAACTTACCCCCCGGAGCAATTTGAACTGAACCAGTAAAAACGGACAATAGACAAAACACCCCTTGATGTAGGACAATAGAAGTACATCAAGGGGTGTCATTATGTCTAAAAGAAAATAT
>SFFE01000009.1 GCA_004556965.1 Clostridiales bacterium | reverse complement strand
TGGCAGTACGCGACGGGCATCATTGTGCCGAAGCAGAGCAATAAGACGGTCAGCACGGTGACGGTCCAGTGCGCGTATAACAAGAACGCGAACGACGCGCATTTTGACGGCGTGAGCCTGATCGAGGAGCCGGTGCAGACGTACAGCTACGACGAAAAAGGCAACCCAATCGCGGCGACGGGCGCCGACGCCGGGTACAGTTATGCGTATACTTACGACACGGCGGGGAACATCCGCAGCGCCGCCGCGCAGGCGATGAAATTGCATTTCCTACAGAAAAAGCTCTGGAACACATGGTTCCAGAGCTTTTTGCTTGGTGCAGGGAGATCAGGTCATTTCCCATAGTAGTACAGCCTTTTCAGCTGTTGAAGATCGTATTCGGTCCCGTGCCGGTCATTGATGATCCGGCGCACGACACTCCAGCCCCAACCGTACTCGCCGACGAGACGCTTTAGCTCGGAACCGATTTGCTCTGCCTGAAAGGTTTCCATACCGCACAACTCCTTCAGCGTGTGAATGCTCTGCAAAAATCGAGTCAAAACGGGTCGAATCTTTATGCCACTGAAAGGAATTATATTCCACAACGACGAAAAAAGCAAGAAAAATACAGTAACGAATCTCTAATCTTGTCCATATTTTTGAACATAAAGTGATTATTAAGGTTCCATTTGACGGAATTTGATTGACAATGCATAGGCAAGGTGGTACTATGCTCTTCGCAGCTCGAAGCTTAACAGTGTTAACTAAAATCTTGGAGGGCTGAACATGGAGTTGCAGAAACTGACGGAAAAATTCCTGCAAACGATCTCCTCACTCAACCGGGTCCATTGGCCGCAGGAGCTTCAGGAGAACCTGAAGGGGGAGGGATGCCTGCTGTCCTATCTCGAAAGCCACCATGGCGAGAGCACGCCAAGCGATTTGTGCACAGCGCTCGGCGTGAGCGCGCCGCGCACGGCGGCCATGCTGCGGACACTGGAGCAAAAGGGGCTCCTGCAGCGTCATGCCGACGGGCGCGACAAGCGCCGCGTTGTGGTGACGATGACGGAGAACGGACGCCGCGCGGCGGAGAGCCGCCGGCAGAACTTGTCCGCGCGGGTGCGCTATGCGCTGGAGCAGCTCGGCGAGCGGGATGCGCGGGAGTTTATCCGGATCCTCGACCGGATTGTGGAGATTGAGAGCCTGCAGCGAACCATGCTGCAGGGCGTAGCCGCCCAATGGGGGGCAGTGGACGGCTGACCCCGTTGGGGGAATATTTGAACCTGGCCGGCTGGCCGTTTTTTGGAGCGTTTTGCGAATGAAAAAGTATATCCGTGAGCATCGGTATGTTTTGCTGGTGCTGTATCTTCCAATTTATTTGATCTGGTTCGCGCTGGAGGAGCATTTTATCGCGTCGCCGGACATGTGCTGGGAGTCCTATATTCCGCTGGACGATCAGATTCCGTTTCTGCCGCCGTTTATTCTGGCGTATGTGTCCTGGTATCCGTTTCTGGCGCTTCCGGCAATCGTGCTGCTGGTGAAAGAGGACCGGGACGCGTTTATTCGCTATGCAGCATTCATCATTGCGGGTTTTTCCATTTCGCTGCTGATCTGCATGATCTGGCCAAACTGCCAGAACCTGCGGCCGGCGGAGGTGGACATGAGCAACCTGTTCGGATTTTTGATCCATGCGATCTATTCGGCCGACACGAATACAAACGTGCTGCCGAGCATGCATGTGGTCGGCTGTATGGCCGTCGTTTCTGCGTGCTTTGACAGCCGGTACCTGCGCAAAATGCGCATCCCCGGCCTGATCTGGGGCGTGCTGATCTGCGCCTCCACCGTCTTTGTCAAGCAGCACTCCATTCTGGATGTGTTTGCAGGACTGGCACTGGGGGCGATCCTCGATCTGGTGATCTATGGCGTGGCTAAGAGAAAATCGCCGATGCGCGCCAAAAGCGGAAAAAAACAGGCCGGAGCTGCGGAATAGAAAACAGACACACTTAAAAATAGAGAAGGGTAGGAAACGGGGATGCGTGATCCGCAAAAACAGATCAAGCGGCGCAAGGATGAGTACCGGCCGAAGCCGATTGTCATGGCTGTGTATTGGGTGCTGCGATTCATCGTCATCGTCTCACTGGTGCTGTCCTGCATCCGAAAGGATTATGAAAGCGCATGGGTCTGTGTGCTGGTGCTGGTTCTCTATATGCTGCCGCGCATTGTGCAGCAGAACTTCCACATTGAGCTGCCGTCCGCGTTGGAGATCATCATCCTGGTGCTGATCTTTGCCGGAGAAATCCTTGGGGAGCTGCGCAGCTATTTTATCCATTTCCCACATTGGGACACGCTGCTGCATACGACGAGCGGCTTTGTCAGCGCGGCGTTCGGCTATTCCATGGTGGACTTACTCAACCGCAACAAGCCGCAGCACATTCAGTTGTCTCCGATTTATCTGGCGCTGGTCTCGTTCTGCTTTTCCATGACGGTCGGCGTGATCTGGGAATTTTTCGAGTTCGGCATGGATAACTTCTTCCACATGGACATGCAGAAGGACACCGTCATCCACGCCTTTTCCTCGGTCAATCTGGACCCGACGGCCAGCAACATTCCGGTCCGTGTGGAGGACATTACAGATGTTGCGGTCAACGGCACAAGCCTTGGTCTGGGCGGCTATCTGGACATTGGCCTGTACGATACGATGGAGGATTTGTTCGTCAACTTCATCGGTGCGCTGACCTTCAGCGTCATCGGCTACTTCAGTGCGAAGTCCGGGAAGAACAGCATTGCCAAAAACTTTGTTCCGGTGGTCGTGCCGGAGGAAGCGCCTGAGTCTGAGGCGGGGCAGACGAACACCGCGGAAGACACAACCGAAAAGAACACGGACTGAAGCAATTCAGCCCGTGTTTTTTGATGAAAAAATGGAAAGCAGCCGTAAATATCTGCGGCGATTTCCTGTCTATATCAATAGAGGCCTCAAATACACGAAAGGAGGGACGGCAGTGACGGATGCGGAGATCATCCAAATGTTCTGGAGACGTGAGGAGACGGCGATCACGGAGACACAGACACGCTACGGCGCGTACTGTACGCATATCGCGATGAATATCCTCTCCGATCGGGAGGACGCTGAGGAGTGTGTCAGCGACACGTGGCTACAGGCGTGGAACACGATCCCGCCGCAAAAGCCGCGCTCGCTGCGCGCGTATCTGGGCCGGATTGTCCGGAACCTGTCGCTCAACCGCTGGAACCATGACCACGCGCAAAAGCGGTACAGCGGCATGGAGCAGCTCCTGTCCGAGCTGGAAGACTGCATCCCGGCGCCGGACACGGCCCAGCGGAAGCTGGAGACAGCCGCCCTTTCCGAAATCATCAGCGACTGGCTGGAGACCCTGCCGCGGGATGACCGCGTTTTGTTTGTCCGCCGGTATTGGTATGGTGACACGCTGCAGGAACTGGCGGGGCGTACCGGCGTATCGGCAAGCAAATTGGCACAGAGAATGCTGCGTCTGCGCAAAGGGTTGAAAGCGGCGCTGGAACATGAGGAGGTTTCTTTGGAATGAACGAAACAAAACGAGAGCGGCTGTTCGACGGCGTCACCGGGATTCGGGACGACTTAGTCGAAGAGGCGGCGGCCATTCCGGCAAAGCGAAATCGATGGCAGCGCTGGGTGGCGGCTGCGGCGTGCGTGTGTCTGGTGTTGGCCGGGGTGATGACGGCGCTGCGGAGCGGCACGGAGAATGATATCGCGCAGATTGCGCCGGACGCGGCGCTGACGTCACCGTTGCCGCAGGTAATCACAAGCTATGGCAGCGCTGGCGCGACTGCGTCATGCTACAAAGCGCCGGAGCCGGGGGAGCACTTTTGCTTTGCCGACCTTGACACAGCGCTGGCGGACTACGCCGGGCAGGACGTATTGTTTTTCGTAGGAATAGACATGTTCTCGGCGGACGGCGTGCTGGACGACGGCGGCGATGCGATGACGGCGGAGCTGGAGCGGCTGCGCGGGCTTGGTCTGGATGTCGGCTATGCGCAGGCGTGGGGGTATCAGGGTACGGAAGCCGAGCATGTGACTTACACCTACGCCGCAGGCTGCCTCACCGCGGAACAGCTTCAAAATTTCCCGGTGAATCCGGACTACGGCTATGCATTTCATTTCCAGAACAACGGCGACGGCAGCGCACCCACCGCAGAGCAGCAGAACATTGTGACCGATTATCCAACCGACTCTGCAGCATAAAAATACCGTCATCCCAGGGGGATGACGGTATTTTTTTAGTATCGGTACTCAAAATCGAGGTCGTAGATGCTCACGGTGTCGCCCTCCTGGACGCCCATGGTCTCCAGGCGGTCAAAGATGCCGGATTGCCGCAGCACGCGGTCGAAATACATCCGCGACTCGTAGTCGCCGAAATTGATGGTGGATATGAGACGCTGCAGCCATGGCCCTTCCACGACCCACAGATTGTCAAAGTGGCGGATTTCCACCTCGTCGCTCGTGCCGATCTCCGGCTCGGGCGGGACGTAGTCCGCTTCAAACACGATCGTGGGCGGCAGCTCGGCCAGCCGCGCGGCGGCCGCCTGTACGAGCTGCTGTGTGCCCATATGCGCTGCAGCGCTCAGCTCGAAAAACTGGTAGCCCTTAGCCTCCACGTGCGCTTTGAGCTTTTCGATGTTCGTCCGGTCTCCGCCCAGCAGGTCGCACTTGTTTGCGGCAACGATCTGCGGCCGCGTGGCGAGAAATTCGCTGTATGCGGCAAGCTCCGCATTGATCGCCTCGAAATCCTCGATGGGGTCGCGCCCCTCGCTGCCGGACACGTCCACCAGATGGATCAGCAGGCGGCAGCGGTCGATGTGCCGCAGAAAATCGTGCCCCAGTCCCGCGCCCTCGCTTGCGCCCTCAATGATGCCCGGGATGTCCGCCATGACGAAGGACGAGCCCTCCGACACGTACACGACGCCGAGGTTGGGGAAGAGGGTGGTGAAGTGGTAGTTCGCGATCTTCGGGTGCGCTTTGGACACGACAGACAGCAGCGTGCTCTTGCCCACGTTCGGGAAACCCACCAGACCCACGTCCGCCAGAAGCTTCAGCTCCAGCAGGATCGTGTGGCTCTCGCCGGGGAGACCCGGTTTGGCAAAGCGCGGCACCTGCCGTGTGGGCGTGGCGAAGTGCTGGTTGCCCCAGCCGCCGCGGCCGCCCCGTGCGGCGACGAACGGCTCGCCGGTGGACATGTCGTGCATGATCGCGCCGGAATCCGCGTCGCGGATGAGTGTGCCGCGCGGCACGCGGATTCGCAGCGTTTCGCCCACCTTGCCGGAGCAGCGCTTGCCCTGACCGTCCGCGCCGTTTCCGGCAACGTATTTGCGCTTGTAGCGGAAGTCCATCAGAGTGGACATGTTGTCGTCCACCACGAAGACAATGTCGCCGCCGCGTCCGCCGTCGCCGCCGTCCGGCCCGCCGGCCGCCACGTATTTCTCGCGGTGGAACGCGACCGCGCCGTTGCCGCCGTCCCCGGCGCGCACGGTGATGGTGACTTTATCAACAAATGCAGAAGCCATAGCATTTCTCCTGTTATTAAAACGTTGAATTGCGCCGAAACGGCAAAAATTCAACAGATTTCTCCCAAATGGAAAAAGGGGCGGGCGTCACGCCCACCCCTTTGAATTACTGTGCAATCTCTTCGTAAACAGAAACCTGCTTGCGATCCTTGCCCTTGCGCTCGAACTTTACGACACCGTCCACGAGGGCGAACAGCGTGTCGTCTTTTCCCTTGCCGACGTTGGTGCCGGGGTGGATTTTCGTTCCGCGCTGTCTGACGAGGATGTTGCCGGCCAGAACAAACTGACCATCGGCTCTCTTGGGACCAAGGCGCTTCGACTCACTGTCGCGGCCGTTCTTGGTGGAACCCATGCCTTTTTTATGTGCCATTTCAGATAACACCTCCACGTGTCAAAATCAGGATGCGGAATAATTAAGCGTTGATCGACTCGATCTGAACCTTGGTATACGGCTGTCTGTGACCCTGCGTTCTGCGGTAGCCCTTTTTCGGCTTCATCTTGTAAACGCGAATCTTCTTGCTCTTGCCGTTTTTCACGACGTTCGCGGAGACGGTCGCGCCGTCCACCATGGGCTTGCCGAACACGGAGCCCTCATCGTCGATGATCGCCAGAACGCGGTCAAACTTCACGGCCTCGCCAGCCTCGACGTCCAGCTTCTCAACGAAGATCACGTCGCCCTCGGCCACGCGGTACTGCTTGCCGCCGGTTTCAATGATAGCGTGCTTCAACTCGTTGCACCTGCCTCTCTGTAAGAGTCTCGCTCTCGTGGGCGGAAGTTGCGCTTCGCTTGCATGCCCACTCAATGCGGCCTTGATATTTTATCATTCAGGACAGGCATTGTCAAGGAGTTTTTGCTGAAAATTCAACGCACTGCGCCAAAAAAACAAGATGCAACCAACCCCCGCCTCTGCATGTGCAGAGGCGGGGGTTCAGGATTTTTGATATTGGAAACTCAGCCGCAGATGGCCTTGGTATCGCGGGCGATGACGAGCTCCTCGTTCGTCGGGATGACGAACACCTTGACCTTGGAGTCAGGGGTGGAGATCATGATGTCTTCGCCGCGCTTGGCGTTGGCCTCGGGGTCGATGGTGACGCCCAGATAGCCGAAGTATTCGGCGATGGCGGCGCGGGAGGACTTGGAGTTCTCTCCGACGCCGGCGGTAAAGATGATGGCGTCCACACCGTTCATCGCGGCGACGTAGGAGCCGGCGACTTTGGCGACCCAGTAGTGGAACATGTCGAGCGCGAGCTGTGCGCGGTCGTTGCCTTCAGCCGCGGCGGCGTCGAGATCGCGGAAGTCGGAGGACACGCCGGAAACGCCCAGCACGCCGGACTTCTTGTTGAGGATGTTCAGCATCTCGTCGATGCCGATGCCATACTTATTCATAATGAACTGGATGACGCCGCTGTCCAGATCACCGCAGCGGGTGCCCATCGGCAGACCGACCAGCGGGGTGAAGCCCATGGAGGTGTCGACGCACTTGCCGCCGTCGATCGCGCAGATGGAGCTGCCGTTGCCCATGTGGCAGGAGATGAGCTTCAACTCCTCGATGGGCTTGCCCATCAGCTCCGCGCAGCGGGCGGACACATAGCGGTGGCTGGTGCCGTGGAAACCGTAGCGGCGGATGCCATCGTTCTGGTAATATTCATACGGGATGGCGTACATATAAGCCTTGCCGGGCATGGTCTGGTGGAACGCGGTGTCGAACACGGCGACCATCGGCACGTCGCCCATGACCTTGCGGCAGGCTTCGATGCCGGTGATGTTGGCGGGATTGTGCAGCGGCGCGAATGGAATGCACTCCTCCAGCGCGGCCATGACGGCGTCGTCGATCTTCACGGAGGAAGCGAACTTCTCACCGCCGTGGACGACACGGTGGCCGACTGCGTCGATTTCCTTCATCGAGGCGACCACGCCGTACTCGGCGCTCGTCAGCTTGTCGATAACAGCGGCGATGGCTTCAGAATGCGTGGGCATTGCGAGGTCTTCGTCAAACACGGGCTTGCCGCCGATGAGCGGGGTGTGTTTCAGATGACCGTCGATGCCGATGCGCTCGCACAGGCCCTTGGCCAGGACCGACTCGGTCTCCATGTCGATCAGCTGATACTTCAGGGAGGAGCTGCCGGCGTTGATGACAAGAATTTTCATACTCAGAATCCTTTCTTATCTAATGGTATTGTAAAAAATTCAAAACAACGGTATTATGAACACAGTATGCCATAACATTTACATTTTAACCGGTTTCCCACAAAACGCAAGCGTTTTTTCAGAAAGAGGGGGCAAAAATGCGAAATGTCATCGGAATCGTAGCGGAATACAACCCGTTTCATAACGGACACGCGCTGCATCTGGAGGAAACGCGCGCCATCCTCGGCGCGGCGTGTCCCGTCGTGTGCGTCATGTCCGGCGACTTTGCCCAGCGCGGCACGCCGGCGGTCTATTCGAAATTTGCGCGCGCGGAGGCCGCGGTGCGCTGCGGCGTGGATCTGGTGCTGGAGCTGCCGCTGCCGTGGTCGCTCGCCTCGGCGGAGGGATTTGCGCGCGGCGCGGTCGGGCTGCTGGGGAGCCTCGGCGTTGTGACGCACCTGAGCTTCGGCAGCGAGTGCGGCGAGATTGAGCCGCTGCAAACGGTGGCGGAGGCGCTGCTCGACCCGTCGCTGGGGGCGGATATCCGCGCTGAGCTGCAGGGCGGCGTGCCGTTTGCCGCGGCGCGGCAGAGAGCGGTCGCACGCCGCGTCGGCGCTCTGGCGGAGCTGCTGGATGCACCGAACAACATTTTGGCAGTGGAATATCTGAAGGCCATCTACGACCAGCGTCTGAACCTGCGCCCGGTGACAATGCTGCGCACCGGCGCACAGCACGATCAGGCGGGAAGGGGGCGCTTTCGTTCGGCGTCGGAGCTGCGCACGTTTCTCGGCGCGGGACGGGATGTTTCCGGGTACGTGCCGGAGGAGGCCGCGGCGGTGTACGCCCGTGAGGAGAAGCTTGGCTGCGGTCCGGTGCTGCCGGAGAATCTGGAGATTGCGCTCCTGTCACGGCTGCGGATGCTGGACCGGGCAGCATACGCCGCTCTGCCGGACGCGGAAGAGGGGCTTGGAAACGCCCTGCACCGCGCTGCGCATGAGGAGGCCACGCTCGACGCTGTGCTGGCTGCGGCCAAATCGAAGCGCTATGCGCTCGCGCGCATCCGGCGCATGACGATGTGCGCCGCGCTCGGCGTCACGAAAGGGATGGCGGACGGCACGCCGCCGTATGTCCGGGTGCTGGCGGCAAGCGGAGAGGGGCGTGCGCTTTTGCGGGAGATGGACGAGAAATGCGCGCTGCCGGTCATCACAAAGCCCGCCGCAGCCCGGAGCCTCCCGGAAGAGGTCGCCGCGCTGTTTGAGCTGTCTGCCGACGCGCATGACCTTTATGTCCTCGGCTACGGCGCGCGCGAGGAACGGCGCTGCGGCGGGGACTGGCGGCGGTCGCCGTTCCTGCTTTGACGCTTTGCACAGGCACAAAATCCCGAAATGTTACAGGTTTATGAAATTTCATATTGCAATTTCAGAAAATTAATAGTATAATTTCTGCATAAATCGTGAGGACAAATGTCCACTTGATGCGGACATTTGCCTGAACGACGTAATTTGAGGAGGAATTTCAAAATGAAAAAAGCAATTGCGCTCGTCCTCGCGCTGGTTATGGTGTTCGCACTGTGCGCCTGCGGCGAGAAGCCCGAGAATGGCGGCGATGATGTTGCCGACAAGGGCGTCGTCGTTGATGGCGACACCATTAAAATCGGCGTCTTTGAGCCTGCAACTGGCGAAAACGGCGCTGGCGGCATGCAGGAAGTGCTTGGCATCCGCTATGCGAAGACTGTCGCTCCGACTGTCACCATCGGCGGTAAGGAGTATAAGGTAGAGCTCGTTGAGGTCGACAATCAGTCGGATAAGACGCAGGCTGTTACCGCTGCCCAGCAGCTTGTGAGCCAGCAGGTCATTGCAGTGCTCGGCTCCTATGGCTCCGGCGTGTCGATCGCGGCTGGTGAAACTTTCGCGTCCGCGAAGATTCCCGCCATTGGCTGCTCCTGCACGAATCCGCAGGTTACGCTCGGCAACGACTACTACTTCCGCGTCTGCTTCCTTGATCCGTTCCAGGGCGAAGTCATGGCGAACTTTGCATATGCGACCAAGGCGTGCAAGACCGCTGCGATTATCACGCAGAACGGCGACGACTATTCCACCGGCCTCGGCGGCTACTTCAAGGCTGCTTATGAGAAGCTTGGCGGTCAAGTTGTGAACGAGGCGACCTACAACACCAACGAGACGGACTTCAATGCGCTTCTGACCGCTGCCAAGGCGGCCAATCCGGAAGTCCTGTTCATCCCGTCCTCCATCGTCACTGCCGGCCTGATCATCAAGCAGGCGCGTGATATGGGCATCACCTGCCCGATCATGGCGGGCGACACCTGGCAGAACGCAACCATCGTGTCGAATGCCGGCGCGGAGAGCTGCAACGATGTTTTCTACTCCACGTTCTTCTCCGCTGACGACGAGGCTGCTGCTGATTTCGTCACCGGTTTTCAGGCTTATCTGAATGGCGATCCCGAGAATCTGAAGCTCAACAGCGGCAGCGATGTGATTGCATCCGTCTCTGCTCTGGGCTATGATGCTTACATGGCTGTCATCGAAGCGCTCAAGACGCTGGATGGTGAGGTCACTTCTGTTGCTGTGCGCGACGCGCTCGCGAAGCTGGAATTCACTGGCGTGACTGGCGGCATCAAGTTTGACGAAAACGGCGATGCGGACAAGGATGTTGCGTTCATCGAATCCTTTGTGGATGGCAAGATGACGCTGGTAGGCTTCCAGGGCTCCGACGGTAAGTTCACCGAGGCAAAGTAAGCCTGCCCGCTGAAAACAATAGCAACCCACTAACCGACACCATGCAAATCGGCGGGGCAACTCGCCGATTTGCTTTTCCGTTTCCTCAGCGCCCCAGAATAGAAAGATTTTTTCCAGCCAAACACCTGAAAAACAGGGGGTTTTTCCATGACAGCATTTTTACAGAACTGTCTCAATGGCCTGTCCATCGGCAGTATCTATGCGCTGATCGCCATCGGCTACACCATGGTCTACGGCATTCTCCGCCTGATCAACTTCGCACATGGCGATATTTTTATGATGGCAGGCTATTTCATGATTATCTGCATGACAGACCTGCTGATTCCGTGGTACATATCCATCATCCTTGTGATTGTGTTCACCGTTCTGCTCGGTGTTATCATAGAGAAAGTTGCTTATAAGCCGCTGCGCAGCGCGCCGCGTATGTCGGTCATGATCTCCGCCATTGGCGTGTCCTACTTCCTGCAAAACTTTGCGACCTATCTGTTCTCTGCCCAGCCGAAGGGCTACCCGGCGGCGGAAATGGGCTTTTTGAGCAAAACGGTTCAGCTTGGAAGCATCTCCACAATGCTGGTCACGTTTATCACACCAATCCTGACTGTGCTGATCGTAGTCGGTCTTGTCGCCCTGATTAAGAAGACAAAGGTCGGTATGGCGATGCGCGCGGTGTCGAGAGACTTTGAGACGGCCCGTCTCATGGGTATCCGCATCAATCGTGTCATCAGCTTCACGTTTGCCATCGGCTGCGGGCTTGCGGCGATCGGCTCGGTGCTGTATTTCATTCCGCGCTCCTCGGTCTATCCGCTGGCGGGCTCGCTGCCCGGCCTGAAGTGCTTTGTTGCGGCGGTGTTCGGCGGCATCGGCTCGATCCCCGGCGCGCTGGTCGGCGGCTTTTTGATCGGCATCTGCGAGACCTTCATCAAGGCCAGCGCCTATTCGGAATTCAGTGATGCGATCACGTTCGTCATCCTGATCGTCGTGCTTCTGGTGCGTCCCACCGGCCTGTTTGGCGAGAAGCTGAAAGAGAAGGTGTGAGCATGCGTAAAAAGACGAAAATCATTTGTTCGGTGATCGGCCTGCTTGCCATCGCGGGCATCATCATCTATGCAGGCGAAGCGCTGCCGACGTCGTCCATGTTCCGCACGGTGCTGCAGCTCGGCGTCATTTACGCGCTGATCGCGGTGTCCATGAACCTGTGCAACGGCTTTACCGGCCTGTTTTCGCTCGGCCAGGCGGGCTTCATGACGCTCGGAGCCTATACCTATGCAATTTTGACGATTCCGGTCTCCGCCAGACCCGGCGTGTATTACCTCTACGGTGTGGCGGATTGGCTGGCGAACCTGCAGCTTCCGATCCCGGTCGCGCTGCTGGTTGCGGGACTGGTCGGCGCGCTGTTTGCCGCGATTATCGGCGCTCCGGTTTTGAAGCTCAAGAGCGACTATCTGGCAATTGCAACGCTGGGCTTCGCGGAAGTTGTGCGCATCGTGACGGCCTCCTCGCCGCTCAACCGCGTGACCAACGGCTCGATGGGTCTGACCAAGATCCCCGGCTTTTCCAGCTACTACGGCATCTTCATCGTGGCGATCGTCTGCATCGTTATCATCATCCTGCTGCTGAATTCGTCCTATGGCCGCGCCTTCAAGGCGATACGCGATGACGAGGTCGCAGCGGAGGCGATGGGCATTAACCTCTCGAAGCACAAGCAGATCTCTTTCATCATCAGCTCGTTTTTCGCGGCCATTGGCGGCGCGCTCATGGCGATGTACCTCGGCGCGGTGTCGGCCACGACCTTCACCATCGCGGTGACGTATTTCATTCTGCTGATCGTCGTGATCGGCGGTATGGGCAGCGTAACCGGCAGCATCATTTCCGCATTCCTCGTCATTGCCTGCCGCGAATGGTGGCTGCGCTTCCTGGACCAGCCGATGATGATCGGCACGTTCACGGTCCCGCTGCTCAAGACCGGCTTCCGCATGGTCGTGTTCTCCGTCATCCTGATGATCGTCGTGCTGTTCTTCCGCACGGGCATTATGGGCGACAAGGAGTTTAGCTGGGATGCCATTGCAAACTTCTTTCGGAATCTGTTCCACAGGAAAAAGGCGACTCCGGCGAAGGGAGGTGCAGACGATGAGTGAAAATGTGCTTCACGTGGAAAACATTACGATGCAGTTCGGCGGCGTTGTGGCGGTGAACAACCTGTCCATCGACATTCCGGAGGGCAAGATCGTCGCGCTCATCGGGCCGAACGGCGCAGGCAAGACCACGGCTTTCAACTGCATCACCGGCGTGTATGAGCCGACGAACGGCAAGGTCGAATTCATGGGCAAGACCATCGTGGAAAACTATCCGCGCGGCAAGATGAAAAAGACCTACGCCGGCGAAAACCAGGGGCTGTACACCCACGTGGTCAGCCCGACGCCGGATAAGATCACGAAGCTCGGCATCGCCCGCACATTCCAGAACATCCGCCTCTGGAGCAGCATGACGGTGTTTGAAAACGTGCTCACGGCAAAGCACATGCGCGCCAAACAGAACGTGTTTTCCTCCACCTTCCGCGGCAACGCAAAGGAAGAAAAGCGGATGCGGGAGGAGACCATGACGCTCCTCGTGGAGCAGGGGCTGGACAAATACAAGGATGAGCGCGCCACCAGCCTGCCGTACGGCCTGCAGCGCCGTCTGGAGATTGCGCGTGCGTTGGCGACGAATCCGAAACTGCTGCTGCTGGACGAACCGGCTGCCGGCATGAACCCGCAGGAGACGCAGGAGCTGGCCCGATTCATCCACGAGATCCGCGACAAGTATGGCCTGACGATCTTCCTGATCGAGCACCACATGGACCTCGTCATGCGGATTTCCGATTACATTTATGTCATTGACTTTGGCAGCGAGATCGCGCAGGGCGTTCCGAAGGACGTTCAGAATAACCAGCGCGTTATCGATGCCTATCTGGGGGTTGTGGAAGATGAGTGAACCAATCCTGAAAATCAGCGACCTCAAGGTCAATTACGGCGGCATCGAGGCCGTCAAGGGCATTTCGTTTGACGTTCCGGAGGGCGAGATCGTCACGCTCATCGGCTCCAACGGCGCCGGGAAAAGCTCCACGCTGCGCACGATCGCGGGTCTGGTCAAGCCGGCCGGCGGAACGATTTCGCTGCAGGGCGAGGACATCACCGGCAAGGATCCCACCGCCATCGTCACCAAGGGGGTCACGCTCGTGCCGGAGGGGCGCCGCATTTTCCCGGACATGACCGTACTCGAAAACCTCAAGATCGGCGCGTACCTCCGTAAGGACGATCTGACGGATGACCTGAACTGGGTGTTCGAGCTGTTCCCGCGCCTGAAGGAGCGCAGCTGGCAGGCCGGCGGTACGCTCTCCGGCGGCGAGCAGCAGATGCTCGCCGTGGGTCGCGCGCTCATGAGCCGCCCGCGCGTGCTGATGATGGATGAGCCGTCCCTCGGCCTTGCGCCGCTGGTCGTGCGCGACATTTTCGGCATCATTCAGGAGATCAACAAGCAGGGCGTTACCATCCTGCTCATCGAGCAGAACGCCAACATGGCGCTGAAGATCGCCGATATTGGCTACGTGCTCGAAACCGGCCGCATCACGCTCACCGGCACCGGCAGCGAGCTGCTGGCGAACGACGCTGTGAAAGAGGCCTACCTCGGCGCATAATCGTACAGTCAAAATCCACCGGTTTTGCCGGTGGATTTTGTTATGCCCGGAGCATGCAGAAAATGCCTTTGAAAGCGGATGCTTTTATGGTAAAATGAATCGCGGATTGGGTTGATGGCACGAAATGTGATGAAACATATCGCCGCGTTGGCGCGTCAAACCTACAAAGACAGAAACGAGGTGCCATATGAAAAAGTATCTGACATTACTCCTGACTTTGTGCATGGTGTTCGGCCTGCTCGCGGGCTGCGCCGAAAAGCCGGCAGAGCCGTCCGCGCAGACGGACACGACGCAGCAGGATGCAGCGCTGACCTTTGCCACGAGCTATGAGCAGGTCTATAAGGCGCTCGCCACCGCAAAGGAAAACACCGATGCGCGCAATGATATGAACGCAAGCGCGGCGGAGACGCTGACAGACGGATCGGCGGACAGCGGCGATCAGGGCGAGAGCGCGGACGGCACGTTCTATTCCGGCACCAATGTGCAGGTGCAGGGCGTGGACGAGGGCGACATTGTCAAGACTGACGGCACGTACATTTACATTCTGCGCGAGTGCGAATGGATCATCATGCAGGCGGACGGCGCGGAGGTGACCGACGTTTCGCACACCGTCATCGGGCAGGAATGGGATTCGGGCAAGTCGGATGACGGCAGCAGCCACGGCAGCGAAAAGCTGCCGCAGGAGCTGTATCTCGCCGGCGACCGCGCAGTCATCCTCTCAACCTACTACGACTGGTCAGAGCGTGTTATGGAGGATTCCTCCGATTCGGCGCAAGCGGGCGGCAGCAACTATGTCTCGGTCGATCTCTATGACATTTCCGACCCGGTCTCGCCAAAGCTGGTGAAATCGCTCGGGCAGGATGGATATTTGGTCGCTTCGCGCATGATCGACGGCGTTGTGTACCTCTGCACGTCCTATTATACGGCGCGCATGGACGAGGATGCGGTGGAAAGCTACGTCCCGTGCCTGTACACGGATGGGGAGCGGCGCCCGGTAGAGTGCGATACGATCGGCCTTCTGCCGTATGAGGATTCCATGACCTACGCCGTGCTCGCATCCTACGACGTGGCGGCAGGAAGCCTTTTAAACAGCCAGTCCATCCTTGGCGGCGGCGAAACGGTGTATATGAACGCGCAGAATCTCTATCTCAGCCGCAGCGTGTATCGGGATCAGGCGGGCGAGCCGTATCAGGAGGACAATTACACGGTGACCGAGCACAAAACTGACGTGCAAACGACGGTCAACCGCTTTTCCGTGACCGATGGAAAGCTTGTCTACGCGGCGACGGGCACGGTTCCCGGTGCGCTGCTCAACCAGTTCTCCATGGATGAGAACGCGGGCTGTCTCCGCCTTGTGACGACGGAGAACACCGGAAGCTACCGTGTATATGTGGACAAGGCGCGCGGGTTTGAAAACTATGACGCGGACGAGACCAAGAGCGTGAACGATCTGTTTGTACTGGACGGCGACCTGAAAATTGCCGGCAGCGTGACCGGCCTCGCGGAAAACGAGCGGATCTATTCCGCCCGGTTCGACGGCGACTACGGCTATGTCTGCACCTACCGCACCGTAGACCCGATTTTCGCCATTGACCTAAGCAATCCCGCGAATCCGTCCGTTCTGGGTGAGCTGAAGCTGCCCGGCTATTCGGACTATCTCCACGTTTGGAACGACGGCCTGCTCTTTGGCCTCGGCATGAATACGCAGGAGATCGAGACGGAAGGCCAAACCACTGCGAGGGTGGAGGGTATGAAGATGATTATGGTGGACACGTCCGATCCTGCCAACCTCACGGCGCAGCACACCATGGACATCGACGCGGATTACAGCGTGGCGCTGAACAACCACAAGGCCATTCTGGTGGACAGCGAGAAGAATCTGATCGCGTTCCCGGCGGAGGGAAGCTATCTGGTGTACAGCTACACGGCAGAGAGCGGCTTCAAGCTGGAGGCAGAGATCTCCGTCTCTGAGTGGGACTGGAACAACCGCGGCCTGTACATCGGCAGCTACTTTTACGTCGTTGGCAGCGACTATGTGAACATCCTCAATATGGAGACCCTGGAAAATGTGGGCCAGGCCATCATCTCCCGCGGATAAAGACAGAAAAAACTTTATTTTGAAAGAAAACACAGGCGTTCCCGTGTGCAGGAACGCCTGTGTTTTCTTTGTTTTCACAAGTCAAATTGCTCAAAAACTTTTCAAGAAATACGATTTTTATCGTTCAAAACATACAATAAAAAAAGAATCAATTTGTAGAATAAACCAAAAAATAATTAATTTGTAAATTGCTGTTGCATTTTTTGAAAAATTCGGGTATCATCAAAATCAGGAAATATTAGAAAAGTGAGGAAGCCTGCGGAGAGATGAAAAGGAGGAAAAATATGCGCAAATCTATATAAGGTGCCCTTTCAGTATTTTTGGTAATTCTGATCATGGCGGGCGCGGTGATGGTTGCCAATGCGGCAAATTCAGTTCTGTTTACAAAGAGGCCGGTGGACAGTAATAGTTACTCCTATATCGAAAGCGCAACTAAGACGACTAATGCTAACCCTGTCGTTGTCCATATCACAAACATTTATAAAGCGGATGGTAGTAACTCAGCGTATAGTTGCGTTTGGACGAAAGCAACTTCGAGTGGGGTCGCTCAACAAGCGGTACGCGGAGATTATCAAGAACTCGGAATTCCGGAGGCATACCGGCATGCAGGGGCCAATATTGCGCTGTATGCCAAGGGAAATAATCCGTTGCTCGATTGCCAAATTAGTGGAAGCTGGACGGTTTACTGAGTACTTGCGCGGCGCAGTGAAGGTGAAATTAGTCCGAATCAGGCATGAGAAAGTTAGAATCTGAGATAAAATAAAAATTGCAGGCGTCCTCACATAAGATTTCATCATACGAATTGGATAGAGGTATGTATTATGCTCCAATCTGTAAAATACGAATGGAAGGTTATGCTTCACAAAAAAGAATTTCTGGTTGCGTTCTGCGCCGCGATGGCGTTTTGCGTTCTGTCACTGCTTGTATCAACGAATGCTGCGCTCCGGAATTGCGGAGCAGACCAATCGGAGGTCCTTTCCGCAGATTCCATTTTTGCCGGAAATGCAAGTTCTGGGATATGGTACTTCTTTCAGTATTTGTTCCCATTCTTAATCGTGTTACCGCATTCCATCTCGTACATACAGGATATCGATTGCGGTGCATTGCCATTGCTGACAACGCGCGGCGACAGAAAACGCTACGTGTTTTCCAAGCTGACGGCCTGCTTCCTGGGAAACGTTGTGATCATTTTGATCCCGTTTCTGCTGAATCTGCTGCTGTGCCACATTGCGTTCCCGAGTAACGAGAATTCCGCGCGCTGGGTCTATGGTGTGCTGCAGTATGATGGCATACTGCTTGGAACGAACCATAGTTATCAGACCGCCTATGGCGCGCTGCCGTTTCTGCGGCTGTATTTGTTCAGCCCGACGCTGTACAATGTGCTGTATATCCTGATTTTGTCGCTGGCGTCGGGCATCGTGGGCGTGTTTGTGCTATGCCTGTCCTTTTTCTTCCACAAACAGAAAGCACCGCTGTTTCTGCCGGTGTTCCTTATGGTGCTCGGCTCGTCGGTTTTGAACGCCTACTGCCTGAGCCGGGCGGTTAGCGACGCAAGCTATCAGTACGTCAACTACAATCTGATGGACTATTTTGCCGCCTTTGGGTATCGCGGCCAGAGTCCGTACTACATCCTTGGCGTGGCGGCAGTGCTGCTGGTGTTCTGCGCGTTTGCCGTGCGCCATGTGCTGCGCGCGGACGAGCAATTGGGAGGGGTGAAGCGTGCCGCGCGTTGACAGGCGGCGCCTTTTCAAGGCGCTGTTGGCCATCCCGCTGGCGCTGGCGCTGCATTGCCTCACGCTGATTTCACAGCCGGAGCCGGTGCCTGCGATGGAGCTGCTTCTTGGAAAGGTGTTTGGCCGCATTACCTTGAACAACAACGGCATTTACCTATTGGCGATTGAGAATCTGGCGTTTGTGCTGGTGTTCAATTTGCTGTATGCAACCTGCATTTCGGAGCACTTCCGCTATAGCTGCGTCTATGTGTTTTCGCGGCAGCGCAGCCGCTGGGCGTGGTATTTCCGGCGCGTGGGCGAGCTGGTGCTGTATGCGGTTTTGTATCTGCTGCTGTATCTGGGGTGTGTGCTGCTGGTGTGCCTCCGGTGCTCCACATTGCCGCTGGAGCCGGGCGACTGGGGAAAGTTCGCGTTTGTGTTCCTGTTTTCTCTCAGCATTGTGGTGGACACGACGCTTGCAATCAACCTGCTGGCAATGCGATGGGGCGTAACGGTCAGCTTTTTTCTCGTGCAGGGTGTGCTCTCGTCGTTGATTCTGTTGGCCATCTGGACGTGCAACATCCCGTGGATGGTACAGCTCAACCCGATCTCGTGCCTGAGCCTGCTCGATCAGGGAGCGGGGGAACAGGTGCGGATGGCGGCGTATCATGTACTGATTTTTGCTGCGATTCTGTTCGGCGGCGCGCGCTATGTCGCGCGGTACGATATTGCAATGTTTGATGCGGAACGAAATTGAGGAGGCGAACCGCGTATGAATACGATCACTGCACGCCATATTGGCAAACGGATTCAGAAGGCGTGCGTTTTGAAAGACGTGAACCTCGAACTGGAGGGCGGAAGGATTTACGCATTTCAAGGGGAAAACGGCAGCGGAAAAACCATGCTGTTCCGGGTGCTCTCCGGCCTGTCGCTGCCGACAGAGGGGCAGATTTTGTACAACGGCGTCGACTTGCACGCTAAGCGGCGGCCGCAGTTTAACATCGGCATCGTGATCGAGCATGCTTCCGTGTTTCCACAGTTTACGGGGATGCAGAACCTGCTGTATCTTGCGAAAATCAACAACCGCATTGGAGAGACAGAGGTCGCCGCTGCCATGCAGCGTGTAGGCTTGGAGCCGTATGACGCGCGAGTGGTGAAAAAATATTCGCTTGGCATGAAGCAGCGGCTGCTGATTGCGCAAGCCATCATGGAGCGGCCGGACTTCCTGTTTCTCGACGAGCCGACCAGCGCGATCGATAAAGCGGGCGTGACGGAGGTATATGAGATCGTGCGGCAGGAGGCGGCGCGCGGCGCGGTTGTGCTTCTGACGTCGCATGTCGATCAGGATATTTCTGCGTTGGCAGACGTGTGTTACCAGATGCGGAATGGAGAGATCGTAAATGAAGCATAGAAAAACGAACAGGACGATGCCGGTACTGCTTCTGATTTCGGGCGTGCTGGTTGTCATCGGATTGGCGGTTGCCATTCACGCGCGGTTGAGCTTGACGTCCATCGGTATTGAGGATGTCGCCAGCGTGACCGATTTGCGCGCACTGGATATTCAGATTGAATATCGGAGTGGTCAGGACGGCACAGCGGAAACACTTTGCGCGCATTACCGAACCGAGGGGCAGCAGTATGTGGATATGGTCTGTGAAGCGCCGACGGCACTGGTGGTGGTGCCACTGGATGACTTCCATCAATACCGGGGCAGCTTTTCGCAGCGTGTTCGGGTGGAGCAGGTGGTTCGCAGTGTGGACAATGTACAGCCGGGTGATGAGATCACGATTTTCCGCTCCGGCGGGCTTGTAAACAGAGACGGTGTTGTGACGTATGACGGAACAGACAATGTGCTGCTGCCGGGGCAGAGGTATCTGGTGTTTTTGGAACCCTCGGAACTGAACTCATATACGGACGAGCAGTCGTATTCCGAGCTGGGCACAACTTTGGATATCATTCCGCTGAATCGGGAACGGCCGCCGGCGTGTACGTCGACAGACTATGGCACATATGCGGAATGTCCAATATTTTGTGCTGATGTGTCGGTTGTGGATGCGCTCTACGATTTGCAGGAGATGGTGTTGACGCATTGTCTTGGCAATGGCGATTGAGCGTGTGGCTAGAATCGATTTTTTTCAAGGGCAGGCAGCTTTGCCTGCCCTTGTTTCGTGTTTACAGCGTGCGCAAGTTGTGGTAAAATTCCAAGGTACGAAATGAAAGGAGAGCCGCCATGCTGGAGAAGTTGAAGCAGGTCGAGTCGCGTTTTTCCGAAATTGAGAGCAAGCTGACCGACCCCGCGTATTATTCCGACCCGGCGGCGTTCCAACGTCTCTGCCGGGAGCAGAAAGAGCTGCAGCCGGTCGTTGAGACGTACCGCGCGTATCAGAAATGCGGCGATGAGCTGGAGCAGGCGCGCGCGCTGCTGAACGATCCGGAGCTGCACGATATGGCGCAGGAGGAGTTCGAAGCGGCCAAGGCGCGCCGGGCGGAGCTGGAGCAGACGCTGCGTCTTTTGCTGCTGCCGCGTGACCCGAACGACGAACGCAATGTGATCCTGGAAATCCGCAGCGGCGTCGGCGGGGAGGAGTCCGCACTCTTTGCGCACAGCCTCTACCGGATGTACACCATGTATGCCGACGCACACGGGTGGAAGACAGAGCTGGCGAACCTGAGCGAAACGGAGCTTGGCGGCGTCCGCGAGGCGAGCGTCCTCATCGAGGGCGCGGGAGCGTATTCCCGGCTGAAGTTTGAAAGCGGCGTCCACCGCGTGCAGCGCGTGCCGGAAACGGAGGCGGGCGGCCGAATCCATACCAGCACGGCCACGGTCGCGGTGCTGCCGGAGCTGGACGAGATCGAGTTTCACATCGACCCGAAGGATTTGCAGATCGACACATACCGCAGCTCCGGCGCGGGCGGCCAGCACGTCAACAAGACCGAGAGCGCCATCCGCATCACGCACCTGCCGACCGGAACGGTGGTGGAATGTCAGGACGAGCGCAGCCAGTATAAGAATAAGGATCGCGCCATGAAGATCCTCGCTTCGCGCCTGTATGCGGCGGAGCAGGAGCGGCGCTGCACCGCCGTGGCCGCGCAGCGCCGGAGCCAGGTCGGCACCGGGATGCGCAACGAGCGTATCCGCACCTACAATTTTCCGCAGGGGCGCGTGACCGACCACCGCATCGGCCTGACGCTGTATAAGATCGACCAGATCATGGACGGCGATCTCGATGAGATCATGGACGCGCTCATCACCGCCGATCAGGCGGAAAAGCTCAGGGCGTCGCTGGAGGAAGTATGAAAACGGAATGGATCACAACGCAGCTCGACCGCGCGGCGGAGATTCTGCGTCAGGGCGGCCTTGTCGCCGTGCCGACGGAGACGGTTTATGGGCTTGCGGGCAGCGGACTAGACCCCGCTGCCGTGGAGCAAATATACGAGGTCAAGGGGCGCCCCGCAGTCAAGCCGCTGTCGCTCATGGTGCATGACGCGCAGGCGATGGCGCAATACTGTATGCAAGTGCCGCGCGCGGCATATGCTTTGGCAGAGCGTTTCTGGCCAGGGCCGCTGACGATTGTGCTGCAATCCAGGGACTGCGTGCCTGGGATTGTCCGCGCGGGCGGCGAGACGGTCGGGCTCCGCTGTCCGGATCACCCCGCGACGCTGGAGCTGCTCCGGCAGGCGCAGCTTCCGCTGGCAGCGCCTTCAGCAAACCCTTCGGGCGCGCCCAGCCCCAAAACGGCGGACGAGGTGCTGCGCTATTTTGACGGGAAGATTGACGCGGTCATCGACGGTGGCGCCTGCGGCATCGGCAGGGAGTCTACGATCGTGGATTTGTCTGTCACGCCGTACTGCGTTTTGCGCGCGGGCGCGCTGCCGGAGAACACGGTGTGGGATGCGCTGGTGCGCTCCATGCAGGTGGTCGGCATCACGGGCGGCACCGGCTGCGGGAAAACGACGGCATTGAACGTGCTGCGGGACATGGGCGCGCTGGTAATCGACTGCGACGCAGTGTATCATGAGCTGCTGGCTTCCAGTTCGGAGATGCTCGCGGAGGTTGCCGCACGCTTTCCCGGCACGGTGGAACACGGCGCACTGCAGCGCAAAAAGCTTGGTGCAGTCGTCTTTGACGACGTGCAGGCACTGGAGGATCTCAACGCCATCACGCACCGGTATGTCTGCGCGGAGGTGGACCGGCGGCTGCGCGACTGGGCGCGGATGGGCGAAAGGCTCGCTGCGATCGACGCGATCGCACTGATCGAGAGCGGGCTTGCGGAGCGCTGCGGCGTGGTGCTCGGCGTGACCGCGCCGCGCGAAGCGCGCATCGGTCGGCTGATGGCGCGCGAGGGAATTTCCCGCGCATACGCCGAAGCGCGCATCGACGCGCAGAAGCCGAACAAATGGTTTGCGGAACATTGCGACCGCGTGCTGGAAAACAGCGGGTCGCTGGATACATTTCAAAAGACATGCAAGCAAGTGATACAGGAGGTTTTGGCATGAGCGAGCATAAAGAATGGCGCGAAAAGCTCTTTTACGAACAGAAGAACGGATATGACCGGATCGACGCGGAGGAGGCGAAGCTCGCCTACGCGTACTGCGAGGGGTATAAGCAGTTTTTGAACACGGCGCGCACCGAGCGCGAGGCTGTGAAGGCGGCCATCGGGCTGGCAGAGGAGGCCGGGTTCGTACCGTATGAATATGGCATGACACTCCAGCCGGGTGCGAAGGTGTATTACAGCAACCGCGGCAAGGCGCTGATGCTGGCCGTGATGGGACGCGAGCCGCTGAGCGCGGGCTGTGTGATCGCGGGTGCGCACGTGGACTCCCCGAAGCTGGATCTCAAGCAGCTTCCGCTGTATGAGGACACGGAGATGGCCTATTTCAAGACGCACTACTACGGCGGCATCAAGAAATACCAGTGGGTGACGATCCCGTTGGAGCTGCACGGCGTCGTCGCGCTGAAAAACGGCGATCTGATCGACGTGGTCATCGGCCGCGACCCGGACGATCCGCAGTTCGTCATCACCGATCTGCTGCCGCATCTCGGCGCGGATCAGATGAAAAAGACGATGGCCGAGGGCATTTCGGGCGAGGGGCTGAACCTGCTGATCGGCAGCGTGCCGTATGCCGACGAGGGCAAGGACCGTGTGAAGCTCGCCATCCTCTCGCTGCTGAACGACGATTACGGCATCACGGAGGAGGATTTCCTCTCCGCCGAGCTGACCGCCGTCCCGGCGTTTGAGGCGCGCGACATCGGCCTGGACCGCAGCATGATCGGCGCTTACGGGCATGACGACCGCGTGTGCGCGTATGCCGAGCTGCGCGCGATTCTGGACGTGGATGTGCCGGAGCGCACGGCGGTGTGCATCCTCGCCGACAAAGAGGAGATCGGCTCCGAGGGCGTGTCCGGTATGAAGTCCCGCGCGTTCGAGACGTTCATGACCGATCTCTGCGAGCAGCAGGATGTGCCGCTGCGCCGCTGCTTTGAAAACAGCTTCTGCCTCTCCGCCGACGTGTGCAACGCGTTTGACCCGAACTTCCCGGAGGTCAGCGAAAAACGCAACGAGGCCAAGATCAACTACGGCATGGGGATCTGCAAATTTACCGGCGCGCGCGGCAAATCCGGCACGAGCGACGCTTCGGCGGAGATCGTGGCGCACCTGCGCCGCCTGTTTTCGGAAAACGGCGTCGTCTGGCAGCTCGTGGAGCTGGGCAAGGTCGATCAGGGCGGCGGCGGCACCATCGCAAAGTTCATGGCCGAGCGGAACATCGACACCATCGACGCGGGCGTGCCGGTGCTGAGTATGCATTCGCCGTTTGAGACCGTGTCGAAGTTCGACTGCTGGATGACCTACAAGGGCGTTCTCGCGGCGTATCAGGAGGAGACTTAAGCAAAAATTCAGAAACTTCCGGTGAAAACGGGCGATTTCCGCCCGTTTTCGCTTGTTCTTTGGGCCCAAATGTGGTATCATTTTCATTCAGGGTTACATAATCTGTTTGACTTTTTCCAATCAGGAGGTGCATTCGTGACCATCTGGAATGCGATCATTTTGGGGCTGGTACAGGGCATTGCGGAATTTCTGCCCATCTCCAGCTCCGGGCATCTTTCGGTGCTGCAAAATCTGTTTCATATGTCTACGGCCGAGGACGGCCATATGTTTTTTGACGTGCTGCTGCATCTGGGCACGCTCATTTCCATCTGCATCGTGTATTGGCGCGATATCGTGAAAATGTTCCGCGAGACGATCCAGTTTTTCCGAGACATGAAAAAGCCTGCTGCCGAGCGCCAGCAGCAGCTTCCCGCTGCGCGCATGGTTCTGATGATCATCGTGGCGACGCTGCCGCTGTTTGTGATTTTGCCGATCAACGACTATGTGGAGCAGCTTTATTACCACACGATCTTTATCGGCGTCGCCTTTGCGCTCACCGGCTGCCTGCTGTTCGTGTCCGACAGGATGCCGACCGGCAAGCGCACGGAAAAGAACATGCGCGTCAAGGATGCGCTCATCATCGGCGTGTGTCAGGCCATTGCGACGATCCCTGGCCTGTCCCGCTCCGGCACCACGATTACGGCGGGCATGGCTACCGGGCTGAGCCGGGATTTCGCCGTCAAGTTTTCGTTTATGATGTCGCTGCCGGCCGTGCTCGGCGCGAACATTCTCTCCCTTGCGAAGGCCGCCAAGGCGGGCATCGACGTGTCGCTCCTGCCGGCGTATCTGATCGGCATGGTCGTGGCGATGGTGTCCGGCGTGTTTGCGATCGGTCTGGTCAAGCGCATCACGAGCAAGGGCAAGTTCGGCAACTTCGCATACTACTGCTGGGGCGTCGCCGGCCTGACGATCATTCTGTCTCTGATTTTCTGAGAGGACGTATTTTAAATGGCAAACAAATCTGCAGGTTCTTCCAAAAAGAATAGCGGGACGAAGAAAAACACCAATCCGCAGAAGAAAAAGCCCACGGCTGCGGCAAAGGCCGCGCCGCAGAGCGCGCCGGTGTCGCACTTTCAGACGGCCTGGCCGTATGCGCTCGTGTGCGTACTGCTGGCGCTGCTGGCGATTCTGGGCTTTTTCCCGGTAGACGGATTCGTGATCGACTATTTCTGCGCCTTTGTCAAGGGCGTCATCGGCTATGGCTTCTGGCTGTTTCCGTTTGCGCTGCTGCTCCTCGCGTGGACGCTGGTGGGCAAGAACCGTAGGCGTATTGTGCTGCGCATTGTGTCGATCCTGCTGCTGCCGCTTCTGTTCGGCACGCTGCTGCACCTGATTTTGTGCCGCTCGGCGTTTACGACGGCGGACTTCGGTGCGGTGATCTCGGAGCTGTACTCCGGCGGCAAGGCGCTCACCTGCGGCGGCGTGCTCTCCGGCGGGCTTGGTATTCTGTTGAAGGCGGCGCTGAGCGTGTATGCCTCCGTTCCCGTGGTGCTGCTGGCGTTCCTGTACGTTCTGATGTGCAGTCTGAATTTGACGGTGGCGAAGATCATCGGCTGGTTCCATGACCGCGCGGAGTCGAAATACATCCCGGATGAGGAGATCATCCCCGACGAGGATGAGGCCGATGCCGAGCCGCTGCAGCCTGTGCCGGAGCTGCCGGGCAGCAAGCGGAAAAAGGCCGCGGAAAAGCCGGTCGCGCAGAAGAAATTCATCGACATCCCGGTCGACTCCGAGGTAAACCTCGAGACGCCGGTGGAGCCGCTGCCGGTCACACCGGCCAAATCCCGCGCGAAGAGCAAGGCGGGCGCGGAAACGAAGGACGTGCAGCCGCTGTCCGTGGAGGAGGCCGCTGATCTCTGCGGCGTTCCCGTGGCGGAGACGGTTTCCAGGGAAATCGTGAGTGAACCGAAGCCCTCCAAAAAGGCCGCCAAGGAGGCGGTCGCGGCGGAGACGGCTGCGATCACCACCGCGATTGAAAATGATACTGCGGACCATTCCCAGTACCAGCTCCCGCCGGTCACTTTCTTGCGCGCGGGAAAGAGAAACCAAACGGATGCCACAGAGGAGGTCCGCTTCAACCGCGAGCGGCTCGATACCGCGCTCAAGAGCTTCGGCGTGAACGCATCCATCAAGGATATCACCCGCGGCCCCACCGTGACACGCTACGACTTGGAGCTGGAGGCGGGCGTCAAGCTCAACAAGATTACGAACCTGTCCGGCGACCTTGCGCTGGCGCTCGGCGTGACGAGCGTGCGCATCGCCCCGATTCCGGACAAAATCTCCACCGTCGGCATCGAGGTGCCGAACAAGGTGGTCAGCACGGTCTGCCTGCGCGACATCATCGACACGCCCGACTTTCGCAACGCAAAGTCAAAGCTGTCCTTCGCCGTCGGCAAGGACATCGGCGGCAACTGCATTATCGGCAACATCTCCAAGCTGCCGCATATGCTCATCGCCGGTACGACCGGATCCGGCAAATCCGTGTGCATGAATTCGCTCATTCTGAGCCTGCTGTATAAGGCGACGCCGGATGAGGTGCGCCTGATCATGATCGACCCGAAGATGGTCGAGCTCGGCATCTACAACGGCATTCCGCACCTGTATATTCCCGTCGTGACCGACCCGAAAAAGGCGGCGGGCGCGCTGCAGTGGGCGGTCGTGGAGATGCTCAAGCGCTACCGCCTGTTTTCCGAGGCGCAGGTGCGCGACCTCAAGAGCTACAACGATCTGCAAAAGGCCGATCCGGAGGGCGCGACGCTGCCGCAGGTCGTCATCGTGATCGACGAGCTGGCCGATCTGATGCTCTGCGCTGCCAAGGAAGTGGAGGAGAGCATCTGCCGCGTGGCGCAGATGGGCCGCGCGGCCGGTATGCACCTCATCATTGCGACGCAGCGTCCGTCGGCGGACGTCATCACCGGCCTGATGAAGGCGAACATCCCCAGCCGCATCGCGTTTGCGGTGTCGTCCTCGCTGGAGAGCCGCATCATTCTGGACAACTCCGGTGCGGAAAAGCTCATCGGCATGGGCGACATGCTCTATGCGCCGATCGGCTGTGGCAAGCCGCTGCGCGTGCAGGGTTCGTTCGTGTCCGACGAGGAGCGCGAGGAGGTCGTGAACTTCATCAAGCAGCACTCCGAAGCGCAGTACAGCGACGATATCATTGCCCAGATTGAGCAGGCCGCCGCGGCGGAGGACAAGTCTGGCAGCGCGCCGGCCGATTCCGGCAATGACAAGAAAAACGACTACGACGAGCTGCTGCCGCAGGCGGTGGACGTTATTTTGGAAACGAATCAGGCGTCGGTCTCTATGCTCCAGCGCCGGCTG
Organism: Clostridiales bacterium; assembly: GCA_004556965.1. Lineage (GTDB taxonomy): Bacteria > Bacillota > Clostridia > Oscillospirales > Oscillospiraceae > CAG-103. The sequence goes on along the minus strand of SFFE01000009.1, from coordinate 15,616 downwards.
AAGCTCGGCTACTCGCGTGCGGCGCGGCTGGTTGATCAGATGGAGGAGATGGGCGTGGTCGGGCCGTTCGAAGGCTCCAAGCCGCGCAAGATCCTCATCACGAAGCAGCAGTGGCAGGAGATGCAGTACGTGCAGGGTACCGCGCCGGGCGAGGTCCTGCAGGCGCAGATGGAGTTTGCGCCGGACGAAGAAGAGGACGAAGAAGATGATGCATAATCCCAATGCGGGGCGGCCTGAAAACCGCCCCGTTGGCGCAATTACATTTCGAACCGGGGCGGCGTTTGCCCCGGAGCTGACCCCGGCACAGGTCGGGGCGCTGAGTACGCTCGCGCTTGCGCACATCGGCGACGCGGTGTATGAGCTGATGATGCGCACCGCACTGTGCGAAGCGGGGGTGACCGCCGTGACGGACCTGCACCGTGAAACGGTGCGCCGCGTCAACGCGCCCGCGCAGGCCAAAGCGGCGGAGAGACTGCTCCCGGCGCTGACGGAGGCCGAGCGCGCCGTGTACAAGCGCGGGCGCAACGCGAAGGTCAACTCCGTGCCGCAGCACGCGGACGTGTCGGAATACCACGCGGCTACGGGGTTGGAGACGCTGTTTGGCTGGCTGTATCTGCAGGGGCAGACGCAGCGGCTGTGCGAGCTGTTTGCCATGTTGTCGGAGGTGCTTTGAATGCCACTGGACGCTGTATTTCTCACGGGCCTGACCCGCGAACTGGAAGCGCGCGTCACCGGCGCGAAGATTGACAAGGTGCAGCAGCCGGAGCGCGACTTGCTGCTGCTGAGTCTGCGCACACGCGACGGCAACGCAAAGCTTCTCATCAACGGCGGCGTCGGCAGCGCGCGCGTGCATCTGACGCAGGGGAGCTTTGAAAACCCGCAGGAGCCGCCGATGTTCTGTATGCTGCTGCGCAAGCATCTTGTCGGCGCGCGGATCGAATCGCTCGTGCAGCCGGACTTTGAGCGGCTGCTGATTTTGAACCTCGACGCGCGCGACGAAATGGGCACGGCGGTGAAAAAGCAGCTTGTTGTGGAGATGCTCGGCCGCCAGTCCAACGTGATCCTCGTCGGCCCGGAGGGGCATGTCATCGACTGCATGCGCCGGGTGGACTCCGCCATGAGCGAGGTGCGCCCTGTGCTGCCTGGACTGCTGTACCGTCTGCCGCCGCGGCAGGAAAAGCCCGTGCTGTTTGATACGGCGCCGGAGCAGCGGCGCGCGCTGCTCGCCGCTATGGAGCCGGGCACAGCCGTGGACAAGTGGCTGCTGAACACGTTTTCCGGCCTGTCGCCGCTGACGTGCCGGGAGCTTTGCCACCGCGCGTTCGGTGAGAGCAGCCCGCGCTTTCAGAGCATAGCCGATGCGCAGCGCGACGCGTTGCTTTCGGCCATGGACGAGCTGACGCAGCGGATCGCAGCCGGCGCATTGGAGCCGGTGATGCTGCTTGACGGCGCGCAGCCGAAGGATTTCAGCTTCTGGCTGGTCACACAGTATGAAGGTGCGCTCACCTGCACGCAGTACGGAAGCTTTTCGGAGCTGCTGGACGAGTTCTACTTCCGCCGCGACAAGGAGGAGGCCATGCGCCGCAAGTCGCAGGCGCTCACGCGCTCGGTCAAAACGGTGCGCGACCGCACAGCGAAAAAGCTGGCGCTGCAGCAGGAGGAACTGAAACGCAGCGCCGACCGCGAGGCGACGCGCCGCCGTGCCGATCTTATTACAGCGAATCTTTACCGCATGAAGAAGGGAGACCGCGCGCTCGTTGCGCAGGATTTTTATGAGGAAGGCTGCCCGGAGGTGGTGATCCCGCTCGACCCGCTCAAAACGCCGCAGCAAAATGCCGCGGCGCTGTATAAGGCGTATCAAAAATCCAAGACTGCCGAGGCGCATCTCACAAAGCTGATCGACGAGGCGGAGCAGAGCCTGAACTACCTCAACAGCGTGCTTGACGAGCTGGCGCGCGCGGAGGGCGAGCGCGATCTCGCGGAGATTCGCGCCGAGCTGCGCGCGACCGGGTATCTGCGCCGGGAGAAGGCCGATAAGCGCGAAAAAACGCAGCCGCGCGCGCCGCTGCGCTTCGTCTCCAGCACGGGGTATGAGATCCTCATCGGCCGCTCCAACACGCAAAACGACGAGTTGACGCACAAGACGGCGCGGCGGACGGATATCTGGCTGCATGTGCAGAAGGTGCACGGCTCGCATGTCATCATCCGCGCGCACGATACGCAGCCGGATGCGCAGACGATTGCGGAAGCCGCGTCCCTCGCGGTGTACTATTCGCAGGCGCGCGGCGGTGGGAAAACGCCGGTGGATTACACGATGGCGCGCTTTGTACGCAAGCCGTCCGGCGCGCTTCCCGGTATGGTGCTGTACACCGAGTATCAGACCTGCATGGCTGAGAGCGACGAGGCACTTGTGGAGCGGCTTCGGGCAAAATAACCGTGCAGCTGAAAACGGCAGCACGAAAAAAGATTTGCAGAATGTTCATGTCCGGTTTACGATTGTTTGCTATCCTGCAGATGTCAACAGAAAAGGCCTTAAACAATCCGGCAACTGCCCGCCGTGCGCATGCAAAGCGGCAGACAAACAACGACCGCCGCAAGGCGCGTCCAACATAAACAAGCAGCAAAGAAGCCGGCTATCAGGCCGGCTTCTTTGCTGTAGCGATTATTTGTATTGCTGTGTTTACAATTCTAAAACATAGTCAGCACTTTGAACGAGCTCGCTTGCGTGCGAGGCGATTATGACGCATTTGCCCTGCTCGTGCGCGAGGGAGAGAAAGATGTTGATGATTGTTTGCTGATTCTCCTGATCGAGATTTCCGGTTGGCTCGTCTGCAAGGATGATCTTCGGGCCACCGGCCAGCGCTCTTGCAATTGCGACTCTCTGCTGTTCTCCGCCGGAAAGTGCAGTCACGCTGCGTGTGGCGGTTTCGCGTCCGATTCCGACTTCAGCCAGCAACGCTAGGGCGGCTTCCAGGCTACTGGGAACACTGGCAAGGCGCAGAGCCAATTGCACGTTTTCAGCAGCGTTCAAATGTGACAAGAGATTGTAGTTCTGAAAAATAACGCCAATGGTTTTGGCACGATAGAAATTCAAATCAAGTGTGGCCAGATCGGCACCGTCTATCAATATTTTCCCGGAGCGGGGGCGGTCGAAGCCCGATAGAAGAGAGAGCAGTGTGGTTTTTCCGGAGCCGGATGGCCCGCTGATTGCGTAACAAGATCCGGTATCAAACTGATAAGATAAATCTTGCAGAATGGGGTGGTACACATGCTTCTGCTGATAACCGTAGGACACGGATTGCAGTTCAATCATGTTCGTTGCGCCTCCTTAAAATGCGCATGGGCGTGTGCTTGTAAGCCCAAGCGGCTGTGCAGATGGATAGCACCGAGCAAAGCAGCAGCAGAATGGGCAGATACCAGCCAGCCTGCGCGGTGTGCGGAATGCCCTGCACGACTTCGGTCACGCGCCCGGCGAGCAATCCAAGCAGCATTGCCGCGCCAGCCGTTGCAGTATACTCCAGCGTGGCGGCGCCCAGAAATGGGCCGCATCCGAAACCCATGCTGACCAGAATGCAGATTTCTTTTGCCCGTAGGTTTGTGCGAACGAAAACGAGCAACAGAACCGCGAGCACACCTGCTGCCATGAGCGCGCGTTGCAAAAGCGTGGTCATTCTCATCATGTCGTCTAACTGGTTCAAGGCATTGGAATATGCCTCGTTGGGGTTCAGCGCCGAAAGAGATCGGTCTTCTAAACGCAGATCCTGCACGTACTGACGGAATGCTTCACCGTCATGGTAATCGTTCAGGATGACACGCGCGTCAAGCCCCTGCGTAAAGCCGGGGGATATGACAGTGCGCGTTTGCCCGGACGCTTCCAGTGCCAGCGCGCCGTCCAGCGTTGTGAACAATACCGCACCGGAAAACGCGTCGCTTCCCAGCAAAGTCTCGCAGGTGTCCTGATCGAGCAGGCCAACCACGCGATATGTCTGCGCGGTGTGTGTCGCTTCATCTGCAACCGACAGGGTATCGCCCAGTGCGCAGTCTGGAAGCTGGCTGGACTCGACGACGCATTCATCCGGCTGCGCGGGAAGGACGCCGCTGACCAGCGGCGTGTCCTCCGGGAAGCCGGCAAAGCCGTTGACCAACAGCAAATCGTCCAGCACGATCGCCGCGCCATTGCGCGCGAGCGTGAGATTTGCGGGGTAAACGAAATGCTGGCATTTCCGGTATTCAATGTCCGCCACATAGGGGCAGTCGCGCAGCTGCTCGTAGAGCTCCTTCGTCAGCAATGTGCCGCCGTTGTCCTGCAGGACATATGACTGTCCGTATTCCCGCTCGAGATCTTCCAGACTGGCTTGCGTTTTTTCGGAAAATACGGAGACGATGCTCCATGCGGCAAACACGATGGTCAAAAAGACCCCAAAGATCAGATAGGATTTCCAGTTGCCGCGAAGGCTTTTTCCGGCGTATTTCATCCAGTACATCGGCAGCTCCTCTCAATTGCGCAGAAGCTTGATGGGACGGAAGCGGAGAATCGTGCAGACCATGACGACGAGCGCAACCGCCAAAATACCGAAACAATACCAGACGGCGCCAAACGCCTTGGCGGGAATGGATATGCCGAGCGCCGGAGCGGCTAACAGCCCCAGCAGCGCGCCAAGCAGCACGCTGGCCAGAAACACGAGAACCTGCTCCAGACAATAGGAGAGCAGAATTTCATGCCGGGGCATCCCCATGGAGAGCAGAATGCCAAACTGCTGCTTTCTGGCGCGAAGGTTAATCACCGCCGCTGTCAACGTAAGCGCCGCAAACAAAACGGCAACCAGCAGCTCGATCAGCAAGCTGCGCTGCGCAATGGGCTGGAGCGTGTGAAACAGCTCCCAGTAACCGCCCGTGTAATAGTGGACAATGTAACGGTATTCCTGCCCGTCGATGACGATGGTTTTGTCGAGCATTTTCGCCTGATAATCCGAAAAATGTTCGGGTGAATCGAGCGACACAACCACATCGTACCCGTCTGAAAACGGCTCCACGCCGGTGTTGTTGAAATTTATGCTTTGCCGATGCAGCTTGCCGAACGCAGCCGCGGGGCCGGACATATCGGTGAAGATATAGGCTTCCTGAGCGGGCGAGTCGGCGTATCGGGATTCCATTTTGGCGCTGCTGACAATGCCGACGACCGTCATCTCCAGCGCGGCGCCCGTGGGCATATGGACAAAGCGGAGCACATCGCCTACCTGCAGGGCGTTGAGCGCCGCCGTCACATCGGAGACGACGCACTCCGTCCCGTCGGAAAAGCAGCGCCCTTCCTTGAAGTCCGCCTGCGTGCAATTTGTGAATACGTTCGGCTCTGCCATGTTGTAGCCGATGATGAAGCTGTGCCAGTTGCGCAGGCTGCTGGGGCTGCCGTTGCGCTCCAGCGCCGTGTCACCCATGTTGGCGCAATACAGGAAGCTCTTGATCTGAACCTGAGTCACATAGGGGTCGTCCGCCAGCGCGCGATAGTCCGCCTCGGACAGCAGCGTATAGAGATCGGAGTCCGGATCGCTCGGGGAATAGTTGCGTTTGGCAAGTCCGACACGGGCGGTCGCGCCATATTCCAACCGGAGCTCCGCCTCCCTTTGCAGGGTGGCGGTCAGGGCGCCGGCGGCAACCAGAAGCGCGGCGAACAGACAGGCGCTGACGGCAATCAGGATCAGATAGCGCCCTCTGGCGTTCAGAATGTTTTTCCAGGTAAATTTCCATCCGTTCATTGCGTTTCTCCGTCTTTCTGGCGGCCGCAGCCGCTTTGCGGCGGCTGCGGCCATTGGGTTGACGTCTGTTTATTTCCAGCTTTCGTTTGTCATCTTCTGTGATAGCTTCCGGAAACTGCGTTTGTTTTTTACTTGCGATCACCTCCGAGCATCCCAACAGGGATGTACTGGCTTTAGAATACCTGTATTTACAAGTTATGTCCATCCTTTTCTTTCAAAAAAATGAAAACAAAACATAATTTGTAAGATCCTATAAAATTATGTGGTTGATATAGCGAAAACGACGAAGCTTGCGGCGGAATTCGGAACAATGATACATCATCACGAACATCATGAAATATATGGCGCCAAGGACAACACAAGGCCCGGCTGCGAAGCCGGGCCTGCGGATTTTCGATCAGAACAGTTTGATATATGCGTCTCTATCGGGGCCGACGGAGACGTACTTGATGCGGCAACCGACGGCGGCCTGCAGGTAGTTGACGTAGTCGAGCGCTTCCTTCGGCAGGGACTCCACGGTCTTGCAGCCGGAAATGTCGCACCGGAAACCGGGGAGATACTCGTAAATGGGCTTGGCCTTGGCCAGCTCCACGCCGATGGGGAACTCGTCCACGCGCTTGCCGTCAATCTCATACGCGACGCAGACGGGGATCTTGTCCATGTAGGACAGAACGTCCAGCTTCGTGAGCGCGATGCTGGAACAGCCCTGCATGGCCACGCCGTAGCAGGAGGCGACCACATCGAACCCGCCGACGCGGCGGGGACGGCCGGTCGCAGCGCCATACTCGCCGCCGGCCTCGCGCAGCGCATCGCCCTCCGCACCGAACAGCTCGCACGTGAATGGGCCTTCGCCGACGCAGCTCGAGTACGCTTTCATGATGCCAATGACGTTGTCCAGCCGCGCACCGGGGATGCCGGAGCCGATGGTTGCGTAGGCCGCGATGGTGGACGAGCCGGAGGTGTAGGGGTAGATGCCGAAGTCAATGTCACGCAGCGCGCCGAGCTGTGCTTCAAACAGGACGGACTTGTTGTCCTCGATCGCATCGTGCAGATACTTCGTCGTGTCGCACACATAGTCCTTGAACGGCATGGCGTAGGTGTCGATCCACGCCATCATCTCGTCGAGGTCGATGGGGTCATTGTGGTAACCGTTCACAACAAAGAGGTTTTTCCATTCCAGAATATCGGCCAGACGCGCCTTGAGCGCGTCGCGGTGCATGAGGTCGCCCATGCGCAGCGCCTTTTTCATGTATTTATCGGAATATGCAGGGGAGATGCCGCGGCGGGTGGAGCCGAACTTCTTGTCCGCGAGCCGGTCTTCCTCCAGGCAGTCGAGCAGCTTGTGGTACGGCATGCAGATCACAGCCTTGTCGCTGATCTTCAGGTGCTCCGGCGTGACGGTAATGCCGCCGTCGCGCAGACGCCCAATCTCGTGGAACAGGTGCTCGGTGTCGATGACCATGCCGGGACCCATGACGTTGACGGTCTCGTCGCGCAGAATGCCGGACGGGAGGAGATTCAGCACGAACTTGCCCTTGTCGTTGATGACGGTGTGCCCGGCGTTGTTGCCGCCCTGATAGCGCACGACAACGTCGTATTTCTGCGACAGGAGATCGACCATGCGGCCCTTGCCCTCGTCGCCCCAGTTGATGCCTACGATGGATGTTAACATAGCAGAGAACCTCCCAATGAATTAAACGGATACGGATGCCTCACATCCGAGCAGATCACGGTATTTTTCCAGCACCGGCGCCGCCTGCGTGCGCAGGAATGTGTCCGTCTGGCTCACGGCCATGCCGGTGAACTTCGCGGGGTCAATCAGCGGTGCAAGCTCCTCCGCCGTGAGACCGAACACGGGATCGGCGAGGATGCGGTCGAGCAGGTCGTTTTTCGCGCCGCTGAGCTTCACCTGCTTCGCGGCCGCAACGGAGTGCTGCCGGATGGCCTCGTGCAGCGCCTGCCGATCGCCGCCCTTTTCCTTGACACAGTACATGAGAATGTTCTCCGTCGCCATGAAGGGCAGCTCGTCGTTCAGCAGCTTTTCCGCCATCTTGGGATAGACGGTCATGCCGCGCACGATGTTCAGGTACAGGTTCAGAATCGCGTCGGTGGCGAGAAACGCTTCCGGAATGCTGATGCGGCGGTTGGCCGAATCGTCCAGCGTGCGCTCAAACCACTGGGCGGACGCGGTGATCGAAGCGTTCTGCAGGTCGCAGATCACATAGCGGGCGAGGGCGGCAATGCGCTCGCTGCGCATGGGGTTGCGCTTGTAGGCCATGGCGGAGGAGCCGATCTGACCGCTCTCAAACGGCTCGTCCACAACCTTGAGGTGGGACAGCAGCCGGATGTCGTTGGAGAACTTCGCAGCGCTCTGCGCGACGCCGCACAGCACCTGCAGCACCTGAAAATCCACTTTGCGGGAGTAGGTCTGGCCGCTGACGGCGTAGGCGGAATCGAAACCCATCTTCTTGCAGATCTTTTCTTCTAGCTGCACGACCTTTTCCTCGTCGCCGTCAAACAGCGTAAGGAAGCTCGCGCCGGTGCCGGTGGTGCCCTTGCAGCCGAGGAGCTTCAGGTGGTCGAGCTGGAATTCCAGCTGCTCCAGATCCATCAGGATATCCTGCATCCAGAGTGTGGCGCGCTTGCCGATGGTGGTCGGCTGCGCGGCCTGAAAGTGCGTGTACGCAAGCGTGGGCTGCGCCTTGTGCGTCTCGGCAAAGTCGGCGAGCGCGGCCAGCACGTTCACGAGCATCCGCCGCACCTGCTGCAGCGCCTCGCGCATGAGGATGACGTCCGTGTTGTCGCCCACGTAGCAGGACGTCGCGCCGAGGTGCAGAATCGGCTTTGCATCCGGACAGCATTCGCCGTAGGTCAGCACGTGCGCCATCACGTCGTGGCGCACCTCGTGCTCGCGCGCGGCGGCAAATTCGTAGTCGATGTCCGAAACGTGCGCCTTGAGCTGCTCGATCTGCGCGTCTGTGATGGGAAGCCCCAGCTCCTGCTCGCTTTCGGCGAGCGCGATCCAGAGTTTGCGCCACGTGGTGAACTTGTTATCGTCGGAGAAAATTTGCTGCATGGCGCGCCCGGCATAGCGGGTGCAGAGCGGGCTGTCGTAGGTGTTGTGCATGGTGCGTCAATTCCTTTCCGCGCGGTTCAGCGCTGCTGCGATCAGACCCGTGAACAGAGGGTGTGCCTTGTTCGGGCGGCTCTTGAATTCGGGGTGATACTGAACACCGATGTAAAAATCGTTTTCGGGAACCTCGACGGTCTCAACGATGCGGCCGTCGGGGGAGACGCCGCTGAGCACGAGACCGTGCTGCTGCAGGATCTCCCGGTAATCGTTGTTGAATTCGTAGCGGTGGCGGTGCCGCTCGGAGATCTCCGCCGCGCCGTAGCAGGCTTCCATCTGGGTGTCGGGCTTGATGCAGCAGGGATACGCGCCGAGCCGGAGCGTGCCGCCTTTGTTGATCTGGGCGTTCTGGTCGGGCATGAAGTCGATGACCTTGTGCAGCGACCCTTCGTCGAACTCGCCGGAGTTCGCGTCCGTCAGACCGCAGACGTTGCGCGCAAACTCGATCACGGCGGTCTGCATGCCGAGACAGATGCCGAGATAGGGGATGTTGTTCGTTCTGGCATAGTGCGCGGCGGCGATCTTACCCTCGATGCCGCGGTTGCCGAAGCCGCCGGGGACGAGAATGCCGTCGCAGCTTCCGAGGATTTCGGAGACGTTCTCCATCGTGATATTCTCACTGTCGATCCACTGAATGTCCACGCGCGCGCCGTAAACATAGCCTGCGTGCCGCAGCGCTTCGGCCACGGAGAGGTAGGCGTCGTGCAGCTGGACGTATTTTCCGACTAAGCCGATCGTCACCTTGCGCGAGCGGTTGCGGATGCTCTCCAGCATGGCGTTCCACTCGGTCAGATCCGGCTGCGGCGCGTCAATGTGCAGCTCGCGGCAGACGATCTCGGAGAACTTGCTCTTTTCCAGCATGATCGGCGCTTCGTACAGCACGGGCAGGGTCATGTTCTGGATGACGCAGTCGGGCTTGACGTTGCAGAACATGGAGATCTTGCGGAAGATGGACTCCTCCAGCGGTTCGTCGCAGCGCAGCACGATGATGTTCGGCGCGATGCCCATGCCCTGCAGCTCCTTGACGGAGTGCTGCGTGGGCTTGGTCTTGTGCTCCTCGCTGCCGTGCAGGTAGGGGACGAGCGTCACGTGGATGTAGAGCGAGTTTTCGCGCCCGACCTCCAGCCCGACCTGCCGGATGGCTTCCAGAAACGGCTGGCTCTCGATGTCGCCGGTGGTGCCGCCGATCTCGGAGATGACGACGTCTGCGTTCGTTTTCTGACCGACGCTGTAGATGAAATCCTTGATCTCGTTGGTGATGTGCGGGATGACCTGCACGGTCTCGCCCAGATATTCGCCGCGGCGTTCCTTGTTGAGTACGTTCCAGTAGACCTTTCCGGTCGTGAGGTTGGAGAATTTGTTCAGATCCTCGTCGATGAAGCGCTCGTAGTGGCCGAGGTCGAGGTCGGTTTCCGCGCCGTCCTCCGTGACGTACACCTCGCCGTGCTGATACGGGCTCATGGTGCCGGGGTCTACATTAATATAAGGGTCGAGCTTCTGTGCGGCGACCTTCAGGCCGCGCGCCTTGAGCAGTCTGCCGAGGGAGGCGGCCGTGATGCCTTTGCCGAGTCCGGATACGACGCCGCCGGTTACGAAAATATACTTTGTCATTGCGTCCCACGCTCCTCTATAGTTTCAGCCGCGGCGCGCCGCTTCATGCGTCCGCCCGCCGCCTGCAATTTATGCTCTGCACAAAAAAAGAGACGTTCTCCGATGCCGATAAGGGGCACTTTCCCCCTAGTCATCGCGAACGCCAGCTCTCACGAAAAGCAAATATCCGGTTGCGGCAAATGGCAAATAAACACCAATTCAATACATATTTACTATACACCAGCTTCTTGAACGCTGTCAAGCACAAAATGTAGTGTTTTGCACGTTTGTTCAGATGCGGCGGACAAAGGGCGCAAAGCGGCTCGGAATTTGTGAAAAAAACACCTTGACATTTCAAGGGAAGGAGAGTATATTTCCATCATTGAAACGGCAATGGCGTCGCAGAGATGGGAAAGCTCTGAGCATCAGTGCCGCTTTTTTCGTTTGAGAAGGAGTTTTTCGGAATGGAGAAGGTATCGGATATTTTCGGCTCGATGGTGTTTAGCGATTCGGTGATGAAGGAACGTCTGCCGAAGGAGACCTACAAGCAGGTTCGCAACACGATCCAGAACGGAAAGCGCCTCGACGACGAAGCCGCGCGCATTGTGGCCAATGCCATGAAGGATTGGGCGATCGAAAAGGGCGCGACGCATTTTACGCACTGGTTCCAGCCCATGACCGGCATCACAGCGGAGAAGCACGACAGCTTCATTTCCCCGATGGACAACGGTCAGGTCATTATGGAGTTTTCGGGCAAGGAGCTCGTCCGTGGCGAGCCGGACGCATCCAGCTTTCCGTCTGGCGGCCTGCGTGCCACATTTGAGGCGCGCGGCTACACCGCGTGGGATCCGACCTCCTACGCCTTTATCAAGGACGGTGTGCTCTGCATTCCGACGGCGTTTTGCTCCTACGGCGGCGAGGCGCTGGATAAAAAGACCCCGCTGCTGCGCAGCATGGAGGCGCTGAACCGGCAGGCGCTGCGCGTTCTGCGGCTGTTTGGGCATACGGACGTCGCTTCCGTGCGCACCACGGTCGGCCCGGAGCAGGAATATTTCCTCATCGACAAGAGCGTTTATAACAAGCGCAGGGATTTGATCTATACCGGGCGCACGCTCTTCGGCGCAAAGCCGCCGAAGGGGCAGGAGCTGGACGACCATTATTTCGGCAGCATCAAGCCCCGCGTCGCTGCGTTTATGAAGGAGCTGGATCAGGAGCTTTGGAAGGTCGGCGTGCTGGCCAAGACCGAGCACAACGAGGTTGCGCCCGCGCAGCATGAGCTGGCGCCGGTCTTTACGACCGGAAACATTGCGGCCGACCACAACCAGCTCACGATGGAGACGATGCAGAAGGTCGCCTCCCGCCACGGGATGGTCTGTCTGCTGCATGAAAAGCCGTTTGCCGGCGTGAACGGCAGCGGCAAGCACAACAACTGGTCGCTGAGCACGAATACCGGCGTGAACCTTCTGGAGCCGGGCGAGACCCCGGCGGAGAACGCCCAGTTTTTGCTGTTCCTCTGCGCGGTCATTCAGGCCGTGGACGATTATCAGGATATGCTGCGCATCAGCGTAGCCTCCGCCGCGAACGACCACCGTTTGGGCGCGAACGAAGCGCCGCCGGCCATCGTTTCCATGTACGTCGGCACGGAGCTGGAGGAGATCCTCGAAGCGCTGGAGAACGATACGGATTACGCCGGCCATGAAAAAGAGCTGCTGAAGATCGGCGTGCACGCGCTGCCGCGCTTTGCGCGCGACACCACGGACCGCAACCGCACGTCGCCGTTTGCCTTTACCGGCAACAAGTTTGAGTTCCGCATGCCCGGTTCATCCGCTTCCATTTCCGGCATCAACGTCGTGCTGAATACCGCCGTGGCCGAGAGCCTCTGCCAGTTTGCCGACGTGCTGGAGGGCAGCACGGACTTTGAAGCCGACCTGCAGTCGCTCATCCGCAAGACCATTCACGCGCACAAACGCATCATCTTCAACGGCAACGGCTATGACGATGCGTGGATCACCGAGGCGGAAAAGCGCGGCTTGCTGAATCTGCGCACCACGCCGGAGTGTCTGCCGTACTATTTGGCCGAGAAAAACGTCGCCCTGTTCACGAAGCACCGTGTCTACACTCGGACCGAGATGGAGGCGCGTTACGAAATTCATCTGGAGAATTACTGCAAGGTGTTGAATATCGAAGCGCTGACCATGCTCGATATGGCGCGGCGCGACATTCTCCCGGCTGTGAGCGGCTATATCCACGAGCTGAGCGATACGGCGCTGGCTGTGCATCAGCTCACCACGGCGGCGGACTGTTCTTTTGAACAGGAGCAGATCGCCGAAATGTCCGGACTGCTGTCCGACGCCTTCCGCAAGACCAAGAAACTGGATGCGGCGCTCTTTGGAGCGAAGTCTGTTTCCGGCAGTCAGGCGCTTGCAGATTACTACCGCGACCATGTTTTCACCGCGATGGCGGAGCTCCGCATCTCGGTCGACCAGTTGGAGACGATGACCCCGTCGTCCGTCTGGCCGTTCCCGTCCTACGGCGATCTGCTCTTCAGCGTGAAATAAACAGCAAATCCCCGAAAAACTGAGTTCTCCCCAAAAGCATTGACGAAGAAAAGTAACACAGGAGTTCCTTCCCAGCGAGTGCGGGACGGTGTGAGCCGCATAACAGAGCCTGTGCGAAGAACACTTCCGAGCTGCAATCTGAACCGGCGGTTTTGCCGCCCCAGTAGGTGCGCCGTGTGCCGAACGTTATCCCGGTGCGGTTTGTCAGAACCCGTGAGAAGTAAAATAGGTGGCACCACGATGCGCAGCTACTCGTCCTATTGTTGGATGTAGCTGCGCATTTTCATTTCTTTGGAGGTAAAAAACATGTGTTCGATTCTAGGTTACATCGGCAGCGCCATTTCGGATGAGGCGCTCAGAGCGGGCTTTGACAAGACGATCTCCCGCGGGCCGGACTGCACGCAGATGCTGAAAATCGGCGGCGCGACGCTCGGCTTCCACCGCCTTGCCATCATGGGACTGCACCCGGAGGGCATGCAGCCGTTCACGTACGGCGAAAACGCCTTGGTGTGCAACGGCGAGATCTATGGCTTCCGTCCCATCCGCGACGCGCTTTTGCAGGAAGGCGTCACGCTCAAGAGCGAGTCCGACTGCGAGATTTTGCTGCCGCTGTATGAAAAATACGGACTCGACCTGTTCCGGAAACTCGACGCGGAGTATGCGCTCGTGATCTACGACGCGCAGCGCAAAGACCTCGTCGCCGCGCGCGACCCCATCGGCATCCGTCCGCTGTACTACGGCTACGACGCCGACGGCGCAATCGTCTTCGCCAGCGAGGCGAAAAACCTCGTCGGGCTGGTGGACAAAGTGATGCCGTTTCCTCCCGGACATTATTACGCGGACGGCAAGTTCGTCTGCTATCGCGACATGACCGAGGTCAAGGCCGTCTGCTACGACGATCTGGAAACGGTCTGCAAAAACATTCGTGAAAAGCTCATCGCGGGCGTTGAGAAGCGTCTGGACGCGGACGCGCCGCTCGGTTTTCTGCTCTCCGGCGGTCTGGACAGCAGCCTGGTCTGCGCCATCTCCGCAAAGCTTCTGAAAAAGCCCATCCGCACCTTCGCCATCGGCATGAGCACGGACGCCATCGACCTCAAATACGCCCGCGAGGTTGCGGATTATCTGCACAGCGACCACACCGAGGTCATTATCACTGAGGACGACGTGCTTCAGGCGCTTCCGGAGGTCGTGGCGCTGCTCGGCACGTACGACATCACCACCATCCGCGCGAGCATCGGCATGTACCTCGTCTGCAAGGCCATCCACGAGACGACGGATATCCGCGTGCTCATGACCGGCGAGATCTCCGACGAGCTGTTCGGCTATAAGTACACGGACTTTGCGCCGTCTGCCGAAGCGTTCCAGCAGGAGGCTGCCAAGCGCATCCGCGAGCTGCATATGTACGATGTGCTGCGTGCCGACCGCTGCATTTCCGTCAACTCGCTCGAAGCGCGCGTACCGTTCGGCGATCTGGACTTCGTCGAGTACGTCATGTCCATCGACCCGGAGAAAAAGCTGAACACCTACGGCAAGGGCAAATACCTCCTGCGCCATGCGTTCGAGGGCGACTACCTGCCTTACGGCATCCTCATGCGCGAGAAGGCTGCGTTCAGCGACGCGGTGGGCCATTCCATGGTCAACGACCTCAAGGCTTACGCTGAGCGGAAGTACACGGACGAGGAATTCGAAACGCTGTCGGCGAAGTACGACTTTGCCCGCCCGTTCACGAAGGAATCGCTCCTGTACCGCGAGCTGTTTGAGCAGTGTTACCCCGGCCAGGCCGAGATGGTCGTGGATTTCTGGATGCCCAACAAATCATGGGAGGGCTGCGATGTCAACGACCCCTCCGCACGCGTCCTGTCCAACTACGGCGACAGCGGAAAATAAAAAATCAAAACCACGCATTTCATTGAAATGCGTGGTTTTGATTTTTTGACACAAAGCGCGTTACGCTTTCCAGAGACTGTGCAGGTTGCAGTAGGCGTAGACGGCTTCGACCTCGTCGCCCTCGCAGATGGAGAAGCAGACCTTGGGCGCTTCGCCGGGCTTCAGGGCCTTGCGCTGGTTGCCCTGCTTGGTCTGCAGAGAGACCCACTCAATGTAGTGCTCCGGGAGCATGGGATGCTCGACGGCGCCGACGGTAACGGTGACGGTGTTGCCTTCCACCTGATAAACAGGCACATGCTTCTCCAGAGATGCGTCGGTCGTGCCGGGGATGATCTCGGTCATTTTCTGACCGCAGCACATGACGGGGACCCCACTGTTTTTGACCATGGCGATGATGTTGCCGCAATGCTCGCAGATGTAAAATTTCTGTTCCATGTCATACCTCCTGACTGTGAATGATTTTTTTGCAAGGGATTGCACCGCGCGGGCGCAAATGCGCTTGATATATGCTCAGTATAGCATAAGGAAATGCAAATGGAAATCCCGATGCTGAAAAAATTGCGAAATTCGCATAAAAAACCCCACACGGCAAAGCAGAATGTGAACCGCACCAATTTGTGCGGACAGCACAAAAAGCCCCCCTATGCAGGGATATGAAATTTTAAGCAACATACTGGCACCGAAATTCCATCGGTGTC
>SFFE01000030.1 GCA_004556965.1 Clostridiales bacterium | reverse complement strand
AGCGTAGCGATTCCGGAGGATCAGGAAGAAGGCGGGAGCAGATGCGCAGTTTTCGCGCTTGCCGCAGAAACGGAGCGCAGCGAGCGGCTTCTGACGCCGCCCCCGTGTAAACACGCGGACTCGTTCGCTTTGCTGCTCGTCCTTTCAAAACCGAAACCGAGTTTCGGATTTGGTTATAGGACGACAGCTCCCCCCCCCCAGAGGGGGAAGCCTTGGGCGGGTGCACAGTGTACCTTGCGGCGTTGAACCAACCCCGCACGCATCGCGCACCCACAAAAAAACACGCGCCCGGCAGGGCGCGTGTTTTTTTCGCGGTACCAGTCAGTCGTGATCGCCGCAGAGCTGCGCTTCATTGCTTTCCCAGCCGTAGCCGAGCAGCCAGTAGCGGTAGCTGTCCTCCGGCGCGTTTTCCGCGTCGGACTGGTGGAACTTCCGCTTCGTCTCGTAGGCGCGCAGGTCGTCGATCGTGAAGGGAAGCCCGATCTCCGCCGCGATCGGGAGAAGCACCTCCTCCGCAACGGCTTTCCGGATCTCCAGACTGCCGGGATAGGCGGCCTCCGCTGCCGCGACCTTGTCGCGCAGCGCGGCGTCGGCTTCATAGCGCTCAAAAAATTTCGTGACGTTTTCGTTCATGTTATCCTGCTCCAAATCGTGAAAAATGATTGCTTGGATTATACACCAGCTTCTGCATCCATTGCAAGCCCGTCCTGCGCGTTGCCCGCAGGACAAACCAGCGAAGCGTTTGTCAGCCGATCTCGGCGGCCTCGTCCGTCTCCTGCGGCGGCGCGGCGGAGAGGATCACCTGCACGGCGCAGGTGGCGGAGTACGTGGTGTCGCTGGGGTCCGTGATCTGGAAGATGACGGTGGTGCTGCCCTCGCGCAGCGCGGTGACGGAGACGGTATAGGTGTCGGTCGTGCTGCCGGCGGCGCGCTGCGCGGAGCCGACCTGCACGACGCTGCTGTCGAGCGCGTAGGCCTTGACGGTCGCGGCGCAGTCGTCCAGCCCGGTGCCGGTCACGGTGAACACGGCGGCGCTGCTGCCGCCGACGATGTTCAGCGTGATGGACGGCGTGCCGCACGCGACGCCAGAGATCTCGGACGCGGCCTGCACGGTGACGGCGCATTCGGCGGTCTTGTCGCCCGCGGAGACGGTGATCGTGGCCGTGCCCGCGTCCACGGCGGTGACGACGCCCTTTTTCACCGTGGCAACGCGCGGGTTGCTGCTGGTCCAGGAGATTTCATCCTCCGGCGCATTCGCCGGCGAGAGCTTCGCCTGGAGTGTGAGCGTATCGCCGGGGCGCATCTGCGCGGTGTTCTGGCTGAGCTGGATGGCCGTGATCTCAATGGCGTCCTCCGTCACGGTGACGGTGCACTCGGCGGTGAGCTTGCCCGCCTTGGCCGTGATTTTCGCCTTACCCTCGTCCACAGCGGTCACGAGACCGTCCTTCACGGTGGCGACGGCGCTGCTGGAGCTGCTCCACTCCACGTCCGCGTCGGTCAGCTCCGTGCCGTCGGCGTCCGTCACCGTGGCGGTGAGCTGCAGGGTGTCGCCCGGCGCGATCTCCGCCGTCTTGTGGTCGAGCGTAATCTCGCCCACGCCGCCGCCGTGCGGCAGCGCCATGGCGATGATGAGGATGACCAGCGCGGCGACCACGATCGCCCCGGCGATGATCATCGGCTTTTTGCGTTTTTTCGCGCGCGTTTCCTCCGCCTCTTCTTCCGTCATGACGGGAGACGGCGCCGGCGCTGGGGCAGGCGCGGTTCTCGGCTCGGCCCGCCGGACGGCGGCGAGCAGCGCCGCGCGAAACTCCGCCGGGGAGGCAAAGCGGTCCGCCGGATGGTCGGCCACCGCGCGCATCACGACGGCCTGCAGCGCCGGGCTCCCGTGTACTGGGGGCGGCAGCGGGTCGCCGCGCAGGCGCATATCCCGCGCGATGGCGAGATCGGAGCCGCTCACGCCCGCGGGCGGCAGCGGCACGAACGGGATGCGCCGCTCGTTGAGCATCCAGTAAAGCACCATGCCGAGCGAGTAGAGGTCGGTCTCCGCCGAGCACGGCTCGCCGCACAGCACCTCGGGCGCGGCAAAATCGTTCGTCACGTCGGACGCGGCGAACGGCGCCATGCCGAAGTCGCCGAGCCGGAAGTCCAGCGCGTCCTCAAAGTTGCCGCCGCTGACGAAGATGTTCTGCGGCTTGATGTCGCCGTGGATGAGACCGCGGCTGCGGCAGGCCTCCAGCGCGCTGCACACGCCCGCGCCGAGCCGCGCAACGTCGGCCTCGCCGTACGTGTGCGTGCGCAGATAGGTATCCAGCGGCGTGGCCAGCTCCGAGCGGATGTACACGTCCCAGCCGGAGCCGTCGCTGCGCGTGCGGATGGCGTGGTCGCGGCAGGGGAGGATGTTCCGGTGCTCGCCGAGCGCGTCGAGCGCCCGGAGCTGCCGGGCGAGCGCCTCCACCTGTCCGCGCGCTCGCGCCTGCGCATCCGCGTCCGCACCCGGCTCGCACGTCACGTGCAGCACCTTCAGCGCCCCGTGCTCGGCGAGACCGAAGCCGTCGTCCCGGCAGATCTCGAACGTCTCGCCGCAGGAGCCGCTGCCGAGCGAATGCACGGCCTGCCAGCCGTTGAATTCCGGGTAATTGTTGGTTTCGTCTGTCATAAAAAAAGTTGCACCGCCTTCCGATTCGGCAGAATTTCAGCGTGTTTCAAAGCATTTCAAGCATTTATACAGAATCATTATACTGGATGCCGCCGCCGGGCGCAAGAGGGAACCTTGCGCTGCTTTCTCCGGCAACCTTCACAACAAAACGGGGAAAAATCCGGACAAATCTACCATACTGCCTGAAAATTCACAATTTGCTGATTGACAAGCGTCCATGTTCGGGATATGATGGTAACATCAGCAAATATGGCAGCATCGGGCTGTCATAGAAATGAAAGGGGTTTCTGTGATGATTTCTGCGATTATCTATAGTTCCACCACCGGTTCCTGCAAACAGTATGCGGAGAAGCTGTCTGCGGCGCTTCATATCCCGGCGTTTGACGCGAAGAAGGTCTATACGCCCAAGGGCCGTGAAGTGATCTACGTCGGCTGGCTGTTTGCCGGTAAGGTCGTGGGTCTGGAAAAGGCGCTGCAGGGCTATGATGTGAGAGCCGTCGTGCAGGTCGGCATGGCCGACAATGCGGGCGCGGAGGACGCATGCCGCGAGAAGAACGGCCTCGCCGCAGACGTGCAGGTTTTCTCCCTGCAGGGGCGCTTTCATCTCGCCGGTCTGCCGCTGCCGCTCAAGCTCATCATGAAGATCAAGACCAAGGATATCGCCAAGCGGCTGAACGCGAAGGCCGCCAAGACTTCGCTGACGCCGGCGGAGCAGGCCTGCCTGAAGATGGCCGAGACCGGCAAGGGCGAGCCCGCAACGTGGGACGGCGTACAGGCCGTCATCGACTGGGCGGTCGCGCGCACGAATCCGCCCGCCGTCAAGAAGTGGCCGGAAGTCTGATTCCGCCGATACTTATTCGATGTATACGCCCGCCGTCGGGAAAAGTTCCCGGCGGCGGACATCTTTTTCCGCGCCGCCGCGTAAAAATCCACGGAACAAAGCGGCGCGGCGCTCGTCCAAAGGAGCGGCACCGATTTCAATCCGGGAGGGATTCCTATGAAGCGAACCATTTCCTTTCTGCTTGCGGCCGTACTGCTGCTGAGCCTGTGCGCCTGCGGCAAAAAGACCGCCGGCGCGCCGGAACCGACGGCTGCGCCCACGCCGTCCTCCGCGCCGGAGCAGACGGCTGAAGCGCGCAACAACTGCAGTCTGTACGTCGGACTGGACGGCGATGTGTATTACCGCCAGTATGACGCTGCGGACGTGGAGGCGTCCGGCATGTTTGGCCAGTTCGCCGCCGTGCCCGGCGCGGAGAAGCAGATGATGGTCCGCCATACGGACGGGAGCACGGAAGCGCTCTTTTCTGACACCGGCGCCGGCGTCATCGCCATTTTGGGCGGCCGGTTCTACCTGCAGACGAGCGAGTACGCGGACGGCAAGGTCTATTCCGTGGACATGACGGGCGAAAACCGCACCGAGCTGCTCGACGGCTGCATCCTCGCGGCGGACGAGGCGGGCGGACGCCTGATCTGCCAGAGCGGCACGGACGTTGTGAGCGTCCGCTGCGCCGACGGGCAGACGGTCACGCTCGCATCCGGCGTGACCTACGCGGGTCTGGCCGGCGGCCGCGTGTATTACAGCAGCGCCGACGCGGAAGACGACGGCGCGCGCAAGGGCGCGCTGCTGTTTCAGAGCGTGCGCACCGACGGCTCGGACACGCGCGAGCTTGCGCGCACGGAGCCGGATCTCTATGGCTACCCGGCCGACACCGCCGCTACCGTCGTGTGCATGCAGGCGGTTGGCGACAACGTGTATTTCAGCTACGGCGCCTACGCCGGCACGGCGCACGCCTTTCAGGGCGGCGGCATCCTGCGCGTCGGGGCCGACGGCTCCGGTCTGACGAAGATCGCCGGTACGGCGCAGGAGGGGTTCTACGTCTCCCGCCGCGGCGGCACGGATTATCTCTATTACGTGCCGGACGCGGGGGAGAGCGCCGTCTGCCGCAACGTGACCACCGGCGAGGAGGAGAAGGCGGCCTTTGCCTCGCCCATCGACACGCCGTATGTGGACAGCCGCACCGCCGAGGGCGGCGTCTATTCCGATGAGACCGGCACGCCGACGGTGCTGTTCACGGCGAAGGATCTCGCCGGCTATGACGGCAAATACGGCTGCGGCGAGGAGACGCTCTACCTCGTCGATCAGGTGAACATCGTGGGCAGTCTGGTGTTCTTCCGCATCCTGCGCGGCACGCACGACGCGGCAAACGACGTTGGCTGGCGCACCAGCTATACGCGCACCAGCGCCGAAGTGTATTGCCGCGACCTCACGACCGGCCAGGTCGCCGAGGTCTTCGCCTGCTGATCGCGTCAGAATGGCAGCGCAAGGTTATCCCGTACCGCTTGCGGTACGGGATTGACCGGCACTGTCATTCTTCCTTTCCCAGCCGCAAATCAAGCTTGCGGCTGGGGGATGCGGGGTGCGTAACGCATCGCGCCCGGCGGCGAAACGCTACGAGGTTTTTTGACAAGCTGAGCGAACCCCCGCACATCCGTGCGGGGGTTCGCTGTTTTTGATCTTACTTTTTGCGCTTGCCGCCGGTCTTGTTCAGGACGATCAGCAGAATGCCGATCAGCCCCGGCAGCAGATAGCCGACGAACATCGGCACGGAATCCAAGAGCGTGCCCTTGATCGAGCCGGTGATGATACCGATGATGCCGATGACGATGAGGAAAATGCCCCAGAATTTCGTGTCCATGCCGGAACCTCCAGATTACTTTTAATTTTTGAATCGTTTACGCCAGTATACACCGTTTCCGTACCGGCTGCAAGCGCTTTATGCGACGTTTTCCAGATAGTTCTGCAGCAGCGTGGCGATCTGGGCGCGGGTGGCGTTTTCGCCCGGACGGAGGTAGTTCACGCCGTCAGAGGCCACGCCGTTGATGACCTTTGCGGACACGGCCCACTGCATGGCCTCCAGCGCATAGCCGGAGACGCTCTCCGCGTCCGGGAAGGCGGAGAGCGGCGCGCGGGCCGACACGTCGCCGCCGGACTTGGCGGTATCGCGCATGAGGATGGTGGCGGTCTGCTCGCGCGTAATGTCGAGCGTCGGGCAGAAGGTCGTGGCCGTCATGCCGTTGACGATCCCCTGCTGATACGCCCACGCGACGGCGTCGGAGTACCACTGGCCGTCCGGCACGTCGGTGAACGGGTGGCCGCCTGTGACCGCCGGCTCGCCCGCCATGCGGTAGAGCACGGTGACGAGCATGGCGCGGGTCATCGGCAGACCGGGGGCGAACTCGCCCTCGCCCATGCCCTCCATGAGCGCGTGGTCATACGCGTAGTGCACCGCGTCGAAGTACCACTGGCCGCCGGGAACGTCCGTGTAGACGGAGGCGCGCACGGCGCTGCTGTCCGCGTTCAGGCGGACAGTGAGCGTCACGGCCTTGCTGCCGGTGCCGTAAGTATAGCGCACCTCGCTGCACGGCGCGGTGAACGTAGCGACGCCGGTGTCCGGGTCGTACGCCGCGCCCTCGACGGCGAGCACGTTTTTGAGATTGTCCCTGCCGACCAGCGCGGTCAGGTCGAGCGTACCGGTGCCGTTCGCGCCGTGTGCGAGTACGCAGGTCTCGTCGGGGTGCTGTTCAAAGCCCGTGTCCGCCGCGAGGGAGAGCTGCCGGTTTGCGGTCAGGTCGAGCGTTTTCAGGGCGTTGCCGTCGCAGCGGAGCAACGCGAGATTCGTGTTGGCGGAGAGGTCGAGCGCCGTGAGCCGGTTGTTCTCGCAGTTGAGCGCGGTCAGCGCCGTGAAATGGCCGATGCCGGTCAGATCGGCAATCCCCAGCCCGCTGCAGTCGAGCGTATCGGTGCGCAGCAGCTCCAGCGCGGAGAGCGCGCCGTTGCCGTTGCGGTCGCAGGCTTCGGAGAGAAAATCGAGGAACGCCGCGTCAGGGAAGTGCGCCGCGTCGAGCGCCACGGCGAAGGACACGGCCTCCGATTCGAACGCGACGCGCATGGTGGGGATGCCGCTGCGGCCCGTGTCGTATTCGTAGGAAAAATAGTCCGGCACGCGGTCAAACTCGGCCAGCCCCGTCGTCGCGCTGTACGATTTTGCGCCCGTCACGAGCTTCACGCGGCCGAGATTGTCCGCGCCCACGATGGCGGTGAAATCGACCGTGCAGCCGCTGTCGGTGCGCATGACGGCCTGCTCCGGCAGATACTGCGTGCTCAGCGCGGGGTTTTCCGCCTTGTCGCTGCTGCCGACGGTGGACGTCTGCAGCGCGGTGCAGCCGGAGAGGTCGAGCGCCGCCAGGCAGTTGTTGCTGCAGTCCAGATCGGTCAGCGCGGTGCAGCCGGTGAGGTCGAGGGCGGAGAGCGCGTTTTCACTGCAGATCAGAATGCGCAGCGCGCTGTGCCCGCCGAGGTCGAGCGCCGTGAGGCGGTTTCCGCTGCACGCGCAGTAGATGAGCTTTGCGCAATCGGAGAGGTCGAGCGCCGCCAGCTCGTTATAGGAGCACTCCAGCTCCTGCAGCGCAGTGCAGCCGGTGAGGTTGAGCGCGGAGAGCGCGCAGCTCGGGCAATCGAGCGCTGTGAGCGCGGTGCAGCCGGCGGCGTTCAGCGCCGTCAGGCTTCCGCAGCCGGAGCAGTCGAGCGTTTTCAGCTTCGTCATGCCGGACACGTCCAGCGACGTGAGCGGGTTTTCATAGCACAGCAGCTCATCAAGCGCGGTGAACACCTGCACGCCGGTCAGGTCGGCGATGCCGCGCTGCGGCAGGTCGAGACTCTGCACGGCGGCGATCTCCGCCGCGGAGAGCTTGCTGTCCCCGTCCGTGTCGCACTCCTTGGCGACGAACGCGCGGAACGTCTCGTCCGGAAACTGCGCGGCGTCCACAGGCACGTCGCCCGCAGCCAGCGCGGGCGCGTCCAGCGCCAGCAGCAGCACGGCTGCAAGCAGCAGGCACAACAGCTTTTTTGCAGATCTCATAGCATGTCCCTCCGGAACCAAAATTTTGTTGCTCACATTGTATCAGCTTGCTGCGCCGGGGTCAATGCGCAATGCAAAAAAACCGCACCGCCGCGTCAGAATGACAGTGCAAGGTCAAGCCTGCGTCTGGGGGATGCGGGATGCGGAACGCGCCCAGACAAAGGCTTCCCCCACCGGGGGAAGCTGTCGTCCTATAACCAAATCCGAAACCGAGTTTCGGATTTGAAAGGAAGAAGGCGGGAGCGGATATGAAGTCAGCGCGCTTGCGCGCTGATGGAATGGCGTGAGCGCCTTCTGACGCGGTAGGCGTGCTCCAGCACAAGCAGCATCGCGGCCGCGCCGAAGTAGCCGTACACGGGATAGACCACGCCGATAAGGTCGCCGAAGCCGAACAGGCTCCCCGCGAAGGCGAGCAGCGCCAGCGCGGGCAGCAGCACGGCGCGGCGCGCCCGCAGCGCTGCGGATTTCTGCCCCGCGTAGGTCATCACCGCCACGAGCGAGGACACCGCCGTGCCGAACATGCCCAGAAACAGCAGCACGGCGTAGATTGCGCCCGCCGCCGCGCCGAGCCGGCACGCGAGATCATGCATCGGCAGCTCCGCTGCAAGACTCTCCGGCGCGGTGGCCAACGCGCACAGCACGCCCAGCGCAATGAGCGCGAGCAGCGCGCACCCGCCCAGCACGCCCCAGCCGGCGGTGGACTTTCGCTTGAGCTGCGCGGCGAGCGGCGCGAGGATGCCGACCGACGCGAAGAAATTATACGCCGCGTAGTTCACGGCGGAGAGAAGCCAGTTGCCGAGCATGGGGTTTTCGCCGCCGCCGGTGAAGCGTACCGCGTCCGCCCCCGCGCGGTGCAGCTGCACGCCGCTGATGGCGAGCGCCGCGACGACGAGGCACGGCACCGCCACGGTGAACACGGCCATCATGCCGCCCAGACCGAACCAGGCGCACACCGCGATGAGCGCAACGGCCCCGGCGCAGCCGAGCCACGCGGGCACGCCGAGCATCTGCTCGAGCAGCGCGCCGATCCCGGCGGTCATAATGCACACGACGCCGAACAGCAGCAGCGCGGCGAGTGCGCCGACCGCCGTGCGCAGCCACGGAATGTCCGCCCGGATGAGCAGCGCGTCCATCGTCTCGATTCCCGTGCGCGCGGACAGCCGCAGCAGCACGAGACTCACGCCGCCGAGCAGCGCGAGCGCGGCGGCCAGCCCCGGCAGCCCCATGCCGCCGAACGCGCCGAAATACTGCCACAGCTCCTGCCCGGACACATACCCCGCGCCGAGAAAGCAACCCGCGAACGTCAGCGCCAGCCGCGCGCCGCCGATTTTCCGTTCCATTCCGCTGCGCCTCCAAAACACAAAGTGACCGCAATATTATATCCGCACCGCGCCGGAATTGCAACCGCGCCCCGGTGAAATTGACAAGGGGGCGGCGCGTGCCCTATAATGGCGTCAGAGCGGGCGCATTCCGTTCCGCTTCCGCCGTTTACGGAAGCTCCACCTTCATTTCCCCGCTCTTCCTTTTCCTCCGAGACCACTTCGTTGGGTCTCGTCGGAGATGCGGGGGCGGTGCAATCCGCACTGGTTTCAGGGCTTCCCCCTCCGGGGGAAGCTGTCGCGCCTCAACAAATCCGAAACGATGTTTCGGATTTGAAAGGAAGAAGGCGGGAGCGGATATGGAGACGGCGCGTTTACGCGGCGGCGGAATGCAGCGAGCGTCTTCTGACGCAAAGGAGAACCTATGTATCGCATTTTAATTATAGAGGACGACGCGGCCATCGCGTCGCTGTTGGAGCGGCATTTGACGGCGTGGGGACTTGCTGCACGCTGCGTAGAGGACTTTCGCCGGGTGATAGAGGAGTTTACGGCCTTTGACCCGCAGCTCGTGCTGCTGGACGTCTCCCTGCCGTTTTACGACGGGTACCACTGGTGCCGGGAGATCCGCAAGGTATCGCGCGTGCCGGTGGTGTTCGTCTCGTCCGCGGCGGACAATATGAACATCGTCATGGCCATGAACATGGGCGGCGACGATTTCATCACGAAGCCCTTCGACCTGTCCGTGCTCATGGCGAAGATCCAGGCGGTGCTGCGCCGCACGTACGATTTCGGTGCCCTGTCGCCCATTCTGGAGCACCGGGGCGCGGTGCTGAACACGGCGGACGCGAGTCTGACGGTGCAGGGCGCGCGCGTGGAGCTGACGAAAAACGACTACCGCATCCTGCAGACGCTGCTGGAGCGCAAGGGCAGCGTCGTCAGCCGCGACACGCTCATGGAAAAGCTCTGGGAGACGGACAGCTTCGTGGACGAAAACACCCTGACCGTGAACATCGCGCGCCTGCGCAAAAAGCTCGACGCCGTGGGGCTGGAGGGGTTCATCACCACGAAAAAGGGTCTGGGCTATCTGGTGGAGTGAGGCGCGTATGGACTTGTTTCGGGCTTATTGGAAAACGAACCGTGCCATGGCGCTGGCGCTGCTGCTGATCTCGGTGGTGTTTGCCGGGGTGTTCGCGCTCTACCGTCTGCCGGTGCAGGCGGTGGCGTACGCCGCGGCGGTGTGCCTGTTTTTCGGCTGCGTGTGGTTCGCCGTTGACTTTGGAAAATTCACCGTCCGGCACCGCACGCTCCGGCGGCTCTGCGAGGAGGTTGAGCTGGGCGTGGAGCGGCTGCCGCCGCCGGCGGGCGGTCTGGAGGCGGACTATCAGGCGCTGGTGCGCGCGCTGGACGGTGCGCGCCGCGCGCAGAACGACCAAATGCAGCGGCGCTATGCGGACATGACCGAGTATTACACCGTCTGGGCGCACCAGATCAAAACGCCCATCGCGGCCATGCGGCTGCTGCTGCAGAGCGGCGAGGGCGCGGAGAACCGCGCGCTCTCGGACGAGCTGCAGCGCATCGAACAGTATGTCGAGATGGTGCTGGGCTACCTCCGGCTGGAGAGCGGTTCGTCGGACTATGTCATCCGCGCGTATGATCTCGACGGCATCGTGCGGCAGGCAGTGCGGAAGTTCGCCTCGCAGTTCATCTCCAAGAAGCTGCGGCTGGACTATGAGCCGGTGCGGACAGAGGTGCTTACGGACGAGAAGTGGCTGCTGTTCGTGATCGAACAGGTGCTCTCAAACGCGCTGAAATACACGCGCACCGGCGGCATCGCCATCACGCTGGAGGCGCCGAAAACGCTCTGCATCCGCGACACGGGCATCGGCATCGCGCCGGAGGACCTGCCGCGCGTGTTCGAGCAGGGCTTCACGGGGTACCACGGCCGGGACGACAAGCGCGCGACCGGCATCGGCCTGTATCTTTGCCGCCGCATCCTCACCCGGCTGGGTCACACGATCACGATCGAGTCGGAACCCGGCGTGGGCACCACGGTGCGCATCGGTTTGGACCGAGAGCCGTTCACGGTGGAGTAGCGTCAGAATGAAGAAGCGGACATGGAGTTTTCGGCTTCAGCCGGAAACGAAATGCAGCGCGTTCATTCTGACGTGGGAAAGAAATGGGGTAACAGATTTGGGCCCCGTTTTGCAACGCACGGCACCTCATCCGTCACGCTTCGCGTGCCACCTTCCCCTCAAGTAAACGCTGATTTAATCGAGCCATGGAATGTGGTAAAATTGAGACAGAGGTGGAAGAG
>SFFE01000002.1 GCA_004556965.1 Clostridiales bacterium | reverse complement strand
CTGACACCGATGGAATTTCGGTGCCAGTATGTTGCTTAAAATTTCATATCCCTGCATAGGGGGGCTTTTTGTGCTGTCCGCACAAATTGGTGCGGTTCATCGGTCGATGTGGGGTATTCTGCTTATTAGGTGTTATCTGTTTCTAAAAGCTCTCCCTGCATGACTGAGAACCTTTGTTCGCCTATCTCTTCTAAATCTTCAATGATATAGATCAGTCGCATATGGTCGCCAGCCTGCATATAGGAAAGATCAAGCCCATAAGCAGGCCACATCTCAATCTCCTGTCCTGCAAGCTGCGCATCCTCTATGACTTTGAAGCGCATAAGATACCCTTCTTCACTCTGACCAAGGTAGACCGCCGTCATCTCCTGCCGTTCCGGCTCATCTGCAGCATCGGATTTGGTACAGGCGCAAAGCAAAACGCCACAAAAGCAAGTGAAAAACATTAGAAATATGAATCTTCTGTTTTTAGGGTACATAAGGCAACACCTCCACTACAGTATTCACCACCTGTTCAGCTGCACAAGCTTAAAGATACAAATATTCTATCATATTGTAGACACTGCCACTTGCAGTCGAAACATAGCGAAGTGTACCGTACTGACCAGAGCGGTTCACAATCGAGCCTACATGATAATTTGACCCAGAAGCTCCAGGATCCATAACCGAGAACGTATTCGCACTAAAATCAATTCCACGGACAACCATCATATGTCCTACGCTGTAATTTGATGTAAACCCTCCAATTACCGCATGACCACGCCCAAGTGAATTCAAAACATGCGTTAAATAATTAGTTTGAATATGCGTAAACGAAAGGCCAAAACCAGATGAAAGTCTGTCTTTCACTATATCCATTGATGCAGTTGCTGTCGCACTCGTTGTATAACGATTTGCCATTGCAGTACATGTATAATTTCCTTTTCCTTCAAGCTGCACAACACTCGCCATGCATGCCGCCCAGCACCAGTAGCTTCCGGCTGGCTGCCGTTTTACTGGTGCAGTAACATAAGCCGCCTCATCTTCATAGCCACATGGCTGTATGGAATTGGAGATGTTTAACTGGCATGCTTTCTGAATGCTCGCTGTCTCAAGGCAAGAAAATTCGGTCTCTGAAACATTAGATAGCCGTCCTCTATATGGTGCACAGCCAGAAATTCCATCTTTAAGAAATACTGCTGATACCCCATTCCAGCAATATACTCCTTCATCATCATAAAGAAGTGCAATTCTAGGATTAGTCGAAATAGCAAAACAATCATTAAGAACCGATATCAGTTCTGAGGAGATCGACGCTGAAACGCCGTAGGCATCGGAAACGACAGCCGCTATAGAAATAAGTTGTCCGAATGTATTAACAATAGGATAGAATGCAATATTATCAATGCGAGAAAAACTGCCATCGCAAACTTCATATGCGGGTATTTCTTCACTAATCCACGTTGTAGAGAGAGAGATACCTTCAAATCCATACAGCTCTTTCTCTGGTGCAACACTTTCCAGAACTTGCTTAATTGCTGTGACGTGAGTAGTAGGTACTGCAGCTTCAGCACTCGCAAAAGCATTAACTGATATAGACATTAGAATCCCAATTGAAATTAATACACTGATAAGCTTTTTCATAATAAGCCTCCTTACAAGTCCGTTGTCCTTGGTTGACCAATCCAGATTTTCATTTTCTAACTTTTTTATAATAATTCCTGTTAATTTTATCGAATATTTACAATTTTTTAGTTGCAATTTCAAATAAGATGTCTGATCGCGTACACACGTTCGATTCCATATGACGCAGAAAGCACACCGCCCGGAGCATTGCTCCGGGCGGTGTTGTTCCGTTTCATTTCACAGGGCTTTGAGTGCGTCCACAATTTTCTCAAACTGCATGCTGTGCGACGCCTTGACGAGCACGCTGTCCCCCGTCTGTACGAGCGCCGGGAGCTGCGAGAGCAGCGCATCCAGCGTTTCAAAGGCGTGTATCTCGACGCCGCCGGTTTCGCGCGCGCCCGCGGCAATGTCCGCCGCGAGCGGTCCGCAGGTGAGCAGCAGTTTCACGCCCTCCTCCGCTGCCTGACGGCCAATTTCCCGGTGCAGCGCCCGCTCATTTTCGCCCAGCTCCTTCATATCGCCGAGAACGGCGACCTTGCGCCCGCCCTGCAAGCCGTGCAGCGAGCGCAGCGCCGCCGCCATGGAATCGGGGTTGGCGTTGTAGCAGTCGTCGATGATCGTAAGCCGCTCGGTATTCACGACGCCTGCGCGGCTGCCAACCGGCTGATACGCCGCGATGCCGCGGATGATCTCCTCATCCGTCAAGCCGAACTCCAGCCCGACCGCCGCGCCCTCCAGCGCGGCATAGACCATGTGCTCGCCGTATGCGTGGATGCGCACCGGCAGGCGGCGCGCGCCGCACACGATGGTGCATTCCGACCCCTCCGCGCCAAGCTCCCGGTAGTCCACCGCGCGTACCGTGCAGCCCTCGGACAGGCCGAAGGTCACCTTCCGCTGCGCGCAGTCGAGATTTCGCAGCAGATCGTCGTCCCCGTTGCAGAACGCCACGGCGTCCGCAGGCATCGCGGCGAGCACGGAAGTCTTCTCCCGGCAAACGCCCGCGCGGTCTTTCAGATGCTCCAGATGCGCGTGGCCGGTGATCGTAAAGAGCATCGCCGTCGGCTGCACCATAGCTGCCAGCGGCGCCATATCGCCGAAGTGCGACACGCCCATCTCCACCACCGCCGCGTCGTGCTCCGGCTCCACGCGGAACAGCGTGAGCGGCACGCCGAGCTGGTTGTTGAAATTTTTCTCCGTTTTCAGCACGTTCCAGCGCTGTGACAGCACGGACGCGACCATTTCCTTCGCCGTGGTTTTGCCCACGCTGCCGGTAACGCCGAGCACCGGGATGGAAAACCGCGCGCGGTACGCCGCGGCGAGTGTTTCCAGCGCCGCCGCCGTATCCGGCACGACGATGACGGGGCGCGTCTCCCCCGCCGGGACGCGCATGGCGAGACAGCAGGCCGCACCGGCGTCAAACGCCTTGGCAATATAATCATGGCCGTCCACCCGCTCGCCGGGGATCGCGGCAAAGAGACAGCCGGCCGTGACCGCGCGGCTGTCGATGACAACGCCCGTCACCGGGGCATCGCCGCGGCCGTGCAGTGTGCCGCCGGTGATCTTCGCGATATCCGATACGCAATAGCCGGTCATACGCACCTCCCGCGCTCACTTGCGAAGCGCAATTTCAATGATCTTCTCGCACAGCTCGCCGTAGCTGATGCCGACGACCGCCGCCTCCTGCGGGACCAAGCTCGTCGGCGTCATGCCGGGCAGCGTATTGATCTCCAGAAACCAGAGCTTCCCCTCCGCGTCCAGGATGAAGTCCGCGCGGGAATATGCCTTCAAGCCCAGCGTGCGGAACACGGTGAGCGCCGCATCGGCGAGCCGCTGCTCCGTCTCCGCCGGGATGGGTGCCGGGGTGATCTCCTTCGCCGCGCCGGGCTGATATTTGTTTTTATAGTCATAGAAGCCCTGCAGCGGGACGATCTCGATGCTGGGCAGGGCCTTGCCGTCCAGAATCCCGATCTGCACCTCGCGGCCCTGTATGTACTGCTCCACGACCACGCGGCTGCCCTCCCGCGCCGCGTCAAGCAGCGCCGCGCGCAGCTCCTCGCGCGTATGCGCAATGGCGACGCCGATGCTGGAGCCGGAGTCGTCCGGTTTCACGACGCACGGCAGCGGCGCTTCGGCGCAGACGCGGTCAAGATCCATTTCCGCGCTCTCGACCATCTGCCACGCCGGGGTCAGCACGCCCATCGGCGCGACCAGCCGCTTGGTCAGATCCTTATCCATTGCAATGGCGCTGCCGAGATAGCCGCTGCCCGTGTACGGGATGCCAAGCAGGTCGAACGCCGCCTGCACACGGCCGTCCTCGCCGGTGCGGCCATGCAGCGCAAGGAACACAATGTCCGCCATCGCGCAGACCTCCAGCACGTGCTCGCCGAACAGGCTGGGGCTTTTCCACTTGCGCTGCGCGCGCACCTGCTCCAGATCCGGAGCCAGCTCCGCGATCTTCGTGCCGCCGAGCGCGGGCGGGTTTTCAAAAATACCGGCAATGTCGCCGTCGTAATCCTCCAGACCGAGGAACATATCCAGCAGCACGACCTGATGGCCGCGCTCTGCGAGCGCGCTTGCGATCTTCGTGCCGCTCGAGATGGAGACGTTCCGCTCCGGGCTCAGGCCGCCGCACAAAACTGCAATTTTCATTGGAGGAACCCCCTTACATGGAATTTTTATATTATACCATATGCGGCATTGCGTGGCAAACAGTGAATTCATGAAAAAAAAGGAGTGATTCTTGCGCCAATGTGTGCTATACTTCTAATGTTACACGAAAGGAATGGTCATTCTATGCACTATGTCGTGATGGATATGGAATGGAATCAGGCGATGAGTTCCAAATCCTCCGTCTTCAACAAGCTGCCAATCCATCTGCGCGGGGAGATCATCCAGATCGGCGCAGTGCGGCTCAACGACGATATGACGCCGGGCGACGAATTTCAGATCGACGTCAAGCCGGTGTATTTCAAGCGGATGCATTACAAGGTGAAAAAGCTCACCGGCTTCGACCGGGAGCGTCTGGCCAACGGCGTCGGCTTCCGCGAGGCGTTCGAGCAGTTCCGTGCCTGGTGCGGCGACGATGTCACGTTCCTCACCTGGGGCTGCGACGATCAGGGCATCATGGAGCAGAACATCATCATCCACGATCTCGACTGGGACTGGATCGCCGGCTGGGTGAACCTGCAGCTCATCTACAATCTCCAGACCGACGGCGACCGCAACCAGAAATCCCTCGCCACTGCGATGGAGCACTTCGCCATTGAGCAGACCCGCGTGGCGCATGACGCGCTCGGCGACGCGTACAACACCGCGCTGGTGTGCACGCACCTGAACATGAAGGAAGGTCTCGCCGGATACGACGAGGCGGCAAAAAAGCTCGCCACCCGTCTGCCGAAGGAGAAGCACCCGGAGCAGGACGGCCCGGAGCCGATCGAGCACGTGGCGTCCGACTCCTACCCCACGAAGGCGGAGGCGTTTGCCGACAAAGCCTTCGTAAATCCGCCGTGCCCGCTGTGCGGCGCGGAGGTGCCGTTCGGCAAATGGGTCAATCAGGGCGACCAGCGCTACATGTCGCTGGGAGAATGCCCGGAACACGGCAAGCTGCTCGTGCGCCTGAAGTTCCGCAAGGCCGACGACTGCACATGGTCCGCCACGCGCCTGACCTATCAGGCCACAGAGAGCATGGAGAGCTACTACAAAACGAAAGCCTCGCAGTCACGCAGGCGCGGCCGCGGCAAGTCCCGCCGCCGCAGCGCGAAGACCGCGCAGACCACGCAGAGCTGAAACAGCAGCAACCGCCCGCGTCCTTTGGACGCGGGCGGTTGCTGCTTTGTGTCAACTCGTTATTTCGTGCCGAAGATGCGGTCGCCCGCGTCGCCGAGACCGGGAACGATGTATCCGTGCTCGTTGAGATGGTCATCCAGCGCGGCGACGTAAATGTCCACATCCGGGTGCTCCTTCTGCATGAGCGCCACGCCCTCCGGCGCGCCGATGATGCTCATGAGCTTGATGTGCTTGACGCCGACTTCCTTCAGGAACATGACCGCCGCCGAGGCGCTGCCGCCGGTGGCGAGCATGGGATCGACAATGATCACGTCGCGCTCTGCAATGTCGGGCGGCATCTTGAAGTAATACTTCACCGGCTCCAGCGTATCCGGATCCCGGAACAGGCCGATGTGGCCGACCTTGACATTGGGCATCATGGTGACCATGCCGTCCACCATGCCGAGTCCGGCGCGGAGAATGGGCACCACGGCCAGCTTCTTGCCCGCAATGTGCCGGCACTTGGCCACCGCAACAGGCGTCTCGATCTCGACCTCCTCCAGCGGCAGGTCACGCGTCGCCTCAAAGCACATCAGCATGGCAATCTCGGAAACGAGCTCGCGGAACTCCTTGACGCTGGTGTTCTTGTCGCGGAGGATGGACAGCTTGTGCTGAATCAGCGGGTGGTCAAATACATGTACATTGCTCATGTCGTTCTCTCCTTCAATGTTCTAATTTTCCGTTGTCTCTGTCTGACGGCTCAGGCGCGCCTGACGCTCCCGCTCCGCCTGCGACAGGCGCAGATAGACCGGCAGGAGCATGTCCGCCGTGCCGGGCTTCCGACCAGCGGCGGCCATCGCCACGCCCCACGCGCTCTGCTGCACCAGATTTTCCGGCGCCAGAACGGCTGGGATTTCTTTACCTAAACATGTATTATAACACAGTGCGGCCCCGTCGCCAACAAGAAATGCGCATTTTTTCATTTTTCCCAGCTCGGCGCACAGCACGTCGAGCGAGATCGCGCGATCCTCGCAAAGCCGCTCCGGCTTGCCGCCTCGAATTTCAAACAGCGCGTTATATACCTGATTGCGCCGCGCATCCATCACCGGGCAGACGAGCGCGCCCTCGCCCGCGGCCAGCCCATGCCACGCCATGGCTTCCAGCGTCGAAACGCCGACCGCCGGCTTCTGTGCGCCCCAGGCCAGCCCCTTCGCCGCCGAAACGCCGATGCGCACCCCGGTGAACGAGCCCGGCCCGTGCGCCACCGCGATCTCATCCACGTCGGACAGAGAGACGCCGGCATTTTTCAAAAGATCCTCCGCCATCGGCAGCAGCGTGCGGCTGTGTGTCAGGCCGCTGCACTGCACCGTTTGTGCGATCAGCGCCCCGTCACGGCACAGCGCCACGGACGCCGCCTTCGCGCTCGATTCCAGCGCCAAAATCAGCATGTCGTCTCTCCCCCTTCCAGAATCGTGATGCGCCGCCCGGTCTCGGACGTTTTTTCAAAGCGGACGACGATCTCGTCGCCGTAAAACGCATCCTCTACATTCTCGCTCCACTCCACGGCGCAGACCGATCCTCGGTTGACATAATCCTCCCAGCCGATGTCGAACAGCTCGTCGCCGCTTTGCAGGCGGTACATATCAAAATGGATCAGCTCCCGCTCGCCCTCGTACTCGTTGACGATGGTGAACGTCGGGCTGGAGACGCGGCAATGGATGCCCATACCACGCGCCATGCCGCGCACGAACGCGGTCTTGCCGGAGCCAAGCTCACCATACATGGCAACGACCACGCCGTCCGGCAGCGTTCCGGCAAAGTCCGCGCCGGCCTGCTCCGTCTCCGCCTCGCTGTTGGTTTCAAATCTGCGCATACCATATCACTCCTGATTTCTGAACATATATTATACCACCGAAGTCGCCGTTGCGTAAAGCGGTTTTGTATGATATAATCTTTTTTACCCATGAATTCTGGCACTGGGTGCGGAAAGGAGGCCGTCTGTGAAGAAAATTACCGCCGCAGCGAAGGAATTTTTCCGCCGCGCGGACATGTTTTTGCTGGTGATGGCCATCCTCTGCGCCGTGTTCGGCATTGTGGTGATCTCCAGCGCCACCGCGTCGTATGGTTCGCCGAAATATGTGATCGTGCAGACGGCGTCGCTGTTTCTGGGGATTTTCGCGTTTGTGGTCATGACGGTTCTGGACATTGACATTCTGGCGGACAAGTGGCTGCTGCTGTGCGTGTTCAACGTGGTGTTTCTGCTGCTGCTGATCCCCTTCGGCGTGAGCGACAACACCGGCAACACCGGCTGGCTCCGCTTTTTCGGCATCGGCATCCAGCCGACCGAAGTCATCAAGATCACGTTTATCATCATTCTTGCAAAGCAGATCAGTTATCTAAAGGAGTGCCACAACCTCAGTTCCCCGCTCTCGGCGCTGCAGCTCGCGGTGCACTTCGTCCTCATTTTCGGGCTGATCCTCGTCGTCTCATCTGACCTCGGCTCGGCTCTGATCTTCTTCTTCATCTTTCTGGTCATGCTCTTTGCCGCCGGCTTCGCGCTGCACTGGTTCGCCATCGGCTTTGCCGCGATCGCGGCCATGATCCCGCTGATCTGGAAGTTCGTGCTGCATGACTATCAGAAGCAGCGCATCCTCGCGCCGTACGATCCGTCCATCGACCCGACGAACACCGGCATCAACTGGCAGGCGCATCAAAGCAAGATCGCCCTTGCCTCCGGCCGTCTCACCGGAACCGGTCTCGGCAACGGCACGCAGAGTCAGGGCGCGCTCGCCGGCAAGCATACGGACTTCATCTTCGCCGTCATCGGCGAAGAGCTGGGTATGATCGCCTGTATCATCGTCATTCTCCTGCTGCTGGCGATCATCATCCGCTGCGTCATCGTGGGCATCCGCTCCGGCAGCAGTCTCAGCTCGCTGGCCTGCTTCGGCGTCGCCGCGTTTCTGACGTTCCAGACCTTCGAGAACATCGGCATGTGCATCGGCATCACGCCCGTCATCGGCATTACGCTTCCGTTTTTCAGCTATGGCGGGTCTTCCCTGCTGACCACCTTTGCCGCCCTCGGCATGGTTTCCGGCGTCCACTACCGGCCCAAGCCACGACGAAACAGCATCTATTATTAGCTGATAGCAAAAACACCCGGAGAAATCCGGGTGTTTTTGCTTGGAAGAGAGAAATGAAATCTTGTTGGATGCAAATTCGAATGGGAAATAAGTCTCAGTCGAGGTGGCAAGCCTCGCAATTCCCTTCTTTGAACAGCTCGTGGTCGTACTCGATGCCGTTCTTGTCGTAGTAGTCCTTGACGGCGGCTTTTACAGCCTCCTCCGCCAGCACGGAGCAGTGGATCTTCTGTACCGGCAGGCCGTCGAGCGCCTCGATTACCGCCTTGTTGGACAGCTCCAGCGCCTCGCTGACGGGCTTGCCCTTGATCATCTCCGTCGCCATGGACGAAGACGCGATGGCGCTGCCGCAGCCGAAGGTGTTGAACTTCACATCGGTGATGATGTCGTTTTCAACCTTGATATACATGCGCATGATATCGCCGCATTTTGCATTGCCGACTTCGCCGATCCCGGAGGCATCCTCCATCTTGCCGACGTTGCGCGGATGCTCAAAATGATCCATTACCTTTTCACTATAAAGAGCCATTTGAAAATCCTCCTTATCGCTTAAATCAGATGCGGGCGTTCGCCCTTTTCAAGTTCGTCCCAAACCGGGGACATATTCCGCAGGTACTCGACGACCTCTTTCACGTTTTCCACGATGTAGGTCATTTCCTCCTCGGTATTATATTCGTTGAAGGAAAGACGCAGCGAGCCGTGCGCCACCTCGTGCGGCAGGCCGAGCGCGAGCAGCACATGGCTGGGATCGAGCGAGCCGGAGGTACATGCGCTGCCGGACGAGGCCGAGATTCCGCGCCGGTCAAGCATCAGCAGCAGCGATTCGCCCTCAATGCCCTCAAAGCAGAAGTTCACCGTGCCGGGAACACGCTTGTTCCGGTCGCCGTTGAGATGGGAGTGCGGGATCGTCTGCAGGCCGTTGATGAGAATCTCGCGCATTTTCGTGACCTTTTCCATGTTGCTGTCCATGTTGTCAACCGCTTCGCGCAGCGCCGCTGCCATACCGGCGATCGCGGGAGTATTTTCGGTTCCGGCGCGCTTGCCGCGCTCCTGCGCCCCGCCCTCGATGATGTTCGTCAGCGGGATGCCCTTTTTCGCATACAGGAAGCCGACGCCGCGCGGGCCGTGGAACTTATGCGCGGAGACGGAGAGCATGTCGATGTTCATCTCCTGCACATTCACCGGCACGTGGCCGACCGCCTGCACCGCGTCCGTGTGGAACGTCACGCCCTTTTCGCGGCAGAGCGCGCCGATCTCCCGGATGGGCTGGATGGTGCCGATCTCATTGTTCGCAAACATGATGGTCACCAGCGCGGTATCCTCCCGGATGGCCGCCGCAACGTCCTCGACCGTGACGACGCCGTTTTCGTGGACGTCCAGCAGCGTCACCTCAAAGCCCTGCTTTTTCAGCTTTTCAAGCGTGTGCAGCACCGCGTGATGCTCAAACTTCGTGGAGATGAGATGCTTCTTGCCCTTGCGCGCGCCGTTCATCGCCGCGGAAACGATCGCCTGATTGTCGGCCTCGCTGCCGCCGGAGGTAAAGGTAATCTCCTTCGGGTCTGCCGCACCGATCAGGTTTGCGATCTCCGTCCGGCAGGCCAGCAGATGCTCCGCCGCCTCTTGACCCAAGGTGTACAGCGTGCTGGGGTTGCCGTAAATTTCGTCAAAGTACGGAAGCATCGCCTGCTTTGCCACGGGGCTAAGCTTTGTGGTCGCCGCATTGTCTGCATATACTCTCATGATTCCGTCCTCCTTAATTCCTATCAGTTTATGGGTAAATAGTACCATGCATTTCCCACTTTGTCAATAGGAATTTTGAAATCCTGAAAAATTTTTCCCGAACAGAACACCCGAAAGGTGGGCGGTGTCCTTTTCAAACGTTTCCGTCCAGCACATCCTGAATGGAAATGCCGGAAAGATACCCGTCCATAAGTGCGTCGAGTTTTTTCCACATAGGAAGGGTCAGGCAGTGCTCAGCACGCTCGCAGCAGCTCTCGCCCGATTCCAGGCAGGACACCGCGGCCAGACTGCCCTCTGCGCTGTGCAGCACCTCGGCCACCGAGATTTCCGCAGCCGGCCGGCTCAGCCGATAACCGCCCTCCTTGCCGCGCTGGCTGACGACCAGTCCCGCGCGGTTGAGCACCGCGGCGATCGCCTCCATATACTTCAGCGACACTTCCTGCCGCTGCGACACCGTTTTGAGCGACACAAAGCCGTCCTCGCTGTGCTGCGCCAAATCCAGCATAATCCGCAGCGCATAGCGTCCTTTTGTCGAGATCACCATTCTGATCGCCTCCTTTTGCCCTTTGTTTTTAATATACCACCATTTTTGCAGGAATTCAACCTCGTTTCTGACGGACATAAAAAATTCCGGCCGGGCCATGCGGCTCAGCCGGAATTTTGGTTTACTGGTTGTCGTTCCCGTCGTCGGGAATGTCGGTGAACTGTCCCTCGTAAATACGCGGTCCGCCGCCCGGCGTCGTTCCCCGCGGCCCCAGCAGGGCGTTGTAATAATTCGCGTACGTGATCTCCCGGTACGGTGCGAGCCACACCGCCAGCGGTGCAAAGACGCCTTGCAGCAGCATCCAGCCGATGAAGCTCAGATCGAGCGCAAACAGCTCGCCCTTGTGGCCGCGCATCATTTCCTTGCTTTCCGTGATGCATTGCAGCGCAGACATTTCCGGATGGTCAAGCAGGATAAACAGCGCCTGCCGGTAGCGGTACGCCGCGATGATGCCCGGCACATACAGCAGCAGACCCCACAGGAAGATAAAAATTCCTTCCAGAATGGCAAGCCACAGCACCCGGAAAAAGATGCCGAACCCATCCAGAATGTTGCCGTAGTCCGCCTTTTCCCCGCGGCTGACATGCAGCGAGTAAATGGCAAACCCCACACCGATCATATAGTTCATGATCGACAGCGCCGCCGCCAGAAGCATGGCGACCCCACTGGGCCGATAGTTGTACAGAAAATGCTCATAGGCCTTCAGGAACGCTTCTTCGTCTGCATACTGCGTCATATCGAAGATCTTCACAAGCGCCTTCATACCGAGCACGCTTCCTGCCAGCATCGACAGCACCCAGGAGATCAGAAACACGATCAGGCCCACTACGATGGGGTTCGGGCGGTACCTGCTCAGTCTTTGACGTGCATCCGCCTTGAGTATTGCGCGGTTGATTCCCATTGAAACATCATCTCCTGATTGAAACCCGGCGCAGAGGGCGCCGAACGCTTTCCTGCGGAAGAGTATATCAGAAAATGCGCCGTTTGAACAGGGGCAATCCGAAAAAACTGCCGGACATCTCCGCCGCCGCTCCGTCAGAATGCGAAGAGCGCCAGCGAAACAATGGAGGCAGAGAGCAGCGCGATCGGCAGGCCGCGGAACGCCTTCGGCACATACTTCTCCTGAATCTTCCCCTGCAGGCCGGAGAACACGACCATCGCCAGCAGGAAACCCAGACCGGCGCCCAGCGCGGACACGAGCGACTCCACGAAGTTGAAGCCGTCCGTGATGTTGTTGACCGTTACGCCGAGCACGGCGCTGTTCAGGGCGATCAGCGGGAAATAGACACCCAGGGACTGGTGCAGCCCCTTGGAAACGACCAGCTCCACCAGATACACCACAGCGAGGATGATCGCCACGAAGAACAGCGTCTGGAAATATGCGAGGCCGAACCGATCCAGCACAAAGGTCTGCAGCGGCCACGTGAGCGCGGCGGAGAGCACCATCACAACCGTCACCGCAAGACCGAGCCGGACGCGCTTCGTCTCTGGCTTCGCGCTGCCGAGAAACGGGCTGACGCCCAAAAACTGCTGCAGCACGTAGTTATTCACAAGGACTCCGCCCAACAGAATCAAACAGAAAGATTTTACAGTCATCGCTCATTCTCCTTGTGTCTCAGTCGCGGCGCTGCCGGCAATGCCAGCGGCGGCGCGCGCAAGCCCGGTCTGCTCCGTCCCGCCCCTGCCGGGGTGGACGGCGTTCACAATGGCGACAAAGATGCTGAACACGAGAAAGCCGCCCGGCGCCTTGGTGAGCAGCGGAACATGGTACGTCTCAAACAGCGGAACCGACAGGCCTGCAAACGTGCCGCTGCCGAAGATTTCCCGAACCGCAGCCATGCAAACCAGCGCGACGGCAAACCCAAAGCCCGTCGCAAGGCTATCGACCAGCGTGTCCAGAACGCCGTGCCCGGCCGCGTACTCCTCTCCGCGGCTGAACACGAGCAGATCCACCGCCGTCACCGCGAGGTACACGCCCAGCATCTGATACACTTTGGGCAAAAACGCATGCATCAGCATCTGCACCACGGACACAACGGCCGCAATGATAATGATATACGCGGGGAGCTTCGCTTTTTCCGGGATCACACGGCGCAGCGCCGAGATCACAATACCGGACAGCAGCAAAACCAGCAGCACCGCCACGCCCATGCCGAGCGCCGAGATCACGCTGGCCGTCTGCGCCATCGCCGGGCATGCGCCCAGAAACAGGATCAGGACCGGATTGCTCGCTATGACGCGCATCGGGTGATTGTCCGATTTCTTTTCGTTCATCCGTTTTCCCCTCCGTTCGCCTGAATGATCTGATACGCCGCAAACGTATCCTTCGTCGCGGCCGCAACCGCGTTGGAGCTGGCAGTCGCGCCGGAGATCAGCGCCTGCTCGCCAGTGAACGTGTCTCCGGTCAGCCCTGCGAAGCCGGCCTTATACTGGCTCTCGTCGAGCGTGTAGTCGCTGAAATATTCTGCGTAGAAAATCAACTCATCTGCCTGCATCCTGACGATGGCGCCGTTGGCGTCGAGGATATAGTAGACCGTCATCACCTCGTTGCTGTAGCCATAGCTTCTGGCAGCGAAGCCGTAATACTGCGCGCCGCCGTCCTGAATCCGGAATGCGCCGGTCACGGTGCTGAACACGCCGTCCAGCGGCAGCTCGGTGATCTGCGCGGAATCGGACGTCATGCTCTGCAGCTTTGCGATATCCTTCTGGGCAAACTGCTCCGCGTTCGCCTCAGCATAGGCGGTGACTTCCGCGAGCATGGCGGCATAGTCCGCGTTTTCCGTCACGTCCTGCCCCTCGGCGTCCAGCAGCTTGCAGCTTCCCTTGAGATTGCAGACGGCAAGCAGCGTGCTGTCACCATCCTTCAGGATGAACGCAAAGCCGGAGCCGTTCAGCGCCTTCATCCCCTTTTGAATATAGGTATACTGACCCGCTGACAAATCCACTTCCTCATACTGTGCAACGCCGGCGGAATTGGCAAGTGCCGTGAACACCTGCGCTGCCAGTTCGGTGAGAACCTGTTCGTCGCTCTTGACGCCGGCGCCGATAAGTCCGTTGTTGACCAGCACGGCGAAGCCGTCGCTGACTGCGTTTTTGAACGCCGTGGAGGAATACGTCACGCCCGCCACGAGGCTGACGTTCGCAAGGGTGGAATCCTGCCCCAGAAAGCTCTGCGGATACGTGTCCTGTCCGAAGTCCTTCGTTTCGGGATACGCGGTCACTTCCACGCCGGAAATCTTGCCCTCCGCGTCGATCGCAAGGGCAAATTCGATCGGCTCGCCGGTGTAGCCCTGCGTGGTGGACAGGCACAGCGCATAGCCAAGGCCGCTCGTCTCCCGGCAGACGCTCTGCACGGTCTCCGGCACATCCTTCAGCTCGGACGCCGCGCTGTCGTTCACATCGTAGAGAACCTCAAAATCCTTCGCGTCAGGCATGACGCTGAAAAGCGGCGCGAACGCCTGTGCGGAGCCGTTTTTCTCAATGATCGGCCCGGTCAGGAAGTTCAGGCAAAACAGCAGCAGCGCAGCCGCAACGAAGAGGATCACCGGCACCAGAGCCGGATTCGAGCGTTCTTTTCGTTCGTTATGCATGTTTCGACCCTCCCAACGGTTGATTCGCGGTCCACTTCTCGATAAACGGCGTAAGGATATTCATAATCAGGATCGAGAAGGAAACGCCCTCCGGGTAGGCGCAGAAATACCGGATGATAAACGTAAGCAGGCCGCAGCCGAATGCAAACAGCATTTTGCCCGTTTCCGTGATCGGCGTGGTCACATAGTCGGTGGCCATGAAGATCGCGCCGATAAACAGGCCGCCGGAGAGAATTTCGTACAGCGCGAAGCTGAAATCCTGCGCCGCGATCAGATAACACACAAACACCGTGCCGATGAAGATCACGGGGACGTGCCACTTGATGACCTTGCGGATCAGCAGATAGACAAAGCCCAGCAGCAGCGCCGCGATGCAGGTTTCGCCGATCGCGCCGCCGTGCAGTCCCAGAAACATCTCCCACAGGCTGGGGAGCTGGTCCGCGCCGTTTGCAAGCTGCTCCAGCGGCGTTGCGGAGGCCTGCAGCTCCACGACTGCCGGCATCGCGCCGCCCGCGACGGCGGAAAAAGCGATCAGCATGAATACACGGCCGGTAATCGCGGGGTTTGCAAAGTTGCGGCCCAGTCCGCCAAACATGCACTTGACCAGCACGATGGCAAACGCAGAGCCGATCACGCACTGCCAGACCGGCACGTTGGTGCTGAGATTCAGCCCCAGCAGCAGACCGGTCACGACCGCGCTGAGGTCGCCAACCGTCTGCTTTCTGCGGGTGGCGAGGTTAAACAGAGCCTCCGACAGCACCGCGCTGATGACGCAGGCCGCAAGGATGGCGAGCGCCTTCATGCCGAAGATCACGACGGCCGCGACCGAAGCCGGCAGCAGCGCGATGATCACATCCAGCATGATGCGTCTGCTGGAGGCGCCGCTGTGGATATGCGGAGAGGATGATACGATCAAATTCTCCATCTTACTTCCCCCCTTCTTTTTTCTCCGCGCCGGCGGCCTTGCTCTTTTTCACGAACCGCTTGGCGTCCCGGTTGGTTTCTACAAGGGGTCTGTGCGCGGGGCAGACGTAGGAGCAGCAGCCGCACTCCATGCAAAGCTGCACCTTCTCCTTCTGCAGCACCGCCAGACGCTCCGCGTCGTCCTCCAGCTCCATGGCCTTGGCAAACGCGGTCGGGTTCAGGCTCAGCGGGCAGTTTGCCACGCAGCGCCCGCAGTGGATGCAGGCCGTCGGTTCCGCGCGCTGGGCATCCTTGCGGTTGAGCACCAAAATGGCGTTTGTCGCCTTGAGAATCGGCTCGTCCATCGAGTGCGCCGTTTTGCCCATCATCGGGCCGCCGTAAATGACCTTGCCCGGCTCAGCGGAAAGCCCGCCAGCCGCTTCGATCAGATCGCGGATCGGCGTGCCGATCGGTACGATCAGATTTTTCGGCTCAGCAATTGCGGAGCCATCCACCGTGACGCATTTGTCCACCAGCGGCATGCCGTCCTCCATGAACTGCGCCATCTTGGCCAGAGAGGTGATGTTGATGATAATCACGCCCAGCGACGCAAGCCGCTGCCCCTCCGCGACGACCTTGCCCGTCGCATTGAACAGCAGCACCTGCTTTGCGCCCTGCGGGTACACGCTCTTAAGCGGCTTGACCTCGACAGCGGGATCGTCCGCAAACACGCGGTTCATCTCCGCAATCGCGTCAGGCTTGTTGGTTTCGATGCCGATAATAAATTGCTCGGCCTTTATGTATTTCTTCAGCAGCGCAACGCCTTTGACAATCAGGTCGCTGTGCTCCACCATTGTGCGGTTGTCGCTGGTGATGTACGGCTCGCACTCCGCGCCGTTGATCAGAACCGTCTGGA
This sequence comes from Clostridiales bacterium, assembly GCA_004556965.1. Taxonomy (GTDB): domain Bacteria; phylum Bacillota; class Clostridia; order Oscillospirales; family Oscillospiraceae; genus CAG-103. The sequence goes on along the minus strand of SFFE01000002.1, from coordinate 407,884 downwards.
TCGGCGAGCGGCGGACTGCATCCAGCTTCGCCCACAAAGGAAATGCTGCTCCGCCGAGTCCAACGATCCCGCTGCTGCGGACAGCCGCCAGAAATTCGTCCAGATCATGGACATCCGGCGCAGCGAGATTCGGATCTTTTTCCATCTTTCCATCGCTTGCAATGCGGATGGAAAGCACCGTTTTTCCGCCATCCTGCACAAAGGGCTCGATCGCCGTCACCGAGCCGGATACGGTCGCATGAACCGGAGAGGAATTTTTTCCTTCCTCCCTGGCAATGAGCTGACCAACACGTACAGAGTCGCCAACGGAGACCACCGGAACGGCCGGCTGCCCCGAATGCATGGACATCGGGAGCAAAACTTCCTTTGGGGGCGAAATACGAACAGAGTGCATACCTGCCGTGTTTTTATGATGGGGTACCTTGAGTGCCGAAATGTTTTTTCTGAAGCTCATCAGACGCCTGCCTCCTCCATTTTCATAACTGAATATCCCGCAAATCATTCCTTGATGATGCAATCGGCCAAGCCCGGCGTGTAGCGAAGCTCCCCGTCGGGGAAAATCCAGATCACATCGACGCCGTCCATCTGCCCGGCCAGTGCAAGCCCCTCCTCATAGGACATGCAAAACAGCGCGGTTGAGAGCGTGTCCGCCAGCGCGCTGTCCGGCGTGACCACGGTAACCGACGCGAAATAGTCCGCCGGGAACAGCGTGTCCCTGTCGATGATGTGGTGATAGCGCACACCGTCGACCGTGTAATACCGTTCGTAAGACCCGGAGGTCACGCACGCGGTATCGGACAGCGTCAGGCTCAGTGCGAAGTTCCCGTCCGAATCAAACGGGTCGCGGATGCCCGTGACCCAGCCGGAGCCGTCCGGCTTCGTCCCAACGGTGCGGATGTTTCCGCCCACGTTCAGCGCATAGCCATATGCGCCGATTTCCGCCAGATGCGCCGCAGCCTTTTCCGTGGCGTAGCCCTTCCCCACGGCGCCCACATCAATGGACGCCTCCGGGTCGGCCAGCCGCACGGTTCCGTTCACTTCGTCGATCTCCAGCAGCGAAATGTCCGTATGCTCCGCCGCGGCTGCCAGCTCCTCCGCCGACGGCACGCGCGCCGACGCAGGATCGTCACCCGCCGCCGCCCGGCAGTCGTGCCAGATGGACAAGACCGCGCCCAGCATCACATTCATTTCGCCGTTCGTTTTGTCGTACAGCTCTTTGGTATAGTTCAGAAACGCAATCAGCTTTTCATCGACCGGAACCGGTTCTCCGCCCGCCAGGCGGTTGATGGTACAGAGATTGTTCATACCGGAATATTCATGGTAAATGTCGAAGAGCTTGTGATACTCTTCCAAAATGCCGGAAACTTCGGCAGAACGTTGTTCAAACTGTTCTGCCGAATCCCCTGCATAGCTGAAAACATAGGAGACGGTATCGAAATATGTGAAATAGCTCTTCCCCCGATGCTCATTTTTGGCCGCCGTGCCGGAGCAGCCCGAAAGGAGCAGCGCCAGCGCCAGCACACACAGCAAAATGCATCTGGTCTTTTTCATCCAATTCAATACCGTTCTCTCCTATGTTTCGTGTTTCGATTTATCTTGCGTAAGCTGCAGCCTGCGCAATGACCGCGATCATGCCGGAAATGTCCATGGTGCAGGACGCCAGCAGCGTCTCGTCCGTGGTGACATTGTGGCCGGCGTCGTTGACGGTCGTCTCAATGCCCTTGACCTCGTCCGCCGTTTTGCCAACGGTGTAATCCGCAAAGGCCTGCGCCTGCGCATCCCACTCGGCAATGGCGTTGCCGTGTGCGACCATGCCGTAGTCCGCGCCAAGCTCACGCTTTGTGCCCTTGAAGGTCGCTTCCGTGATCTCGCCGGCCGCGTTGATCTTCAGAACCGGCTGAATCGCGTCGGTAATCGCGCAAAGGATCTTGCCGTCCGTGCCCACGACCGTCGCCGCGAACTCGGTGTACATCTTCACAGCGCCCTCTTCGGCGTCCGTAGCGGCCTTGGATTCCTCCGCAGTGGAGATCGCCGCCAGACCGAGCTTGATTTCCTTGCCGGCCTTGAAAGTCTGCCCCTTGCTGTCCTCGCACGCCTTGACCACAGCCGCCTTGAACGCCGTGATGTCAATGGAGCAGGACGCATACAGCGTCTCGTCCGTGGTGACGTTGTGGCCGCCTTCGTTGACGGTCGTCTCCATGTTCTTCACTTCTTCGCCGGTCTTGCCAACGACGTAGGACTCAAATGCCTGTGCCTGCGCGTCCCACTCGGCGACCGCATTGCCGTGCGCGACCATGCCGTAGTCGTCGCCCAGCTCCATCTTGGTCTTGAACGTTTTGTCCGCTTCCACCGCACCGTCCGTGACATCCATCTTGTTCTGCGCGCAGTCAATGCGGCAGAGAACGATCTTGCCGGCCGAGTCGAGCACGACGGTCGCCGCCGTCGCGTCGATCTGCGCCTTGCCGGTCGAGGAAGAATCGGTGCTGACGGAGACGCCCATGCCGAGCTTGTATTCCGCTTCGGAAGCGCCGCAGGCCACAAGGCCGACCATCATACATGCCAGAAGAAGAATTGCAACAATTTTTTTCATAGTGTACTCCTCAATTACGAATTGTTTTTGCCCGATCCGGTCGACGCCGGAGCGGAATAACTTCCCAATGCTGAGACTCGTTGGGGCAAACAAATCAGTCCGGGCAACCACGCTCCCTTCCGAAAAAAATATCTGCGAACTGGAACGCACGGTTCCGCCGCTTTTCAAGCGGCACCGTTTCATCTCGTACACGCAGATTGCTTCAGGTTTCTCCGGCGCCGGACACCATTGCCCGGCATTTTTTTGGCAAACGCCCCCGTTTGCCCGAATTTCAATTTTGTTAACTTGTTAACAGTATAGCATCCAAAGCACGTTTGGTCAACAAATACATAATACAGATTTCATATTTTTGAAATAATTGTGCTTTGTGCACAAAAAACTGTGCTAATTTTCTGACAAGAAAACGATATTTCAGCCCCCATTCCGACAAACTCATGAAAAAACGTGTCCATACAGCCCGCAAATGCTGCATGGACACGTTTGCATTGGCCCTTTAGGGACAATGCAACATGCAGCCAGCGCCTGAACGGCACTGGCTGCATGACATTTCCAATTCTTTTGATGGCATTTGCGCTTTCGTCGCCATAAAGATTCTAGACCCGCTCATCCACCGAACGGTGCCGGAATGCAAAAAGTCGTCGCAAGCGCTGTATCGCTTGCGACGACCTGGTGCGCGAGGCGGGACTTGAACCCGCACGTCCGGAGTGGACACTAGAACCTGAATCTAGCGAGTCTGCCAATTCCACCACTCGCGCATGTTTGCAATTTTGCTGAAAGCTTGATTATAATAGCATTTCAGCGGATGGTTGTCAAGAGGATTTCCGCCAACTTTCAAAAAAATCTGCTGCATTTCCGCCCGGGATGCATAGCCGCTCCGGACACCCCCGGAAGCGACTGCAGCCGATCCACATTGTCGTGTGGCAACATCAAGGAGAAAGAAAAATCCCGTCCATCCCGCCATAGCGGGCAGCCGCCTCAATACGCGGCGCAAGGCCCTTGGCACAGGTACGCAGATATGCCGTTTCCGCGCCGCACAACGCAGTCTCCCCCGAGAGCCGGAGCGCCGCGCGGTCGAGAATCGTCCCGATCTCTGCAGAATTGCGTCCTGCAAAGCGCTCGCGCAGCCGGCGGCACGCAGCCGGCGATATCGCAAGCGCCTCCACCGGCTCCCCCAGAAGCGCCAATCCAAGGGCGTTCGTCGCCACAGGCTCATACAGGTTGATGAGCAGTCCCCAATAGTCCGGGCAATACCGGCGCAGAATCGGCTCCATGGCCGCGCGCGTAAACCGCCGGAGAAATTCATTTTCCAGCGTCAGCCGTTCCAGATACCGGTTCACGTAATCCACACCCTTCTGTTCCGGCTCCACCGGAATCGCGAGCTGGTAGTCAATATCGCACGGGATCTCATGCGCAAAAAATCGGACGTCGTACCGCCGGAAAAACGTTCCGATGCCCCGAAGGGTGTCCTGCATGGAGGGGTTTTCAACCGGCGGCAGCCGCTCGCATGCCGCCAGCCACAGGCGCTTGCCGTATTCCACCCTTTGCTCGAGCTGCCGGACGCCGTCCTCAAATGCCTGCGTCAGCTCCGTCTCCAGCAGTTCCGTCCATCGCTCCGGGCGGAAGCCCTCCCCCACGCGCAGACAAAAGCAAACCGATTCCAGCAGCGATCGTGCCGTCTCCTCCGGCAGCGAGGTGCTGTCTCCCGCCGTAAACAGCCGCGCCTGCCAGGCAAGCAGGGACAGCAGCTGCGCTTCAAGCTGCGCACGCGCCCCGCGCGGCACCGATGCGTCCGCCAAAAGCCACTCACCCATCGCCGCGCTCCAAACCCGTGCCGCGCAAGCTCCCGCCGGCGGCAATGCGCCGCAGAGCCACCGGCGGCACATCGGCAAGGAATGCCGCGTCTCCGCCCGCCAACTCGTCATAGACCCGCCGCATGGCAACCAGCAGCTCCGCATCGGAAAGCCCGCACGCACCCTTCTGCGCGTAGAAAATCTCCTGCAGTGTGCAGATTGTCTCCGCATAGGCCGTCTGCTGCAGATATGCCGAATCGCAGAAGGCGTCAATCAGCGCAGGCAGAATGCCGCCGCCGAATTCCACCCTGCCCACCGCGCGCAGCGCCGCAAACCGCTCCCACGCCAGTTCCTCCATCTCCCTCGCCGTCAGCGACAGACCGAAGCGCGCCGTTCTGTCATTGCATTGTGCCAGCGCGTTTACAGTTTGCTGCAGTTGTGTTTCGGAAGCATAAGTCGTGATCCAATCCATGTCTTCGCACCTCCCGTATGTTCTTTATCACAGACGGCGCAGCCGGACAAGTCTTGATTTTTCTGCGGATTTGTGGTAATATAAGGTCATACGGCGGGAGAATTTTTTTCTTTCCGCCGCTTTTTTGCAGACAAGCCGGGTCGGACAGCAGTCCGACCCGGCTTGTCTGCTTTGCTGAGATTATTTCAGAGTGTGATCCTTGCTGCTGCGCGATGCGGCCACGACAAGACCCGCGAGCGGGACGATCGCAATCACGTTCGGCAGAACCATGAGCTGGTTGAACATATCGGTCAGCTCCCAGACGAGGTCATTGGAGAGGCAGGAGCCGAGGAAGATAAACACGATGGCGATGATGGAGTACGCCAGATTCGCCTTCTTGCCGAAGAGGTAGTTCACGTTGATGCGGCCAAACAGGTTCCAGCTGATGATCGTCGAGAACGCGAAGAACAGCAGGCAGATCGCCACGAATGCGCTGCCGAGCTTTTCTCCGAATACCACCGAGAACGCGAGCTGTGCCATATTCGTCTTGGCGACGCCGTCCGCGGCGCCGCTGGCAAGGATGCCGTCGCCCGCGTAGAGCGTGGAGATGACGACCAGCGCCGTCATGGTCAGAACGATGAAGGTGTCGATGAACACGCCGATCATGGCGACCACGCCCTGATCGTGCGGCTTTTCGACCTGCGCCATGGCGTGCGCATGCGGGGTGGAGCCCATGCCGGCCTCGTTGGAGAACAGGCCGCGCTTGACGCCCTGGCTGATCGCGGTCTTGAGCGCATAGCCGATGCCGCCGCCAATGATGGCATTGGGCACGAACGCGTACTTGAAGATCATGCCGAAGGTCTCGGGGATGTACTTGATGCGCGCGATGAGTACGATCAGGCCGCCGATGATGTACAGGAACGCCATGATCGGAACAAGCTTTTCCGTGACGGAGGCAAGCCGCTGCACGCCGCCGATGAAAATGACGGCTGCGAGCATTGCGATGATCAGACCCACAACCCATGTCGGAATGCCGAACGCGGTGTGGCAGGCCTCACCGATGGAGTTGGACTGCACCATTGCGCCCATGAAGCCGAGCGCCAGGATGATCGCCACGGCGAAGAAGCCCGCGAGAAACTTGCCAAAGCCGCCCTTGAACGCAGTTTTGATGTAGTACACCGGGCCGCCCTGAACGGTGCCGTCGGCCTGCACCACGCGCGTCTCCTGCGCGAGCACAGCTTCCGCATAGATGGTCGCCATGCCGAAGAACGCGATGATCCACATCCAGAAGATCGCACCGGGGCCGCCGATCAAAATCGCGCCGCATGCACCGACGATGTTGCCGGTGCCGACCTGCGCCGCAATGGCCGTGGCCAGCGCCTGGAACGAGCTCATGCCGCCGCCGTGCTTGCCGCCCTTGAGACTGAAGTTGCCGAACACGCGCCGCCAGCCCTCGCCGAAGCAGCGCACCTGCACAAATTTGGTGCGGATGCTGAAATACAGTCCCGCGCCGATGAGCAGGATGATGAGAATGTAGTCAGAAAGATACAGATTGATCTTCTGTACGATTGCGAGTAATGCGTCCATTGGTTTTTCTCCTCTATCTTCGATTTTGCCCAAACAAAAAAGCCGCCGGCAGACCCGCCGGCAGCTCCGAAGAAAAACGACAACACACAAACGACCGTTTTCTAAAACGGTTGCCTGCTCTGTCCTTTTGCCTGAGAGATTCAGCTTTCGCCTTGCACCTTCGGCACTCGCTCCACACGAGATTCTCCAGAGTCTCCTCCCCCTCCAGTCTCGGCCACCCGATTCTAGAGGATTCAGCGGAAATGTTTGATTGCGTATGCATTATGACACGCTTCCCGACATTTGTCAAGCATAAAGTGTCATTTTCACGCGATAATTTGTGCGTCAGGGAGCGACACGCGTCGGAACCAGACGGTTCCGGCGCGTGCTGCTGATGTCGGTGCAGCCGGTTCCATGTCCCTTGTGCTTTTCGCGGCGCTTTTTCTGCCGCTCCCGGACTACCAACCGGGACGTGTTTTTCTCTCTGCTGCTCAAATACTGCGGGGCGTGCCCGCGTCTGCTTCATCATAGCACACTTCCGCAGACTGCGCAAAAGGTTTCCGTCCCGCCGAAATGCGACCGTTTTTGCGCCGCCGCCGCGGTAGCATGGGTGCAGCATCAAACGGAACGGAGGCGGGGCATGAAACGCAAGGCGCTGACGCTGCTGCTGGCGATCGTGCTGGGATATGGGTCGTTCGATGTGCTCGCAGCGCACCTTCCCGCCCAGCTCGGCTATGTGACGGAGGGCGGCGTATCGGAGGAACTGTGCGCCTATATGGACACGTATATGGCGGCGATCCCACCGGACGCGGCGCGCCTGCTCGTGGACGGCGGCTGGCGCATCGTACTCACGAGCGAGGACATCGCCACGCGCTTCGGTTTTGACTACGACACCATCGCGGGCGTCACGGTGGAGAGCGCGCGGACGATCTTCATCTCCGCCTCGAAGACCCGCATCCGCCGCGCGCTGCTGCACGAGGTCGGTCACGCGCTGGGCATCCTGCTGGGCGACCCGGACACCGGCGCGGAATTTCAGCGCATCTACGCAGCCGAGCGCGAGACCTTCGACCAGCAGGAAAAGATTGATGACCACTGCGTCTCCACCGCGCACGAATACTTTGCCGAGGCCTACCGGCATTATGTGCTCTACCCCGACATCCTGCGGCAAAGCGCGCCGCAGACGTATGCATATTTTCAAGCGCTCTTCTCTGAAATCTCCTGAATCAGAAACCGGCGCTGTATCGAAACGATACAGCGCCGGTTAAAGGAGAGAGAATGGAATGGAGCGAGCGTCTGCTGACGCTGTCGCTTACCCGAGGATGGTGTTGCGCACGCCCTTGAACGCGTTCGTGAGGACGGTCGCGTCCATGCCCATGGTCACGCTGTCGTATCCAAGGTCGAAATCCGCTCTGGCCGTCGTCTCGTCGGCGGCATAGATGAATGAAAACTTGCCCGCCGCGCGGCAGACGCCCTGAATGTGCGCGATGGCGTCCTTGATCTCCGGATCGTCGAACTGCGCGGGCTTGCCCAGCGCGGTGGAAAGGTCAAACGGGCCGACGTAAATGCCGTCGATGCCGGGCACGCGGACGATCTCCTCCAGATGCTCCAGACACTCCACCGTTTCGCACTGCGGCAGCAGCATCGTCTCGCGGTTGGAGACTTCAAAATAGTGCTCCAGCCCGTGCTGGGCATAATCCTCAAACCAGAAGCCGCTGCCCGCGGTGTTTGCAACGCCGCGCTTGCCGAGCGGCAGATATTTGCCGTATTCCACGATCTTTTCCACCTCGGCCACGGTGCGCACATCCGGGATCACAAGCCCCATCACGCCCACGTCCAGCAGCTTCAAAATCGCAGCGCGGGAAATTTCCTGCACGCGCGCAAACGGCGTCAGGCCGTAGAGCTTCGCCGCGCGCACGAACTCCAGCGCGCTCTGCGGGTTGAACGGACCGTGCTCCGTGTCGATGATGATGTAATCCAGCCCGGCAAGGCCGAGGCACTCCGCCACAGTGGCGCTGCCGGTTTCAAAAAATGTGCCGAGCGTCGGTTCTCCGGCGAGCAGTTTTTCCCGAACCATGTTTTTCATTGAGACTCCTCCAATTTGCCGCTTTTCTGCAAAATTCGGCTGATTTAAAAATCATATCACACGCGCCGCCGCTGTGCAAGCGGCGGCGCGAAGCTTAGATGGCGGACAGGGCAGCCTCGTCCGCGACCAGGATGAAGTCCTTGTGCAGCTGCAGGATCGACGCAGGCACGCGCGGCGTGACCGGGCCGAAGAAGGCCTCTTTCACGATGCTGGCCTTGCTCTCACCGCTGACCACCATAACCACGCGCTCCGCCTGCATGATGTCGCAGATGCCCATGGTATAGGCGAAACGGGGCACGTCCTCCTCCCGCTCGAAAAAGCGCTTGTTTGCCTGAATGGTGGCGTCTGTCAGCGCCACGCGGTGGGTTCCCTTGGTGAAGCAGTCCTGCGGCTCGTTGAAACCGATATGCCCGTTGTGTCCCAGCCCCAGAAGCTGCAGGTCAATGCCGCCGAGACCGTGGATCACGTCGTCATAGCGGGCGCACTCCGCCTCGGCGTCCATATTGACGCCGCACGGGATATGGGTATTGTTCCGGTCGATGTTGATGTGATCGAAGAAGTTGTGGCGCATGAAATAGACGTAGCTCTGAATGCTGTGGATGTCCAGCCCCACATACTCATCCAGATTCACGCTCCGGACCTGGCTGAAATCCAGGTCGCCCTTCTGATACCACGCGATGAGCTGCTGATAGGTACCGATGGGACTGCTCCCGGTGGCCAGCCCCAACACGCTGTTGGGCTTCAGGATGACCTGCGCGGAGATGATGTTGGCAGCCTGCCGGCTCATCAGGGCATAGTCTTTTGCGGAAATGATTTTCATTGCGGTGCTTCCTCTCTTTCTCCGCCGGAAATCCGCTTGCCGTCGATGTAAACGGCCTTCAGGTTCAGCTCCTTGTCCAGTACCACAAGGTCGGCGCACTTGCCGACCGCCAGCGACCCGATCTCGTCCGCGCGGTCGATCACCTTGGCGGGAGTCAGCGTAGCGGCGGTGACGGCGGTCTCCAGCGGCACGCCGAAGGAAACTGCCCGGCGGACACCGTCCAGCAGATGGATGGAGGAACCGGCTATGGTGTCTGTTCCCGTAAGAACACACTTTCCGTTGGTCACCGTCACCGGCTGACCACCCAAGCTGTAATTGCCGTCCGGCAAGCCTGTGCAACGCATCGAGTCGGAAATCAGCACCACTTTCCCCGCAAACAGGCGGAACGTGGCTCGCACCACCGCCGGATGGCTGTGAATGCCGTCACAGATCAGTTCCACCGTAGCGCCGCTGTCGGAAGCCGCGCCAATCACGCCCGGAGCGCGGTGGTGCAGCGGCGGCATGGCGTTATACAGATGCGTGGCGTGGCTGGCCCCCGCCGCATAGGCGGCCATAGCGGTATCATAATCCGCCACGGTGTGCCCGATAGACACCGTGGCAAGTCTGGAAACTTCTTTGATGAACGCGATCGCGCCCGGCTCCTCCGGGGCGACAGTGACCAGCCGGACGATGCCGCCGCTGGCCTCGTTGAGCCGCTTGAACAGCTCCGCGTCCGGAGCATGAAGATTTTCGGCCGCCTGTGCGCCGCGCTTGGCATAGCAGAGAAACGGCCCCTCCAGATTGACGCCCGCCACCTTTGCACCGTTTTCCGGGCGCACAAAGTCCCGGATGGTGTGCATGGCTTCCGTCAGCACCGGCTCTTTCAGCGTCATGGTCGTCGGACACCATGACGTGACGCCATTGGCGGCGTAGAAGCGGGACAGCACGGGCATCCCCTCCGGAATCCCATCGCTCGCGTCCGCGCCCATGGCGGCATGGGTGTGGATATCGACCAGGCCGGGGATGACATAGTCCCCCGCCGCGTCCACATCTGCCGCATCCTCCACCGCGCCCAGCGCCGTGATTTTGCGGTCAAACACGATGCTGCCGTCAGTAAAAGCGCCGTCCACGAAGAGCCTTGCGTTTTTGATGTGTATCATTGCGTCGCCCTCACTTTTTCAGCTCAGGCAAACTGGCCGCGGCTGCGGACTGCCCCACGCGGCGGAATTTCTCGTCGGGCAGAGTCGGGAAAAGCTCTCCGGTCAGTTCCGGATATTCGTCTGCCAGCACGCGCTTGGCCTCGGCCAAAACAATGTCGCCGCCCTTGCCGCTCATGACGCGGCCCAGCAGCAGCACGTGCTTGCAGTGATACAGGTCATAGTAATAGGCCAGCGTGTGCCCCAGATACGTGCCGATGGTGGAGTACACGTCCGCAGCGGCGGCGGAATCCTCCGCCATCAGGCGCTGCACCACCTTCAGCTTTTCGGCGGGCGGCAGGCTTTCGTCCAGCTCGATGCCGGCGCGGGGCGCCAGCTTGATGACGGCGTCCTGTGAAAAATACTTCACGCCGCAGCCGATGTCGTGGCTCCACTCGTCCTCCATCGCGTCGGGATGGCAGTCCACCGGAACGAAGGCCAGCTCGTTGAGCCAGCCGGTGATGCGGCCTTCGCCGTCCACATAGCCCACGGCCTCGCTGGTGCCCATGGCGATGCCCAGCACATTCGGCTCGCCCAGACTCATGGTGCCGGCCAGCGCGGACACATCGCCGTCGTTGACCACTTCAAAGGGCACGTCGCCGAACGTGTCCGTAATGGCACGGATATAGATATCCTTGACCTTGGCGTCGAACAGATCCTTCGGAACCTTCAGGAACAGGGATGCGTTCATGGTGCGGTTGTTGATATACACACCGGCGGAGGACACGCCCACCGCGTCCACCCGCGGCAGATGCGCGGCGGCGGACTTCAGCGCGGCCACAATGCCGTCGTAGTGATAATCGGGGTCGGCGGTCACCTTGGGGAACCACACGACCTCCTCGGAATAGACGCTCTCACCGTCGATGACAGCGGAGACCTTCCGGTCGGAGCCGCCGGCGTCGAAGCCGATGCGGCACCCCTCCAGATGCCCGCCCATCTTCTTGGGGAAATCCTTGGCTTCGGGGATCTCGTCCACCAGAACAACCTCAAAGGGGCGCTCAAAAATGTTGGCCATGTAGTCGAAGTCGAAATCCTGCGCGCCCCCGGCGGAGTAGGCGCGCTTCAGATAGCTGTAAGTTCCTTCGTCTCCGGCCACGTAAATTTTGAAGCCGCCCTTCATCCACAGGATGGTCTTGACCAGTCGGTTAACATAATAATGGTCGGCCGCCGCCATTTCCGGCGTACCGTGGACAAAGGTACGGCAGGCTGCCATCTGGCCGTCCGCCCGCTCCACCGCAATGGACACGGGCTTTTGGGCAGTCGCCAGAAAAGCCCGGTTGAATTTCAGAATGGGAATGAACGCCGGGTCGAGCTTGGGGGCGTTCTTGACCGGGATCTCAATGTCATGCAGCTTCATCTTCCGGCCTCCTCCTTTACGATCTGCACCATCTGCTCCCACTTGGTCTCCATTTCCGAGACCAGCCGGAACTGCGTGCGGCTGCGGATCAGGTTGTGCGCCGGACGGTGCACGGCAAAGTAGTGGTCGCCGTCCAGATAGTCGGTCAGAAAGCGGACGCCGCATTCCAGCGTCATGATCTTGGCGCCCATGGGCAGCATTGCGATCTCCTGCTCTGTGAGGTCGGGGCACGCCTTCAGAAAGCCGCGCGTAAAGACGCGGAACAGCTCCAGGTCGATCGTCATTTTGCCAAGCTCCGTCTCGTCCTCCGCCGCAGTCGCGGCGCCGAAGCGGATGGAGTCGCCAAAATCGTACGCACTCAGTCCGGGCATGACCGTGTCCAGATCAATCACGCACAGCGCCTTGTGGGTTTTTTCGTCCAGCATGACATTGTTCAGCTTGGTATCGTTGTGCGTCACGCGCAGCGGCAGCGCGCCGCTCTCCCGCATCCGCTGGAGCGTGCCGGCCTCCGGCTCATGCGCCAGCGCAAAGTCGATCTCCGGCTGCGCGCCGCCGGCACGTCCGCAGGGATCCTTTTGCAGCACCTCGCGGAAGATGCGGTAGCGATCCACCGTGTTGTGAAAATTGGGGATGGGCTCGCTCAGCGTTTCCGCCGGAAACTGCGCCAGAAGCTGCTGGAACGAGCCAAAGGCAACGGCGCTCTCGTAAAAGTCCGCCGGCGTCTCCGCCGCCTGCAGGCAGACGCTGCCCTCCACAAACTCATAGACGCGATAGTTGCCGGTCGCATCCTGATAATAGCTCTTACCGTCCAGCGTGGGCACCAGACGCATGGTGCTTCTGGGATCGCACGTGCGCGCCGCCGTAAACTTCGTCACAGCCTCAATGTTCTGCATCAGCGCCGGAACGTCAAAGGCGTCGCTGATGCGCTGGAGAATATACCGGCGGCCGGTTGTGGTGACCAGCAGGTAGGTCTCATTGATATGGCCGTTGCCATAGCGCTCCATGGAGAAGGGCGCGCCCTCCAGCGCGAAATGATATGCGGCGGCAGGCTGCATCCACAGCTCTGCCGGATACTGCTTCTGCTCCTTCATGGTCCGGATCGCGTCCTTGACCGACTGCAGATCCTCGGAATAAGTTACGCCGTGCCAGACGTCGTCCGTCGGGAGGACCCGGATCGTACCAAGCCCGTCCCGGAGCTGGGCATTCGCCACAGCAGGGAGAAAATACTCGCATTTGAGCGGGTTTTTGGGGAGGTTCTCCTCCAGAAACGCGGGAAAACCGTCCACAAACTGCGTCAGAAGCTCCTGCTGGAAGCCCCAGAGGTTCATGGAAACGACCGTATCGCCGGGCAGGTCGGTGTAATGCGTGCCGTCTTCGGTATAGGCGGCGTCTCTGCCGCGCTTTTCAATGTGGGTGCGCTCGGTCACGGTCTGCAGATAGCCGTCCCGGACGGTGCATACGCCGCGGGAGACATAGCCGCTGTCCGTCACGGTGTTGCGCAGTAGATAGCCCACCATCGCGTGCTCGTTGGGCCGGTGCTCCTCCTTGAGGAAGTCAAAGATGGTCTGAATGGCGTGCGCGCCATAATAGTCGTCTGAGTTCAGCACGGCAAAGGGACCGTCAATGGCGTCCTTTGCGCAGGCGATCGCGTGAGCGGTGCCCCAGGGCTTCGTCCGCCCCTCCGGAACGACAAAACCCTCCGGAATGTTATCCACTTCCTGAAAGACATATCTCACATCGAAATATGCTTCCATGCGTTTGCCGACCGCCGCTTTGAAATCCGCTTCGATTTCATGCTTGATGATGAATACCACCTTGCGGAAGCCGGCCTTCCATGCGTCGTACATGGAAAAGTCGATGATGCTGTGTCCTTCCTTGTCCACAGCGGTGATCTGCTTCAACCCGCCGAAACGGGACCCCATTCCGGCGGCCATAATAACCAATACAGGTTCTTTCATTGCATACTGCTCCCTTGTAATTTGCATTTTTGTTCCGGATTAGTCGTTACAAGGCGGCGTATATCCGTCCAGCCATTCGGCGTCGCTGATGCAAATGGCCGCTTTTGTGTTTGAAACGTGCATGGTAATTCCTCAACCAAATCCGTATTTTTGCCCCTCAGCCCTTCACGCCGCCGGAAGCCAGCCCACTGACCAGATTCTTCTCGATGCACATGAAGAGAATGACGACGGGGATGACCGCAAACAGGGACGCGGCAAACAGGTACTGCCACTCGATCATGTTGTAGCCGTTGAAGATGTTGATGCCGACGGTCAGCGGCTTGAGCGTGTCGGCGGAAATCAGGGTCAGCGCGACGGTATACTCGTTCCACGCGTTGATAAAAATGAAAATCAGCGTGGTCACGATGCCGGGCGCCGCCACGGGCAGCAGCACACGGAACATGGCCTGCATCTTGTTGCAGCCGTCGATCTTCGCCGCCTGCTCCATCTCCGGAGAGATACCCAGGAACGTGCCGCGCAGCAGCCAGACGGTAAACGCCTGATTGAAAGCCGCATTGATGAAGATCAGGCCGATGATGCTGTTGGTCATGTGCAGCGACATCATGACCTTATAGATACCGATCAGCAAAACGACCGGCGCAAACATTTGAGAAACGATGATAAAGCCCAAAAACGCGGTCTGCCCCTTGAACTTCATACGCGCGAGCGCATAGGCCGCAGGGATGCCGCAGATCATGGCGATCAGCGTCGAGCCGCCTGCGATCAGAACGGAGTTGAGCAGATACTTCGCCATCGGCGCCCGCTTCCAGATGTCAATGAAGTTGGACCAGACGGCGGTGATCGGCAGAACCGTCCCGTTCATGGAAAAGATCTCCGCGCGGCTTTTCAGCGCCGTGCAGAACATGACGAAATAAGGGTACAGCGTAATCACGCAAACGTCAAGAACGACAAAGTAAAGGAGCACCCGCAGGATCACCTTTTTTGCCGACACCGGCTTTTTCAGGCTGTTTTTCGGTTCGCTCATGTCACTTGCCCTCCTTTTTCAGCGTGGAAATCATATACGCGCTGGCACAGATCAGCAGGAACAGGAAGCCAATCACGGAAACCGCGGCAGCCTCGCCCTGCCTGCCGTTGTAGAACGCCAGCTTATACAGATACGTCACCAACGTATCGGTGTGGTTGGCCGGGTCGCCCTTGGTCATGGTCCAGATGATCGGGAAGGAGTTAAAGACGTAGATGATATTCAGCACGGTGGACACCGTCAGGGACGGCCGCACCAGCGGAATCGTGATCTTGAACAGCTTCTGCCAATAGTTCGCCCCGTCCACGGTGGCTGCCTCATAAAAGGAATTGTCAATACTCTGCAGGCCGGACAGGACGGTGAACGTCACAAACGGGATCGTGACAAAGATGCCGCAGGCGATTTCCCAGGCAAAGTACGCGGCGGGGGTCGGCGTCCAGTTGATCGCCTGGTGAATGATGCCCAGCCGAAGCAGCAGCGTATTCAGGGTGCCATAGTCGGTGTTGATGATGAAATTCCAGACGCTCGCCTGAATGACCAGCGTGGTGGCCCATGGGAAAACCACGATGGCGCGGGCGATTTTGCGGCCGCGGAATTTATTGTTCAGGATCAGAGCCAGCATAAAGCCCAGAATCGTGGACAGCCCCACGACGGCGACCGTCCAGATCAGGGTGTTTTTCATAACCATGCCGAACGACGCGTCGCTGAGCACCGAAGAGAAGTTTTCGAACCCGGCAAAGCCTCGGATTTTTCCCGTCTTGCTGACGTCGCTCACGGCCATTTTAAATACATAAAAGATGGGGACGATGATAAAAATCGCCATCAAAATCACACTTGGCAGAATCCAGAGATAGGGTTCTGCGGTTCTCCATTTCTTTTTCACAGATACATCTCCCAACATTGAGACGAAACGCGCTGCGTTTGGTCATAGCCATACTTCGGTCTGCTTCAAAATACGGAAGTGGGCAGTATTTTGAAGGAGATCGAATCATCCGTCCATCCACCGGCCGCAGTTCGATGGCAGCAAAGTGGGCCGGGCCATAACAGCCCGGCCCACGGTGGATTCACAAATTACCGAATTGCCGAGAAGGAAGCGCTTCTCAGCTTCCGGCGATCTGAGCCTGCAGTTCGTCCAGCGCGTCCTTCACGCTGCCGCCCAGAAGTGCGGTCTGCTCCGCCTTGATGACGCCCTGCTTCACGTCAGCCCACTCGGCCTTGGCAGTCGGGTAGAACTTGCTGGAGCCAACGATGTCAACCCAAGCGGCCGCGCTCTCGTCCGCAGCAGCCATGATCTCGCCGCCGGTGGAGGTAGCGGGCAGGAAGTCTTCCATGATAACCCAGTCAGAATACCGGGCGTCGTCGTAGAAGAAGTCGAAGAAGGTCTTGATCGCTTCCAGCTCTTCGTCGGAATAGCCATTGTCGAAGCACATGAAGCGGTCCATAACGCCGGCGGAAACGGATTCACCGGTGTTGGAGGGGATCTCAGCAACCGCAAAGTTGATGTTCGCAGCCTTGGCCAGACCGGAGAGCTGGTTGGGCGCGATCATCATGGCGAGCTGACCCGCGCAGAACAGATCCTGCAGCGCATAGCGGGTCTCGGTCGCGGGGTCGGTGTTGGTGTAGCCGGCATTGACCAGGCCGATGGCATACTCAATGGCCTCGACGTTCTCCGCGCTGTTCAGCGTCCAGTTGCCGTCCTCGTCCACAAAGCCGCCGCCGTTGTTCCAGGTATAGTAAGCGAACGCAGCCTGGCCTTCGTCGGTGGTCATGTCGATGCCCCAGGGATAAATGTTGGAGTCATACTCCTTAAGCGCCTTGCAGGCGGCGGTCAGCTCGTCCCAGGTGGTGGGCACTTCCACGTCGGCTGCCTTCAGGATGTCAACATTGTAGTACAGAGCGCGGGCAGAAGCCAGATCGGGGATCGCCCAGACGGTGCCGTCGATCTCGGACTGCTCCAGGAATGCCGGGTACATCTTGTTGTAGGTTTCCTCGGAGACGTAGTCCTTCGCGGGCAGCAGCAGACCGTCAGCCTGATAATCGGCAAAGACGTCGATATTCAGGATATCGGGAGCTTCGTCGTTCGAGATGCGGGTGTTGACCTTGGTGGAGATATCGTTCCAGGAGACAACTTCCACGTTCAGGTCAATGTTCTCGTATTCGGCCTCGAACTCCTTGACAAAGTTGTCCCACCACGCAGCGGTGTTCGTACCGTACTGGGCGGCGATGACGTTCAGCTCGACCTTTCCGTCGGAAGCTTTGTCGGAGTTGCCGCAGGCGCCCAGAGCCAGAATCATGGTCAGGGCCAGAAGCAGTGCGACAAATTTCTTCATTTCATTTCCTCCTTAAAAATGATCGTTGCAAGTCTATTTTTGACATAGGCTTATTTTATATTGTACCTTCTTTTGATATCTTTCGTCAATGGGAAAAGTTCAATTTCTTTAAATCTTTTTAAAAAGTATTTCATATTTTCTGTGCATTTCGGTTTACCGGTAAATAATTCTTGACTTTTTTTATGTGCAGTTTATATAATGAAAAAATAAGAGTGTCCTCTTTATACGGACACATCGTATTGGCTTCTTCCGAAACACGTATTTTAACCGCGGTCTGCTACTCCATTCCAATAGCGCTCCTGCGGCAAAAATAAGGAGGTAACTTCCGCCGGGTCGGCGGTACGGCAGTGTGGAGACCTGTCGCAAAGCCATGGTCGTTTCGCTCCTCCATGGCGAGAAAGGGCTTGCGGAGGCATCCCTTTTACGACCCTGTGCCTATGGCAACTTTGAAGCTGAAAGACGTCAAGAAGATCTATGAGGGCGGCGTCGAAGCGGTTCACGCCTTCAATCTGGATGTCGCCGACAAGGAATTCATCGTTCTGGTCGGCCCCTCCGGCTGCGGCAAATCCACCACCCTGCGCATGATCGCCGGGCTGGAGGAGATTTCCGAGGGCGAGTTCTACATCGACGACGTTCTGATGAACAACGTGGAGCCGAAAGACCGCGATATCGCCATGGTCTTTCAGAGCTACGCTCTGTATCCCCACATGACCGTGTACGAGAATATGGCGTTCGCGCTCAAGCTGCGTAAGCTTCCCAAGGACGAGATCGACAAGCGCGTCCGCGAAGCGGCCGAGATTCTCGATATCACAGAGTATCTGGACCGCAAACCAAAGGCGCTGTCCGGCGGCCAGCGGCAGCGCGTGGCCATCGGCCGAGCCATCGTCCGCGAGCCGAAGGTGTTTTTGATGGACGAGCCGCTGTCCAATTTGGACGCGAAGCTCCGCAACCAGATGCGCGCCGAGATCATCAAGCTGCGCCAGCGGATCGACACGACGTTTATCTACGTTACCCATGACCAGACCGAGGCCATGACGCTGGGCGACCGGATCGTCATCATGCGGGACGGCTGGATCATGCAGATCGGTACGCCGCAGGAGGTGTTTGACCACCCCGCCAACATCTTTGTCGCCGGCTTTATCGGCATGCCGCAGATGAACTTCTTCGACGGTGAGCTGGTCCGGGACGGAAGCGCGTATGCGCTGGCGGTCAACGGCGCAAAGATCGCCCTTTCTGAGCGGATGCAAAAAGCACTGGCCGAAAAGGATACCCCGGCGGGTAACGTCATCGTGGGCTGCCGCCCCGAGCATCTCATACTCAAGGCGCCCGGCCCGGACACGATGCAGGCTTCCGTGGACGTCTCCGAAATGATGGGCAGCGAGATTCACCTGCATCTGTCCTGCTTTGGCAAGGACGTCGTCGTGCGCGTTCCGACCACTGAGCTGGACGCCTCGCAGCGCGGCGGTCTCGCCTATGGTACGGAGGTCAGCCTGACCTTCCCGGAGGAGCTGATCCATCTTTTCAACCCGGAAACCGAGGAAAATTTGCTGTAAACAGAAGCCACCGGCGGCGTGCGATGCACGCCGCCGGTGATTTTTTCAGTTCAGATTCCAAAGATATTTTCCCAGTGCCTCCACGGTGTCCACCGTAATGGCTGCGCCGGCCTGCTCCAACTCGCCCGGCTCTGCATAGCCGTAATACACGCCGACACAGGCAAGGCCGCATTTTTGCGCGCCCGCAACATCATACTTCCGGTCGCCGATCATCAGTGCCTCGCGCTTTCGGTCTCCGGTCAGGCCAAACGTCTCCAGTACAGCGGTGATGGCCTCCTCCTTCTTTGCGCGCAGGCCGTCCGGCTCGCTGCCGTATACGCAGTCGAAGATGTGCTCCATCCCGTGGTTTTTCAAAATCTGCTCTGCCATCTGCGTCGGCTTTCCGGTGGCGACGCCCAGCCGGAAGCCCTTGACGCGCAGCTTTTCCAGCAGCTCCGGCATGCCCGGATACGGTTCGCACTCCAGCAGGCCGACGGGCGTATACCGCTCGCGGTAGAACGCCACCGCTTCCTTTGCCTGTTCCGGCGGCATACCGTACAGCTCCATGAACGAGTCCACCAGCGGCGGCCCGACAAATTTGCGCAGCTTCCCCAGATCCGTCTCGCGGATGCCGAAGCGTTCCAGCGCGTACTGTACGCTGCGCAGGATGCCCGGCCCGGTGTCGAACAGCGTGCCGTCAAAATCAAAAATCAGTGCCTGAATCATTTTCTCACTCCGGTCTCATGAATCTCTGCAAAATTATACGGTCCGGCGCGCAGATTGTCAACCGCGCGCGCCGCTGCATAAGCTGTAGCAACTTGATGTTGTGAGGTTTCGGTATGGATAAGGGACTGGAAACACGCTATTTTCTCGGCGCCAACACCGGCGCCGGCTACTGCTCGTTTTTTTCGCATTTTCTCCGGCAGCCGGGCCGGTGCGTCCACATCCTCAAGGGCGGCCCCGGCTGCGGCAAATCCACCTTTCTCAGGCGCGTCGGCGAGCGCGCGCAGCAGCTCGGTCTGCACACGGTCTATCTGCATTGTTCCGGCGACCCCGGCTCCCTCGACGGGGTCTTTTTTCCGGAGACGAACACCGGCTATCTGGACGGTACGGCGCCGCATGTCTGCGACCCCGTCCTATTCGGCATAACCGGGGACTACCTCGACCTCGGCGCATTTTGCCGCACGAAACTGCTGGACACGGAGCGCATCCGGCAGCTCAGCATGGATTGCCCGCTGTTTTACCGCCGGGCATACGAATATCTGGCCGCAGCCGCCGCGCTCGACGCGCGCAAGCAGCCGGGGCTGCTCTTCCCCGAGGACCGCGCAGCCGCCCGCCGCCGCGCAGCCGGAACCGCACTGCGGGAATTCGGTGCGGTGAAAAAGGACGCCGTGCCCGGCCGGTTTGAAAAACGCTTTCTGCGCGCCATCACCTGCGAGGGGCGGGCAGCCTTCCCGCAAACCGTCGAAGCGCTTGCGGAACGGGTCTATCTGCTCGACAACGACTGCGGACTGGCGGAGGACTATCTGCGCGTCATCCGTGAGCACGCGCTGCGGCGCGGTCTGGAGCTGATTGTCTGCCCCGACCCCCTGCTGCCGGAGCGCACCGAGGCGGTGCTGGTTCCGGATCTGCACCTTGCTTTTCTCACCGCGGATGCGGAACTGCCATGCCCGCACGCCGCCGTGCGGCATATCCGGCTCGACGCCATTCCGGACAGCGCCCGTCTGCGCGCGCTGCGCACCCGCATGCGCGCCGACAAGCGTCTGCAGCAGCAAGCAATCGATGCCGCAATCCGCCAGCTTCAGGCGGCAAAGCTGCTGCACGACGAGTTGGAGGCCGTCTACCAGCCGTGCATGGACTTTGACGCGCTCACTGCGTTCACCGACCAACACCTCCAAACGCTGCTGGCATAGACTTTCGCCCGGCTTTGTGGTATAATACAATCAGAACACCCCACAGCAGAGAGGAGACGGCACATGATCCGCAAAGCAACCCGCGAGGACATTCCGGGCGTTGTGCGCATTTACGACGCGATTCTGGAGCAGGAGGCAGCCGGCGCCTGTACGACCGGCTGGATCGCAGGCGTGTACCCGACTGAGCAGACGGCGCTGGACGCGCTGGAACAGGAGGAGTTGTTTGTGCTGGATACCGGCGGCGCGATCGTGGCGGCGGCCAAAATCAATCAGGAGCAGGTGCCGGAGTATGCCAACGCCGGCTGGGAATTTCCTGCACCGGAACAGGAAGTGCTCGTACTGCACACCCTCGTTGTCGCGCCGGATGCGGCAGGCAAGGGCTACGGCACGCAGTTCGTTCGCTTTTACGAGGCGCTCGCCGCGCAGCGCGGCTGTCCCTATCTGCGGATGGACACGAACGCGCGCAACACGGCGGCGCGGACACTTTATCGCAAGCTGGGCTACAAGGAGGTCGGAATCGTGCCGTGTACCTTCAACGGCATCCCCGGCGTGCAGCTTGTGTGTCTGGAAAAGAAGCTCCAGTCTGAATCCCAGTGAATCAAAAAGCGGCGAGATCGCATTCTCGCCGCTTTTTTTGTTACTGCCAATTCTGCATGCACTTCTCCAGCAAAGCAATCAGTTCGTTTTTTTCCGCTTCCGAAAGCGCGGAAAGCAGCGCTTCACCGCTCGCATCTGCACCATGATGGTGCAGATAATGGCCGCATTTCCGCATCAGCAGAATCACCGCATCATCCAGAGACTGCTCCTCCGGCTCCTGTGCCGCCGTCCCAAAATGCGCCTGCCCCCGCGGGCACCGCAATTGATCCGCCGGACAATGATTTTCACACTGCGGGCACACCATTTCCTTATTTTCTGTTTGTTTCATATGACACACCTTTCTCAGTATAAATCCGCGATCAGCTTCACGCACGTTTCGATTCCCAGAACGCCGCTGTCCAGCGCAATGTGATAATTCTGCGCGACGCCCCACTCCGTGTCCGTATAGAACCGGTAGTAGGCTTTGCGCCGCTTATCCTTGTCCCGAAGGCGCTTTTCCGGGGATTCCTCCCGCTCGCCGTAGACCTGAACGATGCGCTTTGCACGCTTTTGCAGGTCCGCGTGGATAAAAACCTTCAGGCAGTCGTGCGTATCGCCCAGAATATAGTCTGCACAGCGGCCGACGATCACACAGGACTCTTTTTCCGCCAGATCCAGGATGACCTTTCTCTGGATGGTCCAAAGGTAGTCCTGGGTGCAAAGACCGTCGAACGACGAACGGCTGGCAGCGAACGCGTTCGCCAGCCAGTGGCCATGGGGCGCATACTCGCCCTTGTCGGCAATGTACGCCTTTGCCAGACCGCTTTCCTCCGCAATTTTTTCAATCAGTTCCGAATCATAGCACGGGATCCCCAGCTTCTGCGCCGTCTCCCGGCCGATCGTCCTGCCGCCGCTGCCAAATTCGCGGCTGATGGTAATCATCCGGTTGCTCATGCCGTTGCCTCCTTGAGTTGATTGATATCTCCTTCCTCATTTAATTCCCGATAGGTGCGCACGATCACAAAAGCGGCAATGAAGAATGTCAGGATATCCGCCGCCGGGAACGAATACAGCAGGCCGTCCAAGCCGAAAAAGGCCGGCAGAAGGATGGGCAGCGCCACGCCGAAAACGACTTCACGCGCCAGAGAAATGAGCGTGGACTGTACCGCCTTGCCAAGCGCCTGCAGATAGATAAACGTGCCCTTGTTCACCGTCGCAAGCACCATCATGCAAAGGTAAATGCGGAAGCTCTTCACCGCAAATTCCGTATAATACGCGCTTTCGTTCCCCGCGCCGAAGATGCCGATCAGCTGTTTTGGCAGCAGCTCCACGATCAAAAGCGCGACGAAGCCGACGGCAGCCTCTGTAATCAGCAGATAGGTAAACAGCGTTTTTGCCCGATCCTTGCGCTGCGCGCCGATGTTGTAGCCGACAACCGGAATGCATCCGGCGGCAGTCCCGACGGCGATGGAGATCACGATCTGGAAGAACTTCATCACGATGCCGAGCACCGCCAGCGGAATCTGCGCATACGCCGCCTGTCCGAAGACTGGATCCATTGCGCCGTATTTCGTGCACATATTCTGCACCGCCGCCATGGACACGACCAGCGACGCCTGCGACAGAAAGCTCGTAATGCCCAGGGGCAGGAATTTGCGCATCAGTGAGCCGCTGAGCCGGAAGCTGCTCCGCTCCAGCCGGAGCGCCTTCATGTGGAACAGATACCAAACCGACAGCACCGCCGTCAGGATTTGTCCGATCACCGTGGCAACCGCCGCGCCCATCATGCCCATTTTCAGAGGGAAAATGAAGATCGGGTCGAGAATGATGTTGGTCACAGCGCCGGCCACGGTGGAGACCATGGCAAATTTAGGGCTGCCGTCGGAGCGGATGATGGGGTTCATCGCCTGACCGAACATATAAAACGGGATGCCGAGCGTAATCCAGAAGAAGTATTCCCGCGCGCAGGCAAAGGTCTCCTCATTCACCCGGCCGCCGAACGCGGTCAGGATCGGGTCCATGAAGATCAGATAGACCGCAGTCACAACCACGCTGCTGATCAAGCAGAGCAAAACTGCGTTGCCGACGCTTCGGTGGGCGTCCTCTTTGCGGTTTGCGCCGAGGCTGATGCTGACGAACGCGCAGCAGCCGTCGCCGATCATCACGGCAATCGCCAGCGCCACGACCGTCAGCGGAAACACAACCGTGTTCGCAGCGTTGCCGTAGGAGCCAAGATAGTCCGCATTGGCGATAAAAATCTGGTCAACGATATTATACAACGCCGCGACCAGCAGTGAAATCACGCAGGGCACCGCATACTTCTGCATCAACTTTCCAATTTTTTCTGTTTCCAGAAATGCATTTGATTTTTGATCCATTGGAATCGCCTCCAGAAAATAAAAAGAGCGTGCAGCGAAAAAGTCGGATTTACGCTGCACGCTACACACTTTTGGGTTCCGGTCAGTTCAGATACTCTCCAACCGGGCTTTGATTGTATTGCTTGATTACTTTGATGATGATGGAATCATCGGGCTGCACGGTTTCCTCTACGATCCGATGCCGCACCCGGTTTCGTTCGAGCGTCTGCTTGTAATGCTCGACCTCATCCCGCACCTGCTTTGCCGCGTATGTATGCTCAAGGTCTTCCTTCAGCATGAAATGCAGCGTCTGGCAGATGCAAGCTGCCTTGACTCGTTTCATTCGCGCACCTCCCTCTGGCGGTCACCGTCCCTGAAACATGACGCCGAAAATGAAAAACAGCGTGGAAAGCAACTGGATTTACGCAGTTACGCTACACGCTGTTATGATTATTATACGCTGTTTTTTTGAAAAAGTCAAAGAAACTTTTTTACTCCAGCTCAAACGCTCCGGTGTAAAGCTGGTAATACTGGCCCTTCTGCGCCAGCAAATCGTCGTGTGTGCCGCGCTCGATGATGCGGCCGTGCTCCAGCACCAGAATGACGTCCGAATTTTTAACCGTGGACAGGCGGTGCGCGATGACAAACACTGTTCTCCCCTCCATCAGCGCATCCATGCCGCGCTGGACGATGGCCTCTGTTCTGGTGTCCACGGAAGAGGTCGCCTCGTCCAGGATCATCACCGGCGGGTCTGCCACAGCGGCGCGTGCAATGGAGACCAACTGCCGCTGCCCCTGCGAAAGATTCGCGCCGTTCCCGGTCAGGAGGGTCTGGTAGCCCTGCGGCAGGCGCGTGATGAAATCGTCCGCTCCCGCCAGCTTCGCCGCGGCAATGCATTCCGCGTCCGTCGCGTCCAGCCGGCCGTACCGGATGTTTTCCATAACGGTACCGGTGAACAAATTGGTGTCCTGCAGGACGATGCCGAGGGAGCGCCGCAGGTCGCTCTTGCAGATTTGATTGATGTTGATGCCGTCATAGCAGATCTTCCCGTCCGCGATGTCATAAAACCGGTTGAGCAGATTCGTGATGGTCGTCTTGCCGGCGCCGGTCGCGCCGACAAACGCCACCTTCTGCCCCGGCTTTGCGTACAGGCTCACGTTGTGCAGCACCGTCTTCCCCGGCTCATAGGCAAAGTCCACGCCGAACAGGCGCACATCCCCCGTCAATCTGGTATAGGTGGCCGTGCCGTTCTCCGGATGAGGCTGCTTCCATGCCCAGACGCCGGTCCGCTCCGCGCATTCCGTCAGCGTGCCGTTCTCCTCGCGCGCGTTGACCAGCGTCACAGAGCCGCTGTCCATCTCCGGCTGCTCATCCATCAGGCCGAAAATGCGCTCCGCGCCGGCCAGTCCCATGACGACAGCGTTGACCTGATGCGAGACCTGGCCGATGTTGCCGACGAACTGCTTCGTCATATTGAGAAACGGTACTACAATACTGATTTGAATGGCCAGCCCGGACAGGCTCAGATTCGGCACATCGGAAAGCAGCAGCACGCCGCCCACGATGGCAACGATCACATACAGGACGTTTCCGATGTTGTTCAGGATCGGCCCCAGCGTATTGGCATACTTGTTGGCGCGTTCGGACACGGTGAAGAGTTCTTCATTCAGCCGGTCAAAGTCCGCCTTGCTCGCCTCCTCGTGGCAGAAGACCTTGATGACCTTCTGGCCGTTGAGCATTTCCTCGGCAAAGCCCTCGACCTTGCCAAGGGCAGTCTGCTGGCGGAAGAAGTATTTGGCTGAGCCGCCGCCCAGCTTTTTTGTGACCCAGATGCTCACCGCCACACCCAACAGCACAACCAGCGTCAGCCAGACGCAGTAATAGAGCATGATGCAGAAAATCGTGAGAACGGTGATCGCCGAAACGAGCAGCTGCGGGAAGCTCTGCGAGATCATCTGCCGCAGGGCGTCGATATCGTTGGTGTAGTAGCTCATGATATCCCCGTGGTTGTTCGTGTCAAAGTATTTGACGGGCAGGCGCTGCATGCCGCCGAACATGCGCTCGCGCAGCTTTTTCAACGTTCCCTGCGTGATGATGGCCATGAACTGATTGTAAGTAAAGCCCGCCAGCAGCGACAGGAGATAAAAGACCGCCAGCAGGACGACCAGCCGGAGAATCTGCGGCCCGACCGCGCTCCAGTCGCCGCTCTGCCAGCTCCCCTCCACCACTGCAATGATATTCTGCATAAAGACCGAGGGGATCGAGCTGACCACTGCGTTGAACACGATACACAGCACCGCGGCAGGCAGCAGGACCGGATAGAAATTGCACATCATGCGGAACAGCCGGCCGATTGTGCGCTTTTTCCCTTTTTTACGCTCCAATGCTGTCACCCGCCTTGTTCTGAGAGGTATAAATCTCGCGATAGATCGCGTTGTTTGCCAGAAGCTCCGTATGCGTGCCGATGGCGTGGAGCCTGCCGCCGTCCATCACAACGATCCGGTCTGCATCCTCCACGGAGGCCGTGCGCTGGGCGATGATGATCTTGGTCGTCTCCGGGATGTATTCCCGCATTGCCTTGCGAATTCTGGCATCGGTCTTCGTATCCACCGCGCTCGTGGAATCGTCCAGAATCAGGATTTTGGGCTTTTTCAGCAGCGCTCTGGCAATGCACAGCCGCTGCTTCTGCCCGCCGGACACATTGGCGCCCCCCTGCTCGATGTAGGTATCGTAGCCCGCGGGGAGCTGCGAAATGAACTCGTCCGCGCAGGCCAGCCTGCAGGCCTGCACCAGCTCCTCATCCGTGGCATCCGGATTGCCCCAGCGGAGGTTTTCCCGGATCGTTCCGGAAAACAAAACGTTCTTTTGCAGCACCACCGCCACCTGATTGCGCAGCGTTTTCAGATCGTAATCGCGCACGTCCGCCCCGCCGACCCGGACGACGCCCTCCGTCACGTCATACAGGCGGGGAATCAACTGGATCAGTGAGGATTTGGAGGAGCCGGTGCCGCCGATGATGCCGATGGTCTCGCCGGGCCGGATGTGCAAGTCGATATCTTCCAGCGCCATCCGCTCCGCCTGCGGCGAATACTTGAAGCTGACATGCTCAAAGGAGACGGAGCCATCTGCAACGTCGTACAGAGGATGTTCCGGATTTGTGAGCGTGCTCGTTTCCGTCAGAACCTCCACGATGCGTTTGCCCGATTCGTCGGCCATCAGAATCATCACGAACACCATGGACAGCATCATCAGGCTGTTGAGCATCATAAAGCTGTACGTCAGCAGGGCGGAAAACTGCCCCACGTCCAGATCGAGACCGCGCGAAGTAATGATGGTGTACGACCCGAAGGACAAAACAAAAACCATCACCGTGTAGATGCAAAACTGCATCATCGGCCCGTTCAGTGCCAGAATCCGCTCCGCTCTGGTGAAATCGGCACAGACCTCCTCCGCTGCGGCGTCGAATTTGTTCTGCTCGTAGTCCTCCCGAACAAACGCTTTGACCACGCGCATGGCTTTCACATTTTCCTGAATGGAGCCGTTCAGCCGGTCATACTTCTTGAACACCTTTTTGAACAGCGGCATGGTCTTATAGATCACAAGTCCCAGTCCCACGGCGAGCAGCGGTAAAACAAGCAGGAAAATCCATGCCATCCTCCCGCCCATGAGGAAAGCCATCACAAAAGCAAACACCAGCATCAGCGGCGCGCGGATGGCCGTTCGGATGAGCATCATATACGCGTTTTGCACATTGGTGACGTCCGTCGTCATGCGCGTCACCAGAGACGAGGCCAGAAACTTGTCGATGTTTTCGAACGAGTAGCTCTGAATGCTGTAGAACAGATCCTTGCGGAGATTTTTCGCCAGTCCGCAGGAGGCCGTCGCACAGGTGCTGCCCGCCAGCGCGCCAAACAGGAGCGAAAGCGCAGCCATAACGACCAGAAGCCCTCCATACCGGACGATCACGCCGAGCGTGCAGCCCGCCTTGATCTCATTCACCAAGTTCGCAATGATAAAGGGAATGATGCATTCCATCGCGACCTCCAACCCCTCCAGAATCGGGGTTGCGATCGAAACCTTTTTATATTCCCGGATGCTTTTTGCAAGTTCTTTGAACATCTGTATCGGAATCCTTTCCAAATAAAAAGAGCAGTGTTCATCAACTGGATTTACGTGATCAACACTACTCGTTTGTTTGTTTCATTGTTCAGTTCTGTCAGCAGCAGGGGCTGAAGCACGGATTACAGCAGAGATTGAGCAGGCACATGTCTGCGCACCAG
The DNA here is from genome assembly GCA_004556965.1 of Clostridiales bacterium. Classification (GTDB taxonomy): domain Bacteria; phylum Bacillota; class Clostridia; order Oscillospirales; family Oscillospiraceae; genus CAG-103. The sequence continues at coordinate 380,085 of SFFE01000002.1, read as the reverse complement.
CTCCCGGTTCCGAAGCCGGTGTTCGGGTAACGCGAGCTGTACGTGGCGTATGCCGCGCCGCCGGACTCCAGCTCGCGCACAAGCTGCTGGAACTGCATGTTGTTCGGCTCCATCGCCGCGGCGCGGCGCGCATGCTCCAGCGCCGTGACCCGGTTGCCGAGCGCGGAATTTGCCACCGCACTGAGGAAAAACCACGTGCCGTCGCGCGCATCCGCCGGCACGCCGGAGAGCGCGTTGAGCGCCTCCTGAAAGTGCCCGGTGTTGATGTAATTCATCGCCGCCTGATACTCCGTGCGCTGCTGCGCGCCCGCGCCGGAGTTCGCGCCCCAGCCGCCGTAGCCGCCGTATCCGCTGTAGCCGCCGGAATTGCCATAAGCGCCGCCGGCGCCGTAAGCGTTGGCCGTGCCGTTTTTGATCTGGTCATAGGCGGCGTTGATCTCGTTCATTCTCTCCGCTGCGTATGGGTCGTTCGGATTGCGGTCGGGGTGATATTTTTTGGCGAGCTTTCGGTAAGCCGCCTTGATTTCTTCGTCTGATGCATCTCTGGAGACACCGAGGACTTCATATGGGTCTTTCATCCGGCGTTCCTCCTGTTTGTTTCTGTTTTGCCATGGCCGCCTCGTACCGCTGCCAGACACCGGAATATAAAATGTTGCGCAGCAGCTCCGCATCCTGCACCAGCGGCAGTTTTTCAAACGTCTCCGCGCATGCGCCGAGCTGCGTGGTCAAAATTGCTTTGTAATCGTCTCGCCCATATCCGGCGGCGTCCAGCGCCAGAAGCGGGTTGTAGCGGCCGCGCCGCTTGTCCTCACGCAGGTCGATGACCGCGTCGAGCAGGTAGATAAAGCGCCCCAGCGCCTCTCCAAACGGCCGCAGATACGCGCTCCAAAGCCCGTCCATCACAAACAGCTCGCCCATCAGACGGCCGAAGCACCCGGCTGCTGCGTCCGGCTCCTGTATCCCGGCGTGCTCGATCTCCGACAGCTCCGTCATGCACCGCTCGATCGCACCGCACTGGCGCGGATACTGCGCGCAGACCGCCTGATACCGCTCGGTGAGAAACTCCGCCTCCCAGAACTGCAGCACACTGCCATCGTCCTCCCAGTCGTCCCGGCAGTTGTGGTACGCCAGCGCGACGTTCATGTCGGCGGCATAGTCCGTCACCGCGGACTGCCAGCAGTAATGCTTCCGGAACGGGTGCGCCACGCACGTCTCCATACGAGACTGCTCCTCCGGCTCATACATCGCCGTCAGCAGCAGCACCAGAAACGTCATGTCATAGGTCAGCGCCACACGGCCGAAAAAGCCGTGCCGCTGCTTGAGCACGTGGCACAAGCCGCAGTAGCAGCCCTTGTAGCGGCTGAGCTGTGCTTTTGACAGCAGCTTTTGGTTGGCAATGATATAACCGAACAATGGCTCGTTCCTCTCTTAAAAATCAGGTCTTGCGCTGGAACGAAGTGCCGCACTTGCGGCAGACAATGTTGATCTTCCCTTTTCCGCGCGGAACACGCAGCCGCGTCCGGCAGGCCGGGCATTTGAAAAAGCGGAAATCCTTGCGCTGATGCCAGCGGTCCACCATGCCGCGCACGCCGCTCGTCACCCGGTAACGCAGCCGGAGATACGCGCCGTTTTCCTTCTGCCGCTGGTAGATGTTGCGGGAGAACATGCGGAAGTAGATATAAATCAGCAGTACAAGGGCGATGCTGGACAGCGCCGCCGCGCCGCGGCCGCGGACAAACAGACCCACGACCAAAAGCACAAGCACCACGATGGACAGCATCCGGTTTAGTGCGTCCGCGCCGTTCCGGCCCATCATAAATTTTGCAAGCCGAGCTCTCATATCGGATCACCTTTCGGCAGAAATCAATCTTCCTTTATCCTATCACACGGATCGCCGAAATATATCAAGATTTTGTGAACGTTAAACGGCACCGCTTCGTTTTTTCCCTTTGTACAGCTCCGCAAACGCAGCGCCGCCCAAAATGCACGCCGCGCCGACCATCTGTACGGCGCTCATCCGCTCGTCCAGAAACAGCGCCGAGAACACCAGCGCCGACAGCGGGTCGAGATAGCTGCAAACCGCGACGGTCTGCGCGGGCAGCTCCGGGATGGAGGAAAAGTAAAGGTAGCACGCAGCGCCCGTATTCACAACGCCGAGCACGGCCGTCGCAAGGACGGATTCCGTGCTCCACGATACCGGAGGCTGGTCGGTCGCAAGATTGTACACCGCCACCACCGCACAGGCCACAAGGATCTGGATCGTCGTGCGCTCCAGCCCGGCGATGCCGGTCACATGCTTGCACGCGAGGATCATCGCCGCATACAGCAGCGCGGACAGCACGCCATACACAAACCCGAGCGAGAGGCCCGAAAATGACGCTCCCACGCCGTTGACGAGGAACATGCCCGCCAGCACCACGACAATGCCCACAAGATGCTGCCCCGTCAGCTTTTCGCGGAACAGCACCGGCGCCAGAAGCAGCACAAACACCGGCCCGCTGTAGTACAACAGCGTCGCCATGCTGACGCTCGAGAGTCGGTACGCACCGAACAGGAAAATCCAGCTCAGCCCCATCGCCGCGCCGGACAGCAGCAGCACCGGCCACTGGCGGCGGATCGCCTCCTTGTGGAGCTGCTGCCGCGTGGCAAAAAATAAAATCACCAGCAATGCGCCGCCGATGATCGTACGCGACAGGACGATCTGCTCGCTGGTCATGGCAATCTGGTTTGCAACGATCCCGTTCATGCCGAAAATCAGCAGCGAGATCAGGTATTTGAAAAGTTGTTTCCGGTTTTTCATAATCGCCCCTCACTTTTTGCAATTATATGAGAAACCAGAACAAACTGCAAGTCTAAAATCATCATTCCATACGCAAAAATGTGCCGGGCCGCATTTTGCAGCCCGGCATATTTTCTTTGGATTACAGTGCGTTGGAAATGTTGGCGAGCTCGGACAGATCGACGCCGTCGTCCTCCGGCTCCTCCGGCGACCGCTGGACGTCCTCGTTGGTTTCGAAATCGCGGTAAACCGCGAGACCGGAACCGGCGGGGATCAGCTTGCCGATGATGACGTTTTCCTTCAGGCCGACGAGGTGATCGACCTTGCCCTTGATGGCGGCGTCCGTGAGGACCTTGGTGGTCTCCTGGAACGAGGCCGCGGACAGGAAGCTCTCGGTGGCCAGTGACGCCTTGGTGATGCCCATGAGGACCTGCGTGCAGGTGGCCGGAACGAGGTCGGTCTCCCCCGCCGCAATGCGCTCCTCGATCCTGCGGTTGGTCGCCTTGAACTCGTTGATGTCCACAATCGCGCCGGAGAGCAGTTCGGTGCTGCCGGCGTCCTCCACGCGCACCTTCCGCATCATCTGGCGTACGATGATCTCGATGTGCTTATCGTTGATATCGACACCCTGCTGACGGTACACCTTCTGGACTTCCTGAATGATATACTGCTGGCACTCGGACACGCCGCAGACACGCAGCACATCGTGCGGGTTATAGGCGCCCGCAGTCAGCGGCTGGCCTTTTTCGACCGTATCGCCCGCGCTGACAAGAATGCCTGCGGAGTACGGGATGTTATAGGTGACGGTCTCGCCGTCGTCGGGATTGACGACGGAAACGGCAAAGATGGAGTTTTTCTTCGTCTCCTCGATGCTGACCGTGCCGCTGATCTCGGCAAGCTGTGCCATTTTCTTCGGCTTGCGCGCCTCGAACAGTTCCTCAACACGCGGAAGACCTTGCGTGATATCGTCGCCTGCGACGCCGCCGGTGTGGAAGGTACGCATCGTAAGCTGCGTGCCGGGTTCGCCGATGGACTGCGCCGCGATGACGCCGACAGCCTCGCCGGCATTGACCGGCTTGCCGATGGCGAGGTTGATGCCGTAGCACTTGGCGCAGACGCCGCTCTTGGCCTCGCACGTCATGACGCTGCGGATCTTCACCTGTTCAATGTCGTTGGCTTCGAGCACTGCCACGTCGGCGGGCATGAGCATGTGATTCGTGTCGAACAGCACCTCACCGGTCTTGGGCGACACGACGGGTTCTGCCGGGTAGCGGCCGTGGATGCTCTCGGCCAGACTCTGGACCTCCTGCCCCTTGTCGTAGACCGTGTGCGCCATGATGCCTTCGGTCGTGCCGCAGTCGTCCTCACGGATGATGACGTCCTGCGAAACGTCGACGAGACGGCGGGTCAGGTAGCCGGAGTCTGCAGTACGCAGCGCGGTATCGGCCAGACCCTTGCGGGCGCCGCGGGAGGAGATGAAGTATTCCAGAACGGACAGGCCTTCGCGGTAGTTGGACTTGATCGGGATCTCGATGGTCTTACCGGCAGTGTTTGCGATCAGGCCGCGCATACCGGCGAGCTGACGGATCTGCGCCATGGAGCCACGGGCGCCGGAGTCCGCCATCATATAGATGGGGTTGAACTCATCCAGGCAGTCCTGCAGCGCCGCGGTAACGTCCTTCGTGGTCTGCTCCCATTCGGAGACAGCCAGACGGTAGCGTTCGTCCTCGGTGATGAAGCCGCGCTTGTATTTCTTTTCGATGTTGATGACCTTTTTCTCGGTTGCCGCAATCAGTTCCTTCTTCGCCTCCGGCACGGTCATATCCGCGATGGAGATCGTGATGGCGCCGATGGTAGAGTACTTATAGCCGAGCGCCTTGACATTGTCAAGCACCTCCGTGGCAACCGTGAAGCCGTGCTTCTCGATGCAGCGGTCGATGATCTTGCCAAGCTGCTTCTTGCCGACCTTGAAGCTGATCTCATGGTCGAACATATGCTCCGGATCGGTGCGGTCGACGTAGCCGAGATCCTGCGGGATGGGTTCGTTGAAGATGATGCGGCCGACCGTGGTGCGGATCACGCGGTGCAGTACCTCGCCGTCCACCTCTCTGGACACGCGAACGAGGATCGGCGCGTGCAGGCCGATATCGCCGTAGTTGTAGGACATGATGGCCTCTTCCGGGTCGCGGTAGAGCTTCACCGGCTTGTATTCCGGCTTTCTGCCGCCCTCAGCCTCGGCCTTTTTCTCGGCCGCAACAAAGTCGTCGGCGTCAACGATCTCGTTCACGGGAAGGTCGGTGTCGCCGGCGTCGGTGACGAAGACCTGCTCCGCGCCCTTTTCGGCCTTGCCCAGACGGACATAGGTCAGGTAGTAGGAGCCGAGGATCATATCCTGCGTCGGCACCGTGACGGGGTGGCCGTCCTGCGGGCGCAGGAGGTTATTCGCCGAGAGCATGAGGATGCGGGCTTCGGCCTGCGCCTCCGCGGACAGCGGAACGTGGATGGCCATCTGGTCGCCGTCGAAGTCGGCGTTGAACGCGGTGCAGCACAGCGGGTGCAGCTTCAGCGCGCGGCCCTCGACAAGAACCGGCTCGAACGCCTGAATGCCGAGGCGGTGCAGCGTCGGTGCGCGGTTGAGCATGACTGGATGATCCTTGATAACGACCTCCAGCGCGTCCCAGACCTCGGTGCGCTGCTTGTCGACCATCTTCTTGGCGGACTTGATGTTGTTGGCAATGCCGTCCTCCACCAGTTTCTTCATGACGAAGGGGCGGAACAGCTCAATGGCCATCTCCTTCGGCACGCCGCACTGGTAGAGCTTCAGATCCGGGCCGACGACGATAACGCTTCGGCCGGAGTAGTCGACGCGCTTGCCGAGCAGGTTCTGACGGAAGCGGCCCTGCTTGCCCTTGAGCATGTCGGACAGGGACTTTAAAGCGCGCGAGTTGGCGCCTGTCACGGCGCGGCCGCGGCGGCCGTTGTCGATCAGCGCGTCCACCGCTTCCTGCAGCATGCGCTTCTCGTTGCGGACGATGATGTCCGGCGCGTTGAGCTGCATAAGCCGCTTGAGACGGTTGTTGCGGTTGATGACGCGGCGGTACAGGTCGTTCAGGTCGCTTGTTGCGAAGCGGCCGCCGTCGAGCTGCACCATCGGGCGAATCTCCGGCGGGATGACCGGCAGAATGTCGATAATCATCCACTCCGGGCGGTTGCCGGACTGGCGGAACGCCTCGACGACCTCCAGACGCTTGACGAGTTTGGCTTTCTTCTGGCCGCTGGCCTCCTGCAGCTCGGCGCGCAGCTGCGCGGAGAGCTGGTCGCAGTCAATCTGCTGCAGCAGCTTCTTGATGGCCTCGGCGCCCATACCGGCGTCAAAGTCGTCCTCATACTTTTCGCGCATGTCGCGGTATTCTTTTTCGCTGAGGATCTGGCACTTCTGCAGCGGCGTGAATCCGGGATCGGTCACGATGTAGGAGCCGAAATACAGCACCTTTTCCAGAATTCGCGGGGTGAGGTCGAGGATCAGGCCCATGCGGGACGGGATGCCCTTGAAATACCAGATGTGGGACACGGGCGCCGCCAGCTCAATGTGGCCCATGCGCTCGCGGCGTACCTTGGACTTCGTGACCTCGACGCCGCAGCGGTCGCAGACCTTGCCCTTATAGCGGATTTTTTTATACTTGCCGCAGTGGCATTCCCAGTCCTTCGTGGGTCCGAAAATGCGCTCGCAGAACAGGCCGTCGCGCTCCGGCTTGAGCGTGCGGTAGTTGATGGTCTCCGGCTTCTTCACCTCACCGGAGGACCAGGAGAGAATCATTTCAGGGGAGGCAATACCGATCTGTATCGCATCAAACGGCGTGTAACTCATATTTTACTCCTCCTCCTTGTCGTCATAATCGTCGCTGTCATCGAGCGTGATCCGGTCGCTGTCGTCATCCACCGGGACGTCCTCAATGGTGAAGCCGCCGCCCGTGATCTCGTCGTCATCGGACGCGTACGTCATCTCGTCGCGCATGCCGGGGATATAATCGTCCTCATCGTCCTTCAGCTCGATCTCGTTGCCGTCCTTGTCGAGGACGCGCACGTCCAGGCACAGGGACTGCAGCTCTTTAATGAGCACCTTAAAGGATTCCGGCACGCCCGGCTGCGGGATGTTCTCGCCCTTGACGATCGCTTCGTAGGTGCGGACTCGGCCGGTGACGTCGTCGGACTTCACGGTCAGGATCTCCTGCAGGGTGTAAGCCGCGCCGTAAGCCTCCAGCGCCCAGACTTCCATTTCGCCGAAGCGCTGGCCGCCGAACTGCGCCTTGCCGCCGAGCGGCTGCTGCGTGACGAGGCTGTACGGGCCGGTGCTGCGGGCGTGAATCTTATCATCCACGAGGTGGTGGAGCTTCAGGAAGTAGACCCAGCCGACGGTGACGTCGTTGTCGAACTTCTGGCCGGTGCGGCCGTCGTACAGCACGCTCTTGCCGTCCTCGCGCAGCCCCGCCTGACGGAGCGTCTCGCGGATGGTCTCCTCGTTCGCGCCGTTGAAGACTGGGGTCGCAACCTTCCAGCCGAGCGCCTGCGCCGCGTAGCCGAGGTGCACTTCGAGCATCTGACCGATGTTCATACGGGACGGGACGCCCAGGGGGTTCAGCACGATGTCCAGCGGCGTGCCGTCCGGCAGATACGGCATATCCTCGCGCGGGAGGATGCGGGAAACGACGCCCTTGTTGCCGTGGCGGCCGGCCATCTTGTCGCCAACGGAGATCTTGCGCTTCTGCGCAATGTAGACGCGCACGACCTCGTTCACGCCGGGCGACATCTCGTCGCCATTTTCCCGGGTAAAGCGCTTGACGTCCACCACGATGCCGGCTTCGCCGTGCGGCACCTTCAGCGAGGTGTCGCGCACTTCCCTGGCCTTCTCACCGAAGATGGCACGCAGCAGGCGCTCCTCCGCGGTGAGGTCGGTCTCGCCCTTCGGGGTGACCTTGCCGACCAGAATGTCGCCGCTGCGCACCTCCGCGCCGACGCAGATGATGCCGCGGTCGTCGAGGTACTTCAGCGCATCGTCGCCGACGCCCGGGATATCGCGGGTGATCTCCTCGGGGCCGAGCTTCGTATCGCGCGCGTCGCACTCAAACTCTTCAATGTGAATGGAGGTATACACGTCCTCCATCACGAGGCGCTCGTTGATGAGAACGGCGTCCTCGTAGTTGTAGCCTTCCCACGTCATGAAGCCGACGAGAAGGTTCTTACCAAGGCTGATCTCACCCTGCGAGGTGGCCGGGCCGTCCGCGATGACGTCACCCTCGGCCACCCGGTCGCCCACGGCGACGATCGGGCGCTGGTTGATGCAGGTGCCCTGGTTGGAGCGGGCAAACTTGATCAGGCTGTAATCCTTGATCTCGCCGCCGTCATACTTGATCTTGATGTTCGTGGCGGACACGGATAGTACCGTGCCGTCGCCCTCCGCGAGGATGACCACGCCGGAGTCCACGCACAGCTTATGCTCGATGCCGGTGGCGACGATCGGCGCTTCGGTGACCATCAGCGGCACGGCCTGACGCTGCATGTTCGCGCCCATCAGCGCGCGGTTCGCGTCGTCGTTTTCGAGGAACGGGATCATAGCCGTTGCGATGGAGACCATCATGCGCGGGGAAATATCGATGTAATCCACGCGGTCGCGGTCCACTTCCACGATCTCGTCGCGGTGGCGGCAGGTGATACGCTCGTTGATGAGGCAGCCGTTTTCGTCCACAGGCTCGGACGCCTGCGCCACGATGTAGTTGTCTTCCACGTCGGCGGTCATATATTCGACCTCGTCCGTCACGCGGCAGGTGCCCTTTTCCACGCGGCGGAACGGCGTCGCAAGGAAGCCGTACTCGTTCACGCGGGCATAGGACGCGAGGTAGCTGATGAGACCGATGTTCGGGCCTTCCGGCGTCTCGATCGGGCACAGGCGGCCATAGTGGCTGTAGTGCACGTCGCGCACGTCGAAGTTCGCGCGCTCGCGGGACAGGCCGCCGGGGCCCAGCGCGGACATACGGCGCTTGTGCGTCAGCTCCGCGAGGGGGTTGGTCTGGTCCATGAACTGCGACAGCGGAGAGCTGCCGAAGAATTCCTTGATCGCCGCGGTGACCGGGCGGATGTTGATGAGGGACTGCGGCGTGACCACGTCGAGATCCTGCAACGTCATGCGCTCGCGGATCACGCGCTCCATGCGGCTGAAGCCGATGCGGAACTGGTTTTGCAGCAGCTCGCCCACGCTGCGCACGCGGCGGTTGCCGAGATGGTCGATATCGTCCGGCTCACCCACGCCGTGCGCCAGGCAGCAGAGGTAGTTGACGGAGGCGAACATGTCGTCCACGATGATGTGCTTCGGCACGAGCAGATCCAGATTCTCCTCGATGGCCTCTTTCAGCGCGTCGCCCTCGTACTGCTCCATGAGCTGGCGGAGGATGATGCCGCGCACACGCTCCTTCACACCGACCTCAGCGGGGTCGAAATCGACGAAGTGCTTCATATCGACCATGCCGTTACTGAACACACGGACGGTCTCGCCGTCCACCTTCAGGTACACGTCCACGACGCCGGCGTCGTCGATCGCCTCGGCGCGCTCGCGCGTGAGCACCTCGCCCGCCTCGGCCAGAATCTCGCCGGTCAGCGGGTCGGCGACGGGCGCGGCCAGCTCAAACCCGGCGATGCGGGCGCGCAGCGCCAGCTTCTTATTGAATTTATAGCGGCCGACGTTGGAAATGTCGTAGCGGCGGCGGTCAAAGAACAGGCCGTCCAGCAGCGTTTCGGAGCTTTCCACCGTCGGGGGATCGCCCGGGCGCAGCTTGCGGTAGATCTCAAGCAGCGCCTCCTCGCGGGAGACGTTGGCGTCCTTGTCCAGCGTGGCGACGATACGCGCGTCGTTGCCGAACACTTCCTTGAGCTGCTCGTCCGTCACCGCGCCGGTGGTCACGCTGGGGATGCAGGACAGCCAGGTGTTCGGATCGTCCGCCTTGTAAGCGCCCATCGCCTTCAGGAACCAGGTCACGGGGAGCTTGCGGTTTTTATCAATGCGGCAATAGAAAATGTCGTTCAGGTCGGTCTCGTACTCCAGCCACGCGCCGTGGTACGGGATCACCGTCGTGCCGTAGGTCGAGTTGTACGCCTTATCGGTGCGCTTGTCATAATACACGCCGGGCGAACGCACGATCTGCGAAACGATGACGCGCTCCGCGCCGTTGATGACGAACGTGCCGCTCGGCGTCATGAGCGGGAAGTCGCCCATGAAGATCTCCTGTTCCTTGATCTCCTCGGTCTCCTTGTTGCGCAGACGAACGCTGACCTTCAGCGGAGCAGCATACGTGGCGTCGCGCGCCTTGCACTCCTCCTCCGTGTACTTCGGCTTCTCGTCCATGGAATAATCCACAAAGCGCAGCTCCAGATTGCCGGAATAGTCGGTCACCGCGTCAACGTCCTTAAATACGTCGCGCAGCCCCTCCTCCAGGAACCATTTGTACGAATTCTTCTGGATCTCCAGAAGGTTCGGCATGCTTTGGATCTCCTCGTAACGAGCAAAGCTCATTCGTTTGGTTTTCCCGTAGGTTACTGCCTTTGGCACCGCGAACACTCCTTTTCTTCGAGTTTTCAAACACCCGGTTCGGTTGTTAAATACTTTTTAAGCCCTGTTGCATTTTTGCGGCCGTTCCTGTACAATACTAGTGTGATGAAAGTGGGGGAGTTTCCCCTGCCGCAAAAAGTCATAGCGTGATATTTTACCATTCTGTTATACAGAATGTCAAGCAATATTTTGTGAATTTTCGATTCGGCGGGAGGAAAGGTGTCTCTTGCCGCTTTTTTATTGCCAAAATTCGATGGGAGGCGCCGCGGACTTGGACATTCGGGTGGTACTGTTGTTGATTGCGGAGGCTGCACTGGCGCTGTTGCTGCTGCGTCTGTCCGGCGTGCTGCCCACAGCGAAGCATGTGCTGGTCTCCGCCAGTCTGCTGGCGGCGGCGTTCGTGCTGCGTGGGCTCTGCCTGCCGTATGAAACTCTGGATTATCAGAACTTTCTGGCGGTCTGGGTGGACTTTTTCCGCCAGAACGGGGGTCTCTCCGCGCTGGGAATGCCGGTCGGGAATTATAATGTACCGTATCTCTTCTTTCTGGCGCTGTTCTCCCGCTCGCCGATCCCCGATCTGTACCTCATCAAGTTGCTGAGCATTTTCTTCGACGTGGTGCTCGCGTGGGCGGTCATGCAACTTGCGGGGCGCTTTGTCCGCTCCCCTGCCCGGCGGCTGGCCTGCTTTTTCCTCGTGCTGTTCTGGCCGACGGTCGTGCTCAACGGCGCGCTGTGGGGGCAATGTGACAGCATTTACACCGCCTTCGCGGTGCTGAGCGTTTGGCTGGTTCTTGCCGGGCACCCCGCGCTGGGCATGGCGAGCATCGCCGCCGCCTTCTCCTTTAAATTGCAGGCCGTGTTCGTTCTGCCGGTCTTTCTGCTGTTTTTGCTGGCGCGGCGCGTCAAGCTTTGGCACTTTCTGTTTTTTCCATCGGTGTGCGTTCTGATGGTGCTGCCCGCCGTGCTGGCCGGCCGGCCGCTGTGGGAGGCGCTGACGATCAGTCTGTCGCAGACCGGCAGCATCGGAGACGGGCTGAATTACAATTCTTCGTCGGTATTTGCCCTGTTTTCCAATGTGCAGAATCCGGCGCTTGCAGGAAAGCTCGGCATCCTTGCCGCCGCGCTCGTGATCGTGCTGCTGGCGATCCTGATCTGGAAACGCCGGGACGCCTGTTCCGACCATGCGCTGTTGATTGCCGCGGTGCTGCTCGCGGCTGCGATTCCGTTTTTCCTTCCGCATATGCATGATCGGTACTTCTTCGCCGCCGACATTCTGACGCTCGCGCTCGCCGTCGTAGACCTACGGCTCGCTCCCCTGCCGCTGCTGTGTGAGTTTGCTTCCCTGCTCGGCTACCACGCGTATCTGAAGCTGCGCTACCTGCTGCCGATGTCTTACGGCGCCGGAGCGCTGATCGTAGTGCTGACCATACTGGCCGCAGCGCTGCTCGCCGCGCTCTTTTCTCCGGACAAAAAACTTCGCGGAAGCGCGTAAATTCGGTGTTGACAATTCCGGCTTTTCTGATATAATAGCTTTTGCACTTGAGAAATGCATGTGCGAGAGTGCTGGAATCGGTAGACAGGCACGTTTGAGGGGCGTGTGACAACCGTCGTGTGAGTTCAAGTCTCATCTCTCGCACCAAACAAGAAGACCCATCCGTTCGGATGGGTCTTCTTGTTTTGGATCGGGCCGGACTGCAAACCGGCGCAGCGCCTTCCATCATTTGCATTTGCGCAAAACGCGGACGTCTGCTATACTGCGTGCAGAGAAAAAGAATTCTCCTCACAAACGCATTTCTCCCGGCAGAAATATCTGCCGGGCGCTTTTTTATGATTCTACGAAAGACTCTTACTCTGCCGATTTCCACAGCATGCGGTTGTCTGCAAACGACACAGTCACGCGGCCGGAATCCTTCAGCCACGAAAGGTACGAGCGAACCGTGCTGCCAACCAACACATACTGCTCAAAATTCATCACCAGACCGCAATCCGTAAACACCTTCTGCAGCAGCTCCTCAAACGTGGACGGCACCGCGCACAGCCGCACCAGATGCTCCGCAACCTCGTGCACCTTGCGGCGGTTGCAGTCAATGAGCGCCGTCAGGTCGGTAGCCGCCTCCGCGTGCGCAGGCACAAAGATCTTGGCGTCCAGCGCCTGCACACGGTCGAGCGTGTCCAGGTACGCCGTCACGTCGTAGATGAACGAGATCTGATATTTTTCCAGTGTCGCCTCGCTGCTGAGACAATCGGCCACAAACGCAACGCCGTCCGGCGTGCGCACACCGATCATATCAAAGAAATGACCCGGCAGGGGGATGATCTCCAGCTCTCTGGGAAAGTCCGGTGAGGAGACGTCCTCCGCGTCGCTCTCCGCCGCGAGGAGAAATTTGTGGCGCAGATCCTTACAGGGATAGCCGCCATACAGGAACGCCGGCTCCAGAATCGGGCGGCGCGTAAACGCCGCTTCGATGCCGTTGGCAAAAATACGGCAGCCGGTCTGCTGCTGAAGATAGCGGTTTCCGCCGATGTGATCAGCGTTGGAGTGCGTATTGACGATGCCGCGCAGCTTCCAGCCGCGCTCGTCGAGCAGCTTGCGCACGCGCCGGCCGGCCTCCTTATCGTTACCGCTGTCGATCAGCCAAACGTCGGCATCCGTCTGCTGCCAAAGGCCAATTTTCGCCGGGCAGTTGATATACCACGTCCGCGTCCCGACCTGACAGAGCTCATACATGGCGCCATTCCCCTTTCCACATCATCCAGAATAGCGCAATCATAGCATAAGATGCGAAAAATGACAAGAAAAAGCACTCCGCAGCTGCGGAGTGCTTTTTGATTGGATAGGAAAACTGCTTAGGCCTTCTGAGCCTTCTTGGCCTTCTGCTCCTTGGAGATGCGGGAGAAGGTCTGGATGCCCTCGACGACGAGGATGACAGCCAGAACGACCATCGCAATCGCGAAGATGAGCTGGAACCAGTTGCCCCAAGCCATGCCGCCTTCTGCACCGAAGCCAACGATCTTCTTGTAGATCGTGATGACCAGGCTGGTGAGGGTCGCGCAGAGCATGAAGATCATCGGGATGATGAACATCTTGTTGTTCTTGCCGATGTTGCCCAGCCAAGCGGCGACCGCCAGAAGGGCGAGGCCGGCGAGGAGCTGGTTGGCAGCGCCAAACAGGCCCCAGATCTGGCTGAGGGACAGACCGCCAAGGACGCAGCCGATGACGACCATGATGAGGGTACCGGTGAGCGGGTACGCAAGAACCTTGCGGATGCCATTGGCGTCCTTGTAAGAGGCTTCGCCTTCCTTCAGGAAGAGCTCGCTGAACATGTAGCGGCTCAGACGCGTGCCGGAGTCAAGGGAGGTCAGCGCGAAGACGGAGACCGCCAGCGTCAGCAGCGCGTAAATAATCTTGTAGATGCCGGAAGCATCCGTGCCAAACATGGTGGCAATGCCGGCTGCAAACGCAGCGGAGGGAGAGCCGAAGTCGCCGCCAGTGTACTTGTCAAACACCATGCCGACAGCGATCAGGGAGATGACGCCGAGCGCGGACTCGATAAGCATTGCGCCGTAGCCGATGGGCTTCGTGTGCGCCTCGTTATCGAGCTGCTTGGCCGTCGTGCCGGACGCGATCAGGCTGTGGAAGCCGGAGCACGCGCCGCAGGCAACGGTGATGAACAGTGCCGGGAACAGCGTGCCGATCTTGGTGCTCCAATCGGTGAAGGCCGGGAGCTGGAAGGTCGCCGTGCCGGAGAACGCGGAGAAGATGATGCCGAACACTGCGATGACCATCATCGCATAGAGCAGGAAGCTGGACAGATAGTCACGCGGCTGGAGCAGAATCCAGACCGGGACCAGAGATGCGATGGTGATGTACGCACCGATGAGGACGATCCACATCGTGCGGCTCGCAACAAGACCGACGTTCAGGCCGAGCCAGATCGCAGCGACAACGCCGACAAGGCCAATGATGGTCGCCGGAACGGTGCCCAGACCGGCGCGGTTCGTCAGCAAGCCGTAGATGATGGCAAGAATGATGAACAGTACGGAAACCATCGCGGTGGTCTGGTTGCCGGTGACGGCGTCACCCGTCGTGAACAGGCCGCTGATCTCCTCCGTCTTGGTGTAGAAGGTACCAGCAACGACGTTCACGAAGGACGCGATGACCAGGATCAGAACCAGCAGCGCGAAGATCAGGAACAGGACCTTTGCCCGCTTGCCCATCGTATCGCCGATGATTTCGCCGATGGACTTGCCGCCGTGGCGGACAGACGCGAACAGGGAACCGAAGTCATGCAGACCGCCAATGAAAATGCCGCCAATCACACACCACAGGAAAACCGGAACCCAGCCGAACACGGAAGCCTGAATCGGTCCGTTGATCGGGCCGGCGCCCGCGATGGACGAAAAGTGGTGGCCCATCAGCACCGCAGGTTTCGCAGCGACGTAGTCAACACCGTCGTTTACAGTAACCGCAGGGGTCGGACGCTTCGGGTCGATCCCCCACTGCTTGGCCAGCCAAGAGCCGTATGTAATGTAGCCGATGACCAGCAGGACGATTGCCGCAAGAATAATCAATACAGCAGTCATGTTTTTCTCACGCTCCTACTTTACATTCTAAATATATTGCGAAAGAGCTTCTTCAGATCCTTCCCGTGGCGGTTACAGGTAATCCGACCATCCGAAAGCTCGATTGCACCAATTCGTAAATTGCTCCAGCCCTGAAAGCCGTGCTGGTAGCTGACGCTTTTGTTGGTGCGCCGGACAGCTTTGCGCACCGCGTCATCCATCTGCGGTGTAAGCAGCACCAGCGTGACATCTGAATTCCGGTGAATGCTCGACGGCTCGACGCGCGGTATGGCGTCTCCCCACGCAGCATCCACAAGCGCCTGCAGCTCCGGCTCATTCAGCGCGTCCCGCGCGGCGAAATAGACATACTCGTGACTGTCCATGTCCCAGAGCTTCGCCTTGCGGACCAAAATGTATTTCTCGCCGTGGCTGTGGAATTCCGCAGTCGCAGAAAACGGAGGGGCCGCGTCGTACGAAACATCATAATATCTCGTGTAAGCCGGAAGCAGTTTTTCCAGCGCTTCATTCGGCGTCATACGCACACGTGCCCTCCCTTCTGACAAATCCTTAACTTTTTCTCAGCGACATTGTAGTACCATTTGAGAAAAAATGCAAGTCGTTTTGCGAGTTTTTTAACAAATTCTCGCTGATTTTTGCATTTATTGCTTTACTTCGCCACTGTGCGAACGCAGGTCTTCTGTTCCGGGTCGCGGACATAGCCGATTTCCGCATTCGGGCACGCCTCCTGAAGCGCCTCCAGCACGACCTTGCCGACGCGCTCGCCCGAAAGGCGGATCTGCGCAATCTCCTTCTCCTCCGCCCCGCAGAGCACGATGTTCTCCATGTCGAGCGCCGTCATGCAACAGCCCATCCGCGTATCCATGATCTCGACGCGGCGGAAGCAGCGCGTGATCTTTTCATAAGAAACGTAATAGACCTTTCGTCCGCTCTTAAAGAAGAAATGCTGAGTTCCAAACCGCACGGGGGTTATCTCTCTCCCGGCGCTGTATTCGTTTTCCAGCACGCTTTTTTCGAGATTCTCATCCGTCTGTTCCAGTGGAATAAATTTCATGTTCAGCCCTCCTGCTTTAATTAGTCAGAATTTTAGCACACACTGGAATTAAATTCAACCCCGTGTTCATTGATTATTCATAATTGACCACATTCAAAAAAATGATAGTTTTTTGACGGAGTACACATGTTTTCCATAAAAAGACTCGCGTTTCTTGCTTTTTCTGTGTTGACATCCTTGTCGAATCTTGCTAGAATAAATCGTCTCAATTGGAAACCCAGACTTAGAGTCTTTCCGAAGCAAGATACGACCGCTGCCGTGCGCGCACGGGAGCCAAGGCCAGACGGACAGCCGGGTCGAATGCCGAATACCGCAGTGCGGTGGCAACTTCTGTTGCCTTATTGATGGAGTTAAAAGCTCAAGTTTTATAAGTTGGTAACTTAAAACCAGTGCTGGACACAGCACGCAAACTTGTGAAATGGTCAATAAGAGTAGTAAAAGTAATCTTTGCTATATAGACTCTAAAATCCATGGGAATTGAACATTGCCCTTTGCCGCGCCGCATTCGGCGCCGCCGGGGCGTGTCGTTCGCAAGTGACCGCGTGCAGTGCTGCAGCGGGGCACTTGCTTTTTTATTTTTCAGGTAGTATCGTGCCATACTAAGCTTGACGCTTTTCCTCCGGACGGCGCTGCAAAGGGGGATTGGATATGAAAAAAATCATTGAGCTCAGGAACGTCTCCAAGGCGTTCGACGGAGAAACCGTTCTGGACCAGATCAATCTGGACATTTACGACAATGAATTTTTGACGCTGCTCGGCCCGTCCGGCTGCGGCAAGACCACGACGCTGCGCCTGATCGGCGGTTTTGAGACGCCGGACGAGGGCGACATTCTGTTTCTGGGTGACCGCATCAACGACACGCCGCCGCATAAGCGGAACATCAACACCGTCTTCCAGCGCTATGCGCTCTTCCCGCACCTGAACGTGTTTGACAATGTGGCGTTCCCGCTGCGCGAGAAAAAGGTGCCGAAGGCGGAGATCGAGACGAAGGTGCATGAGATGCTCGCGCTGGTCAAGCTCACCGGCTTCGAGCACCGGAACGTAACGCGCCTGTCCGGCGGGCAGCAGCAGCGCGTCGCCATTGCCCGCGCGCTCATCAGCCACCCCCGCGTGCTGCTGCTGGACGAGCCGCTCGGCGCACTCGACCTGAAGCTGCGCAAGGACATGCAGCAGGAGCTGAAAAACATCCAGAAGGCCACCGGCATCACCTTCGTGTTCGTCACGCACGACCAGGAGGAAGCCCTGTCCATGTCCGACACGATCGTGGTCATGTCCGAAGGCAAGATCCAGCAGATCGGCACGCCGATCGATATTTATAACGAGCCGCAGAACGCCTTCGTGGCGGATTTCATCGGCGAGAGCAACATCGTCGATGGCGTGATGCGCGAAGACTACCGCGTCACCTTCTCCGGACACACCTTCGAGTGCGTGGACAAGGGATTTGCGAAAAATGAGAACGTGGACGTTGTCGTCCGCCCGGAGGACGTCGATATCGTTTCCGAGGAAAAGGGCATGCTGCGCGGCGTGGTCACATCCGTCACCTTCATGGGCGTGCATTACGAGATCATTGTGGACATCAACGGCTTCAAGTGGATGATCCAGACGACCGACTTTGTGGACGTGGACGAGCACATCGGCCTGTTCATCGAACCGGACGCCATCCACATCATGAAAAAGTCCGAGTATTCCGGCATGTACGGCGACTACTCCTCGTTCAGCAACGAGCTGGACGAGCTGTCTGACGCGGAAAGCGAGCCGGAAGCATGAAAAACGCCGAACCGCGCGTCAGCCGGCGCGTTTCCCTGGCACAGCGGATGGCGCTGGCTCCCTACTCTCTGTGGGCAGTGCTGTTCATTCTCGTGCCGCTCGTGTTCGTGGCGTACTATGCGTTTACGGACGACGGCTTCCGGTTTACGACGGAGAATATTACAAGATTTTTCACCGCGACCTCCAGCCTCGTCGGAGACGACGGCACGGTGCGGGAGGTTCATACCTATCTGGTGATCTTCTGGCGCTCCGTAAAGCTTGCGGTGATCTCCACGGCCATCTGTCTTCTGATGGGCTATCCCATCGCGTATATCATCGCTCGTGCCGCACCGCGCACGCAGAAAACAATCATCACCCTCATTATGATCCCGATGTGGATGAACTTCCTCATCCGCACCTATGCGTGGATGACCATTCTGCAGGACACCGGTCTGCTCAATTCCCTGCTCGGCGCGCTGCATTTCGGTCAGGCGCACATCATCGGCACGGAAGCCGCCGTCGTCATCGGCATGGTGTACGACTATTTCCCGTATATGATTCTGCCCATCTACTCCGTGATGGCGAAGATGGATACGCGCCTGCTGGAGGCGGCGCGCGATCTCGGCTGCAACAGCTTCGGTGTGCTGCGGCGGGTCATCTTCCCACTGAGCCTGCCGGGCGTCGTATCCGGGGTCACGATGGTGCTCATTCCCTCCATCAGCACCTTTTATATCTCGCAAAAGCTCGGCAACGGCAAGTTCTTCCTCATCGGCGACGCCATTGAGGGGCAGTATGTGGCCAACAACCTTCACTTTGCCGCGGCGATCGCATTCGTGCTGATGATTATCCTGCTCGTCGTCATGGCGCTCATGAAGCGCTATACCGACAGCCGCGTCCGGGGAGGTGTGTGATATGAAGCGTGCCGCAAAAATCTACACCGTGCTCATCTTCCTCTTTCTGTTCGCGCCGATCGCAATTTTGCTGGTGTTCTCGTTCAATGAGGCAAAGAGCCTGTCGGTCTTTTCGGACTTTTCTTTCAAATGGTATCTGGAGCTGTTCCGCGACAATGAGACGCTGGGCGCGCTGAAAAACACGCTGATCCTCGCCGTGTGCGCGTCCGTGATCTCCACCATCATGGGCACGGCCGCCGCCGTCGGCATCAACAAGCTCCGCAACCGCTATCTGCGCGCCGCGATGGACACCGTGACGAACATCCCCATGATGAACCCCGACATCATCACCGGCATTTCGCTGATGCTGATGTTCGTGTTCGTGGGGTCCCTGTTCGGCATGTCCACCAGCCTGAGCTTCTGGACGATGCTGATCGCGCACATCACGTTCTGCCTGCCGTATGTCATTTTGCAGGTGCTGCCGAAGCTGCAGCAGATGGACCGCTCGCTCCCGGAGGCCGCAATGGATCTCGGCTGCACGCCGATGCGCGCGTTTCTGCGCGTGGAGATCCCCGAAATCCTGCCGGGCATCATCACCGGCATGATCATGGCCTTCACCCTGTCTCTGGATGACTTCGTCATCAGCTACTTCACGCAGGGCAACGGCTTCCAGACGCTGCCCATCCGCATTTACAACATGACGAAAAAGACGGTCACGCCGAAAATGTACGCGCTCGCGACCATCATTTTCTTCGTGATCCTGGCGCTTTTGATGCTCACCAATCTGGTAGACGAGGACGACAGCAAAAAATTCCGCGCCGCACGCGAGGCCAAGCGCAGCCGCCGCTCCCGCCCTGCGCGGGAACCAAACCGCCGTCCTGTGCGCATCGCCGTCAGTCTGCTGCTCATTGCCGCGCTGCTCATCGGCGGCATCAGCATTTACAGCAGCCGTGTGCAGCCGCTGGTGCTGAACGTCTACAACTGGGGCGAGTATATCTCCGACGGGTCGGACGATACGCTCGACACCATTCGGGCGTTTCAGGAATGGTATCAGGAGACCTACGGCGTGCCCGTGAGGGTCAATTACGACACCTATGCCAGCAACGAGGATATGTATGCCAAGCTCAAAAGCGGCGCCGTCAGCTATGACGTGATCATCCCGTCGGACTACATGGTCGCCCGCATGGCGGACGAGGGCATGCTCCTGCCGCTGAATTTTGAAAACATCCCGAATTATCAGTATATTTCCGAGGATTTCCGCGGCCTGTACTATGACCCGGACGACATCTACTCCGTGCCCTACACCTATGGCATTGTGGGCGTCATCTACAACGCAAACGTCGTGGACGAAGCGGACACGGGCAGTTGGGATCTGCTGTGGAATGAGAAGTATGCCGGGAATATCCTGCAGTTCAACAACGCGCGCGACGCGCTCGCCACCGCGATGTACCGCGACCGGCTGGACGTGAACACCTCCGACCACGCCGTGTGGGATCAGGCGCTGGCAGGACTGACCGCGCAGCGCAGTCTCGTCAAGAGCTATGTCATGGACGAGATCTTCAATATGATGGAGTCCGGCGAGGCCGCGATCGCTCCCTACTACGCAGGCGACTATTTCACCATGCTCGACGCGCAGGCAGACAGCGTCGACCTTCAGTTCTTCTATCCCAAACCGACGAACTATTTCGTGGACGCCATGTGCATCCCCGCCTGCTGCCAGAACCAGGAGCTGGCCGAGCGCTTCATCGACTTCATGCTCAGTAAGGAAGCCGCCGTGGCCAACGCGGAATATATCTACTACGCCTCGCCGAACAGTCTGGTCTATGACGACGCCGACTACATCGACGAAATGGGCGAGGACGTCATGGAGATCCTCTACCCCGACCTCGGCTCCTTCCGCGAACTGTACAACCAGTACGCCTACCGCAATCTGGACGGCGAGACGCTCGCCTATGTCAACCAGCTTTGGGAGACGCTGAAAATCAACTGACACGCAGGCAGCCCCGGAGCGCCACTCCGGCAAAAATCACGAATTTTTGCCACTTTCCCTTACACAGGAGGAAGCTTTTCCGGGTTCTTTGACAGGCGCAAAAAGGCCGCTCTCATCCTGAGAGCGGCTTCTATTGGCTTATGGCTGCAAGTGGGCGGCGCGACTGATTACACCGGCCCCTCTGTGCGAAAATACCACGCGGACTGCGCGCTGTCCCGGTTCAGCTCCATCACGCGCCGACTCCAAGCGCTGCCCTCCGGCGCGGACGGAACGGTAACCTGCAAAATGATCACAGTGCCAGCGCCTTTTTCGGCAATGATGTCCTTCGCGCCGGAGCCGGTTATGGAACGGAGCGCGTCCTTCGCGCGATATTCCACCTGAACACCCTGCTCCAACCACTGATTCCGTTCCTCTAGTTCGGAAATCTCGTCCGCGCTCAAAAGCGATGCGTCAAGCTCCTCGGACGCGAGCTGCGCGTAATACTGCTTTGCCACCGCAACCGCGGACTGGATTTCTTCCTCCGTAAAATCAAGGCCATATTCGTCTGCCGTGGGCGTTGCGTCCGGCGCATCGCTCTGCGGCGCGCCACAAGCGCCAAGCAGACAAAGGCAAACGATCAAACCGGCAACGATCAGTTTTTTCATGAAAATCAACCCTTTCTCATCATAGACTTCCTATCCAAAACGTGCCTGTACCGATTGATTTTTCAGATGCGCACTCACCTCCCTCTCGCTGTTGATTTGATATTTTACCCGAAAACATTTGATTTTGTCAACTAAGTATTTATCTCCCAATTTTATAGTTTTGCACCATTTTTAGTTGTTCAAACGTGCGCGTTGCAGTCAGGCCGCAATCCCCTTCTGTCAAAAAAGCTAGCTTTTTTGACAAATACAAAATCCCCCGGAGCACCACTCCGGGGGATTTCGCCTTTACCATGCTTTTACCTATATTCATCTCTGAGAGAGAAATGACCGCTTTAGAAGATGGACATCACCAGAACCGCGATCACGATCAGCGGCAGAACATACGTCATATACGGACGCAGCCACTTCGGCACCTTCATGCCCTTGCCGGCATTGACCTCCGCGAAGTACAAATCCCAGCCCCAGCCATAGCGCGTCGTGCAGAACAGAACGTAGAACAGGCTGCCGATCGGCAGCAGGAGGTTCGATACGATGTAGTCCTCCAGATCCATGAAGCTCTTGCCGAAGACCGTAATGTCGCCCCACACGTTCAGGCTCAGGATGCACGGCAGCGACAGCACCAGCATCAGCCCGGTATTGATCAGCGCGACCTTCCGGCGGCTGAGCTTCGTCAACTCCAGCCAGAAGGACATGATGTTCTCAAACACCGCAATAACCGTAGAGAACGACGCAAAGATCATGAACACAAAGAACAGAGTGCCGATCACGCGGCCGCCCGGCATCGTGTTGAAGATGCTAGACAGCGTCGTGAACAGGAATGTGGCGCCCACGCTGGAAGCGTCCGCCGTGACGCCGTTGTTGAATGCAAAGCAGGCCGGGAAAATGATGAGACCGGACATCAGTGCGACAAACGTATCGAGACCCGTGATCGTAAACGCTTCGCCGAGCAGGCTGCGGTCCCGGTCTATGTAGCTGCCGAAGATGGCGATGGAGCCGATGCCGATGCTCAACGTAAAGAACGCCTGCCCCATGGCCGAGGAGATAACCGTCCAGACGCCGGCCTCTTCCAGCCGTTCCAGCGACGGGACCAGATAGAACTTCAGTCCCGCGCCCGCGCCGGGCAGTGTGCAGCAATAGATCGCAAGTCCGATGATCAGCACCAGCAGCGCCACCATCATGCCCTTGGTGATCTTCTCCACGCCCTTTTGCAGACCGAGCGAGCAGACGGAAAAGCAAACCAGAATCACCAGAAATGTCGTGCAGATCTGCAGCACCGGATTGCTCACCGTGGCGCCGAATACGCCGCCCAGCGCTTCCGCGCCCGTCACGCCCATGATCGAGCCGGTGAGATACTTCCAGAAATAAATAACCATCCAGCCGGAAATGGTCGTGTAGAACATCATCAGCAGATAGTTGCCGGCGATGCCGACATATTTCATGAAACCCCACTTCTGCCCCGAATGCTGCAGCGTTTCAAAGGAGGTTG
Organism: Clostridiales bacterium; assembly: GCA_004556965.1. GTDB lineage: Bacteria > Bacillota > Clostridia > Oscillospirales > Oscillospiraceae > CAG-103. Next base: position 357,318 of record SFFE01000002.1, on the reverse strand, counting down.
CAATGCTCCTGCGGCTGCCGCGGCCGACCGCCAGCTCCGCCGTCATGACGGGGATGCCCAGCAGCAGGAGGAACAGCAGATAGATCGCCACGAAAATCGCGCCGCCGTACGCGCCGGTCGTGATCGGGAACCGGTATACGTTCCCCAGGCCGATCGCGCACCCCGCCGAGATGAGGATGAAGCCAAGCCGCGAGGAAAACTGTTCTCGTTCCATAGGTTGAATTCCTTTCTCTTCCGAACGGCAGGGCGTCCTTTTTGCGGGACGGTGCAAACAAAATTTTGGAACCTTTCCCGGAAGCTTATTGCAGTTTTAACACTTTAAATCTAGCACCAGGGTTGAAATTTGTGAAGAAAGACTATATAATAGGGGCATTAGATTTTGTGATGTCCTTGGGAGGCGATGGCGATGGATGATAAAAAACTCCGCGCGATGCTGGCTGTCGTGCGAACCGGCAGCTTCAGCCGCGCCGCGGAGGAGATCGGTTATACGCAATCCGGCATGACGCAGATGATGAACAGTCTGGAAAACGAATTTGGCTGTCCCTTGTTTGTTCGCGGGTTCAACGGCGTAACGCTCACGCCGGAGGGGACGCAGCTGCTGCCCTACATCGAGGATGTAAACCGCGCGATGAGCCGTCTGCGCGACGAGATTGACCAAGTCAACGGCGGCGCCCGTCGACCGCTGCGCATCGGCGCATACGCCAGCATCTCAAAAAACTGGCTCCCGCCCATCATCAAAGCGTATCACAGCGTACACCCGGACATCTCCATTGAGCTGCGCGTCGGCGCGGAGGAGATCCCCGACTGGCTGGACGCGAATGCCATCGACCTGGCGCTGGTGGACGACAGCCGGAAGCGCGGCTATCGCTGGATTCCGCTGCATGAAGAGGCGCTGCTGGCCGTTGTCCCAGCGGGCGAAGAATTTGACGGCCGCACGTCCGTGTCGCTGGACGAGCTGGCCTCGCATCCGTTTATCATGACGCCGCTCAATCAACTGAAGTCCTCCTCCGGCATGCTGCCGGATTTCAGCGTGCACGAGAAGATCATGCTCGACAGCGCGGACGACGCTACGCTGCTGTCGCTCGTCGAGCAGGGGCTTGGCGTCACGGTGCTGCCGGAACTGGCCATGCAGGGGCACTCCGCTCAGGTACGCACGCTGCCGCTCGACCCGCCGCTGCGCTGGCAGCTCGGTGTCGTGCTGCCCAAAACCGTAAACAGCATGGTGCGCGAATTCGTCAGCTTCCTGATCGCGCAGAAGCAATGAGTGCAAAAAAGCCCGACGGAATCTTCCATCGGGTCTTTTGCATGATTTTGTTATGTCTCATTGCCGCACAGCAGCGTCTTCACCGTCATGGCCAGGCAGCGAATGTCCATGCGCAGGCAGCGGCGGTTGATATATTCCATATCATATACGATCTTCTCCTGCGGCAGAAGCATGCTGCCATGCACCTGCGCCCACCCGGTCAGTCCCGGCTGGACGCACAGGCGGTTGTGAAACCCCTCGATTGCCTCATCAAACAAGCGATAAAAGCACGCCCGCTCCGGCCGCGGCCCCACCAGACTCATCTCGCCGCGCAGCACATTGATCAACTGCGGCAGCTCGTCCAGATGCGACGCCCGCAGCCGCCGTCCGATCGCGGTCGCGCGCGGATCGTCCCGCTCCGCCCACTGCGGTCCGTCCTTTTCCGCATCCGGGCGCATCGTGCGAAATTTATATAAGGTAAAGGGAACGCCGTCCTTCCCAAGCCGCTCCTGCCGGAACAGCACCGGCGCGCCGTCGCCCGCCAGAATCAGCAGTGCGATGGCACACATCGGAAGCATCAAAACGATAAGCCCGAACAACGCGCCAATCACGTCCAGCACACGCTTGCACCGCTCATACGCTTCCTCTGCCGCAGCCGAAGCCAGCGGCGCAGCATCAGGTTTGGCGCACGGCCGCAGCAGACCCATCTGAGCGCATTTTTCGATATTGACTTCCTGCAGCACCACATCCATTGTCTGGTTCCGGTTCACCTCGCAAAAAGGGAATATCGCCCGATTTTTTGAAGAAACTTGTATAATTATACGGTATTTTGCCGAATCTGTCAATTCTTCCAAGGATAATCTTGTGCAATTCGATCGAATCCTGTCAGTTCAAGAGACCCTGCCGCTCTAAAAAACCGACCGGGAACCAAAGTTCCGGTCGGTTTTTTACTCTCTCTACGCGCGCTTCCACAGACGCGCAAACATTCCAATTTCAAGCGTCAGCCCTTGATGATGTACCACACGAACCCGGCGCAGGCCAGAATCATGCCGCCGCCAACCACTGCAAAGATCATTTGGAAATCCTCCTTTCCCAATACTTTTCCCTTTTGACCCATTATACGTTGCAGGCTCGCTAATTTCCCGGAAAGAAGCGGGCGCGCGCCGCCGTTTCCTGCTAAGGTTCCGGAAAGATTCGGCGCGCATCCGAAAAACGTTCCGCATGACCGGCCGCACATGCTATAATGGGAAAAACGCTTGCGGAGGTATCCCTATGCGAAAGTCCTTGAAATCGCTGCCGACCGCTGTGCGGGATACGCTGATCTTTCTGCTCATCTTTGCGCTCGCCATCGCCGTGGCGCACGCGCTCTCCCGCGTCTATGACGATAACAACCCCTTTGCCACCTCCCTCTTCATTCTTGCCGTGGCGGTCGTCTCGCGGTACACCAGCGGGTATCTGCCCGGCGTCATCGCCGCTGTGGTCGGTGTGATCTGCGTAAACTGGCTGTTTACCTACCCGTTCGGGGAATTTGACATGTCCGTTTCCGGCTATCCCATGACGTTCGCGGTCATGCTGCTCGTATCGGTGTTCATCAGCACGCTGACGACCCAGATCAAAAAGCAGGAACAGGTCCGCTACGAGGCGGAAAAGGACAAAATGCGCGCCAACCTCCTGCGCGCCGTGTCACACGACATCCGCACGCCGCTCACGGCCATCATCGGCTCCAGCAGCGCGCTGGCTGATCCCGCCGCACTTTCGCCGGAGGAGCAGGCAGAACTGGCCCGCGGCATCAACCGCAACGCCATCTGGCTGCTGCGGATGACGGAAAACATTCTGTCCGTGACGCGCTTCGGTAGTGACGGTGTCGTGCTGGAAAAGACGGACGAGGTCGTGGAGGAGATCGTCGGCAGCGCCATCACGCGCTTTCGCAAGACGGCCGGCAGCAGCATCCCCATCACCGTCGCCGCACCGGAGGACATTGTTCTGGCACCGATGGACGCCACGCTCATCGAGCAGGTGCTGTTGAACCTGCTGGAAAACGTCGAGCAGCACGCGCAAAGCGCTACGGCGATTCATATTCAGATCGAGCAGCGGCCCGAAAGGGTTCTGATCAGCGTGGCGGACAACGGCGACGGCATCCCCAGACATCTGCTCCCCGTTCTCTTTGACGGGTACGACGCCATGGTCGGCGCGCACGCCGACCGTAACCGGCGCATGGGCATCGGTCTGGCCGTATGCCGCGCCATCGTCCGCGCCCACGGGGGCGAGATCTCAGCGGAAAACGATGCAGCCGGCGGCGCGGTGTTCCGCTTCTGGCTGCCGACTGGAGGGAAAACCACGTGATTCGGGACAAAATCATCATCGTTGAGGACGACCCCAGCATCTGTCAGTTCCTCACCACCACACTGACCGCAAATTCCTACGACGTCGTGCTGGCAAACAGCGGCAAAGACGCATTGGACATGATCGCGTCGCACTGCCCGGATGTGATCCTTCTCGACCTCGGTCTGCCGGATATGGACGGCAATGACGTGATCCGCCGGCTGCGCAGCTGGACGCGCACGCCCATCATCGTGCTCTCCGCCCGCAGCGCGGAAATAGACAAGGCCGCCGCGCTCGATCTGGGCGCCGACGATTATCTGACGAAGCCGTTCGGCACAGTGGAGCTGCTGGCGCGCATCCGCGCCGCCCTGCGTCACACCCGCACCAATCTGGAAAACGACGAGCTGGCGCTCACCGGACGTTATCAGGTGGGCGAGCTGGTGATCGACTACAAAAAGCACAAGGTCTTCCTCCGCGGCGAGGACACGCATCTGACGCCGAACGAGTACAAGATCATCGCCCTGCTGGGGCAGCACGCCGGGCAGGTACTGACTTATAAGTACATGATGAAGGAGCTGTGGGGGCCTGCCGTCGGATCGGACAACAAGCTGCTGCGCGTCCACATGGCAAACATCCGCCGCAAAATCGAGCCAAACCCGCTGGAGCCGCGCTACGTCTTTACCGAGGTCGGCGTCGGCTACCGCATGGCCGACGAAAGCTGATCAAAAAACGCTGCGCGGCCTTGTGACAACAAAAAAATCCTGAAGCCGGATGGCTTCAGGATTTTTTGATTGCTCCGGAAATTATTCTGCCTGCACGTCTCCCGGTTTGCGTTTCGCAGCGACGATACGTACAACGGCAAACGCGACGAGACCAAACACAACCGCAGGCACGACCCATCCAAGGCCGAGCGAGGCCAGCGGCAGCTTCTGCAAAAACGGCATCCGCAGTCCGTAGAACGACACCGTATTCAGCAGGCTCGTCAGCAGCGCGCCGACGACCGCGCTGCGGTGCACAGCGTTGGGCACCCGGTCGCCGAAGAGCGACAGCACGATCAGCACCAGCGTCGGCGGGTACACCACATCCAGCACCGGCGACGCGATGGCCACGATGCGGTCGAGACCGAGATTCGACACCACGGCGCTGAACACGCAGATGACGATGACGAACACGGAATATTTCACCTTGCCGCGGCACAGCTTCTCAAAAAAGCTGGCAGAGGAGCTCACCAGCGCGACCGCGGTCGTCATGCACGCGAGCGCCACGACGACGCCGAAGATCACCGTGCCCGCGCGGCCGAGGAGCATGTCCACAATGTGGATGACCAACTCCGCGCGCGTGATATGGATGTTGAACCGGCCGGAAACCGTCGCGCCAAGGTAAGTCAGGCCAAGGTATACGATGAGCAGCAGTCCGCCCGCGAGCAGCGCAGCGCCGCCGATCATTTTGGTCTTGCTCTTGCCGTCGGCATAGCCCTTGTCCTGCGCGCTTTTGAGGATGATGATGCCGAACGCCATGGCCGCCAGCACGTCCATCGTCTGATAGCCCGCGCGGATACCCGTTTCGGCGACGCCGCTCACGACCGGCGCAGCCGTGATCTTGCCGAGGGGCGTCACGACGCCCTTCACGATCAGGATCATCAGTCCGATCAGCAGCAGCGGCGTGAGTACCTTGCCCACAATGTCGACCACCGCGGACTCCTTGACGCTCAGCAGCAGAATGACTGCAAAAAACAGCACCGAAAACAGCACCGGCGACACGGCCGAGGTGAGCGGCGCGATCGACATCTCATACGTGGTCGCCGCCGTGCGGGGGATCGCCAGCATGGGGCCGATACACAAAATGATCGCACTCATCAGCACGGCCGACGGGATGCGGCCGATGTGCCCGGTGATCTGCTCCGGCCCGTTGTTGCGCAAAATCGCAAACAGCGCCATCATCGCAAGACCGATGTCCGCGATGAAATAGAACAGAAAGCCGCTGAGCCACTGCGTTCCGGACTGCATGCCCAGATACGGCGGAAAGACCACATTCCCCGCGCCGAAGAACATCGAAAACAGCGCAAAGCCTACCACAATGCAGTCTTTTCCCACTTTTCCTTTTGCTTGTTTCTCCAATAAAATCCCTCTTTCTGAAAATAGCCCTGTCGAAAATGACAAGAAACTGTTCCAGTATATCATATTTTTCCGAAAAACACCTCCTTTTTTTCTTATGAAGTCATCACAAAAAGAGATATCCACAAAGAATATCAAAAATACCCGGCCGGGAGCGGGCTCCCGGCCGGGTACCAGTGATTTGTTACGCCGTTTCAAACGAGATGGTCACTTTGAACAGGTCGCCGTCCACAGTGATGTCGAATACGCCGCCCTGCAGCTCGGTCAGGCTGCGTGCGATGGACAGCCCCAGTCCACTGCCCTCGCTGGTGCGGGATTTGTCGCCGCGGACGAAGCGCTCCATCAGCTCCTCGCCGGAGACGTTCAGCGGATAGCGGGAGATGTTCTTGAGCGAGATGACGCCGCGGCCACGCTGCACGTCGATGCTGAGATACACCCGCGTGCCCTCCAGCGCGTACTTGCCAACGTTGCTCATGAGGTTCGAAAACACGCGCCACAGCAGCCGTCCGTCCGCCATCACATAGGTCTGCTCCTGCGAAGCGGAGAAGCGCAGCTCCAGCTTCTGTTCGGCAAACCGGTCTGTGAATTCGCCCGCCGCCTGCGACAGCAGCACGTTCAGATCGGTACGCTCCAGATTCACCGGGATGCTGCCCGTGGACGCCTTGGACGCTTCCACCACGTCCTCGGTCAGCTTTTTCAGCCGCTGAGCCTGCCGCTCCAGCACCGCCACGTACTCCCGCGCCGTGTCGGAGCCAAGCTCCTCCTTTTTGAGCAGATCGACATAGTTCACGATGGAGGTCAGCGGCGTTTTGATGTCGTGCGACACGTTCGTGATCAGCTCCGCCTTCATCCGCTCGGACTTCACCCGCTCGTCCACGGCGGTCTGCAGGCCGTCGCGGATGCAGTTGAGGTCTTCGCCGTGCGCCTTGAAGTCGCCGATCATGTGCGTCAGGTCAATGGTGTAGTCCACCTCGCCGGCGGCGATGCGCTTCGCGCCCTCCTGCAGGCGGCGCATATTGATGACGATCAAAATCAGTACCGCCGTGAGAACCAGCTTTTCGAAAAACCAGAATGTCAAAGTCTCGCCCGAACCGCTGACCAACACGAACATCATCTCAAGCAGCGACAGCGCCGTCCAGAACACGCCGGCCTTCCAGTACAGCGGCAGCGACCGCACGAGATAGCAGAGGCCATGCCACAGCCAGAGCAGGAATTTTTTGATCTTCGTGAGCAGCCAATAAAGAACGTTATTTTTGAAAACCGTCCCCGCCTTCACACGCGAAGCAAAGCTCATCAGAAGCACCAGAATCAGCGGCACCCAGCAGAGCACGACCATCGAAGCGAAGACGATCGCCTCCGTCTGCGAATATACCACGTCCCCCATTGCGACGGTGATACCGCCCAGACAAATCCAAATAAAAAGCAGCAAATCCAGCGGGATGCGGTCAAACCACGTGAGATGGATTTTCTCCTCCCCCTCCTTGTGTCCGGCGCTCGACAGCAAGAACACCAGCAGCGCAACGGTCAGCACCAGAGACGAAGCGCCGATCACGATCAGCCAGTTCCGGGCGCTAATCAGCTTGTCGAGCCAAAACAGATTGTAATAAATTTCATCCTTTGCCTCCAGATTCGACCGGACATAGCCCGTAATGGTGACCGTTTCGCTGTCATACACGGTGTACTGCACCTGCAGTTCAAAGGTTTCCTCTCCCGTCTGTTCATTCACGATCGAGCCGCTGCTGGCGGAGACGTCCCTGTCGCCATATTGCTCATAGAGGGATTCCAGATACTCTGACATTGCCTCCTCGGAAGAAAACGTCTTTGTCTCCCGCCTGGGCTGCGGATTCCGGTGCAGCGCATACGCCGTAGCGTCGGAATACTGATACGCATCCGTATAGTTGCTGAGCAGCACGTTGCCGTCCGCGTCCGTGATCGTGAAGAAGTAATTGGAGTTTTCCTTCGCAAAGCGCGACTCATAATAGGAAAGCGTCCCGGTATTCTCGCCCAGCTCCTGTGCGCTTTGGTATACGCCATAATAATCCGCCACGATGTCGACGTTCTGATAAACCTGTGAAAAGAGTACGTTTTCCCGCAGCCGCGTGCCGCCGTCCGCATATGCGCCGCCGTCCGCCATCACAGCCACCCCCGTGACCGCCGCGAGACACAGCGCCGTCATCACCACAAACAGCAGCCCGGACACGAATTTGGCCCAGAATTTCGGCAAAAGCTGTTTCATTTCTTCGCGTCCTCCATTTTGTATCCCTTACCCCACACCACTTTCAAATAACGCGGCTCGGCGGGATTGATCTCAATCTTCTCCCGGATGTGCCGCACATGCACCGCCACAGCGTTGTCCGAGCCGAACGGCGCCTCCTGCCAAACGGTGCGGTAGATCTCCTTCGGGGAAAACACCGTGCCCGGATGCTGCATCAGCAGGCGCAGGATGTCATATTCCCGCGGCGTGAGCGACGCCGGCGCACCGTCCACCGTGACAGTCTTGGCCGCATCGTCCAGCTCCACGCCGCCGATGCGCAGCAGCTTTGGCTGCACCGTGCCGCCGCCGAGCTGCAGATACCGCCGGAGCTGCGATTTCACCCGCGCCAGCACCTCCACGGGGTTGAATGGTTTTGTAATGTAATCGTCGGCGCCCACGTTCAGGCCCAGGATCTTATCCGTGTCCTCGGACTTCGCCGTGAGCAGGATGACCGGAATGTTGGAATGCTCGCGCAGCTTCGTGAGCGTTTCGATACCGTCCATTCCCGGCATCATCACGTCCAGCAGCACAAGGTGGATGTCTTCCTTCGCGGCCACCGCCAGCGCGCCCGCGCCGTCATAGGCCTCGAACACCTGGTAGTCCCCGGACGAGAGATAGATTTTCAGCGCCGCCACGATGTCGCGGTCGTCGTCGCAGACCAGAACGTTGTACATAGGATCGCCTCCGGTTCTTAGCATACCGGAAAACCCCTTTCGATACAATGACAGATTCCATTAAGATTTGATTAATCTTCACGCGCTGCGCTTTTCCGCCGGAACCGCCCGCCGCAGCGCATCCGTCTCCCGCTCCAGTACGGAGGCCGGGACACAGTGCGTGATCGGCTTCCACTCCACGCGGGCAAACAGCGCCGCGATCGAGATGGGGAGGTATGTAAACATGAACAGCGGGAACGTCAGCAGATAAAACAGCTTCTTCTCCGCCGTGGCGTGGATGTGCCGCCATTCCGTCACGGTCGTGATACCGCCGAGCACAAGCAGCGTGAGATACATACTGCCGAACATCCGGCCCAACGCCAGCAGCGCCGCCATGGCGCTGCCGCCCTGCGCGAGACCCACAACGATCATCGCCAGCTCTACGAGCATCCCCGCCACGCTCAGTACAAACGCCGGCATGATTGCCATACTCATGTCGAAGGCCGCGAAGTCCGCGTCCAGCGCCGCACGCAGCAGCTCTTTTCCGCGCGCTTGAAACACCTGCAGGTACCCCTTTGACCAGCGCATCCGCTGCCGCCACGACTGGCGGAAATCCGTCGGCTGCTCGTCAAACAGCTCGGCGGCCTCGCAGTAGCCGATCGTCTCACCGCGCAGGATGTGGTGCACCGAAAACTCGATGTCCTCCGTCAGCAGGTGGAAGGGCCAGCCGCCCGTCTCGTCGAGCACCGACTGGCTGAAGAGAAACCCCGTGCCGGAAACCGCGCAGCTCGTACCGAGGCGCATCCGCGCGCGGTTGAGATACTGCGACTCACGCAGAAACCACAGCGCGTAGCCCGCGGAGATCCAGTTGTCGCCGTAGTTTTTCGAGTTGCGGTAGCTCGTGACGATCCGGTAGCCGTCGGAGAACGTGGCGTTCATCTGCTCGATGTAGTCCGGCGCGAGCACGTTGTCCGCGTCGAACACAAAGTAGCCGTCAAACCCGTTCGGACGGTCGGCGCGGATGTGGCCGAGCAGCGCTTCCAGCGCATAGCCCTTGCCGACAAGCTCGCGATTCTCGCGCTCATACACCGTCGCGCCGCACATGCGCGCGATCTCCGCCGTACGGTCGGTGCAGTTGTCGGCCATGACGAACACCTCCAGCAGCGTCTGCGGGTAGGTCTGACTGCGGATGCTGCGCAGCAGGTCGGCAATCACGGTCTGCTCGTTGCGCGCGCAGATCAGGATGGCGAACCGGTGCAGCTTCCTTGGCGCGTGCGGCTTGTCCTTCAGCGCCAGCGCCGCCGGTATGTAAAGGAATTGATACAGATAGCAGACGAAAAACAGCGCCGCGATCCCCCACGAAATTGCCTTGAGTATGCTCATGATGGTTTCTCCTCCTTCGGAAGTTCTGCTTTCAGGATAGAGAAAACATTCTTAACAAACAATCCGGCAACTGATTAAGATTTGATAAAGACGCAAGATTCAATTTTCTCTAACTTTAGAAAATTTTTTCTTGTTTCTATTGCAATTTCAAGGTAAACTGATATCGGTACTTCATTTTATTTTTAAGGAGGACTTTTTATGGAACTGAAAGGCTCCAAGACCGAGATGAACCTGATGGCAGCGTTCGCCGGCGAAACGCAGGCCTGCGTCAAGTATCAGTACTACGCATCCAAGGCAAAGAAAGACGGCTACCAGCAGATCGGCGAGCTGTTTGAGGAGACCGCGCGCAACGAAAAGGAGCATGCGAAGATCTGGTTCAAATTCCTGCACGGCGGCGCAGTGCCGGAGACGACCGCGAACCTCGCCGACGCCGCAGCGGGCGAAAACTATGAGTGGACAGATATGTACGCCGGCTTCGCCAAAACCGCGCGCGAGGAGGGCTTCGACCATCTGGCTTACCTGTTCGAGGCCGTCGGCGCCATCGAAAAGGAGCATGAGGAGCGCTACCGCAAGCTGCTGGCCAACATCGAGGACGGCATCGTCTTCTCCCGCGACGGCGACCGCGTCTGGCAGTGCCGCAACTGCGGCCATGTCGTCATCGGCCAGAAGGCGCCGGACGTTTGCCCCGTCTGCGCCCACCCGCAGAGCTATTTCGAAATCAAAAAGGAAAACTACTGAGCCGCAGAAACCACCCGCCGCAGCGGGTATCCGCGGACAGGAAACGGAAAAGACTGCAGACAGCTTTGTCTGTGGTCTTTTCCGTTTCCTGCTTTTTGCCCCACCTGTTTTTTGTGTAAATGCACAATTTTTTTGACCTTGTCAAAAAAATCTTGATTTTATGTAACAAAAACAGCGGAAAACCGTGCCGCGTTTGCTAAAATAAAGACAAATTGAAGGGCTGGTCACAGCCGTTGGCCTGGCAGCGTTTCCCGTTGGGAGGACTGCGAATATGTCCATGTACTATATCATCACAGACCGGTGCGCCGGCTGCGGGGGCTGCAACTCCCAATGCCCGCTGCACTGCATCGACACCAGCGTGCATCCCTGCCGCATTGACCCGGCGCGCTGCAGCGGCTGCGGTGTCTGCTACCAAACCTGCCCGATCCGGGCGATCGAGCGGATTCCCTTGTAATTTTCTGTGTGCGCACGCAGAATCATATACGGACAATCAAACAACTGAAGGAGGTACAGTAATGTATTACAGCAGCGGTAACTATGAGGCATTTTCAACCCCGAAAAAACCTGAGGGCATTGACGAAAAATCGGCTTATATCGTCGGCACCGGTCTGGCCGGTCTGGCAGCGGCCTGCTTTTTGATCCGCGACGCCCAGATGCCCGGCGACCACATCACGCTCTTTGAGCATCTGCCTCTGGCGGGCGGCTCCTGCGACGGCATTTATGACGCCACCAAGGGCTTCATCATGCGCGGCGGACGTGAAATGGACAACCATTTCGAATGCATGTGGGATCTGTTCAAATCCATCCCCTCCATCGTGAATCCCGGCGAGACCATCTTCTCCGAATACTACCACCTCAACAAGGAAGACCCCAACTTCTCTCTGTGCCGCGTCACGGAAAAGCAGGGTCAGGACGCGCACACAGACCGCAAATACGGCCTGACGCCCGGCGCGGCCATGCAGCTGCTGAAGCTGTTCATGTCCACCAACAAATCGCTGGAGGACAAGACCATCGACGATGTCTTCGACGATGAATTCTATGCCACCAACTTCTGGACCTACTGGCAGACCATGTTTGCCTTCGAGAAGTGGCACTCCGCACTTGAGATGAAGCTGTATCTCCAGCGCTACATCCACCACATTGACGGTCTGCCCGACCTGAGCGCGCTGCGTTTCACCCGCTACAACCAGTATGAATCCATGATCCTCCCGATGTGCAAGTACATCACCGACCACGGCGGAAAGGTTCTGTTCGACACCACCGTGACCAACATCGTCTGCGAGTGCACCGAAGAGAAGAAGGTTGCCAAGCGCATCGAGTACACGCAGGGCGGCGTGGAGAAGGTCATTGAACTCACCGAGAACGATCTGGTCATCTGCACCAACGGCAGCCAGGGCGACGGCTCCGCTTACGGCGACAACGACCACGCGCCTGTGATCACCGTGAAGAACGGCGAAGGCCCCTCCATTGAGCTGTGGAAGAAGCTCGCTGCGCAGGATCCCGCTTTCGGCCGTCCCGAAAAGTTCTTCAAGGACATCAAGGAGACGAGCTGGGAATCCTGGACGGTGGACACCGCCAACAAGCAGATTCTCGACGCCATCCAGAAGATCTGCAAGAGAGATCCGCTCTCCGGCAAGGTCGTCACCGGCGGTATCGTCACCTGCCGCGACTCCAGCTGGCTGATCAGCTGGACCATCAACCGTCAGGGTCAGTTCCAGGAGCAGCCGGATGACCACTGCCTCATCTGGGTTTACGGCCTGAACTGCTGGGATGACGAAGGCGACTTCATCAAAAAGCCCATGTATCAGTGCACCGGCATCGAGCTGGCCGCAGAGTGGCTGTACCACATCGGCATCCCCACGGATCAGATCATGGATCTGGCTTCCAAGGAATGCAACACCACGCCCTGCATGATGCCTTACGTCACCACCTTCTTTGAGCCCAGAGCAGAGGGCGACCGTCCGGACGTCGTGCCGAAGGGTTCTGTGAACCTCGCGTTCGTCGGCCAGTTTGCTGAGACCCCGCGTGACACCGTGTTCACCACGGAGTACTCCATCCGCACCGGTATGGAAGCCGTCTACACCCTGTGCAACGTCGATCGCGGCGTGCCCGAAGTCTGGGGCAGCGTGTATGATGTCCGTGACCTGCTGTACGCAACCAGCAAGCTCATGGACGGTCAGAAGCCGCTTGAGTTCCTCCTGCCGACGCTTCTGCCCATCCTTGAGCTCGTCAAGGAGCCTCTGACCAACAACGTGGTCGTGGACCTTCTGAAGAGATACAACATCATCTGACCGGCAGATTTCCATAGAGCTGAGCAGAAGACTCAGAGATGTGCAGTACCTTCTTTTTCTGAAACATAGCACAACCCAATTTCAACGCAAAAGAATCCCGGCTGCAATGCAGTCGGGATTCTTTTGCTGTACGTCCGGGTTCAATCCCTGCGTCTGCCGAACAGCAGGAGCAGCCGAAACAGCTGCGCCAGCGATACCAGCAGTGCCGCAACATAGGTCATGGCCGCCGCGGAGAGCACCTTGCGCGCACCGCGCAACTCCTCTTCCGTGAGCATACCACGCTCGTCGATCGCAGCGAGCGCGCGGCGGGACGCGTTGAACTCCACCGGCAGCGTAACGATCTGGAACACCGTCACCGCCGCAAAGAGGATGATACCCGCCCAGACGAGCTGCTGGAAGTTGAAGATCAGCCCCAGCACCAGCAGCGGCCACGACAGGTTCGAGCCGATGCGCGTGATCGGGATGATTGCCGCGCGGAGACGGATGGGCGCGTAGTTCACCGCATACTGCACCGCGTGTCCCGACTCGTGCGCCGCGACGCCGATGGCCGCGACGGTCGCCGCATCATACACCGAATCCGACAGGCGAATCACCTTTTCCGCCGGGTCGTAATGGTCGGTCAGATTTCCGGAAACGCGCTCGATGCGCACATCGGTGATGCCGTTTGCGGCCAGAATGCGCCGCGCCGTCTCCGCGCCGGTCAGGCCGCTGACGCTGCGCTCTCTGGAATAGTGCGAAAACGTGCTCTTCACGCGGATCTGCGCATACAGCGCAATCAACAGCGCCGGAACGACCAGAATCAAATACGTGTAATCAAATCCGTAATAGTAATATCCGGGCATAATACGCTCCTGTCTCAAGTCATAGTTCTAGCATACCCATTTTCACCGGCGCGCAGTCTGCGCCGATGGTCTTTCCCATTGTAACCCAAAGTCTTGCGCACGTCAACCGCGCGAAAAAAGGGAAAGAGCCACAGAATCCTCTGCGGCTCTTGTACGTCCTCTCGGACAAGGGGGCGTGTCCGGACAGGTGGAAGACTATCGCGGACATGGGAGAAAAATATAGGAAATTGGATCAGGTAGCAATCAGGTTCCTATGGAAATCCGGGGTCGCTTTGCCAACCCCGCCTTACGGTTGCATGATAGCATATTCTGTCGAAAATGTAAAATTCACAGTTTTAAAAGGCGTCTTTCACATTTTTGATTGCATCAATTTCTTTGATATATTCTATGAATATTTTTGACAAACTAATAACAATCGCGGTGTTTTGAAAAAAAGATTGACGCACGGCGTCTTTTCTCTTATTATAAAATTTGATTGACGTAATAAATTGGATTCAACATACCAGTTCTCTGATCCATTGCGTCCGATCAAGGAGGACTATGCATGGAGCTTCGCGTGCTTACGACCTTTCTGAAGGTCGCACAATTACAGAGCTTTTCCAAAGCGGCCGAGTCGCTCGGCTATTCGCAGTCGGCCATCACCGTTCAGGTGCAGCAGCTTGAAAACGAGCTGGGCGTGCGCCTGTTTGACCGCATCGGCAAAAACGTGACCATCACCCATTACGGGCAGGAGTTTATCCCCTACGCACGGGACGTCATCACCGCAGCAACCAAGGCCGTGACCTTCGCCGTAGAGGACCGGGACCTTACCGGGACACTGCGCATCGGCACCATCGAGTCCATCCTCATGGCCAGTTTTCAGCAGATTCTGCCGGAATTTCACCGCCGCTGCCCCCGCGTGAAGACGGAGCTGTTCGTCGCCGGCACGCGGGAGCTGGCCGAGATGCTGCTGCACAACGAGCTGGATCTGATCTATACGCTCGACGACATGGAGTTCGACCCGCAGCGCGTCAAGCTTTTCGAGGTGCCGGAGGATATCGTCATCATCGCCGGAAAAAAACACCCGCTTGCCAGCGCGGAAACACTGCAGCTCCGCGAGTTGGTAAACGAGCAGTTCGTGCTCATGCCGAAATCCAACAGCTACCGCCAGTTGTTCGACGCGGAGCTTGCGCGGCAAAAGCTGGAGGTGCACCCGTTTCTGGAGCTGGACAGCACCGGCATGACCATGCAGCTTCTGGAGGAGCAGCCGTACCTCTCCGTGCTGCCGCGCTACACCGCGCGCCACGATGCCGAGGCGGGCAAGGTCGTGATTCTGCCGGTTGCAGACTGCCATATGGAGCAGAGGCGCCAGCTTGTGCACCACCGGGACAAGGTCATCACCCCGCAGATCCGCGTTATGGCCTCCGTCATTTCCGACGTGACCGGCATTCCGCTGGCTGTCGAAAAAAATGCATAAAACCATACATCCCCGCCGGAGCGAACCGGCGGGGATGCTGCATGTTCTCCCTTAAGCATAGCCGAACAGGCCGCGGACGGAGACCTCGCCGCTCGTGATCTCCTCGCGCGTGCCGTCGTCATAGCGCACGAGCAGGCCGAAATCATCGGTGACCGCCTCGGCATAGGCGCGCCGCTCCCGGCCGTCGCGTAAAAGCCGCACCTCCCTGCCCGTGGTGACGCAGCGTGCGCGGTACGCCTCCAGATACACGCGGTGATCCCGCTGCCACGCGGCGTACATCTCGTCCATGGCGCGCACGAGCGCGGCGGCCAGCTTCCCGCGGTCCACGCGGACGCCGGTCTCGGAAAAAACCGAGCCTGCGATCTGCCGCAGCTCCGGCGGGAAATCCTCCGGCGCATTGTTCGCGTTCACGCCGATGCCGGCCACGACGTACTCCAGCGCGCCGCTCTCCCCTTCCACGGACATTTCCGTCAGGATCCCGCAGATCTTATGCGTGCCGAGGACGATGTCATTCGTCCACTTGATGCCCGCCCGCACGCCGCAGGCGTCCTCCAGCGCGCGGCAGACTGCCACCGCCGTATGCGCCGTGAGCGTGACCGCGTCCGCCGGCGCGCAGTCCGGCCGCATCAGAATGGAGAAATAAACGCCGCAGTCCGGCGCTGAGGCAAACGAGCGCCCGGACCGGCCGCGCCCCGCCGTCTGCTCGTTGGCGACGGCGCAAAGCCCGTCCGCCGCCCCGGCCATGGCCTCCCGCTTCAAATACGTGTTCGTAGAGTCCACGCTTTCCAGACACCGTACCAGCTCCCGCCGCTCCGGCGGCAAATAGGGATAGACGTCCCCCGCCGTGAGCCGGTCCGCGCTCTCGCGCAGAAGATAGCCCCGGTTCGTCACGGCGTCGATCTCATACCCCTCGTCGCGCAGCGCACGCACCGCATTGCTCACGGCCATGCGCGTCACATGCAGCTCCCGGCTGATCTCTGCGCCGGAGACGTAGCCGCCCCGCTCCTTCAAAATGGTCAGCACCGCATCGCGCAGCATGGCGCTCCCTCCTTCTTCGATTTTTCTAGTATACCCGCTTTTTTGCGGATTGTAAAGTTTCACGGGATAATTCTTGACAATTCTGCCGTGCTGTGATAGGCTCCATTGTAAAGTAATTTTAATTTCAACTTTACAACCAGAGGCGCAATATGAAACTCAAAACAAAAGATCTGGCGCTGTGCGCGCTGTTCGCGGCACTCATCGCGGTGTGCGCGTGGATTTCCATCCCGGCGACGGTGCCGTTCACTCTACAGACATTTGCCATCTTCGCCGCGCTGGGACTGCTCGGCGGCAAGCGCGGAACGGTCGCGGTCGCGGTCTATCTGCTGCTCGGCGCGATCGGCGTGCCGGTGTTTGCCGGATTTCAGGGCGGGATCGGCGCGCTGCTTGGCACGACGGGCGGCTACCTGCTGGGCTTTCTGCTCACCGCGCTGATCGAATGGGGCATGGAAGCGCGCTTCGGCAGCAAGACCGGCGTCTTCCTGCTCTCCGCTGTGCTGGGGATGCTCGTGTGCTATGCGTTCGGCACGGCGTGGTATCTCGTTGTCTATGCGCGCACCAAGGGAGCGATCTCGCTCGCCACGGCGCTGGGCTGGTGTGTGGTGCCGTTTTTGATTCCGGACGCGGTGAAAATCGCGCTGGCCGTGCTGCTGCGCGGGCGGCTCAAACGCCATATTCCTGCGTAATCGGCGCCCGTTTTTGTGGAAAAGCACGAAAATTTCGCAGTTTCGTCATTTAAATTGTGCGCGCAAGCGGCGACTTGGGATTGACTTGCCGCAAAAAATGCATTATATTGTTACGTGTATCAGGCAGCAAACGCTGCAGTAAGGGAGTCTTTTCATGGCCCGCAAAATGTTCGATTCTAATGTCTGGAATCGTGCCGCAAAGTTCTTTGCGGTCTATTTTGCTGGCTATTTTTATGGCTACTTTTATCTGCACAACTCCATGAAACCGGCCTGCCGGCCAGAAGCCGCCTGAATCTGAACTTCAATTGCGCAACGTATCAGCAGCTTTGCCGGGTGGCAAGGCTGCTTTTCTTACGCAGACAAAATAAGGAGGAGACAACCATGTTACCGCAGGATTCTCTCAGATACGGCAAGGAGGGCAACCTCATCCGCGAGATCGCGGGCTACGCCGCAGCGCGTGCCGCCGAAATCGGCGCGGAAAACGTCTTCAACTTCAGCATCGGAAACCCCAACGTCGCCGCCCCCGACGTCGTCGCGCAGACGCTGCGCCGGCTGCTGGATACCATGCCGTCCGTCGAGCTGCACGCCTACACCCCCGCGCCCGGCGTCTACGCCGTGCGGCAGGCCATCGTCGAGCACCTGCGTGCGCAGTTCGGCGTGGATTGCAGCGCGGATGACCTCTATATGACCGCCGGCGCATCCAGCGCGCTCACCATCGCGTGCAAGGCGCTCTTGCTGCCGGGCGACGAGGTGATCGTCTTCGCCCCCTATTTCCCGGAATACACCGTGTATGCCGAGGCCTACGGCGGCGTGCCCGTCATCCTCAAGTGCCGCGAACCGGACTTTCAGATCGACATGGCGCAGCTCGAAGCGGCCATCACGGAGAAAACCAAGATCGTCATCGTGAACTCTCCGAACAACCCCTCCGGCTCCATTCTGTCGGAGGAGACGATCCAGGCCATGGCGGAGCTGCTGCGCCGCAAGCAGGCGGAATACGGCCACGAGATTTATATCCTCGCCGACGAGCCGTACCGCGCGCTGGTATACGACGCGGACACGGTGGTGCCGTTTATCCCGAAGTATTATGACAATACGATTTTCTGCTATTCCTACAGCAAGTGCCTGTCCATCCCCGGAGAGCGCATGGGCTATATTCTCGTGCCGCCGCAGGTGGAAAACAACCGCGACGTGTACGCCGCCGTGTGCGGCGCGGGCCGTCTCCTCGGCTACATCAACAACACCTCCCTGTTCCAGTACATGCTTCCCGCCTGTCTCGATGCGAACGCGGATCTGTCCGTGTACAAAACCAACCGCGATCTGCTGTGCAGCGCGCTGACGCAGTACGGCTATGAGATGGCGCGGCCGGACGGCGCGTTCTACCTCTTCGTCAAGTCGCTGGAGCCGGATGCAGTGGCATTCTGCGAAAAGGCAAAGGAATTTGAGCTTGTTTTCGTGCCGGGCGACTGCTTCGGCTATCCCGGCTATGTGCGCATTTCCTACTGTGTGGCAACGGAAACCATTGAAAAATCCCTGCCCGCGTTTGAAGCGCTGGCCAAGGCCTACGGCAAATAAAACACGATTCAGGAGAATTTTATGGACAAACTGGAGACCGCCCGCGCACAGATCTCGGAGATCGACCGCAAAATGGCGCAGCTTTTCGAGCTGCGGATGCAGGCCGCGCAGCTCGTGGCGGAGCACAAAAAGGAGCACGGTCTGCCGATTCTCGACACCTCGCGCGAGCAGGCGCTGCTCGAACGCAACGCCGCCTATATTCAGGACGGTACGATCCGCGAATATTACGTACAGTATTTAAAAGAGGTGTTCCGGCTTTCGCGGGACTATCAGCGCCGGCTGTGCAGCGGAATGCGCGTGGCATACAGCGGCGTGGAGGGCGCATTTTCGCACATCTCCGCCAAGTGCATCTTCCCCGGCTCCGCGTATGTGGCGCACAAGGACTTCCGCAGCGCATACGACGCCGTAGCGTCCGGCGCGTGCGACTGCGCCGTGCTGCCGATTGAGAACAGCTACAACGGCGAGGTCGGCGAGGTGCTCGACCTGATGTTCTTCGGCCCGCTGCATGTCAACGGCGTGTATGAGCTGGACATCACGCAGAATCTCGTCGGTCTGCCCGGCGCGGATGTGGCACAGATCCGGCAGGTGGTCAGCCACCCGCAGGCGCTCGGCCAGTGCCAGGGCTACCTGCACGATCACGGCTGGCCCGCCGTGGAATACGCCAACACCGCGATGGCGGCCGAGCACGTCGCCAGACTGGGCGACCCCACCGTTGCGGCGATCGCCAGCATCGACACCGCCGAGCTTTACGGGCTGGAGGTGCTGGAGGCGAACATCAACGAGAGCGGCCAGAACACCACGCGCTTCGCCGTGCTCTCGCGCGCGGAAAATCCCGCGCTCGGCAAGCGGATGGGCGACCACTTTATTCTGCTGTTCACCGCGCGTAACGAGGCCGGTTCCCTCGCTAAGGCGCTGGACATTCTCGGCAACCGGTACGGCTACAACATGAGCGTCCTGCGCAGCCGACCCGTCAAGGAGCTGCTTTGGCAATACTACTTCTATCTGGAGGCCGAGGGCGACATCCACGGCGCGAAGGGGCAGGCCATGCTCCGCGAGCTGGAATCCTGCTGCGACCACATCAAGGTCGCCGGCACCTACTCCAGCCACTGTAAAATCTGACCGCACAGGAGGACGCAAACATGGTGATTCCCATGGAACTCGGCGCGCGCAGCTATGACATCGTGCTGCAGCGCGGCTGTCTGGACGAGGCGGGAGCGCTGTTGGACCTGAACCGCAAGGCACTGATCGTGACAGACTCCGGCGTGCCCTCGCAGTACGCCGCGCGCGTCGCGCGGCAGTGCACCGCGCCCGTGATTGTCACAGTGCCGACCGGAGAGGGCAGCAAGAGCTTTCCGGTTTACCAGCAGCTCTGCGAAACAATGCTGGAGGAAAACTTCCACCGAACAGACTGCGTCGTCGCCGTCGGCGGCGGCGTCGTAGGCGATCTGGCGGGCTTCGTCGCCGCCAGTTTTATGCGGGGTGTGGATTTTTACAACATTCCGACCACCGTCCTGTCGCAGGTAGACTCCTCCATCGGCGGTAAAGTGGCCATCAACCTCAAGCACGTGAAAAACATCATCGGCGCCTTCTGGCAGCCGAAAAAAGTGCTCATCGACCCGGACGTACTCGAAACGCTGCCGCCCCGGCAGATCGCAAACGGGCTGGCCGAGGCCATCAAAATGGCCTGCACGTCGGACGCGGAGCTGTTCGCATTTCTGGAATCGCACCCGCTCTATGAGAACATTGACACGGTGATCGAAGGCTCGCTGCGGATCAAAAAGTCCATCGTGGAGCAGGACGAGACAGAGTCCGGCCTGCGCAAGCTGCTGAACTTCGGCCACACGATCGGCCACGGAATCGAGAGCACGGGCGGGCTGTTTCACGGCGAGTGCGTGGCGCTCGGCATGCTGCCGATGTGCTCGGACGCGGTGCGCGCGCGGCTCGTTCCGGTGCTGGAAAAGGCCGGGCTGCCCACGCAGACACAGCGCGACCGCGAGGCCGTGTGGCGCGCCATGCAGCACGATAAAAAATTTTCCGGCGGCGCGGTGGACATCGTCGTCGTCGATACCGTCGGGCACGGGACGCTGCAGCGCGTCACGCCCGAACAATTACGGCAGCGCCTCGAACAGGCGCTCTGAGTAAGGAGAACCTTCTATGCAGTATGGATTGATCGGGGAGCATCTGCCCCACAGCTTTTCCAAGGAAATTCACGAAAAGCTCGCCTCCTACACCTATGAGCTGCACGAGCTTGCGCCGGACGAGCTGGACGCTTTTATGCGTGCCAAAGAATTTCGCGCCATCAACGTGACCATCCCTTACAAACAGGACGTCATCCCGTATCTCGACGAGATCAGCGACAGCGCGAAAGAGATCGGCGCGGTGAACACCATCGTCAACCGCGGCGGGCGGCTCTGCGGGTACAACACGGACTATCTCGGCATGACAGCGCTCATCCGAAAGATCGGGCTGGAGCTGACGGGCAAGACCGTGCTCATTCTCGGCACCGGCGGCACCTCGCACACAGCGCAGTACGTGGCGCGCCATCTCGGCGCGGCGGAGGTACGCACCGTGAGCCGCTCCGGGCTGGACGGGAGCCTCACCTACGAGCAGGCGGCGGCGGAATACAGCGGCGCGCAGATCATCCTCAACACGACCCCCTCCGGGATGTTCCCGAACCCGGACGCGCAGGCCATCGACCTGACGCCGTTCCTCTCGCTGGAGGGCGTGGTCGATGTGGTGTATAACCCGCTGCGCACCCAGCTCGTGCTGCAGGCGCAGGGCTACGGCGTGCCCGCCGAGGGCGGGCTGTACATGCTCGTGGGTCAGGCTGTCGCGGCGGTGGAGATTTTCCTGGACCAAAAGCTCCCGGCAGATGCGCTGGACAAGGTGTTCCGTGAGGTGAAAGCTTCCAAGGAGAACATCGTGCTCACCGGCATGCCCGGCAGCGGCAAAAGCACCGTCGGCCAGCTTCTGGCTGCAGAGCTGGGGCGCGAATTCTACGACACCGACGCGCTGATCGTGGAACGGACGGGCAAGCCGATCTCCGTGATCTTTGCAACGCGCGGGGAACTGGCCTTCCGCAAGCTGGAGCAGGACGTGGTCGCCGAGCTTTCGCAGAAGACCGGCTGTGTCATTGCGACCGGCGGCGGCGCAGTGCTGCGCGCGCAGAACATCCAGCACCTGCGTGCAAACGGCCGTATCTACTTCCTCGACCGGCCGGTGGACGACATTGTCCCCACCGACGACCGCCCGCTCGCCCTCGACCGCGCGGCGCTCGAAAAGCGCTACAAAGAACGCTATCTCATCTATTGTTCCACGGCGGATGCGATCGTCCCCGTGCAGGGTCTGCCGGAGACGGTGGCCAAATCCATACGAAAAGAGTTTTCAACATGAATCTGCTTGTCATCAACGGACCGAATCTCAACTTTCTCGGCATCCGCGAGCCCGCGCACTACGGCACAGAGACCTATGACGCGCTGCTGGAGAAGATCCTCGCCTACTGCGCCGAAAAACAGATCCTGGTCGCGTTTTACCAGTCCAACCACGAGGGCGCGCTCGTGGACCGCATCCAGCAGGCGTATTTCGACGGTGTGGATGGCATCATCATCAACCCCGGTGCGTACACGCACACGAGCATCGCCTTGCTTGACGCGGTAAAATCCGTGTCCATCCCAACCGTGGAGGTGCACATCTCCGCCGTGGAGCAGCGCGAGGCGTTCCGCCAGACCAGCTACATCCGCAGCGCGTGCATCGCAACCATCACCGGCCACGGCACGGACGGCTATCTCATGGCCGTGGACAAATTACAGGAGTATTATCATGGAGCTTAAGATTTCAAAAGGCCGCGCGCGCGGCGTGGTGCAGGCGCCGCCGTCCAAGAGCATGGCGCACCGGATGCTGCTGTGCGCAGGACTTGCCGAGGGCGAGAGCGTGGTGCACAACGTCGCGTTTTCCGAGGACATTCTTGCAACGATCGATGTGCTGCGAGCGATCGGCGCGACATGCCGCATCGACGGCGACACCGTGACCGTCACCGGCGCGGACGCGCGCCAGGCGCACTACGACGGCGTGCTCTCCTGCCGGGAGAGCGGCAGTACGCTGCGCTTTTGCATCCCGCTGCTGCTGCTGAGCGGCAACGAATTCACGCTGACCGGCAAGGGACGGCTCCTGCAACGGCCGCAGGACGTGTATGTTGATCTCTGCGAGCGGCAGGGACTGCTGTTTGAGCGCGGCGCGGATACCATCCGCCTGCGCGGGCCGCTGCATTCCGGCGAGTATGTGCTGCCGGGCGACATCAGCAGCCAGTTCATCAGCGGTCTGCTCTTCGCGCTGCCGCTCAAGCGGCAGGACAGCACCATCCATATTCTCCCCCCGGTTGAGAGCCGCAGCTACATCGACATCACCATTCAGGCGCTCGGCACCTTCGGCGTGCAGGCGCGGTGGGACGAGAGCGATGAAAACACCCTTCTCATCCCCGGCGGGCAGCGCTATCTGCCCCGCGAGGTGGCGGTGGAGGGCGACTATTCCAACGCCGCATTTTTCGGCGCGCTCGCCGCGTTTGGCGACGATGTGACCGTCACCGGTCTGCAGCCGAGCCTGCAGGGCGACCGGGTGTACGCCCGCTGTTTCGAGCAGCTCCGGCAGGGCATGGCCACGATCGACGTGACCGACTGCCCCGATCTCGGCCCGATCCTGATGGCCGCGGCAGCGGTGCTGCACGGCGTCGTGCTGACCGGGACACGCCGGCTGCGCATCAAGGAGAGCGACCGCGGCGTCGTCATGGCGCAGGAGCTGCAAAAGCTCGGCGTGCGCTGCAGCGTGCAGGAAAACACGATTGAAATCTTCCCCGGCATCCAGACGCCGGAGCGGCCGCTGCTCGGCCACAACGACCACCGGATCGTCATGTCATGCGCCGTGCTGCTCACGCGCACCGGCGGCGTGATCTCCGGCGCGGAAGCCGTCACAAAGAGCTTTCCCGGCTTTTTTGACCGGCTCCGGGAACTTGGAATCGAGGTAACGGAACTTGAAAATCACGGATGAAACGCACATTCTGATCGTCGGGCTCGGCCTGCTCGGCGGCAGCTACGCCAGAGCGCTCACGCGCGCGGGACTGAAAGTCGGTGCCATTGCGCACAAACAGGCCGATCTCGACTTTGCCATGGGCGAGGGCTTCGTCCATGAGGGCGCCGCATTCCCGGACCCGGCGCTGATCGGCAAGGCGGATATCGTCGTCTTCGCATTGTACCCCCACATTTTCCGCACATGGATTCAGGAGAACCAGCGCCTGCTCAAGCCGGGCGCCATTCTCACCGACGTCACCGGCGTCAAGCGCTGCATCGTTTACGACATTCAGGACATGCTGCGGCCGGATGTGGAGTTCATCGCCGCACACCCCATGGCGGGCCGCGAGGTCTACGGCGTGCGCAACAGCGACGACAGCATTTTTCGCATTGCCAACTACATCGTGGTACCGACCGCCAAAAACACGCCGGAGGCCATCGCCGTCTGCCGGCAGCTCGGCGAGCTGCTGGGCTTCGCGCGCATCTCGGAGCTTTCCCCGGAGGAGCACGATGAAATGATCGGCTTCGTGTCGCAGCTCACACACTGTATCGCCATCTCGCTGATGACGTGCAGCGATTCCGAGCATCTCGGCCTGTACACCGGCGACTCGTTCCGCGACCTGACGCGCATCGCGCGCATCAATGAAAACATGTGGACCGAGCTGTTTTTGGACAATCAGGACGCGCTGCTGCACCAGATGGACCTGTTCTCGGCAGAATTCAACCGCCTGCGCAACATGCTGGCCGACGGGGACGCAGAGGGCATGAAAGCCATGATGCGCAAATCCACTGTGCGGCGCATCGCGCTCGACGAAGGCAGATAAAGAAAGAAGGAGAATGCAATGGTACCCCCCAGTCATATTTCTTACGACAACCCCTTTGAGAACACCATGAACATGAACTTCATCCGGAAGCTCCCGATCCCCCGCGACGTGAAGCAGGAATACCCTGTTCCGGAAAATCTGCGCGAGGTGCGCAAGGCGAACATCCGGCAGATTGAGGACGTGCTCTCCGGCGCTTCGGACAAGTTTCTGATCTTCATTGGCCCCTGCTCCGCCGACCGCGAGGACTCCGTGATGGATTATCTCGGCCGCCTGCGCACCGTGCAGGAAAAGGTGGCAGACAAGCTCGTGATCGTCCCTCGCCTGTACACGAACAAGCCCCGCACCACCGGCGACGGCTACAAGGGCATGCTCCACCAGCCCGACCCGACCGGCCGCCCCGACATGTTCCGCGGCATTCTCACCATCCGCGAACTGCACATGCGCGCGCTTGTGGAAACCGGCTTCTCCTGTGCCGACGAAATGCTGTATACCGAAAACCACCGGTATGTGGACGATCTGCTGGCCTATGTGGCCATCGGCGCACGCTCGGTGGAAAACCAGCAGCACCGTCTGACCGCCAGCGGCCTGGACATTCCGGTCGGCATGAAAAATCCCACCAGCGGCGATTTCTCCGTCATGCTCAACGCCATCACCGCCGCGCAGCACTCCCACACGTTCATCTACCGCAACTGGGAGGTCGAAAGTCAGGGCAACCCCTACGCGCACGCCATTCTGCGCGGCTATGTCAACAAGCACGGCCAGTCCCTGCCGAACTACCACTATGAGGACATGATCCGGCTCATCAAAATGTACAGCGACAAGGACGTGCGGAACCGCGCCGTCATCGTCGATACGAACCACTCCAACTCCAACAAGCAGTATCTGGAGCAGGTCCGCATCGCCAAGGAGGTGCTGCACGAGCGCAGCATCAATTCGGACATTCACAAGCTGGTCAAGGGCTTCATGATCGAAAGCTATCTGGAGGACGGTTGCCAGAAGCCGGAGGACGCGCACATTTACGGCAAGTCCATCACCGACCCCTGTCTCGGTTGGGAAAAGACCGAGCGTCTGCTCTACGACATCGCAGAGCTGGTATAAGAATACCGACAAAGCCCCGGCACAGAAATCTGTGCCGGGGCTGTTGATTTAAAAGAAACGGAGCAGCAGGCAAAGCATGGACGCCAGAACGGCCAGAACCGTGGCGGGCGCGCAGTATTTGCAGTACGTACCCCAGCGGATGGGGTGCCCCTGTTTGGCGGACACCGAGGTGCCCACGACGTTGGCGGACGCGCCGATCGGCGTACCGTTGCCGCCAAGGTCGGTACCCAAAGAGAGCGCCCACGCCAGCACCGACAGATCGACACCCTGCGCCGCGGAGATGGAACGAATGACCGGCACCATCGTCACCGCGAACGGAATGTTGTCGATGAAGGCGCTGGCGACCGCCGAGAGCCAGAGGATGATAACGACGATCACGAGCAGATTGCCGCCGCTGATGCTGCCGATCCACTGTGCGATCCGGTTCAGCACGCCCGTCTGCTCCAGTCCCGCCACGGAAATGAACAGGCCGACAAAGAACAGCAGCGTCTTGTAGTCCACGCCCTTCAAAATCTTCCCGACGGTTGCCGCCCCGGAGGTCAGTGCTGTATGCAGCAGGGTCAGCACCGCGGCGATCACGCCGATACATGCAACGGAGAGCGTCGTTTTCGCGTGCGTCACCAGCAGCAGAACCGCAACGGCAAACACCGCGACCGCGCCGGCAAAGGTTTTCCGGTTTGTGATGGCGCTTTCCGGCTGCGGACACACCAGATCCCCGCTGCGCGCCTGCTCCTGCAGCCGGAATTGTTTGCGGAAGCACAGCCAGAAATAGAGGATGGTCAGCATCAGGCAGACCGCTGCGATCAGGCCGGTATTGCCGATAAAATCGGAAAACGTATAGCCCAGCGCCGTGCCGATGATGATGTTGGGCGGATCGCCGCACATGGTAGCCGCGCCGCCGAGGTTCGCGCAGAAAATCTCCGCGAGAATCATCGGGACCGGGTCAAACGCCAGCGTGCGCGCCAGCTCCGCCGTCACGGTCGCAAGGAACAGCACGACCGTGATGCTGTCGATAAACATGGACAGCACCGCCGACATGGCCATGAAGCAAACCAGCAGCGGGACTACATGATAGCGCACCGCCTTCGCCAGCGACAGGCACAGCCAGCGGAAGAAGCCCGCCTCGCCAAGCCCCTCCACCATGATCATCATCCCGGCGACGAACAGAATCGTGGACCAGTTGATCCCCGACGTGCCGCCGTCGGATGCGCCGTACCAGAAGCCGGACGTGAACAGCTCGCCGAGATTCAGCGTCGTCACGATCGCCTGCCAGCTGTGCATACACAGGCCAAAAACGAGAACGAGCACCAGCGCTCCGCTCGACAGCGTGACCACGTGGCGCTCAAACCGATCGAGAACGATCAACAAAAACATTCCAAGGAAAATCACAATTGCCAGGACTTGTGCGAGCATAACGGTCTCCTCTCCTTTCAGGCCATCGGTCCGCAGACCCGAGATATTGTTGTTATATGCCATGCCTGAACGGGTGTTGATTATAGGTCTCATGTTTGTCAAAGTCAAGCGCGGCTCCGGACTGCAGAAACCGGACATTTCCCGTATTTTTCGGTCTCCGGCTGCAGCTCGATCTTCCGCTGGAATGTAAAAAAAGCATTGATTTTCCTGCGTTGTTTCACCGCCGTCTTCTGGTGTGGACATTTTGTTTCGGCCTCCAGTTTCAAGTATTTTTCCGGCGGCGGAACGGAAAAATGTTCCGTAAAATTAGCGGCCGGCGTCATCCAACGATGACGCCGGCCGCGCCGGTTTTTCCTGTTTTTCAGCGGAACGCTCAGTTCCAGAAGTCCGTTCCGCTCACACCGATGTCGGCGGCATGGAACACGGGGTTCTCTCCCGCCTTGCGCTGATTGGTATAGTCCTTCAGCGCCTTGAGCGCAGTGTTGCCCAAAATCAGAATGGTGGGGATGTTGATGATGACCATGATCGCCTGGAACATATCGGCCGTATCCCACGCAAGCCCCGCGCTGATGAGTGCGCCGAGGAACACAATGACCGCAGCAACGATTCGGAACACCGTCATAAACGCGCGCCCCGGATTGCGCTTGAGGATATACTTCAGACAGCCCTCGCAGTAATAATAGTTGCCGATGAGCGTGGTGAACGCAAACAGGCACATGGATGCCGCGATGAAAACCGGGCCGACGCTGCCGAGCGCATTCTGCATTGCAGCCTGCACATAGGGCGCGCCCTGCAGCTCCTCCGCCGGAGCGACGCCGGAGCACAGGCACATCAGCGCGGTGGCCGAGCAGATCAGCAGCGTGTCAATAAACACGGACAGCATCTGTACCAGCCCCTGCTTTGCCGGGTGGGACACATCCGCCGTGGCGGCCGCATTCGGCGCCGAGCCCATGCCGGCTTCGTTGGAATACAGGCCGCGCTTGATGCCCTGCATCATGGCCGAGCCTGCAAAGCCGCCGAAGATGGCCCTGAAATCAAATGCATCCGCGAAAATTCTGCCCAGAACGCCGGGGAGCAGGCCGACATGCATGATGATGACGGCGAGGGAGACCAGAATGTAGATGACGCCCATGACCGGAACGAGCACGCCGGTGATCTTGGTCAGGCGCTTCGCGCCGCCCAACACGCACACAGCGAATAAAACCGCCAGAATCGCGCCAATGACAGTGGGTGTGCGGTTCGCGCGGTAGAAGCCAAAGCCGGAAAACGCCGACTGCAGGTTGTAGGACGCGAGCATATTGTAGCCCACCGCATAAGTCAAGATCAGCACCACGGCGAAAATCACGCCGAGCCAGCGCTGCTTCAGGCCGCTTTCAATGTAATAGGACGGGCCGCCGTAGCTGCCGCCGTTTTCGTCGCGCTTTTTGTAGATCTGCGCGAGCGTGGATTCGATAAACGCGGAGGCGCCGCCCAGAATAGCCGTAAGCCACATCCAGAACACTGCGCCGTAGCCGCCGATGCAGATGGCCGTGGACACGCCCACGATGTTGCCTGTGCCGACGCGCGACGCGGTAGAGACCATCAGCGCGCCAAAGGACGAAATGCCGTCTTTGTCCTTCGGCTTTTCGGAAACGACCCGGATCGACTCGCCGAACAGGCGAATTTGGATCAGGCCCGTGCGAACGGTAAAAATCAGGCCGGCCACGATCAAAAACAGCGGCACGATGTACGGCTGGTACAAAAAGCCGCTTATGGCGTTGACGACCTTGTCAATTGCTTCAATCATATCGTTCTCCTCGCCCTTGTTGTGCTGCGCCGCGCGCAGCCGAGAACAATTATACAAACATTCCCGGAAAGAAGCAAGCGTTTCCCGTCTTTTTTGCAACAAGCGGCAGCTTGCATCCCGCGCAGATTTGCGCTATGATTGGACAAAAAGAACTCATCAGACAAGGAGCATACCCATGTTCAACGGCTTTACCGATGCGACCATTGATTTTATGTGGAACCTGCGCTTCAACAACGAGCGCCCGTGGTTCAACGCGCACAAGGAGGAATTTCTCGAATGCCTCGATCGCCCGATGAAAGCGCTGGCGGCGGAGGTGCTGGAGCGGCTGCAGGCACAGTTTCCGGATCGCACGTGGTATCTGCACGTGTCGCGCATCTACCGCGACGCGCGGCGGCTGCACGGGCACGGACCGTATAAGGATCACCTGTGGTTCACCCTGCGGTGCGACGCCAGCCGCGGCCCGGAGATTCCGGCGTTTTTCTTTGAGCTGTCGCCGGAAAATTACGGCTTCGGTATGGGCTTTTACTGGGCCAGAGCCGAAATGATGGAGCGCTACCGCCGCGCGATTCTCGGCAACCCGCGCGAACTGGAAACGCTCGCAGCGCGCTTCAACGCGCAGGATACCTTTCAGCTTGACGGCAAGGACTACGCGCGCCCCAAGGGGGACGTCGGCGCGCTGCTCAACCCGTGGTTCAACAAGCGCGTGCTCGATCTCTCGTGTGCGCGCGCGCACGACGATCTGCTCTTCTCCCCCGCGCTCGTGGACGAGCTGGTACGCGGCTTCGCCTTTTTGGTGCCCTATTACGATTATCTCGACGCGATCATGAAGCGCGCGGACTAAGCGCAGAAACGCCCTCGCCGGAAATATTCCGGCGAGGGCGTTTCTTTCTGTTCATTCCCAAAGCGCGGGCGGATAGACGCCAGTGGCATGTAGCCCGGTCAGGGCGGCGACGACGCCCGGCTTGTCCTGCTGGTAGGTCAGGCCAAACCACTGATCCTCCGTCTGCAGCACCGACGTGCGGATCGCGCCGCGCGCGGTGAGCGTATCCATCATCACCGGCAGCAAACATTCAGCCTTCAGTTCGTCCGGTGCAAGTCCTGCAAGGAAGTCAGCAAAATACTGCTCCATCACGGGCAGGATGCTGTGGTGATAGCCCCACATGTTCATGGAAACAAGGGCATCCGGATCGAGCACCGGGCCGTCCTCTCCGCCGGACGTGTCCCGAATCAGCCCGTCGGCGCAGCGCTTGATCTTATAGGTCTCCTGCACCTTCTGCAAAACGCCGTCCTGCGCGAGACAGACGCCGCGCGTGACGGTGCCGAATGCACTAACGGTGTTCCTGAGCTGATAGGCCACCATCGTGGCGTGCTGCGCGTCGCCCAGCGCCGGCAGCTCAGCCGCAATGGTTTCAAACGCCGCGCGGCCATAATAATCGTCCGCATTGATCACGGCGAACGGCGTGTGGATCACGTCTTTGGCGCAAAGTACCGCATGCACCGTGCCTAGCGGCTTTGTCCGCTCCGGCGGGATTTCATAGTGCTCCGTAAACCGCTCCGGTACCTGAAACGCATAGTCGATGCGGATGCCGGTGCGCTGCTCGATGCGGTCGCCGAACAGCTCGCGGACATCCTGCAGCATCTCCGGCTTGATGATGATGACAATATGGTCAAACCCCGCGCGCAGCGCGTCATAGATCGCGTATTCCATTAAAATTTCACCGGCAGGACCAAGACGCTCGATCTGCTTCACGCCGCCGTAGCGCGAGCCGAGCCCCGCCGCCATGACTACAAGGGTCATATTCATTGGATCAAACCTCAATCTCTCTTTTTCCATACGGTGCTCTCAGGTTGTTTGTTTAAGATACCACACATTGGCAAGCCCTGTCAACTAGAATCGGATTTATTTGGATGATTTTATAAACTTCCTCGAAAAATTAAAGTTTCAGGGGAAATCTGAATTTTTCCGGTTACCATAATTCCCCATTGCTTTTTCCAAAGCCGTCCGATATAATGAAATTCTACCTTTGAAAATCCCGGAGAAAAGGAGGCGGGCATGCGGTGCTCAGCGCCGTACTTCCCTACATATTCCCATGAAACGATTTCTTTCTGCAATTCTGGCGGCCGTCCTGTGCGTGGCGCTGCTGTGCCCCGGCGCTCTGGCGACCGAATCCCCGCAGCTTGTCGCGTCGGAAGGCTGGCTGTTCATCACGCTTGATCCCGGCCACGGCGACACGGACAGCGGCGCGGTCTACCGAAATTACGTTGAGCGCGATATCGCCATGAAGCTCGCGCTGTACCTCAAAGAGGAACTGGAAACTTACCGCAACGTGCGCGTGTCGCTGACGCGTACCGACAATGGCCCCGGCGAGAATGTCACTCCGGTTGGGCAGATCCTGCCGCGGGTGGAATTTGCAGCAAAAAATTATGCCGATCTGCTCGTGAGCCTGCATCTGAATTCGACGGCTTCGCCGAATCAGGCGCGCGGCGCGTATGTGCTCGTCAGCAACGGTAATTATAACAAGGCCGTGGCCGACACGGGCTCCGCCATCGGGCTGAACATCCTCAGTGAGCTTGGCAAGCTCGGCATCCAAAACAACGGCCTGATGACGCGCAATTCTATCGACACCCAGAATCCCAACGGCACCATCTCGGACTATTACGGCATCGTGCGCTACGGTCTGTGGCGCAGCATCCCGTCCATGATTGTAGAGCACTGCTTCATCAACAATGATTCTGACTGCAGCAATTTCCTCAGCAGCGACGCGAAAATCCGGGCGCTCGCGCTGGCGGACGCCAAGGGCATCGCCAACTACTATGGTCTGGAGAAAAAGACGGACGCGGAGCTGGCCGGGAACGTCTACTGCCTGATTGACTACCGCTCGCACTGGGCGCACGAAGCCATCGACGCTGCAATTGTGGCAGGATGGATCAACGGCTTTGAGGATCAGACCTTCCGGCCGGATGTAACGCTCACGCGCGCCATGTTCGTTACGATGCTCGGTAGGCTCAGCGGCGCGGATCTGACGCAGGTTTCCGAAAGCACCTTCCCGGACGTCAGCGTATCGGACTACTATGCCCCCTACGTACAGTGGGCGACCGCGTCCGGCATCGTCGATGGCTTCCCGGACGGCACCTTCCGCCCGGATGAAAACATCACACGCGAGCAGATGGCCTGCATCATGGCCAGATATCTCAAGAGCATCGGATTCGACACCACATACAGCGGCGAAGCCGTCAGCAGCCAGATCCAGGATCTCAGCAGCATCGGCGGGTGGGCGCTGGACGATGTGCTGTTCTGCTTTGAAACCGGGCTGCTCAACGGGCGCGGCGACTGCTTTGACCCGCAGACCGGAGCCACCCGTGCAGAGGCTTGCGTCGTTCTGGGCCGTCTGAACAATTATGACGGCGCGCGCGCCGAAGCAGAGCCTGAGACGCTGCCGGCGGAACCAGAAGTACCGGTGACGCAGGAGGCTGCAAACGCAGCACCAGCGGAGCCGGACGAAGCGGCGCAAGCGCCGGCGGAGCCCATTCCAGCCGCATAACAAAAAACGCAGGAGCGAAGGTTCGCTCCTGCGTTTTTTGTCTGCTGTGCTTCAAAAGAAAAGGAAGCACGACACAAGCATCAGATAAAGAAACGCCATCACCATCGGCGCAAGCGCCAGAAACAGCGTCAGCTTCCGATCCTCCTCCGGCTCCGCGACAGTCTCATACACCGGCTCTGACGTTTCATGCAGATAGCGGTGGTACAGCTTCAAAAACAGCCGGTGGTCTGCCGCAGGCCGTGCCTGCAAACTGGTTTCCGTCTTGGCCATCCGCAACCCTCCCCAATGTCTGTGGTGTCACAATTCGACACTGTTAGTTACATTATAGTCAATCCGGAATGCACCGTCAACCGCCAATTTATGGTCTTCTCATATTTGCGGGGTTCTCCTCCAGGCTTTTCTGGAGTTCCGCCTCCGCCTCAGGCGTAATTTCAAAGTCCGGAAGGCTCGGAGGAAACGGCTGTTGAATGTCTATGTCAGGAAACGGCTCTACAGTCTGCACGGGTGTGACCGGCTCCTCGGTCTGCACGGGCGCGGCGGAGTGCTCCGACTCCGGTGCGGGTGTGTTCGCCGATCGCGCGTTCTGAATCGACCGGAAGAGCGACACATACAAGATCCCGCCGACCAAAGCCAGCACCGCAAGCGTGACCAACACAATCATCCAGATCTCACGGCGAAGCTCTTTCCGCCGCTTTTTGCGCTGTGCCTCCTGCTGCGCGGCAATTTTCTCAGGCGGCACTTCAAACCGCCGGGTCTGCGTCAGATCCTGCGCAGGCGGCGGCGGAACCGCTTCCTCCGGAAGTGTTTCGGCGCCCAGCGCGGCAACCTCAACCAAGACGACGGTGATATTATCGCGCTCCCCGGCGTCCAGCGCCTGCTGCACCAGTTGACGCCCCGTCTGCTCCAGCGGCAGGCCAGCGCCCAGCGTGTCTGCAAGCTGTGCGTCCGAAAGGCGGCCGGTCAGGCCGTCGCTGCACAAAATTACGCGGTCGCCCGGCTGCAGGGAGACAGACACGGCAAAATGCGGCGCAAGCCGCTGCTGCGCGCCGCTCATGCCGAGATACTGCGTAAGCGTGTGCTTTTCGTGGTATTCCACGCCCTCTTCGGGTTTCAAAAAGCCGTCGTCCACCATCTGCTGATACTTCGTATGGTCTCTGGACAGGCGGCGCAGCTCGCCCGCATGCCAGAAATAAATGCGGCTGTCGCCAAGGTTGCAGGCAAACAGCCGGTTTCCCCGGAAATATGCGACCGCCGCCGTGGAGCCGCTGGCTGCGCCGCCGCTGCGGCTGATCTCGCACACAGCGGCGTTCGCCTGCTCGAAATAGGCGGGCGCCTCATACTGCATGTCCCGGCTCTGGAACGCGGAGAGCGTGCGCGCACAGGCCAGCGCGGCCTCCTCGCCGCGCGCCTCACCGCCCATGCCGTCGAACACGCCAAAGAGCAGGCCGTCCCCCTCCGGCGCGCTGACCAGCTCCTCCACTGGCGACTGCGCGTTTTGCTTGTAGCTGCCGTTGCAGTAATAATTATCCTCGTTGTTCGGCCGTGCGGGGCCGATGTTGGTCTGCGCATAACTGAGCGTTTTAATGGGTCTCCCCCCATTCCGCGTTGCTGATTACCATATAATGTACTAGGCTTTGCGGTTTTTGTCAATACATGCCGCCTCCGTCTCTGCGCGAAAACGGCCCGGCAGGTCACTTCCTGCCGGGCCGTTTGTGTTTATTCTGCAGCCTTCTTTGTAAACAGTGCGCGCAGCCGCGTCCAGATCGTCTCGTCGGGCGGGGTCGGCTCCACGACCGGCGTGGGATCCAGCCGGATGTCCGCCGACTTGATGACGAACTGCACCGCCCGGACGTTCTCGTTCTCTGGCGAGACGAACGACACCGGCGTAAAATTACCGCCGCCGAACGTTGCGAGCAGGTCGCTGATCTTCGCCTGAATCAGGCCGGGGATCTGCTGCGCCGCCAGCGTGAACGTGTGCATGCCCTCGGCATAGGTGCTGACGCCGTCCGCGAGCTGCGCCGTACCGTCGGCAAGCTGGGCGGTGCCGTCGTTCAGGCCGGAATAGCCCGACGCGAGCTGGTCCACACCGCCGGTATACGCCAGCAGCCCTTCATGGAACTGCCGGTACCCGTCCGACAGAGCATGAAAGCCGCTCTGCATTTCCGAAATGGAGGTCAAGACGTCGCTGCCCAGCAGCGTGCGCATCGCCGAATGTGTGCTTCCAACCAGATCGGACATTGCGCCGAACGCCTCGGCCAGCTCCGTCAGCCTGCTGCGCAGCTCCTCATAGACGCCGCGCGTTTCGGCATACGTCGCTTTGACGTTCTGCGCCGCCCGGTAGCTGTCCAGCAGCGTTTGCAGCGCCTGCGCCTGATCGGAATTTTCCGCGCGCAGCGATGCGAGCGTCTCGTCCGAGAGCACGGCGTCCGGAATGGCCGCGATCGCGGCGTCCATCGCGTCGCACGCCTGTGCGTAACGCCCGGCAAGCTGCCGGAAGCCGGAGACGGTGCCGGTCAGCGCGTTGCCCAACCGTGTCAGCGCCTGAAACGCTTCCTCCAGCACCGAACAGTCGATCTTCTCCAGGTCCGCGAGCGACAGCAGGCGGTCGATCATCTGCATCGCGCTCAGAATCTGGCCGGACGCTTCGGTGAGCGCGGCGGAATTGCTGCTGAGCGTCTGCAGTCCGGTATGGAATTCGCCTGAACCGTCGCTGAGCGCGTCCGCGCCGTCACTGAGGGCGGCGGCGCCGTCGCGCAGCGCGGCAATGCCGTCGTCGAGCTGCTGCACCGCATCGGTCAGCGATGTAAAGCCGGAGGTCAGCTCCGACAGACCGCCCAGATCAAACGACATGGAAAACGGGACGGCCGCGAACGAGATACCGGTCATTTCAAACGCCGTCACATCCGCGGACACGGTCATGCTTCCATCCTGCCCCGGCATGACGGTAAAGGTAATCATTTTATCGCTGCCCGCGTTGGCAATCGTACCGCCCGGCGCCTGAATGTTGTCACACAGCTCCGTGTCGAGCGTGACCGTGATCTGCAGCATGTAATGCGCAAAGAATGAGGCGTCCGCCGCGTCGTTGCGCGTGGTTTCAATGCGCAGCTCCAGATGGCCGTCCGCGCCGGGCAGCTCTGACGGCGGCGTCTTCACCCCGTCAAGGTAATAGGCGATGGCAAAGTTCCACGGCAGCTCCTTGCTCTCCAGCGTGCCCTGATAATAAAACTTTCCCGCATCGGCCACGGTGGTCATTCGGCCGTCGTGATACGTGAGATCGCGCAGGTTCGTGAGATTTGTGACCTCGGTATAGTCGCCGGAATCGCTGATCGCCCCCGGCTCGGTCACGTCGAGGATGTTCACCGCGTACACCGACTGCACGGCGCCCTCCCCGTCGAGGATGGAGTAAATGACCTCCTCGCGGGCGGCAATCGTGCCGAGCGTCCCCATCTGCTCGGCCTGCTCCGCCGCCTGCACGCCCGGTGCCAGCAGCAGCACGGCGCACAGCGCCGCCGTCATGCACCCGGCAATGATCCGCTTCATCATGGTCGTTCCGCTCCCTTCCAAGCATGTTCTTCCAAAAAGCCCGCGTTTTTCGTGGTCTTGCCGATCGCGCGGTCAAACAGCATCAGCAGCGCCGGCAGCACGCAGAGGACGAGGAAGCACGACAGCAGCGTGCCGCGTCCCAGCAGCAGACCGAGCGACGATACGATGACGTTCGACGACGTGAAATACAGACAGAAGCCCGCGAGCGACAGCGTCAGCACCGAAACGAGCACCGACAGCAGGTGCTTGCGCAGCACCTCGGCCACGGCAGCGCGCTTTCCCATGCGCCGCCGCTCCTGCATGTACCCGTCGGTCGTGAGAATGGCATAGTCGATCGTCGCACCGAGCTGCACGGTATTGATGACAAGATAACCGATATAGCTGAAGGCCGTATCCGTAAAATACGGGATCGAGGCGTTGATCCAGATGGCCGTCTCAATAACGGAAAGCAGAATCAGCGGCAGCGTGAGCGAGCGGAACGTGACCAGCAGCGTCAGTGCGATGGCCAGCACCGCCGCAAGATTCACCACGGTATTGTCCGATGAGACGACGACCTTCATGTCGTACAGGTTCGCGCTCTGGCCGCAGGTGTACGATTCGTCGTAATACTGCGCGGTGATGTCGCGCACGCGCTGCACCACGGCGAAGGCCTCGTCCCCCTCCGCTTCCGTGTTGCAGGAGAGGATGATGCGCGCGTAATGCTCGCCGTAGAAGTTCTGCACAATGGCGCTCTCCAGGTAGTCCGGCGGGATGGCCGCGCCCACCATCGTCGCATACGCCGTGACGCCGCCGACGTTCTCGACCTGCTCCAGCTCGCGGCAAAGCGCCAGCTCCCTGGCCGGCTCCCCGCGCGGTACGAGCACCACCAGACTTACGTCCTGCCCGAACAGCGCGTCGATGCGCGCCGTGTCGCTGCCGTAGCGCGACTCGGTGGACGGCGTGCCGTTGCCGTAGAAAAACGAGGTGCGGCTTTGCGCCAGATAGCACGGCACAACGAGCAGCGCGGCGAGGATCAGCGCCGGTATGCGCACCCGGCGCAGCACGCGGTCCGCGCCCTTCAGCTCCGGGACAAAGCGGCGGTGCCGCGTGCGGTCGAGCACGCGGAAGCAGCAGAGCGTGAGCGCCGGCAAAAACACCATGACCGAGAGGTAGCTGAACACGATGCCCTGCACGAGCACGCGGCCCATGTCCGGCCCAATACGGAATTTCATCAGCAGCAGCGCGAGGAAGCCAAACAGCGTCGTCGCTGCGCTGGCGGCCACGGAGGAGAACGACGAGCGTATGGCGCGCTGCATGGCCACGCACACATCGTCCGTCTCCTGCCGGTGCTTTTCAAAGCTGTGCAGCAGGAAAATGGCATAGTCCAGCGATACGGCAAGCTGCAGAATCGGCGCGACCGCCATGGTGACGTAGGAGATCTCGCCGGTCAGCGCCGTGACGCCCAGATTGACGACGATCGCCACGCCGATCGCGCCGAGGTACAGCACCGGCTCAAACCACGAGGTCGTCGTAAGCAGGAGCATCGCGAGGATCATGGGGACCAGAATCAGCATCGCACGCGCCGTTTCCGAATCACCCAGTGCCTCCTGAAACGCAGCGCCCGCAGCGTCGCCGGAAATGGAGGTGTGCGCGTCGTCCAGCGCATAAATGGCCTCGACGGTTTCGACCTCCCGGCCGGTTTCGATCGCTACGGAAAACAGCGCCGTGCCGTCGCGGTAATAGGCCTGCACGGTCGCGGGGTCAAGCGTTTCCAGCGGCTCCTTCAGATCGGCCACATCGTCCAGCCACATGACCAGCTGCACGCCGTCGAGTTCCATCAGCCGCGCCTTGTAGTCCTGGGCCTGCGCCACCGTCACGTCCGAAACCATCACGCGGGCGTTTGGCATCGCGCCGGAAAATTCCTCTTCCATCAATTTCAGCGCGATCGTGGACTCCGCGTCCTCCGGGAGGTAATCCGCCATGTTGTTGTTCGTCCGCAGTCCGAGCGCGCACAGCGCCAGCGCCGCCACGAGCACGAGCGTGACGATGACAATGCCCTTTCTGTGCCCCGTGATCTGCCGGGCGAGCCACTCCATACCGTTTCCTCCCTTCCACTATCGAACGCGGTGTTTACTTTTTTACGTATGTATAGTATACTGACAGCAAGTCGGCTCTGCAACCGACAGATTGCAGCGCTTCGAAATTTTCCAAACAAAACGCAAAGATTTGTTGGAAAACAGACCCCTTCAATCGAAAACTTTTTGTGAACGGAGGTCGAAGATGGAGGAAAAAAAGCTGGATCGGCGCGTCCGCTATACCAAAATGGTCATTCGGGAGAGCTTCATTGCCCTGCTGAAAGAAAAGCCGATTGCAAAGATCACAGTCAAGGAGATCTGCACCGGAGCGGATATCAACCGCGCGACCTTTTACGCGCACTACGCCGATCCCTACGCGCTGCTTCATGAGATCGAGGAATCACTCATCCACGACGTTCAGCAGTATCTGACCGAGAACGCCGAGACGGACGACGTCGCCATGCTGAGCAAAATTTTTCAGTACATCCGCGCGAATGCGGACATGTGCTCCGTGCTGCTCAGCGACTACAGCGACACGTATTTTCAGCGGCTGCTGCGCGAGCTGGTGGAACACGCGCTGGGGCTGAAGCTCCGGGGCGGCAGCGCGTTTTCCGAGGAGGACAGCGCGTTCGTCCTGACCTTCGTGCTCACCGGCTGCGTCGGCATCATCCGCCAGTGGCTCAGCAGCGGCATGGCCAAAAGCGATCTGGCGCTCGCGCAGCTCATCATCCGCCTGTTTTATCAGGGGATTGGCTCTGAACAGCAAAAGGAGGTTTGACAGAACCATGAACACCTATCCAAAAGTATCGCTCGGCCTGTTCCCCACGCCCATGTACCGGCTGCCGAACATGAGCCGGGCGCTCGGCACAAACGTATGGATCAAGCGCGACGACCTCTGCGGCGTGGCGCTCGGCGGCAACAAGGTGCGCAAGCTGGAATACCTGCTGGCGGAGGCGCAGACCCAGGGCGCGGAGCTTGTGATGACGACCGGGCAGGCGCAGTCCAATCATGCCATGCTCACGGCGGCGTGCGCGCTGCGCCTGGGCCTTGAGCCGGTGCTCGTGCTGAAACAGCGCGGCGTCTGCGCCTGCCGCGGCAACCAGATCC
Source organism: Clostridiales bacterium (assembly GCA_004556965.1). GTDB lineage: Bacteria > Bacillota > Clostridia > Oscillospirales > Oscillospiraceae > CAG-103. The sequence goes on along the minus strand of SFFE01000002.1, from coordinate 318,299 downwards.
TCAACCGCCTCATGGGCGCGGAGGTCCGCTTCGTGGATACCGACAGCTATGACGCGATCTACACGGAGATGGACCGCATCGCGGCGGAGCGCGGCAAATCCGTCTACAAGATCCCCTGCGGCGGGTCGAATCCGCTCGGCACGCTCGGCTATGTGGACTGCATGCGGGAGATCGCCGAAAGCGGCGTACGCTTTGACCACATCGTGTGCGCGTGCGGCTCCGGCGGCACGGCGGCCGGCACGATCCTCGGCGCGGCGCTGTTTCTCCCCGGCACGCATGTGACCGCCGCAATGGTGGATTCCGACCCGTTTGACCGGATCGTGCCGGAGCTCATGCGCGGCGCGGCCGAACTGCTCGGCACGGACGCCGGGCTGCCGGCTTTCGATCTACTCGATATGTGCGGCCCCGGCTACTCCATCCCCTCGGAAGCCGGCAACGAGGCGATCCGGCTGATGCTGCGGCTGGAGGGCATTGTGCTCGACCCGTGCTACACCGGCAAGGCCTTTGCGGGACTCGTGCGGCTGGCGCGCGACGGCGCGTTCCGGCCGGACGACAATGTGCTGTTCCTGCACACTGGCGGCGCGGGCGGCCTGTTTGCGCCCGATTGGGAGCAATCGTAGCCTTTGGTACATTTTCTATCGGAATTTTGTTTCAAATCGTCATATTCCCGTCTTGCATTGCCGAAAATGTTTGTTATAATCTGATTAGACCCCATGCAAAAATTTTCATAGGGAGGAAGTAACCGCATGACAAAACGAGCACTATCCCTGCTTTTGTGCCTGGTTATGATCTTCAGCCTGTCCATTGGCTGCATGACGAGCGCAAACGCACTGGAGCTGTCTGACGTCGCCGCCGCACTGCCGGTCATCACCGGTCAGCCGCAGGATGCCGTCATCGAGGAGACAGGCTCCGCAACATTCACGGTCAGGACCGTGTTTGACGACCTGCTCGATCAGATCAAAAACGGTGATTTTGATCTGGAGGCATGGCTGAGCTCCATGCTGGAGCAGGGTCTGGATCTTCAGACCATCATCGGTATTCTGGAGGAGATGGGCTTCAACTGGAACGACATCGTGGACGCCCTTTTGAACAGCGGCATCGACTGGGAGCAGATTCTCAAGGCGCTGCAGGACGGCGGCTTCGATCTGGAAGAAATCCTCGGCCAGCTCGCCCAGAATCCGGAGTTTGACCTGACTGCAATTTTGGGCTCGCTCATCGGCAGCAGTGATGTTGACATTTCTGCCCTGCTTGCGATCCTGCAGCAGCTGATTGGCGGCGCCACTCCGCTCACGCCCGGAGATGAAACGCCTGCCGCGCCGGTGGAGATCGACGTGGATGCTCTGCTGGCGGCGCTGCAGCCGCTGCTGGGCGACAAGCTCACGCCGGAAATGATCGAGCAGATCAAGGCCGCGCTGGACGGCAGCGCGGATCTGGACGCGGTCATCGCCGCGATTGAGGCGAAGCTCGGCACGGACGTGGACATTGCCGCAATCGTGAAAGCCATCCAGGATGCCACGGGCGGCGAATTCGACCTTGCCGCGCTGATTGAGGCGCTGCAGGGCGCGCTCGGCGAGGACGTCGATCTGTCTGAGATCGTAAAAGCCATTCAGGACGCCATGGGCGGCGAGCTGGACATGGAAGCGCTCGTCAAAGCGCTGCAGGAAGTCCTTGGCGAGGACGTCGATCTCTCCGAGATCGTGAAGATCATTCAGGGTGCCGTGGGCGGCGAGCTGGATACAGAAGCGCTCATTCAGGCGCTCATCGCAGCGTTTGGCGACCAGCTTGACCTGCAGGCGCTGATCGAAGCGCTTCAGGAGATTCTGGGCGAGGATCTCGATCTGGAAGCCCTCATCAAAGCGCTGATCAACGGCGGCTTTGATCTCGACACCATTCTGGAAATCCTCCAGCAGATGGGCTACACGCCGGAAATGCTGCTTGATCTGCTGATCGGGAAGCTGATCTCCTATCAGTGGTATACCCGCGTAGGCGAAGCCGCAGTGCCCGTGACTGCCGCAGTGGACGCCAACGACTATGACGGCGCCGCCACCAAAACGCTCACCGTGACAAGGGCCACCGCGCCCGCCAAGACGGAGCAGTACACCTACTTCTGCACCGTAGCGCTCGCCGATGTGACCTACACCTCCAAGGACGCCGTGCTGACCATCCATGTGACGCCGGAGCAGCCGGAGCTGAACAAGGAAACCCACATGGCCTACATTCGCGGCTACGAGGACGGCACGGTTCGGCCCGAAGCGAACATCACCCGTGCCGAGACCGCCCAGATCTTCTACAACCTGCTGACGGAGGACAGCCGCGAGGCGTTCCATGCCACGAGCTGCGCCTTTACCGACGTACCGGACGGCCAGTGGTATGCCACCTGCGTCGCCACGCTGGCGAAGGCCGGTATCCTCTGCGGCTATGAGGACGGCTCGTTCCGCCCCAACGCACCGATCACCCGCGCAGAAATGGCAACGATCATCTCCCGCTTTGCCGAGCTGAAGGAAAGCAAGATCACCTTCCGCGACATTCAGGGACACTGGGCGCAGAAGGACATTGAGCTTGCCGCAAGCAACGGCTGGATCTTCGGCTATCCCGACGGCACCTTCCGCCCGGATCAGAACATCAAGCGCGACGAGACCGTCGTAATGATCAACCGCGTGCTGGATCGCAACCCGCTGACCGCAGCAGACCTGCTGCCCGGCATGAAGACGTTCACGGATAACCAGAATCCGCTGGAGTGGTACTATGTGGCCATTCAGGAGGCCGCAAACTCCCACGAATACACCCGCAACGAGCTGGGTACGGAATCCTGGACGAGCCTGATCGCATCCTGAGCACAAGCCTGTCATCCGACCGGCAGACGAATTCGTCTGCCGGTATTTTTTCTGTGAAAAAAACGCCAAAGCTCTTTTCTCCGCAAGAAAATCGTGGTATGCTAGGTAAAAAGCGTCTGGGATACAGAAAGAGAGAAGGGAACACGATGCAACAGGAACTGGAGTCTGCGCTGCAGGCGCTGCCGTTCTGGGACCATCTGACGGCGGACGAAGCGGCGGAAGCGCGTCGCGGCGCGCGCATTGTGCGCTATCAAAGAGGTGCGCTTGTTCACGGCTGCAACGGACAATGTCTCGGCCTGATCGCCGTGCGCTCCGGCAAGATGCGGGCATACATGCTCTCGGAGGACGGGCGGGAAATCGCGCTCTACCGGCTGATGGCCGGCGACGCGTGCGTGCTGGCCGCGTCCTGCGTCATCCGGCAGATCACCTTCGACGTCCATCTGGTCGCCGACGCGGACACGGAGCTGCTCATTGTCAACGCCAGCACCTTCAAGCGGCTGGCGCAGTCGAACATCTATGTGGAGTGCTGCCAGTACAAGCTCGCCACCGAACGGTTTTCCGACGTGATGTGGTCGATGCAGCAGCTTTTGTTCATCAGCTTTGATAAGCGGCTGGCGCAGTATCTGTGGGAAGAATCCGACCACGCGCGGCAGCCCATTCACGCCACACACGAGCAGATGGCCCGCGATACCGGCGCCGCACGCGAGACCGTCACGCGGATGCTCCGCAACTTCGCCGAGGACGGCATCGTCCGGCTCGGCCGCGGCACGGTCACGGTTGCCGACGCCGAAAAGCTGAAAAAGCTCGCGCTAATGTGACTTTGCCACAGAAAACGCCGCTCTTTTCGCGGTATAGTATGGCCAGAAACGAACTGAAAAGGAGATTTTTGCTATGGCTATTACACTGACAAAAGAAAATTTTGAGCAGGAGGTTCTCCGCTCCGACATTCCCGTTCTGGTGGACTTCTGGGCTTCGTGGTGCGGTCCCTGCCGCATGATGGCGCCCATCGTGGATCAGATCGCTGAGGAATGCACCGATGTGAAGGTCGGAAAGATCAACGTCGATGAGCAGCCGGAGCTGGCAGGCCAGTTCCGCGTGATGAGCATCCCCACGTTCATGGTGTTCCGAAACGGCGCGCCCACCAAGGTCGAGGTCGGCATGCGCAGCAAGGACGACGTCATCAAAATGTTCCGCTGACGCTGCAGCCCGGTATACCGGGCCGCTTGTAAATGAGATTCCATACAAATAACAGGAGGATTTGTACATGCACTGCACTGTCAAGATTACAGACGATCTGTTCTGGATCGGCGCGTCGGACCGCCGTCTGGCGCTGTTTGAGAGCGTCTACCCCATTCCCCGCGGCGTTTCCTACAACTCTTACGTCATGCTGGACGAAAAGACCGTCCTGCTCGACACCGTCGATCACGCCGTCGCCGGCCAGTTCTTCGAAAACCTCGAATACGTGCTCGCCGGCCGCCCGCTCGACTACGTCGTCGTCCATCACATGGAGCCGGATCACGCCAAGACCCTCGGCGACGTGGTGCTGCGCCATCCGGAAGCGAAGATCATCTGCAACGAGAAGATCTGCGAGATGATCCGCAACTTCTTCACCTTTGACATTGACTCCCGCGCCGTCATCGTAAACGAGGGCGACACGGTCTGCTTCGGCAAGCACACCCTCGCGTTCGTCATGGCGCCGATGGTGCACTGGCCGGAGGTCATGGTGAGCTATGACACCGCCGACAAGATCCTCTTCTCCGCCGACGCGTTCGGCACCTTCGGCGCGCTCAACGGCAATCTTTACGCCGACGAGTACGATTTCGAGCACGACTGGCTGCCCGACGCCCGCCGGTACTTCACCAACATCGTCGGCAAATACGGCGTGCAGGTGCAGGCGCTGCTTAAGAAGGCCGCCACGCTGGACATCCGCATGATCTGCCCGCTGCACGGCCCCGTCTGGCGCAAGAACATCAGCTGGTTCATCGAAAAGTACGACAAGTGGAGCTCCTACACCCCGGAGGACAACGCGGTCATGATCGCCTACGCCTCCGTCTACGGCAACACGGAGAACACCGCGCACGTGCTCGCCACCATGCTGGCCGAGCGCGGCGTGAAGAACATCGCCATGTACGACGTGTCCGTCACGCATCCGAGCTACATCGTGGCCGAAGCGTTCCGCTGCAGCCACCTTGTGTTCGCCTCCACGACCTACAATGCCGGCATCTTCGTGAATATGGAGACCGCCCTGCTCGACATCGCGGCGCACAATGTGCTCAACCGCACCGTCGCCGTTATCGAAAACGGCTCCTGGGCGCCGACATCCGGCCAGCTCATGCGCAACATTCTCTCCCGTCTCAAGGGCGTCACCATCCTCAACGAGTCGCTCACGCTCAAATCCTCGCTGAAGGAAAATCAGCTCGGCGCGCTGGAGCAGATCGCCGATGCGATCTACGAATCCATGCCGAAGCCGCGGCCGATCGTGAACGACGGCCCGCAGAACCCCGCCGCGCTGTTCAAGTTCAGCTACGGCCTGTACGCTCTGTCCGCGAAAGAGGGCGACAAGGACAACTGTTGCATCATCAACACCGCCATTCAGATGGCCAATAAGCCGGAGCGCATCTCCATCTCCGTCATCAAGGCCAACTACACCTGCGGCATGATCGAGCGCACCGGGAAGTTCAACCTCTCGATCCTCACGAAGGAAGTGCCCTTCTCCGTGTTCCAGCACTTCGGCTTCCAGTCCGGTGCGGACACCGACAAGTTCGCCGACTGGACCGACTGCGCGCGCAGCGAAAACGGCCTGTACTATCTCACGCGCTACACCAACGCCATGTTCTCCTGCCGCGTGGTGGAGAGCTACGATCAGGGCTCGCACCGGCTCTTCATCGCCGAGATCGTCGAATCCAAGCTCTTTAACGACGATGAGACCGTTACCTACGGCTACTACCGCGACGTCATCAAGCCGAAGCCGAAGAAGCTCGCCAAGGCCGAGAGCGCGTGCTGGGTCTGCTCCGTGTGCGGCTACGTGTACGAGGGCGAAACCATCCCGGCGGACTACATCTGCCCGCTGTGCAAGCACCCCGCGTCCGACTTCGTCAAGCAGGACGCCAAGCCCGCGGAAAAGCGCGCTGGCTTCGTCTGCTCCGTGTGCGGCTACGTGTATGAGGGTGAGACCATGCCGGACGACTTTATCTGCCCGCTGTGCCATCACCCGAAATCCGACTTCAAGCCGCTTGAGTGATTCCAATCTGATGGATGTAAAATTCCCCGTGCTCCGGCACGGGGAATTTCTTCTGACACGCTCTTGACAGCGCGGCGGCAGACGCCTATACTGAAACGTGCAAGGGAGTCCTCAAAAGAGGGCTGAGAGGAGGGTGATTTCCCTCGACCTCACCTGATTTGGATCATGCCAACGTAGGGATGCACACCGAAAGCGATCGTTTTCTGCCGGATATCGCGCCGGTTCCACGAAGTGCAAACGGGACATCTCTGAACGGATGTCCCGTTTTTTGCTTTCCCGCACAAGGCCGTCTGCCGGTCTCTCCTGCAACATTCTGATGAATTTTAGGAGGAAACAGCGTATGAACGCAAGCGTAGCCATTCAGGTTCTGCCCAATGTGGTGGACAACGACCAGCTCATCCGCATTGTGGACGAAGCCATCGCCTATATCAAATCCTTCGGACTCCACACCGTGGTCGGCGCCTTTGAGACGACGGTCGAGGGCGATTACGACACGCTGATGGAGATCGTCAAGGGCTGCTCCCGTATCTGCGTGGAGGCCGGCGCCCCCGGCGTGATGACCTATGTGAAGATCAACTTCAACCCGGAAGGCGTGCTGACCATCGATCAGAAGACGGCGAAGCATCAGGAGGCGTGAACGTGGACAAGGATCACACTGCGGCAGCAAAGCCGAAAACGCTGTCCATCCGCAAGCTGACGCTCACCGCCATGTTCGCCTGTCTGGCGTTTGTACTCAACACCTGCGTGTACTTCCCGTCCATGGCGCCGTTTCAGCATTTCGTGAACGTATTGTCCGGCGTGTTTTTGGGGCCGTACTACGCCTTCGCTGCTGCGCTCATCTGCGGCTTGCTGCGCATGATGTGCGGCCGCACCATTCAGGCCGTTGTCGGCGCGGTGTTCGGCGCGTTTCTCTCCGGGCTGCTGTATCAGAAAACGCACAAGCTATGGGCGGCTCTGGTGGGCGAGGTCATCGGCACCGGCTTCATCAGCGCCATGGTCGCCTACCCGCTGATGCGGGCGTTCTACGCGCTGGACGCGCAGTCGCCCTTCTACTACATTCCCTTCTATGCCCCCTCGTCCATTGTGGGCGGCTGCATGGGCATTGCGGTACTGCTGGTACTGAAAAAAGCCGGGGTCCTGCAAAAGATGCAGGCCCAACTGGAACGCTGAAAGGAGTACAACCGATGGATTTTGCATCCGCGCTCCGGGCGGTGCGCACACGCGCGCCGCTCGTGCAGTGCATCACCAACTTCGTCACTGTGAACGACTGCGCCAACATTCTGCTGGCGGCTGGCGCTTCTCCCACCATGGCGCATGACATCCGGGAGGTGGAGGAATCCGTCGCCGGGGTGCAGGCGCTCGTGCTGAACATGGGCGCGATTGAGGACGCCGACGCGATGGTGCTCGCCGGAAAACGCGCAAACGCGCTGGGCATCCCCGTCGTGCTCGACCCGGTGGCCGCCGGGGTCACGGCGCTGCGCCGGGAGGTAGCCGCACGGCTGCTGCGCGAGGTGCGCATCGCCGTCATCCGCGGCAACGCCTCGGAGATCCGCGCCATGGTCTCCGGCGAAATCGGCGGCAGCGGCGTGGACGTTGCGGCAGTGGACGCCGTCACGGAGGACAACCTCCCGCAGGCCGTGGCACTGGCCCGGTCGCTCGCCCACCGGACGGGCGGCGCGGTCGCCATCTCCGGCCCCATCGACGTGATCGCGGACGGCGAGCACGCCGCGCTGCTGCGCAACGGCTGCGCCACCATGTCGCGCATCACCGGCAGCGGCTGCATGGTCACGACGCTCGCGGGCGCGTTCTGCGGCGCGCTGCCGAGCGAGCCTTTCCGCGCAGCCTGCGCGGCGCTGGCCGCTATGGGCGTCTGCGGTGAGATCGCGGAAGCCCGCCGGCTGCAAAACGGCACCGGCAACGCCACCTTCCGCACCGACCTGATCGACGCGGTGTTCAATCTTACGGAAGAACAATTGACAAAAGGAGTCCGTTATGAAGTTTACGAAGGATGAAATCAGACAGTCGATGCTGCTCTATGCCGTCACCGACCGCATGTGGCTGCGCGAGGGGCAGACGCTCGCGCAGGTCACGGAACGCGTGCTGCAGAGCGGCGCAACGTTCCTGCAGCTCCGGGAAAAGGCGCTGGCACACGACGCATTCCTCGCCGAGGCGGTTGAGCTGAAGGCGCTGTGCGCGCGGTATCACGTCCCGTTCGTGGTCAACGACGCGATCGACATTGCGCTCGCGTGCGGCGCGGACGGCGTGCACGTCGGCCAGTCGGATATCGTGGGCAGAGATGTGCGCGCCATGATCGGCCCTGACAGGCTGCTGGGCATCTCCGCCAACACGGTGGAGACCGCCGTGGCCGCGCAGCGCGCCGGCGCGGACTACATCGGCGTGGGCGCGGTGTTCGGCACCACCACCAAGAAGGACGCCGAAACGCTCTCGGCAGAAGCGCTGCGCGCCATCTGCGGCGCGGTGGATATCCCCGTGGTCGCCATCGGCGGCATCTCCAAGGACAACATCGCCCAGCTCTCCGGCAGCGGTGTGGACGGCGTGGCGGTCATCTCGGCCATCTATGGCCAGCCCGACCCCGCCGCCGCCACGACCGACCTGCTGGAGCGGGCACGGAACATGGTGTCTGCCCATGGATAAGCGCTGCGCCGTCTTCGACATGGACGGCACGCTGATTGATTCCATGGGCTACTGGCATCGGCTGGGGCGGGAATACCTCGCCAGACGCGGCGTGCGGGAGAACGTCGAACCGGTTCTGGATCGCATCAAGCCCATGACGATGCTGGAATCCTCCGCGGTATTCATGGAAGCGTTCGGCATCCCCGGCCCGCCGGAGCGCATCGCGGCGGAGATGAACGCCATGATGGACGCGCATTACCGTAGCGACATTCCCCTGAAGCCCGGCGCAGCGGATTATCTCCGTGCGCTGCGGCGCAAGGGCGTTCGTCTGTGCGTTGCGACGGCCACGCCGGAGCCGCTGGCGCGCGCCTGTCTGGAGCGGCTGGGCGTCGCGGACTGCTTTGAATTTCTTCTGAGCTGCGACGCCGTGTCCGCGGGCAAGGACCGGCCGGATGTGTTTCTGGAGGCCGCACGACGTCTCGGCGCCGCGCCGGAGGACGTCGCCGTCTACGAGGACGCCATTTACGCCGCCCGCACCGCCAAGGCCGCCGGGTTCCGTGTCATCGGCGTCTATGACGACGCGAGCGCCGCGAGCTGGGCTGAGCTGAATGCCCTTTGCGACGCGACCATCCGGGACTGGCGACAGTCGTAATTTTTCTGCTTCGTTTCACAGGGGCTAATATTTCTTTAAGGATTTCTGGATATATTGATCCTGTAAGGATATTCTCTTGAAACGGAGGTTTCGGCAATGGAGGAAGCACTGCGGATTGGAATTTTCGGCGATTCTCTGATGAAAGCCACGCTGCCGGACGACAGCCTGCGCTATCATTTTCATCAGGAGATCCTCGACCCGTTTTTGGCGCATGTGCGCGGTGACGTCATCAACAAGGCGAAGTTCGGCGCGACCATCCGCAAGGGCAAGGCCATTTTGCAGAAGGAGCTGGACAGCGGCCGTCACTATGACTACGCCCTGCTGGAGTACGGCGGCAACGACTGCAACCACGACTGGCCGGACGTGGCCGAGCATCCGGACGGCGACCACTTCCCCGTCGTGAGCCTGCAGGAATTCACCGACACGCTCCGCGAGATGATCGACCAGCTGCAGCAAGCCGGCGTCAAGCCCATTCTGATGACTCTGCCGCCGATCGACTCGGAAAAGTACTTGAACTTCCTCAACGCAAAAGGCTCTGACCGAAGCGCGCTGCTGCACTGGCTGCACGACGCCAACCACATCTACCGCACACAGGAGCTGTATTCCAACGCGGTGTATAAGCTTGCCGCGCAGTTGGGTCTGCCATGCATTGATGTGCGCGCCGCGTTCCTCCAGCAGCCGGATTTCACCAAGCTCATCTCCGAGGACGGCATCCATCCCTCCGCCGAGGGCTACAAGCTGCTGTACGCAACGCTGATCGACGCGCTGCAAACGGTCTGATAAAAATTTTAAGAGACAGATACGGTTTCGTATCTGTCTCTTTTCCTTTATCGGTATTGTGCCGCGATCTCCGTGAACTTCTTGTTTTTCGGTAGCAGCCGCAGCAGCGGCAGACCGAGGATCAACATGACGGCCAGCTCTCCCGCGCCGGCCTGTCCGCCGAACACCCAGAACACCGGCGAGAACGACGGAAACGCCGTCTCCGTCAGCGTCCACATGAGCACCGCGCCGACAATCACCGCGTTCCAAACGACCGGCATCAGCACGGCGAGGATGCACCGCGTCCAGGACTGTGCGCCGCGCCCCTTGCCGAGCGCCGCAACGCACAGGCACGCACCGAGCGTGGCGAGCGAGCCGAAGACGACGTCCAAAATGCCCGACGCGCTGATCACATTCGCAATTGCGCAGCCGAGGAACAATCCCCACGCCGTGCAGGGCGCAAAAAACGGAAGGATGCACAGCACCTCCGACACCCGCATTTGAATCGCTCCATAACTGATCGGAGCCAAAACCATCGTCAGCGCAGCGTACGCCGCGCCTATGACCGCCGCAGCGGCCAATTTCTTCGTTGAAGTGTGCATAGCAAGACTTCCTCCCATTTTTTTGATTTTGAACGCAGGGTGATGGCACCTGCGTTTATTCAGTTGCGCTGCGTATTTTACACGGTTTCGCTAGGCTTGTCAACCGGTTTGCTGAACAGGCAGCCGCAGTAATCCTGCCGGTACAGGCCGTACTGCTTTGACAGCTCGATGCTGCGCTTGTAGCCCTCGCGCTTTTTGAAGTCCGACGGCAGCCACGCCACGCCGTACTGCGCCGCAAGCTCCGCGCCGATGGCGTTGAGTCGCTCGGCGTCCTTGTGCGGCGAGACGGTGAGCGTCGTGCAGAAGAAATCAAACCCATGCGCCTTCGCCAGCCGTGCGGTTTCCTCCAGCCGCAGCCGGAAGCACACCGTGCACCGCGCGCCGCCCTCCGGCTCGCGCTCCAGCCCGCGCACCGCCTCGGCATAGTGCGCGCCGTCGTAGCTGCACTCCAGCATGTCCACCGCCTCCGGCGTGGGAAGCTGCGCGAGGATCTCCCGCTGCCAGTGCAGCCGCTTGTCGTATTCCTCCCGCGGCTGGATGTTGGGGTTGTAGTACAGCACCGTCACACGAAAATACCGCGTGAGATATTCCAGCACGTAGCTGCTGCACGGGCCACAGCAGCTTTGCAGCAGCAGCCGGGGCTTCCCACCCGCCGGCAGCGCTGCAATCACCGCGTCCGTCTGCTTTTGATAATTCGTTTTCATGGTATCACCTGCCGGAAAGTATATCACAATGCAGCGAAGAAAGATAGTTTTCCCTTGACTTACGGCACAAAACATACTAATTTAGATGCAAAAGTGCAAAGCATTGCAACTCCGGAAAGGACGGTGCTGTCCATGGATCAGCGCGTAAACAAGGAAAACTATTATCTCGACATCGCGGACGCGGTGCTCAACCGCTCCACCTGTATGCGCCGGAAGTACGGCGCGATCATCGTAAAAAACGACGAAATTCTCTCCACCGGCTACAACGGCGCGCCGCGCGGCCGCGTGAACTGCACCGCGCTCGGTTACTGCAACCGCGAGCAGCTGAACATTCCCAGCGGCCAGCGGTATGAGCTCTGCCGCAGCGTCCACGCCGAGGCCAACGCCATCATCTCCGCCGCCCGGCGCGACATGATCGGCGGCACGCTCTATCTCGTCGGCCGCGACGCGAAGACCGGCGCGCTGCTGCACGACACGACCTCCTGCGCCATGTGCCGCCGCATGATTATCAACTCCGGCCTGAAGCGCGTCGTCAACCGCATCGGCGAGGACGGCATCATCGTCGTCGATGTGCAGGAATGGATCGATCACGACGAGTCGATCCAGCCCAAAGCGGAATGAGCCATCCGAATACCGCATCCACCCGCCCGGAGCGTCTGCTCCGGGCGGGTGAGTTGTTTTGAGTATTCTATTATGATTTATGACGTTACATTTGCGTTCTTCAGTATCTCATCCAGTTCCGCCTTGGCGGCTTCTGCGTTGAAGTTCGACCAGTTGTCCGGACCGTCGAAATTATCGTCCGCCGTGACGTCCAGAACCAGCCAATCATCACCGTTCTGCCAGAGAATCACTTCGTAGGGCGTCCCCATGGTGGAGTCAAACTCCACGCCGGGAATCCGAAAGGAAACACCCTCATTCACGATCACCTGCACAAACGCACCGCTGGTGTGAATCTCCTCCACCTCATAAGCAACTTGCCAGTTCAGGTGAACTGATTTCTGCCTCTCGCGGCTGTATGCCAAATAGTCTGCTTTCTCCAGCACATAATCCATGCCGTCCTCAATCTGGAGCATAACCGGTTCTGGCGGTGGCGAGTACGGCGGGTCAAAGTTTACGCCGGCACGCAGCTTGCTCGCTGTCAGGATGGCCTCAAATTGAACGCCGGACAGGGGAATTGCAGCGCGTTCTGCGTCCGTCAGCGCGGCCACGCTGCCCACGCGCAGGTCATGGCCGGTATAGAGAAACACATTCTCTGCCATCGCGGTCAGCCACGCAACCGCTGCACGCTCCGGCGAGCCGTTCGGCAGGCTTTCCGCGGGCTGTGGCGTCGTGGCCGGTGTCGGTTCCGGCGTGGGCGTGGGTGTTTCTACTGCTTCCTGCGCTGGCGCGGCACAGCCCGCCAGCAGGAGCAGCGCCAGCAGCAGGGGAAGGTAACGTGCGTGTTTCATGGCATCCACCTCTTTCAAAGAAAATTTAATAGCACCGCACGGTGTAGGTGTGATGAACCTGCGTGGACCAGCTGTAATAATCTGGGTTTACATCGCGCGCGTACAGTGTAATGGTATACAGACCGGTCTGTGAAAATGTATAGTTTTTTGCGTAGCTGTAATCGTTCACAACTTCGCCCAGCCAGGAAACCGCTCCGTTTGGCGCCACGACTTTCATGGCCATACGATAGCAGCGGACGCTTGGATATGCTGTCAGAGTTTTCGTTGTTCCAACTGGTACACAGTTTAACAGCGTATTTCGGATAAACAGGCGGGAGGTTCCGCAGATATTACAGATGCTGTCCAGCCCCCTGTCATAGGGGATGGATGTATAAGAGTGCTCTGCGGATGTACACGAAACAGTCTGAACCGCACTCGTCGGAAGAATCACCCGAATTTTTCCTGTCCCCCAAAGATCTCCTAGCCGGACATGCTTGTGATCCCCCGTGTGTGAAGTTATAAGTATCTGATCTCTTCCGGTTCCCTCTTGCCCAGTTACAATCACGGCGTGCTGATAGTCGCCGGCAGACCCCGGCACTTGAATCACCGCGCCAAGCAGCTTGGTCGGCGTTGTAATATAATAATCATTGTATCCATAAGTGGTAACACTGCCCTTGATCCGGGTCCCGGAATCGCTAGCAGACTTGGTTATGTAATTATAAAAAGGAGAATTGCTTATCCACGAATGAGATGCGGGTGAGCCAAACCACGTTGTGTCCGAGGAACTACCAACATTATCTTGAGGGAACGATTTGCTATTGATATCCGATACTGCATTGCTGCCATGAAAACCAGCATAAATGCATTGCGAAGCAAAATTCATGCAATCTCCGCCTCTACCGTCATAACTCTCGAAATTCCCGTTATAATAGCTCCGAAAATTTCCAACATTTTGCTTTGAATATGTAAAAGCATAATATACGGCATTTTGCGCGTTATAAGTTCGCGGTATGAAGACAGTAGACTGAATTTCAGCATTTGCATCCTCTTCCGAAACAATGACAGCTTTTTCGCTGAGATCGCCAGAATCACGATTTGCGTAGATTTCGCTGAATTCCTGAATTGCTTCAGCCGAATTAAACCCGCTGAACTTGTTCGTGCTGTCGAAATCATCATACTTGGTATAGATGTTATAAATCAGCCATTCGCCGTTCGGACGGAAAAGCGAGATTTCATACTCTTCTGAAATGATCGACTGAATGGTTTGTCCCGAGTAATAAAAGCCGATGTTCTCCGAGAGCCAGACACGCGCATAGTCGCCTGATACTTCAATCTGGTTGACCTGATAGCACGTTTCAAAGTCCTTTCGCAAAATGTTTTGCATTTGCCGGACGTTCTTCCGATAGTTCGCTTTCTCCAAAGTGTAATCCATCGTGTCCAACGTGTTAACAGCCAAATTTGTTTCACTGTCAGCACTCGCGTTGAAATTTTCATTCAAATTGGAACTCGCGCTGACATTGGTACTCAGCGTATTCTGCGCCTGTTGAAGCGCCTGCCGCTCGGTTGGACTTAAGGACGCAACCGTCAATTCTTTGAGATCGTTTGATTCATACATGTATGTATTTTCCGCATATCTGCGCATGTATGTTTCCGCAATTTCGGAGATTTCTGCGATGTCTGAGGCGCTTGCTGAGCCAATGACGGCGACATCGGTATCCTGATCTGTTGCAAAGCATGGAATGATGCAATTGGCAAGCAGAAGGCACATCAATGCCAGAGTTAACGCTTTCTTGAATTTTTTCATCATATGCTCCTTTCAAATTTTCCCTATGCGGTTTCCTCCTCTGTTTCGATCGTCAGAACATGCATAAATTCTAATTTTATACAATGTTCTAACTTGACTTTAACAAAATGCTGGAAAACTGTCAATCAAAAACTTGTAGAGCAAGAAAAAATTGTCGATGTATCTGCATTTTATGGGAAAAATTATGCACATTTACCAGAAAAGTCGCAGTTCGACAAACCCGCCCGGAGCGTCTGCTCCGGGCGGGTTTGCGTTGCACACCTGCACGCAACTGTGCAAAATCGTTCCATTGCACCGGCGGCTGTGCATTGCAAAACGTGCGCGTTGGTTTATGATGCAGGCATCAAATATTTCTGTGGGTGCCTGCGCCCACATCAGGAGGGTTCAATCAACCATGAAAAACAAGAAGTGGTGCAGAGGGCTTTCTCTGTTCCTCGTCATGACCATGCTGCTGTGCATTTCCGGCTTTGCAGTTGACGCCGACATGCCGTCCGAAGCCGCCGAAGCGCAAACGGTTGACAGCACGGAGTTGACGGAAGATGCCGCCGTGGCAATGCTCGCGGCGGACAGCAACCACTACCCGATCGTGCTGGTCCACGGCCTGTTCGGCTGGGGCGGCAGAGAAATTGCCGGCCTGAACTACTGGGGCGGCACAAGCAGCCTGCGCGACATCCTCAACAGCGCCGGTTACGAGGTCTACACCCCGTCCATCGGCCCCGTCGCAAGCAACTGGGACAGAGCGTGCGAGCTGTACGCCTATCTGGTTGGAGGCACCGTGGACTACGGCCAGTATCATTCCGCGCAAAACGGCCACGCCCGCTACGGACGCACCTTCCCCGGCGTCCTTCCGGAGCTGAATGACGCCGACAGCGCACTGAAGATTCACCTCGTCGGCCACAGCATGGGCGGCGAGACCATCCGTATGCTGGCGCAGCTTCTGGAAAACGGCGACCCCGACGAGGTCAACGCCACCACCGACGGCAGCATCAGTCCGCTGTTCACCGGCGAGTGCCGCCACTGGATTGAGAGCATCACGACCCTGTGCACGCCGCACGACGGCAGCCAGTATGACACGAAGGTGTACCGCAGCATGGAGCCGCTGGTGCATCAGTTCGTCGGCATGCTTTCGGCCATGACCGGCATGAACATCAACGAGCAGAACTTTGGTCTGGACTTCAAGCTGGATCAGTGGGGTCTCACGCGGCAGGCAAACGAGGACTACGCCTCTTACTTCACCCGTGTTATGAACAGCGGTATTTGGGAGGAGCATGTCGACGACTTGAGCGTCTATGATCTCGATGTGGATGGCGCGGCGAAGCTGAACGGCTACGCCAAGGCGCAGGACGACATTTACTACTTCTCTGTCGCGTGCTCGGACACGTACCGCTCCCCCGTTTATCCGCACAACTATCTCCCCTACGCAGACATCAACCCCATGATGGTCAAGAGCGCCACGTACATGGGCAGCCATGTCAACTACGCGGTCGGCCATGTGCAGGTCACGCCGGACTGGTGGGAGAATGACGGCATTGTGAGCGTCCGCTCCGCCATTGCGCCGCACGAAAACTCCACCGACAAATTCAACATCAACTATGGCACTGCGTCCGACGGCACCATGGTGTTTCAGGCCGGCACGCAGAAGGGCGTTTGGAACTACATCGAAAAGATCGACCGCACGGACCACATCAACATGGTCGGCCAGTTTCAGAACAAGACTATGCTCCAAACCAAGTTCTTTGAGCTTGCCAAGATGCTGGAGAGCATCCCGGTCGAGTCCGGCTCCGATGATTCCGACAGCGGCACGCAGACGCACGTCTGCCCCGGCGCGCAGTTCACCGACATGCCGAAATACACCGACTGGGCACATGCCGGTCTGGACTACTGCATTGCGAACGGCATGCTGAACGGCACGAGCGCCACCACGATCGAGCCGGGCAGCGCTACCACCCGCGCGCAGCTCGTCACCATTCTCTGGCGTCAGAACGGCTGCCCGACCCCGACGCGCACCTGCTCGTTCACCGACCTGACCCAGAGCTGGTACAAGGATGCGGTCGCCTGGGCTGCGGAAACCGGCATCGTCACGGGACGCGATGCTGTCACCTTCGACCCGACAGCCCCAATCACCCGTCAGGAGATGGCAACGATGCTCTACCGCTATGCGGACGTCATGAAGCTTGACACGTCGGCCAAGGGCGACCTCTCCGTCTTCCCGGACGACGATCAGGTGCTCGCGTACGCCGTGGATGCCATGACCTGGGCGAATGGCGCCGGTCTTATCAACGGCAACGTGGTCAACGGCGTGACCTGTCTGGACCCGCTGGGCAATGCAACCCGCGCACAGACAGCCGCAATCCTCATGCGCTTCTGCGAAAACGTCGCAAAATAACATCAGACAGCAAATCGCCCGGAGCTAATGCTCCGGGCGATTTCTCATTCAATCCGATTGTTGCCGTTCTTTCTGCGCGCAGCCCATGGCACAGTGTGTACAGTCGCCGCCGCAGGAGATGTGCCTGCCCCGTTTTTTGCGCCGGCGCGTGGCGCAGACAGCGGCAAGGACGAGCGCCGTGACCAGCGCGAGCAGCAAGATATCCACAAGACGCACCGGGGAACCTCCTTATACGAACAGCAGCATGGCGTGATACACGACAAACGACGTCAGCCACGCAACGCAGCATTGCAGCAGCGCCACGCCAGCGGCCTTCCAGCCGGAGCCCAGCTCGCGCCGGACAGCCGTAATGGCCGCGACGCACGGCGTATACAGCAGCGTGAACACAAGGAAGCTCACCGCCGTGACGGGCGCAAACATCGTGCCCAGCGCAGCGCCCACATCGGACGCGCTGCCGAGCAGCACGCCGAGCGTGGAAACAACGGATTCCTTGGCAATAAACCCGGAGATCAGCGCCGTGGCCGCGCGCCAGTCTCCAAAGCCGAGCGGCGTGAAGATGGGCGCGATCAGCGCGCCGATCATGGCGAGCAGGCTCTCCGTCTGATCGGTGACGACGTTGAGCCGGGTGTCAAACGTCTGCAGAAACCAGATCACGATCGTCGCCACGAAAATGACCGTGAACGCACGCTCCAGAAAGTCCTTTGCCTTGTCCCACATCAGAAGCAGCACGCTCTTGAGGCTGGGGAAGCGATAGTTCGGCAGCTCCATCACAAACGGCACGGGGTTGCCGCGAAACGCCGTCTGATCCAGCACCATGGCGGCGAGAATGCCGACCAGGATGCCCGTGACATACAGCCCGATCATCACCAGCGCCGCATGCCTGGGGAAAAACGCCGCCGAGAACACCCCGTAGATCGGAATTTTCGCGCTGCAGCTCATGAACGGCGTGAGCAGAATCGTCATTTTCCGGTCGCGCTCGGACGAGAGCGTGCGCGTGGCCATGATGGCCGGAACGCTGCAGCCAAAACCGATGAGCATCGGCACGATGCTGCGGCCGGACAGGCCGATCTTGCGCAGGAGCTGATCCATCACGAACGCAACACGCGCCATGTAGCCCGTGTCCTCCAGAATGGAGAGGAAGAAAAACAGCGTCACGATGATCGGCAAGAACGACAGCACCGTGCCCACGCCGGTGAAGATGCCGTCCACGATCAGGCTATGTACCACCGGGTTGATGCCGTAGGCCGTGAGTCCGAGATCGACCACGCCCGTGAGCCAGTCGATGCCCATGGCAAGCCAGTCGGACAGCACCTTGCCGATGACGTTGAACGTGAGATAAAAGATGGCCATCATCACGAGCAAAAACACCGGTATGGCACTGTATTTCCCGGTCAGGACGCGGTCGATGCGCTCGCTGCGGCGGTGCTCCCGGCTCTCCTGACATTTGACCACGGTCTTGGCGCAGACGTCCTCGATAAACGTGTAGCGCATGTCCGCCAGCGCGGCGTTGCGGTCCAGACCGCACTCGGCCTCCATCTGATCGACCGCGTGCTCCATGGCCTCCAGCTCGTTATCGTGTACCTGTAATTTTTCGCGCAGAATGGGGTCGTTTTCGATCAGCTTCGTCGCGGCGAAGCGCACCGGCAGCCCCATCTCCTTCGCGTGATCCTCGATCATGTGACAGACCGCGTGGATACAGCGGTGCACGGGGCCGAACGGGCAAAAGTCCGTCACCTGCGGGAGATGACGCTGCTTCGCAGTCTGCACGGCAGTGTCCATCAACTCCTGCACACCCTCGTTTTTCACTGCGCTGATCGGCACCACCGGGATGCCCAGCGCCTGCGACAGCGCCTCGACGTCCACCGAGCCGCCGTTGCCGCGCACCTCGTCCATCATGTTCAGCGCCAGCACCATCGGCGTTTGCAGCTCCATGAGCTGCAGCGTCAGATACAGGTTACGCTCGATGTTCGTCGCGTCGATGATGTTGATAATGCCGTCCGGCTTTTCGTCCAGAATGAAGTCGCGTGTAACGATCTCCTCATCCGTATACGGGCGAAACGCATAGATGCCCGGCAAGTCCACAATGGTGCAGTCCTTGTGCGAGCGCGCCGTGCCGGATTTGCGCTCGACTGTGACGCCGGGGAAATTGCCGACGTGCTGGTTCGAGCCGGTGAGCTGGTTGAAAAGCGTCGTCTTGCCGCAGTTCTGATTGCCGACCAGAGCAAAGATCATGCTTCCACCTCCACCTCGATCTGCTGTGCGTCCGACTTGCGGATCGTCAGCGTATAGCCGCGCAGGCGCAGCTCCAGCGGGTCGCCCATTGGCGCCGTTTTCCGCACGAGCACGCGCGTCTTCGGGATCAATCCCATATCCAGAAAGCGGCAGCGAAGCGCCCCCTCCCCGCCCACGCGGGTAATGACGGCTTCCTGTCCAACCGGGAGTTTGTCCAACGTCATTGCGGCGTTCCTCCAGTTCTTCTTGAAGTGAGAAGTTATTTCATGGTTAGTATAGGCTAACTTTTCCGAAATTGCAACTGGCGGGTTCGACAAAATCCACAAAATTTCTTGGACAGATTCCGCCGTTTCATGATATGCCGGAAAACCGGCCGGCAGTACCGGAAACCCAATATGAAAAACCGGCTCTCCCAATGCAGGAGAGCCGGTTTGAGATTGGACGGAATCTCAGGCGTATTCCACCTTGATCGTATTCGTATTGCCGCTCTTGCCGTTGATGATGCCGCCCGTAATGATGACCTTGTCGCCCTTTTCGAGCTGCATGACCTCGCGGCTGACCTTCAGCGCGTGGTAGAACAGCACGTCGGTGGACTCATATACCTCGCTCATGATCGGCGTGATACCCCACGAGAGGGCAAGCTGCCGGTAGGCGCGCTCATTCGTCGTCAGACCGATGATGTCCGTGGGGCCGCGGAAGCGGGAGATCATGCGCGCCGTCTTGCCCGTAATGGAGCAGACGGTGATGACCTTCGCCCCAATATCGATCGCCATGCCGCAGGTGGCATGAGAGATCGCGTCGAGCGTATTTTCGATCTCGAACTCGCTCTGGGGGAAGCGCGCAGCGTAGTCGATGTTCTTCTCCGTGCGCTCGGCGATGCGCGCCATGGCGGCGACGGCCTCGACCGGATACTCGCCCGCGGCGGTCTCGCCGGAGAGCATAACCGCGCTGCTACCGTCATAAACGGCGTTGGCCACGTCGGAGATCTCCGCACGGGTGGGCCGGATGTTGTGCGTCATGGATTCGAGCATCTCCGTTGCGGTGATGCAGCGTTTGCCGAGCCGGCGGCACTTTTCGATCAGCAGCTTTTGA
Organism: Clostridiales bacterium; assembly: GCA_004556965.1. Classification (GTDB taxonomy): domain Bacteria; phylum Bacillota; class Clostridia; order Oscillospirales; family Oscillospiraceae; genus CAG-103. The sequence goes on along the minus strand of SFFE01000002.1, from coordinate 297,932 downwards.
ATGCCGGGCAGCTCCTCATACGGGATCTCCACGCCCATGTCGCCGCGGCCGATCATGATGCCGTCGCACTCCTTGAAGATATCCTCAATATTGTCAATGCCGGACTGGTTTTCGATCTTGGCGATGATATCGATGTGCCCGCCGCCGTTGGCGCGCAGAAAGTCGCCCAGGTCAATCAGATCCTGCCGGCGCGAGACGAAGGAGCAGGCGATGAAATCGACGTCGTTTTTGATGCCGAAGAGCAGGTCGGACTTGTCCTGCTCGCTCAAAAACACCTGCTTGAGCACCTTGTTCGGGAAGCTCATGCTCTTGCGGTTCGAAAGCTCGCCCCCCGCCGTGACGCGGCAGATCACATCCGTCGCCGTGGTGCGCTCCACGACGAAAGACAGAAGACCGTTGTTGAGCAGCACGACGTCGCCCGCCTCCAGATCCTCCGCCAATCCCTTGTAGCTCACCGAGACGCGCGCCTGCGTGCCCGCAACCGGCTCGGTCGTGAAGGTGAACCGATCGCCCTCGTTCAGCGTAATCTTACCGTCGGCAAAGGTGCCGATGCGGTATTCCGGTCCCTTGGTGTCCAGCATCAGGGCCAGCGGCACATGCATGTCCTCGCGGATCTTCTTGAGCGTGTCGATGCGCTTCTGATGCTCCTCATATGTGCCGTGCGAAAAGTTCAGACGCGCAACGTTCATGCCCGCCTCAACCATACGGCGGAGCGTCGCTTCGTCGTCGCACGCCGGGCCGATGGTACAAACGATTTTGGTTTTTCTCATGTTGGAAATGTCCCCCCTTACCGGCGCAAGACTGCTGCGCCGGACTTCTGCCTGAAATTTGGCTCATTCTTTCGATATCATACCCTGTTTTTTGCTTCTTTGCAATCGCAACAGGGAAAGAAAATCACGGTTCCGCGCCTCTTTTTGTCCATCTGCAGAAAAGCGCTCCGGGTTCAGGAGCGCTTTTTCTTGGTCTTTTTATTCTGCCCCCATTTGGAAGTCTCAAACACATTGGGCCGTTCCGCCGCGGCAGACGCCGCCTCCGGCGCGGGCGCTTCCTCCCCGCCCTTCTTCACCATTTCGGCAGCGGCCTGTGCCAGACCGTCGAGCATCTGATACTGGGTGTAAAGCGTCTGGATCATTTCCTTCGTGAGCGCGAGTCCAGCGCCGATATACGGATCAAGCATCACACCGGTGTCGTTCGACTTCAGGATCAGCGGCGCGTAGTCCTTCAGATACAGCTCCACGCTGCCAAATGCGCGCCACTTTGCGAGCTGCGCCCGGTCGGTAAACGCCAGGAAAAATGTTCTGCCATCGTTCGAGCGTGCCTTGGCGAACTGCAGATGCTGCTCCTCGCCAGCCTGCGGGTCGCACTCGCCCTCCGGGCGCTGCGCCGGGAACACCAGCGGCACCGTGGTCATGAGCGCGGCAAGTTTCTGCATGTTCTCCTGCGAACCTTCCATCTTGCAGGCATTCATCGCTTCGCGCAGGGACTGCGCCATGGCGGTATTCATATCCTCCGCAAGGGAGCGAACCTCCAGCTCGATGTGGAACTGCTGATACGTCACGCGCAGCAGCTCGACCGCGCCCTGCAGCTCGTCGATGGGTTCGAGCGTATCGCGGTTCGCCGCGACCACGAACAGCCACGGGTGGCCGTTGGCGCTTCTGTCCACCGCACCGGAGGCAAACATTTCCTCCAACTTCGTCTGCAGGCACAGCGCAATGCAGTACGGCCGTTCCGACGAGCTGCACACAGCAATGGCAAACGCCTCGTCGCCGTCCTTATTGGGCAGTTTGGACGTCTCCAAAACATACTGCAGGCCAAGCTCATACGCGGCCTCCGCCTTGTGTGCGCTGCGCTCCTCGTCCGTGAGCGACGCGCTCTCCTCCGGCTCGGTGTACAGCCCGGAATCCATCAGCTCGTGGATGGCCTTGCGGCGGATCTCCTGTACGCCGCGAAGCTGGAACTTGCGCCCCGGATCCTGTACGATGTGCTCATATAGTTCGTTGAAACTGCTCATACTTTCCCCTCCCATGATTCAAAAAACAGGGACGCCGTCAGCCCATACGCGATGCATCCCTGTTTTTGTTTGCGGCGCACACCGCCGTTCTGATTGATCTTGACCAGAGTCTTCTCCGCAGCCGCGGTCAAGCGCGGCAGTTGTGAAACCGCCGCGGCCCGTAACGCTCTGCCTCCAGTCGCAGACTGGTGCCGGTGGCCGGACTCGAACCGGCACGCCTTGCGGCACTTGATTTTGAGTCAAGCACGTCTACCAATTCCATCACACCGGCATGTGCATTTGATTATACAACACCTTGCGGCGCTTTTCAAGTGCAAATCCACGCGGCTTCCACAAACCGCAGCCGCTCCGGCGGCTGCTCCGCCTTGCTGCACACGGCGGCGGCGCACCCCGGTATCTCATCGTACACCCGGCAGCGCACGTCTGGCTCCGGCGGGAGGATCACACCGTTTTCGCGGGAAAACGGGATCGTGCGCAGATCGCCCCGCCCCGTGAGCTTATAATAGCTCTCCCGCAGCGTCCACAGCTCGAACAGTTCCAGATCGCCGCAGGGCGTCTCCTTCAGCCGCCGCTCCGTTGCGGGGCGAACGGCGCGCCGCAGCTCCACGTCCGCGCCGACCGGATATGTGGCAAGCGCCGCGAGCACGGCGGTCTTTGTATGGCTGATCGAAAAGTGCAGCTCCGGATGCGCGGGAAAATACGGCTTGCCGCTTTCGAGCACGCCGATCTCCGGCAGGTCAACGCCCCAGACCTCCCGCGCCGCCCACGCCAGCAGCGACATGCCAAACGCGCTCCCCCGCGCACGGCTCCGCCCCGGACGCCGCGCGCGCGTCTCGTCCAGCCCGGCGATCTCCGTCCAGAAAACCTCCATTTCGCACACCTCCGATTCTTACAAATACCATACCATAAACTACAATCTTTGACTACCATTATTCAAAAAAGTATGTTATACTACATTATTAGTTTGAATCTGATTCCCGAATTGTATTCTGGTTATAAGATACCTTGCCGAAAGGAAACGAAACGTTATGAAAAAAATTCTGGTTCTCGAAGACGAATCCAGCATCCGCAGTTTTGTCGTCATCAATCTGCGCCGCAGCGGGTATGAGCCGATCGAGGCTGGCACCGGCGAGGAAGCACTGGAAAAGCTCAAGCAGCACCCGGATATTCTGGTTGCGCTGCTGGACGTGATGCTGCCGGACATCGACGGCTTTGAGGTCTGCCGCCGCATCCGCGCCACCGGCTCGAAAATGGGCATCATCATGCTCAGCGCAAAGAGCCAGGAAATGGACAAGATCACCGGTCTGATGACCGGCGCGGACGATTATGTGACGAAGCCTTTCTCCCCCGCCGAGCTGCTCGCGCGCGTGGATGCGCTCTACCGGCGCATCGGCGGCAGCGACAACGGTGAGGACGGGCTGGCCAGCGGGCCGTTTCTGCTGCATCTGCATTCCCGCACGCTGGACAAAAACGGCGAGCACATCCGCCTGACGCAGACGGAATTCACCATCATGAAGCTCTTTATGAACAACCCCGGCCGCGCCCTGTCGCGCGAGGAGATCCTTCGCGCCGTCTGGGGCGAGGACTACACCGGCGAGGTGAAGATCGTGGATGTGAACATCCGCCGCCTGCGCATCAAGATCGAGGACAAGCCGACCGAGCCGGAGTACATCACCACCGTCTGGGGCTACGGCTACAAGTGGGGTTACTGATCGCATGAGCGAATCGACCAAACACAGCGAAGCGCTGCGTGACACGCTCCGCTTCTGGTGCAGGGAACTGTTCTCCCGCATGTCCATCGGTCAGTGCGTCCACGCGGCAATCGCCGGCGCCGCCGGCATCGCCATCGGCGTCGCGGTGCACGGACTCAGCACCGTGCTGATTGTGCTGATCGCGCTGGCGCTCTCCGCGCTCTCCGCGCTGATGTGCGGCGCGTGGTTCCGCGTGCGCGTGGCAAAGCCCGTGGAGGAAATGACCGAGGCCACCCGCCGCATCGCGGGCGGAAGCTACGGCACTGAGATCCCCATCCAGCGCAAGGACGAGCTGAGCGAGCTTGCCGTGGCGATCAACGAGCTGTCGCAGGAGATCAGCAAGACGGAAAAAATGCAGTCAGAGTTCATCTCCTCCATCTCACACGAGCTGCGCACCCCGCTGACGGCCATCACCGGCTGGAGCGAAACGCTCATGTTCGACGACGCCATCCAGTCCGACTCGCGCCGCGGCATCCAAATCATCTCCAAGGAAGCAGCCCGGCTGACCGGCATGGTGGAGGAGCTTCTGGAATTCACCCGCATTCAGGACGGGCGCTTCAAGCTGAACATTGAGCTGCTCGACATCGAAAGCGAGCTGGAGGACACGATCTTCACCTATCAGGAGCTGCTGCGGCAGGACAATCTGGAGCTGCGCTACACCCCGTCCGAAACGGAAATCCCGCTTCTGCCCGGCGACCCGGAGCGGCTCAAGCAGGTGTTTTTGAACATTCTCGACAACGCTGCGAAGTACGGACGCGACGGCAAGACCATCGAGGTGTCCGTCTACGCGGATGCCGAGGCCGCAACCATCCGTTTCCGCGATCATGGCCCCGGCATCCCGGAAAACGAGCTGCCGCACGTGACGGAAAAGTTCTACAAGGGCAGCAGCTCCAAGGAACGCGGCAGCGGCATCGGTCTCGCCGTGTGCGAGGAGATCGTCACCCGTTCCGGCGGAAAGCTGGAGATCAAAAACGCGCCCGGCGGCGGCACCGCCGTGACCGTGCGCCTGCCCTACGCGCCGGAGGGGCAGAACACCAAATCCCATAATTCCGAGGTCAACGAATGAGCAAGCAACAAAAGCAATCTCCCGATACGGACGTCCCCTTCCGCACGTCCATCGGCGGACAGGCGCTGATGGAGGGCATTCTGATGCGCGGCCCGCAAAAGCAGGCCATCGTCTGCCGCACGCCGGACGGGCTCGTCGAAAAGATCGACGAGCTGCATATGGTCAAGGACAAGCACCCCATTCTGGGCTGGCCGCTGATCCGCGGCGTGGTGACGTTCGTCGATTCCATGGTCAAGGGCATGCAGGCGCTCACCTACTCCGCAGACCTGCTGCCGCTGGAAGAGCAGGGCGAGCCGGACAAACTCGATCAATGGATCGAAAAGCACTTCAGCGAGGAGAAGGCCAAGGACATCATCATCGGCGTGGCCGTGGTGCTCGGCATCGCGCTGTCCGTGGTGCTGTTCATCCTGCTGCCGACGCTGCTCGCCGGATTGACGGACAGCTTCATCCACAGCCCCGTGGTGCGCAACCTTGTGGAGGGTCTGCTGCGCATCGTCATCTTCCTGCTGTACTTGTGGGGCGTGACGCGCATGCCGGACGTCGCGCGTATGTTTTCGTACCACGGCGCGGAGCACAAGACCATTTTCTGCTATGAAAAGGGCCTGCCGCTGACGGTGGAGAACGTGCGGCCGCAGTCCCGGTTCCATCCCCGATGCGGCACGAGCTTTCTGTTCGTCGTCGTCATCATCAGCATCCTCGTATTCTCGCTCGTGAGCCTGAAGGTCGCGCTGTGGGACAATGTCTGGGTGCGCGTGGGGCTGCGGCTGCTGCTGCTGCCGCTCGTCGTGTCCATCAGCTACGAGATCAACCGCTGGGTCGGGCGGCACGACAATCTCTGCTCGCGCATCCTCTCCGCCCCCGGCAAATGGCTCCAGCACCTGACCACGAACGAGCCGGACGACAGCATGATCGAATGCGCCATCCGCGCGCTGGAGCTGGTCATTCCGGAAAAGCAGGGCAGCGACGCCTGGTAAGGCGCAACAGACAAAGGAGCGGCCGCTATGCCGAAAACATACAACGAACTGTATATTTCCACCCGTGCCGCGCTCAAGCGCGCCGGGGTGGAGGCGTATTCCCTGGAAGCGAGGCTTCTCGTGTCGCACGCCGTGGGCAAGAGCAAGGAGGCGTTTCTGCGCGATCTGCGGCTCTACACCTCCACGGAAAACGAGCAGAAGATCAACGCGCTGCTGCAGCGCAGACTCGCCGGAGAGCCGCTGGCGTATCTCATCGGCGAGTGGGAGTTCTACGGTCTGCCGATCAAGGTCACGCCCGACGTGCTCATCCCGCGGATGGACACGGAGGTGCTTGTGGAAACGGCTGTGAACGCCCTCGTCGGGCGCAAGATGGACGCCCGCATCCTCGACCTCTGCTCCGGCAGCGGCTGCATCGGCTGCGCCATCTCGCACGAGCTGCCAGCCGCAAGACTGGTGATGGTGGACATCAGCGACCGCGCGCTGGAGGTCAGCAAACAGAACCTGCGCCTGAACCGCCAGAACCGCACCATCTGCCTGAAGGCGGACGCGCTGGCCAAGCCGCCCATGAGCATCGGCACCTTCGACCTGATCGTATCAAACCCGCCGTATGTGCCGAGCTTTGAAATTCTCACGCTTGACAGCTCCGTGCGCGACTATGAGCCACTCGGCGCGCTCGACGGCGGCGAAGACGGACTGATGTTCTACCGCGCCATCGTGCGCAACTGGAAGGGCGTGCTGCGCCCCGGCGGGCAGCTCATGTTCGAGGTCGGCGAAACGCAGGCCGACGCTGTGAGCGACCTGATGCGCGGCGCGGGCTTCCGCGATATCGCAACCGTCGAGGACACGGCGGGCGTCCGCCGCGTCGTGACTGGACGTATCTGATTCAAAGAAAATAATTGGATGACAGAAATTCCAACCATGAGGTGAAGCAACAATGGCTGATAAGAAAAAAGCTCCCCCGTCTCCGGCTCCCGTAAAGCCGGAGGATAAGAAAAAGGCGCTGGAGACCGCGCTGGCGCAAATCGAAAAAAACTTCGGAAAAGGCGCGATCATGCGTCTGGGCGACGATATTCCCGTGAACGTGGAGGCGATCTCCACCGGGTCGCTGTCGCTCGACCTCGCGCTCGGCATCGGCGGCGTGCCGCGCGGCCGCATCGTGGAGATCTACGGCCCGGAATCCTCCGGCAAGACTACGCTGGCGCTGCACATCCTCGCCAGCGCCCAGAAGAAGGGCGGCGAGGTCGCGTTCATCGACGTGGAGCACGCACTGGAGCCGGCCTATGCCCGTGCCCTCGGTGTGGACATTGACAACCTGCTTATTTCCCAGCCGGACACCGGCGAGCAGGCGCTGGAGATCACCGAGCAGCTCGTGCGCAGCGGCGCGATCGACGTGGTCGTTGTGGACTCCGTGGCGGCGCTGCTGCCCCGCAGCGAGCTGGAGGGTGAGATGGGCGACTCCTCCGTCGGCGTGATCGCGCGTTTGATGAGCCAGGCGCTGCGAAAGCTCGCCGGCACCGTGAGCAAAACCAATTGCATCGTCGTGTTCATCAACCAGCTCCGTGAAAAGATCGGCGTCATGTACGGCAACCCGGAAACCACGCCGGGCGGCCGCGCGCTGAAATATTTCTCCAGCGTGCGCATCGACGTGCGCCGCGTGGAAACGCTGAAGGTCGGCGGCGAGATGATCGGCAACCGCACGCGCGCCAAGATCGTGAAAAACAAGGTTGCCCCCCCGTTCAAGGAGGCTGAGTTCGACATCATCTACGGCGAGGGCATCTCCAAGGTCGGCGAGCTGGTCGATCTCGGCGTCAAGCTGGAGATCATCGACAAAGCCGGCGCGTGGTTCACCTATGGCGACGTGCGCCTGCAGGGCCGCGACAGCATGAAAGAATACTTCCGTGAGCATCCGGAGGCTGCCGACGCCATTGAAGCCGAGATCCGCGCCAACGCACACAAGCTTATGACCCCGCAGGCGCGCAAGGCTGCCATTGCCGCAGGCCGCGCCGTGGACGTCTCCGCAGAGGATTTTGAAGGCTAAATGAAATGGATTTTATTTCGCTTCTGCGGAGGCGAAACGCTGTGAGACTTCTTTTTATCAAGGACTATGATTACACTGACCGACCTCAAACAAACCGGGCCGGAACGATTCCTCGCCCGGTTTGACAACGGCGAGGAACTGCGCACCACGCTCGCCGTGGTGACGGAGCTGTCGCTCTATTCCGGCCGAACGCTCACGGAAGACGAGCTGTCCGCCGTGCGCGATGCCTCCGCCCGCTCCCGGTGCAGGCAACGGGCACTGCGCATCATCGGCGCGCGCGCCATGTCCGTGAAGGAGCTGACCGACCGGCTGAAGGAGAAGGGCGAGTCGCCGGAAAACGCCGAAGACGCCGCGCAGTGGCTGCTGGACATGCGTCTGTTGGACGACGCGCAGTACGCCGCCATGTGCGTGCGGCACTACGCCGCCAAGGGTTACGGCCCCGGTAAGATCCGCAATGAGCTTTACCGCCGAGGCATCGCGCGGGAGCTGTGGGACGAGGCGCTGGAGGAGCTGCCGGAGCAGGGCGACCGCATCGACGCGCTGCTGCGCCGGAAGCTGAAATCCGACACGCCCGACCGCGCAGAGCTGCGCAAGGCGGCGGACTATCTCTACCGCCGGGGCTTTGGCCGCGACGAAATTCACGCGGCGCTCGCGCGCTACAGCGAGCTTTCCGAGGAGGATTGATATGGGATACCGAATTGCGCTCATCTCGCTCGGCTGTCCGAAAAATCAGGTGAACAGCGAGCAGATGCTGTATCTGCTCGATCAGGCCGGGCACGAGCTGGTGGGCGATCCCGCCGGGTGCGATGTGGCCATCGTGAACACCTGCGGCTTCATCGACAGCGCCAAGAGCGAGGCGATCGACCAGATTCTTGCGCTGGCCGAGCTGAAAAAGGCCGGACAATTGAAAAAGATTCTGGTCACCGGCTGCCTGTCGCAGCGGTACGAAGCCGACATTCTCGAAAGTCTCCCGGAGGTGGACGGGATGCTCGGCACCGGCAGCTTCGGACAGATTTGCACTGCCGTGGACGCCGTCATGCAGGGCGAGCAGCCGCTGCTGTTCGGCGACAAAAACGGGCCGATTGAGGAGATTGACCGCGTTGTGTCCACCGGGCCGGGCTGGGCGTATCTGCGCATTGCCGAAGGGTGCGACAACTGGTGCGCGTTCTGCGCGATCCCGGCCATCCGGGGCAAATACCGCAGCCGCAAGCCGGAGGCCATTCTCGCCGAAGCGCGCGCGCTGGCGGCGCAGGGCGTGAAGGAGCTGATCGTCATTGCGCAGGACATTACGCGCTACGGCGTGGACCTGTACGGCAAGCCGAGTCTCGCGGGGCTGCTGAAGCAGCTTGTGCAGATCGACGGCGTGGAATGGATCCGCCTGCACTACCTCTACCCCGACGCGTTTGACGACGAGTTGATCGACGTCATTGCGCGTGAAGACAAGATCGTCAAATATCTGGACATCCCGCTCCAGCACATCAACGACACCATTCTCCGCCGCATGAACCGCCGCGGCACGGGCGCGGAAATTCGCACGCTGATCGCAAAGCTCCGGGAACGCATCCCCGGCGTGGTGCTGCGCACGAGCCTGATCGCGGGGCTTCCCGGCGAGGGCGAGGATGAATTTGAGGAACTGTGCACGTGGCTGCGCGAGGCGCGGCTGGAGCGTGTGGGCGTGTTCCCCTTCTCGCCGGAGGAGGGCACCCCGGCGGCCAAAATGCTTGACCGCTGCGATGCGGAAGAGGCGCAGCGCCGCGCAGACCTGATCCTCGACCTGCAGGCGCAGATCATGGACGATTACAACGCGTCCTGCATCGGCAAGACCATGACCGTTTTGTGCGAGGCCGCCGCGAAAAGCGGCGTCTGCTCCGGCCGGACCTTTGCCGACTCTCCGGAGATCGACGGCAAGGTCTATTTTGAAGGCAACGCGAAGCCGGGCTGCTTCGCCGACGTGCGCATTACCGGCACGGAGGACGGCGAACTGATCGGCGTACAGATTTAAAATGAGGGATGTTACATGACAACTGCAAATAAAATCACCATTTTCCGCGTCATCCTGGTCCCGGTGCTGCTGGTGCTGATGTACTGGGATTTCCCCGGACATATGTACTGGTCGCTCGCCGTGTTCATTCTGGCCAGCGTGAGCGACTTTGCCGACGGCTACATCGCCCGGCACTACAATCAGGTGTCCGACTTCGGCAAGTTCATGGACCCGCTGGCGGACAAGCTGCTGGTCATCTCCGCAATGCTGATGTTCGTCTCGTGGGGCACGATGCCCGCGTGGGCGCTGCTGATCGTCGTGGCGCGCGAATTCGCCGTGACAGGTCTGCGCCTCGTCGCCGTGGACAACGGCCGCGTGATCGCCGCCGCGTGGTCCGGCAAGATCAAGACCGCCACCACCATGGTGTGTATCTGCCTGATGATGCTGTGGAACGTGAGCTGGCTCAACATTCTCTGCTGGGTGCTGATCGTGGCGACCACGGTGTACTCCGGCTGTGAGTATTTCTACAAGAACCGCGACGTGCTCAGCTTCAAATAATTCAAAACCGAGACGCTTGCGGAACAAAACCATCCCCTGATGCGATGCATCAGGGGATGGTTTTTTGTTGCAGCTGCCGCAAAATCATGCAGGTCTGCCCGTGTCCCACCCCATTCCGGGTGCGAACACACGGTGCAAGTTGTCGGATTCGTCAAAAGGTCGCCTTTGACCGGTTTCACGCGCGCGGCGTGGTAGGATACCGTCATGGAAGTCATCTACATAGACAGCCTGTTTGCGCTGAATTTTCTGATTGATTACTGCATCCTGCTCGCCTCGGCACGGGTATGCGGCGTGGTGCTGCGGCGCTGGCGGTATCTGCTTGCGGCGCTGCTGGGCGCGCTCTACGCCGCGGCGATCGTGCTGCCGGGGCTGGGCTTTCTCGCGCAGACGCCCATGAAGCTCGCGCTCGGCGCCGCAATGGCGCTGATCGCGTTCGGCGGCGAGACGCATTTGCTGCGGTGCGCGGTGGTGTTTCTGGCCGTGAGCGCCGGATTCGGTGGAGCGGTGTTTGCCGTGTCCCTGCTTGCGGGGGCGGACAGCACCGGAGGCGCGTTCGTGTCCGTGTCCGGGCGGGTGCTGGTGCTGTCGTTCGCGGTGTGCTATGCGATGGTGTCTCTGGTGTTCCGGCGGCGGGCCAAAGCAGCCGACCGGGAGATTCAGCCCGTCGTCATCACGGACGGCGGGCGCACGGTGACACTGCGCGGCCTGCGTGACAGCGGCAACGCCCTACACGACCCCGTAACCGGCTGCTGCGCCGCCGTGGCCGACCGCGCGGCGGTCTTGCCGCTGTTTGCCGGCGCCGGGGCGCTGTCGCTGCCGGACGACGCCGTCGGCGCGCTGGAGACGCTCAACGCCCTGCCGGGCTGCGCCGGTCGGTTCCGGCTGCTGCCCTACGCCGCCGTGGGCGTATCCGGAGCGCTGCTCGTCGCGTTCCGGCCGGAGCGCGTCGCCGTCTCCGGCGCGCCGGAGCCGCTGCTCGTCGCGCTCTCCCCCACGCCGCTGAGCGCCACGGGCGAGTTTGAGGCGGTGCTGCCGCCAAAGCCATGAAATCTGCAAAGGAGGGATTTGCTTCATGTTATTCATGCGTACCATCCATCATTCCCTGCTGCGGCTGCTGCAAAGGCTCGGATTGTGCGCGCCGCCGGAGGTGTTTTACATCGGCGGGAGCGACACCATGCCCGCTCCGCTCGACCGCGCGCAGGAGCAGGCCGCCATCCAGGCTCTGTCCGAGGGAAGCGCGGAAGCCGCCTCCCTGCTGATTGAGCACAACCTGCGGCTCGTCGTATACATCGCGCGGCGGTTTGAAAACACCGGTGTCGGCATCGAAGACCTGATCTCCATCGGCACGATCGGACTCATCAAGGCCATCAACACCTTCAACGCCGGGAAGAACATCAAGCTCGCCACCTACGCCTCGCGCTGCATCGAAAACGAAATTCTCATGCATCTGCGCAAGATCAATTCGCAGAAGACGGAGGTGTCCATCGACGAGCCGCTCAACACAGACTGGGACGGCAACGAGCTGCTGCTGTCCGACATTCTCGGCACCGACGAGGACGAGGTCAGCCGCCCGCTGGAGGACGACGCCGACCGCGCTATGCTCATGCGCGCCATCGACGCGCTCAATGACCGCGACCGCGAGATCATTCTTCTGCGCTTCGGCATCGGGCAGGAGCAGGAGGCCACGCAAAAGGAGGTGGCCGACGCGCTGGGCATCTCGCAAAGCTACATCAGCCGTCTGGAAAAACGCATCATCGCGCGGCTGCGCAGCGAGATGCTGAAACAAATGCAATACTAAAGTCCGGAACCGGGACGCTGCGCTGCGGCGTCCCGGTTTTTTTGCGGCTGTCGTCTTTTTTCCGCGACCGGTTGCGAACAGCGCCGGAACGTGCTATAGTGAAAGTTACGACATCTCAAGAGGTTTTTGCTGTGAAACGAAAGATCCGCATCACCACGCCGCAGCTTTTCGCGTGCGGCTTTGCCCTGATCATCCTGCTGGGCGCGGCGGCGCTGGCGCTGCCCTTCGCAAGCCGGGACGGGCACAGTATCCCGTTTCTGAACGCGCTGTTCACCGCGTGCTCCGCCACATGCGTGACCGGGCTTTCCGTATACGACGTGTGGACGCAGTTTTCCGGCTTCGGTCAGGCGGTTCTGCTGCTGCTGATCCAGCTCGGCGGGCTGGGGTTCATGTCCTTCGCCGCACTCATCGCGCTCGCCGCGGGGCGGCGCATCGGTCTGAAGGAACGCATGGAGCTTTCCGACGCGATTGCGTCCGGGCAGCTCGGCGGCGTTGTGCGCATGGTGCGACTGGCGCTGACCGGCACGTTCGTGCTGGAGGGCGCAGGCGCGGTGCTGCTGGCGATTCGGTTCGTGCCGCTGTTCGGCTTCTGGGAGGGCCTGTGGTACAGCATATTCCACGCGGTCTCCGCCTTCTGCAACGCCGGGTTCGATCTGATGGGCCAGCTCACGCCGGGACAGTCGCTGGCATACTTCGTCGGCGACCCGCTCGTGAACTGCACCGTCATGGCGCTGATCCTCGCGGGCGGGCTGGGCTTTCTCGTCTGGAACGACATCTACGAAAACGGGCTGCACGTGCGCCGGTATCTGCTGCACAGCAAGCTCGTGCTGAGCTTTTCCATCGTGCTGATCGTCGTGCCGGCGGTGCTGTTTTTCATCACGGAGCGCAGCGCGGCTTTCGCCGGGCTGTCCGCCGGAGATCGCGTGCTGGCAGCGCTGTTTTCCGCCGTGACGCCGCGCACTGCGGGCTTCAGCACGGTGGACACCGCTTCGCTCAGCGGCGCGGGCACGGTGCTGACCCAGACGCTCATGGCCATCGGCGCCGGCTCCGGCTCCACCGGCGGCGGCATCAAGGTATCCACCTTCGCCGTGATGGCGCTGGCCGTGCTCAGCCACATGCGCGGACACAAGGACGTCCAGATCTGGGGCGCCCGCGTCGATGCGCCGCTCGTGCGCAGCGCCTTCTGCAACACGCTGCTGTTTCTCGGTATGGCGCTGGCCGGCACGTTCCTCGTGCTTGCCTTCCAGCCGCTTCCGCTCACGGACGCGGCGTTTGAGTGCCTGTCCGCCATCGGCACGGTCGGCATGAGCACCGGCGTCACGGCGTCGCTCGAAACCGGTCCAAAGCTCGTGCTCATCCTGCTCATGTATGCCGGGCGCGTCGGCAGCATTACGGTATTTCTGGCGTTCATCCGGCCGCGGCGAAGCGGAAAAACGCGCTGCCCGGTTGGCAAAGTCGTCATCGGATAAGGAGGAACAAACATGTATTCCATGCTGGTAATCGGCCTTGGCCGCTTCGGCGCGAATCTGGCGCAGCGGCTTGCGGAGCTGGGAAACGAGGTCATGGTCATCGACCGCGACGAGAGCGCGGTTGACCCCGTCGCGCCGCTCGTCACCGCCTCGCAGATCGGCGATTGTATGGACATCGACGTGCTGCGCGAGATCGGCGCGGACAATTTCGATGTGTGCTTCGTTTGCATCAGCGACGATTTTCAGGCCTCAATGGAGATCACCTCCCTGCTCAAGGAGCTGGGCGCGCCGCTCGTGGTCGCCAAGGCTGACCGCGCCATCCACGCGAAACTGCTGCTCAAGATCGGCGCAGACGACGTGATCTATCCCGAACGCGACATGGCGCAGCGCACGGCGGTGCGCTACTCCACCAATGGCGCGCTCGAATACGTGGAGCTGACGGAGGATTATGCCATCTTTGAAATGCCCATGCCGGACGCATGGGTGGGCAAAACGCCGCGTGAGCTGGAACTGCGGCGCAAATTCCGCATCAGCATCATCGGCCTGATGGAGGAAAAGCAGGTCGTCCCGTTTTCCGACCCGGACTACGTTTTCCGTACCGGCGAGCGCATCCTCGCCGCCGGCAGCCGCTCGGACATGACCAAGCTGATGCACCTGTTCCGGTAACCATACACAGCAAAACGCCCCGGCGTATGCCGGGGCGTTTTGCATCTGTGCGCTTATTGGATGGACACGACCTCATAGCCCGCGTCCGTAACGGCCTTTTTCAGCGCCGCATCGTCCGTACCCTCCGGGCAGGTGACGGTGGCGGTCTTGGCCTCCAGGTCCACCGCAGCGGTCACGCCGTCGAGCGCGTTCAGCGCCTTCTCCACGCGGCCCTGGCAGTGCATGCACATCATGCCCTCAATGGTCATCGTTTTTGTCATCAGAAGTTCCTCCTTTTCGGTATCGTCCGGCTCCGGCAGGTGCACCGGCTGCCGCTTCGCGGCCTGCGCCGCGTCATGTTTTGCATTGTAGGGGTCAAACAGGTTCAGGCGCAGCGCGTTCATCACCACGCAGAAGCTCGAAAGGCTCATGGCCGCCGCAGCAAGCATGGGGTTGAGCGTGATGCCGAACGCGGGGTACAGCACGCCCGCCGCCAGCGGGATGCCGATCGTATTATAGAAAAACGCCCAGAACAGGTTTTCGTGGATGTTTTTGAGCGTCTGACGCGACAAACGGATGGCCGCCGCCACGTCCATGAGGCTGTTTTTCATCAGCACAACGTCCGCCGCGTCGAGCGCCACGTCCGACCCCGCGCCGATGGCGATGCCGGTGTCCGCGCGCGTGAGCGCGGGCGCGTCGTTGATGCCGTCGCCCACCATGGCGGTCGCGCCGTAGTCCGACAGGCGGCGCAGCTCCGCCTCCTTGCCGTCCGGCAGCACATCAGCCAGCACCATGTCCACGCCGACCTGTGCGCCGATGGCCGCCGCCGTGCGGCGGTTATCGCCCGTGAGCAGCACGACCTGCACACCCAGCCGCTTCAGTGTGCGCACGGCGTCGCCGCTGTCGGGCTTGACCACGTCGGCCACCGCAATGACGCCGAGCAGCTTCCCTGCCCGGGCGAAATACAGCGGGGTCTTGCCCGCCTGCGCGAGCGACTCCCCTTGCTTCTGCAGCGCGGACACGTCCACGCCGAGACTGCGCATGAGCGCCGCGTTACCACCGGTAAGCGCATCGCTCCCGAGCAGGGCGCGCACACCGTGCCCCGGCAGGGCGGAAAAGTCCGCCGTGTCCGGCACGGGGACGTGCCGCGCTTCGGCATATGCAGCGACGGCGCGCGCCAGCGGGTGCTCGCTCTTGGCCTCCAGCGCAGCGGCGCATTGGAGCAAATCCGCTTCCGCCGTGTCCGGCGCACAAAGCACGTCCGTCACGCGCGGCTGACCCTGCGTGACCGTGCCGGTCTTATCGAGCACGACGATCTGCGTCTTGCCCGCCTGTTCCAGCGATGCGGCAGTTTTGAACAGCACACCGTGCTTCGCGCCGAGACCGCTGCCGACCATGATGGCCACCGGCGTGGCGAGACCGAGCGCGCACGGGCAGCTGATGACCAGCACGCTGATCGCCCGCGCGAGCGCAAAGCCGAAGCTCTGCCCCGCGATCAGCCAGACGGCGAGCGTCACGGCCGCGACGGCAATCACCGCTGGGACAAAGATGCCCGACACCTTGTCCGCCACCTTCGCCACCGGCGCTTTCGTCGCCGCGGCGTCCTCCACAAGGCGGATGATCTGGTGAATGGTCGTGTCCTTGCCGACGCGCGTGGCGCGGCAGGTGAGAAAGCCGCTCTGGTTGAGCGTCGCGGCGGAGACCGCGTCGCCCACCGCCTTGTCCACGGGCAGGCTCTCGCCCGTGAGCGCCGATTCGTCCACCGCGCCCGCGCCGTCCGTGACGACGCCGTCCACGGGGATGCTCTCGCCGGGGCGGACGACGAACACATCGTCCAGCACCAGCTCCTCCACCGGCACAGTGACTTCCCTGCCGCCGCGCAGGACGTTCGCCGTCTTGGGCGCGAGGTTCATGAGGCTGCGGATCGCGTCCGTGGTGCGGCCCTTGGAATGGGCCTCCAAGGTTTTGCCGACGGTGATGAGCGTGAGGATCATGGCGGCGGATTCAAAATAGAACTCCTCCATCAACGGGTGCGCCGCCATGTGGTTCCCGATCGCGTAGTAATACGCGATCATGCCCAGCGCGACCGTGCTGTACACGAACGCCGCACCCGCACCGAGCGCCACGAGCGTGTCCATGTTCGGCGCGCGGTGCTTCAGCCCCGCCCAGCCGCTGATGAAAAACTTCCGGTTGATGACCATGATGGCCACGGTGAGCGCCAGCTCATAGACGCCCATGCCGAGCGGATCGTGCAGAATATACGGCACCGGCCAGTCCCAGAGCATCGTGCCCATGGAAACATACAGCAGCGGCACGAGCAGCACGACCGAGGCGATGAGCCTGCGGCGCAGCTTGGGCGTTTCGGTATCCTCCAGCGCGGCGGTGGTCTCCTCCTCGCGCTCCGGCTTCGCGCCGTAGCCCGCGTCGCGCACAGCGGCGCAGATACTCTCCGCCGTCGCCGGAGCAGCGTACTGCACGGCCATGGAGTTGGTCAGCAGGCTGACGGAAACTTCTCTTACGCCCGGAACGGCGGCGACCGCCTTTTCTACGTGCGCACTGCACGCGGCGCAGCTCATGCCGGTGACCTGAAAGCGCTCCATATTCGACCTCCTTTTTCGTAGGCTTTATCATACTGATTTGGTATTATTTTAGCACGTTTCTGACATATGTCAATAACATTTTCGCATAATATCCTACTTTTTTAGTTCGTATTAAATCATTATAGCACAGAACCCATCTATTTGATACGCAATTTCGGAAAAAAATCTGCCCTCCGTCGGGTGCACTACAAAAAAACAGACAGGCGAAAACGCCTGTCTGAAAATATAGCCGCCCTTTCAAAGGCTCAGTCGAAGAGGTACATCTCAATCGGCTGGTCATAGACCTGATGGCCGGTCTCCAGCGTCTGCCCCTCCACGGTCAGGACGAGCTGGTCGCAGTCGTAAAAGACCAGGAAGGTGTCCACAAGACTCACAAGATACATCGTCTCGCCCGCCGTACCGGTACTCTTGACCGCGTCGCCAAATTCCTTGGACAAATCGAGCTTGAGCGTTTTGCCGTCCACTTCCGCGCTGTTGACGCGCGTGCCTTCCGGCGCCGCACCGTTTTCAATGAGCGCATCCATCACGCTCTGCGCGTTGTTTTCCACCGTGACCGTCTTTTCCTCCACACCGTCAATGCTGTCGTTCGGCAGGAAGAGCTTACATTCCACGGTGGAAGCCACCGGCGATGCATCGGGCGTCTCCTGCGCCGGTGTCTCCGTCTGCGTTATCGGCGTTTCTGCCGGCGGCGTTTCCTCTGTGGTCGTCTTGCTGCCGCACGCGCACAGCGCGAACAGCATGGTCAGTGCTAAGAGTCCTGCGATCAGTTTTTTCATGGTACTGGCCTCCTTGCGTGGTTTTGATTGTTTATTTATTCGTGGCAGCCGCAGCCGTCTCCGCAATTGCAGCCTTCGTCACAGCTACAGCTACAGCCGCCGTCACCATGGCAGCCGCAGCTCGTGTCCGGCTCGTAGATCAGGCGGTTTTCCAGCAGCGCCACGGCCAGCTCGTCTGCCGGTGCGTATGCCCCCGGAAATGCCGCAATGCCAGCCGCAAACAGCGCGTCGCGCGCTTCCTCGCCGAGCCGGTCGCAGATGACCACATCCACGCCCTGCGATGCCAAAAACGCCGTCACGCCGCTGTGTCCGTTTGCGGGTGAGGCCACCACATCCGTGAAAACGACGCCGTCGTCCTCCGTGTACAGCTTGAAATATTCCGCATGGCCAAAGTGCTCCGCGACCATCCCGGTCTCCGGATCATACGTAATTGCAATGCGCATTGTCATTCCTCCCGGTTGCTGATTTGCTGCCAGTGTACCACAGATTCCGCCGCCGGGCAACCTTGACAGCGCAAACAACGTGTGGTAAGATACGAAAAGCTGGCGATGAACGGGAAGAGTACGCCCATGAACCGAGACAGAGAGGCTCCTCAACGGCTGGAAGGGAGCTGTCGGCGCGGGGCGGAACGTGCGCCCCGGAGCTGCGGCGGGAGGAAATGCCCGCCCGAAGGCACCGCGTTACGGTGCGGCTGTTTTCAGCAGCGAGTGAGAAACGAGAGTGGAACCGCGAAAGAAATTTCGCCTCTCATGCGATTGGACGCATGGGAGGCTTTTTTGTTCCCTGAAACAAGTTTTGACGATCAAAGGAGATGCATCCATGAAGCTTTACAACACCATGACCATGCAGAAAGAGGAGTTCGTCCCCATCGAGCCGGGCAAGGTGCGCATGTACGCCTGCGGCCCCACGGTGTATAACTACATCCACGTCGGCAACGCGCGTCCGATCATCATGTTTGACGTGCTGCGCCGCTATCTGGAATACCGCGGCTACGATGTGACGTTCGTGCAGAACTTCACCGACGTGGACGACAAAATCATCAAGCGCGCCAACGAAGAGGGCGTCACGAGCGAGGAGATCGCAAAGAAATACATCGACGAGTACTTCACCGACGCCCACGCACTCGGCGTGCATGAGGCGACCGTTCACCCGAAGGCCACCGAGAACATTTCGCAGATCATCGACATCATCACCACGCTCATCGACAAGGGCTATGCCTACGCCGTCGACGGCGACGTATACTACCGCACGCTGAAGTTCCAGGACTACGGCAAGCTCAGCCACCAGCCGATCGAGGATCTGCAGTCCGGCGCGCGCATCGACGTGAACGACATCAAGGAAAATCCGCTGGACTTCGCGCTCTGGAAGGCCGCCAAGCCCGGCGAGCCGTACTGGGATTCCCCGTGGGGCAAGGGCCGCCCCGGCTGGCACATCGAGTGCTCCGCCATGTCCAACCGTTATCTGGGCAAGACCATCGACATCCACTGCGGCGGCAGCGACCTTGCCTTCCCGCACCATGAGAACGAGATCGCCCAGTCTGAGGCCGCCAACGGCTGTAAGTTCGTCCACTACTGGCTGCACAACGGCTTTATCAACATCGACAACAAGAAGATGTCCAAGTCGCTCGGCAACTTCTTCACCGTGCGCGAGGCCGCTGAAGCCTATGGCTACGACTGCATCCGCATGTTCATGCTCATGAGCCATTACCGCAGCCCGCTGAACTACTCCGGCGAGATTCTCATGCAGGCCAAGGCCGCGCTGGAGCGTCTGCGCACCGCCAAGAGCAATCTGGACTTCTTCGCCGCCAACGGCAAAGACGGCGCCATGACCGACAGTGAAGCCGCCTTCGCCGCGGGGCTGGACCGCTACCGCAAGAAATTTGACGACGTGATGGACGACGATTTCAACACCGCCGACGCGATCTCCGTCATTTTTGAGATGGTGCGCGACATCAACAGCGCCGTCTCCCCCGCCGCCTACCCGACCAAGGCGCTGGCCGAGACGTGCAGAAGCATATTCCTGGAGCTGTGCGACGTGCTGGGCATCCCGTTCGGCGAGTACGCCGCCGGGGACGATCTGGCCGCTGAGATCGAAGCGAAGATCGCCGCGCGGCAGGAAGCGCGTAAGGCCAAGAACTGGGCCGAGGCCGACCGCATCCGCGACGAGCTGAAGGCGCAGGGCATTGTTTTGGAAGACACCCCGCAGGGCGTCAAGTGGAAAAAAGTCTGAATCTATAAAACTTCACGTGACTTTGCAGTGCGCCACGAAAACGGGCAAATGCGGATGCGCGTGAAGTTTTGTGCATCATTTCCGATTGCCCCGAAGGGGCGAGGAAATGGCACATTTTCATTTTTGCTATGCAAAAAAAGCATAGTAAAAATTCCCGCTGCAGCTTGCAGCGGGAATTTTTTGCTTCCGTCTGTATGCCAAATGCGCGCACGAAAAAGGCGATGCCTCCACCGCCTTTTTTGCGTACTCCGTTTGGGATCCAGCTCAGAGCTTCGCGTTCATCGCCTTGATGCACTCGGGGCAGATGTTCTTGCCCTTGTAGTTGATGATGTCTCTTGCGTTGTCGCAGAAGATGCACGCCGGCTGATACTTGCGCAGGATGATGGACTCACCGTCGACAAAGATCTCGATGCGATCCTTCTCCTCGATTCCAAGGGTTCTTCTCAGCTCGATGGGCAGCACAATGCGGCCGAGCTCGTCAACTTTACGAACAATACCGGTAGATTTCATGTGGGGGTTCCTCCTTAGAAACAACAGCGGAAAACGACAAAATTCGACACAAGTTCCCGCTGCTCTACTTTTTTTGACACAACCTTAGTATACCAATCTATGTCAAAAAGTCAACAATTTTGTTTATGAAATTTCATGTTTTTTTGATGTTTCTCTGTTCTGCATATTTTCAAGTACCAGAACATAGTATTTTTCTGTGAATAATCACCGCGTTTGGGGGGGGATGCGCCACGGCGCTGTCGATCATCTGGGTTGGAATGGTGTGTATTTCGCTGCTCTACGGAGCTGCAACCGGCCGGGCAGCAGCCGTCGGAGGCGCTGCAGCGCAGGGTATCCGGCAGGCAGTGGAGTTTTGTCTGAGCGTCGGCGGCATGATCTGCCTGTGGTCCGGCGTGATGGAAGTCATGCGGCGCAGCGGGCTTTCGGCGCGCCTGTCCCGCCTGCTGCGCCCCGTGCTGCGGCGGCTGTTTCCCAAAGCCGCCCGTTCGGAGGATACGCTTGATGCGCTCTCCATGAACGTCAGCGCCAACCTGCTCGGTCTCGGCAACGCAGCGACTCCCGCCGGCATCCGCGCGGCACAGGCCATGGCGCTCGACGCGCACGGCAAAACGGCGACCGACGAGCTTTGCCTGCTCGTGGTGCTCAACACCGCGTCCATTCAATTGCTGCCCGTCACGATCGCATCCGTGCGCGAGACCGCCGGCGCCGCCGTGCCTTATGACATTCTGCCCGCCGTCTGGATTACCTCGCTCTGCTCCGTAACGGCGGGGCTTCTGGCCGGAAAGCTGCTGTCCCGGCTGTGGCGATGAGCACCGCGCTGCTGCTGGCTGTCCCGCTGATTCTGAGTGCAGTCGGGCTTTTCGGTGTGCTGACCGGCACCGATGTGTTCACCGCGCTGACCGACGGCGCAGCGGACGGCATGAAGACCGTGGCGCGCATTTTTCCGTCGTTGGTGGCACTTCTCACAGGTGTGAGTATGCTACGTGCCTCCGGGGCGCTCGACGCGCTCACAGCGCTGGTTTCGCCCGTTCTGGAACGTTTGGGCATCCCGCCGGAGACAACGATTCTGATGCTGGTGCGCCCCATCAGCGGCAGCGGCGCGCTCGCCGCCGCTACCGATCTGATTACGCAGTACGGCGCGGATTCCCGCATCGGGCGCACCGCAGCCGTCATGATGGGATCTACCGAGACCACATTCTATGTTCTGGCCGTGTATCTCGGCGCATGCGGCATCCGCAAAAGCCGCTGGGCCATCCCGGCCGCCCTGTGCGCCGACTTCATTGGTTTTTGCACCGCCGCCCTGATCGTCCGGTATTTCTGGTTTGCATGAGCGGCCTGGATCAGAGTATGCAATCTGCACAAAGCGCACCCACACCAGCCGCTTCTTTTCTATCATCTCGAAAAAATCAAAAAAAATAAGAATTTCCTCTTTACAAACGCGAAATACTGTGTTATAAAATAATCACAGTTGTTAGTTAAATAATTAACTCGATTGTGACTCCATTTTCCAATCTTTTCTCTTCTTATCTTTGCTCTCTCTTCAAAAACACGCTCACGGTTCTGTGAGCGTGTTTTTGACTTTGTCAAAAAAGTGCAAGCACTTTTTTGAAGAAGAGATTGCGGCCTCCTGCAACGCACGCGCCAAGGGCGCGCACGTTTGTAGGCCGAGAAGTATTTTCTCCGACGCGCATGTCGCCGGAGAAAATGATTGAATTTTCTTTCGCCGCTTCCGAGCGGCGAAACTCTACGAGGTTTTCTTGGCAAAATGTATTTTTACATCTTCTCCGGTGCGTCCACGCCGATGATGGACATGGCGTTTTCCAGCACCTGACGCGTCGTGTCTGCGAGCTTCAGCCGCGCGGCCAGAACGTCCGGCTCCGCGTCCTTGATGCGGCAGGCGTTGTAGAACCGGTGGAACCGGGCGGCCAGCTCGATCGCGTAGCGGTTGATGCGGCTGGGATCGTAATCCCGCGCGGCAAGGCGGATCTCCTCCGGCAGAACGGCAATCTGCTTAATGAGCGCGCGCTCCTGCTCGGTCTCCAGCAGCGCCGCGTCGATCTTCCCTGTCTCCGGCACGGCATGGCCGGCCTCCGCCAGCGCGGCGATCAGCGTGCAGATGCGCGCGTGCGCATACTGGACATAGTACACCGGATTTTCGCTGTCCTGCCGGACGGCGAGATCCAGGTCGAACTCCAGATGTGTATCGGGCTTGGCGTTGAAGAAGAAGCGGCAGGCGTCCACGCCGATCTCGTCCATGAGGTCAGCCAGCGTCAGCGCTTTGCCGGTGCGCTTGGAGACCTTGACGATCTCATCGCCGCGCACAAGGCGCACCATCTGCATGATGAGGAAGTCGAGCTTCCGCCCTTCCAGTCCCAGCGCGGGCGCCTTCATCGTTGCGGCGAAGCGCACAGCGTGACCATGGTGGTCCGCGCCCCAGACGTCGATCACGCGGTCAAAGCCGCGCTCAATGAACTTGTTGCGGTGGTATGCGATGTCCACCGCGTAGTACGTATAAAAGCCGTTGGAGCGGCGCAGAACCTCGTCCTTGTCCGCGCCAAGCTCGGTGTTCTTCAGCCAGAGTGCGCCGTCCTTCTCATAGGTCAGGCCCGCGTCGGTCAGAAGCTGCACCGTCTCAGCCACGTAGCCGGATTCGTGCAGGCTGCTCTCCAAAAACCACTGGTCAAAGTGAATGCGGTAACGCTCCAGGTCGCGCTGCATGCGCGCGATGTTGTACGGCAGGCCGAACGCCACGAACGCGGCGCAGCGCGCCTCGCTCGGCATGGTGAGGTACTTGTCGCCGTCGCGCTCATAGATCAGCCGCGCCAGCTCGCGGATGTCGTCGCCATGGTAGCCATTGTCCGGGAATTCCACGGCGTCCTCGCCCTGAAGGAGCTGGAGATAGCGCGCCTCGATGGACTTACCGAAAAGATCCACCTGATTGCCGGCGTCGTTCACGTAAAACTCGCGCCATACGTCGTAGCCCGCGCGGTCGAGCACGGACGCCAGCGCGTCGCCCAACACGCCGCCGCGTGCGTTGCCGATGGTCATCGGCCCCGTGGGATTCGCGGAGACGAACTCGACCATGACCTTCTCGCCGCGGCCGTCATCCGTGCGGCCAAAGTCCGCGCCTTCGGTCTCTACCGCCGCCAGAACGTCCGCATACCAGCGCGCGGACAGGCGGAAGTTCAAAAAGCCCGGTCCCGCGACCTCAACCGTGGAAAACCACGTGTTCTGCAGCTCCATGTGCGCGGCGATCGCCTCGGCGATCTTGCGCGGCGACATGTGCAGCGCCTTGGCAGAGGCCATGGCGTGGTTGGCGGCGAAGTCCCCGTTCGCGGCGTCCTTCGGCTGCTCCACCGAGCCGCGGATCTCCGCGCCCGCCGGCAGTGCGCCCTGCTCCGCCGCGCGTGCGTATGCCTCGGCGATGAGCTGGTCAAGCGCCTGTTTTGCCTGTTCGATTCTGTTGGCCATAGTCGTTTATCCTCTCTGTTCTGTGATGTTGATCTTGAGCTGGTTGCGGCCGACAAAGGCGTGGTCAAAATCCACCACATATCCGATCTCCAGCTCGCCGCCGTGCTCGGAGAGCGTTGAGCGGTAGCGCTGCGTCTCCAGCCCGACGGTCGCGGTGCCATACGGCGTTTCGTACAGGAATGTATTCTTCTGGCCGCGGACAAAATACATGCGGCTGTTCACCGTGCCCTCGCGCGTCAGCATGGCGGAGCGCGGCGTGAATTCGATCGTGGTGCGCGTGCCGTCCATACCGGTCAGCTCGCTCTCCTGATACGTGAATGAGCCGCACCCGTCGGCACAGATGTATCGGCCTTCCGTGGTGAACTCGGCCAGTTCCTCCGGCTCCTGCGCCGCATCGTCAGCCTGCGAGCCGACGATCTTGATGATAACCTTCTTCATGGTACTCCAGTCCGCCGCGTGGGCGGCAAAATATTTTTCATACCCGGCATTTGGCCGGTTTCGCCGCGCTTTTGCAGCGCTGCGGGAATGATTACCCCAATTTTTATATAATAAGCCAATCTCGCAAATTTTACAACAGAAAATTGGTGTGGAATTTCGCCGGATGCTCTGCTATAATGAAAGCGAGGCGGCATCCGCGGCGGCACAGCGCAGCGGATGTACATTTTTCGGAAGTCCGGGCGCGCTCGCACTTCCTGTCGGGAGGGACGGCGAAACATGAATATCGAGCTAACCGAGAAGGAATTCCGGCGCCTTCTGGATCTGGTCTACATCGGCAACTGGGTGCTCAACTCCACGCGGGGCGAGGATCGGTTTGAGGACTATGACATCATTCAGGAGAAGCTGTTCGCGCTGTGCGCGAAAAACGGGATGAACGCCCTGATCACACGCTGGCACGGACATATTTTCCCCTCCAACGCCTACGAAAACGGCGGCATTCACGAGGCGATCGCCGACTATGAGGACGCAGTGTTCTTCGACATTCTGGCCGAGGAACTGGCGCGCCGCGATCTCAACTGCATCGACAGCACACCGGAAGAGGATCCGGAGCTGGCCGCGCGTATGGACGCCTATCTGGATGAATTTGAGAAAAACGGTATTGACAATCTCTCTTTGGATGGATGAACGATGAAAACACGAACGATTGTTTCGCCCATCGGCGCACTGACGCTGACGGAGGAAGCCTGTCAGATCACCGGCTTGCGCTTTGGCGGCGCGCCCGGCGCAAATGACGTCTCTCCCCTTCTGGACGAGGCTGAAGCGCAGCTTCAGGCGTATTTCGCGGGCGTACGCACGACCTTTGATCTCCCGCTCGCCCCAAAAGGGACGCCGTTTCAGCGCGCCGTCTGGGACGCGCTGCGCGCCATTCCCTTCGGGGAAACGCGCACCTATGCGCAAATTGCCGCAGCCGTGGGCAATCCGAAGGCCTGCCGCGCCGTTGGCATGGCAAACAACCGAAATCCCATCGCCATCCTCATTCCCTGCCACCGCGTCATCGGCGCGAACGGAAGTCTGACCGGCTACGCCGGCGGGCTGGCCTTGAAAAAGGCGCTGTTGACGCTGGAGGGCGTTTCCCTGGCATGACGTTGAAAACCTGCCGCTGCATTTTTTGCAGCAGCAGGTTTTTTGCATAAAATTCTGCGCATCCGCCATACTGACAGCAGGAGTTGATTGCGTTGAAGATGAACAACGAGGAATATGCGCAATACGTAAAAAAATTGTCGCCGCCGTCGCCGTTCTGGCCCGACCTGCTGCGGGCGTTTCTGATCGGCGGGCTGATCTGCGCCATTGGGCAGGGGCTGACGAATCTCTACCTCTACTGGGGCGCGACCGAACAGACCGCCGCGACGTGGTGTTCGATCACGCTGGTGTTTCTCGGCGCGCTGCTGACCGGCCTTGGGCTGTATGACGATATCGCGCGCTTCGCCGGAGCCGGCTCGCTCGTGCCGATCACCGGCTTTGCCAACTCGGTCGTATCCCCCGCGCTGGAGTTCAAGACCGAGGGCTATGTCACAGGCCTTGCGGTCAAGATCTTCACCATTGCAGGGCCGGTCATCGTGTTCGGCATCAGTGCCAGCGTGATCTACGGGCTGATTCTCTGCATTCTGGGGGTGGTCTGATGAAGCCGCACAAAAAGGGCGCGCGCCAGCCCGCACCCGTCCCGACCGGGCACGACAAGCGCGGCAAGGAGCGCTCCCATGAGCCTGTCCCCCACAGCAAGCCTATGGCGCCGGACGGCATCTCCGGCTACTGGGAATAACGCAAAGGCCGCACCGGAATGGTGCGGCCTTCTCACCGCGGCTGTTATGCCTGCTCGATGTGGATTTCGGCTTCGGCGTACAGCGCAGCCTTACCGCTGAGCGTGACACGGTCGCCCGCCAGCTTGCCATACACCACGCCGCCGCGGCGCGACGCCTGATAGGCTACCAGTTCGTCCCTGCCGTACTGCTTCGCCCAATAGGGCAGGATGTGGCAGTGGCCAGAGCCGCAGACCGGGTCTTCCGGTACGTTCAGCTTCGGCGCAAACGAGCGGGACACGCAGTCAAAGTTCTTCCCCTGCGCCGTCGTGTGCAGCAGCAGACCGTCGAGCGAAAGAAGCTGCGTCTGGTCGGGGTCTTTGCCGCGCACGGTCTCCTCCGAATCCATGACGCACAGCAGGTCGCGTCCCATATACGCTTCCAGCGGTCGCGCGCCGATGGCCTGCTCCATCGCATCCGTGACCGGCACCGGGCGCAGCTCGTAGGCGGGAAAGTCCATTGCAAACAGATCGCCGTCTTTCACAACCGTGAGCGTACCGCTCAGCGTCTTGAACCGTACAGTGGTCAGCTCCGGCTGCACAAAACGCGTGATGACGTATGCCGCTGCGAGCGTCGCGTGGCCGCAGAGGTCGATCTCGCCGCCCGGCGTGAACCACCGCAGACGGTAGCCCTCGCCCTCCGGCACGGCAAACGCCGTCTCGGACAGGTTGTTTTCCCGCGTGATCTTCATCATCAGCTCGTCCGGCAACCATGCGTCCATGACGCAAACAGCAGCGGGGTTGCCCGCGAACACCTTGTCGGTAAACGCATCTACGACATATTGCTTCATGTTGTTCTCCTCCTTGATTGGATCGTTTCTGTTATCCGCATTGTACTGCAAATTCCGATGGCACACAAGCGCAAAAAACACCGCTTCCAATGGAAGCGGTGTTTTTCATTGTGCATTACACGAGTTCGATAACAGCCATCTCGGCAGCATCGCCGCGGCGGGTGCCGATGCGGGTGATGCGGGTATAACCGCCGTTGCGCTCGGCATAGCCAGGGGCAATCGTATCGAACACCTTCTTGGCAACGTCCTCGCGGGTGATGAAGGCCAGCGCCTGACGATAGGCGGCCATGTCCTTCTTCTTGCCAAGGGTAATCATTTTCTCGGCCAGAGGCGCGATCTCCTTGGCACGGTAGACGGTCGTCTCCATGCGGCCAAGGTCGAGCAGGTCGGTCACCTGCTGGCGCAGCATTGCTCTGCGCTGATCGGTGGTCTTACCGAGTTTCCTTGTTCCGGGCATATCGGTTTTCCTCCTTGTAAGAGTAACTGGTTATTACTGATTTTCATCGCTTGCAAGGGACAGGCCCATCATTGCAAGCTTGTGCTCGACCTCTTCCAGAGACTTGCGGCCAAGGTTGCGCACCTTGATCATCTCTTCCTGCGTCTTGTTCGTAAGGTCTTCCACAGTGTTGATGTTTGCACGCTTCAGGCAGTTGAAGCTCCGCACCGAGAGATCCAGCTCTTCGATCGTCATCTTCATGACGGTGTCCGGCTGCTTGACTTCCTTCTCCACGACCGTGCTGCGGCTGCCGATGGTATCGGACAGGTCGGTGAACAGCGTGAAGTGGTCGCAGAGGATCTTGGCGCCGAGGGAGAGCGCATCCCGCGCGGAGATGGTCTTATCGGTCCAAACCTCGATGGTCAGCTTGTCGAAGTCCGTCTGGTTGCCCACACGGGTGTTTTCAACGGCGTAGTTGACCTTCAGGACCGGCGCGTAGATGGAGTCCACCGGGATCGTGCCGATCACCTGCTGCGTGCTCTTATTCTTTTCTGCAGGGACATAGCCTCTGCCGTGGCCGAGCGTGATCTCCATGGAGAGCGCGCCGTCCGGGCCGAGGGTGGCAATGTGCTGGTCGGGATTGAGGATCTCGACCTCGCTGTCGGTCTTAATGTCGCCCGCAGTCACTTCGCACTCGCCGGCTGCCTCGATGTAAACGGTCTTGGGACCGTCACAGTGCAGGCGGGCAATGATGCTCTTGATGTTCAGCACGATCTCGGTGACGTCTTCCTTGACGCCGGGGATCGTGGAAAACTCATGCTGCACGCCTGCGATGCGGATGGAGGTCGCGGCGGTGCCGGGGAGAGAAGAGAGCAGAACTCTGCGCAGAGAGTTGCCCAGCGTCGTGCCATAGCCGCGTTCCAGAGGTTCGATGACGTACTTGCCGTAGGACGCGTCCTCCGGAGACTCGATGCATTCGATGCGCGGCTTTTCTATTTCAATCATTTCGACTAAACCCTCCTTATTGTATTCATGCGTCTGTCCAGACGCTGCGGTTGTCAGCTTACCAATTTGAGGGTCTCTTTATTACTTGGAATACAGCTCGACGATCAGGTGTTCCTCGACAGGCAGATCAATGTCGTCTCTCGCGGGGAGCGCGACGACCTTGGCGATCAGGTTGGCCGCGTCATAGTCCAGCCACTTCGGGGCGGGGCGGGACGCATTGGCTTCCACATTCGCCTTGATCTTTTCGAGGCTCTTGCTGGAGTCCTTCAGAGTAATAACCATACCCGGCTTGACCAGGAAGCTGGGGATGTTGACCTTGCGGCCATTGACGGTGAAGTGTCCGTGGGAAACGAGCTGGCGGGCTTCGGCGCGGCTCATTGCAAAGCCGAGACGGTAAACCACATTGTCCAGGCGGGTCTCCAGAATGGAGAGCAGGTTCTCGCCGGTCATGCCGGGGCGCTTTTCAGCCATGACAAAGTAACCGCGGAACTGCTTTTCCAGAACGCCGTAGTAACGGCGGACTTTCTGCTTCTCACGCAGCTGAGAACCATACTCAGAGGTCTTGCTGCGGCCCTGGCC
The DNA here is from genome assembly GCA_004556965.1 of Clostridiales bacterium. Lineage (GTDB taxonomy): Bacteria > Bacillota > Clostridia > Oscillospirales > Oscillospiraceae > CAG-103. Next base: position 268,951 of record SFFE01000002.1, on the reverse strand, counting down.
GTGCTGGCCGGGGGCGTAAGATCTGCAGTCGATTGCGCACTTCTGGGTGTAGCATCTGTCGCCCTTCAGGAAGAGCTTCTGGCCCTCTCTGCGGCACTGGCGGCAGACAGCTTCGGTATATCTAGCCATAATTTCTTACCTCCTTCAATCAGACGCGACGGCGCTTCGGGGGACGGCAGCCGTTGTGCGGGATCGGGGTGACGTCCTTGATCATGGTGACCTCAAGACCGGCGGTCTGGAGGGCGCGGATCGCGGCTTCACGTCCGGAGCCGGGGCCCTTGACGAAGACTTCGACCGTCTTCAGGCCGTGCTCCATGGCAGCCTTGGCAGCCGTCTCAGCGGCGGTCTGCGCTGCGAAGGGGGTAGACTTCTTGCTTCCGCGGAAGCCCATGCCACCTGCGGACGCCCAGGAGATTGCGTTACCCTGGGGATCGGTGATGGTGACCATCGTGTTGTTGAACGAAGAGCTGATATGAACGGCTCCCTTTTCGATGTTCTTGCGCTCTTTGCGGCGGGTTCTTACTTTCTTGCCTTTTGCTGCAGTTGCCATTTCATATCCCTCCTTTACTTCTTCTTATTGGCGATCGTGCGTTTCGGACCCTTGCGCGTACGCGCGTTGGTCTTGCTGCGCTGGCCGCGGACCGGAAGGCCCTTTCTGTGGCGCATGCCGCGGTAGCAGCCGATCTCCGTCAGGCGCTTGATGTCCAGCGCCACGCTGCGGCGCAGGTCGCCTTCGACGATGAAGTTGTGGTCAATGCATTCACGGATCTTGGCCTCTTCCTCATCGGTGAGGTCCTTAACGCGGGTGTCAGGATTGATTCCGGTCATTTCAAGAATTTTCTTTGCGCTGGTTCTGCCGATACCATAAACGTAGGTCAGGCCAATTTCAATTCTCTTGTCCTTGGGCAGGTCAACGCCGGCGATACGTGCCATCTTATTCGATCATTCCTTTCGAATTTTTTGGATTCCGCACTCAAAAAGGAGGCGGCTTACTCCCGCCGGAGGGAGCCGACCTTCTGGCGCGGGATGTGTGAGGACTTTACAGGATCAGTTCCTTAACCCTGTCTCTGCTTGTGCTTGGGGTTTTCGCAAATTACCATGACTTTGCCCTTGCGCTTGATGATCTTGCACTTCTCGCACATGGGCTTGACACTCGGTCTGACTTTCATTTCTTAACCTCCTACTTGCTTCTCCATGTGATGCGGCCGCGGGTCAGGTCGTAGGGCGACATCTGCACCGTTACCTTATCACCGGGGAGGATCCTGATAAAATTCATCCGGAGCTTTCCGGAAATGTGCGCCAGGATGATATGGCCGTTGCCGATATCCACCTGGAACATCGTGTTGGGCAGGGATTCGACGACCGTGCCCTCAAGCTCGATTACATCGTCTTTTGCCAAACTGATTGAACCTCCTGTGGTTTGTACGGGCGTTTCCGCTCCGTCAAATGTCGTCTGCGATCGTTAAAATTTCCGGTTCGCCGTCCGTGATGAGGATCGTGTTCTCATAGTGGGCGGAAAGGCTTCCGTCCGCCGTGACCACAGTCCAGTCATTGTCCAGCACCCGAACCTCCACCCCGCCGATGTTGACCATCGGCTCGACCGCGATCGTCATGCCCTTTACCAAGCGCGGACCGTGGCCGGGTTTGCCGTAGTTCGGGATTTCCGGCGCTTCGTGGAGCTTTGCGCCCACACCGTGCCCGACATACTCGCGCACCACAGAATAGCCGAAGCGTTCGACATATTCCTGAATGGCGTGGCCGATATCGGAGATGCGGCAGCCCTCTTTGGCGAACTTGATCCCCTCGAAGAAGCTCTGCCGGGTGACTTCGATGAGGCGCATAGCCTCCTCCGAGCACGTTCCGCACGGGAACGTGCCGGCACAGTCGCCGTTGAAGCCCTTGTACTTTGCGCCCACGTCAAGGCTGACAATGTCGCCCTCGTGGATGACGCGCGGTCCGGGGATGCCGTGGATGATCTCATCATTGACCGAAATGCACGCGCTTGCCGGGAAGCCCCCATAGTTGAGGAACGACGGCGCCGCACCCGATTTCGTGATGAACTTGTGCACCTCACGGTCGATCTGCTGGGTGGTAACGCCGGGTTCCACCATCTGGCGCGCGATGGTGCGCGCGCCAGCGGTGATTTTTCCGGCTTGACGCATGAGGTCAATTTCTCTCGGAGACTTGATGATAATCATTCGAGCCCCAGAGCTTTCTTGATCGCTTCCGTGGTGGCCTCAATGGTCGGCTGATTGTCCACGGCCACAAGCTTGCCACGCTGTGCATAGAAGCCCTTAAGCGGCTCCGTTTCAGCGTGGTAGACGTCCAGACGGGCCTTGACGGTCTCCGGAGCGTCGTCCTTGCGGATGGTCAGTTCTCCGCCGCAGAAGTCGCATTTGCCCTCGACCTTGGGCGGGTTGGAGACAATGTGGAACGTCGCGCTGCAGTCCTTGCAGGTTCTGCGGCCGGACATGCGCTCGATGATGACCTCGTCCGCAATCTCGATGGACAGGGCACAGTCGACCTCGATGCCGTTGGTCTCCAGCGCCTCCGCCTGCGGGATCGTGCGCGGCATACCGTCGAGAATGTAGCCATTCGCGCAGTCGGGCTCAGCCAGACGCTCGCAGACGATGCCGATGATCACATCGTCCGGAACGAGCTTGCCGCTTTCCACATATTCCTTTGCTTTCAGTCCCACGGGCGTGCCATTTTTCATGGCCGCGCGCAGGATATTGCCGGTAGAGATCGTGGGGATGGAGAGCATCTTGCTGAAGATCTCCGCCTGAGTTCCTTTGCCCGCGCCGGGCGCGCCTAACAGTACAAGCTTCATAATGTTCCGCCTCCTATTAGCTGAGGAATCCCTTGTAGTTGCGCATCAGCATCTGCGCTTCGAGCGCGCGGACGGTTTCAAGCGCAACACCGACAACGATGATGATGGACGTACCGCCCAGGGAAATACCCGTCAACTCCGGCGCACTGGAAACGGCGCTGATGATGATGGGTACGACCGCGACGATGCCCAGATAGATGGCGCCGAACAGGGTGATCTTGTTGAGCACCTTCTGGATGAAGTCGCTGGTCGGCTTGCCTGCGCGGAAGCCCGGGATGAACCCACCATTCTTCTTCAGGTTGTTCGCCACCTCGATGGGGTTGAACTGAATGGTGGAATAGAAGTAGCTGAAGAAGATGATCAGCAGGAAGTACATGACCGCGTACGGCCAGGTATCAAGACCAAAGATATGCTCCATGACCCAACTGTGCTGCCACGAGGTCTTGAACGCACAAACCGTGGCCGGCAGGGACGCGATGGACTGCGCAAAGATGATCGGCAGAACGCCGGACATGTTCACCTTCATGGGAAGGTGCGTGGACTGTCCACCGTACATCTTGCGGCCGACAACGCGCTTGGAGTACTGCACCGGAATGCGGCGCTCCGCGTCGTTCACCAGCACGATCAGCACGATCAGCAGCAGCGCGCCAAGATACATGAGCAGCAGAAGCCACCAGGCAAGGTCGCCGGAAGCGACGTTGCTGATCTGGGTGATGATCGACGTCGGGAAGCGGGACACGATGCTCGCAAACAGGATGATCGAGATGCCGTTGCCGATGCCGAACTCCGTGATCTGCTCACCCAGCCACATGATGATGGCCGAGCCGGAGGTGAAGGTCAGGATGATGACGATCGCCGACCAGACATTGGACGCATAGTCCGCCACGATGAGGGACTGGTTTTTCATGAGCATATAGTACGCAAAGCCCTGAAGCAGACCGATGGCCACCGTGCTGTAGCGGGTGATGCTGGCGATCTTCTTCTTGCCTTCCTCGCCGCCTTCCTTCTGCAGACGCTCCAGCGCGGGAATCGCGATGCACAGGAGCTGAATGATGATGGAGGCGTTGATGTACGGCTGAATGGACAGTGCGAAAATGGTTGCCTGCGAGAACGCGCCGCCGGACATGACGTTATACAGGCCCAAAACGGTGTTTTGCAGGTTGTTGTAGTCGAAGTACTGCTGCAGCAGCGCAGTATCGACGAAAGGCACGGGTACGGCATTGCCGAGACGGTAAAGCAGGATAATCAGAAGTGTAAAGAGGATCTTCTTGCGCAGTTCCTCAATTCTCCATGCATTACGGAATGTCTGGAGCACCTTACACCACCTCAGCCTTTCCTCCTGCAGCCTCGATCTTCGCCTTGGCAGATTCCGAGAAAGCGGAAGCCTTGATGGTGAGCTTCTTGGTCAGCTCGCCGTTGCCGAGGATTTTCACGCCGTAGGTGCACTTGGACAGCACGTGCGCGTCCAGCAGCGCCTGCGCGTCAACAACAGCGCCATCCTCGAACTTGTTGAGTGCGGAGATGTTTACGCTCTCCAGCGGTTTTGCAAAAATGTTGTGGAAGCCGCGCTTCGGGATGCGGCGCGCCAGAGGCATCTGGCCGCCTTCGAAGCCGATGCGCACGCCGCCGCCGCTGCGGGCCTTCTGGCCCTTGTGACCACGGCCTGCGGTCTTGCCGTTGCCGGTCGCGTGGCCGCGGCCCTTGCGCTTTGCTACATGGGTGGAGCCCACTGCAGGAGACAGTTCGTTGATATTCATTTTGGGGCCCTCCTTCATTCAACTTCGGTGACCTGAAGCAGATAGCCGATCTTGGCGATCTTACCTCTGGTCTGCGGGTTATCGGGCTGCACCGTCTCGTTGCCGATCTTGTGCAGGCCGAGGGAGTAAGCAGTCGCAATGTGCTTATCCAGTCTGCCGTTGAGGCTCTTGACGAGCTTAATCTTCAGATTTGCCATGTCTGCCCCTCCTTAACCCTGAATTTCTTCAGCGGTCTTGCCTCTGTAAACAGCGACCTGCTGGGCGTTGCGCAGAGACTTCAGACCCTGCATCGTGGCAGCGATGACGTTTGCGGGGTTGTTGGAGCGCAGGCACTTCGTACGGATGTCGCGGATGCCGGCTGCTTCCACCACGGCACGGACAGCGCCGCCGGCGATCACGCCGGTACCGGGTGCGGCGGGCTTGAGCAGAACTCTGCCAGCGCCGAACTCGCCGATGACTTCGTGCGGAATGGTGGTACCCTGCAGCGTGATCGTGCACAGGTTCTTCTTCGCATCCTCCAGACCCTTGCGGATCGCTTCGGAAACTTCGGCAGCCTTGCCGAGACCGTATCCGACGCGGCCCTTGCCGTCGCCAACGACGACCAGAGCGGAGAACTTCATAACGCGGCCGCCCTTAACGGTCTTGGAAACGCGGTTCAGGGCAACGACTTTTTCGGTGAATTCCTGGGGTTCCTCGTCGCGGTTGCGGCGATCCCGTCTGTCATTGTTATATGCCATTTCGTTTCCTCCTCCCGTTAGAACTTCAGGCCGCCCTCGCGGGCGCCATCTGCCAGTGCCTTGACACGGCCGTGATAGATATTGCCGCCGCGGTCAAACACGACTTCCTCAATACCCTTTGCCACGGCGCGCTCGGCGATGAGCTTGCCGATCTTCGCAGCGGCTTCGCAGTTGCCGCCGTTGCCTTCAAAGCCCTTTTCCACGGTGGAGGCGGAGCACAGCGTGCTGCCGGCCACGTCGTCGATGATCTGGGCATAAATGTGATTCTCGCTGCGGAACACGCTCAGGCGCGGTCTCTCGGCAGTGCCGGAAACCTTACCGCGGACACGCTGGTGACGCTTGACGCGCTGCGCTTTTGTATTCGGTCTTTTAATCATTCAGGCACACCTCCAATTACTTCGCGCCGGTCTTGCCTTCTTTGCGGCGGATATGCTCGTAATCATACTTGATGCCCTTGCCCTTGTACGGCTCCGGCGGTCTCTTCATACGAACTTCTGCTGCAAACTGGCCGACCTTCTGCTTGTCAATTCCCTTGATTACGACCTGGTTCGGATTCGGAACGTCGATCTTGATGTCGTCGGTCTCGGCGACGGTGACCGTGTGCGAATAACCGAGGTTCATCACAAGGTTGGTGCCTTCCTTCGCCGCTCTGTAGCCAACGCCGTTGATCTCCAACGTCTTGGAGAAGCCTTCGGTCACGCCGACGACCATGTTGTGGATCAGCGTGCGGGTCAGGCCGTGCAGAGAGCGGTACTTCTTCTCATCGCAGGGGCGGGTGACGTGGACAACGTTGCCCTCGACGGTGACGTCGATTTCCGGAACAACGTCCATCTCCAGAACGCCCTTCGGGCCCTTGACGGTGACGTGCTTGTCATTGCAGGTGAATTCCACGCCTGCCGGGAGTTCAATGGGAGCTCTACCAATTCTAGACATGTCTGTACCTCCCTTACCACACGAACGCAAGGACTTCGCCGCCGACATGCAGCGCGCGCGCCTTCTTGTCGGTCATGATGCCCTTGGAAGTGGAGATGATTGCGATGCCGAGGCCACGGAGCACCTGCGGCAGCTCGTCAGCGCCGGCGTAGACACGCAGACCGGGCTTGGAGACTCTGCGAAGGCCCTGGATCGCCTTCTCTTTTCCGGGGAGATACTTCAGGGTGATGCGGATAACGCCCTGCGTGCCGTCATCAATGAGCTGGAAGCTCTTGATGTAGCCTTCCTCCAGAAGAATCTCGGCGATTGCCTTCTTCATCTTGGAGTTCGGGATATCCACGGTGTCATGCCTTGCACAGCCGGCGTTGCGGATGCGGGTCAGCATATCTGCAATGGGGTCAGTGATCTGCATAGTGTTTGTTTCCTCCTTATTAGAGTTACCGATGTTCGGTTTGGGCGGCGAGGTTCCACATGAATGCTTGATTCCCTGTGGCCTTTCGTCATCCCTGTTCTTTCTTATAAGAAAGAACCAAAGAATTTTAGAGCGTTACCGGGACTGGCAGGTGTCTTACTGCGGCAGCTCGGTAACTGGGCGCGGGGGTATCTTTCAATACGTCACACTGCAATCCAGACCAGCGTGGCGGAATTGACTGGTTGCTTCGCCGGGAATTTCGTGTCAATCGAAGTGCGCCGCGCGCCGCTGTACTTTGTGTACAGCAAGCGCGGCTCACGATGAGTGACGCGAAATTTACCAGCTGGCCTTGCGGACGCCGGGGATCTGGCCCTTATAAGCCAGTTCGCGGAAGCAGATACGGCAGATGCCGTAGTTGCGCAGATACGCGTGCGGACGGCCGCAGATCTTGCAGCGGTTGTACTTGCGGGTGGAGAACTTTGCAGGCGCCTGCTGCTTGAGAATCATAGATTTCTTAGCCATTCTTCTTCTCCTCCTTTAAGCGTTGGTGACGAACGGAGCGCCCATGAGCTTCAGCAGCTCGCGTGCCTCTTCGTCGGTCTGCGCGGTGGTGATGATGGCAATGTTCATGCCGCGGAGCTTCTCGATCTTGTCGTACTCGATTTCCGGGAAGATGATCTGCTCCTTCAGGCCGAGGCTGTAGTTGCCTCTGCCGTCGAACGCGTCGGCGGAGATGCCGCGGAAGTCGCGGACACGGGGCAGCGCCACGTTGAACAGTCTGTCGAGGAACTCCCACATGCGATCCTGACGCAGCGTGACCTTGACGCCGACGTGCATGCCTTCGCGGAGCTTGAAGTTTGCAACGCTCTTCTTGGCAACGGTGGCAACGGCCTTCTGGCCGGTGATCGCGGTGATGTCCTTAATCACGGCTTCCAGAGCCTTGGCATTGTCCTTGCAATCGCCGCAGCCGACGGATACCACGATCTTGTCGATCTTCGGAATCTGCATGACGCTCTTATACTGGAACTTTTCCATCAGCGCAGGAGCGACTTCCTGCGCATACTTGGTCTTCATCGTAGGCATTTCAGTCTCTCCTTTCCTTACAGTTCTGCGCCGCACTTCTTGCAGACGCGGGCTTTCTTGCCGTCCGTGATCTTATGGGCGACGCGGGTGCCTTTGCCGCACTTCGGGCAAACGAGCTGAACCTTGCAGGCATAGATGGGGGTCTCGACCTTGATGATGCCGCCCTCTTCTCCCTGCTTTCTGGGCTTCTGATGCTTGGTCGCAACATTGACGCCCTCGACAACAACCTTCATGCCCTTGGGATCGGCGGAAAGGACTTTGCCTTCCTTGCCCTTGTCCTTGCCGGACAGGACAACCACTTTATCGTCTTTTTTGATGTTCATGATGCGCCCTCCTCAAATGACTTCGGGAGCCAGGGACAGGATCTTGATGAAGTCGCTGTCGCGCAGCTCACGGGCGACGGGCCCAAAAATACGGGTGCCGCGGGGGTTTTTGTCTTCGCCGTTGATCAGCACAGCCGCATTGTCGTCGAACCGGACATAGGTGCCGTCCGCGCGGCGGACAGCCTTGCTGGTGCGAACGACGACAGCCTTCACGACATCGCCCTTCTTCACAGAGCCGCCGGGGGCAGCCTTGCGCACGGAAGCCACGATCACGTCGCCGATGCTGGCGTATTTACGCTTCGATCCGCCGAGAACGCGGATGCACTTGATTTCCTTGGCGCCGGTATTGTCGGCAACCTTCAGATAACTTTCCTGCTGAATCATATTGTTGCCTCCTTACTTCGCCTTTTCCACGATTTCGACCACGCGCCATCTCTTGTCCTTGGACAGGGGGCGGGTCTCCATCACGCGAACGATATCACCGACGTGGCACTCGTTGTTCTCGTCATGTGCCTTCAGGCGGTACGTTCTGCCGATGATCTTCTTATACGTCTTGTGTGCGACGTGGTCTTCCACGGTCACAACGACGGTCTTATCCATCTTGTCGGAAACAACCTTGCCGACACGGGTCTTGCGGGAAGTCGTTCTCATTTCGTTCATTCTCACTTACCTCCTCACTGCTCGAGCTGCTTTTCGCGGAGCACGGTCTTGACTCGGGCAATGTCGCGACGCACAGCAGAAATCTTAACGGGGTTGTCAAGATGATTGGTAGCGTGCTGCATACGGAGCATGAACAGATCCTTCTTCAGTTCCACCAGCTTGCTCTCCAGCTCAGCGGGGGACATGGAGCGAATTTCACTTGCCTTCATCTTTATTCACCACCATTCTCAGTCTCGCCCTTCTTGACGATCTTCGTCTTGCAGGGCAGCTTGTGGCTGGCCAGACGCAGCGCCTCGCGGGCGACCTCTTCCGGAACGCCAGCCATCTCAAACAGAACTCTGCCGGGCTTCACAACGGCAACCCAGTACTCAGGAGAACCCTTACCGGAACCCATACGGGTCTCGGCGGGCTTCTGCGTCACCGGCTTGTCGGGGAAGATCTTGATCCAAACCTGACCGCCGCGCTTGGTGTAGCGGGTCATGGCGACACGGGCCGCTTCGATCTGGTTGGAAGTGATCCAGGACGGCTCAACAGCCTGCAGGCCGAATTCGCCATACGTAACGGTGTTACCGCGGGTGGCCTTGCCGGTCATACGACCGCGCTGGACTCTGCGGTATTTCACTCTTTTCGGCATCAGCATTAGTCTTTGCCTCCTTCCTTGGGTGCAGCGGGTGCTGCAGGAGCAGCCGGACGGGGACCGCGGTTGTAGCCGCCCTGCGGACGGTTGCCACCCTGGTAGCCGCCCTGACGCGGGCCGTTCTGGCCGGCGCCCTGGCGATAGCCGCCCTGACGGTTGCCGTCGCGGCGATCACGGTTGTAGCCGCCGCGGTTGCCGCCTCTGCGGTCGCCGTCACGGCGGTCGCGGCGACGGTCGTCGCGCTTGTTCAGATCCATCGTGCGCGGGGTGGTGCGCAGCGTCTGGGAAAGGATCTCGCCTTTGTAGATCCAAACCTTCACGCCGACGCGGCCGTACGTGGTCGCAGCTTCTGCGAAGCCGTACTCGATGTCGGCACGGATGGTCTGCAGCGGAATGGTGCCTTCGTGATAGCACTCGGTGCGGGCAATTTCAGCACCGCCCAGGCGGCCGGAGCACATGATCTTGATGCCGCGGGCGCCCATTCTCATGGCGCGGCCCATGGCGTTCTTCATGGCGCGGCGGAAGCCGATGCGCTTTTCGAGCTGCGCCGCGATGTTCTCAGCGACGAGCTGGGCATTGGTGTCCGGCGTGCGGACTTCGACGATGGAGAGGGCGACCGGCTTACCGATCATCTTCTCAACGGACAGGCGGATGCGCTCGATCTCCGTGCCGCCCTTGCCGATGACAACGCCCGGACGGGAGCAGTGGATATAGATGCGGACCTTCGCGCTGTCGCGCTCGATCTCGATGGTGGGGACGCCTGCGGAATACAGGGTCTTCTTCAGATACTGACGGATCTTGTAGTCTTCGACGATCAGATCGCCGACCTTTTCATCGCGTGCGTACCAGCGGGAATCCCAGTCCTTGATGACGCCGACGCGCATGCCGTGCGGATTAACTTTCTGTCCCATATTCTGCCTCCTCCCTTACTCTTTCTCAGCCACGACGATGGTGATGTGGCTGGTGCGCTTGTTGATGCGGTACATACGGCCCTGTGCTCTCGGACGGCCTCTCTTGAGGATGGGGCCGGCCGTGGCATACGCCTCGGCGACGTAGAGGTTGTCAGGGTCCATTTCAAAATTGTTCTCCGCGTTGGCACATGCGCTCTTGAGGAGCTTGAGCATGAGCTCGCAGCCGGCCTTCGGCGTGTTCGCCATATAAGCTTCGGCGATCTTGGCGTCCTGACCGCGGATCATATCGCAGACGATCTGAACCTTGCGGGGAGCAATGCGGGCATACATGAGCTGCGCCCGTGCAGTTTTCTTTTCTTCCATGTTTCCTCCCCCTTACTTACCGCCGGTCTTGCTGCCAGCGTGGCCGCGGAACGTACGCGTGGGCGCAAACTCGCCCAGCTTGTGGCCGACCATGTCCTCGGTGATGTACACCGGCACGTGGCGGCGTCCGTCGTGGACAGCGATGGTGTGTCCGACAAAGGACGGGAAAATGGTGGAGGCGCGGCTCCAGGTCTTGACGACCTTCTTCTCGCCGGCCTTGTTCATGGCGTCGACGCGCTTCAGGAGCTCCGGAGCGGCGAACGGGCCTTTTTTGATACTTCTGCTCATTAACTGTCCCCTCCTTACTTCGCGTTACGGCGCTTGACAATGAACTTGTCGGTCTGGTTCTTTTTCTTGCGGGTCTTGTAACCCAGAGCCGGCTTGCCCCACGGGGTGACCGGGCCGGGACGGCCGACAGGCGATTTGCCTTCGCCGCCGCCGTGCGGGTGGTCGCACGGGTTCATGACGGAACCGCGGACGGTCGGGCGGATGCCCATGTGGCGCTTGCGGCCGGCCTTGCCGATGGAGACGTTCGCGTGATCGACGTTGCCGACCTGACCGATCGTCGCCATGCAGTTGAGGCGGACCTTGCGGTACTCGCCGGAGGGCAGGCGGACGGTCGCCATGCCGTTTTCCTTCGCCATGAGCTGTGCTGCAACGCCGGCGGAGCGGACGAGCTGCGCACCCTTGCCGGGGTAAAGCTCGATGTTGTGGATCACGGTACCGACCGGGATGTTCGACAGCGGCAGGGCGTTGCCCGGCTTGATATCGGCCGCGGCGGACGCGAGCACCGTATCGCCGGCGGCGAGGCCGACGGGCGCGAGAATGTAGCGGCGTTCGCCGTCTTCATACTCGAGCAGGGCGATAAACGCGCTGCGGTTCGGGTCGTACTCCAGACGCAGGACCTTCGCGCTCATGTCGAGCTTGTTGCGCTTGAAGTCGATGATGCGGTACTTTTTGCGGTTGCCGCCGCCCTGATGGCGGACGGTGATGCGGCCGTAGCTGTTGCGGCCGGCGTTCTTCTTGAGAACTTCCACCAGCTCCTTCTGGGGCTTCGCGTGCTTGTCGACGCCGTCGAAGCCGGAGACGGTCATGTGTCTGCGGGTAGGCGTGGTGGGTTTATAGGTTTTAATAGACATTGTTGTTCTCCTCCCTTACACCATGCCCTCGAAGATCTCGATGTTCTTCGAATCGGCGGAGAGCTTGACCACAGCCTTTTTGCGGGTAGCGGTCATGCCGGAGGGATTGGCTCCGACGCGCTTTTCCTTGGGGCGGATGGTAGTGGTGGTCACCTTGATGACCTTGACGTCGAAGATCTCTTCGATCGCCTTTTTGATCTCGATCTTTCCGGCGTCACGGGCAACTTCGAACACGTACTTTTTGATGTCGAGGTCTTCCATCGACTGCTCGGTGATGATCGGGCGGAGAATGACGTCGTAAGCGGTTCTCATTATGCGTACACCTCCTCGATTTTCTGGAGCGCAGCCTTGTCAATGACCAGAACGCGGTTGTTCAGGATCATGTAGGGGCTGAGGATGGTTGCGATGGTGCTGGACACGCCGGGGATGTTGCGGGAGCTCTTGATGACCTTCTCGTCAACGGCCTCGGTGACCAGCAGCGTCTTGCCGGAAACGCCGATCTTATCGAGGAACGCCTTGAACGGGGCGGTCTTGATCTCTTCGACGTGCAGACCGTCGATCACGACGATCTCGCTCGCGGCAGCCTTCGCGGACAGCGCGCTCTTCAGCGCCAGTCTCTTGACCTTCTTGTTGAGCGTGTAGCTGTAATCACGCGGCTTCGGTGCAAACGCGACGCCGCCGTGCGTCCATACGGGAGAACCCTTGTAGCCGGCGCGGGCGCGGCCCGTGCCCTTCTGACGCCAGGGCTTCGCGGTGGTGTAGGAAACTTCGCCTTTCGTCAGAGCGCTCTGCGTGCCCTGACGGCAGTTGGCCAGATGATTCTTAACAGAATCATGCAGCACGGATTCGTTGGGCTCGACCCCGAAAACAGCTTCGGAGAGCGCAACCTCGCCGACCTGCTCGCCAGCCATGTTGTACATAATTGCTTTCGGCATTGTTTTTCTCTCCTCTCGTTATTTTCTTGCAGAGGCCTTCTGCGGGTTGCGGCCGGACGCCTTCTGCGGGTTGTGGCTGATGCCGGCGTCGCCCTTCTTGACGACCGCGGTCTTCACCGTGCTCTTCAGGTAGACGATGCCGCCCTTCGGGCCGGGAATCGCGCCGCGGATCACGATCATGTTCAGCTCCGGATCGACCTTGACAACGTCGAGGTTCTGCACCGTGACCTGATCAACGCCCATGTGGCCAGCCTGCTTCTTGCCCGGGAAAATGCGGGAAGGATCGGTGCTGGAGCCCATGGAGCCTGCATGTCTGTGGACCGGGCCGCCGCCGTGCGTGGTGGGGGTACGGCCCTGACCGTAGCGCTTGACAACGCCCGCGTAGCCTTTGCCCTTGCTGATGCCGGTGATGTCGACCTTGTCGCCTTCTGCGAAGACGTCGGCCTTCAGGACATCGCCCACATTGACGGATGCGCAGTCCTCAAGACGGAATTCCTTGAGGTACTTCTTGTAGCCGACGCCGGCCTTGTCAAGGTGACCCTTTTCCGGCTTCGTCAGCTTCTTCTCGGCGATGTCTTCAAAGCCGAGCTGGACGGCGTCATAGCCTTCCTTTTCCTTGGTCATCTTCGCGGTGACCGTGCAGGGGCCCGCCTCGATCACGGTGACGGGGACGACCTTGCCTGCTTCATCGAAGATCTGCGTCATGCCGACCTTTTTGCCGATGATGGCTTTCTTCATATGATTTCCTCCTTCAGGTTATTGGTCAGCTCGCATGGCTCATTGGCCGGAGGCTGCTGACTTGACCCGTCCGCATACGCAAGCTGCGGACTGTGGGTTGTTGATGTGGGTTAATAAAATAAGGTGTTGCTTACAGCTTGATGTCGATCTCCACACCGGCGGGCAGCTCCAGATTCATCAGAGCCTCGACCGTCTTCTGGGTCGGGTTCATGATGTCGATCAGGCGCTTGTGGGTGCGGCGCTCAAACTGCTCGCGGCTGTCCTTGTACTTGTGAACAGCGCGCAGGATGGTGACGACCTCGGTCTTGGTCGGCAGCGGGATCGGGCCGGAAACCTTCGCGTCCGTGCGCTTTGCGGTCTCGACGATCTTTTCCGCGGCCTTGTCGATGAGCTGATGGTCGTACGCCTTGAGGCGGATGCGGATCATTTTCTTGTTGCTTGCGGTTGCCATGTTCTTTCCTCCGTTACGAAATGTTCGGCAGCATTGGCTCTGCCATATGGATTCGCACGGATGAGACTCCCATACACCGTTCCGTGCGTATCAAACCCTGTCCGAAAAACAAACCGGCTTTCGCCGGCTCGTCCCGCACAGGTGATATACGCAGTGCAGGTCATCTCAGCCGCCCGATTGTCTGCCGGCACAGGGCCGGCAGCGGACATACTCCACGGAAGTTACCGGAGCGTTTTTGCCCCGCAATCTCCCGCTTCATCGCATAATACGCCCATGTACGCACAGGCGCTTATCTAAGATATCAAAATCCCCCTTGCTTGTCAAGGGGGATTTCTCTGTTTTCGCAAAATTTTTTGAGAAAGATTTGTGCAAATCTACATTGGTTCTTCGGTCGTTCCAGCCGCTCTCACGGCGTCCGCCGCAGACTCCGCCGCGCGCAGGAGCTTTTCGCGCCCAGCTCCGCCTCCAGCGCCGCGACGGCGCGACTGGTCGTCGAATGGCTGACGAACAGCCGCTTGGCTGCGCCGGTGAAACTGCTGGTCTCGGCCACGGCCAGAAAAATTCTGAGCTGTTCCAATTCCATGCGTGGTTCCTCCCGCTCCGTGGCTTAATAATTAAATGTATAGGGCAGCATCTCGCTCAGCTTATAGCTGACGTAGCGCCCGCCGCCTTTCGCAGAGAGCACCTCCATTTCCGGCGCAAACTCCGCCAGAAACTGCCGGCACGCACCGCAGGGATAGCAGTATCCCTCCCCGTCGCCGTATACGGCGATGCGGGCAAAGTCGCGGTGCCCCTCGCTGACGGCCTTGCAGGCCGCGGTGCGCTCAGCGCAGATGGTGCTGCCCAGCGCGGCGTTTTCCACATTGCAGCCGGTGAACACGGTGCCGTCGGTACACTCCAGCGCCGCGCCGACCGCGAAGTGCGAATACGGGACATAAGCTTTTTTGGAGGCTTCCGCCGCCAGATTGATCAAATCTCTGTCTGTCATATTTCTTCGCTCCCTTTCCGATTTTTCCGGACCTTGAACACCAGATGTTCATAGCCGAAATAGTTCAGCAGCGCGACCTCCAGCGTCACGCCGACCTTCGCCCAATAGGCGCTCATCCCCCACGCAGTCAGCAAAGCGATCAGCCCCGTGCTGACCAGCAGGGAAAACACGTTCCACGTGATGAATTTGATGCACTGGAGCCAGCGCGCGCCGCTTCCGTCGCGGAAGGTGATCCGCCCGTTGAGCAGATAGCTGCTGATTGCGCCGACCAGATACCCGACCGCCTGACACGTGGGTGCGGTCAGCTTCAGCAGCTCATGCACAGCCGTAAATGCCGCCCAGTCCAGCCCCGTGTCCACGCAGCCGACGAGCGCATAGGTGAGAAATCGCTTACATTGCGAAAGCCATCGCTTCATGTGAGATCAATCGTCCAATTCGTCAGATTATGAAAGATGTTATACTGCGTCGGCGCAAAGCCGCCGACCGTGCCGCGGTGCGTACACACCTCGTGCTTTTCAAAGCACACCGGCAAAATGGGGGCGTTGTCGGCAACGTACTGCAGCATCGCGTCGCAGGCTGTCTGCCGTTCGCTGTCCGGAGCGGCGAGATAGGCCTTGATCACGTCGCTGTAGCCAGAGCTTGTCACGCCGCCGTAATTCATCTCTCCGCCCGCCGTGAGCAGCGAAGAAAGATCAAAGTCCGCCGTAAGCTTCACTTCTCCGTAATACAGGTCAAACTTTCCGTCGGACAGCGCAGCGCAATAATCGTTCCAGCCGAGCGCCTTCACCGTGACCGGAAGGCCAAGACTCTCCAGATCCTCGGCAATCTTTTTCGCCATGCTGGTCTTCTGCGCACTGTCGCTGCACACCAGGAAGGTCAGGCGGATGTCCTGCACATCGGTCTCTCCGACCAGATATTCGCGCTTGCCGTCGCCGTCGTAATCGACCACCTTGCAGCGGTCGAGCGCCTCGCGGCAGGCGTCCAGATCATATTCCATCGCCGCGGCAATCTGCTCGTTGTACAGCGAGCTGACCGGATGCACCGGCAGCGCCGTCGCCACCGCCGCATCCCCCATCAGGGACACCGCATAGGCGCGGTCCACGACGCACCGCAGCGCGGCGCGGTAGGAGGAATTCAGAAAGAAGCTGCTGTTCGTGTTGAAGCCCACGTACTGCAGGTTTGTGGTGCTGTACTGCCGCGTCTCGTTGACGCTGCTGAAGCTGAGATCGACGTCGCTTGTCGGGTCGTTGAGCGCGAGATCCAGCAGCTCGTCGTCAAAGGCGTTGATGACGTCCTCCATGGAATCGTATTCCTTTAAATATATGGTATCGACCGGCATGGACGCCGCGTCAGGATGGTCGGCAACCTGCACCAAGCTCGTATATCCGTCGCCATACCGGTACGGGCCGGTGCCGTACGGGTAGGCGCTGCCGAGCGCGTTGTTCTCAATGACAGGGACGTTCAGCAGCGCGGGAAGCTGCGTGTTCGCCGCCGAGAGCCGGATGGTCACCGTGCCGTCCTCCTGCGCCGCGACCTCCTCGATTGCCTTCAGGCGCGAGCCATAAAGGCCGGAGTCGCGCGCGCACTGGATGGAATAGGCCGCATCCTGCGCCGTGAGGATATGCCCGTCGTGGAAGACGCGGGTGGTGTCCACCGTGAACACCCAGTCGACGCCGTCCTCCGTCGTCCACTGCGTGAACAGGCGCGGCTGCGCCGTGTAGGTTTCATCCACCTCGGTCAGCGTCTCGTAGACGAGCTGGCCGACCACTTGGTTCCAGACGTTGGTGGTCGTATAGGGGTTCATGCCGGCGGACGCGCTGTAATTGAGCGTAAACAGGCCGTCCGAGTTGGAGACGCTCTCCTCCTTCTGCGCATCGCTGCCGCCGCTCCCGGCGCTCTCGTCCTTCTTCCCGCAGCCGGAGCAGCTCAGAAGCAGCGCCGCCGCCAGAACCAACGGCAAAAGCCGTTTCCATCGTTTTTTCACTGTATGTTCCCTCCGTCGGCTGCGTGCAGATGCGTCACAGCGTGATGACTGCCGCCTGAACGCCGCGTCTGCCGTTGGTCAGTCTGTGGGACCAGAATTGGTCGGCTCTGCACATGGTGCAAGCCTCCGAACGGTCGATCTGCCGTGCCGGGACGCCGAGCTGCGTCAGCCGCCGGGCGTTCGCACGCTTGAGATCGGCCATGAATTTTCCGTTGGATTTGGAGCGGATCAGACCGTCCGTGTCGCCGCCGAGGAGCCGTTCGACGCCCGCCACGACCTCCGGGCCAACCTCGAAGCAGCAAAAGCCGATCCCCGGCCCGATGGCCGCGTGGATGTGCTCCGGCTGTGCGCCGAGCGTGCGCATCTGCGCCACAGCCGCGCCGAGGATGTCCTGCACGGAGCCGCGCCAGCCGCAGTGCACCGCGCCGATCACGCCCGCGGCCGGGTCGTGCAGCAGCACGGGGATGCAGTCGGCCATGAACACCGCCAGCGGCACACCAGGGCAGTTCGTCACGAACCCGTCGCACGCAAAGCGCGGCTCCAGCTCCGGCGGCTGCAAATCCTCCGGCTGCGCAATGCGCACGTCTGCGCTGTGGATCTGCTTTGCGTAAACGACGCCGGAGAGATCCATCCCCGCTGCCGCGGACAGGCGCGCCCAGTTTTCCCGCACGCGCTCCGGCGCGTCGCCGCGCCGGACGCTGAGATTCAGACTATCCAGCTCGCCCGTGCTCACGCCGCCGAGGCGCGTGGAAAAGGCGTGCTTTGTCGCGATCCCCGGCGCAGTCAGGTACACGAGACCGTTTTGGTTGTGCTCGATCAAATCCATGGAGCAGTCACTCGTTGCGTCCGCAGCAGTCCTTGTACTTCATCGGGAGCCCGTTCGGGCGCTTCTTGCCGCAGGGGCAGGGATCGTTGCGCCCCGGCTTCTTCGCGCGGCGGACGGGGCGCTTTTTCGCGCTGTCGTCCCCGCCGGCGTTGGCCGCGGCGTTTTTCGCAACGCTTTTGCGCTCCAGCTTCTGCTCCCGGCGCACGCGCACGGTGAACAGGCGGCGCACCGTCTCCTCGCGGATGCCGTTGTTCATGGCCTCGAACATCGCAAAGCCCTCTTCCTTATACGCATCGACCGGCTTGATGTTGCTGTACGCGCGCAGGCCGATGCCCTGCCGCAGCTCAGTCATGCCGTCGAGGTGATCCATCCAGTATTCGTCGACCACGCGCAGGAGCACCACGCGCTCCAGCTCGCGCATGAGCGGCGTGCCGTCCGGCTGGAGGCCGAAGGCCTCCTCGCGCGCGGCGTACACCGTCTCGGCCTTATCGAGCACGTCCGCCGCGAGCTGCTCCGCTGTGAGCGCATGCAGCGCCTTTTCGTCGTACTGCAGCTCGCCCGGGCGCAGGAACAGCTTCTCAAACGGCGCAAGCACCTCGTCAAGCTGGCGCTGCGTCTCCAGATGTCCGCCCGCCATGCCGCTCACGACCTCGGATGTGATGACCTCGTGGATCATCTTGCGGATCTGCTCCTGCAGATCCTCGCCGTCGAGCACCTTGCGGCGCTCCTGATAGATGATGTTGCGCTGCACGTTCATGACGTCGTCAAACTCCAGCACGCTCTTGCGGGTCTGGAAGTTGCGGCTCTCGACGGTCTTCTGCGCCTGCTCGATGGCGCTGGAGAGCATCTTGTGATCCAGCGGCGTGTCTTCGTCCACGCCGAGCGTCTCCATCATGTTCATCATGCGCTCCGAGCCGAACAGACGCATCACATCGTCCGTCATGGCGATGAAGAAGCGGCTCTCGCCGGGGTCGCCCTGACGGCCGCTGCGGCCGCGAAGCTGGTTGTCGATGCGGCGGGATTCATGCCGTTCGGTGCCGACGATGAACAGACCGCCCGCCGCGCGAACCTGCTCCGCTTCCGCATCTACGACCTTCTTGTGCTCCGCCGTGCGCGCGGCATAGAGCTGCCGCGCGGCGAGGATGTCCTCGTCCTCCGTCTCCGCATAGCCGGTCGCCTCGGCGATGATCTCCTCGCTGTACCCGGCCTTGCGCAGATCGGCGCGCGCCAGATACTCCGCGTTGCCGCCGAGCATGATGTCGGTGCCGCGGCCGGCCATGTTCGTGGCGATCGTCACCGCGCCGAGCTTGCCGGCCTGCGCGACGATCTCCGCCTCCTTCTCGTGGTGCTTCGCGTTCAGAACGTTGTGCGGGATGCCCTGCTTTTTCAGCAGCGACGAGAGATATTCGCTCTTTTCGATCGACACCGTGCCGACCAGCACCGGCTGCCCCTTTTCGTGGCAGGCGCGGATCTGCTCGATGATGGCGCGGTTTTTGCCCGCGTCGGTCTTGTACACCACGTCGGGATCGTCGATGCGCGCGAGCGGCTTGTTCGTCGGGATCTCGATGATGTCGAGATTGTAGATCGCGGCAAATTCCTCCTCCTCGGTCATGGCCGTACCGGTCATGCCGGAGAGCTTGCCGTACAGACGGAAGTAGTTCTGGAACGTGATGGTGGCGAGGGTCTTGTTCTCGCGCTGCACATCCACGTGCTCCTTGGCCTCGATGGCCTGGTGCAGCCCTTCGCTGTAGCGCCGGCCGAGCATGAGGCGGCCGGTGAATTCATCGACGATGATGACCTCGCCGTCCTTGACGACGTAGTCGATGTCGCGCTTCATGATGCCGTGCGCCTTGATCGCCTGATTGATGTGGTGCGAGAGCGTGGAGTTTTCGAGGTCGGCGAGATTTTCCAGGCCGAACGCCGCTTCCGCCTTGGCGATGCCGCGGGCGGTCAGCGTCGCGGTGCGCGCCTTCTCGTCCACGACATAGTCCGCATCGAGATCGTCGTCCTCCTCTTCCTTCTCGTCAATGGAGGCGTAGACTTTGCACTTCAGGCGGGACGCAAACTCCTCCGCCTGCCGGTAGAGGTCGGTGCTCTCGTCGCCCTGACCGGAGATGATGAGCGGCGTTCTCGCCTCGTCGATGAGGATGGAGTCCACCTCGTCCACGATGGCGAAGGCGTGGCCGCGCTGCACCATCTGCGACTTGTAGATGGCCATGTTGTCGCGCAGATAGTCGAAGCCCATCTCGTTATTCGTGCCGTAGGTAATGTCTGCCGCGTAGGCCGCCTGCCGTTCCTCGTTCGTCAGGCCGTGTACGATCAGGCCGACGGAGAGACCGAGGAAGCGGTAGACCTTGCCCATCCACTCGCTGTCGCGGCGGGCGAGGTAGTCGTTCACGGTGACGATGTGCACGCCCTCGCCGGTGAGCGCGTTGAGGTACGCCGGCAGCACGGCGACGAGCGTCTTGCCCTCGCCGGTCTTCATCTCAGCGATGCGGCCCTGATGCAGCACGATGCCGCCGATGAGCTGCACGCGAAACGGCTTCATGCCGAGCACACGCCACGCGGCCTCGCGCGCGGTGGCAAACGCCTCCGGCAGCAGGTCGTCGAGCGATTCGCCCGCGTTGTAGCGCTGCTTGAATTCGTCGGTCTTGGCGCGCAGCTCCTCATCCGTCATGGCGGCGTAGGAGTCCGACAGCGCCTCTATTTTATCTGCGATCGGATAAAGCCGCTTCAGCTCATGATCGCTGTGCGACCCGAACAGCTTTGTTAAAAATCCCATTCTTGTTTACACTCCTTATCCAGTGTAATAACGATGCGGCGCGCTTTGCGCCACCGGATTAGAAATTATACCACATATTTATGAACAAAAAAAGGGTGAATCCCATTGTCGCAAATTTTTTACCGGGAAACCAAATTAGCCGTTGCCGACGGCCGTCTTTTATTGTAGAATAAATACTTGTTTGCAGAGAGAGAATCCCAGATTTGGGTCACGGAGGATCGGAAGAAATGAAAGCGATTGGATTCGACAACGACAAATACGTCCGCCTGCAGTCGGAAAAGATCCGCGAGCGCATCGCCAACTTCGGCGGCAAGCTGTATCTGGAGTTTGGCGGCAAGCTCTTCGACGATTACCATGCGTCCCGCGTGCTGCCGGGCTTCCAGCCGGATAGCAAGGTGCGCATGCTCATGGAAATGCGCGACGAGGCGGAGATCATCATCGCCATCTCGGCCGACGACATTGAGCGCAACAAGCGCCGCGGCGATCTCGGCATCACATATGACGACGATACGCTGCGCCTGATCGACGCGTTCAAGGGCTGCGGGCTCTTCGTCGGCAGCGTCGTCATCACGCACTACCGCGGCCAGAGCGCCGCCGAGAAGTTCCAGCAGCGGCTGGAGGCGCTCGGCATCCGCGTCTACCGTCACTACATCATCCCGGACTACCCGTCCAACATCGGCCTGATCGTCAGCGACGACGGGTTTGGCCGCAACGATTATATCGAGACCACGCACAGTCTCATCGTCGTCACCGCGCCCGGCCCCGGCAGCGGCAAAATGGCCACCTGCCTCAGCCAGCTCTATCACGAGCACAAGCGCGGCGTCTGCGCAGGCTACGCCAAGTTCGAAACCTTCCCGATCTGGAACCTGCCGCTGCGCCATCCCGTGAACCTCGCCTACGAGGCCGCGACCGTCGATCTCGACGACGTGAACATGATCGACCCCTATCACCTGGAAGCCTACGGCGTCACCACCGTGAACTACAACCGCGACGTGGAGATTTTCCCCGTGCTCAACGCCATGTTCCAGCGCATCTACGGCGAGTCGCCGTACAAAAGCCCTACGGACATGGGCGTCAACATGGCCGGATATTGCATCTCTGACGATGAGGCGTGCTGCGCCGCGTCCCGGCAGGAGATCATCCGCCGGTATTACGACACAGCCTGCGCGCAGCTGCGCGGCTTCTGCGCGCCGGTGGAGGTGCACCGGCAGGAACTGCTGATGAATCAGATCGGGCTGACCACAGCCGACCGCCCGGTCGTCGCCGCCGCGCTCGCCCGCGCCGAGGAAACGGACGGCCCCGCCGTTGCGCTGGAGCTGCCGGACGGCACGATCATCACTGGCAAGACCTCCTCCCTGCTCGGCGCGTCGGCCGCCTGCCTGCTCAACGCACTCAAGCATTTGGGCGGCATTGACCAGTCCGTCACGCTCATCTCGCCCGAAATCATCGAGCCGATCCAGCATCTGAAGGTCGCGCATCTCGGCAACCGCAACCCCCGGCTGCATACGGACGAGATTCTCATCGCCCTGTCCATCTGCGCGGTCACCGACCCAGCCGCAGAAACCGCCATGCAGCAGCTGGAGAAGCTCGCCGGCTGCGAGGCGCATTCCACTGTGATCCTTTCCCATGTGGACGAGAATGTGTTCAAAAAGCTCAAGGTCAACATCACCTACGAGCCGCGGTTTCAGACCAAAAAGCTCTATCACCGGTAACCGGTTCGCCATCCGGCAGCGCGCAGCACGCGTCAGAACAGGCGCGCTCCATTCCGTTTCCGGCTGAAGCCGAAATCTTCATATCCGCTTCCCTGTTCTTCCTCATCAAATCCGAAACATGGTTTCGGATTTGAAAGGAGGACCATATGGAGACGACGTGCTTGCGCAGCGGCAGAATGAAGGGATCGTCTTCTGACGCCGCTGTTTTGCGGAGAAATTTGCTGCATTTTCAAAGTTTGACTTGACAAACCCTCTTTGATAATGGTATATTCGTAAAGCTGAAATGTGGGAAAGACCTTCGCGGGTGTAGTTCAATGGTAGAACACCAGCCTTCCAAGCTGGATACGTGGGTTCGATTCCCATCACCCGCTCCAGCCAATTCGGAAGCGGTTGCGGCATATGCGCCAATAGCTCAGTTGGATAGAGCAACTGCCTTCTAAGCAGTAGGCCGGGGGTTCGAATCCCTCTTGGCGTACCATTTTTGACGATATGGTGGGTATAGCTCAGCTGGGAGAGCACCGGATTGTGGTTCCGGGTGTCGAGGGTTCGAACCCCTTTACCCACCCCACAAAATGGGGATTGGGAGAAATCCCAATCCCCTTATATATCCCTTTCATTGGGATGTAGTGTAACGGTAACACACCAGACTTTGACTCTGATATCGTGGGTTCGAGTCCCGCCATCCCAGCCATAGCGTCAAAACAACGCTGTAAGGTCCTGCAATCGCACGCGTGCGATTCCGTAGACCGACAGCCTTGTTTTTCCTTTCAAAATCAAAACCGCTTCGCTGCGTTTCGATTTTGTAGATAGATCACCGAACATGCCCCAGTAGCTCAGTAGGCAGAGCACCTGCCTTTTAAGCAGGGTGTCCGGGGTTCGAATCCCCGCTGGAGCACCACGTCGTCGCGGACTTTGTATCGTTCGCGACGACTTTTTATTTTAAAAAGTCATCGCTCATTCACGCCGTCGCTCCTCCTTTCCAAATCACAACCACTTTGTTGGGTTGTGATTTGGTTTTTAGGTGCGGGGCCGAAACTGGCGGCATCTATACGGTTGCGACTACAAAAAAGACAGCGACGCGCTTGCGCGTGTCGCTGTCTTTTTAGGTTCTATGTCAATAGTTGGGGTAGAACAAAAGAAGAAGACCTAAGAAGAAGGAGTATGTGGCGAGCCACATGCTCCTTCTTCTTAGGTGTCATGAGGCACAATGGAGGATTCTGTTGCGGAAACGGTGGAAGTTACGGAGGCCGTAGCAAACGCGTTTCAAGACTTTGGTTTTGTTGTTGCAGCCCTCGGTATATGACAAAATGGGGATCAAAAAAATCTTTGTTGCCGGCGCTGCCATTCTGGTTGTCAGCAACATCGGTATGTATTTTCTGACCATGAGTACGCCTCTCTGGGTCGCCGCCGGTCTCAATGTGATCCGCAACATTTCCATCGGCAGTCTGATGATGCCTCTGCTGACATGGGGCACCAGCAATGTGAAGTCCCAAAAGGTGGCGGACGCGTCCTCGCTGCTGACCTCCTTCCGCACCATTGCCGGGGCAATTGGAACGGCCGTATTTGTTGGAATTATGAATACGGTGAGCATAAACTCTGCAGCGGCTTATGGAGATAACGCTTTGATGCACGGCATGAATGTGTCCTTCCTTTGGATGGCGATTGGAGCGGTGGTGCTGTTGATGATCTCAATCTTTGGGGTAAGGCGCAGTACCGCGAACTCCGCCAAGTGACATTCCATGTGCAAAAGTAACGTGACGTCAAAATCCGAGCAGAAACCGCCCCCGGAAGATCGGCTGATCTTCCGGGGGCGGCGCTGCGTACTCACTCGCTTTTCATTTGCTTCACGCACTGGTTCACGCCGGTGGCGGCAAGGCCGCTCACGATGCCGACGGCGACCGCCGTGATGTAGTCCCCCGCCGGGAAATCCGGCATGCCGACCGCCTTTGCTACAGCGCCCAGCGCGCCGCCAACGACGCCGCAGAGGATGGGGATCCACTTATTGTTCAGCCCGCTGGCCTTGACCAGCGCACCGACGAGATAGGCGATGACGGTGATCGACGCCACGGATGCAACGCCAAAGTCCATGATGTTTCCCTCCCACAGGATTCCTATGCATCAGGACGCCCGTTCTATGCCGGTCACAGCGCCAAAGCCTCGCCCTCACACGTGCTGCTCCGCCGGCAGCGGGCGCACGGCGCGCAGCTCAATGTAGCCCCGCTCCCCGCGCGGCTCAAGCTGGATGCGGGGATTTGTGTCGTCCCACTGATAGCCGATCAGCGCAGGATCATACCGGTCAGCGGCGCGCTGCACCGCTGTGATCGCATCACAGTACGCTTCCTCGCAAAACGGCTCGCCCTGAAACATCAGATACTCCGCCGCCGGCAGGCCGATCACATCGAAGCCCTCCGGCACGTCCCCGGCATAGTCCGTCGCTACCTCCACACCCTGCACGTAGACGGAGGTGCCCGGCTTCCGGGCAGCTTCCGGCAGCCACAGGCAGACCGGCTCGCCGCACAGGGAGTCCATGCTCTTCAAGATCCCCCAGACGTCGCAGCCTACCTCCTCACAGTAGGCAAAATAGTCCTCAGCTTTCACGCCGCGCTTGATGACGGCTTTGCGTTCCGGCTTGTGCATCAGCTGCACAAACGCGCTCTGTACGTTGCTCATATCCATCGGTTCCTTTCTGAGTGCTCTGAATTTGACGCCGTAAGGAATAAAAAGCGGAATGGGAACCTTCGTTCTGGCGTATTCGGCGGGATTGCAGCCAAACGCCCGGTGAAACGCCCGCTGGTAACCGTCCACGCTGCCAAAGCCCAGCTCGTAAGCCACGTCCGTCACGCGGCAGCGCTCGTGTTTCAGCCGCATGGCAGATCTGGAAAGCCGCAGCCGGCGAACATATTCCGTGACCGTCAGGCCGGTATGCCGCTGAAACAGGCGATAGGAATACCACGGCGAAAACAGTGATACCTGCGATAACGCCGCAAGCGTGATCGTTTCTTCCAGATGCGCGTCAATGTAATCCTGCATCCGCTGAACCGCCAGAATCTGTTCGTTCATGCTTTTCACCTCCGACAGTCTGAGTTTAGCAGACGCCGTCATACAATTGCTCGACTTTCCTTGCCAAATCGCCCAAGTCAGGACACGCCGCAGAAGTGCTGCGGCGTGTCCTTGTTTTTTTACTTCTTTTTCACGGGATAGCACACCTCAGTCACAAACTCATTGGGATCCGAGGTCTCGTGCGGACTGACGTGATAGATGTTGAACATAGGGCCGTCATACACATAGCCGTTGTCCGATACCCACCGGGCAACGGCGGCGTTGATGTCTCCCATCTGGGAATAAGAGCCGCGGCAGATGGCGGCGGCCACGGTCACCTCCGGCAGCGTGCGGAAGATCACATGCTCGGTATCCGGATAGTGTCCCTTGACCGTTTTCTGCACCTCCACATCCACGTCGGTCTCCTTGAACTCCTTGTCGTGGAACACGGCACAGCAATAACAGGGCTCATCGGGTATGAGGTTCATCCGGGCCGTTTCGCTCATCAGCGTGCTCCACAGCACGCCCTCCTCCCCATAGCTGGGGATCGTCATCCGGACCGTCGCCGCATAGCGCGTGGGGAAAGTTTTGAGGGTAACATCATATTTCATTGCTTGATCGTCCTTTCTCAGCCGTTCCAAGGCTGTCTCCAGAAGCCGCAGGCGGTATGCCGTCTGTTCCTGCAATTCCAAAAGCTCTGCCTGCTTCAGACGCAGGCGGCGCATCAGCGTCTCCTTGTCGTTGTCGCCGGCGAGCATCTCTCCAATCGCGGACAGGCCGAACCCCATGTCTTTCAGTGCCGTGATCCGGCTCACGGCAGGAAGCTGGTTTTCGCTGTAATACCGGTAGGCGGTATACGGGTCCGTCTCCGCCGGCTTGAGCAGGCCGATGTCATCGTAGTAACGGAGCATACGAATGCTGACTCTGGACAGTTTTGAAAAATCTCCGATTTTTAGCACGGGATACCTCCAGATCTGTTGGTTGTCTTGCGCGCAAGTGCATTGTAGTGCCTGCCACAGTGTGAGAGTCAAGGGTTATTTTCCGCCGCCTGAGAAAAGCCGTCTTCCGCAAAGCACACCGGCGTATCGTGCAATCCGTTCACGACCGTCTCGGCGCTCAGCCGCCGGACGGTTTGCGTGCCGTCAGCGCATACACGCCCTCACGAACTTCAGTGGCACATCCATCCGTTCGGCCGTCTGCTCCGGAGTCATGCCAACATCCAGAAACCGCCGGCAGACCGTTTTCATAGTTTCGCCCACCTCGATGATGTGGCCGTCCGGGTCGTAAAAACGCACCACACGTTGTCCCCAGGCGTGCTCTTTGACGGGGTGGACATAGTGGATGTCAAGCTGCCGGAGTTTTTCCGCAAAGGCGTCGAAATTCTCTTCCTCAAAATAGATCTCGCTCACCTTGCCGCTCCAGCCCAGTTCTTCGGGCGCCTTGCCGAGAAACGCCGCCCAGCTCTCGCAGGTCTGCAGGGATAAGCCGCCCGTCAGTGTCACGTTTGCGCCGAAATCCATGGTCTTGCGCAGTCCCAGCACCGTTTGATAAAACGCCACGGACCGCTCCATGTCGGTCACAGCCAGCAATGGGTTTTTCAGCTTCATGTTGTTCCTCCCGGACGAAGCCGCCTAATTGCGGCCGTCCTTCTCGTTTTGTTTTCCGCCTGTTCCGCCGAGCGCGATGCCCCAGAGCATCCCGATCCCGATCCCAAGCGCGTCATTCTCCAGCACGCCCATTGCGGAAAGCGCAATGCCGGCCAGAATTCCAACGGACATACCGATCGCCATACCGTACGTTTTCGATTTTGCACGGTCTTCTTTCTGTGCGCAATTCGCCATAAATACCGCGACGGCAAGGCCGATCACGACCCACGGCAGCGCCGCCATCACAAAATCCCGCATACGCCTGCTCCTTTATTTCTGCTTTGCGCCGCGCAGCACATTCAGCAGAACATAGACGGCGATCAGCACAACGACCGCGCCGCCAAGGACGGCGTACATCGCCCCAGGCTCCACCCGGTCTCCGAAGAAATACAGGTTGCAGTCCACCGCGTCCCGGATGGTCTCCACCGCTTCCGCCGGAAAGCCCTGCGCCTCCATCTCCCCGAACACGCCGCGCAGCGCGTGATTGCGCAAAAGCGAGGTGCCGTACGTACCCGGCAGAAAGGAGATGAGCTTCTGCAGCCCCTCGGAAAACTGGGAGATGGGCATATACGCCCCGCAGAGAAAGCCGTAGCCCGCGCTGACGATCGTTCCGACCGCAGAAATCTGCCCCTGGCTGGACAGAAAATGGTTGATGATGCTTGACAGCGCCGTGCCGAACAGCACCAGCAGCAGCACATCCAGCAGCAGGCACAGCACATCGCCCCCGGTCAGGTACCATCCCACCTTCGACAGATACAGCAGGCACACGCCGGTTGCCACATAACACACCAGCAGCGTGGAAAGCAGCGTCGCAATGTAATAGCCCAGCGCGAGCGTCCCGCTGCGCACCGGCGTGATGGTCAGATCGTGCCGTGCCCCGCTGACCTTGTCCTGCACCATGAGCATGTTGGAGCAGAAAGCTACCGTCACGCAGCACACCGCCAGCAGAGACGAGGCCAGCTCGCCGCCCACGCAGCCGCCGAGGAGCCTGTCCGATACCGGCGCGCCGAAGCCCTCCAGCACGCCGCGGAAGGTATCCTCATAGACGCCGCCCAGAAAGCTGCCGTACAGCACCAGCAAAATCACCGGCGTGATGAGCGAGGTAAAGAACATGCCCTTGTCCTTAAAAAAGAGCTTCGTGTTCCGCTTGACCAACGCATGCAGTGCGCTCATTTTTCCGCACCTCCCGTCAGTTTTTTGCCGGTCACGGCCAAAAATACGTCGTCCATTTTGCCCTTGGTAATCTCGTAATCCCGGAACAGCTCCGGGTATTTTAAAATCAGCTCCGTGGCCGAAGCGGTGTCCGGTACCGAGACCCGGCAGGCATCCCGCAGCGGCTCGCAGGGGCAGCCCAGCGCGCCAGCCTGCTCCGCCGTC
Organism: Clostridiales bacterium; assembly: GCA_004556965.1. Classification (GTDB taxonomy): domain Bacteria; phylum Bacillota; class Clostridia; order Oscillospirales; family Oscillospiraceae; genus CAG-103. The sequence continues at coordinate 240,688 of SFFE01000002.1, read as the reverse complement.
ACGCCGTAGAGCGTGATAAAGTCGCCGGTATAGGCGTTTTTCAGCGCCAGCGGCGTACCCTCGGCGGCAATCTTGCCGCTGTCCAGAATGACCACGTAGTCCGCGTCGGCAGCTTCCTCCATGTAATGGGTGGTAAGGAACACCGTCATATGTCGCTGTCTGCGCAGGTCGCCGATGGCGTCCCACAAAAGTCTTCTGGTCTGAGGATCGAGGCCGGTGGTCGGCTCGTCCAGAATCAGGAGCTTCGGCGCATGCAGCAGCGCGCGGGCAATGTCGATCCTGCGCCGCTGGCCGCCGGAAAGCTTGCCCACCGGGCGCTTGCGCAAATCCTCGAAATCCAGCAGCGCCGCAAGCTCGGCAAGCCGGGTTTTGAACGCGCTGCCGGTGATCCCGTACAGCGCCGCCCGGCTTTCCAGATTGTCCTGCACCGTCAGCGCCTGATCCAGCACGGAGTTCTGGAATACCACGCCCAGGCTGCGCTTGATGGTGCCGGCGTCGGTATCCAGATCGACCCCGCCGATCCGGACGGTTCCGGCATCCTTGGCAAGCTGTCCGCACAGGATGTTGATCGTGGTGCTTTTGCCCGCGCCGTTCACGCCCAGAAAGGCGAACAGCTCGCCCTCTTTGACGTGGAAGCTCAAGTTCTGCACCGCTTCGACAGCGCCGAAGCGTTTGGATAGGTGTTCGATCTCAATCATGTTGTGCATGATGCTTCTTTCCTCCGGACGCTGCGTCAAAATCCTTCCGGCCGGCGGGGAATGATGATCGCCGCAAGGAGATAGGCAATCACGCCGCTGCCGCCGAGCGCGCAGAACAACACCCACGCCAGCCGGATGAGCGTTGGATCCATGCCGAAGTATTCGCCAATGCCGCCGCACACGCCGTCCAGCATTTTGTTTTCGTTCGATTTATACAGTCTTTTGTTCATTGTTTGATTCCTCCATCCGTTGTTTCTGTTCATTCTTTTCCATATTTCCGGTTCCCACAAGTTCCCCGACCGCTGCGCAGCTCGCGGCGATGCACAGCAGATACTGCAGCCATCTCCATTGCAGTTGTACCATTGCAGGCAAAAGCAAAAAAATCAGCAATCCAGTGATCCGATTCGCAGTAGCATGCGCAAACTCAGGCTGTCTGTGCTGCGCCCGTGCGAGTAACAATGCGGCAATTTTAACTGCAGTGATCGCGCCGATCCAGAGCCACACCCATTTTGAAAGATGCGCCTGCGGCAACAGCCGAACTGCGCACAGGATAGAAAACTGCATGTCTGCAAGACTGTCTATCACAGCGCCCGTCTGACTTTCTGCATGAAGCCGTCTGGCAAAATATCCGTCCAGAATGTCGGTCAGACCACAGACACCGTATCCGACCCAAAACCAGACACCGTTTGCCCACAGAAGCCATATGGAAAGCAGGGCGCGGGACGCGCTCAATGTATTGGGGATATACCGCTTTCTCATCGTATGATCAGAGCGTATTCAACCAAAGCTTGGCTTTCATGGTCACTCCCCCGTTTTCAAAACAGGCTTTACGGTCGTCTGCTGCGCTCCCGATTTCACGAGCAGCATCATGGCCATAAAATCCTGTCCCAGCATTTCATTGATCTCCGCTTCGGAAAAGCGGCAGACGCGGGTCGCGCATAGCGCGCCGATGCCAAAGGTGTGAATCCACACGTGCTGAAACAGCCGCTCCGCGTCCTGCGGTGCCAACCCGTAATCCGACTCGATCACTTCGATGCAGACGCGCGCCGTTTCTCCCAGCCCGGCAAACACATGCTCCAGACTTCCGGCTTGTTCATTTTCCGACATAAACAGGAGCTGAAACAGCTTCGGTTCCTCCTGCGCAAACAGGATCATCTGCATCCCGAACTGTTTGAAGGCCGGCGTGTACTGCATCGCCTTCTGCGCAAAGGCATTGAAGCGTTCCATGGCGGCCTGCTGCACCGCCTGCTGTACCTCCTCCATATTCCGAAAGACCGTGAAGATTGGGCGGGCGGAGCTGCCGAGCTGCGCCCCCAGATCGCGGGAGGTCAACGCCTCCATCCCCTTCGCGCTGACCAGCTCCAGCGCGGCGGCCACGATCTCTTCCCGTGTAAACTTCGGTTTTGGCGGCATGAAGCATCGTCCTTTCTCGAAATCACTCGTTTCAAATCATTTGTTCTGCATCATATGATTTATTATAAAACGTAGTTTTATGTTTGTCAAGGGAAACCGTCGTTTTGACTGCATGCTCGACAGGAAGAATGCGCACCACCTCCGAAACAATTCCGGGGCGGTGCGCATTTGGGGAATTAACCGCGCGAATTTTCGCAGAGCGTCGGCGCACGCAGGCGCTTGCCCGCGCGCACGACCGTCTCCTGTGCGAGCAGCTCCAGCGAATCCAGCACGGCTGGATATCGCGCGGCAAGCGCCAGATCCTGAAACGCCACGGACAGCTCCGTGCAGCCGAGCACCACGCCGTCGCCCCCGGCGTCCAGCTCCAGCTCGATGACGGAGCGCAGCACCTGCTCGGACGCGGTCTTTCCGGCTTTCACACGGTCGTAGATCACCGACGTGACCATCTCCTGCACCGCCGTGTCCGGATAGCGGCAGCGGATGCCCCGGCTGCGGCAGACCGCGCCATAGAGGTTCGCCGCGCGTGTGCCCTCCGTGCAGAGGATACAGAGCGTCTGCATCCCGCGCGCCGCCGCCGCGTCCGCCACCAGCTCGATCAGATGCACCACAGGGATGGAAACGGCGGCCTGGATCTCGTCGTAAAACACGTGCGAGGTGTTGCAGGGGATGACGATCGCGTCGCACCCCGCGCGCTCCAGCAGCGCCGCATCCGCCGCCAGGACTGGCGCGGGATTTTCCGCACTGCTTCCGAGCAGATACGCCGTCCGGTCCGGGATCGCCGCATGATCCAGCACAAGCAGGTTTGCATGCGCCTGATCGGCGGACGCGTCGGTCAACTCGATGACCCGGCGCAGAAGCCGGCTGGTCGCCAGCGGCCCCGCGCCGCCCAGCACGCCCACCAGCGGTTCCTGATTCAGCATCCCGCACCTCCTTGCCCGAAAAACACCTGATACCACACGAGAAAGCAATAGACGCTCCAGATCCGCTTCATGCCGCCGTCCTTGCCGGCGCGGTGCTCCTCCAACCGTGCAAGCAGCGCGTCCTGCCGGAAAAACTGCCCCGCCGCGTCGCTCGCAAATGCGGCGCGCACCATGTCGTAGTACCGCTCCTGCCGCAGCCAGTCGTTCAGCGGCGTGACAAAGCCGATCTTTTTTGCCTGTGCCGTGCTTTCCGGCAACGTTCTCCCAGCCGCAGCGCGCAGCAGGCGCTTGCCGCCCTTTCGCGTTACACGCACTTCCGGCGGAAGCTGCATGGCAAGCTCGTACACTTCCCGGTCCAGAAACGGCACGCGCAGCTCCAGCGACGCTGCCATACTCATCTTGTCGGCCTTCTGCAAAATGTCGTAGGGCAGCCACGTGCAGAGGTCGGCGTACTGCATCTGCGTGACCTCGTCCTCGCCCCGCACGCGCGCAAAGATGGGCGCGGTGAGCGTTTCCGGGGCGATATGACCGGGGTCGCGGCGCAAATACCGACCCGTCTCCCCGGCGGTGAACACATAGTTCTGGCGGAGATACCGCTGCTCCAGCGGCTGGCGGCCGCGCATCAAAAACCGGCGGCCATGAAACGGCGGCAGCCGCTCGGCCGTGTCCCCCGCGAAATCCCGCAGTGCCTGCGGCACGTGCGCATACCGCGAAAACACAAGTCCCTCCTGATACATGCTGTAGCCGCCGAACAGCTCGTCCGCCCCCTCTCCGGAGAGGACGACCTTCACCTGCTGCGCCGCGAGGCGCGACAGATAGTAGAGTGGAATCGCGGACGGATTCGGCAGCGGCTCGTCCATGTGCCACTGCACGGTTGGGACGGCGGCGAAGAAATCCTCCGCCGTGATTTCCGTCGTTTCACACGGGATGCCAAGGCGCCGCGCCGTCTCTACAGCGGCGGGCAGCTCGCTGTACTGCTGTTCCGCATAACCGATGGAAAACGCGCGCACTGGTCCGGCCATGCGCGTCACCCATGCGGAATCCACGCCGCCGGAGAGAAAGCAGCCCACCGGCACGTCGCTGACGCGGTGCGCCCGGCACGAGCCGGCAAACACGGCCTCCAGCTCGTCCGCCCATGCGGAGAGCGGCTTGCCGCGCCGGATCTCATATGCCGGGGTGAAATACCGCTTTGTCGTCAGCGTGCCGTTTTCATAGGTAACCGTGTGCCCCGGCGGGAGCTTATGCACGTCCGCGAACAGCGTCTCGCTGCACGGGACGTATTCAAAGCAGAGATACGTCGAAAGCCATTTTTCGTTGAGCGCGCGGCGAAACTGCGGATGCGGCAAAAACGCCTTGATCTCGCTGGCGTAGAGAAACGTGCCGCCCCGCTGATAGAGATACAGCGGCTTGATGCCGAACGGGTCGCGCGCGCCGAAAAATTTGCGTGCCGCCCGGTCGTAGAGCACAAAGGCGAACATCCCGCGCAGATGCTGCACAATATCTTCGCCGTATTCCTCATACCCGTGCAGCACCACCTCGGCGTCGGACTTCGTGGCAAACACATGGCCGCGCAGCTCCAGATCCGCGCGCAGGTCCTGGAAATTATAAATCTCGCCGTTGCAGGTGAGGACGATTTGTCCGTCCTCGCTGTACAGCGGCTGGCCGCCGCCCGCCGGGTCGATGATCGAAAGACGGCGAAACGCCATTCCCACTTCATTTTCCAGGAAGTGCCCCTCCGCGTCCGGCCCCCGGTGCGCGATGGCGTCCGCCATAGCGCGCAGCGCCTGCGCCGGGTCGTAGGTCAAACGCCCATCTGCGAAACCGGCAATGCCGCACATACGCATCCCTCCTTTCCCGCCGTTCCCTGCGTGCGGAGAAAGCTTCGCCGCTGCTTCCAGAGAAAATAATGGACATACAGCCGCCGTTCCAGGCTTGTCTCTCCGGCGTAGTCCAACGGGTTTGCCGCCTTCCCCGCGTCCCAGAGCGCGCTGACCTGCGTGCGCAACGCGGGGTCACGCACATAGTCCAGAATCACGCTGCGCGGCACGACGGTGTAGAGACTGTCCGTGTTCTCCGCGAGGACGGGCGCGCCGTGCTCCGGCAGCGCGTGGCGTAGCAGGTCTTCCACCATCCAGCGCGCCACATTGTCGCCCGCCGCGGTGACATAGTAGTTGCTGCGGCCGAGGCGGGTATTGATCTCGAGGAATTTATAGCTGCCGTCGCGCGCGTCATAGCGAATGTCGAAGTTGGAAAAGCCCGTGTAGCCGACGTGCTCCAGCAGACGCTTGGCGTCCTCCATCACCTGCCGGTTGCAATCCTTCAGGATGGCGACGGGGTTGCCGACGCCCATCGGCGCGTGATCCTCCAGCAGCACATGGCCGCTCGACTGAAAGCGCACCTTCCCGCTCTGATCGCTGTAGCACGTGAGGATGCGCATACTCGTATCGTCGCCGGGGACGAATTCCTGCAGGAGAAATTGCCCCGGATAGGCACACGCGCGCAGCCGCCGCAGAAGATCGCGCAGCTCCGTCTCGTTCTCCAAGCGGTAAACCTTCCGTTTCCCCGGAAATTGCGCGTAGTGGTACTCCGCCGAGGCGGCGGGCTTGGCGATGATGGGATAACCGAACGGCAGCTCCGGCAGCTCAATAGCCGCGCAGTCGCAGACGACCGTCTTCGGGTACGGGATGCCCAGTTCCGCACACAGGCGGTAAAACGAATTCTTGCGCACGAGCCGGTTCATCTGCTCCAGCGGAATGTACGGGATGATGAAGCGCTCCTCCAGCGCCGCGCGGTGCTCCGCGATCAGGCGGACGTACCAGTCGCCGCAGGCGAGCAGGATACACCGCCTTCCGGGATATCGCGCCGCGACGCCGCACAGGCGCTGCGCGAACAGCGCCGTGTTCTCCAGATCGGGCATCACGATGTTCTCCAAAATACCGGATCGTGAGATCATCTCGCTGTGCAGCCGGCTCACCGCGACCGAGCGGATGCCGTACGCCTCGTGAAACGCACGCGCCAGACTGTAGGCCGTGATATCTCCGCCCAGAATCACCGGGACAAATTCGTTGGATGAAATGGTCTGTTGCATAAAAAGAACCCCTTCTATGTTGTTCGTTGTTCTGCGAACATCATAAAAGGGATTCCAATCGAGCCGGCAACATTGCAGCATCAAAACGGCATCATGGGGACATGTTGAAATAAAAATTGACCTCATTATACCAGATCGGGATGTCGAACACCTCGTCCGTCTCCGGCTCCAACATGTGACAATATATGACCTGCCCGGATATTTCATCCAGCGCCAGGTTCTGGCTTGGCTCCTCCGCGTAGCTGCTGCCGTCATACACCGTTCCCAGCGCCTTGGCGCACACATCCATGAGATAGTCCCGCGCGGCATAGACGCGCTTGGCCCAGCTAAGCTCATCGCTGGCCTGCCGGCCGTTGACCCACGACAGCTGCAGCAGGCAGCCGGTCTCATCGTCCAGGCAGATCCAGATGCTGCTGCCATCTGCCGCAATGAAATAGCACTCCCAAATATAAAAAGACGCCCCGGTATCGGAAAACATGTTGTAATACGGCACCGCGTTTTGCGCCGAGACTGTGAGCCCGTCCATTGCCGCCCGGGAAAAGCCTGTTGCATAGGCGCGGGCGGTCGCGAGCGCCGCGTCCTCGTCCAGATTCCGCCCGCACTCCAGCTCGACCCATTCCACGCTCCCCGTGCTCATGAGCATGAGCTTTTCGCGCAGGCTGAGCGCCGATGCGGAAAACAACTGCACCGGGCCGGTCTCCACCTGTACGGGCTGTGCCGTGCGCTCCTGCACCGCCGCCACCAGTTCCGGCAGGAAGAAACCGCCCACGACGGCCGCCGCCGTGAGCAGACAGGCAAGGAGGGTGCGTCCCTGTTTCATGCTCTACCTCCCTTCAGCTCCACGGTGACAACCGTGCCGTTACCGACACGGCTTTCAAACTGCATCGTGCCGCCGTGCAGGTGCACGATCTCGTTGCACAGCGACAGACCCAGTCCCGCGCCGCCCTGTGCGCGCGAGCGGGACTTGTCCACGCGGTAAAACGCCTCCGTCAGGTGCGAGAGTGCCTCCGGCGGGATGCCGCGGCCATTGTCCAGCACGCGGATGCGGCAGCCGTCCGGCAGCATCTCCTGCAGCACATAGATGTTCCCGCCGGCATCAAGCGCCTTGCGCGCGTTGTCCAGCAGGTTCACCAGCAGCGTTTTCACCAAGTCCGGCTCCAGCAGGCACACGCCCTCCGTGCAGCGGTACTGGATCTGGATGTTTTGCCGTACATACACGGTCTTGAGATGCTCCGCCACCCCCGACACCAGCGCAGCGGGGCTGGACGGGACAAGCTTCAGTCCGGAGCGGCCAAGCGAGAGCATATCCAGTAGCTTCAGAGAGAGACTTTCCAGACGCCGGCCTTCGGAGAAAATATAATTCGCCGCATCCATCTGCTCTGACGGGCTGAGCACCTGACTGCGCAGCAGATCGGCATAGCCGATGATGGAGGTCATCGGCGTTTTCATCTCGTGCGAAAAGTCGGCCATGAAGCGCTCCTGCACCGCCATAGCCTCCTGCAATTGCTCGACGTCCGCCTCCAACTGCTCCGCCATCTCGTTGAAATCCCGCGCAAGCGCGCCTACCTCGTCTCTGGAGCGCACCTTTGCCCGGTAGGCGAGGTTGCCATTGGCCAGTTCCCGCGACGCGCGTGAAAGCGCGCCGAGCGGCCGCGTCAGCAGATACGCCGCCGCCCAGGACAGCGCCGCCCCTGCCGCGATCAGGAGCACAAACGTGGTCTGGTAGGCGCGCTGCTGCGTCTGACGCGCCGCGTACACGTCCGACACATCAAAGGCCAAATCCACAGAAAAGGAATTTGCTTTGTTCAGCAGTGCATTGAGCAGCAGATAGTGCTTTCCATCCTCCGCCGCATAGGCCGCCATGCTGCAAGTTTCCTCCTCGGTGCATACCGGGGCATGCTCAAACAGCGTAATGCTGCCGCTGTCGATCCCCTCGCCGCCCATCGTGATGCGCACAGCCGCCCCCATGCCCCCTTGCAGTTGGTTCAGCACCCGTGTGACGGTATACGCGGTCGTCTGAGCGGCGCCCTCATCGGCAAGCTGCAGCGCATCCACGATCATTTTATACGTCTGCACAGCATTATCCTGCTCGCGCGCCATGGCGCTGGAAAACGACAGCGAGATCATCAGGCTGCCGCCCACGCCGTAGGCCAGCGCGAGCAGGATAATGATCGTCAGCGTGAGTTTGACACGGAATTTCATCCTGTTATGCCTCCAGGCGGTAGCCAACCTTGTTCACAGCGCGGAGCTTGTTTTCCCAGCCGACCTTCTTGCGCAGGCGCTGGATGTGCAGGTCCACGGTCTTGCTGCCGTAGCTGTACTCCCCGCCCCAGACGTGCTCGTAGATCGTCTCGCGATAGATCGCCGTGCCGGGGTTGCGCGCGAAAAACAGCAACAGATCATATTCCTTGTGCGTGAGGCTGATCTCCTCCTCGCCGCGGTAGACGCGCATGGCACGCGTGTCGATACGCAGTCCGCCGATCTCCAGCACGCTGTCCGTCTTATTGTAGCGCCGGAGCACCACATCCACGCGCGCGAGCAGCTCGATCACCTCAAAGGGCTTTACGATATAGTCCTCCGCGCCCATGCGCAGGCCGCGCACGCGGTCGTTCACGGAGTTTTTCGCTGTGAGGAAGATCACCGGAATGCCGAGCGGGCGGATGTACTCCATCAGCTCGAACCCATCCACGTTCGGCAGCATCACGTCCAGCAAAATCAGGTCGTACACCGTCTCATCCAGCAGGTCCGCCGCCGCCATACCGTCGTACACACAGGTGCACGAATAACCCGCCTTTGTCAGGCTCATTTTGATGAGGTCGCAGATCGGCTTTTCATCGTCTACGATCAGAATCCGGATCATCCGGCCACCTCCCTTTCTTCGCTTGCAGAATACATCGTTCCGGCATCGAAACGGCATCTTCTTTTAGTATAGTAACGGCGCAAACGGCTGTCAAGGACGGCCGCTCGCATACAAAAGAGCCGGCGTCCGGACAATGTCCGGACGCCGGCTCCCGCTGTTAATTGGAGATGAATTTGGTTCGCCAATCATATTGCAGATATTCAAAGTTCTGGAACAGCTCCTGCCGTTCATCCGGGATCTGATCCGTAAACATGCCATCCACCACATAGCACCCGTTGGACGTCACCACCGGGAACACCTCCCGCAGATCGTCCATCGCCTGCATAAAGGCGGGTCCCTCCCAGCCGCACTGCTGGAAAGCCAGATTCATCAGGTAGCAGGGGGAAATGGTCGGTCCCGTCCCCGTAAAGTCGTTCTCCAAGACCGCCTTCGCCGCATCGTTGGCCCAGATCAGATAGCGTGTGGAGTAATAATCCCGAAAGCCCTGCTCCGTGTCCATATCAAAGTTCAGGCCCATCTCGCTATAGAAGACGTTGCCGTCCCCCATCCACGGCATATGGTCGGAAAACAGCACCAGAATCACGGGATCGGGGTCTGCACGCAGGTTTTCGACCAGCTGCATGAGTTGCACGTCGCTGTCCATAATGGTCGCCATATAATTGTTCATGGCGTTTTTGCATTCGTCCGTATAGTCCCCGGTCAGATACTCGACCGCGCCGTCATATTCCGTGGTGGAATACGGCCCATGGCTCTGGATGTTCAGGTTAAAAGAAAAGTAGGGCTTTCCGGTAGACTTGTTGCGCACAAAGTCGCTGTAAACCTCCGAGAGCAGAACGCTGTCCTCCACCATGGTCTGTTCGCTTAAATACTCATAATCGCCTTCCCGGAAGCGGTAATTTTCAAAGCCCAGATAGCCGTTGACGTTCCGCCGGTTATAGAACCATCGATAGTATGGGTGACTGCCCTCTACCGTATATCCCTGATTGCGCAGATACCACACATAGGAGTTGGCGTTGCTGCGGAAATTCTGCAGCAGGTAGTTCCCGGTCAGAAAGCACCGTTCGCTGTCAATGGTTCCGCCGCCGAAAATGTTCGTCAGCAGCGTGCCGCTGTAGCTCTCGGACTCGAGCTGATGGTACAGGTCATATCCGCTGCAATCCAGACCCGGAATCGCAAACTGCGAAAAGTCGATATACGCCTCCCGCATATAGGAAATGATACTCACGCGCTTGTCCACCGGAATGTCCGCATCCGTATACTCGGACAGCAGCGCCTGTGCTTCCGCTTCGCTGTAGCCCTCCGGCGCCGACTCTTTGATCTGGCTGGCGCCATGGACAAACGGATACAAAAAACCGCGTGAAAGATAATTCTGCGTCCCGCTCCAGTGATTGAGATAGTCGAAATTCTGAATAGAGTCATATATGCCGTTGTCCTTATAAGCAGGCCAGAGCAGCGCCGCTGCCAGCACTGTGGCCGCCAGGACCGGCACGCGGCGCTTCCAGCCTCGTGCAACGCCGCGCACCAGGAAAAACAGCAGAACCGTTCCAAGCGCCAAGCAGAGCACCGCCACCACGATCCGCTTGTCCACAAACAGCGTATATTGACTTTGCTTTGTGATCGTCTTCGCTTCCCGAATGACCAAAAGGTCTTCGAAATACAGCGGATCATCCCGAAACAGGAGCTTATAATAATTTCCGATCGAAAGTCCCAGTGTCATGATGCCGCCCAGCAGAAATGCCAGCCATGCCCGGCCAAAAAGCGCATAGAGCAGGAAAATCAGCAGAACCACGGGCAAGACGTTCAGGATCACGATTTCCGCAGAGGAAAAATACCCCTGAAACACGCCCCACGAGTAATGCCCATAAGCAAAAATCAGCAGCAAAACGCCCAGACATACGCATGCGCACAGGAGCATCAAAATCCGATACGCATAATATACGGCTCTCTTCCCCGCCGGCCATTCCGCCGCAGGCTCTGCGCACAGCAAAAAGAAGGAGCGCAGTCTGTTTCTCTCCAGTGTACGGTTCAATCAAACACCCCTTAAATTGGAAAGCAGGGCTGCCTGTTCCGCCCCAACCAATATCTTAACAAAAAATTAAGATTTTTATTTTTGCACAATATAGCACAATTCGAGCGCGTTTGCAAGCGTTGAAGTCTTCCTTTTTATGTGATATCTGAGCAGCCTGCGCATAAAAAAATCCGGCCGGACTTCGAGAAGTCCGGCCGGAAACGGGAGTGTGTTGGCCGGAACGTTTCCGGCCGAGATGGAAAATGATACGCGAAAAAAGAGAGAAACAGAAAAGAGGATGAGAAAAACAGCTTGGTTCAATCAGGCGTTTACGCCATTGCGGATCACTTTGACTTTGTCATATTCGCCGTTGTAATAATACAGGGCGTTGTCCATGGAGAGCTTGGCCACCAGATAGTTGGAGGTGTCGGAGAAGTAGCCGGAGTGCGGCGTGAGCAGCACGTCGTCGCGGCCGAGCAGCTTGCAGTTGTTGAGATCCGGGTTCTCGGATTCCAGCATGTCCAGCGCAGCGCCGCGCACGTAGCCCTCTTCCAGCGCCCAAAGCAGATCGTCGTCGCTGATGAGTGCGCCGCGGCCCTCATTGACGATGATGGGCTGCTTCTTGCACTTCCGGAACGTCTCCTTGTTGAACATGTGGTAGTTTTCTTCCGTCAGGTTCATGTGAATGGAGATGACGTCGGCCTCCGCCAGCAGCGTGTCAAAATCGACGAGCTTAACGCCGAGCTTCTCGGCGATCTCCGGCGGCAGATACGGGTCGTAGGCAATGACCTCCATGTCAAAGCCCTTCGCCTTTTTCGCAACAGACTGGCCAATGCGGCCGAGGCCAGCAATGCCCATGACCTGACCTTCGATGCGACGCAGATGCTGCACCACACTGTAGTCCCAGACCTTGTCCTGCTGGACGCTGCGGTCATACTGCCGGATGGCGCGCTGCAGATTGAGCATCAGCGCCATGGCGTTTTCCGCCGTCTCCTGCGTGCAGTAGTCAAGGATAGAGCAGACCGCGATGCCCTTGGAGGCCGCGTACTCCAGGTCCGCCTCGTTGTAGCCCGTGGACTGGAACGAGATAACCTTGCAGTGCTTCATGGCGTCGATCTCTTTTTTGCCGAAGTAGACATAGCCGTTAATGATGATATCCGCGTCTTCGATTTCCTTGTAAAACGCCTCGTTGTTGTCGCTGTGCTCGTCGTAAACGGCGATCGTCAGCTCCGCGCCCTCCGGGCAGCAGGATTTTTCAACGCTGATGTCCCGGTCTTTCGTATATGGGACTTCTGCAAGAACGATTTTCATATCGGAATTCCTCCCTGTACTTTCGGTTGTTTCAGCGAATGGCACCGTCGGCGCGCATTTCAGCAATTTGGTCGTCGGTATAGCCGAGCGAACGGAACACCGCTTCGGTATCCGTGCCGATGTGTCCTGCGGGGGTATAGTCCCGCATCTCGTACTCGGAAAACTGCACCGGTGGGCACGGCATCATCACCGTCAGGTCGTCCGGGAACGTGACCGGCCGGACATAGCCGTTGGCGATCGCCTGCGGGTCAGAGCTGACGTCTCGGATCGTGCGCATACGCTCGCAGGAGACGTTGTTCTCCTCCAGATATGCGACCCATTCTTCGCTCGTTTTGGTCAGGAAAAGCGCGTTGAGCCGCGTGACCACTTCGGCCACAGCGTCGGTCTCGGCCAGCGATGCGAGCGACGCACAGCGCGGATCCTCCAGAAGATCCGGCATGTCGAACAGCGCCGCAAACTTCGGCAGATCCCGGCCGTATTCATTGTCAAACACGCCAATGTAATTCCCGTCGCCGCAGCGGTAAAAGTGGCTGAACGGATCCGACGGGCGCAGCGGGTCGATGGGGCGCGCGCCGCCGAACTGCTCCTGATGCGAGACGACGCCGATGGCGTTGCACCAGATGCCGCTCGCCATGAGCGAGGTGGTCACGAACGTGCCCTTGCCCGTCTGCGCGCGGCCCAGCAGCGCCATCAGGATGCCGGACAGAAACACCGAGCTTGTGGACATGTCGCCAAAGGCGTAGGTCGGCGTGAACGGAAAGCTTCCGGGCGGCTGCCAGTCGGCCAAAGGCCCGTTGCGCAGCCAGAAAGCCGTACTGTCAAAGCCGGGCTTCGCCGCGTCGGGTCCCTTGGCGCCGAAGCCGGAAAAATGTGCGTAGATCAAGCCCGAAAACCGCTTGTGCAGCGTATCGTAATCCAGGCCGAGCCGTTTCAGGGACGGCATGCGGACATTCGTCAAAAACACGTCCGCGTCCTCCAGCAGGCGCAGAAGCGCTTCCTTGCCCGCCGCGGTTTTCAGATTGATGGCCGTGAGCTTTTTGCCGCTGTTCTGGATGGTGAACAGTGGGTTTTTGTCGTCCTCACAGACCACGTTTTCCCACTCCCCGGCCCGGCGCATCTCGTCGCCCGTCAGGCTCTCCACCTTGACGACGTCCGCACCGTAGGCGCAAAGCATGCGAGAGGTAGTCGGCGCGGCGACGACCGTCGCCAGTTCCACGACCTTGACGCCCTGCAGGGGCATTGTTACGTTACGTTCCATAGTATCTTTTCTCCGTTGCTTTGTTGTGTTTCAGCCGCTCACTTCGCCGCGTAAAAGGCTTCCGCCCTGCTCTGCTCCTCCGGCGTCTGCCTGTGCGTGAAGCAGAGAATCAGATAGACCGCGGCGGAGAGGAAGAACGCCGGCCAGAGCGAGTCGATCCGGAACAGCGCAACATCCGTGACCGCGCCGAGCACATACCACAGCACCACGACGGCAAGCGACGTGAGGATGGATGCGAAGGCGGCGTTGGAATTGGAGCGTTTCCAGAACAGACCGCAGACCGTTGGCAGGAACAGGCCGGCAGAATTGATGGTGAAGGCAATGAACAGCACATCGACGATGTCCTGCTTGTACCACGCAAAGAGCGCACTGACGCCGCCAATCACAAACGAGCTGACGACGCTGATCACCATCATCCGTTTGTTGGAGGCCTTGGGGTTGATATACCGCTGGTAAATGTCCCGCGTGATGTTGGACGACGCCGTCAGCACGCACACGTCGCCGGTTGACATAATAGCCGCCAGAATCGCCACGATCACAAGACCCTTGACGCCCGCCGGAAATTTTTCCAACACCAGTGCCGTCAGGCACCCAGAGCCGGACTCCAGTCCGGGCACGGCAACGCGCGCGACGAGTCCCAGATAGGTCGCCGACACCGCAATGACCAGACTGCCCAGCGCCGCAAGCATCGTGCCGCGCCATGCGGCCTTGTCGTCCCGCGCGGAAAACACCTTGGTATAGCTGTCCATCGACGTAAAAAAGGAAAAGATCGTGGACAGCGCGAGCGCGAAGATGGTCGGCCAGCCCCACGCGCCGATATCAAAATAGCTCTCCGGCAGCGCCTGAAAGCTCAGATTCTCCGTGTGCATGACGTTCATGGACACGGGCACGGCCAGCACCACCACGCCGATCACCAGCAGCAGCATCTGCGCAATGTCGGTATAGGTGACGGCGAGCAGGCCGCCGATGGCCGTATAGACGACGATGACGACCGTCGTGATGAGAAAGCACGCGGGCAGCGACCAGCCAGTGAGCAGGTTCAGCATGCTGGCTCCGGCAACAAACTGGCTCGCCGTGTAAGCGACGTAGGCCAGTATCGTCGTAACCGTCGTGGCAACGCGCGTTTTGGAGTCGTAGCGGCTTTCAATAAAATCGGGGAATGTGAGGTTGCGCATCCGGTCGCCGATCCGCTTGACCGGTTTGGTCATCACGGCGGCGAACAGCACAGTGCCGATCACAATAATGAACACATACCAGACTGCCGTAATCCCCAGCTCATAAGCCTTGGAAGACGTGCCGGTGATGGACGCGCCGCCGATCCAGGCGGACATCCACAAACACATGATCGAGATCGGTCCGCATTTTCTGCCCGCCACGTAATAGTCTTCCATGCTGTTTTGCCTGCGGCTGGCATAAATGCCGATGGCCAGCATGCCGACCAGATAGAGCAGAACAATGCCCAGGTCCAGATTACTCAAACACAGTCTCCTCCTGTTATTCCTGCCCCGGAGGCGTCAGCCTCCGGGGTATTCCCTTTCAATCCGTCCAGACACTCAGTGGATTTCCACACCCGCGCGGAAGCACAGCGCGTTCTTCGGATTGATTTTTCCTTTCTTTTCGAAGTATTCGTTAATCAGCCGCTCCAGATCGTCCGGCTTGAACAGGTCGGAGTTGGCCGCGAGCGCGCCCATCATGACGATGTTGGCGCCCTTCGGATTCTCGTACTGCGCCGCGATTTCCGACATCGGCACCTTGACGACCTTGATGTCGTCGCGGAACGTACGCTCGTCGTGCACGAGGGAGCTGTTGACCAGCAGCAGACCGCCCGGACGCAGGCTGTGCTCGAATTTGTCGATCGCAGGCGCATTCATGGCCATGAGGATATCAATCTGCTTGGCATAGGGGCTCGCAATCTCGGTGTCGGAGAACTTGATCGTGCAGTTGGCCGTACCGCCGCGCATCTCGGAGCCATAGGACGGGTACCAGAGAATGTTCATGCCCAGCTTCATGCCGGCTTCTGCCAGAATGAGTCCGGTCGTCAGAACGCCCTGACCGCCGAAACCGGCGCAAATCATTTCAACCATCAGACTTTACCCCCCTTATCAATGAATTCTCCCGTCGGGAAGAACTTCGTCATCTCGTTGTGTACATGCGCCCTGGCCTTGACCGGCGGCATGTTCAGGTTCGTCGGGCAGGGACTCAGCAGCTCAACAAGGGAGAATCCCTCGCCGGCAAGCTGCTTTTCAAACGCTTTGCGGATTAGCTTTTTGCAGTTGTTCATTCCGGCCGCGCCGACCAGCTCTCCGCGCGCCAGATAGGCGATGTCCATCTTGCCCAGCACATCGACGACGTTGAGCGTGCCATAGCGGGCCGGATCCTTGCCGAGCGGCGAGGTCGCGGTCTTCTGATGCGGCAGCGTGGTCGGGGCCATCTGGCCGCCGGTCATGCCGAACACGCTGTTGTTAACGACGAACACACAGATGTTGTCGTTGCGCAGAGCCGCATGAATGGTTTCCGCCATGCCGATGGAGTACGCCGCGCCGTCGCCCAGATAGGCGAAGACCGGGTTTTCCGGGCGGATGTGCTTGACGCCGACCGCTGTCGGGATGTCGCGGCCATGCGCCGACATAATGGTATCGTAGCGCCAGTAGTCAATGTCAAACGAGCAGCATGCCACGTCCACGACGGCCAGCGTTTTTTCCTGAATGCCAAGTTCCTCTGTGACCTCGCCGATCAGGCGGGAAGCAAGGCCGTGTCCGCAGCCGGGGCAAAAACCAGCCGTGGAAAAGACGGTTTCGGGAGCTTTGAGTTTCATTTATTTCCCCTCCTTTTCCAGCATCGCAAGAGCCTGCTCGATGATCACGTCCGGCTCCGGCAGGCCAAAGAACGTGCCGCAGAAGCCGACCGGGTACTTGCAGTCCACCGCGAGCTTCACATCATCCACCATCTGGCCGAGGATGTTGATTTCAACCGTCATGAACGCCTTGACGTTCTTGCAGGTCTCAAAGGCCTTGACCGGGAACGGCCAGAGCGTAATCGGGCGGATCAGGCCGAGCTTGATGCCCTGTGCACGCGCCATGTTCACCGCTTCCTTGGAGATGCGGGAACTGATGCCGTAGGCCACGAGGACAACGTCAGCGTCCTCTGCGTAGTAGGACTCCCAGCGCTGCTCGGTCGCCGTGATCGCATCGTACTTTGCACGCAGGTGCTCCGGGTACTCCGGATCGGTGTAATATATATTCTGGATCTTGCGCGGTTCCTGACCAGCCTTGCAGCCGCGGATCGCCCAGTCATACTGGTTGATGTCGTGCTCCTTGAACTCCTTGAGCTCCACTGCCTCGACCATCTGGCCGATGGCAGCGTCGGAAGCGACCAGCACCGGATGACGGTACTTCTCGGCAAGATCGAACGCTGTCTCCATCATATCGCAGTTTTCCTGCACGGACGCGGGCGCGAGGACGATCGTATGATAGTCGCCGTGGCCGCCGCCGCGGGTGAGCTGCCAGTAGTCGCCCTGGCTCTGAGCAATGTCGCCCAGACCGGTGCCGATGCGCATAACGTCGATGATAACAGCCGGCAGATCAGCCGCAACCAGATAAGAGATGCCCTCCTGCTTGAGCGAGAATCCGGGACCTGCGGAGCTGGTCAGCGCGCGTGCGCCGGCAGCCGCTGCGCCAAGCAGCATATTGATGCCCGCCAGCTCGGACTCGGTCTGCACGAAGGTGCCGCCGACCTCGTCCATGCGCTTGGCCAGATACTCCAGGATCTCCGTCTGCGGCGTAATGGGATAACCGCTGTAAAACCGGCAGCCTGCACGCAGCGCCGCCTCTGCAAGGGCTTCATTCCCTTTCATCAATTGTTTGCTCATGGTTCTACCTCTTATTCCAGGATTTCAAATACACAGTCGGGGCAGACGCGATAGCAGGTGCCGCATCCAATGCACAGCGAATCGTCCACCTGAACCGTATCATAACCCTTGTCGTTGATGTTGCCGGAGAAGGAAAGCGCCTTTTTGGGGCAGTCCTCCACGCAGTAGCCGCAGCCCTTGCAGCGGGCTGTATTGAGTTTGACTTTGCTCATAGTTGCCTCCTTGTATTTGGCGGCAGGGCGAACCCTGCCGCCGTTTCTGCGGGTGCTTACGCCTCTTGTGCGACAGCCGCCCGCTTCACAACACGCTTGGCTTCCACCACGGCCCAGATCGCCGCAGCCACGCCCAGCGCGCCAGTGATGACGCCGTAAATGATGATGCGGTCATAGCCCGCATTGCCGTAAACGTCGATCCACTTGCCGAACATCGTGTGCACGAACATATCCGGCAGATAGCCGACAAACGTCGCGATTGCGACTGCCGTTGCAGAAACATGCGTCGGGATGCCCATCTCCGGCTGGATGGAGAAGTACGTGCCCTTGCACAGGAACATTGCCACGCCGACGAGCAGCAGCAAAACGACGAGGATCGCGCCGCTGGTGCCGGTGGGCAGCACCAGGAACAGACCTAGCGTCACAACGCAGGCCGCCTGGCCGAGCAACTGCTCCTTGGAGACGGACTTGAAGGTCTTATCGGCGAGCACGCCGCCGAGCGGTCCGCCGATCAGGCGGCAGCCGTAGGTGCGCAGCGTACCGATGCTGGCCGCGAGCGTCGCGGACATGCCGAGCACGTTTGTGCTGTACGGTGTCAGGTAGCTGGCCACAGCAGAGATGGTTACGTAGCACCAGACAAGGATCGCCATGATCCACACACCGGGTATCTTAAAGGCATGGAAATAATCCTGAACCGTGATTTTCTTTTTCTTTTCCGCTTCCGTCAGGCCATAGGCCGCATCCTTGTCCATCAGCAGGAGGATCAGCAGGCCGGAAACGATCGACAGACCGCCCATGAACGCCAGCGCGCTCTTAAAGCCGGTAACCAGGCTCGACTTGCCGACAACGGCCATAACACCGATCATGATGAAGCTCAGCAGCAGGGACGCCACGCCGTTGAGCGCTTCGAAAATACCGTAAAGCCGGCCCTGTTCTTCGTCGGAGCCGGTCATGCGGATGCCCTTCATGATGGCCGGCCAGAACGCGAAGCCGCCGGTGAAGCCCATCAGAATCCAGATGATGACCGCCATCGTGTAGCTCTGGTAGGTAAACATGAACAGGAAGCTCAGCAGTGCCTGACCGAAAATGGAGAACAGCAGCACCGGCTTGGGATTGAACTTGTCGCCGATCCAGCCGCCGGGCAGATAGGACACCGTGCAGGCAATGCAGTAATACGTCATCAGGGAACCAAGCTGCTCGTTGGTGCAGCCCATTGCCGCGATCATCTGATCGTAGAAGCTGGACTTCATGTAAGGCATGACGTACATGAAGCCGTATGCGATTCCAAGCGCAAACAGCAGCAGGAAACGCTTCACATTTTTCTTTGCCATACTTTTTTCTCCTTCTTTTTTTTGAGTTGTTACTTTCTCTCTGCCGGGACTGTTCCGTTTTTGGCGTTCACACACTCCTTCCGTCACAGGCTCCGCCCCGCGCGGCGGCCTGACCCGCGCACGGAGTCTGACAAAAAAAACAACAATTGGTCGGACAAATCGCATTGATTGGTCTGACAAATTTCCGCTGAAAAAAAACGCAAGATTCTTTTCGAATTTTGCTTTCTTTTTTATGATAAGTATGGTATTCTGCTATTGGCCTGACCAATTTCGACAAGTTTATGTTAGCAGAAAGTCGTTTGTTTGTAAATAACGTTTGGAAGACTCTTCTAGAAAATTTCGCTTTTTGTTGTTAATGCCCAAAAGTGGAGGGTTGTTTTTATGGCATCCTTACAAGACACAAACTATGAAAAGCTGGTGGATCGTCTGCTGGAGCAGATCATGCGGGGCGAACTGCGCAAAGGGCAGAAGCTCCCGACCGAGCGTCAGATGGCGGAGGACATGAACGTCAGCCGCACTTCGATCCGCGAGGCGCTCAAATCGCTCGGAGCCATGGGCATCACATACAGCATTCAGGGCAGCGGCACCTATATCACGGATCACCCGGAAAACACGATCAACAAGGCGCTGTGCGCGCTGTTCGCACTCAGTGACGGAACGCTGGACAATATTCTGCAGCTGCGCATCCTGCTGGAGACGGAAGCCTGCAAGGATATCATCCGCTACGCGGACAACCGTGAAATTGACCAGCTCGTTGCGCTGGCGAACTATGACTACAGCACGCCGGTGGCCGAACAGGCCGTCCGGGATGAAACGTTCCATTGTGCCATCGTCTCGATGGCGCGCAACGCCATGGTCAAGTATCTCTACACTACACTCTCCTCGCTGATGTCCATCTACCGGAACAAGGTTCTGGAGGCCACCTGTCAGGTGAATGAAAACGACCTGACGCGCGAGGGACACTTCGCCATCTGCCGCGCGCTGCAGTACCGGGACGAAAAGGCCGCGGATGCGGCTGTGCGGGAGCACCTGAATCTGAACGACATCTACCGCTGGAGTCTGGAAAACGATTTTGACACGCCGGGCGCAACCGGAAGCAAACAGACGTCCTCTGTTACCAAGCAGTCTTAATGGAGGTACGCGCACATGTCCAACTACAATCTTCCCGCCAACAGTCTTTATGGCGATCAGCCGATTCCCCTCTCCTTCCCGGAGAACTGGGACGTACACATTTCCAAAATTGCGGGCTATGACACGCCCGCGCTCAGCACAGAGCAGATTGCCGGCCGCGTGCACGCCGCGATCGGAACCGCCCCGATCTCCGAGGGCGCGCGCGGCTGCAAAAGCGCCGTCATCATCATTGACGACATCACCCGCCCCACCCCGTGCGAGCCGATCGCCCGCGCCGTCATCGCGGAGTTGCTGGAAGCCGGTGTGCCGAAGGAGAACATCTGGTTCACCATCGCGCTCGGCACCCACGGCGTCATGTACCGCGAGCAGTTTGTGAAAAAGCTGGGTGAGGAACTGGTCGAGGAATTTGAGGTTCACAACCACAACCTGTTTTTCAACCACGTTTTCCTCGGCAATACGACAAACAACGTGCCTGTGGAAATCAACGCCGACGTCATGAGCGCGGACTACAAAATTGCCATCGGAACCACCATGGCGCACAGCTACTACGGCTTCAGCGGCGGCGCCAAATGCATTCTGCCGGGCGTGGCGTCCATGCGCACCATCACCCGCAACCACAGCTTTACCACCACCACGGAATTCAACATGGGCAATCCCCACACCCGTATGCGCAGCGACGCCGAGCAGGCCGCCCGTATGATGGGGCTGGATTTCAAGGTAGACGTCATTCTCAACGGTCATGCGCAGATCTGCCAGCTCTTCGCCGGCGATTTTGAGGCCGAAATCCAGCAGGCAGCAGCCTACGCCGCCGGACACTATGCCGCAAAGTTCGTGCCCGACTGCGACATTGTGCTGGCCAACAACTACTTTAAGCCCGCCGAGGCCTCCTGTGCCTTCACGCCAGAGGTCATCGCCTCGCTGAAGGACGGCGGCTCGTTCATTCTCGCGGCCAACTCCCCGTTTGGCCCGTGCGTGCACTATCTCTACGACAAGTGGGGCCACTCCTCCCCCGGCGGCATGATGTGGTCCGGCTGCTATACGAAGAGCGCCAAGATGAAACACGCCGTCGTCTTCGCGGAGCACACCGTCAAGGGCATGCGCGACGCATGGTACATCGACGAGCGCTCCGGCGCGGTCTACGCCAAGACATGGGACGAGGTACTGCGCGTCGTGGACGACGGCGCGCCGAAAAAGGTCGTCATCTATCCGAACGCCGAATGCCAGGTGCTGGACAACTCCAAAGAATTTTATCATTGAACCGGAAACGATCCCCGGCCGCAGCTGCGGCCGGGGATCGTTTCAATGCGCCAGCTCGTTCACCGGCGGCTGGCAGCTATGGTTTTTGCAGATATAATACGTGGTTTTTCCGTTTTTCAGCGGATACGCCGCTGTCGGCTGCTCCAGCACCGTTACGGCGGCGCTGAGCGGTACGCGGCAGGGCAAGTCCTCCAGCGCGTCGCCCGGCGCGGGGACGACCTTGACCGTCTCCGGCGGCTCGAGGAAGTCCGAAAGCGCCGTGAGGAACATGCAGTACCCCGCCGGTGCGCGTTCCGCCGCGCCCGCCAGAAAATCGAGCTGGCGCCGTGCCTGTCCGGAAAAGCGCTCCTCCCCCGTCAGCAAATGCAGCCGCACCAGCACATACGCCAGCACGGCGTTGCCGCTCGGCAGCGCGCCGTCGTACGTCTCCTTCGGCCGGAGGATCAGGTGCTCGTCATCCTGCCCGTACAGATAAAAGCCGCCGTGCTCCGCGTCGGCAAAATCGCGGAACATCCGCTCGCACAGCCGCTCCGCACGCTCCAGATACGCGCGCCGGTACGTCGCCTCATACAGCGCGAGCTGGGCAAAGGCCGAGAACGCATAGTCGTCTAGGAATCCATGCGCGCCGCGCTTCCCGGCCCGGAAGCTAACGAACAGCGTGTCGCCGTCGCTCAGCGCCGTGTCCAAAAACCGCTGCGCGCGCTCCGCCGCGTCGCGGTACTCCCGCTTCCCGCTCACGCGGTACAGCCACGCGAGCGCCGCGATCATCAGCGCGTTCCAGGATGTGAGGATCTTATCGTCCAGATGCAGGCGCGTCCGGCTCCGGCGGTAGTCGTACACCTTCGGCAGCACCGCGTCGAACTCCCCGGTCATGTCGGTATTTTTCAGCAGGTTCGGGATGCTCTTGCCCTCGAAGTTGCCGCTCGCCGTAATGTTGTAATACGCATTGAACGCGCGCCCCTGCTCCTCGCCGAGCAGGCGCGTCAGCTCGTCCGGCGTGAAAACGTAATATTTGCCCTCCTCGCCGTCGCTGTCGGCGTCCTGCGCGCTGTAAAAACCGCCGTCCGGCGACGTCATCTCGCGCAGGACATAGGCGGCGGTCTTTTCCGCAACGTGCAGATACAGCGGCTTTCCGGTCATGGCATAGGCCTTGCAGTAGGCGAGGATCAGCAGCGCGTTGTCGTACAGCATCTTTTCAAAATGCGGCACGAGGAACATCCGGTCGGTCGAATAGCGCGAAAAGCCGCCGCCGATGTGGTCGAACATGCCGCCGCGATACATCTGCCGCAGCGTCGTCTCCGCCATGGTAAGCGCGGCCTCGTCTCCGGTCTTTTCCGCGTCGGTCATCAGAAACAGCAGATTGTGCGGCGTCGGGAACTTGGGCGCGCCGCCGAAGCCACCGTAGTTTGCGTCAAACGACTGCCGGAACCACGTCAGCGCATCGTCCAGCAGCCTCGCGTCCGCCGTGGCCTGCGCCGTCTCCGTCTGCTCCAGAAAGGCGAGGATGCCCTCCGCCGAGTCTGTCAGCGACTGCCGGTCGGACTGCCATTTGTCCGCGATCATCTGCAGCAGCTGTAGAAAACCGGCAGAGCCGTAGCGCGCCGTTTTCGGAAAATACGTCCCGGCGAAAAACGGCTTTTGCTCCGGCGTCATGAAGATGCTCGTCGGCCAGCCGCCGCTGCCCGTGAGCGCCTGACACACCGCCATGTAGATGCTGTCGATGTCCGGACGCTCCTCCTTGTCCACCTTGATGGACACAAAGTGCGCGTTGAGCAGCGCCGCGACGGCGGGATCTTCAAAGCTCTCGTGCGCCATCACGTGGCACCAGTGGCAGGTGCTGTAGCCGATGCTCAGAAACACTGGCTTGTCCTCCGCTCTGGCCTTGGCAAACGCCGCTTCGCCCCACGGATACCAGTCCACCGGATTTTCCGCGTGCTGCAGCAAATAGGGGCTGGTTTCGTTTTGCAGATGGTTTTTCATGCGTCTTGCTCCTTTCCGGGCGCGCCGTGCCAGTCGCCGGTCGCCGGATTTTCCAGCAGTGCGCCGTCCACGGCAAAGCGCGAGCCATGGCAGGGGCAGTCCCACGAGTGCTCCTGCGAGTTCCACTTGAGCGCGCAGCCGAGGTGCGGGCAGCGCCGGGTCGTGGGCGTGAGAAAGTTGAGCAGCGTCTCCGCCGCGTTCACGGCGAGCTGCGGCCGCCAGATCGTCCGCGACGGCACAAAGGCCGGTGCGAATTCGTTCTCCCGCCCGGTGACAAGGTCCGAGAGTATCATAGCAGAAACCATCGCGCCTGTCATGCCCCATTTGTTGAACCCGGCCGCCACGAAAAGCTGCGGCGTGCGCTTGGAATACGGCCCGATATACGGCGCGCCGTCGAGCGACATGCAGTCCTGCGTCGCCCACTGGCAATGCAGCTTCGCGTCGGGATAGTGCTTCCCTGCGAAGTCCTGCAGCTCCTTCCACCCGCCGCCGCGCTTGCCGGTTCGGTGGTCGCCGCCGCCGAGCAGCAGCAAGTCCCTGTAATTGCGAAACGACATGCCCTTTTCCGCCTCGTCCACATACATACCGTGTACGTCCGGCGCGTTTTCCAGTGCGATCACGTACGACCGGTGCTGGTAGAGCTTGAGAAAGTATGCCCCGTGCCGGTTCCAGATCGGAAAGTGCGTCGCCGTGATGATACGCTCCGCCGTGATGCGGCCATGCTCCATTTCTGCCGTGCCGCCCGCAACGGTGCGCACCGGCGTGTGCTCATAGACGCGCAGCCCCGGCGCGATGGCGGCTGCAAATTTCAGCGGGTGAAACTGCGCCTGCTCTGCAAAGCGCACCGCGCCCGCCACCGGAAACGGCAGCGGCAGCTCCTGCGCAAACGCGGCATGGAAGCCCAGCGCATCGAGCGCGCGCAGCTCGTCGTCGATCTTTTTGCGCTCACCGCGCGCATAAACATAGGCGTCGCGCGTCTCAAAATCGCAGTCGATGTCCGAACACATCTGCCGGTAGCGCTCCAGCGCCGCGAGATTCGCGTTCAGATACCGCTTCGCCTGTTCTTCCCCGAATTCGCGGATGAGTTTATCATAAATGAGCCCGTGCTGCGCCGTGATCTTCGCCGTCGTATTCTGCGTCACGCCGCCGCAGAGCGTGTCCGCCTCCGCGAGCGCGCAGTCCACGCCCGCGTCGGTCAGCAGCCGCGCGCACAGCAGACCCGCCATTCCGCCGCCGATCACCAGCACATCCGCGCGCGCATCGCCGCGCAGCGGCTCAAACTGCGGTAAAGTCACCTGTTCCGTCCATATGGAATGCATCAAAAAATCACCACCGCGCTTAGTATGCGGCGCAAACGCAAAAAATATTGCATGCCGCTGGATAATCATGCCGCCGCTGCGCATACTAGCGCCAGAGGTGATTCAAACATGAACATGCAGTTAACGCAACGCGAAACCGATTTACTCAAAGACCTGAAAGGACAGGAAAAGCTCTGTGTGGACAAGTACAACAAGCACGCGGCGGCCGCCGTGGACGGGCAGCTCAAGGGCCTGTTCGCCAGCATCGCGCAGACCGAGCAGCAGCATCTGGACACGCTCACGCAGATCGAAAACGGCACCGTCCCCCAGCCTGCCGGCGGCAGTCAGCAGCAGCCGACGTTCACCGCGACCTACAACGCCGTACAGACCCCGGACAAGCAGAACGACTGCTATCTCTGCACCGACGTGCTCGCCATGGAAAAGCACGCCTCCCATCTGTACGACACCTGCATCTTTGAATTTCAGGACGAAAACACTCGCAACGTGCTCAACCACATCCAGAAGGAAGAGCAGAACCACGGCAAGATGATCTACGACTATATGTCCACCAACAGCATGTATTCGTAACTGTCAAAGCGCTTTGCTTTCTTGACGGAAGAAAGCCCGCGGAAGAAATCCCTCCGCGGGCTTATTTCAACTATATTGCACAAGCATCAAAGCTCACAGTATCTCATGATGACGCTGGCCATTTCCGCTCTGGTAGCGGTTTTCAGCGGACGGAAGGTTCCATCCGTGAAGCCCTGAACAATCCCGTTTTCATATGCCCAGATCACAGCATCTCTGGCATAAGCCGGAATCGTAAGCTGGTCGGAAAAGCTCAGGCTGCCCGAAACTTCGGGAGAACCTGCATAACGATAAAGCATCGTTACGAGCTGGGCGCGGGAGATGGCGGTATTGGGGCTAAACAGCGTGCCGGATACGCCATATGCCACGCCTGCATGATAGGCCCAGGCAATCGCATCATGCGCCCAAAAATCGTCGGCAACATCCAAAAACGGCTCAGAGAGATCGCTCACATCGGGCGAACCCGCCATACGGTAGAGTACCGCCGTAAGCTGAGCGCGGGTCATAGAGGCATCAGGCTCAAAGGTCGTTTCCGTCGTGCCAACCATGAGACCATGACGGTACACATATTTTACCGCATCGTAATACCAGGCATTGGCATGCACGTCGGTAAACGGAAAAGCCGCTTCGGGCAAGGCCTCCAGAATTTTCTCAGCTATGTGTCTGTAGCCTTCTGCGTTGGGATGGTAGGTATCGCAGGTGGTGCCGCTCGTGTCAACAAAAATATAGCCATACTCATCAGCGTTGGCCTTCATCGGTGCGTTAATCAAGTCCACGAGAATTTGACCGGAGCTCAGCCGGAGTTTGGAAGCTTCGCTTTCCGCCGCATCCTCGGCAGTCTTAATGCTCGTATCAAACAGACCGATCACCAGCAGCGTGACATCCGGATTGAGCGCATAAATATCCTCGATCACATGATCCCAGTTTTCCAGATAGTTTTTTACGCCATAAGCAATTGCGCCGGGAAGTACCGCCGCAATACCGGGCAGAGCGCCCATTGTATCGGCAAGCTCGATCAAAGACGTCAACGCATCGCTCTCGACCCCTGCTTCTGCAAGCATCTCTCTGGCCGCGGTGACAAACGCATCATAAGCATGATCCTTCGCCATCTCGTCGAGCACAACCCAAGAAAGGAACGTTCCCACATCGTTGCCGCCGACACCCAACGTGATCAGACCCGCATCTGCAACGGCCTGACGAAATTCCGGAATTCTCGCCACCATTGCTTCCTTATCCCTGGTGTCGTGGAACAGATACGCATCACCGGGATAATCGTCCTCAAACATGTAGCGAAGCTCGATGGTTCGGAAGCCGGGGCAAGCCATGGGGATCAGCTCAGCGCCGATCGTATCCGCAACAATGGCGCCGTAGGACGTGTCCACTCTCTTGAATTCGCAGTCTATCCATGTAACATCGTTGTAGCCAGCGGCTACACTGTCGCCCAGCAGGACATAGGTGCCATAGTCGCAGTATTCCTTTTCCGCGCCGTCGGCAAAGCAAACGCCAAAGCTGGTGAGCATGCCAAGCGTGAGCACAATGCACAGTACGCTCTTTAAGTACCTTTTCATAATGACCTCCGTGTAGAAAACATTGCTGAATCCGAGTGTTACAATTTTACCATATTGTAAAATGTAAATCAAGAAAAAGCTGAAAAATCTTCCTTTTTTGCGGTACTTCTCACTGTCCGAAAGCATGTCCGTGTCGGAAAAGCCCGCAGAAGAACCGCTTCTGTGGGCTTTCTCGCTCAATCGCAGCAGTCCGGGCACGCAAGGCAGCGGCGGTAGTTTTCCTCCGCCTGCGTCCAGTTCACAACGTGGAACCAGCCGGCGATATAGTCGGCGCGGACGTTGTAGTGCTTGAGATAGTATGCGTGCTCCCACACGTCGATCGTCAAAACCGGGCACTGGCGCTGCGGCAGCGGGGTGTCCTGATTTGCGGTCGTGACGATCTTCAGCTTGCCGCAGTCCAGCACCAGCCACGCATAGCCGGAGCCGAACACGCCGAGCGCCGCTTTCTGAAACGCCGCGCGAAACGCATCGAACCCGCCGAAATCGCGGTCGATCGCCTCCGCCAGCGCACCGGACGGCGCTGTGTCTGCCGGGGGCTGCAGCAGCGCAAAATAAAACCGGTGGTTATACACGCCGCCCGCGTTTTGCAGCAGCGCGGTCTTCGTCGGCTCCGGCAGGCGCGGCGCTTTGCAAAGCAGCTGCTCCAGCGTCAGGCGCTGCAGGCGCGGCGCGTCCTTGAGCGCAGCGTTGAGCCGGTCGATATACGTTTGCAGATGCCGGTCGTGGTGCAGCATCATGGTCTTCTCGTCGATCCACGGCTCCAGCGCGTCAAACGCATACGGCAGCGGCAGATTCACGAACGGGTAGCGGTCGTTTTCCATCGGAACACCTCACAAATTTGCGTTATCCACAGTATATGCCGCATAAGCCCGAAATTCTCTCAAACTTCTACGAAACGAGGTATCCTATGAAAGATTTGCTCATCGTCGGCGGGGGCGCAGCCGGTCTCACCGCCGCCATTTACGCCGTGCGCGCCGGGGTAGACGCGCTCGTGCTCGAAGCCGCACAGTGGGGCGGACAGATCGCGCAAACGGCGGAGGTGGAAAATTATCCGTCCGTCCCCCACATTCCGGGCTGGGAGCTGGCGAATGCGCTGCACGCGCAGACGGAAGCGCTCGGCGCGGAAATTCGGATCGCCGCAGTCAGCCGGCTGGCGGCGGAGAATGGCCGCTTTCTGCTTGAAACGACAGGCGGCGCGCTGCACGCGCGCAGCGTGATCCTGGCAAACGGCGTCGCGCGCCGAAAGCTCGGCTGCCCCGGCGAGACGGAATTCGCCGGCCGGGGCGTGAGCTGGTGCGCGACCTGCGACGGGGCGTTTTTCCGGGGAAAAGACGTGGCCGTCATCGGCGGCGGCAACGCGGCGCTGGAGGAGGCGCTGCATCTTTCGCAGCTCTGCCGCAGCGTCACCATCGTAAACCGCAGCGAGAAGCTGCGCGCGCATCAGACGCTGCAAAAGCGCGCGGCGCAGCGGGAAACCATCCGCATCCTCGCCCCGTGGCTGACGGAGGAAATCGTCGGCGACACACAGGTACGCGCCGTGCGTCTCCGCCACCGGGAGAGCGGCGCGGAGCAGACGCTGCCGGTGGACGGCGTGTTCATCGCCATCGGCATGGAGCCGCAAAACGCCTTTTGCGGCGGGCTGATCGCAACAGACGCGCAGGGCTACTTCGCCGCCGGGGAAGATTGCCGCACAAACGTCCCCGGCGCGTTCGTCGCGGGCGACTGCCGCGCAAAGCCCCTGCGCCAGCTCGTGACCGCAATGGCGGACGGCGCGGTGGCCGCGACCGCGGCGACGGAGTTCCTCTCCAAATCCGAACCGGTGTTTCGGAAGTGACGGAAAGAACCAGGAAGCAGAGTGGAACGCGCCGGTTCGCCCCTAGGTCAGCAGATGTGCCGCGGCGTTAAACAGCATACACGCGCACACGCCGAGGACGGTCGGAATTGCCACCGCCAGCGCCGTCCACTTCCAGCTTCCGGTCTCCTTGCGGATGGTAAGCACGGTCGTCGAGCACGGCCAATGCAGCAGCGTGAAGAGCATCGCGCTCCCGGCAGTGACCCACGTCCAGCCGTGCTCAACGAACAGCGCGCGCAGTTCCGCAAGACTGCCCAGCTCCAGAAGGCTTCCCTGCGACAGGTAGGTCATGATGATGAGCGGGATCACAATCTCGTTTGCCGGAAAGCCGAGGATAAACGCGAGCAGGATGACGCCGTCCAGCCCCATCAGCCGCGCGAACGGGTCGAGAAACGCCGCACAGTGGTCGAGCAGGTTCGCCTCCCCCGCCGTCACGTTCGCGAGCAGCCAGATGATCAGCCCCGCCGGCGCCGCGACCGCCGCCGCCCGGCCGAGCACAAACAGCGTCCGGTCCAGAATGGAGCGTACGATCACGCTGCCGACCTGCGGCCGGCGGTACGGCGGGAGCTCCAGCGTAAAGGACGACGGCACGCCCTTGAGCACGGTTTTGGACAGCAGCCTCGTCACGCCGAACGTGACGAGCACGCCGAGCAAAATCACACCCGTGAGCAGCAGCGCCGACCAGAGCGACGCCGCCGCGCCGCCCGCCGCACCGACGAAAAACATCGTCAGCAGCGCGATCAGCGTGGGAAACCGGCCGTTGCACGGTACGAAGCAGTTCGTCAGAATGGCAAGCAGCCGCTCGCGCTCGGAGTCGATGATGCGGCAGCCGACGACGCCCGCCGCGTTGCAGCCGAATCCCATACACATCGTAAGCGCCTGTTTGCCGCACGCGCAGCAGCGCTGGAAGGGCTTGTCGAGATTATACGCCACGCGCGGCAGATAGCCCGCGTCCTCCAGCAGCGTGAACAGCGGAAAGAAGATCGCCATCGGCGGCAGCATGACGGACACGACCCACGCAAGCACCCGGTAGACGCCGAGCACCAGCGCCCCGTGCAGCCACTCCGGCGCGCCGAGCGCGTGAAACAGCTCCGTGAGCCGCCCCTGCACCCAAAAGAGCGCGTCGGACAGGAGCTGCGACGGGTAGTTCGCGCCCGTGATCGTAAGCCACAAAATGAACGCCAGCAGAAGCAGCATGATCGGGTAACCGGTCGCACGGCTGGTGAGCAGGCGGTCGAGCCGCTGGTCGAACGCGCCGTAGGTTTCCCGCTCGCGCCGGACGGCGGCCGTACACACCGACTCTGCCTCGCCCACGAGCGCGGAGACGATCATATCCTTCAGCCGTTCGCTGTCAATACCCTGCCGGAGCAGGCTTTCCCGCACAGACGCGAGCGCGTGCTCCAGCGCAGCATCCTCGGAAAACGCACAGCCCAGAAAGCGGTCCGCCTCAGAGAGCAGCGTTTCGTCGGGGTCTAGCAGCTGCAAGCTCAGCCAACGGCTGGGAAGCCGCTCGCCTACCCGCGCGCGCACCAGCGGCTCCACGGTGGCGATCGCCTGCTCCACCGGCTCCGGATAACGCACGGCTGCCGGGCGCGTCTGTGCCCCGTCCGACAGGCGGTCGAGCGTTTCCGTCAACGCCGAGAGACTCTTTTTTTTTCGCGCGATCACGCCGATCACCGGCACGCCCAGCCGCCGGGAGAGCGCGCCGAGGTCGATGCGGATGCGCTTGCGCCGCGCTTCGTCCATCAGATTCACGCACACGACCACGTTCGGCGTGATCTCCAGCGTCTGCAGCACGAGATTCAGATTCCGCTCCAGACACGTCGCGTCGCACACGACGACCACCGCATCCGCCCCGCCGAAGCAGAGAAAATTGCGCGCGACCTCCTCCTCTGCCGAGTGCGCCATGAGCGAGTACGTGCCCGGAATATCCACCATGACATAGGAATGCCGCTTCGTGCGGCAGTAGCCCTGTGCGTTTGAGACGGTTTTCCCCGGCCAGTTTCCGGTGTGCTGATTCATGCCGGTGAGCGCATTGAACACGGTGCTTTTGCCCACGTTGGGATTGCCCGCGAGCGCGATGACGCGATCCTCCCGCGTCTGCTTTTCGATGACAAGTCCCGTGTCCACCGCATGCGCGCCGACGCTTCGATTCGTCAAACCCATCCCGCGCCTCCGGTCACTGCCTGCACACGAGGATCTTTTTGCAGTCCGCGCGCCGCAGGGCGATCACCGCCCCGCGGATTAAAAACGCAGCCGGGTCGCCGCCGGGGCTGCGTCCCACGCAGGTAACTTCGGTATTTTCGATCAGCCCGATATCGAGCAGGCGGCGGCGCATCGCCCCCTCGGCGCACAGCGCGCAGACTCTCGCGTGTTGTCCCGGACATATATCATTCAGGCAAAGCTGCTGGCTCATAACATCGACACCCTTTCCTTTCGCTATTTTCAGCGTATTCCGTGCGTGCGGGAATGGTGAACGAAGCCGCCGCAGCGTGCAAAAACCGCCAACCGATCATCGGTTGGCGGTTTCGTTATGGAACAAACTTTTATTCCTGACCGGGAACTTTCGGCAGGCGGGCGAAGCTCTCCGCCAGTTCCTCGTCGCTGGGGATGTAGTTCGACATCTCGCCGTTGTGGAACTTCTCATAGGCGACCATGTCGAAATAGCCGGTGCCGGTCAGTCCGAAGAGAATGGTCTTTTCCTCGCCGGTCTCCTTGCACTTGAGCGCCTCGTCGATGGCAACGCGGATGGCATGGCTGGACTCCGGCGCGGGCAGGATGCCCTCGACGCGGGCAAACTGCTCCGCCGCCTCGAACACCTTCGTCTGCTCCACGGCACGGGCTTCCATGTAGCCGTCGTGGTAGAGCTGCGAGAGGATGGTGCTCATACCGTGGAAGCGCAGGCCGCCGGCGTGATCCGGGGACGGGATGAAGCTGCTTCCGAGCGTGTACATCTTCGCGAGCGGGCAGATCATGCCGGTGTCGCAGAAGTCGTAGGCATATTTGCCCCGGGTGAAGCTCGGGCAGGACTTCGGCTCCACGGCAATGATCTGATAGTCGCGCTCGCCGCGCAGCTTCTCGCCCATGAACGGAGAGATCAGGCCGCCGAGGTTGCTGCCGCCGCCGGCGCAGCCGATGATAACGTCCGGCACGACGCCGTATTTGTCCAGCGCGGTCTTGGCCTCGACGCCGATGACGGACTGGTGCAGCAGCACCTGATTGAGCACGCTCCCGAGCACGTAGCGGTAGCCGGGGTTCGACGTGGCGACCTCTACGGCCTCGCTGATGGCGCAGCCAAGCGAGCCGGTCGTGCCGGGGTGCTCGGCGAGGATCTTCTGGCCGACCTGCGTCTCCATCGAAGGGCTGGGCGTGACGGACGCGCCGTAGGTGCGCATCACCTCGCGGCGGAAGGGCTTCTGCTCATAGGAGCACTTGACCATAAACACCTTGCAGTCCAGCCCCAGATACGCGCAGGCCATGGACAGCGCCGTGCCCCACTGGCCGGCGCCGGTCTCGGTCGTGACGCCCTTGAGGCCCTGCTGCTTGGCGTAATACGCCTGCGCGATGGCGCTGTTGAGCTTGTGCGAGCCGGAGGTGTTATTGCCCTCGAACTTGTAATAAATCTTCGCCGGGGTCTGGAGCTTTTCCTCCAGGCAGTAGGCGCGCACCAGCGGCGACGGCCGGTACATTTTGTAGAAATCGCGGATCTCCTGCGGAATGGGGATCTCACGGGTGTCATTGTCCAGCTCCTGCCGGATCAGCTCGTCGCAAAACACGGGGCGCAGATCGTCAAAGCCCATCGGCTCGCCGGTGCCGGGGTTCAGCAGCGGGGCGGGCTTATTTTTCATGTCGGCGCGGACGTTGTACCAGGTGCGCGGCATCTCGTCTTCAGAAAGATAGATTTTGTAAGGGATTTTTTCGGTTGCCATGGTGCTGTTCTCCTTTCAGTCGCGGCTCTTTCCGGGCAACAAAAAAGACCTTTGTCCCCACGAAAGAACCCAAATCAAAAATGGTTCTTTGGGACAAAAGTCTGAAAACTTCTGCGGTGCCACCCAAATTGGCGAAAAGCTCGCCCGCTCATGACGCGCAAACACACGTCTTTCCTCGATAACGGGGGAAAAGCCCGTCGGATTTTACCGCCTTTCGGCGCCTCGTCCGCCCTCCGCAGTCCATTCGGCAAGGTTGTCTCTGCTGCACTCACACCACCGGCAGCTCTCTGGGAAAGACGCGTCCTGCGTACTCTTCTGCATCTACGGTTTCGTTCTTTTTGAACTTGGCGCAAGTGTACGCCGATCGCCGGCGTTTGTCAAGCAGGCAAATGATTTTTCTGGAGATTGGCCAAAGCATCGTTCGTCCGGCTGTAAAAAATTTAGTCATTTAAACAAGCAGAAGATGGATTAAGGTTGTTCTTCCCGCTCGTCGCGCTCTGGCTGGATGAGCGGAATGACCTGTGCTTCCGACGACAGATAAATCTCCTCCGTTTTGATCTGTGCCCGCTGCAGCAGTTCAATTGCTTCCGTGGTTGCTCTGAACAGCTCAAGGTACATTCGCTTATAATCCGGCATACAAATCACTCCCCGAACGCTCCGGCATGCCCAATATTAGAGCATAGTGCATGCCCATTATAACGAACATAATGGGATTATGCAAGCTTGAGGAGGGATTTTTTTGATCGTCTACACGCCGCTTTGGGAAACCATGAAGAAAAAAGGCGTTACAACGTATACACTACGCGAAAAATATAAGATCAGCGGCAGTACGGTACAGCGGCTGAAAAAGAATATGTCGGTGTCTACAAACACGCTGTCCGATTTGTGCTCGCTGCTGGACTGTGAGCTGTACGAGGTTGCGGAATTCCACCGGGATGGTTAAAGCCCACCCGCCGGTTGGCGGGTGGGCTTTCCTGTTGGGGGGGTAGAAAAAAGGGATGGATGAGAGACCTGAAAAGGGAAAACAACTTGAAAGGAGAATTGGTGGAATTACATGATTTCCAGATGCTTGGACTCCGGCTTGACCGGGACCTTCTTCGGCATGGTCAGCGTCAGGACGCCGTTTTCATATGATGCGGTGATGCCGTCCACGTTGATCTCAGAGACATTGAAACTGCGGGTGTAGGAGCCGTAGTAACGCTCGCGGCGGATGTAGTCGCCGTTGTCGTTCTTCTCGTCCTTGTCCTCGCTGTGTTCTGCCTTGATGACGAGGATATCGTCGTCGATGTCGACCTTGATGTCTTCCTTCTTGAAGCCGGGCAGATCCGCCTCCAGCTTGTAGGCGTCGTTGGTTTCGGTGATATCGGTTCTGAAGCTGTTGCTTACGCTGTCGCCCCAGAAGCGCTTTTCCATCTCCTGCAGCTCACGGAACGGGTTGTAGTTGCTCACGCTATAACTTCTACGGTCAAAAGGCATAATTTCGAACATTTTATATTCCTCCTAAATGATATACGGTAATGAAGTTTTCTCGTTCGAAACATTTATTTGTTTCGCTCTTTACGATATATAAATTACTCCACAATAATGAACAAATAAAGTATAATCTATGAACAAAACGTAAACGTTAGCACTCTTTTGATTTGAGTGCTAACGTTTGCTCATTTTTTCCGGTATTCCAGCAGCCCAAACGCGATCTCCGTCTCCAGATGGTCGAGTGACCGGAGCTTTTCCTGATCGCGGGCGCTGGTTTTGTAGTAGTACGGCGTCATGAGAAAGAGATTCTGCACCGCTTCCGGCGACGAGAGCGTGATGCGCGTGCGCAGGGTCTGCCGCCGTCCGAGGGTAAAGCCCGGTAGTGCCGGGTCCGCCAGCTTGTTTTCATACGGCACGTCATACACCGCCTGCTTCAGTTCCCACAGGTGACGCTCCAGCGGAATCGCCCGAAGCAGTACGCCGCCGGGGCGCAGGACGCGCGCAAATTCCTCCGCGTCGTGCGGCGCGAACAGATTCAGCAGCAGATCGCACGATGCATCCGCGACCGGAAGCCGGTTGACGCTCGCCACCGCAAGCTGCAGCCGCGGCTCCCGCCGGTGCGCGCAAATCAGCGCGTCGCGCGAAATGTCCACGCCGCAGGCGCTTACACGCCTCCCCTGCCGCGCGAGCGCATGGAGCACCGCCGCCGTATAAAAGCCTTCGCCGCAGCCTGCGTCAAGCACATCCACATTGCCCTGTGTGCAGCGGCAGGCCGCCTCCGCCACCGCGTCGCGCAGGATATCATAATACCCCAGATCGAGAAACGCCGTCCGCGCATGCACCATGCGCTTATCGTCGCCGTGGCGCTTGGACTTGGACTGGGTAGAGCGCAGCAGGTTTACATAACCTTGCCGCGCAACATCGTAGCAGTGCCCGGCGGCGCAGCGCAGGGTCTTGTCCGTCCGCTGCAGCGTCCGGCCGCAGACGGGACAGGTCAATTCCGGCATCTTGCTTCACCTCCGCACCATTGTGCGCCGTTTTTGCTGATTTGTCCATAGAAAAACTGCGCAGCCAAATGGCTGCGCAGCAAAATTTGCAATAAGATCAGAGCACCTTGGCGAGGAAATCCTGCAAGCGCGCGCTCTGCGGATGCTCAAAGATCTGCTGCGGCGTGCCCTCTTCCACCAGACGGCCGCCGTCCATGAACAGTACGCGGTCGCCCACCTCGCGGGCAAAGCCCATCTCGTGCGTGACGACGACCATCGTCATGCCGTCGCGCGCGAGCTGCTTCATGACGTCGAGCACCTCACCGACCATTTCGGGGTCGAGCGCAGAGGTCGGCTCGTCAAACAGCATGACGTCCGGCTCCATGCACAGCGCGCGCACGATTGCAACACGCTGCTTCTGTCCGCCGGAGAGCTGGCTGGGATACGCGCCCGCACGGTCGGCCAGGCCGACGCGGGTCAGCAGCTCCATGGCCTTGGCTTCGGCCTCGGTCTGCGACTTTTTCAGCAGCTTGACCGGCGCAATCGTCATGTTGCGCAGGATCGTCATATGCGGGAACAGGTTGAAGTGCTGGAATACCATGCCCATCTTCTGCCGGTGGAGGTTGATATTGCAGCTCGGGTCGGTGATGTCCGTGCCCTCAAAGAGAATCGTACCGTCCGTCGGCAGCTCCAGCAGATTCAGGCAGCGCAGGAACGTGGACTTGCCGGAGCCGGACGGGCCGATAACCACCACGACCTCGCCATGGTGAATGTCCGTCGAAATGCCGTCCAGCGCCTTGATCGCGCCGCCGTTGAAGTGCTTTTTCAGGTCCTTGACCTCAATCAAAACATCAGTGGTCACTGTTGCGCAGCCTCCTCTCCAGTTTCCCGACCAGCCACGTGAAGAACATGACCATCACGAGGTAGATCAGCGCGACGGCAATGAGCGGCATAAGCGGAGAATAAGTCACGCCGCGGATGATATCGCCGCCCTTGGTCAGATCGCGGATCGCCACATAGCCTGCGACCGACGTCTCCTTTAGCAGGACGATGAACTCATTGGCCAGCGCGGGCAGGACGCTCTTGAGCGCCTGCGGGATCACGATGTACCACATGGTCTGGACATAGTTGAAGCCCAGGCTCCGGCCGGCCTCAAACTGGCCATTGTCTGTGGACATGATACCGCTGCGGATGATCTCCGCCACGTAGGCACCAGAGTTGATTCCAAACGCCAGCATTGCAACCGCCGGGCCGTTTTTGGACGATGCAAAGATGACAAAAAACATAATCATCAGCTGCACGACAACAGGCGTGCCGCGGATCACGGTCAGATAAATCTGGCAGATGCCGTTGCCCAATTTGAGAAAGAAGCGGCCGACGCCATGGCGCATGGTCTCCTTGTTTTTATCCCACGTGGAGCGGATAATGGCGACGATCACGCCCAAAACAATGCCCAGCAGGCACGCGACCAGCGTGATCTTCAGGGTATTGACGAGGCCGGTGGTGAGATATTTCCACCGGTCTTTCTCTATAAAATTGAGAATAAAGTCCGCTTTCAGCTTTGCAAACCAATCAGCCATGCGGTTTCCTCCTCTGTTTAGCAAGTCTGAAATGAGGCTCCATGCTCAGCATGGAGCCTCATTGAATTCCTGAAACGTTCGATCAGCCGTTGTTCGCCGCAACGAAAGCCTTGGCAGGCTCGTTGTCGATGATGACGCAGTCGATTTTGCCGGTGACCAGCGCCTGAACCGCATCCGCGCCCTTCGGGAACGCCTGAACGTGCTCGTCGCCGAAGCCGCCGTTTTCGATGGTGTCAGAAGCATAGATGTAGCCGGTGGTCGCGTTCTGGCAGCCGATCTGGATGTCTTCGCCATTCTCGATCCTGGCAACGATGTCATCCGCGCTGGTGATGTCGGAATCGTCGCGCACGATAATCACCTGCACGCCGGTGGCGTAGCTCTCGGAGAAGTCCACGCTCTGCTTGCGCTCGTCGGTCACGGTCAGGCCAGCCATCGCCATGTCGGCCTTGCCGGAGGTGACGGCGGCGATGATCGAATCAAACGCCATATCGCTGATCTCCAGCTTCATGCCCAGCTGGTCGGCGATCAGGCCGGCAATCACAGCGTCGATGCCGACGATGGTGTCGCTCTCATAGAACTCATACGGCGGGAACTCCGCGTTGGTCGCCATGGTCAGCACCTCGGCGTCCGCAGCGACGTTTTCCTGGAACTTGGGCAGCTCGCCCTCGCCGGAAACGTAGAAGTCCACAACTTGCTTCACCGTGCCGTCGTCGATCAGAGTCTTCAGCGCGCCGTTGATCTTGTCCAGCAGCGCGGTGTTGCCCTTGTTGACCGCAATGGCATAGTCCTCAGTAACATACTCGGTGTCCAGAATCTTCAGCGTTGCAGCGCTCTCGTCCGGAGCCGGAGAGGTCTCCGCATCGGTTTTCTGGCCGCAGGCCGCGAGAGACGCAACCATCAGCACTGCCAGAAGCAGGGATACAAACTTTTTCATTTTAATTTCCTCTTTCAATGTCTCATTTTGTCGTCAACTTGGCGATTCCTTTTGGAATATGCCGTATCTTATCACCATTCTCCAGCCTTGTCAAGCGTTTTTTCGAATTTTTATTCGCAATTTTCTCTTATTTATTCACTTGGCGGTGAATATTCATTTCGTTTATTCATTTCGAGTGAAAATTTTCGGGGCATTTTGTGAAGCTTTGACAGACGGGCGGCCGTTCGCGTTTGAAAACTTGTCCACTCTGTGGTAAATTGGAGCCAGTTCAAAA
This sequence comes from Clostridiales bacterium, assembly GCA_004556965.1. Classification (GTDB taxonomy): domain Bacteria; phylum Bacillota; class Clostridia; order Oscillospirales; family Oscillospiraceae; genus CAG-103. The sequence continues at coordinate 202,874 of SFFE01000002.1, read as the reverse complement.
AACGGGGAGGGATTTGCGTGGCGGACGCCCCATATTATGTCTATATGCTCCGGTGCTCGGACGGCTCGCTCTACACAGGCTCGACGCCGAATGTCGCGCGCAGGCTGCGGCAGCACTGCATGCAGCTTTCCGGCGGCGCGAAATACACGCGAAGCCACCCGGTAACCGCGCTGGAGGCGCTCTGGCGCACGCCGGACCGCAGCGCGGCGCTCCGTCTGGAAGCGCGCATCAAGCGGCTGACGCGCGAAGAGAAAACGGCGCTGCTCCAAGCGCCGGAGACGCTCGCAGAGCGCTTCCCCGATACGGAGGCGGAGCATCTGCCCGGCGCGTCGCTGGAGCAATATCTCCCGGACGCAGAACCGGCGCACGCTCACGATTGAGCGTGCGCCGGTTTTTCGTTCAGATCAGGCCGCGCAGTCTGAGATAATCCTGCACAAGCGTCACCACGCCGGGAACCCCGACGTCAGCCGTATTGACGGTCAGGTCGTAGTTCTTCGCCTCGCCCCACTTCTGGCTGGTGAAGAAGTTGTAATACGCGATCCGGTCCTTATCCGTCTGGCGGATCTTCTTTTCCGCGGCCGCCGGCTCCAGCCCGTCGCGCCCGCACACGCGCCGCACGCGCGCGTCCATCGGCGCGTGGACAAAGACATTCACCACGTTTTTCCGCTCGCGCAGAACATAGTCCGCGCAGCGGCCGATGATGATGCACGACTCGCGCTCGGCGAGCATCCGGATCACCTCGGACTGCGCCTGAAAGATCTGCACCGAAAACGGCTGCTCATCCGCAACCGGAGCCGTTCCGGTCACGAGCGAGTACAGAAAGCTGCCGGGGCGATGCTCCTCATGCGTCTGCACAAAGCTCTCCGCAAAGCCGCTGTGCGCCGCCGTCTCGGCGATCAGCTCGGAATCATAGCATTTGATGTGCAGCGCCCTGGCCAGTTCCTCTCCCAAATACCGGCCGCCGCTGCCGTGTTCTCTCCCAATGGTAATCACATAATTCGACATTGCGTTCCCTCCGTCCCCTTTCTGAATCATGCGAAATGCTAGCTGTGTATTTTATGTGTCTGCTGCTCCTGCTGCGCCTTGTGCAGCTCCTCGGTTGCAAAATGCAGCTTGGTCAGCACATTGTGCGCCGTCTGCGGAAACACGAAATAGGTATCGTGCAGGGTGGCCAGATCAATGGCGTCGCCCCGCCCCTTGAAATCATATTCGATGTGGCAGGACATCATGGACGCCGTGCTGCGGTGGAATGAAAACGGCTCGCCGCTCTCAAGCGTCCCCTCCATCCGGAAGCCGTCCGCATTGTGCGTCAGTGTTACGCTGCCAAGCACCTCAAACCCGGCGCGCGCCGAGACCATATGCTCCAGCCGTACCGTGTCTTCGAACGCGTAGCGCCCCTCCCGGACCTCCCTGCGCACGTTTTCCCGCTCCCAGCGGTACCAGTCCGGCACATGTGCGAAGCGATCCTCTCCATTCAGGCAGTGCAGACGGCCGAGGGTATCCATCTCCCAGCGGGTGCCGCAATGCTCGCACCAGAGCTGCGTATGGTCGCTGTTCATCTGAAACTCCGTACCGCAGTGCGGGCACTGGTACAGGATGCGGTGGATGTTGTGCGCTCGGTAGGGGCTGGTGATCTCGATCCGGTTGTCATACTGCCACTGGTAGTCGTCATAGTGGAACGCATCCTCGATGCGGCGCTGGATCTCCGCCGCGGAGAGCGTCTGCACTTCCTCGCGCGTGACGATCTGGCGGAACTCGCTGCTGACCGGAACCTTGCGGTACGGTCTTTTGCACCATTGCGGCGAGCGAAGGAAATTGCCGTGCTGAATATGCACCACGACCGGGCACTTGGCCTTTTTCGCCAGCTTGCCGAGCGCGCCGTCGAGCTGCTCGTTGACGCCGGCAAGCGAATAGCGCGCTTCCGGGAACATGGTGACGCTGTATTTCATTTTGGTGAGCATGGTGAGGATATGCTTCACGACCGTGAGATCCGCGGTGAACTTACGCTTATAGATGCCGCCTATGCCGCGGATGAGCCACTCGCGGCCAATGAACTCCTCGATCGAGATGACCCAGCCGGAGCTGTTCGGGAACATGGCGCGCGCCGCCATCGGAAAATCGACGAACGAAGCGTGGTTCTGCAGCACGAGATACGGCGGCTCCAGTCCCTCGCAGTTGATCTTTTCCACGTGGCCGCCGACGGGCATCAGCATGAAAAACGTGCCGATCCATTCAATCGGAAGCAAATAGGGTTTCGGAAGCTCCGGTTTGTGCTGGGTATCAAAGCATTCGGTTCTGGAAGTCATACAATTCACCTGATTTCTTAGAATTTTGGGCCTGTGCCCGTCAGAAAAATAGTTCAGTTTTTTAAATTATATCGTATTTTTCAATCGGATGCAACCGCAATCTGAGAAACGGCGTTCGGCATGCAGCCCCCTCATGCAGACAGACAGCCCCGGCGGTATCTCCGCTGGGGCTGTCTGTTTGGGCGCAAATCAGCCGCCGGAAGCGGAAAGCCTCCACTGGTCAAAGCGCATGATGATGGTCGCCGCCTGTGCGCGGGTCGCGGTGCCCTGCGGCTGGAGCATGCTCCCCTCGCTCGTGCCCACGCCCGAAATCAGGCCGGTGGCCACGGCCCACGACAGCGCCGGAAGCGCATAGCCCATGGCTTCGCCCGCGTCCGGGAAGGACAGCGGCGCAGAGGCCGATGTGTCATAGCCCTTGAACTGCGCATACCGATAGAAGATCGTGACCATCTGCTCGCGCGTCACATCCTCCTCCGGCGCAAACTCCGTCTCCGACATGCCGTTCACGATCTGGAGCGTTGCCGCCCAGGCGACCGCGTCGGAATACCATGTGCCTTCCGGCACATCCTCGAAGGGGTTGAACATGCCGTCAAACTTCGGCTCGCCCTCCATGCGGTACAGCACCGTGACGAGCATGGCGCGGCTCATGGAGTCATTCGGCGCAAAGCGCGTCTGCGATCTGCCGGTCATGAAGCCGTTTTGCGCCACATAGCGCACTGCGTCATAGAACCAATCTTCCTTGCTCACATCCCAGAACGGGTTGCTCCAGCTGGAAGGCAGCTTTGGCAGCGTCTCGTAACGGTACAGCCCGCAGCGCGTGCACTGGTACTGCACCACACCCTGTGACCGCTCGGTCGCGGGCTGGCGGAAGACTTCCTCCCAGTTGTGGCCGAGCGCCGGCTGATAGCTGTCCTCGTCCACGACGCCCGCGCCGCAGGAACACTGATAGGTCGTATAACCCTGCTCCGTGCAGGTCGGCTCCGTCACGACGGGGATACTGTATTCATGCGTATGGTCAAGCTTGGGGATGGTTTCGGTCTGCTCTTTGCCGCAGCGCGTGCAGACCCGGTGTTTCGAGCCCTCCGCCGTCGTTGTGGCGGGCGTGTCCACGATCCACTCGCCCCAGGCATGTCCAAGCGACGGCTCGGTCACAGTCTTCGTGTCCCCGCAGTTGCCGCACTTGTATTCCTTGCTGCCGGTCTTCTCGCAGGTCGCCGGGATCTCCGACCCTGCGATCAGCTCCCAGTTATGCCCCAGCTTCGGGAGGATCTCGTCGTGGATCTCGCCGCAGCGGGTGCAGGTGTATTGCTGGATGCCGTCCTCGGTGCAGGTCGGCGACTGGATGTTGATGATCGAGCTGTCGCCGGTATAGTCATGGCCAAGGGCAGGGGCGCTCTTGTCCTCATAGCGGTCCCCATCGCCGCAGGCGCAGCGCACATCGACATAGCCCGGCTCGGTGCAGGTCGCCGGGATCTTGGTCACAACGTAGGTATGCTCGTGGTTTGGGCCGGGCATCAATTGTGTTTCCGTCTCGCCGCAGCGCAGGCAGGTGCGCACGCGCTCACCGTCCTCGGTGGCGGTCGCGTCCTTGGTGATCGTCCACTCGCTCCAGTTGTGCCCCAGCGGCTCCGTCTGCTCCACATACCGCACGCCGCAGCGTTTGCAGACCGCGACCTGATAGCCGTGCTCCGTGCAGCTTGCCGGCGTGCCGGAAATCGCATAGTCGTGGCCGAGTGCGGGCAGCGTGGTATAATTCGTCGCGCCGCAATCGGTGCATGTGGATTCAATGTAGCCGCTTTCCGTGCAGGTCGGGTCCTTGCGCGTGGTCTTCCACGCGTGGTCGTTTTTGTAGATAAATTCCACGGCGAAGCCGCTCTCCGTCCGCGTAACGACGGCGTTGTAATGCTCAACTGCCGGGACAGCCAGCTCATAGGAGATGGGGCTGTCCGCCTCGTCGGACTGGGGCAGACGGTCAAACGTAACGCTCTTGGTGTCGCTGCTGACATAGCGCTGGGCATAGGCCGTGCTGCCGGAATGCAGCTCCAGGTACAGGCTCTTCGGGCGCTCCTTGGTGTAGGTCTCGCCCGCGGAGATCTCCTCGCCGCTCCACTTGATGGTGACTTCGAGCGTGAGCAGGGAATCCGCCGCTACCGTGTGCGCCTGCATGGCGTTGTCGATCACCAGCTTGCCGTTGGCCACGTTTAGGACCGTGACTGCGCTGTCCTCCACAAAATAGGTCTCGCCCGCCGCCGTATCACTGATGCACTGGACGTAGTAGCTGCCGAACGGCACCGTGCCGAAGCAGAGATAGCCATACGAATCCGTGGTAGCGGTGCGTTCAAACGTCTCGCCGGAGTCGGTCGCGCCGGAGAGCCGGAACGTCAGTCCGGCGGGGACAGGCTCGCCCGTCGTGCTGTCCGTTATGTAGAACCAGACCACGTCCGACGAGGGATTGAGCTTGGTGGTGGAAGCGTTCGGCTTATCGTCGCCCAGATAGTCGTAGCTCGAATACTTCGCCGAGCCGCTGGTCGTGGGAAGGTAGCCAACGACCAATTCCACGTCGTTGTTGCTGCCGCCCTCCGCCTCCAGATGCTCCGGAACGGTGCGGATGTAGGTCGTGCCGCCGCGCTTGACGGTGAACGTACAGGTGACCACCGTCAAAATGCTGTTATGGAACTGATCGCCATTCGTGATGACGCCCTTTTCGAAGTGGAAATCGCCCGGCTTCGACGACGTGGTGACCGCGCCGCTGAAATTGGGAAACTCCCAGCTCGTCAGCTCCAGACACTCGCTGTCGTAGAGCACGTCCGCCAGCACGCGGTCCAGATCGTACACCGCGCCCAGACGCAGAGCATACGAGTAGGTGACCGTGTCACCGACATGCAGCGTGCGTTGCGAGCCGGATTTGCTGCACACCACGAGCTGCTCGTCCGCGTTGGCTCCGTCCGCCGCGAACACGTTCGCGCCGCCGAAGGCGGAAACCAGCATCACCAGCGCCAGGAGAAATGCAAGGTAACGTTTCATTCCAAAACCTCCCTTTCAGATTTTGGGGGACATAATATATGATACCAAGAAAGATCGTATCATGCAAATATTAAAAATGGCTCAACCGCAAAAATTTTCAAAACAGGCTCATCTGGCTGCTTTCGGGCATCTCGCCCAGCGCGCCCATGGCGCGAAGCTGCTCCAGATGCGTCTGGCTGACCTTCGGGCAGGCCGCGGACAGCTCCTCCACGGAGATGAACTGCCGTCCTCCCTTCCGGCAGGCGACAAGATCCTTTGCCGCGCTCTCGCCGAGGCCGGAGATCGCCACGAACGGCGGCAGAAGCATCCCGTCGCGGATGAGAAACTTCGTCGCATCGCTGTCGTACAGGCTCATCGGCGCAAACTCGAACCCGCGCAGGTAGAATTCATACACCGCTTCGAGCGTCACGAGCAGATCCTCCTCCTTCGCGGTCGCGCCGGGCTTGTTGCGCAGCTCATTGATTTTGCGGCGCGTATAGTCCAGTCCGCGGGTCATCATGTCCGCGTCGAAGGCGTCCTTCTGGCTGCGGCGGTAGAAATACGCGCTGTAGAACGCGAGCGGCTCGTGCACCTTGAACCACGCGATGCGAAACGCCATCATGACGTAGGCCACCGCGTGCGCCTTCGGGAACAGGTAGGCGATCTTGCCGAGGGAGTCGATATACCAGTCCGGCACGCCGTGCTGCTTCATGGTCTCCACCCAGCCGTCCTGAAAGCCGCCCTTTTTGACCTTGCCCTTGCGCACGGCCTCCATGATCTTGAACGACAGCTTTGCATCCATGCCGCGGCTGATGAGGTAAAGCATGATATCGTCGCGGCATCCGACGGTCTGGTTGACGGTGGCGGTGCCGGACATGATGAGGTCCTTCGCGTTGCCGAGCCACACGTCCGTGCCGTGGGAAAAGCCGGACAGCCGCACCAGAACGTCGAACGTCTCCGGCTGCGTGTCCACGAGCATCTGGCGGGTAAAGCCGGTGCCGAACTCCGGGATGCCGAGCGTGCCGGTCTTGCCGATGATGGGGTCGTCGTCCGTCAGCCCGAGGGGCTTTGCGGATTTGAAGATGCCCATCGTCTCCGGATCGTCGAGCCGGATCTCCCGCGCGTTCACGCCGGTCATGTCCTCCAGCATCCGGATCATCGTCGGGTCATCGTGTCCCAGCTCGTCGAGCTTGAGGAGATTGGCCTCCATGCAGTGGTATTCAAAGTGGGTGGTGATGATATCGCTGTTCGGGTCGTCTGCCGGGTGCTGCACGGGGCAGAAGTCCGTCACGTCCTTGTCCTGCGGGATGACGACGAGACCGCCGGGATGCTGCCCGGTCGTGCGCTTGACGCCGACGCAGCCGAGCGCAAGCCGGTTCATCTCCGCCTTCGGCAGCTTCATGTCGCGCTCTTCCAGGTATTTCAGCACGTAGCCGTAAGCGGTCTTCTCCGCCAGTGTGCCGATCGTACCGGCGCGGAACACGTGGTCGGAGCCGAACAGCTCCTCGGTGTACTTATGCGCGCGCGCCTGATATTCCCCGGAAAAGTTCAGGTCAATATCCGGCACCTTGTCGCCACCGAAGCCCAGGAACGTTTCAAACGGGATGTCGAACCCGTCCTTGCGCAGCTCCGCGCCGCAGTGCGGACAGGTCTTGTCCGGCATGTCCGCGCCGCAGCCGTAGCCCGCACCGGAGTCGAAGTCCGTATACCGGCACTTGGGGCAGACGTAGTGCGACGGCAGGGAGTTCACCTCCGTGATGCCGGAGAAATACGCCACGATGGACGAGCCGACGCTGCCCCGGCTGCCGACGAGGTAGCCGTGCTCGAGCGAGTTGGCCACGAGCTTCTGCGCGCTCATGTAAATGACGTCGTACCCGCGCGAGAGAATATCGTGCAGCTCCGTCTCCACGCGGTCGGTGATGATCTTGGGTGGGGTCTCGCCGTAGATCGCGTGCATCTTGCCGTAGACGAGGCTCTTCAGCTCCTCGGCGGAGTTTTCGATCTTCGGCGGATAGAGCTCCTTCGGCAGCAGCTCGAACGTCTCAACGCTGTCGGCAATGGCGACCGGATTCGTCACGACGACCTCCAGCGCCTTTTCTTCGCCGAGGTAGGCGAATTCCTCCAGCATCTCCTCCGTCGTGCGGTAGTACAGCGGCATGGCCTTGTCCGCGTCGGCAAACTTCTTCGACGCAAGCAGCACGTGGCGGAACACCTCCTGCTCCGGGTCGAGGAAGTGCACGTCGCCGGTGGCGACGACGGGCTTGCCCATCTCCTCGCCAAGCCGCACGATGCGGCGGTTGAAGTTCCGCAGCGTCTCCTCGCTGCTGACCGTGCCGTTGTCGAGCAGGAAGCGGTTGTTGCACAGCGGCATAATCTCCAGGTAGTCGTAGAACGACGCAATGCGCCGCAGCTCGCTGTCGCTCTTACCGCGCAGCACGGCGTCGAACACCTCGCCCGCCTCGCAGGCCGAGCCGATCAGCAGCCCCTCGCGGTATTTTGCGAGCACGCTCTTGGGAATGGTCGGGTTTCGCTTAAAGTATTTCAGATAGGACTGGGAGATGATCTCGTAGAGATTTTTCAGTCCCGTTTTGTTCTTTACGAGAATGGACACATGGCGCGTGTGCCGCTTTTCCTTCAGACCGCCGCGCACGAGGTCGTTGAAATCACCGATCGTCTTTGCGCCGCGCTCGGCGAGCATGGGCAAAAACTTTCCCATGATGCGCGCGACGACCATCGCGTCGTCCGAGGCGCGGTGGTGGTTGAAGTCCGGCAGACTCAGGCGGTTGGACACCATGTCCAGCTTGTGGCGCTTGAGGTCGGGCAGCAGATACTGCGCGAGCACGAGCGTGTCCAGATACACCGGCTCAAACGGAATCCCGCAGCGCGTGCACGCGGCGGACATAAAGCCGGTGTCGAAATCGGCGTTGTGCGCAATGATCGGCCGGTCGCCCGCAAAGTCGAGGAACATGCGCATGGCTTCCCCCTCGTCCGGTGCGTCGGCGACGTCCGCGTCCGTGATGCCGGTCAGTCGCGTGATCTCCGCGGGGATGGGCATATGCGGATCGACGAACGTGTTGAACACGGATTTGATCTCCCCGCCGGAGAAGATGACGGCGCCGATCTCCGTCATGCGGTTCGTGTCCAGATGCAGGCCGGTCGTCTCAATATCGAACGCGACGAACTCCGCGTCGAGCGGCAGCGCGCTCTGCCCGTGGACGGCCAGATGCCCGTCCACGTCGTTAACGAGGTAGCCCTCCTCACCGTAGATGATCTTCACGCCGTATTTCTTTGCGGCCTTCCACATGTCCGGGAAGGCCTGCGCGATGCCGTGGTCCGTGACCGCGATGGCCGGGTGCCCCCAGTAGGCGGCGCGCTCCACGAGCGCGGCGGGATCGGACAGCGCATCGAGCGCCGAGTAGCGCGTATGTAAGTGCAGCTCCACGCGCTTTTGCGCGGCGTTGTCCTGGCGGATGGTCTTTTTGCCCTGCACGATGCTGCGCGGCTCGACGACCAGATCCTCGTCATACTTGCTGTAGTTGACGCTGCCCTGCACCTTCAGCCACATGCCGGGGTGAATTTGATTGATGATGCTCTGATCATCCTCCCCGCGCAGAAAGCTCGACACGCGCACGGAGCTGGTGGTGTCGGTCATGTCGAACGAGAGCACGGCGCTGCCGCGCTTTGCGATCTCGCGGCTCTGCACCGCGAACACCTCGCCCTCGACCACGACGCTGCCGGATTCCAGCGTCAGCTCGCGAATGGGCGTCACCTTGCTCTTTTTTGCAATCGCCTTGCCCATGAGAACTTTTTCGTTTGCTTTCTTTTCTTCCTTTTTCTGCTCCGGCGCGGGATACTCCGCCCGGATGGTCACGCCCTGCAGCCGGAACTGCGCAGCCAGATGCTGCTCCAGATTGGAGCGCTCCGCCGGCGCCGGGATGCGCGAAAACCACGCATGCACCGTCATCGTCATGCTCTCGCGCAAAATCAGCACATCGAGCACCTCGGCCTTGTCCAGCCCGCCGCACGTATCGCGCAGCGGCTCGCAGCCGGGGAACATCTCCAGAAACGGTACTTTTTCGCTCATAATTTCCTCTCTTCGCTTTGAATCAGATCGACGAGCGCGTCGGCCAGCCCCTCCGCCGGGTACTTGCCCAGAATCTCGCCCTTGCGGAACAGCAGCCCGCAATCCTTGCCGCCGGCGACGCCGTAGTCGGCCTCGCGCGCCTCGCCGGGGCCGTTGACCACGCAGCCCATCACGGCGACCGTGATGTCCCGGTCCAGCCCCTGCAGCTTGTCCTCCACCTCGTGCGCAAGCGAGATCAGGTCGATCTGCGTGCGCCCGCACGTCGGGCACGAGACGAAGCGCACGCCCTCGCGGCGCAGTCCCGCCGCCTTCAGGATGGCGACGCCCGCGCGCACCTCCTCCACGGGGTCGGCGGTCAGAGACACGCGGATCGTGTCGCCGATGCCCTCGCTGAGTAGCGTCCCGATGCCGACGGCGGAGCGGATGACGCCGTTATACGCCGTACCCGTTTCCGTCACGCCGACGTGCAGCGGATACGGAAACGTCTCCGCCGCGAGCCGGTAGGCCGCGATGGTCAGCGGTACGGTGGAGCTTTTCATCGACAGGGCGATATCGTCAAAATCGAAGCGGTGCAGCAGCGCAATGTGGCCGCGCGCGCTCTCCACAAGCGCTTCCGCCGTCGGGTGACCGTATTGTTCCAGCAGCCGCTTTTCCAGACTGCCGCCGTTGACGCCGATGCGGATGGGGATGCCGCGCGCTTTACAGGCCTCGGCGATCTTGCGGACGTTGTCCGCCTCGCCGATGTTGCCGGGGTTGATGCGGATTTTATGGACGCCGGCCTTTGCCGCGGCAAGGGCCAGACGGTAGTCAAAGTGAATATCGGCCACGACCGGGATGGGTGAGGCCTTGACGATCTGCGGCAGCGCGTCCGCCGCTTCCTGATCGGGCACGGCGACGCGAATGATCTCGCAGCCCGCCTCGTACAGGCGGGAGATCTGCGCGATGGTCGCCTTCACGTCCGACGTGCGGGTGTTGCACATGGACTGCACCGGAATCGGCGCTCCGCCGCCCACGGCGACGCCGCCGATGTGGATTTGCCGGGTTTCAGTTCGATTCATTGGTTTCTCCTTCTAAACGCACAAATGCCCGGAGGGGCATATTTTTCCCCTCCGGATCAGGAAATCAGCTTTGCAATATCATTGTACATGACGAAGGCCATCAGCCCCAGCAGCAAAACCATGCCCGTGGTGTGGATATAGCCCTCGTACTTGGGATTCACCTTCTTGCGGCTGATACGCTCGATACACCACGTCACGAGCAGGCAGAAGATGCGTCCGCCGTCCAGCGCGGGCAGCGGCAGCAGGTTCATCACCGCAAGGTTGATGGCGATGAACGCCGTGAAATACGCAAGATTGTTCAGCGCCACGGCGGTCGATTCCGCGGAATGCCCCACGTCGTTCATCATGCTCACGATGCCGACCGGGCCGGACAGATCGTTCACGCCCACAGCGCCCGCCAGCAGGTCGCGCAGGCCGTTCCAGACCATGCGCACAAAGTCCAGCGCACAGTACCAGGAATAGCGCAAGCGCGCGCCGAAGCTGGCTTCCTTCACGCCGAAATTCAAACCGTAAAACTTGCCCTCCTGCCCCTCGTATTCGCGCGGGGTCATCTCGAAATCTTCGAGCGTCACCTTTTCCCCGCCGCGCTTGACGACGATGTCATACGTGCCGTCGCCGCGCGCGAGGTATTCGCTGACGTTGGAGGAAAAATAGATGCGGTGCCCGTCGATCGACCAGATGAGGTCGCCCTCCTGCAGCCCCGCTTCGCCCTCGTAGGGGCAGCCGTCCATGAATCCGGTGATGGTCGGGGTCGTGAACGCTTCCGCCTTGGAGAACACCAGCAGGATGAGAATGAGGCCGATGAGGAAGTTCATCGCCGCGCCCGCAACGAGGATAACGATGCGCTTCCACGCGCTCTGGCTCGAAAACGCGCGCGGGTCGTCCACCTCCTCGTCCTCGCCCGTCATGGCGCAAAAGCCGCCGATCGGCAGGCAGCGCAGGGCGTAGAGCGTCTCCCCTTTCTGCTTTTTCCAGATGGCCGGGCCCATGCCGATGGCGAACTCCTCCACCCGCACGCCGCAGGCCTTCGCCGCGAGAAAGTGGCCCAGCTCGTGCACGGCGATGAGCACGCCGAACATGAGAATTGCGAGAATGATATACATGCAAGTTCCTTTCAAACGTGGAAATAGGACCGGACAAAATCGCGTGCCGCAGCATCCGCCGCGCGGATCGTGTCCAGATCCGGCGCTGCCGTGGCGGGGATGGTTTCGACCGCCGCAGCGACGCTGTCATAAATTTCATTGTACCCGATTTGATGGTTCAAAAACAGGCCGACCGCAACTTCGTTGGCCGCGTTCATCACGCTCGGCGCGGTGCCGCCCGTGCGTGCACAGCGCATGGCGAGCGCAAGGCACGGAAGCCGCTCCAGCTCCGGCGCGTAAAAATGCAGTCCGTTTGTGAGCTGCGTGAAGTCCAGCGTACCGCAAAGGCTCTCTGTCCGCTCCGGATAGGTGAGCGCGTACTGGATCGGCAGCTCCATATTCGGCACGCCGAGCTGCGCGATGACCGTGCCGTCCACCAGCTCCACCATGGAGTGCACCACGCTCTCCGGGTGGATGAGCACCTGAATATCGTCGGGCGTGACGCCGAACAGGTGCATCGCCTCGATGAATTCCAGGCCCTTGTTCATCATCGTCGCGGAATCGACGCTGATCTTCGCGCCCATGCTCCAGTTCGGGTGCTTGACGGCCTGCTCCGGCGTGACGGACGCCGTCTGCTCGCGCGTCCAGCCGCGAAACGGCCCGCCGGAGCCGGTGAGCAGGATTTTTTTCAGCTCACCATTTCGCCCGGTGAGACACTGGAAGATGGCCGAATGCTCCGAGTCCACGGGAACGATCTCCGCATCGAACTGCCGGGCGCGCTGCATGACGATCTCGCCCGCGCAGACGAGCGTCTCCTTGTTGGCAAGCGCAATGCGCCGCCCCTTTTCAATGGCCTCCAGCGTCGGGCGCAGGCCAACCGCGCCGGACACCGCCGTGACCACCGTCTGCGCGCCGGAGATGACCGCCGCCTCGCACAGGCCGCGCTCCCCGCTGCCGACGGCAATGTCCGTATCCGCCAGCGCAATGCGCAGCGCCTTGGCCGCCGTCTCGTCGTACACCGCGACGAACGCCGGGTGCAGCCGCCGCGCCTGCTCCTCCACGAGCCGGATGTTCCGGTTCGTGGTCAGCGCACGCACGTCGAGACCGAGATGCTCCGCAACCGCGACCGTCTGCCGGCCGATGCTGCCCGTGGAGCCTAAGATGGAAATCGAATGCATCATAAAAAGTCCTCTTTGCCGTTACGCGCCCGCCGCGACGGTGATCGCCGGTACCCACAGCACCAGCAGTTCCAGAATGGGCGCGGTGAAAATGGTGCTGTCAAACCGGTCGAGCATCCCGCCGTGACCGGGCAGCAGATTGCTGTAATCCTTGATGCCGTGCTCACGCTTGATGGCCGAGAACGCGAGGTCGCCCGCCTGCCCGGCAAGGCTGCCGAAGAAGCCATAGACCGCCATGACCAGAATGTTCACGCGGAAGTGGCACCAGTACAGGATCAGGCCGTACAAAATCGCCGCGAGGATCGCGCAGACGAAGCCGCCGACGCTGCCCTCCACCGTCTTGTTCGGCGAGAGCGCGGGCGCCAGCTTCGTTTTGCCGCGGCTGCGGCCGACGAAGAACGCGCCGGAATCGCTCAGCCATGTAATGACGAACGGCAGCAGCAGATACGGCGCCTTCGGCTCACGCAGGCCGAGCCGCACGAGCGCCGAGAGCAGAAACGGGATGACCAGCCCCGCCGCGAACACCAGCGCGAGGTCAAGGAACGGAACGCGCTTCTCCTTCCGGAAAGAGAGCATCATCTCCGCAAACATGACCACAAACAGCGCGTATGCCGCGATCTTGAACGTGAGCTCGCCCGCGCCGAACGCCGTGCCGATGGGGATGGCGGCGCCGCACACGCCCGTGTAGATCGCAAAGCGCGGCACAAATTCCGGCATGGCGCAGTGCAGCAGTTCCCATGCGCAGAACGACGCCATGATCGCCACTACGATACCCCACGCCCACAGCGGCGCAAAAAAGATGACCGCCAGCAACACGGGAATTCCGATGACCGCAACAATGACTCTGTTTTTCATAAACGTTCCTCCAGAGGCCGCCGCACGGCGGCCAGTATCTTTCTCTGCTTGGCGAATCACTTCACTCCGCCAAACCGCCGGTCACGGCGCTGGAATTCGGCAAGCGCCGCGTCCATGTCGCGCTCGGTGAAGTCCGGCCACAGCACGTCGGTAAAATACAGCTCGGAATACGCCCCCTGCCACGGCAGGAAGTTGGACAGCCGCTCCTCCCCGCTCGTGCGGATGATGAGGTCGGGATCCGGAATACCGGCGGAATAGAGGTAATTTCCAAACGTCTCCTCCGTCAGCTCCGGCGCAGTGCCGTCTTTGAATTCCTGCGCATAGCGGCGCACCGCCCGGATAATCTCATCCCGGCCGCCGTAATTGATACACATGTTCATCTGGCACCCCTCGTAATGGGTGCTCTTTTCTTCTGCCGCAGCCATCAGCTCCTGCAGGCGCGGCGAAAGTGCGGAAATGTCTCCAAAAAATCGCATCTTGAACCGGTCGCGTTCCATGATGGACAGTGCCTCCATCATGTATTTCTCAAAAATAGCCATGATGGTGCGCACCTCCTCCGGCGGACGCTTCCAGTTTTCCGTGGAAAAGGCGTACACCGTGAGATATTCGATGCCGATGTCCTTGCAATAGTTGCCGATGCGGCGGAACGCTTCCGCTCCCGCGCCGTGTCCGGCGGTGCGCGGCAGGCCGCGCGCCTTGGCCCAGCGGCCGTTGCCGTCGAGAATGATGGCGACGTGGCGCGGCAGACGTGCATAATCCACCTGCGGCGCAGGCGGCTGTTTCTTGAAAATGCCCATTGCTTGTGCTCCATGCTTCCGCCCCGGCTGCCGGGGGGGCGTTTTTTCTCCTGCTCAGAGCAGGATATTCAATCAGGGGGATAAAAATCCCCCTGATTCAGCTTTTCAAAAACCTCGTAGAGTTTCGCCGCCGAAGCGGCGAAAAAATTTTAAATCGTTTTTCCGGCGACATGCGCGGCGGAAAAACACTGCTCGCGGAGTGAACGTGCGAGCGTAGCGAGTGCGCTGAACGGAGTGCAATCCTGCTCAAAAAAGTGCTTGCACTTTTTTGAAAATTAAAGCTCCATGAGCTCCTGCTCTTTTTTCGCGGCGATCTTATCGACTTCCTTGATGTAGTCGTCGGTAAGCTTCTGCATGTCCTTCTCGACGATCTTCAGATCGTCCTCGGTGATCTCGGACTTTTTCTTCTGCGCCTTGAACTTTTCCATCGCGTCGCGGCGGATGTTGCGCACGGCAACCTTGGATTCCTCCGCGTATTTCTTCACCTGCTTGGCCAGCTCCTTGCGGCGCTCCTCGGTGAGCTGCGGGAACACCAGGCGGATGGCGCGGCCGTCGTTCTGCGGATTGATGCCCAGATCGGAGGCGAGGATCGCCTTCTCAATGCCCTTGAGGACAGAGCCATCCCACGGCTGGATGAGCAGCGAGCGCGCATCCGGCGTGCTGATGGACGCGATCTGCTGGATGGGCGTGGGCGATCCGTAGTAATCGACCGCAATGCGGTCGAGCACGGCGGGGTTGGCCTTGCCCGCGCGGACAGCGGCGAACTGCTCGGAGAGCACCTCGGTGGTCTTCTTCATTTTTGCTTCAAACTCGGAATAATCGGTTGACATCATATTATCCTCCTATTGCTTGTTGTTTCACTTGGTGACGATCGTGCCGACCGCTTCTCCGCAGACGGCGCGCACAATGTTTTCAGGGTCGGACAGCGCAAAGACGAAGACGGGGATGTTGTTGTCCATGGCGAGCGACGTTGCAGTCGAATCCATCACCGCCAGATGCTGCGCGAGCACCTCGTCATACGTGATGGCGTCGTACTTCACGGCGCTGGGATCCTGACGCGGGTCAGCGCTGTACACCCCGTCGATATTCTTGGCGAGCAGGATCGCGTCCGCGCCGATCTCCGCCGCGCGCAGGACTGCCGCCGTGTCCGTGGAGAAATACGGGCAGCCGCTGCCGCCGCCGAAGAGGACGACCTTGCCCTCCTCCAGATGGCTCACGGCGCGCAGGCAGGTATAGGGCTCGGCAAAGGTGCGCATATCCGCCGCGGTCATCACGCGCACGGGGATGTGCTTTTGCTCCATCACGTCGGACACGGCCAGACAGTTCATCACCGTCGCCAGCATGCCCATATGGTCGGCGCGGGTGCGCTCCATTTTGCCGCCGCCGTCCTTTGCGCCGCGCCAGAAGTTGCCGCCGCCGATCACAACGCCGACCTGCACGCCCATCGCCACACACTGGGCGATCGCGTCACAGACGCGGCCGATCACCGCAAAATCCAGTCCGGTCTTTTTCTCCCCGGCAAGCGCCTCGCCGCTGACCTTCAGCAGGATGCGCTTGAATTTGGGCGCCGCATTTTCCATAGAACAGACTCCCCCACTTTCAGAATAGAATTCAAATCAATCGACTTATTTTAATATAAATATGCCCGAATGAAAAGGGGTAATTTGTGAAAATACCGAAAACTCTGCTTTTCCAGATGCAGAACGACACAGAGCGCCCCATTCCGGGGCGCTCTGTGTCGTTCGGTTCAGGCGTCCGGCAGGCAGACGCTCAACGGATTTATAATCGTGAACATGCAGGTATGGTCGCTGGATACCGTGTCTGCTGGCTGATCGGCCATCAGGCTGCTGGCATATCGCCCGGAATAGCGCAGTCCGTCCGCGCCGTACACCGAGAGCCAGAAGCCGCGCGGTACGATCCCCTCATACCACGGCGCGGCGATCACGAGCGCTTCGCCGTTGAAGTCCATCGCCGTGCTGCCCTCGTAACCCTGCCACGCGCCGTCGTTCGCATCCACGTCGCCCCGCAGCGCCACGGCATAGTCCCCCGTCTCCGGCGCGGCGATCACCACGAACTGATGCTGCGGCTCGGCATAAAACTGCAACATCAGAAAGTCGTCCTGATAGTATGCGCACACAACGCCGCTGTCCGCCGCATCCTCCAGCACCGGCAGCTTCTGCAGAGCCATCATGGTCTCAAGGTCGATGACGGTTAGGTAGTAGGTATCACCCTCCAGCGTGATGAGCAGCAGCCTGCGCCCGTCCGCCGACAGGTGCAGATCAGAAACCTGCACCGCCGGATCGAGCGGGAACACCGTCTCCAGTCTGGCCGGTTCTTCGGCCACCGACAGGCGGTAGATCCCAACGCCGCCGGGAATCCGGCTGGTGTCCACGATGTCTCCGTTTTCGGTGCGGAAGCCCAATGCGAAATAAACGGTGTCGTCGCCCGCCACCACGCTGTTTGTCCAGAGATTCCATCCGCTTCCGGGCACGGCGTTGACGGCGCAGGCATAGTACTGCGTTTCGCTGTCCCTGCGCACCGTGACGGTCACGCGGACGTCCTCCGGCACCGGGATGCGGAAAAACGATTGGATCGGTTCATATTCTGCAACAAGCGGAGTGCCGCCGTTCTCCCGGAGCGCCGGAAGATCAAGATAGCCGTCCAGCGGGTAGTATTCGTAATAGTCGCGCAGCGCGAGCGTCTCCGTGCGCTGCGCCGCATCCCCCAGCCGGCTCGCCACGTCGCGAAACAGTTTCAGATGCGGTTTCTCACGTTCGTCCGCCGTCTCCCTGAGCGGGCCACCATAGCTGTAGTTCCAAACGGTGTACAAATCCAGCCCGGCGTAGCTTTCCTCCGAGTCCTGCAGCGTCCGATAGGAAAATGTAAAATCCGTATACGTCCCGTCCGGCGCGCCGGCGGCATAGTGCGTCTCCCAAAGCAGGTGGTCGGCGCACTTCGTGCGCAGCTGCACGCGGACGCCTTCCGCCGCCGCCGGGTCGCCCGCAGCGGTCGTCTCCGTGATGACGACGGCGTCCTTCTGCGCGTTCACCGCGGCATGCGCAGCGCCGAAGCCGCCGATGGCAAGCACAAGCAAGATCAAGGTCAGAATCAAACTCTTTCGCATCCCCCGCCCTCCTTACGCATCGCCGCCGGTCAGATCGTCCAGCGCGCGGCTGACGCGGTCCGCGCGGTAGCGGTAGGTCTGCTTGACGAAGGTCATGAGGTCGCTGCCCTGCTCCTCCAGCTCCAGCATGGACACATCGCCGGCGATCTGCCCCTGCCGGAGCAGCACGGCGCGGCCGATAAAGCCCGCCACCTCCTCGAGCAGGTGCGTGGAGAGCAGCACCGTCTCGTGCTCGCGCAGGATGCCGAGCAGCACCTTGTAAAAATCCTCGCGGTTAAACACATCGTTGCCCGCGAAGGGTTCGTCCATCAGGATGTAATCCGCACCCTGGCACAGAGACAAAATGACCTCGAACTGATTTTTCTGTCCGGTGGAGAAACCGCGCAGCGGCTTGTGCATCGGCAGCTCGAAAAAGTCCATCAGCGCCGTGAAGCGCTTGTCGTCAAACTTCGGGAAGTGTTCCACGTAAAACTCCCGGTGCCCCTGCGCCGTGAGATTCGGAAAAAACGAGTGCTCGCTCGTGGCAAAGGAGATGCGCTCGATGGTTTTCCGGGAAATGGGCGCGCCGTCGAGCGTGATCTCTCCGTCATAGCGCAAAAAGCCGAGAATGCATTTCATGAGCGTGGTTTTGCCCGCGCCGTTTTCACCGAACAGGCCGACGATCTCGCCCTGCGGCAGCGTGAGCGATACATCGTCGAGCGCCTGCTTGCCGCCATAGGATTTGCTGACGTGTTTGAGTTCTATCATAAGATCACACTCCATAACTTCTGCCACTGTCCGGGCGTCAGGCAGGATTCCGGGGTTACAAACATATAAATCGCATAGTAGATCATGAGCAGCACAAACGCGGCCAGCAGGCTCGCCAGCGCCATGAGCACCGGCAGCGTCCAGCAGCGGCGGTGCAACTCCATACCGTCCGGCAGGCGGCGCATGAGGTAGATGCTCTTGCTGCCCTGCCGGTGGTAGAAGTAATGATACGTCACCACGGCCAGCATGCACAGCGCAACGAGCAGAAAGCCATACAGGTGGCTGCCAAGCAGCCCGGCGAAGTCCGGCATGACCGCGTCGATGCGCAGCACACGCTTGCCGCCGGTGACCCGATACAGTGCGCTCAGCTCCTGCGCCAGACGCATCGCAAAGCCCAGACTGTACACGAAGCTGAGCGCCCAGCCGACGAGGAGCCAGCGCAGCTCCTGCCGCGCGTCCACCCCCGGCGGTACAAGCCGCTGCAGATCAAGCTGTTTCATGAAGCACCTCCGTCACATTGAGCAGCGCGACCGCCGTAATGACCACCGCCGCCCCGATGAGCCAGAAATCTCCGCTGCGCACCGGCTGTACAAAAAACAGCACTGTGAGAGCCGTGAGGATCACCGCCGCAAAGCCCCGGTTCCCCTGCCGCTGCTGCACGGGGAACGCCGCCGCGCACACGCCGAGCGCCGCGCACAGCACCGCGTTGCGCACATAACGCCAACCGTCCGCCAGCGGCAGCAGGCTGTGCAGAAACGGCACGCGGTAAAACGCCAGAAACACCGTCTGGCTGTTCACCATGTCCGGATCCTGCGCCGCGTACACCCGGCACAGCGCCAGCACGATGAGCGTCTGCACCGCCCACAGCAAAAAGCAGCACACCGCGTTATGCGCCGCCTGCCACAGGAAGAGCTCCCGCTGCGACACGCGCAGCCGCCGCAGCGTGTAGCCCTGCTTCGCGCTGAATTCACAGCCGTTCAGGCACAGCACCGCCATGAGGAGAACCATGCAAACGCCAAACATGATGGAAAGATGGCTCTCCGCGAGCACCTGCTCCAGTCCCAATATGGACGTGTCCTGCCGCAGCGTCAGCGCAAACAGTACGCCGTCTGCTGCAGCCAGCGCCAGAAGCAGGCCCAGTACTTTACAGATCGTGCTTCTGGCCATCAGCATCCAGATTGACAAATGTCGTTTCATTCCGCCCCTCCCCGCTCCCAGAGCGTTTCCACCAACGCGAGCGCATCCTGCTTTTCCACGCCCATCTGCCGCATCGCCTGAATGAGCGCAAGCACATCGCTCTCCAGCAGCTCCGCGCGGATGCGCCGTGTCGTCCGCGCGTCGAGCACCATATAGCTGCGTGCGCCGGTGTGGGACTCGATGAGCGCCTCCTCTTCGAGCACGCGGTACGCCTTCTGCACCGTGTTCGGATTCACGCCCAGCAGCGCCGACAGCACCCGGCGCGACGGCAGCTCATCGCCGTCCCGGATGGTGCCCGCCGCAACGCCGCGCTTGATGTACCGGAGGATCTGCAGATAGATCGGGACGCCCGGCTCCATCACAAAGTCTTCAAAGGAAATCACCGCGTTCTCACCTCGTTTCTGCCCAACTGTATCATTAGAGTAATACACTTCTTGACTGTATTATACGCATAATACGGTTTCCTGTCAACAGGAAAATAAAAAGCGCCTCCCTGCGGGAGGCGCTCAGGCGTATGAACTTAAAAATAAGCGATCATCGGGTTCGCCGGGGTGGGAGAAACCGGCTCCGGGCTTACCTCCGGCGCGGGCTCTTCCGCCGGCGGTTCCGGTTCCGGCGTCTCCGCCGCGGCGTCTTCCAGACGCAGGAGCATGGTGACCGCTTCCGCGCGGGTCGCGCCGCCGGCAGGCCGCACGGTATTGTCCGGGTAGCCCCGCACAATGCCGAGCGCGCACATCGCGTTCACCGACTCCGCCGCCCATGCGCCGACCGACGCACAGTCGGCATATCCGGAGATCGCATCCGCAAACCCTTCCGCAGGCAGCTTGTCCATCGCGGTCAGGAAGCGCGTGAGCACGCAGCACAGCTCCTGACGGGTAACGCCCGCGCCCGGCGCGAAGGTCCCGTCCGGATAACCGTTGACGATGCCCTGCTCTACCGCCCAGCAGAGCGCCGGGTAGTAATAGCCGTTCGCGTCCGCATCCGGGAACGCGCAGTCAGGCGCGCCGGACGGGGAACCGGCCATGCGGTACAGCACCGTCACCAGCATGGCGCGGCTGAGCGGCAGCATCGGTGCGAACACCTCCGGCTCCATGCCGTTGATCAGCCCTTCCGCCACGGAGCGGTCGCAGGCGTCATAATACCAGTCGTCCACCGTCACGTCGCGGAGCACGCTGCCGCGCGCGCCGTAGGTCAGCAGAGAGACCACACTGGGATCAAACGACGGGGCAAACGCCCGCGCACGATAGGTCGTGCCCGGAACGGCGGAGATCGCATCCGTATAACGCTCGCTCGTCTCCGTCGGCAGCGAACCGTCCGCCGTGTAATGGATGGCGGCGCCGGGCGTGGCGCTCGTCATGGTCAGCATGCCGCCGGTCAGCGAAAGCTCCGGCGCGGCGGCCGGAATATAGTCCACCTGTGCCGTCACGGTATCGGAGCGGATGCTGTTCCACGAAATGACGCTTACGGCCTTCACCGTCGCGGTCTCGTTCAGGATGAACGGCCCGGTATACTCCGTGCAGTTGGCGGGGGTCGGTGTCTCGCCGTTGGTGGTATAATACACCATGCCGCGGCTGTCGCCCGTAATGGTGATGCGCTTCCCGTTGGCCGTGTTTTCGCACCGGATCACCGGCTCCGCGATCCCGTCATCCGTACCGTAGCCGGTGGGATAGGCGTTGAAATAGATCTTTCCTGCCGTAAGGGGAATGCCCCGGCGGTAAAACAGCTCGCTGAGCGTGACGAATTCATAGCCCTGCGCCTGCAGCGTATCAATGGCGCGCAGCGCAGCCGTGACCGTGGTGGAATACATGTCGTGCATCAGCACGATCGAACCGTCCTTCGCCGCTTTCAGAAACTCCTGATACGCCGCATCCGCGTTTCGGCTCTCCCAGTCGCGGGTGTCCACCGACCAGTAGAAGCACGGCACGCCCGCCGCGTCGAGCACGGACTGGTTATACGCGCCGTAAGGCGGACGGAGCATGTAGGTCGAATCAAAGCCCAGCGCGCCGTCGAGAATGCTGTCCACCTTCGACAGCTCCTCCCGCACGCCCGCCGTGCTCAGCTTGGTGAGCTGCGGGTGGCTGTAGGTATGGCTGCAGATCTGGTGCCCCTCCAGCCATGCGCGCCGCACGGTGGCCGTGTTGCGGCTGCCGTTGATGCCCTGCACGAAGAAGCTCACATGCGCACCGCGCGCGGCCAGACCGTCCAGCAGCGCCGGGGTATACTGTGACGGGCCGTCGTCAAATGTCAGGGCAATGAGCTTGTCCCCATTCGCCGCCTGTGCGCCGGTGGGCAGCAACGTGACCACGAGCAAAATTGCCAAAAGAAATGCAGCGATCCGTTTCATTCCAATCTCCTCCATCCCGCAAACGATCCTCGAAAATTGCCGTCAGATTCCGGCGGGTCTGGTAAGATTATATCGCTTCATCTCCCCTGAATCAAGAGCGCCGCCCGAATTTCAGGGTCTTTAAAAAGGGCGCCCCGGCCGGAATCCCGGCCGGGGATGCAAAAGGGGAATGATCTGGTTGTTACAGCCGCTTGGCGGACAGTGCCCGCGTCGCGTTGAGCACGCATAGCACCATCACGCCGACGTCGGCAAAAATCGCCAGCCACATTCCGGCGATGCCCAGCGCGCCGAGGAGCAGGCACACCGCCTTCACCGCAAGCGCGAACACGATGTTCTGCCAGACGATCTGCATCGTCTTGCGCGCCAGACGCATCGCCAGCGCCAGCTTTTCCGGATCGTCGTCCATCAGCACGATGTCTGCGGCTTCGATTGCGGCATCCGAGCCGATGGCGCCCATCGCCACGCCGAGGTCGGCGCGCGCGAGCACCGGCGCGTCGTTGATGCCGTCGCCCACAAAGGCCAGATAGCGCCCCTGCCCGCCCTCCGCGAGCAGCCGCTCCACCTGCGTGACCTTATCCGCCGGCAGCAGCTCGCTGCACACCTCGTCGATGCCCAGCTCCCGCGCCACAGCGTCGGCCGCCTGCGCACGGTCACCCGTGAGCATCACGACGCGCGACACGCCGCAGCTTTTCAGCGCCGCAACCGCTTTGGCCGCGCCCGGCTTCGGCCGGTCGGCGATCACGATATGCCCGGCATATTGCCCGTCGTGCGCCACGTGCACCACCGTGCCCGCATCCGCACACGCCGGTGCGGCAATGCCGAGCTGCCGCATCAGCTTTTCGTTGCCCACAGCCACCTGCGCGCCGCCGACCGTGGCGATCACGCCGTGGCCGGCAAGCTCCCGCGCATCCGTCGCTGTGAGCGTCTCCGGCAGTTCGCCCGCCGCCTTTTGCAGGCTGAGACTCACGGGATGGTCGGAAAACCGCTCCGCCGCCGCGGCAAGCTGCAGCAGCTCAGGCGCAGAAACGCCGCTCTCCGGGCGCACATCCGTGACCTCAAACGTGCCGCGCGTGAGCGTCCCGGTCTTGTCGAACACCACGCGATCGGTCTTCGAGAGGATCTCCAGATAGCTCGCGCCCTTGATGAGGATGCCGCGCGAGGACGCGCCGCCGATGCCGCCGAAGAACGACAGCGGGATGGAGATCACGAGCGCGCACGGGCAGCTGATGACGAGGAACGTCAGCGCACGGTAGACCCAGTCGCCCCACGCGGCGTTCATACCCATGAGCAGCCGCACCACCGGCGGCAAAAGCGCCAGTGCCAGCGCGCTCAGGCACACTGCCGGAGTGTAGTAGCGCGCGAATTT
Organism: Clostridiales bacterium; assembly: GCA_004556965.1. Lineage (GTDB taxonomy): Bacteria > Bacillota > Clostridia > Oscillospirales > Oscillospiraceae > CAG-103. Next base: position 179,733 of record SFFE01000002.1, on the reverse strand, counting down.
CGTAATGAACTTCTCCGTCTTCGCCTTTTTCAGCGACGAGTTTTCCACCAGCTCCAGAATCCGCGCCACGGTGGATTCGCCATATGCCTTGTCCGCGCGCAGGCGCAGCACGCCCGTCAGATTCACGCTGCCGCTGATCACGGCGTCGCCCGCGGCGACGTCGCGCGGAACACTCTCGCCCGTGAGAGCGGCCATGTTCAGCGCGGAGGTGCCCTCCAATACCGTGCCGTCGAGCGGGACGCGCTCGCCCGGCTTCACGACAATCACGCTGCCGACGGCGACTGCCTCCGGCTCGACCTTCTGCAGACCGTCCGGCGTCTCCAGATTCGCATAGTCCGGGCGGATATCCATCAGATCCGAGATGTTCCGCCGGCTTTTGCCGACGGCGTAGTCCTCGAACAGCTCGCCGATCTGGTAAAACAGCATGACGGCCACGCCCTCCGGGTACTCGCCGAGCACCATCGCGCCGACTGTGGCGACCGCCATGAGCAGGTTTTCGTCAAACGGCTGACGGTTTGCAATGCCCTGCACCGCGCGCTGCAGAACGCCCGCTCCCACGGTGAGGTACGGGATCAGGTACAGCGCAAAGCGCAGCCAGCCGTCCACAGGCACAAAGTGCAGCGCAATCAGCAGCGCCGCTGCCAGACAGATGCGCAGCAGCGCGGTTTTTTGATGCTTCGTCATCGCGTCAGGCCTCGATCACAAAGTCCGGCTCGATCTTGCGCGCCGCGGAGAGAATCTCCGCCAGCACGGCCTGTTCATCCGCACCGTCGGCATACGTGACGAGCATTTTCTGCGCCATGTAGCTGATCGTCACTTCCTCCACACCCTTGAGCTTTGCCACGCGGCGCTCCACGGCTGCCGCGCAGTTGGCGCAATCCACTTCAATATTGTACTTTTTCTGCATCATGGTCGTCTCCTCATTTCTCCAGAATGTGCTCCATACCCAGAGAGAGCACGGAGCGGACGTGGTCGTCGTCCAGCGAATAAAACACGGTCTTTCCCTCGCGGCGGAACCGCACAAGCTTCGCGGCCTTCAGGCTGCGGAGCTGATGGCTGACCGCCGACTGGCTGATGCCCAGCAGCTTTGCAATGTCGCACACGCACAGCTCGCTCTCGAACAGCACATACAGGATTTTGATGCGCGTCGAGTCGCCGAACATGCGAAACAGCTCCGCCAGATCGTACAGCTGCTCGTCGTCCGGCAGCTCGGAGAGCACCTTCGCCACCGCATCCTCATGCACGCACAGGTAGTCGCACGCCGGCGCAAGGGCATTTTTGTTCTCGTCCAAGTGGGATTTCTCCTTTCAAACATATGAATGATTGTTCATGTGTTTATATAAGCACGGATTCATGTGTTTGTCAATAGAAACCTGCAAAAAAATCCGCCCGGAGCATTTGCTCCGGACGGATTGTTCGAGTCAATTCACTTCATCCCTCAAACCGCATAAAGATCGTTGCAACCTGTGCGCGGGTGGCGTTGCTGAGCGGGTCGAGGTAGCTGACGCCATCCACAGCGTTGCCCACGATGATCCCGCTGGCGTTTGCCCATGCCATCGCCGCCTGCGCATAGCCGGCGACCTTGCCGCTGTCCGGGAATCCGGAGAGATCACCCGCCGGGGTCATGTACGGGTTCTTGTACCGCGCATAGCGGTACAGCATCGTCGCCAGGTCCTGACGCGTAATTTCGCCGTCCGGGTCAAAGGTCGCGGCGTCACGACCGGTGACGACGCCAGCCTCCGCCGCCCATGCGACAGCGTCCTTGTACCAGTCCATCGTCAGGTCGGTAAATGTGCAGGGCTTCGTTGCCTCCGGTGCGTTCTCCTTCCGCCAGAGGATGGTGACTACCATCGCGCGCGTGAGCGTGCCATTCGGGTCAAAGCGCCCGTCGCCGACCCCGTTCATCAGGTCACCCGCAACGCAGAAGGCGATGCCGGGATAAGCCCAGTTGGTTTCTGCCGGCATGTCTGAGAACATCGTATAGAGCGTGGTCTTCGGGCCGACGCTGTTTGCGTGGAACGCCGCGCCGGAGAGCTCCTCATTGTCCGATCCGACCGCAACGGCCTCCCACTGGCTCTCACTGCCGGTGTAGTAAACATTCACCAGATCAAGGCAGCCGGAGAAAGCGCCTTCCCCGACCGCGGTAACGCTCTTCGCAATCGTAACGTCCGTCAACTGCTCACAGTACTCAAAGGTAAACGCTCCGATTTCCGAAACGCCCTCCGGGAACGTCATACTTCTCAGGGCGCCGCATCCGTTGAATGCCCCCGAGCCAATACTGGTCACGCCCTCCGGAACGGGGATGCTGACCAGCGCGCTGCAATAGCTGAACGCTTTTTCTCCGATGCTGGTGACACTGTCCGGAATCACAATGCTCGTCATCCTGCCGCAGTCGAAGAAAGCGTAGTCTGCGATCGCCGTAATGCCGTCCGGCAGCACGACGCGCTGCAGCCGGGAGCAGCCAGCGAACGCGTGGGAACCAATGCTGGTCACGCTTTTGGGAATTTCAACCGAAGTCATCGGGCAAGTCTTAAAGGCATTGTTGCCGATTCCGGTAATACCATCTTCAATGCAGACCTTTTGCAGATCCGGATAATCGTACCCCCAAAACACGTCGCCGTCCGGTTTCTCCATGGTTCCCGTACCGCTGACCGTCAAAACGCCGTCGGAATCCAGCGACCACGTCACGGTTTCGCCGCAGGTGCCGGAAGCCACCACATCCGCCGCAAGTGCGGTTCCGGGCAGCAGGGTCAATACCATGCACAGCAGCAAAGCAAAGCTCCATACCCTTTTTTTCATTTGAATCCTCCCTACTTCATTTTCTTGTTGTTCCGCGCGCAAACAGCAAATTTTTACGCGCTTCCCACGGTTATTTCCTCTCCTGTTTATTTTTTCATTTTACCGGACGAGAGAATTCTTGTCAATGGATGCCTGTCATTTGTCGAATTTTTTTCTGAGACCGCAAAAAGCAGCCCCGACCGCCAATCATGCCGGTCGGGGCTGCTTGATTCCAGTTTTGATTTCAAATTCTCGCCACGCCGGAGTCCCGCGCGGCCTGCGCCACGGCAGCGGCGACCGCTGGGCCGACGCGCGGGTCAAAGGCCTTCGGAATGATGTAGTCCGCGCAAAGCTCCTCCTCGGAGATCAGGCCCGCGAGCGCCTGCGCTGCGGCCATTTTCATTTCCTCGTTGATATCGCACGCGCGCACGTCGAACGCACCGCGGAAGATGCCGGGGAACGCGAGGACGTTGTTGATCTGGTTCGGATAATCGCTGCGCCCGGTGGACACCACCGCCGCGCCACCCGCCTTCGCCTCGTCGGGGAAAATTTCCGGCGTGGGGTTTGCACAGGCGAAGATGATCGCGTCGCGGTTCATGGTCTGCACCATTTCGCGCGTGACCATGCCGGGGCGGGACACGCCGATGAGCACATCCGCGCCGACGAGCACGTCCGCGAGACTGCCGCTCTGGCGGCAGAGGTTCGTGACTTCGGCCATCTCCTCCTTGATCCAGTTCAGCCCGCCGCGCCCGGCGTAGATCGCGCCCTGCCGGTCGCAGAGCGTCACGTCGCGCACGCCGGCGGACAGCAGGAGTTTGCAGATGGAGATCGCCGCCGCGCCCGCGCCGGAGATGACCACTTTTACATCCTCCTTGCGCTTGCCCACGACCTTGAGGGCGTTCGTCAGCCCGGCGAGCGTGATGACCGCCGTGCCGTGCTGGTCGTCGTGGAAAATGGGAATATCGCACAGCTCCTTGAGCTTGCGCTCGATCTCAAAGCAGCGCGGCGCCGCAATGTCCTCCAGATTCACGCCGCCGAAGCTGCCGGAAAGCAGATACACCGTGCGCACAAATTCGTCCACGTCCTGCGTCTTAATACAGAGCGGAAACGCGTCCACGCCGCCGAACGCCTTGAACAGCACGCACTTGCCCTCCATGACGGGCATACCCGCCTCCGGGCCGATGTCGCCCAGGCCGAGCACGGCCGACCCATCCGTAATGACGGCGCAGAGGTTGTGCCGCCGCGTGAGCGTGTAGCTCTTGGCGGGGTCCTTCTGAATTTCCAGGCACGGCTGCGCCACACCCGGCGTATAGGCCAGCGACAGGTCGTCCTTCGTCGAGACCGGCACCGTCGCCACCACTTCAATCTTGCCGCCCCACTGCTCGTGCAGCCGGAGCGATTCCTTTGCGTAATCCATTGTAATTTCTCCTTTTTACAGCGGGTGTACCATATTTTCCGGCTTGACCCAGGCGTCGAATTCCTCCGCCGTGAGAAGCCCCAGCTCTACTGCGGCGGCCTTGAGCGTCTGACCGGTGCGGTGCGCGTGCTTTGCGATCTTCGCGGCGTTTTCATAGCCGATGTGCGGGTTCAGCGCCGTGACGAGCATGAGCGACTCGTTCAGATGCGCCGCGATCACATCGCGGTTGGCGCGGATGCCGGAGGCGCAGTTGCGGTTGAACGAATCCATGACGTCCGCAAGCAGGCGCGCCGACTGCAGGAAGTTATAGATGCAGACGGGCATGAACACGTTGAGCTGGAAGTTGCCCTGCGACGCGGCAAAGCCGACTGCAGCATCGTTGCCCAGCACCTGCACAGCCACCATCGTGACCGCCTCACACTGCGTGGGGTTCACCTTGCCGGGCATGATGGACGAGCCCGGCTCGTTTTCCGGAATCATCAGCTCGCCGAGACCGCAGCGCGGGCCGGAGGCCAGCCAGCGCACGTCGTTTGCAATCTTCATCAGATCCGCTGCCAGCGCCTTGAGCGCGCCGTGCGCGAAAACGAGCTGATCCTTGCTCGTGAGCGCATGGAACTTGTTCGGCGCGGTGACGAAGTCGCACTCCACCAGTTTTGAGACCTCTTCCGCCACAACTTCGCCGAACTGCGCGGGCACGTTCAGTCCCGTGCCCACCGCAGTCGCGCCAAGCGCCAGCTCCGAAAGGCCCTCGCCCGCAGTCCAGATCATATCCCGGTCATGCGCGAGCATGGCGCTCCAGCCACTGATCTCCTGCCCCAGCGTGAGGGGCGTCGCGTCCTGCAGATGTGTACGCCCGATCTTGACCACATCGGCATATTCCGCGCTCAGCCGGTCAAATGTCGCCTGCAGCATGTCCAGCGCGGGCAGCACCTGCTCCTCCAGCGCCAGCCGCGCTGCGATGTGCATCGCCGCCGGGAACGTGTCGTTCGAGCTTTGCGAGCGGTTCACATGATCGTTCGGATGGATGGCTTTCTCGCCCAAACGCTCATTGGCGCGGTTGGCGATGACCTCGTTGACGTTCATGTTCGACTGCGTACCGCTGCCGGTCTGCCAGACGACGAGCGGAAAATGCCCGTCCAGCGCACCGGACAGAATCTCGTCGCAAACAGTGCAGATCGCGTCCGCGCGCCGCTGATCCAGCGTGCCGAGACGCAGATTGGCGCGCGCCGCCGCCTTTTTCACCACGGCGAACGCCCGGATGATCTCCTGCGGCATGCGCTCCGTGCCGATGCGGAAGTTTTCATAGCTGCGCTGCGTCTGCGCGCCCCAGTACCGGTCGGCGGGCACGCGGACCTCGCCCATGGTATCGTGCTCCATACGGTATTCCACTGCATTCCGTCCCCTTTTTTCGTAAAATAGCAATTTATTATACTACCGTTCGTCCAGAACGGCAATAAAAAAGCGCGGCAGCGTCAGAAGACCCTCGCTTCATTCCGCCGCCGCGCAAAACCGCCCATGCATTTTTTTGCATGGGCGGCAAATTTTCTGTTGTCAGCGCATCACCCAGAGTCCCTGTACCTGACCCTGAAGCTGGTCGAACGTCCAAAGTTTTTGGGAATTTTTCAGGCTGTTCGGATCGTTGACGGTGATTTTGCCGTCCTTCAGGCCGGTCAGCACGATGAAATGTCCGGTCGTGGTGAAATCGCCGGGGCCGACGATGCATACGATGGGATTGCCGACCTCCAGATTGTTGCGGATGCGCGTCTCGTCCATGGGGATTTCCGTCACATCCAGCCCCAGTGCGCGGGCGCCCTCGGTCATGAACGACCAAGTCGTGCCGCTGCCGGCCACACAGTAGCCGTGCTGCTCGGCGTATTGGCACATCCAGAGCGGGGTCATACTGGTATCTCCGCGCAGATAGATGGCGACCATAGACAGACAGGTCGGCCCGCAGCCGGCAAGTCCGATGATGTTGCCGTTATATTCCCGGTAGCCCCAACGCTCGTCCCACTGCATCAGCAGCGGCACCGAGCCGCTTCCGGCGAGATCGCTCAAATCCACGGTTGGCGTCTCGTCCTTTTTCAGCGGATAATCCAGCACGAACTGGCGGGCGTCCTCGTTGCGCTCATAAAGCGCAATCAGTTCATCCGGGTACGCGCTCACATCAAAGCCGTTTTTTCGGGCGTAGGCGCGCAGATCGTGCATCGTACCGGCCGAAACGGTGCTTTCGCCATGCGTCAGCCACTCGTTTACCTGCGGGCTGCGGTACGCTGCGCGGGCGAGCAGCACTACGGCAATGACCACAGCCACGAAAAGCAGCCGCGGCAGGAGCCGCCGGCGGGTGCGCGTTCGTCTTCTTCTCATAGGTTCTCCAATCCGCCGCAGCGCTTGCTGCGGCTTTGTCCTCTCATTATACAGGAAAACCGGCAGCAATTTCTGAAGAATTTCTTATATTTTGCTTACGCTTTTGTCATTTCCTCGCAAAATTGCAGCGAAAGACATGTTATGTAAACCAACAGGGCAGAAAAAAGGGTCACGCGAGGAACGTGACCCTTGCAGAGCTGTGCTAAAAAGTTTGTGTGGGGTAGTTTTGTGAAGTAACCGGTCAACAACCAAGCGCACACATACTCTGCTCTGTTTTCCAGAGCGGTATGATTACCGTTCTGTTATAATAATGTCCATCCAATCTCTTTTAACGCAAAAAATAAAAAATTTTTTATTTTTCTGCGGAAAGCAAAATGGACGCTCCAAAGAGCGTCCATTTTGCTCGGTTATCCTGCATAGATGTAGTCCACCTGAAGCACCTCGCCGGTGCGGGCATCGACCGTCACGTCGTAGCGCGGGTGGAAATAGTACCACGTGTCAATCTGCACACGGTAGACCGGCTGTCCGCCGGACGAATCCAGCACCGCTTTCCAATGCGCCACATCGGACTGCTTCAGGCCGAGATACTCCAGCGCTGCCTGCAGCGCCGCCTGCTCGCCGATATCGGGCTCCGGCGTCGGAGTCGGAGTCGGAGTGGGAGTGGGAGTGGGCGTCGGGGTGGGCGTCGGATCCGGTGTTGGAATTGGGGTCGGCGTCGGCTTTGGCGTCGGACGTACACTTGGCGTCGGGATGGGCGTGGGGATCGGCTCCGGGTCCGGTTCTTCCTGCAAACCTTCGACTCCGCGCACATCGGCAGTCTCCGCGTCGACGCAGCAGACGATGGTCTGCTCGCCGTCTGACAGCGTCAGCTCCAGCACAAGCGCGCCGTCCTCCACAGTGAAGCGGGTCTGTACCACCTGCACATCCGCCGCGCCCAGTCCGCAGCGCACGAGCGCAGCCCGCAGCGCGTCCTTCTCGCTGACATACCCGGTGGTACTCGCAGCGCCTTCCGATTCGATGTCTCCCAGATCCACGTCATTCGATTCTGCCAGAACGTTCAGCGCGTTGACCGGAAGTCCAACCAGCGCTTCCGGCTCCAGCTCGGAGACCTGCGCGCAGATGCGGCTGATGAGCAGCGCCCTGCCCGGCGACACGCCCAGTTCGGCAGCAAGCGCCTGTGCGTTTTCCTCCGCCTCGACCACCTGCGAGAGGATTGCAGGGTCAATGCCCTGTGACTCCACTGCATGTTCCAACGCGGCAGCCATCCGGCTGCGCAGCGCTTCCGCGCCCTCGCCCTCCTCAACGGAGGCCAGCACGGTGTTTTGTTCCTCGCTCAGATAGCCCTGCTGCACCAGCTCAGAAACGAGCGCATCGGCAGCGTCATCCATCCGGTTGCCCATCAGGTCGACCTCGGCCGCGACCGCGGCGCTGTCTGCATCGAGCGCATCGACCGTCAAAACCCGGCCATAGCGATTCACCGTCATGGTCAGACTGGGGTTCACATCAAACGTCACCGCTCCGGCGGGCGTCACCGCCCCGTAGTAGCCCACACCGCCGACGGCGAGCGCCAGCACCGCGGCTGCCGCCACGAGACCGGAAAGGACGGAGCGTTTTTTCTTTTTCGGCTTCGGCGCATGGAGCGGCGTGACCTTGCCGGACTCGAGCGCGGCGCAGCGCGCCAGGATCTCATCCAGACAATCGGGCGTTTCGGCAACGACCTCACGTGCCAGACGGTCGAGTATTTCTTTGTCAGTCAAGGTCGTCACCTCCCATCAGAGCGCGGAGCTTGCCAAGTGCACGATTGTATTTTGAAATGACAGTCGCCTGCGGGATGTCCAGCATTTCCGCAATTTCGCGGTGCTTCAGGCCGGAGATGGCATGCAGCATGACAATCTGCCGCTCGTCGTCCGAAAGCTTTTCCAGAACCGAAGACAGTACCATGCGGTTTTCGCTTTGTGCGAAATGATCGCACTCGTCCTCCGTGTGGTATACTTCTTCAAACGAAACATTCTTATTTTCAAATCTTCTCAGGCGCATCAAAGCCAGATTGCGCGTGATCGTCAGAATCCACGCCATGGCCTTGCCGCAGGGTTGATAGCTTGTGGCGGACTGCAGCACGTTGACAAATGTGTCCTGCATGACGTCTTCGGCGGCCGTCGCGTCCTTTAAAATGGACAGTGCATAGCCATAAACCGCAGACGCAGTCTGCCGATAGAGCTGCTCCAGCGCGCCGGACTTCCCCTGCGCGATCCGGAGAATCAGCTCGTCATCCGGCGGCCGGCCGGACGAGGCGCCTGATGTGCAATTTCTTGAATTCAGATGAGACATCCGTTCTTACCCCGTCATAGGAATAATGCTTGAAACGTCGTTTTGTTGCACAAGTGCTTTGTTCTTTTTTTAATTTTTAAAAACAAGCACGTTCGACGCCATACAGAATTACAATCTATGATAAACGAACCGGTCAAATTTGTAAAGAAAGACTTCCGAAATTTGACGAACCCTTTCCCAGACAAAAAGCCCGGACGCATCATGCGTCCGGGTTCTATGCAGCTATCGATCGTTGAAACGCCTCACACTGCGGCATCCGGAACGGGATCCGGCTGCACGTCGCTCTGCGCATACACCTCGCGCAGCGTCTGCAGCGTACCGTCGTTGTTGATGCGCGTGAGATACATGGTGGCGTTCTCCATCGTGCACTGGTACAGCTCCACCGCGCCGTCTTCCGGCACGATGGTCAGATGGTCGCCCTCCAGCGCAAACTCAAAGGTCTGCTCCTCGCCTTCCGCCAGCACGACATAGCCGGTTCCGTCCTCGCGGAAATGAAACTGCCGCGTCTGCTCGCTTTCAGCCGGCTCCTCGCTCTCGGTATTTTCCGTGCGCTCCAAATCCCACGTGCCGACCAGAACGGCATAGGCCTCCTGATTCTCGCCGGCGTGGATGCCGCCGGAGGTATCCACATCCGAAAACGGCGTAGGCGTCGGCGTTGCAGCCGGCTCCTCCGAAACGCCTTGGCTGGCGCAGCCGGCGATCAGCAGCGCGCTGAGCAAAAAGCCTGCCGTCGTAACAAACTTAAAATTGAGACGTTTCATATGGCTTGCTCCTTTCACAATACCATTTTCAATCACAATCCGGGATCGACCGATCCCTTTCAAAGAAGTGGGCGATCCGCTCACGCGGGAACCGCCGCATGCTCCGGCTGCTCCTCCATGACCACGAACAGCACCACCATCAGCAGCGCGTTCGGCAGCGGGCAGAACTCACCGGGGTTCGTCATTGAGATCAGCAGCATCGCAAGATACACCAGCGCCAGCGCCAGCGTCTTCTTGCTGCGCTTGTGCCACAGCAGGGACACCCGGTCAAGGAACATCCACCCGTAGGCGACGACACCGACCAGACCCATGCTGCCCAAAATCTGTGCAAACAGGTTGTGGTACCAGACAATGCTGCCCTCCACGCCGAGGAAAATCTTCGAGTTGTTCATGGAGCCAAGCCCGCAGCCGAACAGCGGGTTGGCCACGAAATCGCGCAGACCCTGCACAAAGAAGGTCACGCGGCTGTCCTCGATGGAGATCAGCTCGCCATCCACCATACGGGAGGCAAACAGCGTATGCACCACCACAACCAGCATCGCAATCGCCGGAACCGCGCCGATCGCCAGAACCCAGCGGTACAGCCGGCGGTTCGCCGTATCACAGTAATAGATATAGCCCAGGCTCAGCGCCAGCATCACAGAGCCGAAAATCAGCCCGCTGCGCGAACCGGTCATCAGCAGCATCAGATACAGGAATGCCATCGACGCAAAATGCCGCTTGTTCCGAACGGCGAAGTACGCCGCCGAGGGCAGCGCCATCAGCAGCATGGTGGCGCAGAAGTTGCGGTAGGAGAAATAGATCGTCGAAAAGCCCTCCAAAAATTCCGGCAGGTTGCGTGCGTAAAACAGCAGCACCACAAAGCCGGTGAACAGTCCGGTCGCGTAAAGCATCTGCATCAGGCGCTCTGCGACGTCATAATCCCGCGCGCGGCCCACCTCGGAGCGGGCCAGCACATAGACCAGCAGCATCACAACACCGAGACCGAGCGAATAATACAACGCGGTCGGAGAGAAATATTCCTCCGCCGATATGTATCCCAGGCCGCCGACCAGTGTCGCCACCGAAACGGCCACCAGACTGTGCATGCAGCCGCCGTTGCGCGGCGCTTTCGCATACGCGCCGATGTGAATGAGCAGCGCGGCCGCCGCCAGAACGCCGATCCACCAGAACTGCAGCAGATCGTACAGGCCGTTATAAAACTCCGTGCTCAGCAGCGTCAACAGCACCAGCGGGAAGAGGATGCTCATCAGATCCTCGCAAAACAGCAGCATGAAGATCAGCAGCGACATCGTCAGAATGCCGCCCACGATCGGATGGCCCGCCGCCATAAAGCCCGCCTGCACCAGAAAGCACAGCGGAAAATACAGCTTGCTGCCCCAGAGCCACGCCGCTGCATGGCGGCAGGCGGCAATCAGCCGGGCGATATCCTCGAACCGTTCGTCGATAAAATCAATCGCCGCATCGAAGCCGCGGTTCAGCACTCCGCCATTGGCCGGGCGCGCAGCCCGATTCAATTTTTTAGAATCAGAATTCGTAATAATGTCCATAATCGCAAATTTTCACCGTGCTTCCGACTCCTTGCCGAAAGCCAAAGATTCCTGTCGGGTCCCCCTTGACGCCGAAGAATCCACAAAAACTTTCCATCTCTTATCCCAGCGGCTGCATTATATCGCCCCCTCGTCAAGAAGTCAACACTTAAAAAAGATTTAACATTTTCGAAAAGATTGTGTTGATATTTCATCTGGTTTCGACATATTTTATGGCCCGATTTTTATGCAAAATGTCAACAAAGCCGCGACTTATGTAAAGTCGCGGCTCAAAAACGGCAGAAATTTCGACATAAAGTTATGAATAAAATGTAACATACGGTTTCACTGGAACCAGCCCGCTTTCCGTGCGGCGCGAATCAGATACAGCGCCGCAATGCCGGTAAACGCGCCCGTGATGACGCCGGCGGCAACCAGAACCGGGGCATACGCCAGAATGGAGACCGTCCCCGTTACCCAGACGGCGACGGCAAGCTGCCCGGCGTTGTGGCCCAGCGCGGCAAGGACGCTGACGATCCAGAGCTGCTTCTCGCCGAAAAACCGAACCGTCAGGCACATGATCGCCCACGCGAGCACGCCGCCTGCGATGCTGAACATCATCGCCGACACGCTGCCCGTGAACATGCTGCCCAGCAAAATGCGCATGAGGAGGATCTCTCCCGCCTCACGGCGGCCCATCAGCACGATCGCCACGAGCGTAACGATGTTCGCCAGACCGAGCTTTGCGCCCGGAATCGGCACCACCGGCGGAATCTGCGCCTCGGCGACAAAGATAGTCAGTGCGATTGCGGTGAGCGCCGCCATGAGCGCAAGCTTCTTCGTTTTTCTCATGGCTCGCCTCCGATCTCAATAGACAGGTGGTGCGGCACGCATGCGATGGGCACGGCGGAGCTTTGGATGGCGCCCTGCTTGACGCAGATCTGATCCGGGCAGTCCGCGTGCGTGACGGAGATTTTACCGTGCTCCACGTAAATGGTGTTCTCACCGTAGTCCGTTTGAATCTCGATCTCATACGGCACGGTGACGGCGTCGAGGTCAATGGACTTGTACAGCGCTCCGTCGATGCGGATCTCGGCCACATGCCCCGCGTGGCCGCCGCTGCGCAGCAGCAAAAAGCCGCCGCACCCCAAAACGAAGAGTACGGAGAACAAAATCACCCAAAATTTCGTCTGTTTCATCATAGTGTCTATATTGTATGTTTCCCGGCGGCTGTTGTCAATGCATTTTCGCTGTGGTATAATATTGAACTACCTAATTTAAATGTCAAATTCGATTCTGGAGAAAGGAGGCCGAGACAATGTCCGACCTGGCCGTCGTCTGCGCCAACGCCGCGCATTTTCTCCTGCCTCTGCTGGCGCTCGTCGTGCTGCTGCGCTGCGTCCGCTCCATGCTCAGCGGACGGGCGGAGCCGGAGACATGGGGCTATCTCGTCACGCCGGAGGGAAAGGTCTATCCCCTGCTGCACTGGGAGTGCATCATCGGCCGTTCCCGCTCCGCGGACGTGACGCTGCCGTTTCCAGATGTGGCGAGCGTCCACGCCGTGCTGATGCGCAACGACCGGGGCGAGTGGAAGATCCACGACCTCAGCCGTAGCGGCGGCGTGTTTCTCAACGGCGAGCCCGTTCGGGGCGCAGAGCCGGTGGTGGACGGGGACATTCTCCGCTGCACCACACACATGCTGAAGTTCTCCGCCGCGACCGAGGAGCACCGCGCCCTGCAGGAGCAGCGGCGCACTGCGGCGGGCTGGAAGATCGGCCCCGGCGCGACGCTGTTTTTCCTCACGCTGTTTCAGCTTCTGCTCGTGCTGGAGTTCATCGTCTCCGCCGACCCGGCGAACCGGCTCAACATTATTCTCGCCTTCTTTGCGCTGATTCTGGCCGAATGGTTCTGCTACATCCTCATGCGCACGATGGACCGCTCCGGCTTTGAGGTGGAGACCATCGCGTTTTTTCTCTGTTCGCTCGGTCTGGCCGTGTGCGCCTCGGCCACGCCGGACGAGATGACCCGGCAGGTCATTTTGACCATCGTGGGCATCGCGCTGTTTTTCCTGTTCGGCTGGTGGCTGCGTGATCTGAGCCATGTGAAGGCGCTGCGCTGGCCGGCGGCCATCATCTCCATCGCGCTGCTGGCATTCAACCTCGTCGCGGCGCAGGCGCTCTTCGGCGCGAAAAACTGGATTACCATCGCCGGCTTCTCGCTGCAGCCGTCGGAGCTCATCAAGGTCGCGTTCATCTACGTCGGCGCGACGACGCTTGACCGTATGTTCCGCAGCAAGAGCATTCTGCTGTTCATTGCGTTTTCCGCCGTCTGCGTCGGCGGTCTCGCCCTGATGGGCGACCTCGGCTCGGCGCTGGTGTTTTTCGCAACCTTCCTCGTCATCGCGTTCATGCGCTCCGGCAGCATTGCAACGGTGCTGCTGGCCGTGACCTCCGCCGTCATGGCGGGCACGCTGGTGCTGAGCGTCAAGCCCTATGTGGCGCAGCGCTTCGCCACATGGGGACACGTGTGGGCGGACGTCAACGGCGCGGGCTATCAGCAGACGCGCGCCATGTCCGCCGCCGCGTCGGGCGGCCTGTTCGGGCAGGGCGCGGGCAACGGCTGGCTCAAGCACATCTTCGCCGCAAACACCGACATGGTGTTTGCCATGCTGTGTGAGGAGCTGGGGCTGATCGTGGCGCTGTGCGCCATGCTGGCCATCGTGGTGCTCGCGGTCTTCACCGTGAAGAATGCCGCGCAGGGCCGCTCGTCGTACTACGTGATCGCAGGCTGCTCCGCCGTGACGATGATGATGGTGCAGATGGCGCTGAACGTGTTCGGCTCGCTGGATATCCTGCCGTTCACGGGCGTCACCTTCCCGTTCGTATCCCGGGGCGGCACCAGCCTCCTCTCCTGCTGGATGCTGCTGGCCTACATCAAAGCCGCGGATACGCGGCGCGGCGGCAGCTTCGTTGTAAAGCCGCCGAAGCCCGTCAAATCCGGAAAGGGGGCGCGCGCATGAACAAGGTCAAACGCCGCGCCATGTCCGCGTTGCTCGTCGCCGCTCTCGTTTTCTGCGGCATCGGCGTGTACATTTACCGCTACATCAACCACGGCGCCGAATGGGCCACCTTCGCCGCCAACAGCAGCGTCTATACCAGCGGCGTGCTGAACACCGGCACGCTCACCGACCGCAACGGCGTCGTGCTCGCGCACGCGGCCGACGGCGCGCACGCCTATGCGGACGACAGCGCCGTGCGCCGCGCGTGCTACCACGTCGTGGGCGACTATGCCGGCAACGTCGGCACCGGTGCGCTCGGCGCATTCTCCGCGCAGCTCGCGGGGTACAATCCCATCACCGGTACTTACGCCTCCGGCGGCCACGAGGTCGCGCTGACGATCGACTCCGCGCTCAACGTCGTCGCGCTCAACGCCCTGAACGGGCGCAAGGGCGCCGTGCTCGTGAGCAACTACAAGACCGGCGAAATTCTCTGCATGACCTCCTCGCCAACGACCGACCCCGCGGACGAGAGCGCCACGATCGCGGACGGCACCTATCTCAACCGGTGCATCAACTCCACGTTCACGCCCGGCTCCATCTTCAAGCTCATCACCGCCGCCGCCGCGATCGAGCAGATCTCCGATCTGGAGAGCCGCACGTTCACCTGCAGCGGCAGCGTGGACGTTGCCGGCGTCACGGTCACATGCACGGGCGTGCACGGCAGTCAGAATTTTGAGGACGCGCTGGCCAATTCCTGCAACTGCGCCTTTGCGGAGATCTCTCTGGAGCTTGGCGCGGACGCGCTCGCGCAGTACGCCAAGGAGCTTGGCTTCATCGATGCGCAGAAGCTCGACAGCATCACAACCGCCGCCGGCAGCTTTACCGAGGGCGCGGCGGGCAGCGCAAACCTCGCCTGGTCGGGCATCGGCCAGTACGAGGATCTCATCTGCCCGTATTCCATGCTGCGTCTGGTCTCCGCCATCGCAAACGGCGGCTCCGTCGTGGAGCCGACCCTGCTGCTGGACAACACGAACGACAGCACCACCCTGCTCAAAACGAGCACGGCCAACAAGCTGCGCGACATGATGAATTACAATGTCCGCGCGCATTACGGCACGAACACCTTCCCCGGTCTGAACCTCTGCGCTAAGACCGGCACCGCCGAGGTGGGCGACGGCACGTCGCACGCGTGGTTCACGGGCTTTCTGCTGGACGACGCACACCCCTACGCCTTCGTGGTGCTGGTGGAAAACGGCGGCGGCGGTCTCTCCGTCGCGGGCAGCGTGGCGAACACCGTGCTGCAGGCGGCAGTAAATTGATTGAAACTTTCGGAGTAACCTATGATCGACATCTCAGTGCACGAGCTCGTCAAGAGCTTTGAGCAGGGCAGCAATATTCTCAACGGTCTCACCTTCGACATCACCTCCGGCGAGCGCGTGGGCATTCTCGGCCGCAACGGCTGCGGCAAAACCACGTTCTTCCGCATTCTCTCCGGCGAGCTTCCGGCGGATTCCGGCACCGTGTCCGTCGCGTCCGGGCGGCGGCTGGGACTCATTTCGCAGATCCCGGTCTACCCGGACGGCTGGACGACCGAGGACGTGCTGCGCGACGCACACCGGCGGCTGTACGCCATCGAAGCGCGCATGGACGCGCTCACCGCGCGCATGGCGGAGGATGATGACCCTACATTATTAAATGAATACGACCGCCTGTCGGAGGATTTCCGCCGGCTTGGCGGATACGACATGGAGTTTGAGCGCAACCGCGTGGCGAACGGGCTGGACATTCCCGCCGCCATGCGTCAGCAGCCGTTTGACAGTCTCTCCGGCGGCGAAAAGACGCGTGTGAACCTCGCACGGCTGATTCTGGAGGACACGGATATCCTTCTGCTCGACGAGCCGACGAACCATCTCGACCTGCGGGCGACCGAATGGCTGGAGGAGTACCTGCTGCAGTTTCGCGGCACGGTGCTCGTCATCAGCCACGACCGCTATTTTCTCGACCGCGTGGTGCAGCGCTGCATCGACTTCACCACCGGCAAGGCCGAGTTCTACAGCGGCAACTACAGCTTCTACGTCGTGGAGCGGCAGCGCCGCTTCGATGAGAAGCTCAAGCAGTATGAAAAGGATCAGGCCAAGCTCCAGCAGCTCACGGAGGCGGCGGCCAAGCTGCACCTCTGGGCGTTCATGGGCAACGACAAGCTGCACAAGCGCGCCTTTTCCATTGAAAAACGCATCGAAAAGCTCGAAACCACGGAAAAGCCCACCGCCGACCGGCGGCTGAACGTCCGCTTTTCCGAGCACGAATTTCGCGGCGACGAGGTGCTCGTGCTCGACGGGCTGAGCAAGGCCTACGGCGGGCGGACGCTGTTCCATGACCTGAGTCTGACCGTCACCGGAGGCGAGCGCATCGCGCTCATCGGCGACAATGGCACGGGCAAGACCACGTTTTTGAAGCTCGTGATGAACGAGGAGACGCCCGACGCCGGCTGGGTGCGGCGCGGTCCCGCCGTGCGCACGGCGTACCTGCCGCAGATCATCCGCTTCGCCGTGCCGGAGCGCTCCATGCTCGACACGATGCTGTACGAGTGCAAATGCACGCCGCAGCAGGCGCGCGACCGTCTGGGCGCCTACGGCTTTCGCGGCGAGGACGTTTTGAAGCCCGTGTCCGCCCTCTCCGGCGGTGAGCTGTCGCGCCTGCGGCTGTGCATGCTCATGGGCGGCGAGATCAACTTCCTCATCCTCGACGAGCCGACGAACCACCTTGACATTGCCAGCCGCGAGTGGATCGAGGACGCGCTCTCGGACTATTCCGAAGCGCTGCTGTTCGTGTCGCACGACCGGTATTTCATCGAAAAATTCGCCACGCGCATCTGGGCGCTCTCCGACGGGGCGATCACGGATTTTCGCGGGACGTTGGAAGAATACCATGCATTCCGCGCGCGGCAAACGGCGCTGCAGCAGGCCATCAAACACAACGAGCGCAAGAAAGAGCCGAAGCCGAAAAAGAAGGGCGGCGCCAGCCCGGAAAAGCAGCTCGCCAAGGCCGAGCGCGAGATTGAGAAGGCCGAGGCGCAAATGACCGCGCTGGAGCAGGAATGCGAGACCTATGCCACCGACTATCAGAAGCTCATGGAGCTGGAGGAACAAAAGACCGCGCTGAGCGAGCAGCTCGACGCGCTCTACGCTGCGTGGGAGGCGCTGAGTGAATGAAGCACAAGCTTTCTCTGATTCTTGCCGGCGTATGCATCCTTGCCGGGTGCGTGTTCCGGTTTGCGATGCCGGGGCACGACTTCATCGGGTATCTGCTGTGGCTGCTGGCCGTGCTGATTTTCGCGTTCCCGCGGCTCAGCAAAACGTGGCGCATCGTTCTCGCAGCGCTGCTCGTGCTTGGCGCGGCGGCGTTCGCCGTGTTTGAAGCGCCGGTCATCTCGAACGCGAAGACCGACGCCGACCCGCAGTCCGATTACCTCATCGTCCTCGGCGCAGGCGTCAACGGCAGCGCGCCGTCCCTCTCCATGGTCAACCGGCTGGAAGCCGCGCTGGACTATCTTGAAGCGTACCCCGACGCGGTGGCGATCGTCTCCGGCGGACAGGGCGCGGGCGAGGACGTGACCGAGGCCTCCGCCATGCACGACTGGCTCGTTGCGCACGGTATGCCGGAATCGCGCATCGTGCAGGAGGATCAGTCCACCAGCACGCGCGAAAACCTGGAAAACTCGTTTGCCATCATCCGCAGCCGGGGCGGCGACCCCGCCGATGGCGTTGCCGTCGTATCAAGCGAATACCACCTCTACCGCGCCAAGCAGATGGCGCGGGCGCTGGGCGCAAAGCCGCTCGGCGTAGCGGCGGAGACGACGCTCCCCACCATGCGCGCCAACTATTTCATCCGGGAAGCCTTTGCCGCGGCCTATATGCAGGTCTTCGGCGTATTATATTGAGGAGCGCCTATGAAAAAAGTCAACGTATACGATTGGGACAAAACCATTTTCCCCGTAGACAGCACGGTTGCATTCTACAAGTTCTGCCTGAAGCACTATCCCGGCGTGCTGCGCGCTGCGCCGCGCACAGTCGCCATGCTGCCCGGCTACTGGGCGAAGCACTGCACGAAAACGCGCATCAAGGAGCAGTTTTACGGCTTTCTGCGCTACGTGCCGGACATCGACGCGGCGCTGGAGACGTTCTGGAACGAGAACTTTCCCCGCGTCAACGCGTGGTATCTGGAGCAGCGGCGCGACGACGATATCATCATCTCCGCCTCGCCGGAGTTTCTGGTCGGTATCCCGGCCAAGAAGCTGGGCGTGCGGCTGCTGGCCTCGCGCGTGGATAAGCACACCGGCGCGACCGAGGGCGAAAACTGCCACGGTGCGGAGAAGGTCGCGCGCCTGCGCGCGGCGTTCCCGGATGTGGAGATCGCGGAGTTTTACTCCGACTCCCGCAGCGACGATCCGCTGGCGCAGCTTGCCGAGCGCGCGTTTCTCGTAGACGGCGATTTGCGTATGCCCTGGTAACGCCGAAAGGCGCTTGGAATAGAATGAAGAATAGAAAGAGGAGAATGCTATGAACCCGAATTTTGCGGAATACTCGGCGTCGGACTACCGCACCATCGCACGGCGGGCGCTGTCCGGCTTCTGGGGCGTTGCGCTCGGCGTCACGCTTCTGGCCGCCCTGCTCGGCGGCGTGTCCAGCGGTTTCAACATCAACATTCAGTTCGATGATCAGACCATGGCGGAACTGCGGCATTATATGCCGCAGATCACGCAGTTCCTGTGGCGGCTCACCCCGGTCATCGCGTTTTTCAGCATGCTGAGTCTCGTGCAGTTTCTCATCGGCGGCACCGTGGAGTTGGGCGTCTGCCGCTTTTACCTGCACCGGCTCGATGGCCGTCCGGCGGAGGTGGGCGACCTGTTTTCCGCGTTTGACATTTTCGGCCGCGCGCTCTGGCTGCGCGTGCTGATGGGTCTGAAGATCTTTGCATGGTCGCTGCTGTTCATCATTCCCGGCATCGTCGCCGCGTTTCGATATGCCATGGCGCCGTACATCATGGCAGAAAACCCGAACCTGACCGCGTCGCAGGCCATTGAGCTTTCCAAGCAGATGATGGACGGCCGCAAGGGCGACCTGTTCGTACTGAATCTGAGCTTTATCGGCTGGGGGCTTCTGGCCGGGCTGACGTGCGGCATTGGCCTGCTTTGGCTCAATCCTTACATGCTCATGGCAAACGCCGCGTTTTACCGCAGCGTCGCCCCCGCCGTGTACTTCCGGCAGCAGCCGAACGGCGGCGGCTACCAGAACCCCGGCAATGACAATCCGCGTCCCGACAGCGACTATCAGCAGCCCGGCAGCGACTGGTATCACCCCTCCGACCACGATTACCGCGGCCCGGAGCTGTAAAACACGATAAAATCCGGCAGCCTGGTAGCAGACTGCCGGATTTTTAGGTTCTAATCGGTATGCACAAAATAGCCCGCGTCCGGGCGGACGTCGCAGGCGGCGAACAAGTCGCGCACCGCGCTCTCATACTCCGGCAGGCGCTTCGCCTTGCGGATTTTCTTCAAGCTGCGCTCTGCATTCTGAAAGCTGCAGCCGAGATACCGCCATGTCTCCTTCATGCGAAACAGCAGTGCGCGCTCGTCCGGAATGCGGCGGCGCGTTTCGGTGTACAAATCGTCGTGAAAATCCCGAAGCTGCGCGCCCGTGACGGGCTTTCCCGTTTGAAGCTGGCCGATCAGCCCCGGATTCGCCGCAAGCCCCCGGCCGAGCATCAGCCGCTCCGTCTGTGGGAAGCCGGCGCAAAATGTCTGCACCGCCGGGGCGTTGAACAGGTCGCCGTTGTAGCACACGGGCGCGCGGCTTTGCGCCTGTGCCAGCGCGAACGCCTCCAGATTCGGGCGGTTGCCATACTGGTCGGTCTGCACGCGCGGGTGGACGATCAGCTCCTTGACCGGGTAGCGGTTGAACAGCTCCAGCAGCGCGGGAAATTCGTCCGCGCTCTTTTTGCCGATGCGCGTTTTGATGGAAACGGCAACCGGCGTTTTTTCAAACACCGTATCCAGAAACTGCTCCAGCAGCTCGCGCTCCGCGAGCAGGCCGGAGCCTTTTTTCTTGCTGACGACCGTACCGGACGGACAGCCGAGGTTGAAATTCACCTCGTCGTACCCCATGGCCTGCAGTTCCCCCGCCATCCAGAGAAAGTCCCCGGCGCAATGTCCCATGAGCTGTGGGATCACGCGGATGCCCGCGTTATGCTCCGGCAGAATTTCGCGCAGCTCGCGCGGGGAAAACGTGCGATTCGCCGTCGGCGAGAGAAACGGCGTATAATATTGATCCGCCGCGGCAAAGTGCCGCCGCTGCACCTGCCGGAAAAGGTCGCCCGTCACGCCCTCCATCGGCGCGCATTCGTACTGCATGCTTCGTCACGCTCCATTCCACGGCATGATACGCCAAAATTCTTTCTCCGTCAAGCGCATATCCCGGGGGACATGGTCATAGGATGGTTGCAGAAACCGGAGGTGTTGCAATTGAAGCATGTGAAAGAACTCTCTTCCAAGTACCGCAAGCTGATTTCCGCCTGCGCGATGATTCTGGCCGTGGCGCTGATTTTCTGGGCCGTGAACAGTCCCGCGATCGTGGGCGCCTCCGCAACGACGCGCGTGCTGCCGATCTACTGCGTGCAGCGGGACGATAAGGTCGTCTCCCTGTCGTTCGACGCAGCCTGGGGCAACGAGGACACGCAGCAGCTCATCGACATTCTGCAAAAATACAACGTAACCGCTACGTTCTTCCTCGTCGGTGAGTGGGTTGATAAGTATCCGGAATCCGTGAAAGCGCTCGCCGACGCCGGCAACGAGATCATGAACCACTCAGAGGATCACGCCCATTTCACAAAGCTCTCCGCCGAGCAGATCCAGTCCGAGATCAACACCTGCTCCGATAAGATTGAGGCCATCACCGGCGTGCGGCCGACGCTATTTCGCTGTCCCTACGGCGAGTATGACGACAATGTGATCTCTACGATCAACAGCATGGGCATCCACGCCATTCAGTGGGACGTCGATTCGCTCGACTGGAAGGGCATCTCCGCCGAGGAGATCACCTCGCGCGTGCTCAGCCGCGTGCAGCCGGGCAGCATCGTGCTGTTCCACAACGCCGCCGAGCACACACCGGAAGCGCTCTCCGGCATCATCGAGTCCCTGCTCGCGGACGGCTATACGATCATCCCCATCTCAGAGATGATCCTCACCGGAGACTACACGATTGACAACACCGGCCGCCAGTGCCCGGCGCAAAACTGACGCGATGCATGTGATCTTCTGTTCGTTTTTGTTACAATTCGTCATCATTTGTCCAGTTCCTTCTATTTTTTGCTTGACTCGACAAAATTCGCCATGCTATAATGAATGCATGTGGGTAACCCCGAAAAAAACAAGGAGGAATTTGTTATGTACATGTACGACTTTATCAAAAAAATTGTTACGACTTTCGAGCCGCAGGCTGAAAACAATTTTGCAAGATTTGAGGAAATCATCGGCGCACTCAAGTTCTAAGCATTTTTTCATCTGTAAAAAACCAGCTTCCGAACCCAAGTTCGGAAGCTGGTTTTTCCCATGCGGACGGTTGGAAAGGCCCGGCTGCAAAGCTGCAAACGGTACGGAATACTCTAAAATTGCGGCAGAACCAAATTGGTTCTGCCGCAACGCAGTTTATTGGGTTTCTTCGCCGTCATCCGGGACCAGGATCTCTTTGATGACGAAATCCCGTCCGCTCAAAACCGTCTTGTCAAAACTTCCGCAGTTCGGGCAATACCCCTCGTGCTCCACGACGTTGAAGATCTCGTCGCACTCGTTGCACTCCGCCATCCCCGGAATCATCTCCATCTTCAGCTTCGTGTCTGCGAGCATCGTGTCTTTCACGACCAGCGGATAGACCTCCTCCACATACTGCGGCACGATCATTGACAGTTCGCCGATCTGCAGGACGATCTCGGAGATCTCCGTGATGTTGTTTTCCGCCGCGTAGTCCATGACGGTCTTTGTGACCTGACGGACAATGCTGATCTCATGCAAGGTCTGCCACCCGCCTTATTTCTTCGCGTTGAAGACGATCTTCTTGGCGATCCGGCCTGCGCGCTTGCCGACATAGCCGACCGTATCCATCAGCATGTGGTAGTACGGCTCGCCGTGCTCGTCGCGCACCTTCTCCAGATGGATGGCGTCGAACTTGCACTTGGTGGTGCAGATGCCGCAGCCCACGCACATATTCTCGTCCACGACGACCGCGCCGCAGCCGAGGCAGCGCTCGGTTTCCTTCTTGAGCTGCTCTTCCGTGAACGTACCGCGCAGATCCTTGAAGGTACGCTTGGCTCTGCCCGGCGTGCCGTTGGCAGCAACCTGGCGCGGGGTGTCGTCAAAGCCCTCCACGCTGATGGCAATGTTGTTCTTGTCGAGCGCCTTGTAATCGCGGCGGTCGCGGCCGAACGTGAGGGTCTGACCCTCGTGGACATAACGGTGGATGGAGATGGCCGCTTCCTTGCCGGCCGCGATCGCGTCAATGGCAAACTTCGGTCCGGTGACCACGTCGCCGCCCGCAAACACGTCGGGCGTGGTGGTCTGGCAGGTCACAGCGTCAGCCACGACGGTACCGCGCGGCGTCACGGTGAGCTTCATGCCGCTGAGATCGACCTTCTGGCCGATTGCGGAAATGACGGCTTCGACCGCGAGCGTTTCGAACTCGCCCGTGCCGACCGGCTTGCGGCGGCCGCTGGCGTCTGCCGCGCCAAGCTCCATACGCTCGATTTTGATCTCGCTGACCTTGCCATCCGAGCCGAGGATTTCCGCCGGGGCGGCGAGGAACTTGAACTGCACGCCCTCTGCCTTGGCTTCCTCGACCTCATCAGCTGCAGCGGGCATCTCCGCCTCGTCGCGGCGGTAGATTACGGTGACCTCCTTCGCGCCGAGACGCACAGCCGTGCGCGCCACGTCGATGGCCACGTTGCCGCCGCCGATGACGGCGACCGCCTTGCCGAGCTTTGGCTTCTTGCCGAGGTTGACTTCACGCAGGAAGTCGATGCCGGTGTAAACGCCTTCGAGATCGTCGCCCTTGCAGCCGACAGCCGTGCCCTTGGATGCGCCGACGCCCAGGAAGAACGCCTTGTAATCCTGCGCGCGCAGCTCGTCGAGCGTGACATCCTTGCCGACTTCCACGCCGGTCTTGAATTCGACGCCCAGTTCGCGCAGCACGTCGATTTCGGCGTTGACCACGTCCTTTTCCAGACGGAAGCTGGGGATGCCCATGGTCAGCATGCCGCCGAGGATCTCTTCCTTCTCAAACACGGTCACAGGATAGCCCTTGACCGCCAGATAGTACGCGCAGCTCAGGCCAGCCGGGCCGGCGCCGATGACGGCGACCTTCTGCGGGTACGGCTTGCCGATCTGGTTGAGCAGCTTCGGCACGAAGCGGGTGCCTTCCTCCAGCTCCTTGTCGGCGATGAACTTCTTGATATCGTCGATGGCGATTGGATCATCCACATTGCCGCGGGTGCAGGCGTCCTCGCACTTCTTGTTGCAAATGCGGCCGCAGACAGCCGGGAACGGATTTTCCTTCTTGATGAGCTCCAGCGCTTCCAGATACTTGCCCTGGGAGGCGAGCTTGATGTAGCCCTGAACCGGAATATGCGCCGGGCATTCCACCTTGCAGGGTGCGGTGCCCTCGTCCACCACGTCGGTGCGGTTCGTGCGGTAGTCCACATTGTGGCGCTTCGGCAGCCAGAGCGTATCGGCCGGGGTGTCCTCCGGCGCTTTCTCCGGCAGCGGCTCCGCTGCGCAGAGCTTGCGGCCGAGCTTCAGCGCGTTGGTCTGGCAGTTCTCGACACACTGGCCACAGGCAACGCACTTTTCCTTTTCCACTCGCGCCACGAAGTTGGAGCGAACCATATCCGGTGCGCGGAAGTAGTTTGCAAAGCGCAGCGCGTAGCAGGAGCAGCCGCAGCAGTTGCAGATCGCGCCGACCTCTTCCCAGCCGTCGGTCTTGTTGACCTCGTGCACAAGGCCGTTGTCCTCGGCGCGCTTGAGAATCTCATACGCCTCTTCCTTCGTGATCTGGCGGTGCAGGCCGTTTTCAATAAAGGTTCTGGCGTTGTCGTTGAGGTACATGCACATGTCCTCTTCCAGATGGCCGCAGCCTTCGCCCATCAGGCGGCGGGAACGGCGGCAGGAACATGCGCCGACCGAGATCGTATGCGCCTTTTCGATCAGATAGCTGACCTCATCATAAGAAGCCGCCTTCGACTCGGATGCAATTGCCGTGTCCACGGGCATGACGCGCATCGGGCCCATGCCGGGACCCATGTTCGTCGCCAGAATGCCCGCTCTTCTGCGGGTGTACTCTTCAAAGCACTCGCCGATGACGGGGTTTGCGTCGCACTGCTCGCGGTTGGCCAGAATGCCCTCCATGATGCCGGGAACCCAGATCGGGTAGTAGTACGTTGTAACGCCGTCGTCAAAGCGGCAGCGCACGACGCCCGCGTGTCTCAGCTCGTTCAATCGTTCCAGCGTGTAGCGCACGGGCTTGTCCGCACGTCTTGCAATCTCCTCCAGCGTACGGCCCTTGTTGAGCGTGACGTGCAGGCAGATCTCTGCCATTGCGTCGGTGAGGATCGGCTCCAGAATGCGGTATTCCGGATCGTCATACGTGATGCCCATGTACGTCAGGCTCTCGAGACTGATCTTCGTCGCCAGTTTCAGAATGATTGGTCTGTGTGCCATTTGTTTCGTCCCTTCCCTTTTTCAAAATTGCATCCAAAGTTTCATCGGGATGCCGGCCGGCACACCTTGCCCCGCGTGGCCTGACCGTAATTTTGATTATATCGCAGTTCTGACGTATTTTCAACCGGATTCAGACATTTATTTAACAGTTTTGACGATTTTCAAACCTGTAAGCAGCGACATCATCCTGCCTTGCAGCCGAAAAACGCCCCCGCACGCAAACGTGCGGGGGCGCTGGCTTTGGTATTGGTTGGTAAAAGCATACATGGACAGCGCCGGAGAGGGGCGCTTGGATGCGCAGATGATTACGCGATTTCCTTGTTCTCGGCTTTGAGCTTGCGAATCTTCGGGATGCCCCAGATGAACGCCGGGAGCACAACGACAACGAGTGCATAATAGCCGTCATAGCCGTAGATCTTGGAGATGATGGTGCTCAGGCCAAGCAGGGAAACGGCATAGCACAGGCCGATGACGATCGCGCCGACGATGGCGGAACGAACCTTCTCGCTCTTGATCGTCTTCGGGAAGCAGTGTCCCTGGAAGCGCTGGATCATGGAGAACACCAGCGTAACAGAGGTGGAGATGAACGCGCAGAACAGCAGGATCGTGTAAACAACGAACAGCCATGTGTATGCGCTGCCCATGATGGTAACCACGCTCTGGTTCGGGAGCTTCATAACGTCTTTAATGCCGCGCGCCACGAGTGCGGCAATGGTGTCCACGCCGGCTTCCTTGATGGCGCAGAGAATCGGGTACCACTTGACGAGCATGATGCCGGAAGCAGCCAGAGCGCCGCCGTTCATCAGCCATCCAAGAACCGCCGCTTTCTTAACGCCCTTCTGGTTCAGCTCCACAGAAGCGGAGATCATGCCCGGAACGGACACGCACTGGAACGCAGCGTAAACCAGAATGCCCAACCAAGCGGCCTTCAGACCATTGTGATTGATGACATCAGCCAGAGGCGCAACGGTGATCGCACTGTTCTCCGCCTGAAGGGACTCGATCACGCCGTCAACCGGAACGACAAGACCCGCAATAACCAGAATCGCCGTAACGATCAGGATCGCGGTGGACAGGACGGTGGAAGCGCGGATGATGAGCTTGACGCCGAAGATCGACAGAAGGATCAGAACCGCAATGATGATGAGGTTGCAGATCACGCTCGGCAGGTGCAGGAAGCCCATAACGATGCCGCCGGCACCGTCAACGCATGCCGCGACAGCCGCAAGGATGATAATAATGTAGAAAATCTCAAAGAAGACTTCCATCCACGGCTTCGGATACAGCGCACGGTAAGTATCCTTGTAGTTATCGAAGCCATTCAGTCTCGCAAACGTCATCATGATGTACATGACAACGGCGAGAATGCCCATGGCAATCAACGGGTAAATAGCCGCTGTCCAGCCGTACTGGACAAAGTAACTGACAACCTGATTGCCGGTTGCGAAGCCGGCGCCGACATGGGTGCCGAACCAGACGGATGCAACGGAAAAGCCGGCCGCCAAGCTGCCCTTAAGGGCTTTGTTGTTTTCCATTTTTCGAATTCCTCTCTCATAGATTTCTGTGCAGTCAAAAAAACTGCCTTGCTCTCTCCTTCGCAGCAGTTTTTCGGCAATCTGCACGATAGAATGTGTTAAAATATGAACAATATGTTAACACTTTCAATAATCAATTTATAAATCCTCCCTCGGAAAAAGTCAACCTCAACGTTTTCAAAATCCCGCCCGCTCGCGAAAATTGTCGAATTACACAAAAAGTTTCGCTATTTAAAGCAGATTTTTATGCACACTTTCGTTCGTTAAGGAATAAACGAGCGAGAGTAATTACCAATTCTGGAATTGAAAGAAAACTGTTGCCTGTGCGGAAGTTTCGTGCTATCATAACTGTGACCATGAATTTCCTCCGGGTTTACAGTTATAATTTTTGAATGAATAACAATTGTAAATTACCCGGAAAATTTGAATATTTACTCAATTTTAATGCTTTTGTCTCACACTTGGCGCACAGGCGTACATTATTTTATTCAGGTGACAAACGATGAAGCTTGCAACTTTTAGGCAAAACGGCAATACCGCCGTCGGTCTTGTCGGGCCGGAGGACGCTTCCGTCTACCCCATTCCGGGCTGTGCGGACATGACGGCGCTCATCCGAGGCTGGGCGGAATTTGACGCGGAGGCCGCAGAGCGCGGCACGCCCATCCCCATGGCGGAAGTCGAACTGCTCGCCCCCATCCCGCATCCGGCGCAGGATATCATCTGCCTCGGCATCAACTATTTTGACCACGCGAAGGAAAGCGAGGCCGTCGCCGGCAAGGGCGTCAAGGCGCCCGATATGTTCCCGATCTATTTTTCCAAGCGCGTGAACGAGGCCGTCGCGCCCGGCGGCTGCATCGACAGCCACAGCGACATCGTCGCCGATCTCGACTATGAGGCGGAGCTGGCCGTCGTCATCGGCCGCGATGCGTACAACGTCTGCCCGGACGAGGCGCTGGACTATGTCTTTGGCTACACCGTGCTCAACGATGTGAGCGCGCGCACCATCCAGAACCAGCACAAGCAGTGGTACCGTGGCAAGAGTCTCGACGGTTTTACGCCCATCGGTCCATGGATCGTCACGGCGGACAGCTTCCCCGTCGATCAGCCGATGAAGATTCAAAGCTTCGTCAACGGCGAGTTGCGGCAAAACAGCTCGATTGATTTGATGATCTTCCACGTGGCCTACGTGGTATCCGAGCTGAGCCACGGCATGACGCTCACGCCCGGCACCATCATTTCCATGGGCACGCCCGCCGGCGTCGGTATGGGCTTCCAGCCGCCGAAGTACATGAAGCCCGGCGACGTTGTGGAATGCTTTGTTGAGGGCATCGGCACCCTGAAAAATACCGTGCGGTAACCCGCCGCCGGGCTTTGCCCGCGACGGCTGAAAGATAGCAGTCTTTTACCAAAATCAAAAAAGGAGAGAAACAAAGATGAAATTTGCAATGTATGGTTCCGGCGCAGCCGGCAGCGTGTTCGCTTCCTACCTGCGCAACGGCGGTGCGGACATTATCCTCATCGACCGCTACGAGGCGCACATGAAGAAAGTCGCCGAAGAGGGCATGCAGTTCACCATCCACCAGGAGGAGAACGGCTCTTATCACGACATCGAGAAGGTTCTGACCGGCTTCCGTACCTACACCTCCGCCGCTGCTGCCGCTGAGGCTGAGGGCAAGGTTGACGTCATCATCTACATGACCAAGGCGACCCAGCTGGAGCAGGCCATTCAGGACTCCATGCCCGTCGTCGGCGACAAGACCGTCGCCGTCTCCCTCATCAACGGTCTCGGCAACGATGACAACCTGTTCAAGGTCTTCCCGAAAGATCGCTGCATCATCGGCTCCGGCGTTCTGGGCACTGCTCTGCCGGAACCCGGCCACTGCGTGTCCACCCCGGCCGGCGGCGTGCAGATGAACTTCGGCGGCGCTGTCCGCTCCGAGCTGAACGACGCGGCCTGCGCCGAGATGCTCAAGTGCTACCGCGACGGCGGCTGCGACGCTTACTGGCGCGACGGTCTGCCCGGCGAGGAAAACAACATCTATAAGTTCATCTGGAAAAAGGTCTGCGTCAACGCCACCGTCAACACCGTGTGTGCCGTGCTGCGCCTGAAGATCGGCGAAGTCGAGGCTGACCCGTTTGGCCAGTGGCTGTTCCACAGCGTCATCCGCGAGACCTGCGCGGTTGCGACCGCCAAGGGCATTCCGATGGATGCGGACGAGTTCATCGCCCACGACCATGCGGACATCGTCACCAACATCGGCGACTACTATCCGTCCATGTGCCAGGATATGCTGTTCAACCACCGCCAGACCGAGATCGACGTGCTCAACGGCAAGATCGCGGAGTACGGCGAGGAGCTTGGCATCGACACGCCGGTGTGCAAGGTTCTGTCCCAGGTCGTGCGCTGCATCCAGGGCAACTACGACAAGCAGTACCTGAAGTAATTCCCCATAGCCAAAGACTGCCGGCCGGCAAACCTTTCCGGCCGGCAGTTTCCTGTTACGAAGGAGAGCAGATCTATGAAAATTGCAATGATCGGTTCCGGCGCGGCCGGAAGCGTATTCGCGGCCTATCTGCGCAAGGGCGGCGCGGAGCTGTGGCTCGTGGACAAATACAAAGCGCATATGGACAAAATCGCCGCCGACGGGCTGGTGTTCCGCACGCCGGAGGGCGAGGAGGTGCTGCACGGCTTCCACACCGCGCCTACCGCGCGCGACATCGGTGTCATGGACTTGGTCATTCTCATGGTGAAGGCCACGCAGACCGCGGACGTGATGGCGGACACGATGCCCTGCATCGGAGAGGAGACCGTCGTAGTGTCCCTGCAGAACGGGCTCGGCAACGACGAGGTTCTGGCGCAGTTCGTGCCGGAGGATCGCATCATGTACGGCAGCGGCCTCATCGGTACGGAGCTGGCCGGCCCCGGCGTGTGCGTGAGCAAGCCGGAAAAGGGCATTCAGATGCACTTCGGCGCCGTGCGCAACAATCCGAAGACCGACGCTGCGGGCAAGGCGCTGGAACAGTGCTTCTGCGCCGGCGGCTGCAACGCCAGCTTTGACGAGGATGTGCGTCCGTACATTTGGAAAAAGGTCATCGCCAACAGCGGCTACAACGGCGTGAGCGCCGTGCTGCGCCTGAAGGTGAAGGAGACCTTCTCAGACCCGTATGGCCACGATCTGGTCATGCACGTGTGGAAGGAAGGCTGCGAGGTCGCCAAGGCGCTCGGCATCGGCGATCTGTGGCCGCTCATGGAGCTGGAGGAGCCGAACATCGTGGCAAATCTCGGCAACTACTACCCCTCCATGGCGCAGGACGCCGTGCTGCACCACCGGCAGACGGAAATCTCCGTACTCAACGGCGCCATTGCCCGCTACGGTGCGCGTCTGGGCGTGCCCACGCCGTTCAACACCGTCATCACGCAGGTCATCTCCTGCATCCAGAACAATTACGATAAGCAGTATCTCGGCTGAACCTACAAATGTCCCCGGCTGCTGGTGCAGCCGGGGACATTTGTGTTTTTCTGGTTTCAGCGTTGCCGCTGCGGCCCTGCAAGGCAAAACGGCAGCTCCATGCGGTTCGCTTCCAGCAGCTTCTGATCCCGCAGAATCTGCTCAGCCGGACCGTCCGCAGCGAGGCACCCGTGCGACAGCAAAATCACGCGGTCACAGGTATCGAGGATCATGTCCAGATCGTGCGATGCGATCAGCTTCGTCATGGTCAGGTCGTTGATGGTACGAATCACCGTCCGGCGGTTGACCGGATCCAGCGCCGTCGACGGTTCGTCCATCAAAATGACCTGCGGCTCCATGGCCAAGATTGTTGCAATGGCCGCCATCCGCTTTTCGCCGCCGGAGATTTTGTGGTTATAGCGGTGCTTCAAGTCCATAAGCCCCAACTCCTCAAGCGTCCGATCCACGCGCTGTTCGGCTTCTTCCTTCGAAAGGCCATAGTTGCGCGGTGCGAACATCATATCCTCATACACGGTCGGCATGAACATCTGGTTGTCGGAATCCTGCAGCACGAAGCCCAGCTTTTTTCGGATCTCGGCGAGATTTTTCTTCTCGACCCGCATCCCGTCCACCGTGACCGTCCCCTCGTACGGCAGCAGCCCCAAAAGAATCTTCATCAGGGTGGATTTTCCCGCGCCGTTTGCGCCGATCAGTCCGACCGCTTCCCCTTCGCCAATGTCAAACGTCAGTTCCTGCAGGACTGGCGCATCTTTCTCATACGCAAAGGATACCTGCTCAAATCGAATCATCGTCACACCTCACAGAAAGAGATTGCCCAGCAAAAGCGGCAAATCGAAGCAGCGCGCCAACAGGAACGCGCCGACCCAGAGCACGCCATACATAGCGGCGCCCAGCGTGCAGGGCGTGCTGTCCGCATAATAAAAATTCCCGCAAAAGCCGCGCAGCTGCATGCTCTGATACAGCTCATCCGCGCGGTCCATGCTCCGCAGCAGCAACTGGCCTAGGAAGGAGCCCCATGCGGAAATGTGGATTCCCTTCTGCCCCGGCGCGCGCAGATGATATGCGTCCGTCATGATGGAAATCTCCTCAATCATAACGGCAATGTAGCGATACGTCAACAAAAGCAGCGTCACCAGAATGCTTGGAATATGGAGTTTGCGCAGCGCGGCGCACAGCGCATCCATTTTGGTGGTCGCAACCAGAAGGAACGACGCCATCAGGGAAAAGATGCCCTTGAGCATCAGCGTAATCATGGAAATCACGCCGCCGGACACCGCGAGATTTCCCAAATAGAGCAAGGGTACGCGGTCAAAAAACGGATTGAGCAGACCGACGGCGCACACCAGCGGCATCACCACGCGCAGCTTGTGAAAGCAGGTGCGCACCGGAATGCCGCTCGCCTGAAAAATCAGGATCGGATACAGCACCATCACCGAAAGTCCGCTCAAGGCATACTTGGGGAAAGACACCACAACAATAATGTAAGCAAGCGTCACGAGCAATTTGATCAGCGGATGGAGCGCATGGATCGCAGACTCCTGCGCAGCCAGCTCGTCCATCTCCCGAAATTCAACTCCCGCTGCAGAAACTTTACTCATGACAATTCCCCCACCTCAGGCAAGTAAGGGGCATCCAAGAGGATGCCCCTTTTGTGCAACAAACGGAACGATCAGCTTTGCTTTTGTTTGCGTTTCCTGCGGAAGAAGCCGCCGAGCAGACAAATGAGCAGTGCGGCTGCCGCGACGATTGCGGAGCCAACCAGACCGGAAACCGTCGTCCCGGCGGGGCTGTCGCTGTTGGAAAAGGCATAGTCCGGCAGGAACGCCGTCTTTTCCTGAATGGCGGCAGCCTTATCTGCCGCAGCGCTGTCAACGCCGAAATCATCCTCGTCCAGCCCCATGTTTTCGCTGTAGCCGGCCTCGGCATTGCCGAACATGGACCATTCCAGACCGTCGGGATTGCTGCTGGCAATGAGGGACAATCCGCCGCCGGCAATGGCAACCACCACAGCCAGAATGACCAGCGTGGTCTTCAGCGAGCACTTGCCCGAAACTGGCTGATCGGAAGTGCCCACATCCATCAGCAGCTCCGGACGGGTTTCATGGACAAACAGCAGTACCGCGGTGGTAATGAGACCTTCCACCAGCCCAATCGCCAGATGGATGGGCTGCATGATGCCGACAAACATGCCGAAGGGCAGCTCGGTAATCCCGGAGATGGAGGTCTCCAGAACGACGGAGAACGCGCCCAGCTGCAGGGTAATCACACAGCCGAGGATGGACGCAATCGTAAGCTTCAGCCGGCTGGCCGCCTTGGCGCTCATCCTGGAGAACCAGCGGCTGCGCATGATTGGACGGTAGATTAAGTAATATCCGACGAAGCAGCCATAGAAGCCCATATTCCAGATATTCGCGCCCAGCGCGAGCAGACCGCCGTCGGCAAAGAACAGACATTGGATCGCCAGAATCACGATCATGGACAGAAAGCCCGCTTGCGGGCCCAGCAGGGCGGTCAGCATCATGCCGCCGCACATGTGACCGGAGGAGCCTGTTCCGGGGATGGTGTAGTTGATCATCTGACCCGCGAATACCAGCGCGGACATCACTGCCATTGTGGGGAGCTTCTGGGCACTGTCGTCCTTCCGGAGCTTGTGCACCGAAACGCCCGCAGTGACGGCGGAGGCTGTATACATGGTCGCGGCGACTGCCGGAGCAACCAAAGCGTCTGCCATATGCATAAACATGCACCTCTTTCTTAACGGATGTCTCCATCATAAGCGTCTTTCTTCCTGCGCACAAGCCCCAGGGGGGGATGTTTTTTTGCGTTTCATATAATTTTATCAAGCGCACCGTCTGGCGGCCAGATTCCACCGGCGCAGAATTGACAGATAAAAAGCAGAATGCTATAATCTCAAGTTGAAATCCATGCCGCTTTTTGCGGAATCTGATTATTTTGAAAGGAGTTTCTTTTTATGGACAAGAACGTATCTGCACTGTTGAACGATCAGATCAACAAGGAACTGTATTCCGCGTATCTGTATCTCGATATGTCCAATTTTTACGCTTCCAAGGGATTGGACGGCTTCGCCAACTGGTATGAGATTCAGGCCAAGGAGGAGCAGGATCACGCCATGCTGATCTATCAGTTCCTGCACAACAACAGCGAGACTGTGACGCTGGAGGCCATTGCCAAGCCGGACAAGGTGTTTGAAACCCTGATGGATCCGCTGACCGCCGCGCTCGAGCACGAGCAGTATGTGACGTCCCTGATCCATAACATCTATGCCGCAGCGCAGGCCGTCAACGATTACCGCACTGTGCAGTTTTTGGACTGGTTCGTCAAGGAACAGGGCGAGGAGGAGAAGAATTCCTCCGACCTCATCACCAAGATGGAGCTGTTCGGCGGCGACGCCAAGGGCCTCTACATGCTCAACAGCGAGCTTGGCACCCGCGTCTACAGCGCGCCGTCTCTCGTCCTGTAAGCGAATATATTCTGAGCAAGTCCTCCCCATCGTGAACGGTTGGGGAGGACTTTTTTTGCCCTGCCGTGTAAAAACGCCGCGGCTGGAGATACTGAAGCCAAAGGAGGCATCGCAATGAAAGCCAAAAAGCAGCGCGCAAAGCAGCCGCGGCCGGGCGAGCGGAACATCATTCCGGAACACCCGATCCCGGACGTCTACCCCGAACTGGACACCGACCTCGCGCGCGACAATCTCGAAAACGACATTCCCGCAGCCGATCTGCAGGATTTGTGATCCGGAGGAAAGCACATGGCAAAGCAAGGCATGGCGCGGCCGGACTGGACACACACCCAACCGCGCAACGACGCGCCGCCCGTTCCCGAAATACAGGGCAAGGCCAAGCACGGCAAGAAAAAAGCCCGCCCCCTCGTCGAGGGCGAGGGCGATTCCCAGCACAAGGTCTATCACGCATGGAAAGGCGACGGGTCAAACGGCTCGTAACGAAAGAGCCCCGCAGCACTGACGTGCTGCGGGGTTTCCAATTCACTTTTCTTCCGAACGGAAGGCGAAAAAGCGCTGGCCGAGGTAATTCAGCCCCGTGAACAGGCACATGCCCACAAGCATGGACACATTGTCGCGCACGCTGATCGTTGCGTTGTTCAACAATCGCAGACACAGCGGCTTTGCGATGCCATAAGCCAGCAGATAGCACACGGCAATGTTCAGCGCAAACCGCCAAACCTGCGCAGCGCTGCGCTCTTTGTTCTGGAACGTAAAATGTTTGTTGAGAAAAAAGCTCAGAATGCTGGTCAGAATATAATTTGCCGCCGAGGACACCCAATAGGAGCAGTGCGCCAGATTATACAGGCCAAACATGATGGCCATGCCCACAAGGGTATTCACAACGCCGACCAACAGGAATTTCAGCAGCTTCTGATCGAACAGCTTCTTCATTCCGCGCCGCCCCTGTCATCCAGCACGATCTCCGCCAGATAGCGCGGACGGCCTTTGGTCTCCAGATAAATCTTCCCGATGTATTCCCCTACAACGCCGATGGCCAGCAGCTCCAGCCCGCCGATCGCCCAGATGGATACCGCAAGGCTCGACCAGCCCTGCACCGTGTGGCCGGTAAAGTGGCGGATCAGGAACCAGATGAGCATCACAAGGCTCACACAGAACATCAAGGCGCCCAGCCGCGTGATGAGCTTGATGGGCTGCACAGACAGCGACGTAATGCCCTCCCACGCAAAGGACAGCATCTTCTTCAGTGGGTACTTGCTCTCCCCTGCGAAGCGCTCCGCGCGCTCGTAGTACACCACGCCGCTCTTGTAGCCGATCAGCGGCACCATGCCGCGCAGGAACAGATTGACCTCCTTGTACTCCGCGAGCGCATCGAGCGCCCGGCGGCTCATCAGGCGGTAGTCCGCGTGGTTGAACACCACATCCGCGCCCAATGCGCGCATCACGCGATAGAATCCCTCTGCCGTCATGCGTTTGAACGCGCTGTCCGTCTCGCGCTTGGAGCGCACGCCGTAGACGACATCGCACCCGGCCTCAAACTGGTCGAGCATGGCGTCGATGGCGTTGATGTCGTCCTGCAGATCCGCGTCCATGGAGATCACGCAGTCCGCCCGGTCGCGCAGCGTCATCAGACCGCACAGCAGCGCGTTCTGGTGCCCCCGGTTGCGGGAGAGCTTGATGCCGGAAAACACTGTGTCCTCCGCGTGCAGACCGGCGATCAGCTCCCACGTGTGGTCTTTGGAGCCGTCGTCGATGAAGCAGATGCGGCTGGAATCGCTGATGCGTCCAGAAGCGCGCAGCGCGGCAAACTTCTCCCGCAGCCGCCATGCCGTTTCCGGCAGCACCGCCTCCTCATTATAGCAAGGAATGGCGAAATATAAGGTTACTGACATGGAGTGCTCCTTTCCGCACTACATAAACACAATCTCATGCTTGTTAGCATAACACATGTCGTATCGCCCCGCAAGCGCGAATTGCATCGAACAGGCACATCCGGGCATACTGAACACGGGGTGATGGTTATGTCCAAAGAAGAGACGCTGCGAAAAACGGTGGACGATCTCCGGTTGAACCCGGAGCTGCGCCTGTGCGCGAAGTTCGATGCGCTGAGCATCGCGGATTTTCCGGTCGCCTCCCATGAAATAATGGGCATTCGTGTGGTTGACAATTGCGCAGAGGAACACATTATGTAAACTCACAGCAAAAAAGGGATCCCCGGTAAAACCGGGGATCCCTTTGCTTTTTACGGCTCACTCCAGCTCCTCCATCGTGGACAGGAGGATGCGGTCGTTGTCGAGCTTTTGTCCCGCTTTGGCGGCGAATTGATCCAGCAGCTGCGGCACGGTCATACCGGCGCGCTCCTGCCCGGAAATATCGAGCACAATACGCCCGCCGTCCATCATGATGGTGCGCGTGCCAAGCTCCAACGCCTGACTCATGTTGTGCGTAATCATCAGGCAGGAGATGTTCCGCTCGGAGACGATGCTTTTGGTCAGCTCCAGAACCTTATCCGCCGTGACGGGATCGAGCGCGGCGGTGTGCTCGTCGAGCAGCAGGAGCTGCGGCGTGACCATCGTGGCCATCAGCAGTGTGAGCGCCTGTCGCTGTCCACCGGAGAGCAGGCCGACCGGGGTTTTCATCCGGTCCTCCAGCCCCATGTCCAGCGCGCGGAGCTTTTCGCGGAAAAACTCGCGGTCCTTTCGGTTGACGCGGCCGAACAGCGTATGCTTGTGCGACGTGCGCAGATACGCGACGGCGAGGTTCTCCTCGATGGTCATATGCGGTGCCGTGCCCTTGAGCGGATCCTGAAACAGATGGCCGATGCGGCTGCTGCGCTTGTGGTTCGGAAGGAAGGTAAGATCGACGCCGTCGAGCGTGATAAGGCCGCTGTCCACGAAAAAGGTGCCGGCAATGGCGTTGAACAGCGTGGATTTGCCCGCGCCGTTGGAGCCGACGATCGTGGCAAATTCCCCATCGGCCAGCGTGAGACTCAGATCCTGAATGGCTTTCTTCTCGTTGACGGTTCCGGCGTTGAACGTTTTGGAAATGTGGCTGACTTCAAGCATCGGCAGAGCCTCCCTTCTGCTGGAGCTGGTGCGCGCGGCGCGCGGCGGACTTTGCCTTTTCCAGCTTGACGCGCTCCTTGAGCTTCGGCGCAGCGATGGCCACGGCCACGATGACGGCGGAGACGAGCTTGAAATACTCCGTCGAGACGTTCAGCCGCAGCGCGATGGCGATGATGAAGCGGTAAACGATGCTGCCGAGCACCACGCAGAACACGCGGCGCGGGATGCTGCCCTTCTTCCCTGCGAACACCTCGCCGATGATGAGGCTGGCCAGCGCGATGGTGACCATGCCGGTGCCGAGGTTGATGTCGCAGGTCTTGTTATACTGTCCGATCAGGCAGCCGGCCAGCGCAGTCAGCGCGTTTGCCAGGCACAGGCCGACCGTGATGGTGAACTTCGGGTTGATGGACGAGGCGCTGACCATATCGGGACTGTCGCCCGTGGCGCGGATGGAAAGTCCCAGCGTCGTGCCGAAAAAGCGGATGAGCGCCACGCACACGATCAGGGCAATCACGGCCAGAAGCACGATGCGGCTGACTGAGCTGTCGCCCAGCAGGCTGCGCGTGAGCGTGAACACCGTGTCGCACCCGAAGATGGACACGTTGGAGGAAAAGCCCATCACCCCAAGGTTGATGGTATACAAGCCGGTGTTCACGATGATACCGGCCAAAATGCTCTCCACGCCCAGCCGGGTCTGAAGGAACGCGGTGACGTAGCCGGAGCAGATGCCCGCAGCCATTGCGGCGAAGATCGCCAGAATCGGGTGTCCGGCAATGGTGAGCATCGCGCCGACGGCACAGCCGAGCGTGAAGCAGCCGTCCGTGGACAGGTCGGCGATGTTCAGAATCGAGAAGCTGACGAACAGCGCCATCGCCACCAGCGCGTAGATCAGGCCGACCTCCAGCGCCGTCTGTAATACATTCAGGGAAAAGAAGTCCGCCATCGCGAATCCTCCTAAAATGCAGAATGACCGGGCGTCCGGATGGACGCCCGGAATTTGAGTTTATCGCTTATTCGAACTCCTGTGCGGTGACAGTCTCGACAATCTGGGTGCACAGGCCGTCAAACGCTGTCTTGATCGCGCTCAGATCATAGCCCAGTGCTGTGCAGCTCTCGGTGTTGATCGTCGCAATGCCGTTGTCAAACGTCTGAACGGCAGTGGTTGCAGGATCGGCGCCCTCCACGAGGATCTGCACGACCATATCCGCCGTGGCTCTGCCGAGGTTGGCGTAATCCACACCGTAGCCGACAAACGCGCCGTTGAGCGCGAAGGAGTCCGCACCGCAGAACTGCGGGATCTTGGCGTCGAGGAACTTCTCATAAATCGCGAGCTGTGCCTTCATGACGGTGTTGTCCGTCGGGGTGAAGACGGCGTCCACGCCCTCAGCAATCAGCGCGTCGGCGGCGGAGGATACCTCGTCGGTGGTGGTGCCGGTCTTTTCAATGTACTTGATGTTCTTGGATTCCAGATAGGCGATCGCATCGGCAATGGGCTGCTTGGAGGAATCCTCGCTCTTGGAGTAGAGCAGGCCGACGTAGTCCGTGTCGGGATTTGCAGCGAGCATCAGGTCGAGCACAGCCTTGGTGTTCAGGCTGTCGGAGGTGCCGGTGATCTTGCCGCCAGGCGCATCCATGCTGTCAACCAGCTTCGCGCTGACCGGGTCGGAAACGGCGGAGAAGACGATGGGGATATCCGTATCCTCCGTGACTGCCTGCATGACCTGCGCAGCCGGGGTCGCGATCGGGATAATGATATCCACGCCCTTCGAAACCAGCTCCGCGCCGATCTGGTTCAGCGTGGTGGAGTCCGCCTGGCCGTTGTAGGTATAGTCGGCATAGTCAAACGTCACGCCCAGCTCTGCGCCCTTGGCGTCGAGCTCCTTCTCGATGTTCTCTTCAATCTGGTTCAGGGACGCGTCGTCCACAAACTGGACGATACCGACCTTATAGACCTTGCCGGAGGCATTGTCGCTCGCGGTGGGTTCGCTCTTTTTGCCGCAGGCGGCGAGCGAGAAAACAGCGGTCAGCGCAAGTCCGGCGCCGACGATCTTCTGGAACGTTTTATTCATGATGATTCTCCTATTCAATATTCAATATTTCATAAAATGGTTGGTTGTATCGGGTTCAAATTGGCATCAGGCATTTTTGGCAGCCACGCCATCGTCTGGTCTGTAATTTCATCGAAAATCCCTCCGTCGGAAGTGATTGGAGCAAGAAACTTCGCGCGACTTTGCAGTGTGCCACGAAAACGGGCAACTGCGGATGCGCGTGAAGTTTTGTGCATCATTTCCGGTTGCCCCGAAGGGGCGAGGAAATGGCACATTTTCATTTTTGCTATGTTTTTTACATAGCAAAAAAGCCCTGTTCCATAGAAGCTCTCGCTTCATGGGACAAGACTGAACATCCTGCGGTGCCACCCACATTGACGCCTTGCGGCGCCCTCTCATCACGTACCATCATACGCTCCGCCTGATAACGGCTGCGGTCCGCCGTCGCCCCTCATGCACATGCAATCGGTTAGCCCTCACGAGTCCATTCACCATGCTTCCCCTGCGGCACTTCCACCAACGGCCGCTCTCTGCAAGCTTCCGCAATGGCTACTTCTCTCGATCACCGGTTTTTCGTTGTTGTATGTACTTTATCACGTTGCTGCGCGGATTGCAAGCCCCAATTTGACGATTCTCCACATTTTTTTGCCGCCAAAATTGGCAAACATGTCCGTCAGAGCCGGTCTCTGTCGAGACCGGCTCTGCAAATTTCTTATTTTTTCGCGTAGACAAATGCGTTCGGCAGCGGCCGCCCTGCGCTGAGCGCCGGGTTGGAGCTGCGCATGATGTATTCGCCCTTGTACCAGATCATGGCGCTCGTGCCGCCGTCGAGATTCATCGCCTGCGCACAGTCGTGCTTCAGCATGATCTCCGCGCAGTCCGGCACGCTGATGCCGATGGAGGTGCCCGGCAGACGGCCTTCCACCAGCAGCATGATGATCTCTCCGTATTGCGACTGTCCGAGGCAGGCGCGCGGCTGCAGATCCGTGAAGCCGTTGCTGGGGACGACGATCTTTCCGTCGATGATCATGGCCGGCGAAAATTCCACCGCGTCCGTCGTATCGGCCGAAACGGGGTCTGAGCAGTCGCGGATATAAATGCGGTCGTCCGCGTGCAGCTCCAGCCGCTTGAAGCCGCGCCCCATATGGGTACCGTAAGCCTTCCCATCGCACATACAGTATCCGGCAAGTGAGCCGCCGTTGCCGACGCCGCCCTCGTCGATAAAGCCGGAGCCGGTCATCGCCAGAATGCCGTTGTGCGCCTCCGCGATCACGCCGGCATGCTGCCCGTAG
The DNA here is from genome assembly GCA_004556965.1 of Clostridiales bacterium. GTDB lineage: Bacteria > Bacillota > Clostridia > Oscillospirales > Oscillospiraceae > CAG-103. The sequence continues at coordinate 139,905 of SFFE01000002.1, read as the reverse complement.
GAGCCGAGCGACGTCGCAGCCTGCAGGCTCAGACGGGAGGGATCTTTTGCAATGACGATCAGACCGCGGTAGCTGCCGCCTTTTACGCGGGCAATCAGAACACCCTGCTGTGCGTCAATGGCCAGAACCTGCTCGTCAAACACCGTGCGAATCGAGGTGCCACTGTCGTCCAGACCGGCCTCGTTGATGTCAATATTTCCCCAGCCGCGGCTGAGCACCGTCGGATTTTTGTCCACATATGAGAGCATAGACGGCACATCGATCTCCCAGAACGTGTCGAAAAAGTCCACTTCTTCCTGCGTCATTCCGGTCGTGTCGGTCAGCGTGCTGTTGCGGTGGCCGTCCGTCCGGTGGATGGTCTCCAGCGTATCCCATTCGCTGTTCATGCCGATCTGATCCTCCCGCGCCTGCTCCAGATTCGCCATCACCTCGTCGATGACGCTGCGCGGGATGAACGCCGTCGCCAGCCACTTGTGGTTGAGCGTATTCATAGCGGTTTCAATATAGGCCGTGCGCCATTTGGCGATGAACGGAATATTGGAATAGACCGCCGTGAGGTACAGTCCCGCCAGAACCGCCAGCGTCACCAACAGTGTCACCAGACGGCGGGCAAGGCTCTTTTTCTTCTTTTTCTTCCGGCGCTTTTTCGTCTGCTTGGGCGCTGTTGCGGCTTCCTGCGGACGATCCTTGCCGGGCGACGCGGTATGTACAGCCGTTTCCGCCGTTGGAAACACCAGTTCGTCAAGCGGCGCCGCTGTCTGTGCCGCAGTCCGGCGCGGCTGCACGCTTTCCCGGCGCGGCTGCGCTCCCTGCTGCGGGGTACGGCGCTGCTGCGCGCTCGCCGGGCGCGGCTGTGCTCCCTGCTGCGGGGTACGGCGCTGCTGCGCGTTCGCCGGGCGCGGCTGTGCTCCCTGCTGCGGGGTACGGCGCTGCTGCGCGCTCGCCGGGCGCGGCTGTGCTCCCTGCTGCGGGGTACGGCGCTGCTGCGCGCTCGCCGGGCGCGGCTGCGCTCCCTGCTGCGGGGCGCGGCGCTGCTGCGCACTTTCCGGGCGCGGCTGTGCTCCCTGCTGCGGGGCGCTTGCCTGCTTTGGGGCGGATTGCGGCGCCGGGTCCTGTGAATCGAGACACAATGGTTTTGAGCTGAAGAGTTTCAATGCGCACAACGCTCCTTCGTGGGATTTCGTTCCACCATTTTTGACGGGCAGCGGCAAAAAAAGTTCCGCTGTGCAGAAAACGGCTCGAATACGCCCAAAGAGCCTGCCTTTTTGTTGAAAAAAGGCAGGTTCTTTGATTGTTCAGGCTTTTTCGGGCTTCAGCAGAGCTGTGCGCCGACCGGCACATCGTCGCTCAGAATGACCAGGTGCACCTGATCGCCCTTTTCCGCGCACAGGAGCATGCCGTTGGAATCCTGCCCGGCCATCTTACGTGAGGGCAGGTTCAGGATGGCAACCACCTTCTTGCCGACCAGCGTCTCCGGCTTATAATAGTGCGCAAGGCCGGAGAGAATCTGACGCGGCGTGCCGCTACCATCGTCCAGCATAAACTTCAGGAGCTTGTCCGACTTCTTCACCGGCTCACAGGAAAGCACTTGGCACACGCGCATGTCGCACTTGGCAAACTCGTCGATCGTCACGTCCGGCAGCACCGGCGCGCTCTGCGGCGCCGGCTGTGCGGCAGCGTGGAGCTTCTCCAGCTCCGCAAGCTCCTTTGCCATGTCGATGCGCGGGAAGAGCGTTTCGCCCTTCGTGACCGTCACGTCCGCGGGCAGGACGCCCCAGACGGCGGCATTGTCCCAGCTCGTCTGCTCGTCCGTCGCGCCGATCTGGGCAAAGGCCTTTTCGCAGCTTTCCGGAATGAACGGCACCAGCAGGCTCACGGTGATGCGCAGGGTCTCGAGCAGATTGTACATCACGGTCGCGAGACGCGCGCGCTTGCTCTCGTCCTTTGCGAGCACCCACGGCGTGGTCTCGTCGATATACTTGTTGGCACGGGAGATGACCTTGAACACCTCGATGAGCGCCTGCTGCGTGCCGAAGTGCTCCATATTCTCCTCATAGACGCCGCGCAGCGCCTTTGCCATAGCGATCAGCTCCTCGTCCACGGGCGCCGTCTCGCGCTCCGCCGGGAGCTGGCCGCCGAAATACTTCACGACCATCGCCACGGTGCGGGAGAGGAGGTTGCCGAGGTCGTTTGCAAGGTCGGAGTTGATGCGCGCAATGAGCAGTTCGTTGGAGAAGTTGCCGTCGCTGCCGAGCGGGAACTCGCGCAGCAGGAAATAGCGCAGCGCATCCACGCCATAGCGCTCGGCAAGCACCACGGGATCGACCACATTGCCCTTGGATTTGGACATCTTTCCGCCGCCCAGCAGCAGCCAGCCGTGGCCGAACACTTTCTTCGGCAGCGGCATCTCCATGCTCATGAGCATGGCCGGCCAGATGATGGAGTGGAAGCGGACGATCTCCTTGCCCACCATGTGGACGTTCGCGGGCCAGTATTTGTCGTAATCGTCGTACTTGTCGTTGAACAATCCGAGCGCCGTGCAGTAGTTGAACAGCGCGTCCACCCAGACGTATACCACGTGGCCGGGGTCAAAATCGACCGGGATGCCCCAGGTGAAGCTCGTGCGGGAGACGCACAGATCCTCCAGACCGGGGTCGATGAAGTTTTTGATCATCTCGTTCACGCGGGAGGCGGGTTCCAGGAACGTGCCGGACTCCAGCAGCTCGCGCACGGGCTTGGCGTACTTGGACAGGCGGAAGAAGTAGGCCTCCTCCTCGGCGTACTTTACCTCGCGCCCGCAGTCGGGGCACTTGCCGTCCACGAGCTGGCTCTCGGTCCAGAAGCTCTCGCACGGCGTGCAGTACATGCCGGAATACTTGCCCTTGTAGATGTCGCCCTTGTCGTACATCTTCTTGAAAATCCGCTGTACGGCCTCGACGTGGTAATCGTCCGTCGTGCGGATGAAGCGGTCGTTCGAGATGTTCATGAGCTTCCACAGGTCGCGGATGCCGCCCTTGCCGGTGACGATGTTGTCCACAAACTGCTGCGGCGTTACGCCGGCCTCCTTGGCCTTCTCCTCGATCTTCTGTCCGTGCTCATCCGTGCCGGTCAGGAACATCACATCATAACCGCACATTCGCTTATACCGGGCGATCGCGTCCGTCGCCACGGTGCAGTAGGTGTGCCCGATGTGCAGCTTGTCGGAGGGATAGTAAATTGGCGTCGTGATGTAGAATGTTCCTTTACTCATGGTGCTTTTCTCCTGTTCTGTCATTTATTCTTCCGTAATCGGCTCCGGGTCCGTGCCGGGGTCGGTAGCAGGCGGGGTGCTGGGTGTCGGGTCCGGGTCCGGCGTAGGCGTCGGAGCCGGGCTCGGCGTGGGCATCGGCGTTGCGCTGGGCGACGGAGACGGGGTCGGCTTCGGCGTTTCGTGCGAATGGTAGACGCTTGTGGCCTCCTGCGTCTTGCTGAGGAGGTTGCCGTTCTTGTCATATACGCTGCGGTAAGTCGTAGCCGTCAGTCCGCTGACGGTGTAGTCCATTTTGACGTAGCTGCCGTCCACGTCCGTTCCCCAGATCTCCACGGTCAGGGAGCCGTTGCTCACATAGGCGCGGAGCTTGATCGGGAACGTTCGGTTGTTCTTGAACTGGAAGTCCGGCGCGCCCCAGCTCACGGTGGCGTCCATGCCGGGCTCAATGTAGCCGACGGTGAAATAGTGGTTCGTGCGGGCGGTGATCTTCAGATTGGAGATCAGCGTGCAGTAATACAGCGTGGACGACACCTGGCAGATGCCGCCGCCGACCTCCTGTACGACCTGCCCGTTGGCGTAAGCGCCCGCTTCAAGGAAGCCGTTGGCCTTCGTGCGCTGGCCGACAGTCTGGTTATACGAAAAGCTGTCGCCCGGCTCCAGAATCACGCCGTCGATGTGCTGGGCTGCAAGCTTGACGTTGTTGATGCGGTTATAGCTGCTGCCGGAAAGCGAGGTGGTCTTGGTGGCAAGCTTGTCGCCAAAGAGACCGGCCACCGACTCCAGCTCCGGCTCCGTCAGCGTCACGGGGATGCGCACCGTGTCGCCCACGGCGGCAGCGTCCCAGAGGCGCTGCGCCTCGGCCACATCGAACTCGACGCCGGGCTTGCCCTCGGTGATCTCCTTGGTCTCGGTGTCGTACCCGGCATTGACCGGGCCGGTGCACACCGCGTCATACAGCTCCTGCATGCTGACCTTGTCGGCCTCATCCTTGCTCTGCACGCGGTAGGTCACTTCGCCGTACTGGTGCTGCTGCAGCGCGTCGAGGATGGTGCTGAGCACCTCCTCCGGGTCGATCGTGATGAGGCTTGCGCCCTTGACGACCTTGAGGATGCTCTCCTCCTCGTCGATCTCAATGTTGCCTTCCGAGAGATCGAGATTCAGCTCGCCGATCTCCGTCTCGACGCGCGCGCGCAGCGCGGCTTCGTCCACGCCGGTGCTCAGCTCGTCGCGCATCTCCTTGCCGGAGACAGCACAGCGGAGGTAGGTGAAGAAATTGGAAAGGATGTTGCCGCTGCGGCCGTATTCCCACGCGGCCTGCGCCGCTTCGTCCGCCGTAGCGGTAAAGCCGGTTTCACGCGCGGAGACCGAAAACGTCTCCTCTCCGGGAAAAACGATCGTGAGCACCGCAGCGTCCGGATCGTCCCACCCGGCGGCTCGGATGGTCTCCGCCGCCTGCTCCTGCGTCATTCCGGCCACGTCCGTACCGTTGACGGTGACCTTCGGGAAGATCGTGTCCCGGTTGGCCACGATCAAAGAACCGGCCAAAAGTGCGACGCACAGCGCCGCCACGATGACCGCCACGATGATCCAGATCTTCCGGCTGCGGCTTCCACGGGGCTTTTTCGGCGGTTTTCCCGCGCGCTCACGCGGCAGGTCGCTTTGCGATGCGGCATTCTGCGCGCGGCGCGGCGCGGCTGCAGTGTCCCGCTTTGGCTGCTGCGGCTTGCCCGCCGGGGCGGCTGCTTTGCGGGGCTGCGCGTTTTTCGCCGGGCCGCCGGATGCGGTTTTGGTCTGCGCCGGACGCGCAGAGACCGGTTTTTGCTGCTGCGCCGGTCTGGTCTGCTGCGCAGGTTTTGCTCTGGCGCTCCCGGCGGGCTGCTGCGCAGTTCGCGGCTGCGCGCTTCTTGCCTGCGCGGGCTTTGCCGTCTTGCCTTGGGCGGCTTTCGCCGGTGCAGACTTGGCAGAGCGGGGCTGTGCGGACGCCCGGCGCGCCGCCGCGTCGCTCTGTTCCGCGGCTCGCTGGCTGGAAGAAACGCGTCTGGCTTCCCGCTCTGCGCGCGCGAAGTCCAGTGCCTCCTGCCGGGCTGCCTGCTCGTTTCTGGGGCTGTTTTCGTTTTTCATGCTCATCTGTCCCTGTCTCTCCCTGCCAATATCGGATTGTTGCGATACGTATCCTGAAACGCTTCCATCTCTCCGGGCGGAAGCTCTTTGCGTTCGGTTTTGTCAATCTGAGGCTTCATCCACGGGTTGCCCTCGGCCTTGCGGTCGGTCTGCGCCTCCAAAAGCTTTCCAATCAGCACGTTCGAGAGCAGAAAGCCCGACGGTGTGAACCGCCAGCGGCCATCCTGCTCCAGCGCCCAGCCGCGGGCCTGAAACTCCCGCAGCGTCTGCTCAATGCCGGAAAAATCGCTGCGATAGATGGCGTAATACTCCTGCTGCGAAATGCCGTACACCGTGCGCATGCCGAGCATGAGATACTCCGCGCCGCGCTCAAAGTCGCCGATCTGCTCATATTCGTCGATCATGTTCCCATCGCCGGACACGCCGGAAATGTACCCGTCCAGATCGCGGACATAGCTGTAGCGCAGACGGCCCATACACGAGTGGGCGCCGGGGCCGAAGCCCATGTAATCCTCCAGCCGCCAATACTTCAGATTGTGTCTGGATTCGTAGCCTTTGATGCAGAAATTTGAAATTTCGTACTGCGCATAGCCGTAGCGCTCCAGCGTTTCCACCATGCACAGGTACATATCCGCCTGCTCATCGTCATCCGGAAGAAGCGGCGAGCCGCTGTAGGCGTACATCGGCGTGCCCGGCTCCAGCTTGAGTCCGTAGCCGGAGATATGCTCCGGGTGCAGCTCCAGCGCCTTGGCGAGGGTATCCGCCCACTCGCTCCGGGTCTGGCTCGGCAGGCCGTAGATGAGGTCGAGGCTGATGTTATCAAACCCCGCGGCGCGGGCGTTTTTCACCGCCATCTCCACCTGCTTGAAATTGTGCCGCCGGCCGATCATCTTGAGGATGTCGTTGTTGGCCGACTGCATCCCGATGGACAGACGGTTGACCCCCGCCTTGCGAAGCTGCCGCAGCTCGGCGCGCTTCATGCTGTCGGGGTTGGCCTCCACGGTGATCTCCGCGCTTTTGAGCAGGCGGCCGGTGCATTTGACCGCCTCCAGAATTTCGCACAGGCGCTTTGCGCCGTAATAGCTCGGCGTACCGCCGCCGAAGTACACGGTGTCAATGTATGCGGGCGCGATGCGCGGCGCGGCCTCCTGGATGTGGGCGAGCAGCGCCTGCTGATAGCGCGGCATCTGCCCGGCACAGCCAGCCTTGGAATAGAAGTCGCAATAGCCGCACTTGCTCGCGCAGAACGGGATATGGATGTAAATGCCGAGTCGTGCGTCCATAGACAGCTCCTTTCCTTTTTCGCACATCGCAATCCAGCGAAGCGATTGCGATGTGGTATCGAAGAATGGCGTCGTCGGTCCATGGGGCGGCGAGGGCGCCGTCCCATGACCTTACGGCGACATTATGAGATCAGTCCGCAGACCAGATCGGAGTAGGCCGCCGGATTGTCCAGCGGTTCGCCCGCGATCAGCAGCGCCTGCGCGTGCAGGATCTTGGCGATGGTCGCCGCCTTGTCCTTGTCGCCGGCCTCAAAGGCCGCCTGCATGGTCTGGAAGACGGGATGATCGCCGTTGAATTCGAGCACGCGGATCGCGCGGAGGTTCTCCGGCGCGCCGGGCATGCCGCGGAAATAGCGCTCCATTTCCAACGTCACGCCGCCCTCGGTGCTCAGGCACACCGCGCCGCTGACGAGCTTGTGCGACAGCTTGACGGAATTGACCGCGTCGCCCAGCGTCTCCTTCACGAAGTCAAGCAGCTCCTTGGCCTCGGCCTCCTTCTGCTCGGTCTCCTTCTTCTCCTCCTCGCTTTCGAGTCCCAGGTCCTCGGTGGCGATGTTGCAGAACGGCTTTTCCGCATAGGATCTCATCGTATCCACAAAGTACTCGTCGAGCTGGGAGGTCATGCAGAGGATATCATAGCCCCGGTTGTGCAGCCGCTCCGCCTGCGGCAGACTGAGCAGACGGCGGATGTTCTCGCCGCAGGCATAGTAAATCTTCTCCTGCTCGGCGGGCATCGCGTCCACATATTCCTTGAGCGAGACCAGCTTGGTCTCACTGACGTTGTAAAGCAGCAGATCCTTGATCTCATCGACCTTGTCGCCGTACTCGGAGACGACGCCGGCACGCAGCATCATGCCGAAGCTGCGGTAGAACATCTCGTACTTCTCGCGGTCGTTTTTCATGAGCTTTTGCAGCTCCGCCTTCACCTTTTTGCCGAGGTTCGAGGCGATGAGCTTGAGCTGGCGGTCATGCTGCAGCATCTCGCGCGAGATGTTCAGCGACAGGTCAGGCGAATCCACCACGCCGCGCGCGAACGCATAGCAGTCCGGCAGCAGGTCGGTGCATTTGTCCATAATCATCACGCCGGAGCTGTACAGCTCCAGGCCCGGCTCGCTCTCGCGGGTGTACAGGTTCGCCGGCGCCTTGGCCGGGATGAACAGCAGCGCGCGATAGGAGATCAGCCCCTCCGCGTTCACACGGATGACGGCAAGCGGATCCTCGGTATCGTGATACTTTTCTTTATAGAATGCAATGCATTCCTCGTCGGTCGCCTCCTGACGGCTGCGCTGCCAGATGGGCACCATGCTGTTGATGGTCTGCTCCTCCACGGTGCTGACCATTTCCATCTTCGGCTCGCCGTTTTCGTCCTTCTCGCCGGAATCGACCCAGTCGTTTTTCTCCACGTCCATGACGATCGGCCAGCGGACGTAATCGGAGTACTTGCGCACGAGCATCATGATCTTCCACGTCTCCAGATAGGTGGAGTATTTCTCGCCGTCGGCGTCCTCCTTCAGGTGCATGATAACGTCGGTGCCGACGCTCTCCTTTTCCGCATCGGTGATCGTGTAGCCGTCCGCGCCCGTGGATTCCCACTTGTACGCAGCGTCGGAGCCGTAGGCGCGGGAGATCACCGTGACCTTGTCGGCCACCATGAACGAAGAATAGAAGCCGACGCCGAACTGGCCGATGATGTCGATGGCGGCGTTCTCCTGCTCTTCCTCGCCGAGCCCGTCCTTGAAGTTCAGCGAACCGCTGCGCGCGATGACGCCGAGGTTGCTCTCCAGCTCCTCCTTCGTCATACCGATGCCGTTGTCGGACACGGTGATCTCGCGCGCGTCCTTGTCCGTGGTGATGCGGATCTTGAAGTCGCTGCGCTCCATGCCGACGTTTTCATCCGTCAGCGACCGGTAGCACAGCTTGTCGATCGCGTCAGACGCGTTGGAGATGATCTCACGCAGGAAAATTTCCTTGTGCGTGTAAATGGAGTTGATCATCATGTCCAGCAGCTTTTTCGATTCTGCCTTAAACTGTTTCTTTGCCATTCTATATAAGCCTCCAAAAATAAATTACAAGAAGAAAGATGAGGAAAAAGTTTTTCAGAATATTATATCATATATCGTGGATTTTTCAACACTTCAGATCTGAATAATCGCTATTGTGCAAAGATATTTTATGGTATATAATGAGGGCGCATTTTACTTCAAAACATGCAAATTTCCGGCCGCACGGCCGACAGGAGGAGCCTTATGACCAATCTCAAACAACTGACCGACTGCCGCCTGTTTTTGCTGGACATGGACGGGACGCTCTATCTCGGAGACGAGGTGTTCCCCGGCGCTGTGGACTTCATCCACACGCTCGCACAGACTGGCCGGCAATACATCTACCTTACCAACAATTCCTCCCGCGCGGGGACGGATTATATCACCCGCCTGCAGCGGCTGGGCTTTCCGTGCGAGGCGGAAAACGTCTTCACCTCCGGCATGGCCACCGCGCTGTACCTGCAGCAGCACCATCCCGGCGCGCCGGTGTATCTCGTCGGCACACGCGCGTTCCGCGGCGAGCTGGAGCGCTACGGCATCCGGCTGGTGGAGGAGGGCGCCGAGGTCGTCGTCGCCGGGTTCGACACGGAGCTCGTGTATGAAAAGCTGGACAAGGCCGTGCATTTCCTGCGGCGCGGCGCAGCGTTCATTGCCGCGAATCCCGACTGGGTCTGCCCCATGCCCGCCGGCGAGGTCCTGCCCGACTGCGGCAGCATCTGCGCGCTGCTGACCGCCGCCTCCGGCGCGAATCCGACCTACATCGGCAAGCCGAACCGCAACATGGTAGACATCATCTCCGGTCAGACCGGCGTACCCAACGCGCAGATCGCCTGCGTGGGCGACCGGCTGTACACCGATATTGCCGTCGCCAAGAACGCCGGCGCCGTGGCCGTGTGCGTTCTTTCGGGCGAGAGCAGCATGAAGGACATTCAAGCTTCTGACGTTCAGCCGGACTTTGTGTTCCAAGATGTTGCAGAAATCGCCGGAATTTTGCGCGGCTGTTAATACGAAACAGGGATTATACACCGAAAATGGGAATCCGCCCTATTTTCGGTGTATATTTTTGCTTATTTCAAAATTTAAAAATATTTTTTTCGAAAATGGGTTGACATTCATCGACAAACGTGTTATGTTTTGTTTAGAACAAGACAGGCAATTCAATTTTGTCTTATTTTGTTTCAAGTTCTCTCTTCTCTTCCCCCCCTTTTTTTGAACCGGGCTTTCTCCGGCTCGGTTCATTTCGCTGATGCAAAACGCGAATAGCGGCGGCTCCCGAATGGGAACCGCCGCTAGAACTTTTTAAACTCTGTTTTATTTGCTGCCCGCCCGGAACCAGACGCCGGGGCGGTAGTACTCAAAAATGACCATATCGTTTTTGCTCTCCTGATCCCACGCATGGCTGGTCCACGCAACGCGGACAGCGCCCATGCGCTCGCAGAGACGAACCGTCATCGGCTTTTTGCCGATCTGATATGCGATGAACTGCGGACGGCAGAGCACGTTCGTAAGCAGATTGCCGGCAAGGAACGCGTTGAGCTTCGTGGTCGAGTCGCCATAGTCCTTCGGCGGCAGGCTGAGCTGACCGCGCAGCAGCTCCGGCGCATGCAGCCGGAACCAGCGCACGATGAACGGGTCAAAGCTCTCGATGCATACCGGCCCGGCATAGGTGCGCAGCAGCGCATAGGTTTTTTCGCACAGCTCGCGGTTATGGCCGCCGCGCTTGATTTCCAGAATCAGCGGCACGCGCCCGCCCAGCACCGCGAGCGCCTCGGCCAGCGTGGGGATGCCGCAGTCGGTTCCGCACAGACGAAGCTGGCGCAGCTCTTCGAGCGTCTTGTCCTCGACCCGGCCGGGCACGCCGCAGACGCGGTCAAGCGTATCGTCATGGAACACGACGAGCGCGCCGTCTGCCGACAGGTGCACGTCCATCTCCACGCCGTAGCCGTGCTCCACGGCGGCGCGGAACGCTTCCAGCGAATTTTCCGGCACGGACTTATCCTGCCGGTGCAGCCCGCGGTGGGCATAGTTGCGGTCGACAAACGGCGCCTTCTGCGCGCTCGTCGCACGTCCCGGCGCGACGAGATACGCCACCGTGCCCGCGGCTGTGAGCGCCGGAGCCGCCGCTTTCAACAAGGATTTCATTTTCATCAGAAGCGCCTCCTTTTTTGCTTTTATTAAACATCATTTTTCTCTGCGCGTCAATTCGATATTGAATTGACGCGCAAGCTATTGTACAATATATCCAACATAACAACCACTTCGGAGGTGCCGCGTGAAACTCAATTACAAACGCACAATCCTCGTCGGCTTTGCCTTTTTCCTCATCTGCGCGTTCTGGCAGGCCTACGACAACACGATTCCCCTGATTCTGACCAACAAATTCGGCATGTCGCAGACATGGTCCGGCGCGATCATGGCGCTTGACAACATCCTCGCGCTGTTCATGCTGCCGCTGTTCGGCGCAATCTCCGACCGGCACAACGGCCGCCGCGGCAAGCGCACGCCGTTCATCTTCATCGGCACCATTGTGGCCGCCGTCGCGTTCGTCGGGCTGTCGCTCGTGGACGGGGCGCAGCTCCGCAACATCGAGTCTGTCGCCGCAATCGACGATCCCGCCGCGCTGGAGGCGATCTACGACCAGCAGGCCGACGCCACGCTGCAGACGCCGGATGGCGAGACCTTTGTTCTCTCCGAGGAATTCACCAAAGAGGAATTCACCGCAATCTCCAGCCAGGTTCAGCGCGCGGACGGCAAGACCGTCACAAACCCGGACTATACCAACTACGTCGTACCTGCCCGACAGGCCTGCGCGCACCAGACCACCCGTTCCCATCCGGGAACCCTGATTCTGTTTGTGGGGCTGCTGCTGGTAGTGCTGCTCTCGATGGCGACGTTCCGCTCCCCTGCCGTCGCGCTCATGCCCGATGTTACCATAAAGCCGCTGCGCAGTAAGGCGAATGCGGTCATCAACCTCATGGGTTCCGCCGGCGGCATTCTGGTGCTGATCCTCGGCATGGTGTTCGCCACAAGCGCGGTGAAAAATTCGCTCATGAGCTACACGCTGTATTTCAGCATCATCGCGGGCATCATGCTCGTGTCCCTCGCCATCTTCATGCTCACAGTGAACGAGCCGAAGCTTGTGCAGCAGATGCAGGCCGACAGCAAAAAGTATGGCATCGAGGAGTCGGATACGGACGAACAGACCGGCGAAAAGCGCAAGCTCTCCGGCGGCGAAAAGCGCTCGCTGTGCTTTATCCTGCTGTCCATTGTGCTGTGGTTCATGGGCTACAACGCCGTGACCTCGAAATACTCGGTGTACGCCAGCAACATCCTGCACAAGGACTATAACCTCACGCTGATCCTCGCGCAGGCGGCAGCCATCGCGGCGTATCTGCCGGTAGGCGCCGTCGCGTCGAAGATCGGCCGGAAAAAGACGATTCTCGCCGGCGTCGTCATGCTCGCCGTGGCGTTCGGCTCCGCCGCATTCATGCACGCGGAAAGCCCCACGCTGCTGATGAACTGCATGTTCGTCCTCGCGGGCGTCGGCTGGGCGACGATCAACGTCAACTCCTTCCCGATGGTCGTGGAGCTGTGCTCCGGCGGCGACGTGGGCAAATACACCGGCTTCTACTACACCGCCAGCATGGCGGCGCAGGTCGTCACGCCGATGTTCTCGGGCTTTTTGATGGACAAGCTCGGCATGACGGTCCTGTTCCCCTACGCTGCCATCTTTGTGGTGCTCGCGTTCGTGTCCATGCTCTTCGTCCGGCATGGCGACAGCAAGCCCGTTCCCGTCAAGGGTCTGGACGCGCTGGATGTGGACGACTGATTCGGAAATAATAAAATTGGAGGATAAACAACCATGGATCGCCTCACGAAAAAACTGAAAAAGGGCGGCTACTCCGCCAACAAACACACGGATGAGGAAATCGCCGAACGGCTGGAGCAGCTCAAGGGCGTGCACCAGCACTGGGTCGAGACCGGGATGGACATGGTCGAGGGCATGCGGGAGTGCCAGGCGGCCGGGGAGCAGGGCGCGATGAACCTGATTATGCTGCGGGACGCGTATAATTCCATTGCGCGCGTCGGAAAGCGCTTTGAGGCCGCCTGTCCCGCAGAGAACAACCCGGACACGCCACTCATCTCGCTTGGCAAGCTGGAGGACCTGTACGAGCAGTGCGTGATGGAGCAGGAGGATCTTCAAGAGGCCATCGAGGAGTGCCGCGATAACGGAAACACCACCGATCTCGCGTACAACGAGATGATGACCGCCAAGCTCGGCGTGAACGAGCTGATTAAGCGCTTTGACATTGCCACCGGCTACGCCGAAGGCGACGCCTGACCCGTCGATTTCATCCATCATCCAAGCAAAAAAATCACCGGGACGGTCAAGCCGTTCCGGTGATTTTGATTTTCTGACACGCGCCCGCGCCGAACGCCGCATCCATCGCCGCCTGATACGCAGGAAACGCTGCGTCTGGCAGCAGCGCCTGCACGCATCCGGCGAAGCCGCCGCCGTGGACGCGCCACGCGCCGGCGCCGTCCAGAAGCCGCGCGGACAAGGCCAGCGCCCGCTCCAGCCGGTCGTCCCCCATCGGCGCACGGATGTTGCGCAGCAGCGTCTCGGACGAGCGGCCGGAGGCGTTCATCAGGCGCAGGTACGCCGACGCATCGCGGCGCAGCAGCGCGTCGCGCATCTGCGGCACCCGCTCGTTTTCCGCAAAAAAGTGCGCCGCGCGGTCAAATGCGCGCCCCGGCTCCCGGTGGGCAAAGAACGTCTCCGGCGGCACGTCGGCCAGCCGCTCTGCGCCGAACCGCGCCGCTACGGCGCGCATATCCGCCGGGATCTCGGCATACGCCGCCGTGAGCGATGCGTGACTGCCGCCCGTATCCGTTAGGCACAGCGTCAGCCCCATGGCGGCGAAGTCCGCGTCCAGGCGCTGCACCTCGCCGGTCTGAAAATCGAGATACACCGTGCCGTCCATGGCGCACGCAAGCTGGTCCATCAGGCCGGAGGGTTTTCCAAAATGCCGGTTTTCCGCCTGTTGTCCAAGCTCCGCGAGCGTGTGCGCGTCCAGCGCACCGCCGTTGCAGAGCGCGTTGAAAATGCGGCCGAGCAGGATCTCAAACGCCGCTGAGGACGACAGTCCGCCGCCCGGCTTCAGCCGCGACGTGACATGCGCGTCAAAGCCGCAGACCGCCCCGCCCGCTTCCCGCAGCGCCGCCGCCACGCCGCGCACGAGCGCCTGCGGCGTGCCGAACTCCGTCTCGCGCGGCGTAAGATCGTCGATTGCGACGGAAACCGGCGCGAACCCTTCCGACACAATGCGGATGACGCCGTCCGCGTTCTGGGAGATCTCCGCCGTAACGCCGCGGTCGACCGGCGCTGCGAGCACGCGGCCGTTCTGGTGATCGGTATGGTTCCCGGCCAGTTCCGTGCGGCCGGGCGCAAAAAATCGCTGCTTCATCATGCCTCCAAAAACGGGCAGGCCGTTCTGACCTGCCCGTTTTTCATGTTATTTTCTCGCAAGCACCTTTTCAATGCCGGCGACGACGCCGTTCGCGTCCACACCATACTTCGCCAGAAGCTCCGGATACGGCCCGGACTCGGTAAAGGTGTCCTGAATGCCGACAAACTCCGTCGGCGCGGCCGCGCCGCCCCATGCGAGCACTTCGGCCACAGCGCCGCCGAGCCCGCCATAGATGTTGTGCTCCTCCGCCGTGACGATTGCGCCGGTTTCGCGCGCACACTGCAGGATCAGTTCCTTGTCGATCGGCTTGATGGAGTACATGTCCACCACGCGCACAGAAACGCCCTTCTGCGCCATAAGCTCCGCCGCCTCCATGGCCTTGTGCACCATCAGGCCGCAAGCGATCACGGTCACGTCCGTGCCGTCGCGCACGACCGCGCCCTTGCCGCACTCGAACTTCGTGCCCGCGGGGTACAGGTCGGGGTACACGTCGCGCGACAGACGCAGGTACATCGGGCCATAGGTTTCAACCGCGTACTGCGTCGCCCAGCGGGTGCTCGTCTCGTCGGACGGCACAAGCACCGTCATGTTCGGCAGCGAACGCATGACTGCAATGTCCTCGGTCGCATGGTGCGTCGCGCCGTCGAGCGCGTCGGACATGCCGCAGTACGCGCCGCCGAACTTCACGTTCAGGTTGCCGTAGCAGACCTGCGCGCGCGCGGAGATCAGTCCCAGCGTTGTGAGAAACACGGTGAACGTGTTCACAAACGGGATCTTCCCGGTCGTGGACAGGCCCGCCGCCGTGGCGACCATGTCGGACTCGGCGATGCCCATGTTGAAAAACCGCTCCGGATGCGCCTTTTTGAAAATGGCGGTCTTGGTGGAGCCGGAAAGGTCGGCGTCGAGAACGACGATATCCTGGTTCGTATCGCCCAGCTCGGCCAGAACAGTACCATATACTTCACGAATGGATTTTGCCATCAGTCCACACCTCCCAGTTCCTGCATTGCCTGCTTGAATTCCGCTTCCGGAATGGCCTTGCCGTGCCAGGCCGCCTTGCCCTCCATGAAGGACACGCCCTTGCCCTTGACGGTGTCGGCCAGAATGACGGTCGGCACGCCCTTGCAGGCCTCCGCCGCGTCAAGCGCCGCGTCGAGCGCCTTGAGATCGTGCCCGTCGCAGCGCAGCACGTTCCAGCCGAAGGCCTTCCACTTGCCGGGCAGGTCGCGCAGCGGCATGACCTCATCGGTCGTGCCGTCGAGCTGCACCTTGTTCCAGTCCACAATGGCGGTGAGGTTGTCCAGCTCAAACTTCACCGCGGAGGCCGCCGCCTCCCAGACCGCGCCCTCGTCCAGTTCTCCGTCGCCGAGCACGGCGTACACGCGCGCGCCGGAGCCGTTCAGCTTCAGGCCGATCGCCATGCCCTGCGCCGCGGCCAGTCCGATGCCCAGCGGGCCGGACGGCATCTCCACGCCCGGCGTGTGCACGGACGGATGCCCCTGCAGCAGACTGTTGGCGCGGCGCAGCGTGTTCATGGCGTCCTCCGGCAGAAAACCCTTGCCGATGAGGTTGCGGTACAGCATCGGAGCCGCGTGCCCCTTGCAGAGCACGAGCCGGTCGCGGTCCGGATCGTCCGGATGCTGCGCGTCGAGATGCATGCGCTGCTGGTAGAGCAGCGTCAGGATTTCACAAACGGAAAGGCTTCCGCCCGGATGGCCGGACTGTGCGCCGTGGATTGCGGTGAGCACGTCGATCCGGTACTGCCGGCACAGCGCCCGGAGTTCCGCCTCCCGCTCAGGTGTCAGAGACATGATGGTATTCCTCCTACGAATTCTTGTCCTCACAAAGATATAACAACCGCTCCCCGATGTCAACGTTCCCATTGCACAGTTCGGACGATTTTCTTTGTTAAATTTATAATGGTTGCTTTGCTCTGCGGGTGTGGCTATAATGAAAGATAATCATTTTTTGAAAAACTCAGGAGGCGAAGTCATGGACCCGAATGCAAAGCTGAACATGACGATGCTCTGCGACTTTTACGAGCTGACCATGGGCAACGGCTACTTCGACCACGGTCTGAAGGATCGCATCACCTATTTCGACGTGTTTTTCCGCGAGGTGCCGGACGGCGGCGGCGTCGCCATCGCGGCAGGACTGGAGCAGGTCATTGATTACATCGAAAATCTGCACTTCTCCGACGAGGACATTGCCTATCTCCGCGGGCGGAACCTGTTCTCGGAGGACTTTCTCACATATTTAAAAAACTTCCGCTTCACAGGCGATATCTGGGCCGTGCCGGAGGGCACGCCCATTTTCCCGCGCGAGCCGATCATGACGGTGCGCGCCCCCGCGATTCAGGCGCAGCTCATCGAGACCTACGTGCTGCTACAGCTCAACCACCAGAGCCTGATCGCCACGAAGGCCAACCGCGTCTGCCGCGCCGCCGGCGGGCGGACGGTGCTGGAGTTCGGCTCCCGCCGCGCGCAGGGGGCGGACGGTGCGATTCTCGGCGCGCGGGCGGCCTACATCGGCGGCTGCGCCGGGACAGCCTGCACCATCTCCGACCAGCTCTACGGCGTGTACGCCGGCGGCACGATGGCGCACTCGTGGGTGCAGATGTTTGACTCCGAGCTGGACGCCTTCCGCGCCTACTGCAAGACCTACCCCACCAACGCCACGCTGCTGGTGGACACCTACAACAGCCTGCAGTCCGGCGTGCCGAACGCCATCCGCGCGTTCGACGAGGTGCTTCGTCCGCTCGGCATCACAAACTGCGGCATCCGCTTCGACTCCGGCGACATCGCATATCTGACCAAGCGCGCGCGCAAAATGCTCGACGACGCCGGCTGGCCGGACTGCAAGATCACCGTGTCCAACGCGCTCGACGAGCGGCTGATCCTCGGCCTGCTGCGGCAGGGCGCGCAGATCGACGCGTTCGGCGTGGGCGAACGGCTCATCACCGCGCGCAGCGAGCCGGTGTTCGGCGGGGTGTACAAGCTCGCCGCCGTGGAGGACGACGCCGGCAACATTATCCCGAAGATCAAGATCAGCGAAAACGTGGGCAAGATCACGAACCCGCATTTCAAAAAGGTCTACCGCTTTTACGGCCGCGAGAGCGGCATGGCCGAGGCCGATTACATCTGCCTGCACGACGAGGTCGTGGACGATACGCAGCCGCTGGAGATCTGCGACCCCGACGCCACATGGAAGAAGAAGGTCATGACTGATTTCGTCGCAAAAGAGCTGCTCGTGCCGATCTTCCAGGGCGGCAGGCTCGTGTATGAGAAGCCGTCGCTCGACGCGATCAAGGCATACTGCGCCAAGCAGATCGAAACGCTCTGGCCGGAGGTGCTGCGCTTTGACAATCCGCACAATTACTATGTGGATCTGTCGGACAAGCTGCTGAAGATCAAGCTCGATCTGCTCAACGCCCGCGGCTGAAACGGAGGTACGGCATGGAAGCATCTGCCCGGCGCAAGTCCATCTCTGCCGCGCTCGCGGCTGCTGACGCTCCGGTAAGCGCGTCCGCGCTCGCCGCCCGCTTCTCCGTCAGCCGGCAGGTCATCGTGGGCGACATTGCGCTGCTGCGCGCCGCCGGGGCGGACATTTCCGCCACGCCGCGCGGCTATGTCCTGTCCCGGAAGGCGCCGGGCGTGATCCGTACCGTCGCCTGCCGCCACACGCTCGACGGCACGGAGCAGGAACTACTCATCATGGTGGATAACGGCTGCACCGTGCTGGACGTGGTGGTGGAGCATGCGGTCTATGGCCAGCTCACCGGCCAGCTCCAGCTCTCCAGCCGCTACGACGTGGCGCAGTTCATGGAGCGGCTGACGCAGGAGGGCGCAACGCCCCTGAGCGCGCTGACCGGCGGCATCCACCTGCACACGCTCCGCTGCCCGGATGAGGACGCCTACCGCCGCACCTGCGCTGCGCTGCGCGAGGCGGGCTTCCTGCTGGAGGAATAAACGGCCGGGGCGAACGCAGAAAAAACATTGTCAGAAGGTAAACTTGCATTGACAAGTCGGAGCAAGACGATTATAGTAGGCTTTACAGGTGTCATGACACCTGTAAAGCCTACTTTTTTGTATCAGATCACGGAGGGTTCCTCATGAGCAAATTCAAAGCGTTCCTCAAGCGCAAGGACATTGAGATCTCGCTGCGCCGCTACGGGATCGACGCGCTCGGTGCGATGGCGCAGGGTCTGTTCTGCTCCCTGCTCATCGGCACGATTCTGAACACGCTGGGACAGCAGTTCCACATCGGGTTTCTGAACGAGATCATTTTCGAACTGGGCAAGGACCCGAACAAGGTCGGCTATACGATCGGCGGATGCGCTTCGCTCATGGTCGGCCCGGCCATGGCCGTCGCCATCGGCTATGCGCTGCACGCGCCGGCAATGGTGCTGTTCTCGCTCGTGCCAGTCGGCTTCGCCACGAACGCCATGGGCGGCGCGGGCGGCCCGCTGGCCGTGCTCGTCACCGCGTGCATCGCCGCCGAGTTCGGCAAGGCCGTTTCGAAGGAGACGAAGATCGACATTCTCGTCACCCCGATCGTCACGATCCTGGTCGGCATCGGGCTTGCCATGCTCGTGGCCGCACCCATCGGAAAAGCGGCAAGCTGGGTCGGCAATCTCATCATGTGGGCGACGCAGCAGCAGCCGTTCATCATGGGCATCATCGTGTCCGTCGTGGTCGGCATTGCGCTGACGCTGCCGATCTCCTCCGCCGCCATCTGCGCCGCGCTTTCCCTCACCGGGCTTGCCGGCGGCGCTGCAGTCGCCGGGTGCTGCGCGAACATGGTGGGCTTCGCCGTGATGAGCTTTCGGGAAAACCGCTGGGGCGGTCTCGTCAGTCAGGGGCTTGGCACCTCCATGCTGCAGATGGGCAACATCGTGCGCAACCCGAAGATCTGGATCCCCGCCATCGTCACCTCCGCCATCACCGGCCCCATTTCCACGTGCATCTTCAAGCTGGAGATGAACGGCGCGGCCGTTAACTCCGGCATGGGCACCTGCGGCCTGTGCGGCCCCATCGGCGTCTGGACCGGTTGGGTCGCGCCCAGTGAGGCCGCCGTCGCCAACGGCGCCGTGGCCATCGCGCCGGGCTTTATGGACTGGCTGGGTCTCGTTCTCGTCTGCTTCGTGCTTCCCGGCGTCATCTGCTGGGCGCTTGGCCTGCTCTGCCGCAAGATCGGCTGGATCAAAGAGGGCGACCTGAAACTGGACTAAAGCTCCACGACAGCAAAAAACACCTGCACAAAATGTGCAGGTGTTTTTCCTTTTGGATTGCGATTAGCCCTTCGCGCGCTCCAGATACTCGCCCACGCGGGTATCGACGCGGATGCGGTCGCCCGTGCTGATGAACAGGGGAACCTTGATCTCGGCGCCGGTTTCGAGGGTTGCGGGCTTGGTGGCGTTCGTGGCGGTGTTGCCGGCGAAGCCCGGATCGGTATCGGTAACTTCCAGCTCGACAAACGTAGGCGGCTCGACCATAAAGGTCTTGCCCTTATAGGAGCTGACAGTGCAGGTCATGTTCTCCTTCACGAAGCGGAAGTTGTCACCCAGCACGCTCTCGTCGATCGGGATCAGCTCATAGGACTCAGGATCCATGAAGTAGTACAGGTTGCCGTCGTTATAGCTGTATTCCATGCTCTTGCGCTCGATGGTCGCTTCCTCGAACTTCGCGGTGGGGTTGAAGGAAGTTTCGGTCACGGCGCCGGTGATGACGTTCTTCATCTTGGTGCGGACGAACGCAGCGCCCTTGCCGGGCTTGACGTGCTGGAACTCCACGACCTGCATGACCTGCCCGTCCATTTCAAAGGTAACGCCGTTTCTGAAATCGCCTGCAGTAATCATATATAAATCCTCCTCAAGAATAGTTATAAAAAATGACTTTAAGTATTTTACACGATTCGGTACTGTTTGGCAAGCCGTATTTCTTATTTTTCTGCCGTCAAGCAGAAAATACACGTCAACTGCCGTATTTTTTCAGAGAATCATCAATTCTTTCGGAGATTTTGTGAAGTCCTCCGCGCCGTCCGCGGTCAGATGCAGCACATCCTCGATGCGCACGCCGAAGCGCCCCGGCAGGTAAATGCCCGGCTCGGCAGAGACGACCGCGTGCTCGGGCATGGGCTGGTCGTTGTTCGGCGCGGCGTTCGGCGCTTCGTGGATCTCCAGACCGAGACTGTGACCGAAGCTATGGCCGAAATACGCGCCATACCCCGCGTTTGCGATGACGCTGCGGGCCGCGCCGTCGAGCTCCGCGCCGGAGACGCCCGCGCGCGCCGCGGCGATGCCGGCAAGCTGCGCGCGCAGCACGGTGTCATACACCTTGCGCATCTCCTCGCTCACGTGGCCGACCGCGACAGTGCGCGTCATGTCCGAGCAGTAGCCGCCCTTTAGGCAGCCGAAGTCCATCGTCACGAAGTCGCCGTTCTGAATGGCCACGTCGCCGGGGACGCCGTGCGGCATGCTCGTTTTCCGACCGGTGATCACGATGGGGTCAAAGGAGTTGCCCTCCGCACCGTGCTTCAGCATCCGGTACACCAGCTCTGCCGCAAGCTCCCGCTCCGTCACGCCGGGCCGGATGAGCGGCAGCACCTCCGCGAAGGCGCGGTCGGTGATCTCCTGCGCCTGCCGCATGAAGTCCAGCTCGTGCGGCTGCTTGCTCTGGCGCAGGTTCAAGATCAGTTCCTGTGCGGGGATCAGGTGCAGGCCCAGCAGCCGCTCCAGATTCAGATAGTCCGCATAGGTGAGCGTGCCATCCTCCGCGCCAAGCTTCTGCACGCCGCAGTCGGAGATGATCGTCTGCAGGTACAGGCGCATGGGGTGCTCGTGGTCGCACAGCAGCACCTCCGCCCGGTCGCCGATCGTTTTGCACGCGGCCTCGATATAGCGCGAGTCCGTAATGAAATACGCCTTGTCCGCCGTGACGACCACGGCGCCGTCCGTCGAATGAAAGCCGGTAGCGTAATAGCGATTGCGCGCGTCCATCAGCAGCAGCGCGTCCAGCTCCGCCGCGCGGATGGCGGCCTGCAGTCTGAGAAGATTGTCCATGCTTCGTCCCTCCCTTCGATTCAATCGCCGGTACTCGTGTCCGTCAGAACCAGGCTGTCCGGCGTCATGGCGCTGCACAGCACCCGGTCGCCGGAGCGCACCGTTACACGTGCCACGCCCGGCAGCGCCGAGAACGTGAGCACCACGCAGGCATTCGCCTGCGCCAGCTCCATACCGGTGAGCACGCAGTAGCCCGGCTTTGCCTCCAGCGTCAGTGTTCCGTCCTCAAACATGCCGCTGATCAGCGCGGCGGAGGAAGACAGTGGGTTTTCCAGGTCCTGCGCCCGCGCCGGAGCATTAAACGCGTCGATGACCGCCTGGATCAGGTCGGCGTCGGCGGGAATTTCCATGGTTTCGGCGCGCACCAGCTCGCCGTTCGTGCGGCTCTGCTCGGTACGCACGCGGTAGATCTCAACCGTCTCGCCCGGCGTCTGCGCGCAGGCGGCGCACAGCAGGAAGGCCAGTGCGAGCAGCAGCGGCAGCATTCGCTTCATGACTCCGCCTCCTGTTCTGCCGCGGCGCGCGGGAAGCACACCACAAAGCGCGTCCCGTGCGGCTCCACGCCGCTGACCTCCACCGTCCCGCCGTAGAGCGCCACGGCGTCGTGCACGATGGAGAGGCCTAGGCCGCTGCCGCCGTGCTCGCGCGAGCGCGCCTTGTCCACGCGGTAGAACCGGCCGAAGATCTGCTCACGGTCCGCCTCCGGGATGCCGATACCGGTATCCTCCACGGAGAGGAAGCACTGCTCGCCCCGTGAATAGACCTTCACAAAAACGCTGCCGCAGGCAAGATTATATTTGATCGCGTTCTCCACGAGGTTGAACACGATATGATACACGTCGTCCTCCGTCGCGCGGATGGTGCAGCCGTCAGACAGCACGCAGGAGATCGTGACGTTGCTGGCGTCCGCCAGCGGACGCAGCAGGTGCAGCGTGCCGCGCACGGTCTCTTTCAGATCAACGATCGTCGTCTCGCCGTTCACACCGTCGTCCCGGCGCGAGAGGTTTAAGAGCTTTTCGGTCGTGCGCTGCAGGCGCTCCGCTTCGGAGCCGATGTCCGTCACAAATTCGCGCATGGTAGCCGGATCCATGCCCTCGCTCTGCACGATGCTGTCTGCCAGCAGGCGGATGGACGCAAGCGGCGTTTTCAGCTCGTGCGACGCGTCGGACACGAACCGCCGGCGCTGCGCCTCGGTGGTCTCCAGCCGCTCGGTGAGGTTGTTGAACTCGTCGCCCAGCTCGGTCAGTTCGTCGTGCCCCTTCGACTCCAGCCGGAAGCTGTAGTCGCCCGACTGCACGATGCGCACGCCGTCAGCCAGGCGTGTGATGCGCCGGGTCATGATCCGGATGGAAAACAGGATCAGCACCATCGCAACGACGCCGACCACCACCGTGATCGTCCCCAGCCGGTGCTGGATGCCGACGATCAGGTCTGCCTGCTCCCGGTCATATTCGCACAGATACACCGCGCCGATGGTCCGGCTGCTGCTGCGCACCGGCATGGCCGCACGGCTGACGAACGCCTCCATATGAAAGCGGGAATAGAACACCGTCTCCCCGCCGAGGGCGCGGCTGATCTCGGAAAAAAGCGCATAGCGCCCGACGGCGTTATCCTCCTCCGCCGTGTCGTACAGCACGAGCCCGGCGTCGTCCGTGACCATGATGCGCGTCAGATCGTTCACATCGAGCAGGCCCATGACCTGCCGCGTATTGTCCGGCGTGAGCGACTCCAGCAGCGACAGGGACGACGACACGACCGCCGCACGGTTGACCAGCGCGCTCTCCTTTTCGGAAAAGACGATGTCGCGCGAGGACTGCAGCGGGTACGTGTTGAGCACCACGAGCAGCACCGCGATCAGAACCGCGAAATACCCGGCAAACTTGAGCTGGACGCTGTTTTTCAGTTTTCGCTTGCTTGCCTGTTCCATGTCTTACTGCTCGGCGAAGTAGTACCCGACGCCCCATTTCGTGATGATATATTCCGGCTCGGCCGGCTGCTTTTCCAGCTTCTCGCGCAGGCGGCGGATGTGCACGTCCACCGTGCGGATGTCGCCCTGATAATCGTAGCCCCAGACGAGATCAAGCAGGTTTTCGCGGCTGTACACCTTGCCGGGGTTGCGCATGAGCAGCTCGATGAGATCAAACTCCTTCACGGTGAGATCCACCGGACGGCCGAAGCGCTTGGCGCTGCGGCGCTCAGGGTCGATCTCGATCTGCCCGCAGACCAGCTTGCCGTTTTTGGCCCCGCCGCTGCCGGAGGCCGGCATGGTGGAGCGGCGGATGAGCGCGCGGATGCGCGCTTTCAGCTCCAGAATGTTGAAGGGCTTCGTGATATAATCGTCCGCACCGGACTCAAAGCCAATAAGCTTGTCCGCGTCCTCGCTGCGCGCCGTGAGCATGATGATCGGCACGGTGGAAAACTGCCGGATCTTCTGGCAGGCTTCCAGCCCGTCCAGCTTCGGCATCATCAGATCCAGCAGGATCACGGCGTAATCACCCGTACGCGCCATCTCCACGGCGGCTTCGCCGTCGTAGCAGGCGTCCACCTGATACCCCTCGTTTTCCAGATTGAATTTAATGCCCTTGACGAGCAGCTTTTCATCGTCTACGACCAGTATTTTCATTCGGTTCCCTCCTGATTTGCCGCGCCGGCGGTGATCTGCTCCGCCAGCCCGGCATACGTCTTCTCGCCGATTCCGCTGACGTTCATCAGCTCCTCCGGCGACTGAAACGGCCCGTTCGCCGCGCGGTAATCCACGATCCGCGCCGCGAGCTTGGGACCGATGCCGGGCAGCGACTCCAGCTCCGCCGCAGTCGCGGTGTTGATATTGATTCGTTCCGGCTCCGCCGCGGCGGTCTGCGCGGAAACATCGTCCGGCGGCGTAGGTTCCGCCGCCGTCACGGCCAGCGGCGCATATGCCACACCGGTGTTCCGGCTGCCAACAGCCGTCACGGCCGCTGCAGCGGTCAGAAACACGACGCTCAGCACGATCGCCGCCCATTCTGTCCGATTCAGTTTCATATCAGTTTTGTAATTTCACGAATTTCATTTGCTTTTCGCCGCATAACCTTTTATAATGTCATATTTAGGGGGTCCTTGACGGCGCGGACCCTGCAAACCGCAGCATAGCCGTCCGTCTGCACCGGAAACCGGGTTTTTGCGGAAAGCCGGTTCCGGTACGCTTCCCTTCGTACTATATCACAGATCATCGGAGAATGACATGAAAAAAATCAAGATCATTCCTTTTCTTTTGCTCATCGCCATGCTCGCGTCCGTCTTTGCGCTGGGCGCGCTTGCCGTGGAACCGTATGACGCGCCGGAACTGACGGCAGCGGCGGCGATTCTGGCCGATATGGACACCGGTGCGTTCTACGTCTCGAAAAACACCGAGTCCAAGGCCTATCCCGCGAGCCTGACGAAGATTCTGACCGTGCTGCTCGCCGTCGAGGCCGTGGAGCGCGGCGATGTGTCGCTCAAGGACGAGATCACCGCGTACGACGACTGCCTGACCGGTCTGGACGAGGACGCCAGCTCCGCCGACATCAAGCCAGGCGAGGTGATGACGCTGGAAAACTACCTGTATTGCGCCATGGTCGCCTCGGCGAACGAGGCGTGCAACGTCATCGGCGAATACCTCAGCGGCAGCATCGCCGGCTTCGTGGCGCTGATGAACCAGCGCGCCGAAGAGCTTGGCTGCACCGGCACGCACTTGACGAACACGAACGGCATGCCGGATGAAAACCATTACACCACGGCGATGGACCTCTACCGCATTACGACCGAAGCGCTCAAACATGATCTTTTCGTCACGCTCTGCAACACGCCGACGCGCACCATCCCCGCCACAAACAAATCCGAGACCCGCGAGCTGAAAAACACGAACGGTCTCATCAACGCCGATTCCCCGATGTATAAGGGTTACTTCTATGAATACGCCATGGGCGTCAAGACCGGCCACACGAACGACGCGGGCTACTGTCTGATCTCCACCGCGGAAAAGGATGGCATCCGCCTGATGTGTATCGTGCTCGGCTGCACGGCAAAAACACGCGGCAACGGCACCACGGACTTCGGCAGCTTTTCCGACACGCTCTCGCTCTACCGCTGGGTGTTCAGCAACTTCAGCATGCGTGACATTGTCAGCACCACGGAGCTGATCTGCGAGGTACCCGTCTCCCTCGCCCGCGACACGGACGGCGTGACCGTCCGCGCGCAGAGCAGCATCTCCGCCGTGCTGCCGAACGAGGCCGACCTCTCGACGTACCAGCGCGATATCGTCATTTACAGCGAGCGCGACGGCGAGCCGCTCAAGGCCCCCATCTCCGCGGGCGACGTGCTCGGCGAGATCACCATCAGCAAAGACGGCGTTACATACGGCACCGTTCCGCTCGTCGCCACCGTGGACGTGGAGCTTTCGCGCGGCGAATTTCTGCGTTCGAGCGTGCGCGCGTTCTTCCGCAGCCCGGTCGTCATCATCATCACGCTGCTGATTGTGGCCGCGCTGGTGGGCTACTTCGTGCTCCTCATCCGCTACAGCAACCGCCAGAAAGCGAAAAAACGCGCCGCCATGCAGGCGCGCCGCGCAGCAGCGCAGCAGCGCGACCGGCAGGCCCGGCAGCAGGTGCTCGACGAATTCCGCACCGCCGCGCCTCCGGAGGAAAAAGACACCGTCTCGTCCTCCCGCAAGTGACAGAAATGAAAATGCCGCCTCCCCCGGCCGGGGAGGCGGCATTTTCGTTTATGCTTCCGCTGTGAGAACCCGCATCAGGATCACCGCGACCTGCGCGCGGCTGGCGCCGCTGCCGGGGGCCAGCTCCGTGGCCGAAACGCCGTTGATCATCTCATTGGCTACCGCCCAGCACATCGCGTCCTGCGCCCAGTCCGAAACCTGTCCGGCATCGGTATAGCCGTCCAGCTCCGGCCACGTCTGCTCCTCCAGCGCCAGGAAGCGGTAGAGCATCGTGACCATCTGCTCGCGCGTAACGATAGCGTCGGGCAGGTAGCGCTCTTCGTCCACACCGTTGACAATGCCCTGTTCATACGCCCACGCGACCGCGTCCTGATACCAGTCAGCCGTCAGGTCGGTGAAGGGCGTGGTGCAGTCCGTCACCTCCGGCTCGCCC
Source organism: Clostridiales bacterium (assembly GCA_004556965.1). Taxonomy (GTDB): domain Bacteria; phylum Bacillota; class Clostridia; order Oscillospirales; family Oscillospiraceae; genus CAG-103. The sequence goes on along the minus strand of SFFE01000002.1, from coordinate 113,555 downwards.
GCAATGCGGTAGAGCACGCACGCCAGCATCGCGCGGGTCGTGTTCAGCCCCGGCTCAAACTTGCCGTTGCCGGTGCCGTTCATCAGCGCCTGCTCCGTGCAGTAGTCAATGCCCGCGTGGGACCAGTCCGTCTCTTTGGGCATGTCGGAGAAGATCTTGCCCGGACAGTCCGAGCCGTCCTTGTGGATGCCGATGCCCCCGTAGGGGTTATAATACTGCGTCGCGTCTTCCAGCGCGCGCTCCACACCGTGCGGGTGCGTGGCGGAGTTGCCGCTGATCGTAATGTTCCACGTATGCGTGCTGGCCGCCGGGTCGAGCACCACATACACCGTGTCCGACACCTTGCCCACGACGGCGACATAGTGGCCGCGCGCGGAATAGTTGGGCAGGTGGATGATCGGCGGGCTGTATTTGCCGTTGCCGTTCAGATAGTTGTCCATCGCCTGTGCAAATGAAAGCTTGAGACACTGCGCGCCAAAGGCGTCCACATCCTCCGGCGTGGTGGCAAACGGCGTTCCGCCCGTGTAGCCTCTGCTGAGCCAATATTCGCCCAGCGCCAGCGGCGTCGCATTGACGCCGGTGTACGACAGCGCCATGGAGATGCAGGCGGTGTAGCATTCGCCTCGGGCATAGCTCTCAAAGCGGCCCCAGTACGCCGAATAGAAGCCGTTGTATCCCTCGTCCGGAATCTGCGACACGTAGCGGATGGTGCCGGCCGGCGTATCGTCCGTCTGTGCATATTCGATCTTCGGATAGGGGGCGGAAGACAGCACGCCCGCCGCCTGCGCCTGGAGAGAAAGCTGCGGGAGGATCCCTGCCAGCACACACAGCGCGAGCAGCAGCCCGAGAATTCGTTTCTTCATAAGTAACCTCTCAAAATGGTGTCAAAAAGTTTCAACCTGTGCATTATACTACACTTCTGGTATTATGACAACCAAAGGAACGGCATTTTGGAAGAAACGTGCACGTTTTTCATCCGGACCGGGCCTGATTTTGTGAAACTTCCATGCAGTTGCGGGGCATTTCGCTCCGGATCGTCCGGAAACCGGACGGTGACAGAAAGCCGCCCGGCGGCTATTGGACGCGTTCGAGTTCACGTCGTCAATAATTGCAATCGTCTGCATGGCGTATATCCTCCGTTATACGATGCGCACGTGCTTCGCGCTGATGTCGGAGAGCGTGCGGCAGCCGGTCATAGCCATCGTGTCGCGCAGCTCGGCGGTCACCTTCTCGGTGTAGAGCCGCACGCCCTCCGCGCCGCCGCCAAAGGCCGCGATGGCATACGGGCGGCCGATGAGCACCGCGTCCGCGCCGAGCGCGAGCAGCTTGAACGCATCCACGCCCGAACGGACGCCGCCGTCCGCTAGCACTTTGACGCGCTTTCCCACCGCGGCGCGGATCTCCGGCAGCACCTCCGCCGTGGAAAGCCCGTGATCCAGCACGCGCCCGCCGTGGTTCGAGACGATGATGCCGTAAACGCCCGCCTCCGCCGCGAGCACGGCCTCGTCCGCAGTCATGATGCCCTTGACGAAGAAGGGCAGCTCGGTCATCTCCGCGATGCGCCGCAGATCGTCCTGACTCTTGAAGAGCAGCGCGTTCGTGGACTTGTTCGCGTGCGGCAGTCCCGCCGTGTCGATGTCCATTGCAATGGCGATGGCGTGCGCCTGCTCCGAGAGCCGGATGCGCTCCTCTACCAGCTCCATACGCCACGGCTTGAGCGTCGGGACGCCCCAGCCGCCCGCCTGCACGATGACCTCCAGAGGCTCAAGAAAGCAGCCGTCGTACGAGCCGCCGCCCGTGAAGGCGACGCTCCCCGCCTGCTGCGTTCCGGTCACCACAGCCTCGGCATAGGTGCGCTCGGTCAGATGCGACGCATAATTGCCCTCGATCAGGCCGATGGGCGCGGCAAAGATGGGCGTTGCAAATTGCTTGCCCGCCAGCTCCAGCGTGCAGTCAGTCTCGAACGGCGCGCGCAAAACGCGCTGCTCCACCTTCACGTGCTCCGCCAGATACGAAAAATTCCGCTGCGCGGTCGCGCCCGTCCCCTTACCGCCGGGACCAGGGATGCGCCCGGCGCAGGCGCGCCCGTTGCACACCGGGCAAACCGTGCATCGCGGCGAGAGCGCCGCGCGCGCCTGCTCCAAAATCTCTGCGCATGTCATGTCGATACGACCTCCTTGGTTCTGTCTTTCCCGCCGGTTTTCTGCATGGTACGGCGTCTATCCACACTATAACCCACGCCGCGCGCCTGTCAAGTGCGGATTTTGCGAGCATGCGTTTGCAAAAAAACCTCCGGCTTCACCGGAGGTTCTTGAAAAAATGCCCGCTCAATCGTCCAACAGTTCGGCATACGTGACGCCAAACTCCTTCGCCAGCGCTTTCACTTCATAATCAGGAACGAATCGCGTTCCATTCTCAATCCGCAGCACGGTCAAATCCGTAAAATCATAGCCTGCAAGCTGAAGCCGTTCCGCAAGCGCCTTTTGCGTCAGTCCCTTTTGCTTTCGAAGCGTGCGCACTTTCGGTCCGATCACATTTTTGGAGTCTCCCGACCAATAAATTTTCATAGGCCTGAGTCCCCCTAACTTCAAAAGATGAAATCTGTTATTGATTTTATTCAATAAATCTGCTAATATACTTCTAAAGATGAAGATTTTGGAGGGATTCTCGTGCCTGATTACAAAAAAATGTACCTGCATTTATTCAACGCCGTAACGGATGCACTGACCGAGTTGGGCCGATTCGACTATGGCGGCGCCACCGCGCGTTTGAAGCAAGCGCAGATCGACTGCGAAGCGTTCTATCTTCAGGAAAAATAAAAATCAGGGTTACCGATTCGTAACCCTGATTTTTTGTTTTACAAACCCTTATGTCTCGCAGAAGCGGGTGAGGAACGCGGCCGCCTGCGCACGGGTGCTCGTACCCTGCGGAACGATCGTCGTTTCCGTCATGCCCTGCAGCACGCCGGTTGCCACCGCCCAGCGCACCGCCGTCAGCGCCCAGCCGGAGACGTCCCCGGCGTCCGTATAGCCCTCCAGCTCCGGATACGCGCCGTCCGCGCACCCGGCGTAGCGGCAGAGCATCGTGACCATCTGCTCGCGAGTGATGCGCTCGTCCGGCGCAAAGGCCGTCTCGCTCATGCCTTCCACAACGCCCGTCTGATACGCCCACGCCACCGCGTTACGGTACCAGTCGGCCTTGAGATCCGTGAACGGGCTGCCGTCCGTCACCGCAGGCTCGCCCTCCAGCCGGTAGAGCACCGCGGCAAACATTGCACGGGTCATCGGCTCTTCCGGCGCAAAGCAGCCGCTGCCCACGCCGTTCATCAGCCCGCCGACCGTCGTATAATCCGCGTACTGCGCATACCACGCATCGGCCGCCACGTCCGCATACGCGCCGCTGCAGGCATACGTCTGCTGGCTCGCCATATAGTCCTCCGGCAGCGTGCGCAGCCACGACAGGCACAGCTCCGGGAAGTGCGCGGAGAGGATGGTCATCAGATTCACCATCAGTGTCGCCGCGAGATCGGGATTCTTCACGGCAAACTTTGCAACAAGCCCGGCCAGACTCGCCGCCATCTCGCGCACCTGCTGCGCATCATAGCCATTCACGCCCGCTTCGTTGAGGCTCTCGAACAGATACCGCTCCAGCAGCTTGACCATTGTGCCGTTTTCGATCGCGCCGGAGATCGTGAGCGAATCGAGCAGCGTCTCGGCATTCTGGGATACCTTGCCCGCGAAGAGCAGCATGGCGGCGCCCATACTGCCGCCGTCAAAGCCGAACAGCGTCGTCGTCAGCTCGATCAGGTCATCCTGCAGGTTCTCCACATAGTCCGCGCGCGTGGGCGCCAGGTCGCGCAGCAGCGCGTCAATGAGCATGTCGTAAAATTCCCGCTGCGTCACCTGCTCGCCGGTCTCGCGCAAGGCGCTGCCGGTGCCGAGCTTGGTCAGATCCAGACTGACCATGCGGAAATTGTCGATCTGATACGGCCCGGCGACGGAAAACGTCTCAAACTCCTTCAGCATTTCGTCGCGCAGCGCCGTGTAATCGGCGTCGGTCACATAAGGCACGACATGATCCACGCCGTAGCGCGCAAAGCCCCACCCGGCCGGCGCCGCCTTGGGCACAACGTCCGCCTCGTTGACGATGTTGTGGATATTGCCGTAGATGGGGTCAGACGCATTGTCCGCCGCCGTTCCCATCGGCGGCTCGAAGCAATAGCAGTACAGGTCATGCGGCGACAGGCGCACATCCTCGCCAAGCGCCGCGCCGCCGTCCAGCGCCGCGCCCACCAGATTCGCCGTGGCGGCGCTGCGGCTGTAACCCGTCATCCACAGCTTGATGCGTCCGGTGATTCCCTGCTCCGCGAGATAGGCGCGCAGGAAATCCAGCACCTGATCGCGGCAGAGGACAAAGCCCGCATGGTCGCCCGTCTCGTCGATGCGGAAGTTGCCGCCCCACTCGCCGGAGTAGTTGTGGCCCCGGATGCCGACGGCGACAAGCGTATACGTCCCGCCGTTGTCGCAGATGGTCTTATACGCCGCGCCCACGCCGATGGAATCGGAGGTGGGACGGGTGCAGAAGCCCTCGTTCACGGCAAAGCCCGTAAAGCCGCACCGTTCGAGCAACGCCTGCAGGTTCCGGCTCGCGTCTTCATATCCGGCGTCGCCGGAGCTGGAGAACGCCGCCATCGTCAGCTCCATGGACGACACGGCCAGCCCCTTGCGGTACCGGTAGCCGGACTGCATAAAGTTCGCATCGCTGTACGTAAACGTCTGCTCCTGATCGGGTACGCCCACCATACCAAGCGCAGGGCAGTAGGTAAACGTGCCGGTGACGGTGTCGGCCCCGATGTCCGCCGCCAGCGCGCCCGGCGCGAGCGACAGCAGCAGCGCCAGACACAGCGCCAGACTGATCCATCTTTTTTTCAAATGCTTCCCCCTCTTTTCATTTCAAAAATATCGTTCTTTGTAATTTATTATAATCTGCTTTGCGGCCAAACACAACATTTGTTAAAAACAGGACTCTGTTTTTAACAAATATCCCCGCCTGCGCTTTGCGCAAACGGGGATGGATGGTTATTTGCCGGGAATCTCGGCGATGAGACGCCCCTGCACGAGGAAGCGCTGGTGATTGTCGCCGCGATAGCAGGTCGAGAGCGTCAGGACGCGGTGCTCGTCAAAGTCGGGCATGCCGTCTTCCAGAAACTGCGCTTCCATGCTGCGGGTGGAAAACACCTCCGCAAAGAACGCCTGATACTGCGCACGGTTCGAGAAATCATACGTCGCGAGCAGGTGCTCGTTCGAGTGCGGATAGGCCGCAAAGATCTCGTACACCAGCACCCTGTCCGGCAGATACACATAGATGCTGCGGTGCTCGTCGAACACCGTCGCATCGGAAAAGTCGTTGAGCTGGGCGAACATATGCCCGGACTTCAGGTTGTGGCCGTAAAGCACGGTCATCTTGTCGGAAAAGTCCGTCGCGTTATAGTCCTCGCTGTAGATGCTGCCGCCGGAATAATAGGCGCCGTCCTCGCTGTGGTTCGTATAAAACGCATTGTCGCCCGCCCGGTGGAGCACGGCGTAGCTGATATCGGTGCCGGGGATCTCGATCCAGGCATAGATGTCCGGGTTGATCTCGCGCAGCTTGTCAAAATCCACGGGGATCTTGATGCTTTTCGCGTCGAGCGGAACCTCCGTACCGGATTCGGGCCCCATGTCCCGGATGCTTTTCCCGAACGACTGCCCCTGATAATACTGCACGATATACCACACGCACCACGCGCAGGCGCACAGGGCGGCCAGCGCAATGACGATCAGCAGGCCGCGCACAAACACTTTCTTTTTCATTCGTACCTCCGAAACAGCAAAAGCTCCATGAGCGCGCTGAAGCCGCATTCATGGAGCCTTACTCATTTTTTCTCAGAGCGCTGTTATTTCGCAGCAACAAACTTTTTCCCGCAGAAGAACGCGACACCAAGCATCAACACAGCCGCGAGCACCACCCACAGGACGGAGAAAGATTCGCCCGTCTGCGGAGAGGTCGTGCCGGGATCGCTGTTCACAGGAACCTTCGTATTGTCCTTTTCCGGGCTGACAACATCAGCCGCGAGCGCGACGCTGGACATTGCAAAAACCAAAACAACGACGAGAAGAATCGCCACGAACTTTTTCATGAGGTTGTCCTCCATTCGCAAGAATCACAACACCTTACGGTATACATCATTATATTACACCCAACTTTTCAAAATTGCAAGAGGGTTCTTTCTGGATTTGCCAGATTTTTTTTGCTCTTTTCCGCACAGGCAGACCGCCAGCGTTACCGGTTCTCCGGCAGGGCAAAGAGCAGTTCGCTCAGCGCGTGCTCACGCGCATCGTCCAGACTGTTTTCCAGCGTCACAGCGCCCCGTCCGGCAGCCGCGCTGCGCAGGCCGTGCGCCAGAAGCTGATGCTCCGTTTCGCGGGCGGTACCGGCGCCGCCGTCATACAGCGCCACCGAATCGCCCAGCACCGCGCGGATCGCGCCGCGCAGAAACGGGAAGTGCGTACAGCCGAGCACCGCCGCGTCCGCCCGGCCGCGATATGGCCCCAGCCGCTCGCGCAGGTAGGCATACACCTCCGGCGTGTCCACCGCGCCGGCTTCGACGAATTCCACCAGCTCCGGGCACGGCAGGCGGACAATCTGCGCCCGGCTGCTGTAATGCTCCAGCAGGTGGGCGAATTTCTCCTCCCGCAGTGTCAGCGGCGTCGCCAGTACGAGGATGCAGGCATGCTCATGCTCCAGCACCGCCGGCTTGAGCGCCGGCTCCATACCGATCACGGGAAGATCCGCAAACCGCTCTCGCAGCGGGATGATGGCCGCGCTCGTCGCCGTGTTGCAGGCGATCACCGCCGCCTTGATGCCCCGGTCGTACAGCCGCTGGATGTTCTCCAGCGTCAGCCGGCGCACCGTCTCAACCGGCCGCGTGCCATAGGGCGCGTTGGCCGAGTCTCCATAATAAAGAAAGCTTTCATTCGGCATCCGCCGCACCAGCTCACGCAGGACACTGATGCCGCCAAGGCCGGAGTCAAACACCGCAATGGGCAACGCCGTGCGATTCGGAGCCGTCGTTTCTTTCTGTGTGTCCATATGCCGTCACTCCGTCACCGGATCGTAAAACACGTCCAGAATCAGCTCATACAGCGCCTGCTCGTCCACCTGATACTCCGCATGGTTCTGCGCGCCGAGGACGGACTCGCCCGCAACGTTGCGGATCTCGCCGTCGAAGCGTAGCTTCGCCGCCTGTTGGGCCAGATACAGGATCTTGGAGGCGTCCAGATTCGTTGTCACGTTCCGGCTCACGTTGTTGTACAGGTTCAAAACCGAAGCGGGATTCTGCTTCACAGACGCAAGCATCTGCCGCACCAGCGCGACCAGCACCTGATTCTGCCGCTGCATGCGCTGGTTGTTGCCCTCGGTGGTCGATTCCCGGTAGCGGATGTACCGCTCGGTGTTGCTGCCGGTCAGCAGCGTTTCCCGCCCCGCCACGAATGGTCCGAAGCTGACGTCCGGCGTCACGGTCACGCCGCCGACGGCGTCCACCAGTTCGGTGATACCATCCATGTAAATTGAGGCATACACCGGAATCTCCAGACCATAGAACAGCCGGGACACCGCCGCCGCCGACAGCTCGCAGCTCACATCGCCGCCGTCGCCGTAGGTATAAGCCAGCGCAAGCTGCGCCGTCGCCGTGCCGACGTGGCTGCCCGCGTCATCCAGAACATCCATCTCACACATCGTATCGCGCGAGATGGAGATCATTGTGATCCTTCTGTTTTTCGGATCCAGCGCCGCTAGCACGTTCACGTCCGCCTGGTTGGCCACACCGAATTCGCCCTCCTGCACATTTTTCTCGTGCTCGTCCACGCCGAGCAGCAGAATGGGGATGATCTCGTCATTATATTGATAGAGCTGCCCTTTGTAGCGCACCGTGCCGGAGCCGAGCGACTCCGCGTCGCCCTCGTATTCCTCCATCATCATGCCGCTGCCGTCGTCCGTCAGCGCGTTGCGCCCGACGGCGGACAGGATCAGAACCGTCCCCACCAGCAGCAGCGCAATCGCCACGATCACGCACACGATAATCAGCAGCGCTTTAGTGCCCTTGCTCATTTTTTTCTTTTTCGGCGCTCTGTGGCCCGATTCCGGTACAGAGCGGCGGTCATGCACTTGCGAATCCGGTCGCTGCATCGTGCTGCCTCCTTTCTCGGAAAAGCGTCCTGATTTTTATTATAATCGCCCGGTCCGGCAAAAGTCAACCGGCGGGCGAAGCAGAGTCTTATGTATGTCCGGAGGCGTCCTCTCCGCGCCGGAGCAAGCACGCCGACGCCCTGCAGCGCAGCGCAAAAATGCCGCTTCCCAGCAAGCCGCCCAGCACATTGGCCAGACAGTCGTCGGTCTCCGCCTGTCCAAGCTGCCAGCGCCATTGCGCCAGTTCGACGCCCGCCGACAGCAGCAGTGCCGCCAGCACCGCCGTCAGCACGCGCCGTTTCCGGCTCCACGTCCGCGGCAGCAGTTCCGGCAGCGCCATACCGCACGGCACGAACAGCAGCACGTTCATCCACCAGGAGCGCAGAATTTCCGGGTTGTCCCCCCGCAGCGCCGCGCGAAGCTGCGAAAGCGGGGCGGGATGCACCGCATAGCTCCCCGCCGTCCGGTCCAGCAGCGTGCTGTAGAGCACGGCACACAGCCAGACTGCCAGCACTGCCGCGCAGCCCATGCGCCAGCGGCGGTACATCCGGTCTCCCCGTGCGCACAGCCGGCCGCCCAGCGCCGTCCACGCCGCGCCGAACAGCAGCAGATATCCAATTGTCGCGCCGATCGGCAGACAGTAGATGTCGTGCAGCATGCTTATCTCTCCCGCGCCGTCATTGGAACTCCATGTTCGCATAGATTCGCTCCATGCGCTCATCGGGAAAGCGCTCGTCCATAAACTGTGCGAACCGAGTCGTCGCCTCCACGCCGTGCACCCGCTGCGCCCAGCGCGCCATAGCGCAGCCCGACACCACCATGTTGAACACCATAAATCCCGTGAGCACCCACGTAATGATCTTCCCAATCCGATTGGGGATCCGCAGGATCCACTGCGCCATCCGCGGGTAGATCTTCTTGATCCACAGCACGCCCAGAATGCCCCAGAAGATCGAATACAGCAGGCAGATCCGGCCGTTGAGGTTGAAGGGCATGTTGCTGTAGTCCCATGAGCGGGAGCCAAGCACCAGCTCCTGTCCCCAGGAGCAGAAATACTCCAGCGCGCTGCCTACGAGCATACTGCCCAGAAACGACAGCCACCGGCCGCGGTTCCGAACCCGGTAGAGCGTCACCGTCAGCAAAACGGCGCCAGCCCCGTACAGGATGTTGAACGGGCCGTACACCAGGCCGGACCGGCTCTCCAGATAGCCGCGCGTCACCAGACACCAGAGCAGTTCCACCATCACGCCGGCAAAGCTGCCGACAAAGAAGATCAGAAACAGCTTGTAGTAGTTGGTACCCCGCGCAAAATTCCTGGTCTCCTGCTCTTCCAGATCAATCTCCGCATTCGTCGGCGGCGGCGGAAGAATCCGCCGTTTCCGGCTCGATTCGGCGTCGTGCAGGCGCCCGTCCAGCTCGTCCGTGATGCTCAGCGTATCGGAATACGCCTTGCGCAGATTGGTCGCCGTGCGCCGCAGGCTCTCCACCTCTTCGCGCACGCCGGCGTGCAGCGCCTCCACGCCCGCCTCGTCCAGGCGCTCCTCGGTCGCCAGCGCCGTGTGGTACTGCTGCAGCGCCGTCCCCGTTTCTTCCACGGAGGTGAGCAGTTCCGTACTCTTTTGTTCAATCGCATCCGCAACCGGATGCGCCGTCACCCGTTCCATACTCTGTCCCCTTTGCAGGCCCGGAGGCCATATCTGTGCGAACGAGTATAGCACGCTTTCCGGACTCTGGCAACCAGCAGCCGGCGCACAGGTCAGCAGGACGCCGTACTCTAATGCGTTTCCCTGTGAATCCGGAGTCGCTTACAGTACATTATTGGATTCCAAGCATTCGTTTGATTTTATGTGCGGCTCGATGCAGGATGGACGTCACGCTGGTCTGCGGCTTCGGCGGAATTGGAATCGGCGCAAGCTCATCCGCCAGATCCGAAAAATCTTCTGACTGGTATCTCGACAGGAACATCTGCCGGTCATCTGGTTCCGTGGCCGAATACAGTGCGGAGGGGTTTTCGGAAAAACACTGATCCGCATCGACCTGCACAGCCTTCATCCCGGACAAAAGCTCAGGCCAAATCCGCTTTGCTTTCTCAGAGTGGAGCAGCACAATGGACGTCCCCTGATTATCATCCAGTTCCGGCAGCTGCGACCAAACGCCCCAGTAATCGCCAAGCGTAAAATCGCTGCAACGATCTATGCCTTTAAAGCTGCATGCATAACATGACGGCCGCAAACAGAGATCCTTTACGAAGCAGCGTAAATATGGATCCTGGCTGTTCGGCATCCTGTATGTCTGACCCCCTGCATAATCAAAACGAATGGAATACCCGGCCCAGCCGCTCTCCTTGCTCCGCAGATTGATGGATGTCGGGCGTTCTCCCTGTGCATCTTGTTCTCCGCGATACTGAATATAATGCTCCCATACCGCCGGCGATGGCACGCCGTGGCAGATCAAATCCACAGTCAGCAAACGTCCATAGTCCTTCCCCAAAAACGTCCGCAGTCCGCCAATTTGACACGGCGTGCCCGAAAACAGTACGTATCGTCCCTGCTCCAAAAACGTTTTGGCCCGCCGATAACTGTCCCCGATAGCGCTCTGCGCATACTTCGCCGTCCGCAGTTTTGAAAGATCGGATGCTTTTTCCACGCAACCATGCGCCACAGAAAAATCATCTGCATAAGCCGCGCCGAACACAATGCCGCCATGGTCAAGAACCCATTGACAGAGCAGGGAAAACACGCCTCCCGATGTGCTTTCCAGCCGGATGGCGTCATCCTTATGGACGGCGGCATAGGCGACAGTTTCGTGACTGTGCGCTTTCGGGTGCAGAACCGGGCAAACGTTCTGGCAAGTCCCACAAACGACACACTGAGATGAATCAATCTTCGGACGTAAAAAACCTTCGGCATCCGCAGCCATCTGAATGCACTGCTCCGGGCAGGCGTTGGCGCAGGCCGAGCAGCCAGTACAGAGTCCGGTTTTACACAAATCCACGATCATGTCTCCTTACTTCATCAGATGGAGTTTCCGCAGCGTCTTCTTGGTCGGAACCATAACAACATCGCGTTCATACTGATTCATCATAAATTTATAAGCCAAAGGCAGATACAGTAACGTATAGGCCGCAGCCAAAGCAAAGAAAACCAGCCAATTGTTGATTTGAATCTGATCCAGCAGGAACCACCATACCGTCCCCATAATCAGCATAACCGGGGACATTTTGAGGATGTTCTTCCAGAACAGCGGAATGTCCAGGCCGATTTTTTTGTAATAGTACCAATTTATAATAAGAATATTGCCGATCACATATGCAACACAAGTGGCCATCGCCGCGCCGATAATCCCATAATCCTCGACCCACCAGAAAGTCAGGCCGACATTCAGAACCGCAATGCAGGCGTAAACGATCGAGCGGAATTTGTGTTTATTCAGCGCATACAGGATATTCAGCCCGGTATTCTGTATCAGCGGAATCGTCACCGGAATCATGGTCAAAAGCGCAACATAGTAGGCTTCATGGTATTCCGGTCCCGCCCATATCGCAATGAATTGTCGTCCAAAAGCTATAAAGGCAGAGAGAATAAACGAGATGATGATAAACTGAAGTCGCCCTACTTTAATAAAAATTTCTGTGAATTGCTCCTTGGGCGCATCCTTTACCACCATTTCTGTCAGCCGCGGCACCAAAAGGCCGCTGATTGCAGTGGAAAGGCTGGTCACATAGGTGTTGAATGTGGCTCCAATGTTATACACAGCCGTGGCTGCAGAGCCAATGGCCCATCCAATAATCAGCTTATCCGTAGACCAGTACAGCACATCCACGATGCTCGCTAAAAAAACGAATGCAGAAAAATGCAGGATTTCTCTCAGCAAACCAGACTCTGTCCGATGAAACGAGGGATGGACATTTAGCTTTTTAACGCTGTACCATGTATATAGCCCGTATGTAACGAAATTCAGCACAGTTGCGGACAGAACAAGTCCTACAGAACCAAAGCCGCAATAGAGGAGTACCAGATTCAGAGCCGGGGAAGCAATACCGGAAAGCATCCCGACAATTTTATTAAAAATGTACCGCTCATGCGCCAGCACAATTGAGCTGAACACGCTGAACGGCAGAAACACTGCCGTATTGATAGTCATGAGAACCACCAGAATACGGAGCGTTTCTGTTTCATCCGCAGTCAACGACCGGCTATAGATTTGAATATTGGCCGCAAAAACAAACCCTGCAATCAGAATCAGAGCGCAGATCACAGAATAAATCTTTATAAATAGGCCCGCGACTCGCGCTTCTCCATCCTGGTTGCCTGCCGCCCGATACTTGGATAAATAGCGGACAATGGAACCACCAATGCCAAAATTGAGTAATCCAATATAGCCCATAATGGAATTCGCAATCCCATACAGGCCATACTCTGCCTGCCCCAGCAGCCGCAGCATAATGGGGGTGTAGATAAAAGGAATGATATTCCCGATGATCAAGTTGATATAGGAGAGTACCGCTCCCGCTTTCAGTTGGTTCTTCATAAAACAATTTATTCTTGAGCCATTGATTGATTTTAATTTATTGGTTTACTAAACTCCATTTGCACATACAGCAGAATTGCATCAAACGAAACATTCATAAGTAAAATAGCTATATACGCAGCAATCCATTGGGTTAGATTCCCGGGCGTGAATCGGTATAAAACATATCCACATGATAGTAACATGTTTATAATGACATAACTGCCAACACTCTTTCTTGTGGTACGCCACTTAGGCACCAATAGCAGTAATGCACTTTCGACAAACGTCAACAGGAACAATTCAATACGGAAATAGGATTCCACCGCATGAAACAATGTCCGCAAATGATATGTAAATCCATGCGTATCAACCACATCATCCTGCAGAGTCATCATACTCGGCATGTCCTGTTCCCGTAGCCCTGATAGATTATTTATTTGAGTGCTAGAGCTGGAAGATATATACCATTGATTTTCTTGATTAACCACCCCATAGAAGCAAGTGACGATATCGTCTTCAAACAGCAAAGCAGGTCGGTAAAGGTGATTCCAATACGCTCCGTTGTCTACAATCACTTCTGGTGTACTGAAGGTAACGCCATCCTCGCTGGCGCAATAGAATATCTGTTGCTTCTTATTGTCAATAAACGCAAAATGATATACACCAAGATATTTGCTTACAGCACCATGCCAAATATCAAGCCCAGAATTAGTTTTGCCAAGCATACAAGTGGAAGGTTCAGACCAGTGAATTCCATCACTGCTTTCCTGATATATAAATGTTCCTTCTGTACCCCAGAGGTCATATCCAATCGCCCACATCTGGTATTTCACCCCATCCCAAAGGATAGATGGTGATAAATACTTTGTCTGTGTCATTATTTCAAGTTCGCTCCAATGGATACCATCTTTTGACCATTTTCGCATCAAAAGAAGTGATGTACCATCTCCTCCAAGAGCAACAGATTGTCGGCCTAAATACCAGACCTCCAGTCTGTCTAAATCCTCCCGGTACAAAATATGTGGATCTTTTAATTCATCACAGCCTGTTTCTTCATTGTCCCCGATGGGATTTGCCAATCCTTCCGGCGTTTCCCAATATAGCAGATCATTCGATGCTGCTACACAGGGATTTTCCTCCTCACCGTTTGCATAAGGATATGGGCTATACGCCATCCAATAAGAATATCCATGCCACGGGATTTCAAAGGATACTACAGATGGATGTGTTGGTTGATTTTCTCCTGCGCGATAGGTCTCAATATTAAGCCGTACTGAGCCAACAGATTCCGGCGGCGTTATATTGCGGAAGCAATTCATAATAAAGATAATGGCACATACACCAACGGAAATAAGGATTACAGAAAGAACTATCTTTTTAGCAACGGCATTCTTTTTCATTTTGATAACTCCGTTATCGCACGAATCGCAGGCAATGGATCACAATACGCCTTCAGCGTTTCAGTCAAACACGCATGTATATATTGGCGTTTTCCAAATAACGTACAAAAAGCTTCGGTTAACTGCTGTGGCTGTTGCATATCTTGTACCGGCAGAACATAACCGTCCTCTGTTCCAAACAGGTCTCTAGCAATTCCGCGAGCTTTCACAGAATAACCTACCACTAATGTGGGGACGCAGGAGGAATAGGCCGCAATAGTCGCGTGAGTTCGGGCACCCACAAAGAAGCTGCACTGGGAAATGATATACTTCAGCTCGGGTGCGGTATGGTCTTCCACCAGCACCAATCTAGGATCTCGGTCAAAATCATCGTACAATTGCCGAAGGACTGTCCGGTCATCGTTGGAACTCCATACCACATGAGGAACCAAAGCGATCGTAGCGTTTGTTTCAGAAAGAATATATCGTATTAGTTGTTTGTAATTCTCATAGGCCATGCCGGAAGCCTTTTCGTTGGATATGATCATTGGACTAATGTTAATGCCAACCACATTTCCATTGCACAGACGATCATCCAAGCTGCACGCCTTAGGTTCCATAAAGAACGCAGGGTCCGGCACAAGAATTGAATTTTTTTGTACGGGCTTTACCGCCCCATAGGTAATGCTTTCCCGAGCAACAATCAAATCATATCGGGCGAGATCTTCTGCGACGCTTTTCTGAGAAACTACATCTGGCTCAATAGAACAGCCCCAGAGGACAGTCTTTGCGCCTTGTTTTTTGTAGACACGGTTTAGATAAGCATAGATTCCTGTACTGCCATAGCAATAGTTGTCACCGCCTACGCTTAATGCGATATCCGCCCACGATCCGGACTCCTGACTACCATGCAAATAGGATAGACCGTCCATGTCCACATAATCTTTTGCCAACTTCAACTTGGCGTACGCAATTGCAAAGCGGAAATCTTTTTTGCGTTCCGATTTGGCCGGAGAAATTTGCGCAAGCTCTTCCAATCCGTATTTTCTGTCTTCTGCGGGATTTTCAGACTGGATTCTGTATGTATTTGCATCTGCTCCAAGCAGGCTGATTGTTCCTCGTGCAATTGCTTCACAACCGTGATTGCCACTGCTACCATTACCATAAAGGGCTATTTTCACGTTTTCTCACTCTCACTGAATGTATTTCTCTCTTTGGGAAGCACCCCAAAAAAGTATTTGAAATATTTCATTCCAATTACAATAATTGGAAATTCAATAAGTGCTAATAGAATTGCGAACAAGAAAGTTCCAACCATCCCATGAAAAAGGAAGAAATTTCCTCCCAACTTACTATCAAGAAGCCTTAATATCTCAATAATTATGTTATTTGTACAGAGAACTACTATTGAGTTTTTTCCAAAGAACGGAATGATTTGTAATTTGGGAGCCATTTTGCATAGACCGCATAATCCCTCCAAGGTGAGAAATGCACTAATATAGAAGAATGGAACAAATCCGAAATCATAGCTTCCAATTGCGGCAAATCCATTAATAAGAGAAATAATAGCGCCGAGGATCATTAACAAAAGACTTGTCCAAGGAGAGCTAAAGATGGTTAATTTCTTATTTCGGGCTTGCATTTTGCTGAGTATGTATGACAAATAACCAAAGCAAACAAATACAAAGCCAGTGGTTGATCTGATCAAAACTCCAAGTATGCCAGTGGGCAGCGTATTATTAAAAACAAAATTTAAAACCACACATGCTAAACACGCAGCTCCCAGTACCAATCGGGGGAAATAAGCATGGAGGACAAAAAACAGTAACTCCGCCAGTAATAAGCAGGGTAAGAACCACAGGGATTCCATTCCCATCAATTGGATGATGCGCATAAGTTTGTCAATGAAGGCAGCCAAATCAAAGGTATGGCTGTGCAATAACTGAAGCAGAACCTGATATAAAATGATAAGAAACGAGAAAACTACATATGGCACCAGTATTGCCAGTGCTTTTTTTGCCAAAATTCTTCCCAGCTTACCTTGCAATTCTTTCCCACTCGGATTTTTTATAGCGATTAGATAACCTGTGCACCAAAAGAATAACGGCATATGAAAAGAAAAAATCCAAGTCTTGATTAGGGAATCCCCGGAAATGCTGTGTGATAGCAGTAATAGAAGTATGCCTATTCCTTTCATGACATCCAAAAATTCGATTCTTCCTGATGGGTCATAAAATCTAATCTTCATTTTGATATCTCTCCATCTGAAATATATCTAATGCTACCAGCGTAACAAATTACGAATTCTTTTTCTCCAAGGCCGTATAAAATCAGAAACAACATAAATAAACCAATACAAATATTCAGAGTATGAACGATGCTTTAACACAATATCACGTGTCACTTTATAAGGGGCTTTTTCGGTATTGTGATTCTGATAATGAACAATCTGTACTTCCTGCCGTATATTTCCTCTCACATAAAACATCTTATTATGGTCTTTTATATAATCGCTTAGGCATAATTTATCTGCTGTGGGAAGAAACACGAAGTACTCTGGCTTTGCGGCAATCGGGCGACTGCTTGCAATCGCCATCGACAAAGCCAATATTGGCTCATCGGCAGGCTTTTCAAAGTATTTGAACTTGTAATCTGTATAATGCTGTTCAATGTACTCAGCGAGGCGAAGAATTTCATTCAGCTTTTCTCCTCGCTTGATATAGCAAAGCCCGCCATGCATTTGAGGAATAAACGAAATCTTATCCTTCCATTCCCCAATATCATCCAGCAAAAACCAACCGTCCTGCGAATCAAGTGGTAAAGCCTTTCCGAAGCAAGAGAAACCATCCACATCCTTCATGTGTTTCCAAAGCATAGAAATATCCTGAAAAGCCAAGCAGTCAGCATCAATAAAAATGCATTCATCATATGGACAAAGGGAGAAGAGCTTTAACTTGTCCATGTAGGATAAAGACGGTTGATCCAGTAAAATAACAGAGTCGAAATCAGCAGTCCATTTATTCTCTCTGTCACAAACAATTGTCCATGGGAGCTGAGCGGTATTTGTATTTCTGTATGAATAAAGCAAATTATTTGCTAACTTGTAATAAGATTCTTTTCCCACAGCCAGCGTGACAAATCCTCTTGTCATAACCTTCCCTCCAATAATTCTTCGACTTTCTTCATCATATTCTCTGGAGCAAACTGTTCCGGGCAATGGGTATTTGCTTTGATACGTTCGTAAAGTGCTCGGTCCGTCAGGATCTCCAGGACCTTCTCGGCCAGAGACTCAGGACTTTGCTCCGTCAGAATACCGTTAACCCCGTCCTCAATAAACTCGCAGGGCCCGAGGGATTGTGTCACTACACAGGGAACGCCAAGCGCCATAGCCTCAAGCACAACGAGTCCCTGAGATTCCACATAGGAAGGATGAACAAACAGGTCTGCGTTTTTCAAAAAGGGATAAGGATTCGGCTGATTTCCCTCAAACAGAAATACATCCTGAACGTTTGCGGCTGCTGCCGCGTTTCGCAGATCATTTTCTATACTGCCGCCGCCTACCACATGCCATTGAAACGTGATTCCTTTTTCTTTCAGCTTCTGCGCGGCAAAGACAGCGTTTTCAATATGCTTTTCCGGAGAAAGGCGGCAAAGGGTGACGATATGAAGCACATCTGACTGCGCATAAGGCTGGAAAGTTTCTGCCTTTCTGCGAATATCGTCAATGACGACCATATTGGGCACTACAGTCAGTTTGTGTGCCAAGAGCGGGAACGTTTCGGCCAGCATGGCGCGGCAGGCTTCGGAAACAACTACAATTTGATCACAAGCATCAGCGGTTTCCAAATAGCTGTTATGCTCTACATTGATTTCTCCGTGGTGCCACCAAGTGATCCGCCTGTCTGCATTGACTGCAAAAGCGGCAATCTGAGTGCAGATTCCAGGGCGAAATCCGATCACGCAGTCGTAATGCTGATTGCCGGTAAGCAGCTTTTGGGCAAGGCTGATCCGCTTCTGCCCGAAAAACTTCATCAGCAGGAAGATCAGCCGCATTCGGAAGCAAAACCAATCACCCTGCTGTATGCATCGAAGTAAGCTACTTTGAACTGAGCCATATGTATTTATCAAACAACGAAGCTGAATATGAACCTGCGCTGGAATTTCAGCCGCATAGTCCCCTAACTCCTCCAAGAGCAGCAAATCAACTTCATATTTTTCATAATCCAGGTGCTTCAGAATATCTAAAAGAGACTTTTCAACCCCGCCAGTATTCAAATGACCGTTGATAAAAAGTAAATGTTCTTTCATTTGCCTGTTAAAAACCGTTTCTCAGTCTCGACAGCAGACTCACCAGCCGTCTCCAAGCGATTGATTGATATCGAATCGACCAATACACCATTTTCAGAGAAAACGGCGCCCCCGTGCAATCATACCCTTTCATCATGCGCATCACCCGAGGATGACGCATAACATCACGAATCTTTTTGTTCTGCTCGCGTCTGCTCAACGATGTGTCGGCCAGTATATAGTAGATTTCCGCTCTGGCAAGATAAAACATATTGGACTTGATCTGCTGGGTAAAGTCGTAATCCGGGCAATTCCCAAAGAAATTCTCTGTTTCCTCATTGATTTTCAAATAGCTGTCCCACCACCACGGCTGATAGCTCTTCGATGCGGAGCCCTCCGTCACGCGGTAATGGTAGAGGCAATCCCCTTTCAAGTAAGCAAACGAATCTGCGCAATACAGCACTTCGGAACCAAACGGTGCATCCTCACTGATATGGATATCTTCTCGATAGGCCAGATTGTGATCAGTGATAATTGTGTGCTTTATGAGAAGCACCCAATTACTAATCGTAATTGGGTATTCGACCCCGTCCATCACAAGATGCGGATAGATTTCCTTGCAGATTTGGGATTTGTTGTAGAAGCCTTTCCGGATGTTTGGCTGTGTGAAAGGATATTCTTGCTCACCTTGAAAGCGCACATAATCGCAAAGACATACGTCCGCGCCAGTCGTGAGCATTTTTTCATACATATCTGGCGAAATCCAGTCATCTGAATCCACAAAGGCGATATATTCCCCCTGCGCGATCTCCAAGCCCACGTTTCTTGCGGAAGCCGCGCGGCCGTTGGCCTTATGGATCACCTTTACGCGGGTGTCTTGTCTCGCATACGCATCACAAATGGCCGGACTGCCGTCTGTCGAGCCATCATTAACAAGAATACACTCCAAATCCGCTATCGTTTGATTTAAGATGCTATCCACACATTCAGAAAGATACTTTTCCGCATTATATACTGGAACGATTACACTGACCTGCGGCACGCTTAGCCCTCCATCAACTGATAAATTTTTTCGACCTCACTGGCATTCGAATAATCCCGATTTCTGCAGGTTTCAGACAGCTGCCTCATTTTTTCCGGATCCCGCAATAGGGCAGCAATTCCTTCTGCACACCCCTCATTGTCCATCGGCACAATCACACCATCTACACCATCTTCAAGCTGGCTTGCAGAAGTAGCATACCGGGTAATGACCACGGGCTTACCCAACATCTGCGCTTCCCGGACGGTAACGCACTTTCCCTCATAGCGGCTGGGCTGAACATAAAGATCGCAGGCTTTGATATAAGGGTAAGGGTTTTCCTTCTTGCCAAGCAGGATGACATGATCCTCCATATGTGCTTCTGCGATTCTCTGCCGAATCAGCGGCTCGTCTCCCCCGTAACCGATGATGTACCATTTCACATCAAGGCCCTTGCCCAGCAGAGATTTGCAAATGCCTGGAACGTTGTCAAAGTTTTTGGCATTTGAAAACCTTCCGATTGACAGCAATATATAACCATCATCCAAGCGCGGCATATCATTTACGGAAACCTCAGCCTGCTGGAGCAGCAGCCTCTCTCCCAAAACATTCTCAATCACTTGCGTCTTGTCAAGAAGTGCAGGATAGAACCGAGCCATTTTCTGACGGCAGGCATCCGAGACAAATACAACATGGTCCACTGCCTCATAGGTTTTGCAATCCATTTCCTTATTTGGATAGAGGGTGTCATAGTCTGTATGGCACCAGGCAACTTTGTTCTGTGCCTTAACCTTATGAATCAAAGGATCCGCAACGCCAAGGAACATAACGCCCAAATCATATTCCCCTGGGATCTCCGGGAGGAGCGGCAGCAGATACCGGGCCGTATACTGCATGGACATCCAAACGCCCTTTTTTTCGCCTGAAATCAGGCAATGCAGTTTTAGCGCAAGCTTTGAGATCAGCCGAGCCAGGCCAAACATCCACCTGCGGCTGAACAGCAATGACCGGATGGGAACATCGAATGTTCCATATTCCTTCATAGGGGGAAGTAAGTGTACCTGCTCAGGAATATAAGAAAGGAACTCTCCCTCGTGTCGGTACAGGAACAGGGAAACATCATATTTTTCGTAGTCAATTACCTCAAATAACCCCAAAAGGCTTCGTTCCGCTCCCCCGATAAACATGGAGGGCATAATGAACAGGATTTTTTTCTTCACGACTTTTCCTCATCCTGAACGGGTCGAATATCCAGTGTGCGGGACTGTGTGACCAGCGAACCGGCCGGAATCGTACCCTTGACAACACATCCTGCGCCTATCACGCAATTGTCTCCAATCTTTGATCCTCTCAGAATGATTACATTTGCCCCAAGCCAGCAGTGATTGCCGATAGTGATAGGGGTTGTTTCGTGCTCTTGAGATACACCATCGCGGGCAGAAAATTTATGGTCATTATCAAATACTTTCACATTCGGGCCAAAGCGGCACCCGGCCCCGATCGATACAGACTCCAAGCAGCTAATCATGGTTCCTTCATTAAAATATGTCCGTTCACCAACCGTCAAGCGGGCGTTCTGCCCCGTAACGATCACAAGCCTGCCATCACTGACAAGGTGTCCGCCAAAACGGACTTGGCTTGTTTTGGAAAATGACAGTCTGGTGTCCCGGCCCAGCAATTCCACAGTCGCAAAATCAAAGCTGTGACAACGAAACAGTCTCCGGAGGCCAAATCGCATCTGATTGTAAGCGGCCAAAAGGTATGGTTTCATTTTATCAGTTCCCCTTAAATTTTCGGAAAAAGTCTTTGCCAAACACCCGGTGAAGCGGCTTTGTCAGCTTGCTGCGCAGGATCGTTCCTTTGCTCATCCAGCTTTTGGAGTACCAGTGAATGGAGATCGTATTTTTCGTCTTATTGAGTCGCCCGGTCGGATCGTCATAAGGGTTGAAATAATCAATGGGATAGACAACAGCGATTCTTAAATCCTGTTTTTCCCCATTCAGACATAAACCACATTTTTTAAGCGCGTTGGTATTCAGAATTGGGCAGCCGATAATGCCTTTATCACCCAGAAGCAGTTCATCATATTCTGCCAGCATAGCCTGCACTGCCGGATTGCCCGGCTCAGCACCGAATCCGACGCCTGTGTTGACGTGCTCCGCGTCCTCAAAGCCGAAAAAGGAAGGATGGGTCAGCAATTGATCCAAGGGCCGGAGCAATTCGACATCGGTGTCAAAGTAGATCCCGCCATGCTCCTCAATGACCAACAGGCGCACATAATCCGATAGAAAAGCATATTTCTTCTGCTCATAGCACATCCGGGTATAGCCGTTCATATGAACATCAAAGTTGTCCTCGTTCCACTCCACGATCTCATAATCCGGGCAGAATTTCTTCCAACTGGCTATACATTTTTGGGCTAATTTGGGCTTTACTCCGCGGCCAAACCAGCAGTAGTGAATGGTTTTAGGGATCAGATCGCTCACCTCGTTTTCACAAATATCCTTTTTTCAAGAAGTTCTGACAAATAATGCATTCCTGCTGCAATGACAATTGTTATGCTAAATACCAATATACAGTTTATTGTCCAAGTTCTCGTAATGCTAAATACAGAAATCGGTCCAATCGTAAACATATAGTGGTACAAATATATTTCAAAACTTACATTTCCTATAAAAGTAACACAACACACGGGCTTTCTCTCTGCAAAAATCCATGCAAACAAATAGAATATCGCCAAAGCGGCAGCATAATGGGTATAGGTAGCCACAATTCCGGAATAGAATACCATCCCATCAAAAAAGATTCTCAAAACAAATCGAAGGCCAAAGGACACAAGAACTATTAACACAGCCAAACAAGCCCCTACCCTGCTGATATTGACTGTCACAATTCGGCTACCGATAAAATAAGCGACTGTATATAGGCATACTGGAGCCAATAACGTACCAATTGCAACAGGTTTCATAAGGAGCAGAAAAATTGGAAGGGTACATAAGCAAATCAAAAGAATGGGAACATGTTTTTTTGCGATTCCATCTGCGGCAATACTAATCCATGGGGTCATACTATAGCAAATTAGTAGGGCCGAAATAAACCATGTCTGCTCTGCACCCCAAACACCGACTGTCGATCCTTGCAAGCCGAAAAGCAATAACAGCCAATCCTTCGTAAAAATATCTAATCCTTTGACTAAATGAACAACTGCAAGCACCGCCAAAAACATCCAATAAGGAATCCATAGCCGCTGTAACCGGCGAACAAACCATTTTCTATATGGGGCTTGGACTCCGTTGCGTCCGAACAAATAACCTGAAAGAATAAAGAACAGAGGAACACCAATATTCAAGACTTGCGCAGCTGCATTGAACAGAAAGCCACCTCTTTGTGAACAAAAATGGCAGAGCAGAATCATTATGGTAGCCGCGGCCCGCAGCCAAACTGCAAAGGAAATAGATTTTTCGCTTTGGATCACACTGGCATTTCTAATATGCTCGTTTGCCATAAAATACTCCTTGCACTATCATATTGGTATCCAAGTAATTACGCTTGGGCTTTTTTCTTTGTGGTTTTCGCAAGAAAGAGTCCGGCCGGAGTACATAAAACCGTTAGCAACCTTCTTGGGGATTCCTGCACAAAGTGTCGGTTACCCGCCAAAATACTGCTGGAGCAATAATGAATGCCATCTACCACCATTCGCTTTTTGGAAATCGGGTACTGCATACACACCTTACGCCAAAAAGCCCACCCCTTCGGATTTCTCAGATATTGACGCCACATCGTGTTGGAGGAGCCATCTGGCTGATATTCCACATTGCAGAGTACTTCATCCAATACTGCCATTTTGTATTTCTGGTCGATCAGGCGGTATTTATAGGAAAGGGAAACATACTTTTCCCCCTCAAACACGGGGTAAGCTGGGTATTGATTGATGATGTCAGTTCTGTAGACCAGCTTTTTATCCCCACTACCACCGGCCGAATAGTACCCGATGACTGTGGTTTCTGTCATGCCTTCAGGAAAGCCCTTGCCTATTACGTTGTTATCGAAATCGGCGTCCAACCCTATCATGCCCGCGTACCCCTGATCCCGAACTCGCTCCCATTTATCAAGGATCATCCGTACCGCCCCAGGGGCCAGTTTATCATCAGAGTCGATGCAGGTATTTAATTCGGTATCAATATGCGCATATGCGGTGTTATGGGCGGTGTGCATCCCGCCATTTTCTTTGTAGATATACCGGATTTCAAAGCCATTCTCTTTTGATTGCCAAGACTTCACCAATTCTGCGGTATTGTCCGTAGAGCCGTCATCAATGATCAGCCAGATGAACTCTTTGCAATCCTGCTGCAAGAGGGATTCATATGTACGGAGCAATGTGTGCGCCCGGTTATAGGTTGGCGTAAACACCGTTAATACTGTCATATCATTCATTTGCCTTCCATTGTTCCAAGTAGAAATTCTGTAACCACGCTGCGTTTTCTCGAATGTCAAAGCCAGCCTGCGCAATCTCGGCAGAAGTATCCCGTCTCGGCAAATTCCGGGAATCCAGAATTTGCCTTGCCCACGCCGCAGGTGCCGCTTTCAAGGAAATCTGCGTTACCAAATCTGTTACTTTGCATTCAATTGGCACTTTTTCGGAGATAAAGCAAGGAAGGCTTGACGCCTGAGCTTCGATCATTGTTACAGGTAACCCTTCAAACAAAGACGGGAGCACAAAAACGTCCATTGCCTGTTCTACCCAAAACACATCGCTTCTGTCTCCCAACAATTTTACATGATTCTCTATGCCATAGCTCTTTGCTTTCTCACGAACCTCATCCATCAGCCCGCCTGTTCCGACTAAAAGAAGCACAGAATTCGGCTCCTGCTTATAGATCTCCCGGAAAATATCCAACAAAAACAGATGATTCTTGGGACTCCAAAAGCTTCCTACATGGCCAACGACAAAGGCGTCGAGCATCTCGGGAATAAGCGCCTTCCTCGCACACTCCCGCAAGTCAGGCTGGTATCGGAACTTACCCGCATCAATGGCATTGTGCATCACCGCGAAAGGCGCTCCGCCAAACATCCACTCTCCTGCGGCCTCTCCACACGCGAACAAGTCCGTTGCATATTTTGTAATCTGATTTTTATACACCAGTTTGATTGGGTACTTACTATTCTTGGTTTGATTGCTGCTATGTGCATGTGCAATTCGCACAGGTACACCAAATTCTTTTGCAGCTTTCAGCGGAACTCCCGCCATACAGTCTAAATGGCTATGGACAATCCGATATTCCGTATGTTGAGCGAAAAAGTTCTTTAATTGCTTCTGATAATTGAAACCAACCGGATTCAGCGGCGGCAGGCGATAAAGCTTTCCTCCCATCTCCTCAATTTCATCGTCATAGACTGCCCGCTTGCTTCGATGTGTCAGAAAGTCCAGTTGAACCTGTGTTCTGTCCATCTGCCGATAATGATTCATCAGCATGGTTTCTATACCACCGCGTCCCATGTCTGTTACAATTTCCAAAACGCGTATTGGCATACCGTGGTCACGTCCTTCCATCACTATGCGCTCCTCAGCAGCGCCCAAATCGTCGTCGCGCTGTAGTTCTGGTCAAACGGCGTGTGAAAGCCGTATGCATAAGTAAAGTACGCAAGGAACCCCACCACCGCCGCGATGCAGATCAGGCGGTATGGTTTTCCCTGAAAGCACTTCCGCAGCATCCACGGCAGGCAGCAGATGGTGCCAAGCTCGAAATAGTTCCCCATACGGCCGAACATGTTCGCCCCAGCAAACGTGCCAAGCAGCATGAATGCCAAGCTGATGATGCTCATATGCACCAGAACATTCTCCTCCGGCGTAGAATTTTCAAACAGTTTCTTTTGAAAAATCAGGCTCATAGCCGGTACAACCGCATACACAAGCACGCGGAAAATATTCGTCCCATGATCGTCAAACACTTCATATTCTGCAATATCTTTTCCCTGTTCCCCCGCAAAATCCAAAAAAGAGGTGATTGCCGACTCGAAATTGAGCATCACGAGTACCAGAGCCAAAACGAACAGATACGTAAACCACGACCACGGTTTCGCCCGGAACAATGGGAGGAACACAAACGCCAGCGCATAGGTATGAAACAGCATTGCCAGAAAAACAAGCAGATAATACCGCACCCACTTATTGTCCTTCAGCGCCGTAATCGCATAGGTCAAAATTGCCATAGCCAAGCACTGTTTGATGGCCGCAAGCGTAAAGCAGAATGTACCCAGCGTAAGGAACAGAAAGATGCTGAACGGAAAATTTTCAACATGCCTTTTGAAAAAGCGCACCATTGAAAATTCTGTGAACGCCGCCGTCAGGAAAATAAAAATCTGCGCGTTGTCCGTCTTGCTGCGCAGCCAACTCTCTAAAAAGTAAAACGCCGGATTATGAAAAATATTCCAATTGTCTTGATTGTCCCACCACTCCGCCGGTGCGGGCATTCTGCGAAAACCGGAAATATAGTTTTGCGTATCATTGAACGACGTGCGCAGCCCTGCAACATAGAGCAGCGCAAGAAACAACAACACGCACCACATATCCATCCGCCGGGCATGAAACGATTGTACACCGGCCGCCAGCCGCGCCTGCGTATTTTTTTGTGACTGCATCGCCAGCCATACCACCACGGCCAGCAGAATATAAAGTTTCAGCATAATAAGCTTCCAGTCTTCAATGTCAGATTCCCAGCGCACGAACAGTCTCACGCACAATTGCGCGTTTGTCAAACGCGCGTTCCATCTTCTCCCGTCCTGCGGCGCCCATCGTTTGGCGAGCAGCGGGATCCAGCTCTAAAAAACGGCGCATGGCGGCATACAGGCTGTCAGCATCCCGGACGCGACACAGATAGCCGCTGACGCCGTCATCGACCGTCTCGCGGCAGCCGGGAATATCGCAGGTGATGACCGGCCTGCCGGTCGCCGCAGCTTCCAACAGCACATTCGACATGCCCTCATGGTAGCTGGGCATCACAACGCAATCCGCCGCGGCATAAAAAGGCCGCGGTTCCGCCTGAAAGCCGTGGAACACCGCAATACCGTCCGCCTGAAGCCGCTCGACTTCCGCCTGATATTCATCCTCAAAAAAGCCGACCAGATCGAGCACAAATTTGTGTCCCTCCTGATGCAGCCGCCATGCCGCCGCAAACAACTCGTCCATGCCCTTTTCCTTCATGAGCCGGCCAAGATACAAAAAATGAACAACATCATGTTCGGAATACGGCTGAAGCGCATAGTGCTCCAGATTGATCCCCGCGCCGTTGAGCACCCGCTGCTTTTCGGCAGAAAGGATGTGCTTGCTGCGAAAGACAGCGGCATCCGCCTCATTTTCAAAAAACACCGTGCGCACCCGGCGGAACGCCATACGGTACATGGCCGTAACCAACTCCGCAATGCCGCGGCGCTCAAACGCCGTGCCCAAGCCCTGCACATTCGCGTAATACGGGATGCCCAGCCGTTCGCAGGCAAGGCCGCCGTAAATATTCGGCTTGATGGAATATGTAATCACCAAATCCGGCTGTTCTCGGCGGAGCAGGGAAACATACGTGTGCAGCAGTTGCGCGTCTGTCTTTGGATTCACGCCACGGCGATCCACGTCCGTCTCGATACAGTGCAGACCCATCGCTTTGAAATCGTCTTCGTGCCCAACAAACGGCATACTTAGCACGACCTCGTGCGTCTCCATCAGCTTTTCAATCAGCTCCCGGCGGAACCGGTACAGCATATAAGAATGGTTCGTAAGGATCAGGATCTTTTTCATTGCTTCTGCAAAACTCCCGTGCCGCCCTCCACAACGCCTTCCTGTCGGAGAACCTTACCGATCGTGCCAAAAAAGCATTTGCAATCAAACGAAAAGCTGAGATGCTCCACATATTCGCCGTCCAGCCGGGCCTTTTCCGGAATTTCCAGCTCGTCCCGGCCATGAATCTGCGCCCATCCGGTCAAGCCAGGGCGGACATCGTTTGCGCCATACCGCTCGCGCTCCTGAAACAAGTCCTCCTGATTCCACAGTGCAGGCCGCGGACCGATCACGCTCATGTCTCCCGCCAAAATGTTCAAAAGCTGCGGCAGCTCGTCCAGCGAAGTTTTTCTCAAGAACCTCCCCGTGCGGGTTATACATGCGTCAGGATGCTGCAGCAGATGCGTTGGCATGTCCTTCGGCGTATCCGTGCGCATCGACCGGAACTTATACATCGTAAACGGCTCGCCGTGCAGGCCGAGGCGCTGCTGGCAAAACAGCACCGGACCTTTCGAATCCAGCTTCACGGCCGCAGCCGTCGCCAGCATCAGCGGGGACAGCACCACCAGCGCCGCGCCGGACAGACTCACATCCAGCGCACGCTTGACATATCTCTCATAAATTGTGGCTCGCTCCCTCATGCAAACACCTCTTCCATTCTCGTCTGCTCGCAATAGGTCGGGACGATTTCGGCGATTTTGTCCCGCAGGGCGTCAGTATCCGTCTCATCCATGGCCTTGAGGAGCATCAGATTCTCCTCGAACGCTGCCTTGTCAAAATCGATCTCGTGCCCGATATAGATCAGGTCGTTTTTCGTTTTCTTCATGCCCTCGCCGTTCAGAAGCAGTTCTTCATACAGCTTCTCGCCGGGGCGCAGGCCGGTATAGACGATCGGGATATCCACATCCGGCTCAAAGCCGGACAGCCGGATCATATTGCGCGCCAGGTCGTCGATGCGCACCGGGTCGCCCATATCGAGCACAAAAATTTCCCCGCCGCGCGCATAGGCGCCGGCCTGAAAAATGAGCTGCACCGCCTCCGGAATCGTCATGAAATACCGGATGACGTTCTTGTCCGTGACCGTAACGGGGCCGCCGGCTTTGATCTGCTTGCGAAACAGCGGAATCACGCTGCCGGCAGAGCCGAGCACATTGCCGAACCGCACCGCGACATACTCCGTCGCCGAGCGCTCGTTCATCATCTGCACGATCATCTCGCAGATTCGCTTGGAGGCGCCCATCACATTCGTCGGATTCACGGCCTTGTCCGTGGAGATCAGGATGAACCGCTTTGTGCCGAACTGGTCGGCCGCCTGCGCAACGTTATACGTCCCGAACACGTTGTTTTTGATCGCCTCGAACGGCGACGCCTCCATCAGCGGCACATGCTTGTGCGCTGCCGCGTGGCAGACCAGATCCGGGCGGTACTGGTCGAAGATGTTCATCACCCGCTGCCGGTCGCGCACAGAGCCGATCAGCACGATCAGATCCAGCTCCGGATGCGTGCGCTGCAGCTCCATCTGGACGTCGTATGCATTGTTTTCATAAATATCAAAGATAATGAGCTGCTTGGGGTGCTGCGCCGCTGCCTGGCGGCAGAGCTCACTGCCGATGCTGCCGCCGCCGCCGGTGACGAGCACGACCTTGCCCTCAATATACCCGGCGACCTCGTTCAGATCGACCTGCACCGTGTCGCGGCCCAGAAGATCTTCAATGTCGACCTCCCGGATCTGCTGGATGTTAACCTCGCCATTGGCGAGCTGATACAGTCCCGGCAGCGTCCGCAGCCGGCAGCCCGTCTGCTGGCAGATCTCCAGAATCCGCTGGCGCTGCTTGCGGGAGGCCGAGGGGATGGCAAGTACAATTTCCTCTACGTTGTATTTGCAAACCACAGTCGGAATATCCATCACGCCGCCAACGATCCGCACGCCGCGCAGATAGCTGCCGCGCTTGGACTTATCGTCGTCAATGATGCAGACGACTTTATTTTCCGAATGCGCGCTGTATAGAAATTCGCGCATAACCATGGCGCCGGCCTGACCGCCGCCGATGAGCATCGTGCGCTTGCCGCCGGAGCTGTGCAGCCCGGCGCGGCGGCGGCGCAGTGTCCGGTACGCAAACCGGAGCAGTGCGCAAAACAACCCCAGAAACAGCGCATACAGGATCGGAAAGCTGCGCGGTACCGAGAGGCGCAGCATATACATTCCGAACATGCACAGTACCGCCGATAAGACGGACGCAACGCCCAATCGAATCAATTCCACCGTACTGGCAAACTCCCACAGGCTGCTGTACAGCTTGAACAGAATGAATACAATGACCGTCGTCAGCGTATTCATCGCCGCATAGGACCACAGGCTCTCCAGGAAGCCGGATTCCAGCAGCGCCCCGTAGTCAAACTCAAATCGAACGAACAGCGCAAGAAACGCCGCCAGATTGATGAGCACGACATCCGCCGCCAGCAATACGCATACGCGGATTGCCTTCTGCTTATTCAGATGATCTGTTACCGCTCTCATTGGTATCTTCCCTCCGCGGCACGCTCCCCAACATACCGCTGGAAACTCCTCTCGTAATTGTTATTCCGCACGCTCCTCGTAGATGGCTGCATCCATCGTGCGGCAACAACCGGTTACTTCAAAAAGCCGAAACTGACCTATTTCGGCCAAATTACTCATTGCAGTAAGTATAACATAGAATACTGTCATTTGGGAGGAAATTTTGCGGAATGATTGGAATTTTTTCCTTTATCAAATTCGGTTCATTTGTTGATTACGCACAGTTCCGCAAAATATGGTCGTATTTTCACGGTGCAAAAAGCCCGCCATCCTGTTATGGGATGGCGGGCTTCCTGAATGTTGAAGTGCTTGGACGCTACACCGCCGAATCAGAGCCAGCGAAAGAGTCTCTCAAAGATGTTCTTAATCACCGCAAGGAGCTTCTGGAGCACCTTGGTCGGCTGATCCGGAGTCGGATTCTGCACCGCCGCTGCGGTATAGGAGGTTTCGCCCTGCGCACCGCAGACAACTGTCACATCCTCGAACGTAACGCCATCAAGCGTATAACCCTCGGGCAGCGCCGCTTCTGCGGCGGCCTGGATCTCAGCCGCGGTGAAGGTGTGGCTCTCGCCCTCGATGCCGGTGGCGGTGAGCTGCGCGGTGACAGTCTGGTCGCCGGCCTGAACGGTGATGTTCAGCACCGCTTCCGCCTCGACCGGCTCGGTCTCATAGCCGAGGGAGACCAGCGCGGGGATCAGATCTTCCGCGGTCAGCTCGCCCAGCGTGGCGTTCGGATCGTCGCAGACCTTCAGCTTGGTGATGGAAAGGATTCCGCTGCCAGTGTTGGTAATGGTGATGGTCTGCGCGGTTGCATCTCCATTAACCTTATCCAGCACAGTGTAGAACATATCCGTGCTGGCGTTGAGGGTCTGCTCTGTGCCATTAATGGTATATTTTGTCTCTGCATTCAGCGCCTTCAGGCCGATCTGCACTTCGCGATTCGTGGTGACCGTGAACGTAAGCGCCTGATTCGGCTGGAGGTAAATCTCGTTCTTCGGGCCGTTGTCGAGGAGGTCTTGAACGTCAGTGCTGTCGCTGAAAGTATCGTTCTTGCTCAGAACTACAGCGCCATTCGATGAGTCGCTGACAGTATAAACCTGAGAAATCACATCTTCGGCAATCTGATTTGCGTACTGGCTCTTGGACGTATTGACATTCAGCCCGGCCAGCACCCTGTCGCGCAGCTCGATGAAGGTCGGGTTGTCCTCATTGTCTTTGTAATAAACGCCGCCTTCAGCATGGTACGCGTTACCCGCAGAATCCAGCGTACCATAGACGCGGAAGCCGTCGAGGTAGACATCGAACGCACCAGCACTGCCACTCTTCACAGCGGCGATCTGGAGCGTATAGGTGCCATGCGCCAAGCCGCTCAGGCTCACAACAGGAACGTGATAGGCTCTGCCAGCCTGACCAGTCGTAGCGCCCGTGCTGCCGTTTTGCATAACGGTGTTCACGGAGAGCACCTTTACCAGATCACCGTTACCGTCCACCACGCGGATCATCAGCGAGCCGGTTTCCATTGTCGATCTGGTATAGATGTCAACGCCCGTACCGGTGAAGGTGAAGGTCGCAGCGCCCGCACCGGCGGCCAGCTTCATGACTGTGCCGTTGGAGTCGCCGACTGCGCTCGCATACGCAGCGTCATAGCCGTAGTGAGCCTTGGAGCCAACGACAGAAGTCGTCTGCGTCAGATTTTGCGCCGTTCCTTCGGTTGTAACATTTCCAGTGCCAGCCGGATACGGCACTGCAAAGCCTTCCTCGTAATACACCGTGGTGGCGGGGGTAATGCCGACACTGAAGACCTGCGTCGTTCCACCCGTAAATGTTACTGTCACACTCAATGTGACAACACCGGTGTATGTACAATCCGGTGCATATCGGATGACCTTCTTCGCATCGTCAACCGTCGCAGTGCCATTCGCCGGAGCCGCTACCGTTACGCTCTGGATCGTGTTAGTCTCCTTCACAAGGTCTGCGAACGGAATCTCCACCGGCAGGCCGAAATCTACCACATAGTTTTTGCTCAGTTTGGAAGAATCAAGGTTGTAATGCAGCGTCAGCGTCTTGCCATCCTCGGAGATTTCCGCGCCGACATACTGGTAGAGACCACTTGCATACTTGCCGCGCAGGCTGCTCAGCTTCGTCAGATCCTGCTCGATGGTTTCGTTTATGTTGTTGAGATTGGTAACGTATGCATTGTTATCGAGTCCTTCAGGATAAACTGTATTTGCATTCTCGCCAACGAACGGTGGGGTCAAGCTATTCCGGAATGTCTTCGGCGCCGCGGTCGATTCATTCGCAACCTGAATCGCGAAGTTTGTGATCTCGGCATTGGCCGTATCGTCATAATACCGAACGATAAGGGAATCCTCCGTCACGACCGGCTTAAGATAAATCAGGATCAGAACGGCGTCATTTGCACCCCAATTGCCGTCGTAATTGGTAGGGTCACCGTTTTTGGTCTCGGTTGAATTTCCTGCAAAGATCGCTTCGCTCAAATCCGCGCCATTTACAACCGGTTCCGTTCCATAGTTTTCGTCCCAGCAAACCGTTTCATTATACCATTCTTCAGCAGTACCCGTGCCAGTTTTTTCCCAATTTATAGAATCGTTGGAGGTCCAGTTCACACTACCCGAGCTTTTGTTGACACGTTCGCCGAAGGTGTATGTAATCTTTTCTATCTCGTAGACACCATTTGTTCCAATCCGGATGAACGTCATGGGGTTCAGATTGTCCCAGTAGATCAGGGTAGATTTACTGTAGATCTCTTTTTCTGTACTCGGACTCAGTTGTCCGTTCGGGTAGACAACCGCAAAAGACAAAGCCTTTTGATATCTGCTACTACTCTTATCTGAATTGTTCGTGGTCAACGCCCAGTCTTTTACATAGGTATCCACTTCCGTTGTAACCGCAGTTTTCTGGAGGTAATATGCGCACACCTCATCTGTGTCTTGGACATTCGTCCACTTCACACGGTCAGAAGAATACGACCAGGCACCGCCCCAGTATCGCAGATAGGTAAAGTCCGTACCTCTCATGGACATATCAGTAGATTTATTGGTGCCTTCATTTTGATGATTACCTGCCGCAAGCACAGTACCTTTCCAGAAGTACGTTTGGACGCCTTCTTCGTAGCGCCAGTCGCCGGTCTCAGGAACCAGTTTGGAAAACTCCACGCCCTTCTCTCGATATACGTCTTCTGCAGTAGCGGCAATATCAACCTCACGAGCCGTACCTTCTGAACTTATGCAGTTAGCAGCACCTGTTCCTTCCGGTGAAATTGCATAATTCGAAATCCACGGATGATACGTCAGGGAAGGCGCTTGGTCGAGATCCTCCTCCACAACATGGATGGTATAGCGCACATTACCGACCGTGACATAAGTTGTGCCGACAGCGTTGCCTGTGACTATCATTGTGTATGCAGGGGCTTCCTGATATTCATACAACGCCCACTGTTCGTTATTGTTGCCGGGGCC
The DNA here is from genome assembly GCA_004556965.1 of Clostridiales bacterium. GTDB lineage: Bacteria > Bacillota > Clostridia > Oscillospirales > Oscillospiraceae > CAG-103. Next base: position 80,329 of record SFFE01000002.1, on the reverse strand, counting down.
AGCGTTCGAACCTCCCCAGCCAGCAGCAAAGTCAGGATTAAAGCGGTCAAAATAGGTATTTCCATTTGCAATTGTGAATGTCGTTCCAAGATCGGAGATGGTAAGCGCCTGTGCAGTTTCAGTAAGCGTAACATTTGCGTCGCCGTTGCTGGAGGCAACATTCAGGTACTTACCGTTCGCATTCTTGATTGTATAGCCGCCATTTGTTTCGGTAATCGTCCACAGAGAAGCGTTGTAGCTCCCGGTAGTGTCAGAAGCGGAGAACGACGCACACGTCAACCCCGAGACACCGCTACCATTAGTAGTAGCGCCGGTGGTAACATAAACTCCTTGATTCACAAGTATATACTTCTTGCCGGATTCGATGGAATCAACCTGCACATATTTACCCGTAGTCATTTCCGTTGGCTCGATCACTACGCTTGCATATGTGCTGTCAGGCTGTTCCGTTATTTTATCCGAACTAACGCCAACTTCTTTTGTGCCATTGCGGACTACAGTAATCGTCTCTTTCTGCTGCACGGTGAAGTAAGTAGGATTGTTCGTCGCCAGTGTGCGGATGAGCGTCGCTACATTTGTTTGCTCTTCTGACGTATATGTCTTGTTTGTAAAGTCGCACCAGAGGCACATGGTCGCGCCAACGAGCTTGCCTCCAATGCTTTCATTATCAACCAAAGACGTAACTTGCGTATTGGTCACACCGTTTGTTGCGCTGGCATAGCTGCACCAGTTACCCTGAGCTGTTCCAAACGGACTTCCAAGAACATAGTACCACGCCTGATTGGTGTTGATGATCTGATGTCCTTCATTGGCAATTTGGGTCGAACTCACACTTCCGCTTGTCCAATAACTCACCACGATGCTTGTGTTAAAGCCGGCGTCCGTCCACGCATAGCCATCGTTGAACATCACAGGCGTCATTCCGGCTTGAATGATCATGGAAGCAATATCGTTGACATAGGAGACGAAAGCTCTCTTAAGAGTATCATCAAATTTACTAAACCCCAACTTGTTCGTGCCGTCCGTCGGGTCATTTGCGAACTCATCCGCGCCCATGTGGAAATAGGTGCAGCCCTTTCCCGCGAAATATGTAATATATTTCTGAATCAGTGCCGTCGCAAATTCTTTGGCAGTGTCATTATTGATATTCACCGTGCTGGGTGAATTTCCCTCATTCATCGGATAGCCCGCATTTGAAATGTCAAGCTGACCCATAGCGTAGACAATCGCGTTCATGTGGCCGGGAGAATTGAGCAGCGGGATGATCCGAATGCCCTTGTTGGATGCATAGGAAATAATTCCATCCATCTCCGCCTGCGTCAGACAAGTGTTTGCAGCTTGGCTGCCACCATGCCCGTCATTCGCAGCATAGTATGTGTTACCTGCTTGAATGGCGGTTTTTACGGCTTCACTTCCATATGTAGTGTCACCCACAGTGACAGACATATCTTCCAGCAAAAAGCGCATACCGCTGTTGCCAAAGGCAAACTGGAGGTGCGTATAACCACATGTCGCCAGCTCATCAATAATGCCCTTAATCTGATCGACTGAAAAATAAATTCGACCACAATCCAAGCTGAAGATACGCAGAAAATCGCTTGCTCCGCTTTCCGCAGCCATCGTCTGCGCATCGCCCGTGTCGTCGCTTTGCGGCGCGGCGGCGCCGGTCATGGCGACCATGCTCAGGAGCGTGCAGAGAACCAGCAGGATGGCTAAGCCCTTTTTGATCCCTTTCATGTTCAATTACCTCCTCGGTTATTTTCCTCGAATCATCTATATGGAAAATGCAAAACTACATTTACATGACGTCAGAATGGGCGCGCTCCACTGCGCCACCGCGCAAGCGCGCCGTCTTCGCATCCGCTTGCCCGTTCTTCCTTTCCCGTCCGCAGGCCAAGCCTGCGTCCGGGGGCGCGGAGTTGGTGCGGGGCGTTCATTTTGATGCTAACTCTTGCTGCGCCAGCGTCTTCATCGCCTGCGCCATTTCGCAGAGGTATCGCGGGATGCCGGAGGCCGTCCCCGTCTCCGCCATGGCCATGGCGGCGCAGGAATGGCACATATCCCGGTTCGGGCAGGCGGTACACACGCCGGAGAGCGTGAGCGCCGCGCTCTGCTCCGTCAAGTCCTGCCACGCCGCCGCAAAGCTGCGGCCGGTCAGATCGACCTTCGGCTCCGGCATCATGCCGCAGGGGGTCAGATACCCGTCCCACGTGATCCAGAACGCCGCCTTGCCCGCGCGGCAGCGGATCTTGCCGTCCAGCGGGTCAATGCACGATTCGTCCAGACCCGGCGGCGGCGCAAGGCCCGCGGCAATGTCCTCCAAAAATTTGCGGTACAGCGCGTCCCCGTACTGGAGGCGGTAGCGCCGGAAGTGGTAGTACGCCGCTTCCTCCGGCGTGAAGCGCTCGTTTTGCCCGATCATCGCGGGGTCGCGCCGCAGGGGCGGGAACATATACGTATTGGCCTCATAGATCAAATCGCGCTGCTCCGCGTAGCGGATCATCTGCTCCAGATCGGGCGCGTTTTGCGGCGTGAGCGAGCCGTTGAGCTTCACGATGACGCCCGCTTCCTTCAGGCCGGTGATCGCGCGATCCACCCGCGAAAACACGCCCTTTGCCCGGCAGAGGGCTTCATACGTCGCGTCCGACGCGCCGTAGAGCGTGATGTTGACGCGGGTCGGCGGCTTGGCGCGCAGCCTTGCGATGGCCGCTTCGTCGATCAGGGAGCCGTTGGTGTTGATCGAGATGAGAAAGCCCATGTCGATCAGCCGCTCGTACAGTGGCCAGAAATCCGGCCAAAGGAACGGCTCCCCACCCGTGAGCAGCAAATAAAGCATCCCCTGCTCGCGCGCCTGCCGCGCAAGGTCCAGCCAGCGTTCGAGCGTCAGCATTGGGCGCGGGTGCGCGGCGACCTCCCGCGGCGTTTTGCGCACATAGCACATGCGGCAGGAGAAGTTGCACACCGGCGAAAGCTCGAACGTACCGCTAAGGGGGAGCAGCGCGCCGCTCGCTTTGCTGAACAGGAACTTCGTCAGCGGCGCTTCATATCGTACTTCTTTTGGGTCCACGTCGGTCACCCTTTCGTCAGCTCGGCTCTGAGCGTGTCCACCGCAGCCTTGTCCGGCGTGCAGGTGAGCTGATATACCGGTACACAGGCGGCAAGCTCCGTCAACAGGGCGCAGGTTCGCGCAACGTAGTCCGCGTTCCAGCTATTGACGATCGTGTTCGCATAGAGCTTGCGGAACGCCTCACCCGCCGGGAGCCGACGGAGCACACACACCGCGCCCTGCTCCAGCATCACGACGGCGCGAAGCGGTACGCTGCGGTTCACAAAGCAGCGGGATGAGCCGGCATATGGCGAGCCGTGCGCCCACCAGCCGGAGCTCTCCGGACTGAGGAGCGTTTTGTCGCCGTTGATGAGCTGCGCACCCGCGTGCTGCTCCCACAGGTCGGCCTGTGTGGACTTGCCGATGCCGGACGGGCCGGAAAACAGCAGTCCGCCGAAGCCGGTGTCTACAAACGAGGCGTGTAGGATCAGGCGGTCGTGGTACAGCAGCAGCTCCTCCAGCGCAATGTGGGAAAAGCAATTCTGGCTCTCGCAGAAGAACGCATCGTCGCCCGCGAGGTAGTCCACGCGCACGCGATTTTCTTCCGGCAGCAGACGCGTGACCGCGTAGGGGCGGTCGTGCTCCTTGTGGTCGTGGTAGCGACGGAGATAGCCGTCCCCGTCCGGGAACACGGAAAAAAGGATGTTCCCGAATACCGGAGCTGTGTGAAGCTCCGGCAGGCGCGCAATCTCCCGCACCTCGACCATGACGCGGCGGCGCCCGCCGCCGCCCGCGAAGGGGCGGAAATTTTCCGTCGTCGCAACAGGGCGCGGGGTCTGCAGCGCGATCGTGACGTCAGCCAGCGTGAATTCCGCACAGTGGGGCATCAGGAGTTGATGGTAGAGGAAACCATTAAGCTGTTGGTATAGCAATAGCCCTCAGCTTTAGTAGTGCACCTCGTATTTTGTTCAAGGAACCAAGAATCGGAGACAGTTTCCCATGGGCCGCTGGAAATCGTGCCCTCCGCTGTGCAACTCGTTACATCTACGGATTTTATTTCCGACATACTGCACCCCGCGATGTGCTGGGCGAGCTCGAAAGACTCATAATAAAGCTCCGGCTTCACATATGGTTTCATAACCATGCTCCTCTCTGTCTGTCCCGGACGCTGCATGCGTCCGGGAGCTGTATTTCATATATGAAATAAAGTTTTTCCCAGTTTCAGTCCTGCGTGATGCGGACGACCACCGCTTCACCCAGGTAACATTCTTCCGCCTGAATCGTCACGCTGCCGCCAGCCACAATGGACGGGACGGCATAGGAATAAGTCCTGCCGCCGAAATAGGCGTCGTTCAGCAGGCAGTGGCAATCCACCGTCAGGTTTTCCAGATCCTTGCCGGAGGTATTGGTCAGCGTCACCGCCGTCTCCTCCACGGAGACGGAAATTTGCTCCGCCAGCAGCGGAGCGCCCGCTTCAAACTGTGCGTCGCACCCGATGGAAGCGCAGGGATTTGCCGTGTCATAGCGGCTGTTGTCCGCCGCGAACACCCAAACCGTTTGCCCTGCCGGAACGTCGGCCACTGTGAACCGGATCTCCGTACCGTCGGCCAGCTTCGCAATCAACTGTGCGGATGTCAGATGCCGGCCGGACTTGTTCGTCACGGCAAGCGCCGCAATGTCCTCGCCAGCTTCATCGCCGCAGTCCGGATTATCGCCGGTATACTGAAAGACAGACGTGACTTCCAATTGGCCGTCTTCCAGCGCATATGGCAGCTCGATGCCGCTCTCTGCCGGCTGTGCGCCGCCGGACTGCGGATCGCTGCCCACACGGTCGATCAGCTTCCATATCAGAAACACCAGCAGGAACAGTGCCAGTATCGTAACCACAATCAGCAGGATCCTGCCACTCTTTTTTGCGGTTCCATTCCTTTTCTGCTTGCTCATTTCGATTCCTCATCCGATTCGCACAGCAATCCGACTTTTGTCATCTGCGCCACAAATGCATGCACATCGGCTGCAGCGGTTTCCCGGTCAACGTCATATTCTGCGAGGAGGGTATTCACAAGCTCCTGCTCCGTGCAATCGCTTTGCAGCGTGTTCCACAGGACAAGTCCGCTCTCGCTGAGGTTAATCATGCCATGGATTTGCAGCGCCACCTGTCCGGTCGGGATCAGAAGATGCTCGCCTGCAATCTCCCGCAAAACCACACCTTGAATTGCTTTCAAATTTCCTTCACCTCTTCCGGAGCGCAGGAAACACGAATTGGCGACACGTTTGACATGGTTTGCCAAATTTGTCGCATTCCTATATAATTCCATATTATAACTTATATCGCAATGGTGTCTCCTTGTCAACCCGTTTCGACAATCTAATTCGACTTTTCTAACTTTTTATAAAATCTATCTGATTTCTCCCCAAAAAATTGCCGGTTTCCCGTCAAAATTAAGGCAGCAAAGTCAAGAATATAAGCAGTCTGTACGGTTCTCTATTTAATTGTATCTTTTCATTCCGGATACCGGTTTCCCAGAGCTATTTTTTCCGCTCGTCGCCGTATTCGCCGTAGCCATATTTGCTGCCGTAGCCATACCCATACCCATATCCGTAGCCATAGCCGTAACCATAGCCGTAACCATACCCATAGCCGTATTTGTTAATCACACTGCCGGAGAAGGCGTTGAGCACGTAGCCCACGACAGGGATGCCATACTCACTGAGCGTGGTCAGGCTGTTGAGCACGCTGGCTTTGCTGGCGAAGTTCTGCTTGACGACCATGACGGCACAGTCTGCCTGTTCGGCAAGCTCGGTCGCGTCCGAGAGCATGGAGCAAGGCGGGGTATCGAGCAGGATGCAGTCATAGCTCCGGCGCAGCTGCGACAGCAGCTCCGCAAAGGCCTTGCTGCCCAGCAGCTCGGCGGCAGAATCCACCCGGCGGCCGGAAAAGATCACGTCCGGCGCATCCGGCTCCTGCGCGGGGTGCAGGATCTGCTCCAGCGAGACGCCGCCGCGCAGATACTCCGACAGGCCCACGCTCGGCTTTTGCCGCACCATCCGGTACACGGACGGGTTGCGCAGGTCGCAGTCGATGAGCAGCACGCGGCGCTCGTGCCGCGCGAGCGACAGCGCCAGGTTATACGCCACGGTGGTCTTGCCCTCGCCGGGGATGGCGCTGCAGACGATGGCCGTCTTGTAGCCATGCGCCTTCATGCTCTTTTCCACGCGCACCGTCACGAGGCGGAACGCCTCGCGGAAGGCGCGGCTGTCCGTTTCGCGCAGGGAGACAACCGGCTGCACCGACTTACTGCGGCGCTTAACGCTGATCTCCGGCAGCGCGCCGAGGTACTTGGCGTTCGCCACCGTCTGCAGGTCCTCCTTGCCCATAACGGTCGATTTCGACAGGCCGTACAGGAGCATGAGCACAAGGCCGATCACCAAACCGATGAGCGCGCCCTGCTTGGCCGCACCTATCCAGTTGCGCGCGTTGACCGGCTGCGTGGGCACGCCGGACTCGTCCACAACGGTGAGGATTGTGGAGCCGACGACGAACTCCGCAACCTGCGGATAGTTTTCAATCACCGACTGCAGCACGTCGTAGCAGAGCTGCGGGTCGGAGCCGGTCACACTCAGCACAAAGAGGTTCGCGCCCTCCACCGCCGAGGCGGAGATTGCCGGCAGCGATGTGAGACCGAGATCAGTCTGCACCACTTCGCTGAGCACGCCGCTCGTAAGAATGTACGGAAACGTCTTGGCCATCTGCTCCGCGGTGGCGGAGTTATAGACCGGGGTGCTCGCCTGCAGCGGGTTGCCGACATAGACGGTAAAGGTCGCGGAAGCGGTATACTGCGGGACATAGCTGCGCCACGCACGGAAGCCCAGCGCGCCGCCGAGCAGCACGACGAGCAGCAGCGTGACCCACCAGAGCCGGCGCAGCCCGCGCAGAAACGCCGAGAAGATGCGCCGCAGGCTCAACGGGGATGCGGTGTTCTGTTCCTGATTCATTCTGCGTCCTCCTCCCCTGCGTCCGGTGCTGCGCTGCGCTTGCCGTAGCCGTATTTTCCATAGCCGTACTTGCCGCCGTACCCATATTTTCCGCCATAACCGTAGCTGTACCGGTCGGTGAAGTCGGCGGAGTAGAAGTTGTTGAGCACACAGCCGAGCAGCTCCGCTTTGCTGTGGTTCAACACGTCGATCATGTCGTTGATGACGCGCACGGGCGCCTGATCCTGCCGGACGACGAGCACAGCGGCGTCTGCAACGTCCGCGATGCATTCCGCGTCGGGACTGACGGCCATCGGCGGCGTATCGACGATGACGACGTCCATCTGCTGCCGTGCGGCCGCGAGGAGCTGGCGCATGGATGTGCCGCCGCAAAGCTCGGTTGAATTTTCCACGCCGCGGCGGCCCAGCAGCGTCGCAAGACGCCGCTCCGGATCAACCAGCAGCGCATCGCGCAGGGCGACCTTCTCCGCCAGCAGCTCCGGCAGGGTGGCATATTCCTCGTCCTGATAGCCGAGGATCTTGTGCACAGCGGGTTTTTTCATGTCCGCGTCGATGAGCAGCACGTTTCTATATTTTCGTGCCATTGCCAGCGCGAGGTTGACGGAGACGGTGGACTTGCCCTCGTCCTCCAGCACAGAGGTGACCATGACGACCTTGCCGTGGCTGCGGCGCATCTGGTATTCCACGCGGGTGCGCAGCTTTTTGAACGTCTCGACAAAGAGGAAGCCCGTCGTTGGGTTCGTAATGAGGATGCTGGTCTTCTTGTGCGCGAGCGCGGCGCGGAACGTTTTGTACTTGCGCTCGTGGCGGACGGCGGCCAGCAGCTTCGTGTCCAGCTTGCTCTCGACCTCGTCCTCGGACTTGACCGTATCCCGCAGATAGGCGCGCACGCACAGCAGCACGATGACCAGCGCAGCGCCGGCAAGCCCCGCGAGCTTCGCGGTGTGCAGCGCGTTGGACGCGTTGACCGGCGCGGTCGGGATGCGCGGCTGCTGCAGGATCTCCAGTGAGATGTTGCTGAGCACGGTGCTGGCCAGATCGCCGTAGTTGTTGATGACGGCGCGGGTGATGAGATACGCCATACGCGGATTATCCGACGTGACGCGCATCTCCAGCAGGTTCGTCTCCTCAATGGCGACGGCGCTGATCTCACCATCGATCTGCTCGACGCCCAGATCCTGCGCGACGCGCTTTTTCATCACGTCGCTGCCAAGCACCTGCGAGAAGGACTGCGCCATGCCGGTCGCGGCATTGAGGTTGGAATACACCGACGAGGAGTTGCCGCGCGTGGACACAACAAAGGTCGTGCGCGTCTGATACTGCGGCGTGTAAAACTGCGCGGCGGCCACATAGGCACAGGAGGCCAGGATCACCGCCACCATAACGACGGCCCACAGCTTGCGCAGCACCTCGCGGATGAGCAGCAGCGGGTGCATGCGCTCGACCACGCCGCGCTCCTGCACTGCTGCGGATTTCTTTTCTTCCATGCTGTCACCCGCCCTTCATTCCACCACGACGATCAGCCGCGTGTAGCTGTTATCGACCGTATAGGTCACTTCATACGTGCCGGGCGTCGCGGGATCGACGTTCGAATCAATCGCCACGCCGTCGGCCGTGTTCGTATAGGTTTTGTCGCCCCGGACAAAGCTCGTGACGTAAGCGCCGGGGTTGAACTCCTCGCCCTGCGCGAGGTAGACCAGATAGCTCGAAAGCGTGATCTGCACGCTGTTTGCGTTGCCGTTCACAACGTCCACCGTCGCGGTGAGATACGCCGTGTCGCCCATGCTGTTCGTCACGCGGAACTCCACCGCGTGCGAGCCGATGGACGAGACGAGCGAGCCGTTGTCCTTCGAGGAGACCTTGACGCGGCCGCTCAGATCGCCGTCGATGCAGTCCTGCGCGCCGACGCGCTGCAGCAGGTCCGCCACGCCGGACTCGGTAAACACCAGCGGCCCGGAGAGCGTAAAGCGCGGGGACGTATAGTCCGTATAGCGCACGCTGCGCGTCGCTTTTGTGACATGGCTCTGGGAGTCAAAGGCAGCGTATGTCACCTTCACCGTATTGTCCGAAACGAAGCGTCACGTCGCCGTCCTCCGCATCCGTCGCGGTGACGCCCTGGAGCAGGTCTTCCTCCGTCGCGGTCGTCGGCACCTCCAGCACGTCGGACGCAAACGCAATCACCGGCGCTTCGCCGCCATTAACCGTCTTCTGGTGAAACACATACACCACCAGCCCGCCCACAGACAGCACCATGAGTACGGATAAAATAATCGCAGTCAGTTTCTTCACAACAGCACCTCGGAATGTTTCAGGAAAATGGAGCCGGCCTGCCCTGCAGCAGGGGCTCGTCGGATAAAATGCGGCGCGGATTTTCCGTGAGCAGCCGCTCGGCCAGCTCGCCGGAAAACTCCATCGTCAAAAAGTCCTGCGCGTCCGCCAGGTCGGTGGTGCGCATCTCGGCGCCGTGCGCGTCGCTCGCCACGCAGGTGACGAGATCGTTCCACAGCAGCGCCATTGCAAGCTGCTGCGCGTGGCGGCCGAACTTGCCGAACAGGCTGCCCTTGTTGATCTGGACGCCGATCCCGTCGCTCACCCAGTCATAGAGGATATCGGGGATATCCTGCAGATGCACATACCGCTCCGGGTGCGCCACGATGGGGATCACCCCGTCCTCCAGAATTGCGTGGACGAGCCGGTCCATATACAGCGGATCCTCCCGGAAGGCAAACTCGATCAGCAGATAGCGGCTGCCGTTCAGCGTCAGCAGCTTTCCCTCGCGCAGCAGGCGGGGCACGTCGCGCGTGCCGAACACCTCCATGCCCTGATACACCTCCAGCGGGATGCCGGCGGCTTTGATCTCGCCGCGCAGCCGCTCCAGCCGCCCGGTCAGCTCCGGCGAGGCATAGTTTTCATAAAGGCCGCGCTGGTTGCAGTGCGGCGTGGCGATGATCGCCGTAACGCCGGACTCCACGGCGGCATACGCCATCATGAGCGAGGTCTCCGGGCTGTCCGAGCCGTCGTCCAGTCCGGGGAGGATGTGGGCGTGAATGTCGATCATTGCCCGCTCAGTCCTCCAGTGCGCCGACCTTGCGCAGCTCGGCCAGGAATTCCTCCGCGTCCGCCTTTGCGGTCGCGGCGTCGATCTCGTACACGTCGGTGATGCGCGCGGAAAGCGCGTCGAGCGTCAGGTCCTCAGAGAGCGCGTTCCAGATGAAGCTGCCCAGCTCGTTGAGCGTGACAAGGCCGTTGAACTTCTGCGCCGCTGCGCCGGACGGAATGAGAATGGTCTCGCCCGCGATCTCGCGGAGGATGTAATCTTTGGATGCATGCATGCTTGTCTTCTCCCATCAATGGTTTTTGCTCCGGCCGCTTCGGCCGGCTCACAGGCAGGAAAGGCAGAACTCCGATACCACCCGGTTCCACTTTTCCGCTTCTTCATAATTCGGCGAGTGCGCCGACTCCGCAAAGGAGACCCACTCCTTTTTCGGCGCGGACAGCTTTTGAAACCACGCCTCGGCCAGCGCATAGGCCGTCGTATAATCGTGAACACCCTGCGTGATGAGCACCGGGACCGACAGACTCGGCACCGTCTCGTCAAATTTGCAGGCGACAACCTCGTTCCAGAGCGTGTCCGAGGTGTACATTCCGCCTTTGGCGTATTGGACGATCTCCGAAAGGCGGTATTCCTTCGTCCGCAGCAGCGGAAGCACCATGGACGAGATCATCCCGCCGCGATGGTGATAATCCACGCCGCCGTATTTGGCCACGCAGTCCCGCTGCGCCAGCATGGCGTCGTGGGAGGCATACACGCCGTTCACCGGCGGCGCGCCCAGCTTCCGGATCTCCTTCTGATTGCCGGCCGTCCGGGCCATCTCCAGCGCAAATTCGTAGCCAAGGCGTTCGTTTTCCCCGCCGTTGACCAGTTGGCCCACGCCGATATAGGCCTGCACGTGCTCCGGGTACTGCTGCGCCAGCCGCACGCCCAGATACGAGCCCCAGGAATGGCCGACGACGAAGATTTTATTCTTTCCAAACAGGCGGCACAGGTATTCCACCACCGCCCGCGTATCCTCCACATACTGCTCCGGCGTCAGGCTCTGGCGGAGCTGCTCGGGGCGAAAGCTTTTGCCGGAGGCGCGCTGATCCCAGCACACCAGCGTAAAGCGGTCGGCCAGCGCGCCGTTGTGCCGCAGCACCAGATGCCGGTTGCACACGCCGGGGCCGCCGTGGAGAAACAGCATCACCGGATGCTCCGCGTCCGCCGAGCGAATCCGGATGCTTTGCCGGTCGCCGTTCACCGGGATCATTTCTTCATAATCCAACGAAATCCGCATCGTATTCCCCCCTGCCGCACATGGATCGCAGTGCGATCAAAATACAGGTTATTTCAGTTTGCCGTAGAGCTTCAAAATGCGCTGCCGCCGCCCGATCAGGCACAGCCACGGCCCGGCAAAGAAATCCCACCAGAACACGCCGGGCTTCTGCACCCTGTCCTTGCGGCGCGCCGCCGTCACATACGCAAACACGCAGCTCTGCGGCAAGGGGCCTTCCACCACATCCTGCGCGTCGCCCACGAACCACAGGCTTTCCCCCTCGGCGCGGCAGACGCGGTGTAGAATGTACTGCCCGTTCGGGCGCTGGTAAAACGCAATGTCGCCCCGGCGCAGCGGGCGCTCCGGCGCTTTGAGATACACCATGTCCCGTCCCGGCGCCAGAAACGGCAGCATGCTGCCGCCGGAGACGACCAGGGGAAGCTCCGCCCCCTCCGCGAGCAGCGCGCGGTATTCCGGAATGAGCACGTCCGCAGCGAAAATCTTCTTCATACGCGCAGCTCCTCTTCCGCCGCCTCAGACAGCGCCGTGCCGCGCAGCACATAGCGCCGGTTGCAGATGCGGGCGGTATTCGGCCGGTGTGTGATGAGGATGCAGGTGCGCACATCGCCGCTGTCCATGATGTTTTGCAGCATCCGCCGCTCGGTGTCCTCATCGAGCGCGCTGGTCGCCTCGTCCAGCAGCAGGATCGGCGCGCGGCGCAGCAGTGCGCGCGCCACGGCGATGCGCTGCGCCTGCCCTTCGGACAGGCCGTGCCCCAGCTCGCCGGTGCCGCTGTAAATGCCGTCCGGCAGCTTTTCGATAAATTCCCATGCACAGGCGGTCTTCAGCGCCGCGATCAGCGCCGCGTCCGTCGCCTCCGGGCAAACCATGCGGAGATTGTCCGCGATCGTGCCGGCAAAAACGGTGTTGCCCTGCGGCACGTAGCTGAAGGCGCTGCGCGTCGCGGCGGAGATGGGGTGCGCCGCGCCCCTCTCGTCCGTGAGCACCGCCCTGCCCTCGTGCGGACGGATCAGCCCCAGCATCAGGCGGATCATAGTCGTCTTCCCCTCGCCGGAGGGGCCGGTCAGCGCCACGATCTCGCCGGGGGCAGCGGAAAAGTGGATGTGCTCCAGCACCGGCTCCCCGTCCTGATAGGCAAAGGTCACGTCGTCGAGCGTGACGGTGCAGTCGCCGGTGAAGTCCGGTGCCGCGTCGCGCGCACCCGGCTCCTCCGGCAGCTCCACGACCGCCATGAGACGCCCGGCGGAGGTGGTGATGGAGATCGCCGTCGGCACCAGACCGATGATTGTGGAAAACGCGGCGCGCAGCATATTCGTCAGCGTCAGGAACATGGTCATGGTGCCGTAGGAGATGGCGTGCGTCCACAGACGGTACACGCCCCAGCCGAAGCACCCGGCCGAAATGAGCAGTCCGACGAGCGACATGACCATGCTCGCCGTGACGGAAAAGCGGTTATAGTCCAGAAACGCGGCGCGGTATTTCTCCTGCATGGCAAGCATCCGGTCGCGGAAACCGTCCATAACGCCGAACGCCTTGATGGACGTGAGATTGCGGAACGAGTCGTCGTGAAACGACATGACCTCGCTGCTGATGGTCTTCATACGTTTGTTATAGTCGCGCATCCGGCGCACGAGCACGCGCGAGCAGACGACCGACAGCGGCGCGCCGACGAGCGCGATGAGCGCCATGACGGGGTCGTAGCACAAAATGATGACGAGCGAGCCGACAAACTGCACCGCGCCGGAGACGAAGCTCGGCAAAAAGCTCGTCACGCCGCTGGCCACGCTGCTGACGTCGCCGTTGAGACGGTTGAGCAGGTCGCCGCTGCGAAACTGTTCGAGCGACTCCCAGTCGGTGCGCAGCATCCGGTCGTACACCTCGGCCTGAATGCCGTTCTGCACGCGGATGTTGATGACCGCCGCGATGCGCGAGGCAGCCGCCTGCATCAGCACGCTTCCGACCATCATGCCCGCCATATAGGCCGCCGCCGTCCAGATCGCGCCGGTCTCAAAACCGGTGACCACGTCGATAAGCTGCTTCATGGCGACGCTGGAGAGCAGGGACATCATCGTGCCGAGGATGCCGAGGACGATGTGGATGCATACCACCGCGCGGTAGCGGCGGATGTAGGTGAACATCCATTTGGCCTCGGCCCACATCTCGCGGAAGGTACCGTCAGCGATCTTCTGTTTGACTTTCCTCGAAAACTCCATACTGTCTCATCAGTTCCGTTCGTCTTTTTCCAAGCTCGATACTCTCGGCCGCGGAAGCGCGCGGCAGTTTGCCGCGCAGCATATCCGCGCCGTATGTCCCGATGCGCGCCAGCCAGACGGCCGGCAGCAGCACGGGCGCTTTTTTCAGTGCCGGGTAGCGCGAAACGAGCGCCGCGCGCGGCGGAAACAGCGCGCGCAGCACGCCGCCGCGCCCGCTTCCCGGTTCTGCGTGTTTCAGATTCTGCAGCACGATGTTCGCGCTGTGCTTGCGGCTCATCGTGCTCTGTCCGTAGACGCCGGCGTCGAGCACATCGGTGAGCAGCGCCTCGTCCGAGCCGGCGATCTCCGGGATATAGCCCGCCGCCGCGCCGTCATAAACAAACTGCGTCTGGCAGATGTGCAGCACGTGGCTGCAAAACACCATGCCGCCCACCTCGTCCAGCATCCGCCGGATCTCCGTCCAGTCGAACCGGCTGCCGTAGCGCGTGGCAAAAAGCCCGATATCGCTCAGCGTGCGCAGACCAAAGCCGCTGTAGTGAAAATGCTTGAGCGCGTGGCACACAAGCAGCAGAAAATGATCCTGCGGCGCAAGCGTGCGCACCGGCACGCCGGAGACCGTCTCAAATTCGCAGCGCGCGGCGGCTTCTCTGAAATAGGCGTTCATCCGCCGCTCGGCTTCGTACTCCTCCGAAAACAATTGCAGATGCAGCTCAATGGCAAGGCCGCTCTCCGCGCAGCTCCAGTTTGACTCCGTCTCACCAGGCTCCGCACAGACAAGCCCCTGCGCTTCCAGCACGGCCTCACAGGCCGCGCGGTGCTCCGGCAGGACGAACAGATCCTCATCCGCCGAGGCGCGGTGATCCGGGTGCGGATACAGGCTGCGGCAGATCAGTCCCTTGACCAGCGCGTAGGGCACGTCCACCGCGTTCAGTGCCGCGCACAGGCGCAGCGCCGCTTCCGTCCGCTTGGCCTGCAGGGCGACGGAGAGCGTCGCCTCCTGCTTCCAGCGAAGACGTGCTTCGCCGAACGCCTCCGGCTCACCGGAGAGCGCTTCATACACCACCGGCACCAGCTTATGTACGGCGGCGAGCCGGTGCAGCTCCTCCGGCTGCACGCCCGACACGCGGTCAGCCGGTTCATTCCGGCAGAACGCGCGGAGACACCCGATCAGTTGTTGTTCCGCAGCGGTCATGGCGTCCCTCCTCGACGGGAAATTGCAAAAATCGCATACTACTCGATTCTGAATCATTTTATCACATTCTGACAGTTAATCAATACTATATTTATATATAGTTTCTCTTTTTCTTCCATTTTTCGAACTTTCGGCCAAACCGACAAAAAAGGCGCCTGAAATCCAGCAAAAAACTGTTTTTGGCGCATGCAATATTTTTCAGGTCACAATATATATTCACCACAGCAGCAGGTGATTGGCGAACGTCTGTTCGGAAATCGAACGCACCCTGCAACAGTGCGTAATCTGTTCTTCGTTTGATAACAACTAGTATAATTTTCACGGTCATCCAACCGTGTCCGGAATTTTTGGCCGCGCGAACGCACACAAAAGCAAGCCATGCCTGCCGTCACGGCGGTTCTTCGTCTGTGACGGCATATGATTGCGCCGTGCTCCGTTCTTGATCTCATCTTAAGAAAATTGTGAGGAAAAAGCAATGGGAATTGGAATTGAATTTTGTAGAAAACAGGTATAAGATAGGGAGGAATTCGCAGACTGTGGTCTGTCAGCAGAGGAGGAATCCCCACGGAGGTTTGCAGCACAACGGCCAGCGCCGTCACCATTGAAGAGGTCGTGACGAAAGCGCAGCTTCGCCGGTTCATGAACTATCCCAACGAGCTTTACCGGGGCAACCCCAATTTCATTCCCTCGTTTTACAGCGACGACCTCGCCGACTGGACGCCGGGGAAAAATCCCGCCTTTGCCTACTGCGAGGCCAAGGCGTTTCTCGCCTACCGGGACGGGGAAATCGTCGGACGGATCGGCGCGATTCTCAGTCACAAGGCCAACGAAAAATTTGGCACGCATCGGATGCGCTTTTCTCAGGTCGATTTCATCGACGACGCGGACGTGTCCGCCGCGCTGTTCGCCGCCGTGGAAAGCTGGGCGCGCGAAAAGGGCTGCACGGAGGTGCACGGCCCGCTCGGCTTTACCGATCTCGACCGCGAGGGCATGCTCGTAGAGGGCTTCGACCGCCGGAGCCTGTTTATCACAAATTATAACCATCCGTATTATCCGGAGCATCTGGAACGGCTCGGCTATCACAAGGATGTGGACTGGATCGAGTACCGCATCACCGCGCCAGCCGCCGGCAGCGAGGATGCCGAGCGTCTGCACCGGCTCGCGCAGCGCATTCTGGAGCGCAAAAATCTGCACGTGGCGCAGCTGCGCCGCAAATCGGAATACCGCCCCTACGTGCGGCAGGTATTCCAGCTCGTGAACGCGGCCTACGCCCCGCTTTACGGCGTGGTGGAGCTTTCGGATGAGCAGATCAACCGGTACGCGGATAAGTTCATTCCGCTGGTGAACCCGGAGTTTGCGTGCTTTGTCATGGACGAACAGGAGAACATGGTCGCTTTCGGCGTCAGCCTGCCGGATCCCTCCGTCGCGCTGCAGGCGTGCAGCGGCAAGCTCTTTCCCTTCGGCTGGTACAACGTGCTGCACGACATGAAGCACAGCGACACGCTCGTCATGCTGCTGATCGCCGTGCGTCCCGACCTGCAGACCGCCGGCATCAACGCCGTCATTCTCGACCACGTCTGCCAGAGCTGCATCCGGCACGAGATTCAGTTTGCCGAGACCGGCCCGATGCTGGAGACGAACGACAAAATTCTCGCCCAGTGGCGCAAGCTCGACAAAGAGCAGCACAAGCGCCGCCGCTGCTTCCTCAAGGAGCTGGACTGAAAGCGTCAGAACGGGCGCGCTCCATTTCGCAGCCGCGCAGGGCGCGGCGGCTCCATCTCCGCTTCCCCGTTCTTTCTGATCCTCCGAGACCACTTCGTTGGGTCTCGTCGGAGACGCGGCGTGCGTTGCGAGACGCAACGCAATGCATCGGGCACATATCCAAAAGCCAGGCATTTATGATAAAAGAATCCCACGCCTGATGGTACGTACCATCAGGCGTGGGATTCTTTTATCAGTCAAGCGCGCTCCGGTGCTGCAGGTGAATGCCGATGTGCCCGACGCCAAGGATGACAGCCGAGAGCATCAGCCAGACGACGCGGCCATAGATCCCCAGCAGAAAGAACGCCGCCACTGGCAGCGTCGCACCCGCGACCGGGACGCCGAGCAGACTGCGATAAAAATCCGCCAACATTCTTTCGCTGCGGAAATACCGGATCCACCAGAATTCATACAGCGCCATGAGCATGCAGGCTGCAATCAGCCACCAAGACCACGCTGACCATCCGTGCGGGTTCGTATCGGAAAATAGCAGCGACGTGACCACGGTACTCACCTCTCCCACACGCTCAAATGCCGCCAGAACGCGGTTCTCACCTGACGGGGTGTACCCCGCCGGCTTGTAACGTGTCCAGAGCAGATTCGGTACCAGAAGCAGCAGTAAAAACACCAGACCGATATAGGAAAATCCAAAGTGCCCCATGTTATGTCAACCGTTCTTTGCAAATGAGTTCCATGCCAGACACGCCCTGCGCAGTACATACGCAGGGCGTGTTTCGTTCAGCAGGTTTCGTCGAACTCGACAGGCAGGCCGGTGAGATAACGGCGCACCATGTCGAAGGCGTGGTTGGCGGCGGCGTGCTTGATGCGCTCGCGGCCCCACTTGTCTTTATACAGCCGGCGGACATACGTGCCCTCCGGCGCGGCGAGCGCGACGAACACGGTGCCGACCGTGTGCACCCCGTCCCCCGCAGGCCCGGCAAGGCCGGTGACGCTCAGGGCGAGATCGGCGCCGAGCGTTTGGCGCGCGCGCTCCGCCATGGCGATGGCCACCTCGCGGCTGACGGCGCCGTGCTGCGCGATATACGCCGGGTCGATGCCGAGCAGACGTGCTTTCATCTCATCCGTATACACGATGACGCCGCCCTTGAACACGCCGGACGCGCCGGGCACGTTCGTCATCAGATCGCCGACGAGGCCGCCGGTGCAGCTCTCGGCGACGGCGATCGTCTTACCCTGCTGCATGAGCAGCTCCATGGCGCAGGTCTGGATATTCGGCGTGTCCACGCCGTAGGCGAACTCGCCCAGCTCGCGCTGCACGCGCTCGACCCACGGAGCGATCATCGCTTCGGCTTCCCCGGCTGTCTTTGCCTTGGCCGTGACGCGCACGAGACACTCGCCCTCCTTGGCATACGGCGCAAGGGTGGGGTTCGTCATTTCGTTCATGAGGTCGCGCAGACGGTACTCCATCGTGCCCTCGCCGATGCCAAAAATCTTGACGCTGTGCGAGAGAATGAGACTGTCCGACCGCGCCTCCAGCAGCGGGCGCACACGGTATTGCAGCAGCGGGCCGCACTCCAGCGGGGGGCCGGGCAGCATGATGACGAGACAGCCGTCCTTTTCAAACGCACAGGCGGGTGCGGTGCCCCAGTCGTTTTGCAGCACGGTGCAGCCCTCCGGCAGCATGACCTGCTGGAGGTGGTTTTCCGTCATATAGCTGTTGCGCTCGCGGTACAGACCGCGCAGGCGCGCCTCCTCCGCTTCGTTCAGCACGAGCTTCAGCCCGAACGCCCCGGCCACGACCTCCTTCGTCAGGTCGTCGCACGTTGGGCCGAGCCCGCCCGTGGTGATGATGATATCCGCTCGCGTGCGCGCCAGCGCGACCGACTGCTCCAGGCGGCGGCGGTTGTCGCCCACGACGGTCTGCCAATAGACGTTGATGCCCAGCTCCGAGAGCAGGCGCGCCACGTCCGCAGCGTCCGTATTCACGGTCTCGCCCAGCAGCAGCTCGGTGCCGACCGCAATGATCTCAGCATTCATATCCGATCCGAATCCTTTCTATTCCGTCTACCGCTTCCTGCACAAGCGCGTCGATATCGAGCACGCTTTCCGCCTGCGCCACGTCGGCCACGACCGGGTGCGTCTTGGGATGGCGCGGCGTGAACACCGTGCAGCAGTCCTCATACGGCAGGATGGAGGTGTCAAACGTGCCGATGCGCCGGGCGATCTGGATGATCTCCGCCTTGTCCATGCCGATCAGCGGCTGGAGCACCGGCAGGTCGGTGACCGCCTGCGTGGAGGCCATGGCCTCCATCGTCTGGCTCGCGACCTGACCGAGATTTTCGCCGGTGACGATGGCCTTGCAGTCGTTGTGCTCCGCAATATTCTGCGCGATGCGCATCATGAACCGGCGCATGATGAGCGTGAAGTATTCCTCCGGGCACTGGCGGCGGATCTCCTCCTGAATGTGCGTAAAGGGGACGATCTGCAGCGTCATGCGGCCGGTATACGCCGTGAGCAGCTTCGCCAGGTCGAGCACCTTTTCCTTCGCCAGCTCCGACGTGTACGGGAAGGAGAAAAAGTGCACCGGCACGAGCCGCACGCCGCGCTTTGCAATCATATACGACGACACGGGGCTGTCGATGCCGCCGGAGAGCAGCGTGACCGCGCTGCCGTTGCAGCCGACGGGCATGCCGCCCGCGCCGGGCACCGGCTGGGCGTGAACATACGCCGCGTATTCGCGCACCTCCAGATGTACGACCAGCTCCGGGTCGTGCATCTCCGCGCGCGTGTTGGGAAATGCCTCGGCCAGCTCCCCGCCGACATACTGCGACAACTCGATGCTCGTCATGGGAAAGCGCTTGTCCGAGCGCTTGGTCTCGACCTTGAAGGTCTTTGCGGCGGTCATCGCGTCGTGCAGGTACGTCTTGGCCAGCTCCGTGATCGCGTCCTTGTCCTTCTCGCAGGCCGCCGCGCGCGAGATCGTCGCCACGCCGAACACCTGCTGCACGGCCTCCATGGCCGCGTCGAGATCGGCCTCGCCGTCCAGTGGTTCGACGTAGATCGTCGATTGCAGGGACGTGACCTTGAAGCGGCCGATGGGCTTGAGCCGGCGCTTGAGATTGTTGACCAGTTTTTCTTCAAAATAGTGCTTGTTCAGTCCCTTGAGGAAAATCTCGCCGGGCTTGAGCAACAAAATGTCATTCATGCTACGGTTCCTTTACAAAAAGATATAAAATCAAAAAAGGGCATCCCTCGGACGCCCTTTTCCGACAAGCGGGATGAAGCTCAAATCGCGGAAAGAATTCCAAACATGGAGCCGAACGCCGCGCCGAACACGGCGCTGAGCACGATCAGCGCAACGATCGCAATGCAGCCGCCGATCAGCCCGATCAGCGAGCAGGCAAAGCCCGCCGTGCGCGTGCCGCTCTGGTTTCCGGCCTGCTTGGCCTTGGAGGCATACACCAGACCGATGATGCCGAGGATGACAGAGCCGATGACGGTATAGCCGAAAAACCAGCACACCAGCGACGCGATGCCGAGAATCATGCTCGTGGTCGCCTCGCTCTTGCCGGGCTGCGGGTTCCGCGGCGGGTATGGGTCATATCCGCCCGGATACGACTGATAGCGGTTTTGATCGTCCATAAAGACGCCCTCTTTCTTTCTGAATCACAGGTAAAATTATGATAGCACCCCCGGCGGCGCATTGTCAACACTCCGGCGGCGCTCAGCCCTCGTCCACCGTGAAATCATACGTGCGGTACTGGATGGCCTCGGCGAGATGCGCCGGGCCGATGCTTTCCGCGCCGTCGAGATCGGCGATCGTGCGCGCCACGCGCAAAATGCGGTCGTAGCTGCGCGCGGTCAGCCCCATGCGGTCAAACGCCTGACGCATGAGCGTTTCGCACGCCGGGGACAGGCGGCAGTATTCGCCCAGCTCGCGCGGGCTCATATGCGCGTTGGACTCCGCGCCCTGCGCGCCGAAGCGGCGGCGCTGCGTTTCACGCGCGGCGTTGACGCGGGCGCGGATTTCCGCCGAGCTCTCGCCGCCCGCCTTGGCGGACAGCTCCTCGAACTCCAGCGCGGGGACTTCGACGATGAGATCCATGCGGTCGAGCAGCGGGCCGGAGATGCGCGCATGGTACCTGCGCACGTCGCTCGGCGAGCAGCGGCAGCGGCCGGACGGGTGGCCGTACCACCCGCATTTGCAGGGGTTCATGGCGCACACGAGCATGAACCGGCTCGGATACGTCACCGAGCCGCTCGCGCGCGCGATCGTGATGCAGCCGTCCTCGAGCGGCTGGCGCATCGTCTCCAGCACGTTGCGGTCAAACTCCGGCAGCTCGTCGAGAAACAGCACGCCGTTGTGCGCAAGGCTCATCTCGCCGGGCTTGAGCGCGGTGCCGCCCCCGGCCATCGCCACGTGCGAGACCGTGTGGTGCGGCGCGCGGAAGGGCCGCTGCATAACGACCGGGTTTTCATGCCCGGTCAGCCCCAGAACGGAGTGGATCTCCGTGGTCTCGAGCATTTCCGTGCGGCTCATTTCGGGCAGGATCGTCGGCAGGCGCTTGGCGAGCATGGACTTGCCGGCGCCCGGCGGGCCGATGAGCAGCACGTTGTGTCCGCCCGCGGCGGCCACCTCCAGCGCGCGCTTGACGTTTTCCTGCGCCTTCACCTCCGCGAAGTCCACGGAAAACGCCGTCTGCGCCGTCAGCTCCGGCGGCCGGGCGGGCTGGATGTTCTCTTCGCCACGCAGATGCGCCAGAAGCTGCGCCACGTTCTGCACGGGGTACACCGTCACCGTGTCGGCAAAGGCGGCCTCCGGCGCGTTCTCCGCCGGAACGTACAGTTCCCGCACGCCCAGACGCGCGGCGGCCAGCGCCATCGGCAGCGCGCCGGGCACCGGGCGCACCTCGCCCGCAAGGCTGAGCTCGCCGAAAAATGCCGTCGTTGCGCCCGGCTGCTTCAGCTCCCCGGTGGCGCAGAGAATGCCCAGCAGCACCGGCAGGTCGTACACCGTGCCGGCCTTTCTCGTGTCCGCCGGGGCGAGATTCACCGTCAGGCGGCTGACCGGGAATTTCATGCCGTTGTTCTTGATCGCGGAACGCACGCGCTCGCGCGCCTCCTTGACCGCCGCGTCCGGCAGGCCGACGATGTCGAAGCCGGGCAGGCCGTTGGACACATAGCACTCCACCGACACCGCGTACCCGCCGACGCCGCGGCAGCCGAGCGACTGGATCGTTGCAAGCATGAAATCCCCCCTTTCTGAAAAAACCTTCTCCGCGCGATTCTTTCCCAGCGAAGCGTTTGTCAATCGGATATTATAGCGATGTGCAGCTCGTCAAGCTGCTTCTGCTCCACTTCGGACGGGGCGCCCATCATGACGTCCTGCGCGTTCTTATTCATCGGGAACGGGATGATCTCACGGATGGAGTCCTCGCCCGCGAGGAGCATGACCATGCGGTCCACACCCGGCGCAATGCCCGCGTGCGGGGGCGCGCCGTAGCAGAAGGCGTTGTACATGGCCGGGAACTTCGCCTTCACGTCGTCCTCGCCGAGACGCACCAGCTCAAAGGCCTTGACCATGATCTCCGGGTCGTGGTTTCGCACCGCGCCGGAGGACAGCTCCACGCCGTTGCACACAAGGTCGTACTGGTAGGCGTAGATGTCGAGCGGATCGACCTCGCCGCGCTCGGCTTTTTCGAGGATCTCCAGACCGCCGTTCGGCATGGAGAACGGGTTGTGGCAGAACTCCAGCTCGCCGGACTCCTCGCCAATCTCGTACATCGGGAAGTCCACGATCCAGCAGAACTCGTAGCGCTCCTTGTCCATATGGCCGGGCACGGCGGCGCCCAGCATCTTCCGCAAAACGCCCGCCGTCTTCTGCGCAGCGGTCTTTTTGCCCGCCGTCACGCCGACGAAGCAGCCGGGTTTTAGAGAAAGGGCCTCGACAATCGCGTCGTGATTGGGTGTTAAGAACTTTGCGATGCCGCCGGTGAAGCTGCCCTGCTCGTCCACCTTGAACCAGTAGGGCTTCATGCCGGACTGCACCTCCACGTCGGCGCAGAGCTTATCGACCGCCTTGCGCGCGAGGGCGCAATCCTCAACCACGATGGCCTTGACGGTGTTGCCCTCCGCAAAGGGCGCAAAGTCGCTGCCCTGCACGAGCGCGGTCATGTCCTGCACGACGAGGTCGATGCGCAGATCGGGCTTATCCGAGCCGTAGGTCTCCATCGCGTCGTGGAAGGAGATGCGGCGGAACGGCGCTTCGGACGCGATGTTGTACGTGCCGTACTTGGCGAAGATCGGCGGCAGCACATCCTCCAGCACGGCGAACACGTCGTCCTGGCAGGCGAAGGCCATCTCCATATCGAGCTGGTAGAACTCGCCGGGGCTGCGGTCGCCGCGCGCGTCCTCGTCGCGGAAGCAGGGCGCGATCTGGAAATAGCGGTCAAAGCCCGCCGTCATCAGAAGCTGCTTGAACTGCTGCGGCGCCTGCGGCAGGGCGTAGAACTTGCCGGGATGCTTGCGCGCGGGAACGAGATAGTCGCGCGCGCCCTCCGGAGACGACGCCGTGAGGATCGGCGTGGTGATCTCCAAAAAGCCGTGCTCGGTCATAGCCTGCCGCAGGGCGGCCACCACCTGGCAGCGGAGGATGATGTTCTGCTTCACAGCGGGGTTGCGCAGATCGAGATAGCGGTACTTCAGGCGCAGCGCCTCGTCCGCGTCGCGGCTGCGGTTGATCTCGAACGGCAGCTCGTTGTACCGGCAGCGGCCGAGCACCTCGATCTTATCCGGCACGATCTCAATGTCGCCGGTGGCCTGCTTGGGGTTCTTGCTGGCGCGCTCGCGCACCACGCCCTCGACCGCAATGGTCGATTCCTTGTTCAGGGGCTTGACGATCTGCATCATGTCCTCGGTCTCGATGACGACCTGCGTGGTGCCATAGAAATCGCGGACGACGACAAACGCAAAATTCTGCCCGACCTCGCGGACATTTTCCATCCAGCCGACGATGCGCACACGCTCCCCGGCGTTTTCGAGCCGCAGCTCGCTGCAATTGTGGGTACGGGACTGAAACATACTCCTACTTCCCTTTCTTTTGATTGAACGTCAAGATATCGTTATTCTTGGATGACCGAGCCGGCGTTGCGCTCGTCGATGGCGACGCGCAGCATCAGGAGCGCCTCGTTGGACGTGACGGTCTGCTGCTCGCCCGTGGTCATGTTTTTGACCGAACACTTGCCCTGCGCGATTTCGTCCTCACCGAGGAAGATGACGAACGGGACGCCGAGCTTATCGGCATAGGCCATTTTGGCCTTGAATTTCTTCTTTTCGCCATAGAGCTGGGTGCGCAGCCCGGCGGCGCGCAGCTTTGTTGCGAGCGCGATCGCGCCGGAGAGATCGTCTGTCATCGGCAGAATCAGCACGTCGGCAGGCGCGGTGAGCAAGTTCTCCGAGAGCATGTTCTGCTCCTGCAGGACGTAGAACAGCCGGGTCAGACCGATGGAGATGCCGACGCCGGGCAGGTTTTTGTTCGTGTAATACTCGGCCAGATTGTCGTACCGCCCGCCGGAGCAGACGGAGCCGACCTCCGGGTGGTCGGTCATGACGGTCTCGTACACGGTGCCGGTATAGTAATCCAGCCCACGCGCGATGGTGAGGTCGATCTCGAAATTCTCCTCCGGCACGCCGAAGGCCGGGAGATACTCCACCACGGTGCGCAGCTCGCTGAGGCCGAGATCGAACACATCGCTGCGCCCCTGATACTGCGCAAGAAACGCGAGCTTGTCCGCGCTTGTGCCGGGCACGGAGATGAAGCGGAGGATCTCATCCGCGCTCTCGCCCGACACACCGCACTCCTCCGTGAGCAAGGCGTGCACCTTCTCTGCGCCG
This sequence comes from Clostridiales bacterium, assembly GCA_004556965.1. Lineage (GTDB taxonomy): Bacteria > Bacillota > Clostridia > Oscillospirales > Oscillospiraceae > CAG-103. The sequence continues at coordinate 55,933 of SFFE01000002.1, read as the reverse complement.
ATCTTGTCGAGCTTGTCGATCGTGCGCAGCACGTCGCCCGCGCGCTCGGACAGGCCGAGGATCTCAAAAAAGCCGTTTAAGACCTTCCGGTTGTTCACGCGGATGCGAAAGCGCGTCAGGCCGAGCTTCGTGAAGGTCTGATAGATGATGGCGGGGATCTCCGCCTCGTTCAGGATATCGAGCGCACCGTCGCCGATGACGTCGATATCCGCCTGATAAAATTCCCGGAACCGGCCGCGCTGCGCGCGCTCGCCGCGCCAGACCTTGCCGATCTGGTAGCGGCGGAACGGGAACGTCAATTGCCCGTAGTTCGCGGCGACGTACTTCGCCAGCGGTACGGTGAGGTCGAAGCGCAGCGCAAGGTCGCTGTCGCCCTTCTGAAAGCGGTAGATCTGCTTTTCCGTCTCGCCGCCGCCCTTAGCCAGCAGCACCTCGGCGGCCTCGATCGCCGGGGTATCGAGCGGGGTGAAGCCATAGAGCGCGTAGGTCTCGCGCAGGATGGCGAGCATTTTTTCCATCTGCATCTGCTTTTCCGGCAGCAGCTCCAGAAAGCCGGACAGCGTGCGCGGTTTGATTTTCTCCATAATTGCGGATCCTTTCCAAATCGGCAGAAACGCGAAAAGCTGCCCGCTTCGGGGCAGCGCCTTTCCGCGTCGCCGGATTATTTCTTGGGGTTGACGATGTCGCGCCAGTCGAGATCGCCGCGGCTGAGACCCAGAATCAGCACCTCTGCCGTGGCCACATTGCTGGCAAACGGGATCTGCCGCTGGTCGCACAGGCGCGCCATCTTGTTCACCTCGTCAAAGCCGCTCTCGTTTTCCGCGTCGCAGAAAAACAGCACGAGGTCGATCTCGTTGTAGGTGATGCGGGCGTCGATCTGCTGGCAGCCCTGCGAGGAGTGCAGGTAGGTATGGATGGGCAGGCCGGTCGCCTCGCTGACGAGCTTGCCGGTGGTGCTGGTGGCGCACAGGTCATGCTTTGCGAGGATGCCGCAGTAGGCAATGCAAAACTGGACCATGAGTTCCTTTTTCCGGTCGTGGGCAATTAATGCAATATTCATTGGGGAGTCTCCTCTCTGGATGGGATTTCAGGAAGTGATATCGCGCTGCGCGCAAATGGTTACGGCAGCAGGGAAAGCTCGGTTTCGACCGAGGCGTTGACGTTTTTCACGGTGAAGTAGGCGTCAAGCACGTCGCGGGCGATGGAGGCGATGCTCGCGCCGGCGACGCCGTGCTCGACCACGACGGCGACCGCGATCTGCGGATCGTCGTAAGGTGCATAGCAAATAAAAATGGCGTTGTTGACCTGGTTTTCACCGAGCTGGGCAGTGCCGGTCTTGGCGGCGACGGGCACCTGATACGTACCGAAGGTCTCGTACGCGGAGCCGCTGGGGTCGTTCGCCACGAGGTACATGCCGCGCTGCACGGCCGCCCAGTTGTAGTCGCTGGTCTCCACGGTGCTGAGCACCTCGTGCTCCGCCTCGTAGAGCTGTTCGGTATAGTCATAGCTGCGCACGGATTTCAGGATGGAGGCGGAATGGCGCGTGCCGCCGTTTGCGATCGTGGCGCAGTATTCCGCAAGCTGCAGCGGCGTAAACAGGCTGATCGACTGGCCGATGGCCGCCTGCAGCGAGTCGCCGAGATACCAGTCCTCGTTGTACTTCTCTTCCTTGAGCTTTTTCGTCGCCATCTGACCGATGCTCTCCGGCAGCTCAATGCCGGTGGACTCGCCCAGACCGAACGCCGCGGCGTAGCGCGCGAGCGTATCGATGTTCATGCTGTCGCCCACGGTGTAGAAGAAGATGTTGCACGAATCGCGGATCGCCTCGGTGACGTTGTCTGCGCCGTGGGTGGCGCCGGAGCTGTAGATCCAGCACCGCGGCGCGTAGCCCTGCTCTTCATACTTTGTGAAGATGCCGTTGCACGTGATCGTGCTGCCGGTATTGATGACGCCCTCCGTCAGCCCCGCGATGGCGGTGCAGGGCTTGAAAGTGGAACCGGGAGAATATTGACCCATGAGCGCGCGGTTGAACAGTGGATTGCTTTCGTCGGCTGCGAGCGTTTCATAATTGTCGCCGTCAAACAGGGTGGAAAGATCATAGGTCGGGTAGCTCGCAATGGCGAGCGGCTCGCCCGTTTTCACATCCACCGCCACGACCGCGCCGCCGCTGGCCACGCTGCTGACGTCGCCGTTTTCAGCCTGCCGCGCACGCATGCTCTCGACGCCGTTCGCAAGCGCGGTTTCCGCCGCGCTCTGCAGATCGAGGTCGATCGTCAGGCTCACGTTGTTGCCCGGCTCCGGCTCCTTGGTGTAGATCGTGCCAGTCACGGTGCCGGAGGCGTTTTTGGTCACGACAGCCTCGCCGTCCGTGCCGTGGAGGTATTTTTCAAAGGCGTACTCCGCGCCCTCCTTGCCGACCTCCGCGTCCATCGAATAGCCCAGCGGCCCGTAGACTTCGTAGTCCTTCGCGTCCATCAGGCGCGTATAGCCCAGCAGGTGCGCGGCGCAGTTCGTGTTATACTGCCGCACGTAGTCCACGGTCACGTCGAAGCCGGAAATGCCGTTTTCCATGAGCGAGGAGATCAGCTCCATGCTCGCGTCCTTTACAAAGGTATAGTCCGGCAGGTACAGCCCGTCGATATACCGCGTCTTGATCGAATAGCGCAGTCCGGCAATGGTGCGCATATCCTCGGCGGAGTAGTTGTTGTCGATTTCAAATTTTTGGCGGAAGCAGCTCATCAGCTCCACGGCGCTTGCGTCCTCGTCCAGCCCGACGAACTTGAGATAGCCTTTGAGCTGCGTGCGCTGGGTGTCGTTCATCTCCGTGTACTCGAACGGGGGCGACGCCGTCACCGGCAGCTCGTCGACATACGTGTCGCCGCTGGCCTGCACGGTGCGGACCATCTGCAGCAGCACCGCGTTCGGATCGTCCTGCTCAAAGAGGTCGTCGGTATTGAACACGAGGTTGTTGCAGCTCGTGTTCGACACGAGCACGCGGCCATAGCGGTCGAGGATGCTGCCGCGCGCGGCCTTGACGCGCTGCGTGGAGGCCACGTTGTTGCGGCTCTCCTCATAATACGCATTGCCTTCCACAATCTGCAGTTTATAGAGCGCCACGAGAAAGATCACGAGCAGCAGTGCCAGCAGCACAGCCAGCGCGGTGATTCTTCCGGGCTTGATTGGTCTGTCCATGGTATTCTCTGTATCCTTTCGGAGCGGAAGCGGTCAGCTCTGCGCCCGCCGGCGTTCGGCGGCGCGGCTGATGTAGTAATACGGGATTGCGAGCGGCAGAGACAGGATGCTTTGCAGCAGCGCCGTGCCGAACAGCGGCCAGAAATCCATGCCCTGAAAAATCCACAGCCGGAACATCTGGCAAAACGCCGTGAGCAAAAACGCGGCGAAGCTCACGCACAGAAACGGCAGCAGCGCGCGGTTCACGAGATATTCCGCGCACATGCCCGCGCCGAAGCCGAGCACGGGAAACAGCGCCGTGAACAGCACGGTGTTCTCCGGGTAGCCCATGTCGCAGAAGAAGCCCGCGAACAGGCCGAACACCGCGCCCGGAACGCTGCCGTTGAACATTGCGACGGCGACGACCACAGCGGGCACGAACATCGCGCGCGCACCGAAGACGCGGATACGGGCAAAAACGGTGTTCTGCAGCAGCAGCGTCACGGCCAGATACAGCGCGCACAGCGCGACATGGCGCAGCTTTTCTTTTCGGATCAGATCACGCCACATGGCTCACTCCACCACTTCAAAGTCCTTGATGACAAACACCTGCACCAGCGCGTTCAGATCGCAGGCAGGCCGGATCACGCCGTAGACCTGCTGGCCGCCGGCCTCGGTGCGCACTTCCTCCACCATGCCGACGACGAGTCCCGCCGGGAACGCGCCGCCCTTGCCGGAGGTCAGCACCGTGTCGCCGGAGAAGATGCTCGCGCCCTCGGTGAGATAGCCGAGCCGCACGCAGCCTTCCTGCATGAGGGTGAAGTCCCCCACGACCATGGCCGTCGCGCCGCTGTTCGACACGTAGCCGCCGACGCTCATATCCACGTCGATGACGGAGCGGACGGTCGCCCAGTTGCTGCCGACCTCGATGACCTGACCGACGAGCGCGCCGCTCTCGGTCATGACGCTGTCGCCCACCTCGATGCCGGCGTCCTCGCCCTTGCTGATCGTCATGATCGACGACCAGTTGGACGCGCTGTAGGACACGACCTTGGCCGATTCCAGCGCAAAGTCCGTATGGCGCTGCTTGAACTCCAGCAGCGTGCGCAGCCGTTCGTTTTCCTCCGTGGCCTCGCGCCCCTCGCGGGCTTCCGCCTGCGCGGCGGCGAGCTGGTTTTTCAGCTCCTCGTTCTCGGCGGCGAGCTGGTCGTATTTGTAGATGTAGCCATAAATGCTCTCCAGCCAGCTCGCGGTCGTGGCCGCAGCCTGCTGGAACGGGGCGCGCAGCGCGCCGTCCAGATTCGTCAGGAATCCGGCGCGGCCGCCAAGACTCCCCATGATGACCGCGGCAATGAGTACCACGACCAGCACGAGCGCGCCGATGCGGACGCCCTTTTTCTTTAAAAATGTTTTCCAGTTCAAATGAGCTCGACTCCCAGCTTCGCAAGCATTTTCCCAAGTCTGCACAGCGGCAGGCCCATGACGTTGAAAAAGTCCCCCGTGATGCCCTCGACGAACACGGCGGCGCGGCCCTGCGCGCCGTAAGCGCCGGCCTTGTCCATCGGCTCGCCGGTAGCGATGTAGGCTTCGATTTCACGCGCGGAGAGCGCGCGAAACCGTACTTTGGACGCTTCCACCTCCGTGGATGTTTCCGCGCCGCGCGACACGGTGACGCCGGTGAACACGGTATGCTCTTTCCCGGAGAGGGCGGAGAGCATCCGCACTGCGTCGTCGTGATCCTTCGGCTTGCCGAGGATCTCCCCGTCAAACCACACGATCGTGTCCGCTGCGATAATCACGTCCTCCGGCGCGCATTTCGCCGCAACCTCATCGGCCTTCTGGCGCGAGAGCGCCGCGACGGTCTCTTCCGGCCCAAGGCCGGGCGCGGGGTGCTCCTCGCCGGTGGCGGGGATGATCTTCAGCGGGCTGATTTTCAGCATTTCCAGCAGCTCCCGCCGCCGCGGCGAGCCGGATGCAAGTACAATGTTCAAGGTGTTATTCGACTCCTCTATAGTACAGGCCGCGGGTCAACCCGTTCGGGCGGTAATCCGTAAGCCCCAGATAGCTTTTGGCGACCTCCACGCACTCGCGCGGCGTCTCCGTCGTAAACAGCAGGCGCACGCCCCAAAGTCCGGCGGACTCATAGTCCTCGCGCTTGTCCGCAAGATAGAGCTTATGCGCGTTGTAGATCACATTGCGGCAGCCGAACGCACGCACGACGGGGAACGCCGAGCCGCGCCGGTCGGTGAGGTTGTTTTGAATGTGGCAGTTGCAGCGCCCTGCGCTGTTTCGGATGACGCACTGCTCGGTAATCATGCACGGCAGGCGGCCATAGACGATCATCTCCGTGTCCACCGCCTTGGCGAGGTCGCGGATCTGCGCCATGCGCAGCTCAAACGACGCCGTGACGGACAGGAAGCCTGCCTGACGCAGCAGCTCCTCCGTGTAGGAGTTGAACACATTCAGCCCGAAGTCGCCGCGAAGCTGCATCCCGGCGCGGCGGGCGTAGAAAATATGTCCCATGTTGCCGACGAGCGCCTGCTGCACGCCGTTTTCTCTGGCAGTGCGCAAAAGGCCGTCCAGCTCCTCGGCCTGATCGTCCGTCACCACGCGCGGCAGCACCGCAACGATCTGCGTGCCCTGCGCCGCAAACGGCTCGATGCGCTCCGGCGCTTCGCCAAGCGCCTCTGCCGGAACATAGAGATAGTCCGGCTTGAGCGCGGCCAGCTCCGGCGTCATCTGCTCGGCGGAGAGCACCTGATAGATGCGTGCGGGGTCAGAGTAGTAATTTTTCCCCTGCGGCAGGGGCGCTACCGGCAGGCTCCGGCGCTCCGGCAGCGCGGCGCGCGCCTCCTTCAGTCCTGTGATGAGGCGGCGGCGCAGGTCGTTGATCGCGCTCGCCGGGAGATAGAGATCGGGGTCGATGCGGCACTCGGTTCCGGCGCTGTAATACGGGGTGCCCCCCGTCTTGGCAAACTGCGCGGCAAGGCTCTGCTCGCTTATGGCGGCGCGCTCGGCGCGCTCCGGCACGGGGCCGGTCAGCACGGCGCGGTGCTTTTCGGGGTCCTCCACGGCGGCCATGATCGGCTCGCCCTGCCGCGCCATGACGTAAAACTTCACGGGCACACGGCGCATTTCGCCCTCAGCGTAAGCCTTGCGGGCGGCGGAGAACATCTTTTCCGCCGCGCGGTCGTTCTCCGCGCGGGTGCCGAGCATGTCCGGTCCCTTCTGCCCCAGCAGATAGCCCTGCGTGAAGCCCTGACGGGAAAAGGCCAGCTCCAGCTTTTCCTGCTCCGCCGGGGTGGGCGTGCGCCGCTCGCGGATGCACCGGGCGTACACATCCGTCACCACGGCGACGTATTCGGGGCGCTTCATGCGCCCTTCGATCTTCGCGCAGGCGACGCCCGCGTCCTCGAGCTGGCGGAGATAATCCACAAGGCAGTTGTCCCGCAGGCTGAGCGGGTATTCGTCCATGCGTCCGCCCATGCTGTACTGCATGCGGCACGGCTGCGCGCACGCGCCGCGGTTGCCGCTGCGCCGTCCGATCAGCGCGCTCATGTAGCACTGGCCGGAATAGCAGAAGCACAGCGCGCCGTGCACGAACACCTCCGTCTCGATGCTCGCGTGTTTGGAAATCACGCGAATCTGGTCGAGCGAAAGCTCCCGCGCCAGCACCGCGCGGGTAAAGCCCATTTCGGCGGCGGCCTCCACGCCCGCGAGGTTGTGAATGCTCATCTGCGTGCTCGCGTGCAGCGGAATGTCCGGCACGGTCTCGCGCAGCACGCGCATCAGGCCGAGATCCTGCACCAGAATCGCATCCGCGCCGTAGTCCGACGCCTTGCGCGCCAAATCGGCGGCGGCCGTCATCTCCCGGTCGCCCACGAGGGTGTTGAGCGTGACATAGACCTTGCAGCCGCGGATGTGGCAGTAGCGCACCGCCTTGGCAAACTCATCCTCTGTGAAATTGTCCGCGCTGCGGCGCGCGTTGTGCGCGCCAAAGCCCATGTAAACCGCGTCGGCGCCGTTTTGCACCGCGGCAATCACGGCGTCCGGCGATCCGGCGGGAGATAACAGTTCGAGCATAGACCGACTCCTGACAAAGTGCTTTCACTTTTTTGACTTTTGATAGTCATACAGATGCATTATAGCACACAGGCCGGTATTGCTACAAGTTAAAATTGATGCTATAATACCGCTGTAAATTTAAAACTACTATGAACAAAAGAGAAACCTGAGGAATCAAACGATGGAACAAGCCGAATACACGCTGGCGCGGCCGGTATGCCTGTCGCTCCCGGCGGAGGAGATCGACAAGCTGCTGCAGGAAAAAGACGGGGCGTGCGCCCTGGTATATCTGGCGCTGCAGCGCGCTGGCGGGCGCGCCGTGACGGCCGAGACCGTCGGTCTGACGGAGCAGGCGCTGCGCGGCGTGATGGCAAAGCTCGAGCGGCTCGGTCTCGTCTCCGCGCGGAAAGCGGCGCCCCTGCCCCCGGCGGACGAGCTGCCGCAGTACACGGCGGAAGACCTCGTGCGGCGCTCGAAGGAGGACGCTGCGTTTCAGGGCGTGCGGATGCACGCCGAGCAGCTCTACGGGCGCAAGCTCACCACGCCGGAGACGTGCACGCTGCTGGGGATGTACGACTATCTCGGCTTCCCCGCCGACGTGCTGATGGAGCTTGTGACCTACGTGTTCGAGGGGTTCCGCGCGGAGAACGGGCCGGGACGCGTGCCGACGATGCGCATGATCGAAAAGGAGGCCTACGTCTGGGCGCAGCATGAGGTTCTGACGCCGGAGCAGGTCAAGGCCTACATCACCCGCCGCCAGCAGCGCAAGGAGCGCGCGGCGCGGGCGCTGGAAATCGTGCAGGTGCGCGGGCGCGCGCCCACGCCGACGGAGCGCAAATACATCGAGAGCTGGCTGGACATGGGCTTTTCGGACGGCGCGCTCGCCGAGGCGTATGACCGCACGGTAGTGAGCACCGGCGCGCTCAAATGGCCGTACATGAACAAGATTCTCGTGAATTGGCACCAGAAGGGGCTGCACACGCCGGAGGAGATCGCGCAGGGCGACCCCCGCGGAGGCGCACGGCGATCCGCAGCCGCGCAGTCCGGCGGTGCGCCGCGCAATGATCTGGCACGCGCCGAGCAGATGCTGCGCGAGATGAAACAAAAACGGAAGAAGGAGTGACCGCCATGGCGCTCGACGGAAAATATCTGGCCCGTGCGCGCGAAAAGCTGGAGCAGCGCAGAGCCGCAAACGCACAGGAGCGGCAGCGCCGCGAGACCGACGCCTACGCCCGCGTGCCTGGACTGCGCGGCATCGACGACACGCTGCGCGCGCAGATGATCGAGCTGCTGGGGCTGACGATGCGCCACGGCAGCGACCACACGGATGAGCTGCGCGCTCTGGAGCGGGAGAATCTCGACCTGCAGGCGCAGCGCGCAGAGCTGCTGACTGAGCACGGGCTGCCCATCGACTACACGGACGAAATTTTCACCTGCCCGGACTGCCGGGACACCGGGTATCTGCGCGGTCAGCCGTGCCGCTGCCTGATGAAGCTCTACAACGCGGAGGTGACCGCCGATCTCAGCAGTCTGCTGCAGTCGGAGGGCGAGTCGTTCGAGCGGTTCGACCTCACGCTCTATGACGACGCGCCGGGCGACTCGCCGCGCAAGCAGATGGCGCAGACGTTCACATTCTGCCGCGCGTTCGCGCAGGACTTCGAGCCGGGCTCGCCGAACCTGCTGCTGCAGGGCGGCACGGGGCTGGGCAAAACGTTTCTCTCGGCGTGCATCGCGCGGGTCGTGTCGGCGCGGGGCTACTCGGTGGCGTATGAGTCCGCCGGCGCTGCGCTCGGCGCGTTCGAGACGGCGAAGTTCCAGCGCCTGTCGCCGGAGGGTGAGCAGGCCGCCGCGCGCGTGGAGCAGTATCTCGGCTGCGACCTGATGATCCTCGATGATCTCGGCACCGAGATGATCTCCCCCTACTCCGTGAGCGCGCTGTACACGCTCATCAACACCCGCCTCACGCGCGGCAAGACCACCATCATCAGCACCAATTGCTCCGACGTTGAGCTGCATCGAAATTACACGCCGCAGATCCTCTCCCGCATTGAGGGCGAATATCAGGCGCTCCCGTTCGCGGGGCGGGACATCCGGCAGGTACGAAAGGAGCGCGGACTATGAACCAGCATGAGATCACCGAACGCCGCCCGCTGCTGGACGAGCGCGGCAATCTGACCGAGCCGGGCTACGCCAAGCGGCTGCTGCCCGTGTACCGTCGGGCGGACATCAAAGCCAATCCCCTGCGCGTCAAGGAGTGGGACTACTACTGCGTGAACAACGGGCGCTTCGCCCTCGCGCTCACGATTGCGGACAACAGCTACATGGGGCTGGACTCCATCTCCCTGCTGAACCTCGAAGAGGGCTGGGAGATCACGAAAAGCCCGATGTCGGCATTCCCGATGGGCAAGGTGGGGCTTCCCGAAACGAGCGAGCGCGGCGACGTGCAGAGCGGCGGCAAAAAGTACAACATCCTGTTCAGGAACGAGGGCAGCAAGCGCGTCCTCATCGCGCAGATGCAGAACTTCGGCCCGGAGGGGTCGCTCTACGCGAAGATCGAGCTGACCGACATCCCGGAGGAGTCTATGGTCATCGCCACGCCCTTCCGCAAGGACAAACACTTTTACTACAACCAGAAGATCAACTGCATGCGCGCGAGCGGCTTTGTCACCTACGGCTACCACAACCGCACCTACACCTTCGACCCGGCGGACAGCTTCGCCGTGCTCGACTGGGGGCGCGGCGTGTGGACGTATGAGAACACGTGGTACTGGGGCAGCGCCTCCGGCCTTGTGGACGGGGAGCCGTTCGGCTTCAACATCGGCTACGGCTTCGGCGACACGAGCGCCGCGTCGGAAAACATGCTGTTTTACAAGGGCAAGGCGCACAAGCTCAGTCAGGTCACGTTCCACATCCCGGGCGACGGCAGCAAGCGCACGCCGGATTACCTGCAGCCGTGGGCATTCACGAGCGATGACGGCCGGTTTGAGATGCAGTATCAGCCCGTGCTCGACCGCGCGAGCTGCACGGACGTGAAGGTCATCAAGTCCGACCAGCATCAGGTCTTCGGCCGCTTCACCGGCAAGGCCGTGCTCGACGACGGCACGGTGCTGGACGTGAAAGACCTCCCCGGCTTCGCCGAAAAAGTCATCAACAAGTGGTAAGAGCGAACCAGCGCCGGTCCAATCGGGCCGGCGCTGTATTTTATACGATGAGTTTACATAATATTGTTTACATAATTATAGTCTCGCTCATAAGCGCCGCTTACTTCAATATTTTTCTTATTTGAAAAACTGCTTTTTCAGACCGACCAGGGCATCGCGCCATACAGGGCTTCAATTGATTTACATAATATTTTTTATCGCCAATATAAAACCGGCGCTGTCCCAAGACAGCGCCGGTGATTTTTTTATGCAATTACCCCTCGTACTCGATCACATATGCGAGCTGGCCGCTGTAGAAGCGGGGATAGCTTCCGGCGGGGTCGCCGATGCAGTCGTTATAGTACCACGTACCGTCCCGGTTGCTGAGCAGGACGTAGTCCTCGGCGGCGCCGTTCGTATCGTGGACAGACGGCTCGCCCTCGGCCCAGTTGTAGTAGCCGGACTCGGTGCTGTGTACCCACGCAAGCTCGCCGCTGTCCGTGCGGTACAGGCCGATCCAGACATAGCGGACGCCCTGCTCGCCGGCCAGCGCGGCGACACGCTGGAACTCGTCTTCGTCGTCGATGACGGCGAGGTGGCCGCCCTTTGCCTGCGCGTCGGCCTCCGCCGCCTCCCACGAGGCGTCCGAAACGACGATCTCATACGTGGAGACCTTCGGTTCCGGCGTCGGGGTGGGCGTCGGCTCCGGCGTGGGCGTCGGGGTGACTTCCGCGGACGGGGTCGGCTCCGGGGTAGGCGTCGGCGCGGGCTTTGCGCCGCCGAACACGCCGAGCGACCGCAGGATCAGCACGGCCAGCACCACAGCACAGATGGCCAGCGCCGCGATGATGCCGCCCTTGTGGTTATTCTTTTTCGGCTTCTGGTGGATTTCCTTGCCCTTCCAGTCATCCTTCGGCTCCGGTTCCGGCTCCGCCGGAATGGGTTCCTGCTCCGGAACGGGCTGCGCCGGCGGCTCCTCCTGCACGGCGGGTGATTCCGGCTGCGCTTCCTCCTTTGGCTGCGGCTCCCCGACCGTCTCCGGCGCTTCCTCCGGGGCAGGTTCCTCCGCTTTCGGCGCTTCCCCGGCAGGAGCCGCCGCTTCCGGTTCTTCCTCCGGCTCGTCCGCAGCGGCGTTCGCGCCGAGGATGCCGAGCATCATGCGCTCCACGTCGGACAGCTCCTGCTCCGGCTTCTCGAACATCTCCTGTGCGGTGGGCGCGCTGTTTTTCATCTCCGCGCGGTACTGCCGCAGCGCGGCGCAAAGCGCCTCCGGCGTTGGATAGCGGTCCTCCGCACGATACTGCGTGGCTTTGCGGATGATCTCCGCGAGCTTTTTCCCCGCGCCCTTCGGCATGCGCAGCTCCTCGCCGTTCATGCGGCGGCGCAGCGCGGCGGCGCGGTCATTCGGCATCGGCTCATGCTCCTGCGGGTAAAACGGCAGCTTGCCGCCGCTCACGCCCGCATACAAAAGCAGACCGATGGAATACACGTCCGCCGACGGCGCGAGCTCGCCGCTCCAGAACACCTCCGGCGCCATGAACTCCAGCTCCTCGGTGCTCCAGTCGCGCGTTCCGGCGCGCGCCTTGTCGCCCAGCGCGACCGCGTCCGCGCCGGCGTAGCTGATGTTGCCGGGACGCACGCCGCCGTGGTAGCCGTCCGTCCGCGCAAGGATCTCGCACAGCGCTTCGCACAGCGCCGTCAAGTCCCCGCGCGTGAGGCGGTACAGCCGCGCGCCGAGGATGCTGCTGTTATCAAATGCGTTCTGTTCCATACTGCACGCATTCCTTTCTGAAGTATTATGTCAACATAAGATACTATCATAGTTCCGGCGTCAAGTCAAATCGGACGCTGCATTTTCAGGTTTTCTTCCCCAGCCGGCCAAACCACCGGAACGTCATCGGCCAGACGCCGCCGGCAAACAAAACCATGATGAAATACCGCAACAGATGCGCGGCGTTGTGGCCGCCGAACAGCGCGAGCAGCGGCGCCTTGAGCACGGTGCGCAGCGCAACGGTCAGCGCGAGGCCGAGCACAACCTTGAGCGCCTGCGCCCACCAGACGGCGCGCACGTCGAAATGGACATATTTCCGGTCGATGAAGTACGCGCCCGTCATGCCGAGGGCGGCGCCGAGCAGCGTGTAGGCGTTCTTGCGTCCCTCCGCGAGATTCGCGGCGTCCACGTCCGCGGGGAAGGGCCACAGCTCGGCATACATCAGGTACGCCAGATTCAGCACGATCATCACGCCGAAGACCCAGTACATCGCGTTCGGCCGCTCCTCGATGCGCGAAAACAGCGGGTAGAGCGCGAACACGAGCACCAGCCCGATCCCGAACGACACGCCCACATCCAGCGGCGTGTGCACGCCGAGGTACATGCGCGAAAACGCCGTGAGCACGACGATAGCGCCGCAGACAATGCGCAGCCACGTCTGCTTCGTCCAGCGCATCCCGCAGCCGAAGGAGGCGAACACATTCTGCGTGTGGCCGCTGGGGAAGGAATACCCCGTCGCCCCGGCGCGGGCGCTTTCCACGATGGTGAAATCCGGATCCTTCACCCACGGGCGCGGGATGCGGAACGCCAGCTTGAGAAACTGGTTCAAAATCGTTCCGGTAAAGCCGACCGTGAGCATGTAATAGCCGCAGGCCTTGCTGACGCACCAGAACATCGTGATCGCCACGGCCATGAACACCAGCTCGCCGCCGCATTCGGTGATCCACGCCATGAGCGCGTCGAGCAGCGGGGTGCGGATGGACTCGAGCGCATAGAGCAGTTGCATTGCGATCCCTCCCTCTTTGCTTCTTCCTGCATTATAACAAACGTGCACGGGAGATACAATTGTGAATTGACGCGCACACCAGAAAATGATAGGATAAATTTATAAACGCATCATTTTACAATGGAGGTCATGTTTATGGATCTGGAAAAAACCATCCGCTCCCTGCGCGGGCGCGGCTTTGAAGTGACGCACTTTGCGACCGGCGCGGAGGCTGCCGACTATCTTGACGGCGCGATCCGCGGCACGACCGTCGGCATCGGCGGCAGCAAAACGATCGACCAGCTCGGTCTCTACGACCGGCTGGCGGCGAACAACGAGGTATTCTGGCACTGGCGTAAGCCCGGCTTCGAGACGCTCGATCAGGAGATCACCGCGAAGGTCTTCCTGAGCAGCGCGAACGCCATCTCCGAGGACGGCGAGATCGTGAACATCGACGGGCGCGGCAACCGGCTCGCCGCCATGGTCTACGGCATCGGTAAGACCGTGTACATCGTCGCGGGCACGAACAAGATCTGCCCCGATTTCCACAGTGCGCTCGACCGCGCGCGCAACACCGCCGCCGTGCAGAACATGAAGCGCTTCCCCGGCGAGCAGCCCTGCCAGAAGCAGGACCGCTGCTTTGACTGCCGCGCTGCCGGACGCGGCTGCAACGCGCTGCTCGTGCTCTGGGGCGTGATGTTCGACATGGCTAAGATCGAAGTCGTGCTCATCGACGAAGACCTCGGCATGTGACGCGAAAGCGAGGCATTTTTATGAACGTATTCAAGCGGATCAAATGGACATACGTGCTGCTGAGCGTATTCTTCCTCGTGCTCGGTCTGCTGCTGGTCTGCAATCCGGACACGTCGATGGTCACCATCTGCCGCATCCTGGGCGGCATTGCGCTCGCGTTCGGCGTGGTGAAGATCGTGCTGTATTTCGTGCGCGACATCGAGGGCGTCGCCGTCCGGTATGATTTCGCCGTCGGAGCGTTCACCGTCATTGTGGGCGCCCTGCTGCTCTGGCGCGCGCCGACGATGGTCGGCATTCTGTCCGTAGTGATCGGCCTGTTCATTCTGGTGGACTGCGTATTCAAGCTGCAGGTGGCCATCGACTCGCGCCGCATGGGCGCGTCGTCCTGGTGGGTCACGCTGCTGTTCACCTGCGTGTGCATGGTCATGGGCTTTTTGCTCGTGTTCGACCCGTTCAGCGGCCAGCAGGTGCTCGCCACCGTCATGGGCATCTCCCTCATCGCCGACGGCCTGCAGAATCTCTGCACCGTCATCTACGCGGCCGTCTTCGTCAAGGACGTAAAGGACGCCGTGCGCGATATGGTTGATGAAGCCACCGCCGTGGAAACCACCGGCGAGGTCGTGGAGGACGGGGACCCCAAGCAATAACGCCGCCCCGCCGCCTGCTCAAGCTGAAATTTTGCGGAATCGCTTTGAAAAACTTTACTTTTTGCGGATTTTGGTGTACAGTTGCCTTGTAGATAAAGGAGGAAGACGCCGTGCTGGAAGACAATTTTTTGCAGGTTTACGACAAATTCAAGATGGAATTTTTCCGCCGTCTGTTCTCGCTGGTGCGGGAGCGCGAGGGCTCTCTGACTGCGATGGAGGCGTTCGCCGTGGAGGTCATTCACCAGATGAACGCGCCGACGATCAGCCAATTCGCGGAGTTTCTGGGCATCTCGCAGTCCAACGCGACGTACAAGGTCAACAATCTCATCAAAAAGGGTTACATCGTAAAGGAAAATTCCGATGTGGACCGCCGGGAATACCACCTGATGCTCTCCGAGAAATATTACAACTACAACGGTCTGATGCAAAGCTACATCAAGACGGTGATGCAGCGCATCCGCGACCGTCTCTCCCCGGAAGAGGTGGAGACGTTCTCGCGCATACTGGGTATCATCTCCGACGAGCTGATGCCGGAATGCGACCTTTGAAACAACCCAATCTGCCAATCTCAAACGGCGCCCGATGTCCGGGCGCCGTGTTTTTTACATTTTTTTCGATTTTTGTTCTTGTTTTCGACACATGTGCTGATTAAGATGAGAACATGAAAAATTCTGTCTGAGGAGTGTAACATATGCATGAGGTCAAGAAACCGAAAAAGCCTCTGATCTTCTATTACGCGATCGTGCTCGCGGTGCTGCTGCTGTTCAATCTTCTGGCCATGCCGCTCATCAACGAGCACCGGGTCGAAGAAGTGGACTACGGCACGTTCATGGGCATGACGGAGCGGCAGGAGATTGGCAAGGTTGAAATTGAGGACGACGAAATCCTGTTCACCAATCAGGACGGCTCGAAGATCTACAAGACCGGCGCAATGGACGATCCCGGTCTGACCGAGCGCCTGTATGCGTCCGGCGCGGCGTTCACCAAAGTAGCGCCGGCCACGATGTCTCCCCTGCTGAGCTTTCTGCTCACGTGGCTGCTGCCGCTGGTGATCTTCATCGGCATTGGCCAATACATGTACAAAAAGCTGCTGGAACGCGCAGGCGGCGGTGGAAACTCCATGATGTTCGGCATGGGCAAGAGCAACGCCAAGGTCTACGTCCCCTCGTCGGAAGGCATCCGGTTTGACGATGTGGCGGGCGAGGACGAGGCGAAGGAAAACCTTTCCGAGATCGTGGACTATCTGCACAACCCGCAGAAATACGCCGAGGTGGGCGCGTCGATGCCCAAGGGTGTGCTGCTGGTCGGCCCTCCGGGTACCGGTAAGACGATGCTGGCCAAGGCCGTGGCCGGCGAGGCGGGCGTGCCGTTTTTCTCCATGTCCGGCTCGGAATTCGTGGAAATGTTCGTCGGCATGGGCGCATCCAAGGTGCGCGACCTGTTCCAACAGGCCAAGGAGAAAGCGCCGTGCATCGTGTTCATCGACGAGATCGACGCCATCGGCCAGAAGCGCGACGGCCGCGGGCTCGGCGGCAACGACGAGCGCGAGCAGACGCTCAACCAGCTTCTGACGGAGATGGACGGCTTTGAGGGCAACAACGGCGTCATCATTCTCGCCGCGACGAACCGCCCTGAAACGCTCGACCCCGCGCTCACGCGGCCCGGCCGGTTTGACCGCCGCGTGCCCGTGGAGCTGCCCGATCTGCAGGGGCGCGTCGCCATTTTGCAGGTGCACGCACGCAAGGTGCGCCTCTCCGACGACGTGGATCTGAAGGTCATCGCGCGCATGGCCGCCGGCGCTTCCGGCGCGGAGCTGGCCAACATGATCAACGAAGGCGCGCTGCGCGCCGTGCGCAACGGACGCAAGATCGTCACGCAGGCCGATCTGGAGGAGAGCGTCGAGGTCGTCATCGCGGGCTATCAAAAGAAAAATGCCATCCTCACCGACGAGGAAAAGCGCACCGTGGCCTACCACGAGATCGGCCACGCGCTCGTCGCTGCAAAACAGTCGAACTCCGCACCCGTGCAGAAGATCACCATCATCCCCCGCACCTCCGGCGCGCTGGGATACACCATGCAGGTCGAGCAGGCGGACAAAAATCTCATGTCCCGCGAGGAGATCGAAAGCCGCATCGCCACGCTCACCGGCGGCCGCGCCGCGGAGGAGGTCGTCTTCCACCGCATCACCACCGGCGCGTCGAACGACATCGAGCAGGCCACCAAGCTCGCCCGTGCCATGGTCACGCGCTACGGCATGACCGACGAATTCGACATGATCGCCATGGAAACCGTGCAGAATCAGTATCTCGGCGGCGACACGTCGCTCGCCTGCTCCGCCGAAACGCAAAACGCCATCGACCGGAAGGTCATCGCCATCATCAAGGCCGCGCACGAAAAAGCGCGCAAAATTCTGGAGGAAAACCGCGCCCAGCTCGATGAGCTGTCCATGTATCTTTACGAAAAGGAGACCATCACCGGCGAGGAATTCATGGCGATTCTGGCGCGCGAATGATGCAAAAACACACGGGGGAACAGCACTGTTCCCCCATTTTCCTTTTAAAAAGCTCGATATATGCGGCGAGCATTCCCCACCAAGGCCGTGCTCGCAAAAAAATGCTTGACACCGCCGGACAAGACTGCTATGATATTGGGGCGCTCCAAAGACAGCAGGTGGCTTTCAGCGGAAATCCTGCCGAGGATGCATCAGGATTTGATGACTATCTTTCTGTTTCCGGGGCTTTGCCGCGGAAATTTTTTTTGGGCGTGTTACTCTTTCCTGTGGAGGTGAAACACACAAATGCCGAACGCAAAAGTTCTCAGTGAGAAACAGGCAATCGTCGACGCACTCGTCGAGCGTCTGCAGACCGCCAGCGCCGGCGTGTTCGTCGACTACAAGGGCATCACCGTCGCCGAAGACACCACTCTGCGCTCCGATCTGCGCAAGAACGAGGTCGAGTACTCCGTCGTGAAGAACACCCTCGTCCGTTTCGCACTCGACAAGGTCGGTCTGGAAGGTCTGGACGATATCCTCAACGGTACCACGTCTCTCGCCACCAGCACCGCCGACCCCATCGTTCCGATCCGCCTCATCCACGAGGCGTCCACGAAGATGAACGACAAGTTCACCATCAAGGGCGCGTTCCTGGAGGGCAAGGTCCTCTCCGAGGCCGAGATCGCCGAGATCGCACAGCTCTCCTCGAAGGATGCGCTGTACTCCAAGGTGCTGGGCACCATGCTCGCACCCATCACCAGCCTGGCCGTCGTTTTGGGTCAGGTCGTCGAGCAGATGGGCGGCTCCGTCGAAACGGAAGCTGAACCCGCTGCCGAAGAACCCGCCGCCGAGTAAGGCGCACCACTCAATTCAACATTTAGGAGGAAAATTATAATGGCTAGCGAAAAAGTCACCGCTATGATCGAAGAGATCAAGGCTCTCTCCGTTCTGGAGCTTGCAGAGCTCGTTCACGCTATCGAAGATGCATTCGGCGTTTCCGCCGCTGCTGCTGTCGCCGCTCCTGCGGCCGGCGCCGGCGCTGCTGCCGCTGTTGAGGAAAAGACCGAGTTTGACGTTGTCATGACCAGCTTCGGCGATCAGAAGATCAAGGTCATCAAGGAAGTCCGCGGCATCACCGGTCTGGGTCTGGCCGAGGCCAAGGCAAAGGTCGAGGGCATCCCCGCCGTCATCAAGGAGCAGGTTTCCAAGGACGAGGCTGAGGAAATCAAAAAGCAGCTCGAGGCTGTCGGCGCTGTCGTCGAACTCAAGTAAGTTCTCTGTACAAGCAAAGCCACGCACATTACCGTGCGTGGCTTTTTGATTGCGCAAAGAAAACCCCGGAGCCGAAGCTCCGGGGTTCCGGCCGCCGCAGTCCTTAGCACGCGGACGCTGCGGTCATAAGTTGCTGGAATCAGAGATGCCTAATCCTCGAAGATTAGAAGCCCTGGATCGCGCTGTTGATCACATCAACGATTGCCTGAGCTTTTCCCTCATGGCAAGCACCGAGGATGTCGGACGCCAGACCCAGACCAAAGTCTGCAAAAGCCTTAAACATGTTGAAACTACCCCTTTCTGAAGATTTCCGGCTTACGCCGGATGGTTGTCGGTTTCCCGGTTACAGGTTTATTATAACAAATCAAGACATTGAAAGCAAGGGGCAGGTTTCCAATTTTGTTACGATTCGTCATAAAAATATGTGCATTTTAACAAGCATACCAGAGCACGAGAAAACCCCGGAGCCGAAGCTCCGGGGTTCCGGCCGCCGCCGCCATTAGCACGTGGCAGCAGCAGCCAATTGGTTCACTTGAGCCTTACAGCGTCGTCGGAATGTAGCTGTTGATGGCATCAACGATCGCCTGAGCCTTGTGCTCGTGGCAGACGCCGAGGATATCGGATGCCAGGCTGAGACCCCAAGATACGAGATTACTCATGTTGAAACTACCCCTTTCTGAAGATTTCCGGCTTGCGCCGGATGGTTGTCGGTTTCCCGGTTACAGGCTGTATTTTACCAGATCTGGCTTTCTTTCGCAACCCCCTCATCCGAAAAAAATGTCACATTTTGTTACATGCAACTGGTAATTGGGTAATGATTTTTTGTTACACATGGGATAAAATAAAAGAAACTTGTCACTTTTTTGTATAAATTGTCGCACTATGAACGGAGGCGTGCAGGATGAAGCAGAACCGAACCCGAAAAGCAATCGCCGATGCCTATCTCCAACTGCTGAATGACTATACGATCGACCGGATCACCGTCAAAATGATCACCGACATGGTGGGCTGCAGCCGCAAAACCTTCTATTATTACTTTACCGACGTGTACGATCTGACGCAATATGTGTGTCATCAGCGGATGCAGGCGTTCATAGATGACAGTGCCAATTTCGACACGGTGCGCAAGGGCTTTCTGGCGTTGGCCGAATACCTTGGAAGCGACCGGCAGGTCATTCTGAACATGTATCACAGCTACGGCAAGGAGGAGCTGGAGCGCTTCTCCTGGCAGGCAAACTATCAATACGCAAAAAACGTCATCACGCGCTATGCGCAGGAGCGCAACATCGCGCAGGAGGATCTGGACGCCGTAATCCACATGTATACGGACATGCTTTTTGGAATGCTGGTCAATTGGGTCAACAATAATATGGACACCGATTATATGCGCACATTGGACATTGCGCTCTGCGCACTGCCGAAACTTCTGGATGGGTTGAGCACGTCCACAGACGAATCCGTATAAACACGCTCCCGTCCCCGCAAAACCGCTGAAAAATCCACCGCAGACAAGTGTGTCTGCGGTGGATTTTTCATTGCCGTCAGGCATCCCTCGCCCCGCGCGCCCTCCGAGGATGAAGGAAGAACGGAGGAGTAGAGCGTACCCAGTTGGCTCCTCACGCCGCCTCATCCGGCCGCCCTTCGGGCGGCCACCTTCCCCTCAAGGGGAAGGCTATGGGCAGGTGCGTTACGCTCCCCGCGTCCTCGAACCGAAGCCCAGCGCAGCGGGTTCGGTTCGATAAGGAAGAACGGACTCGTTCCATTCCGACGGCGCGCAGGCGCGCCGTCGGAATGAAACGAGTCCGTTCTGACGTGTGGAAAAGTTTGTTGAAAATGTGGATTATGTTAATAGATGCAAGCCAAAAGCACGGAAATTCCGTCCGGTTTCGGCGAAAGATGCCATGTGTAACAAAATTATGTTAACCTTAAATTGAAATTCAGCGTTGCACATACCGGCGCTGTGCGGTATGCTGAAACTGAAAAAATCAGAAAATTCGCAAAAAAACACTTGACCTTCCCCCAACCGGAAGGTCCACAATACGGGTAAGGAGGTGACGCACATGCGCATCAACGAGGTGGAGCGGCTTGTCGGCGTGAGCAAAAAGAGCATCCGCTACTATGAGGAGGAGGGGCTGCTCACCCCCGCCCGCGAAAACGGCAACGGTTACCGCAGTTACTCCGACGCGGACGTGCGCGCGCTGCGCACCATCCGTCTGCTGCGCCGGCTCGGCATCCCGGTAGACGAGATCCGCCGTCTGCAAAGCGGCCAGCTTACGCTCTCAGACTGCATGCAGCGGCACATGATCGCGCTCGCTGCGCAGTCTCGCACATTGACGCAGACGCGCGAGGTGTGCGCCCAGCTCGCGCACAGCGGCGCGGAGCTGGACACGCTGGACGTGGCCGACTGGACACAGCGGCTCGACACGCTGGAACAGGGCGGCGTGCAGCTCACCGACCCAAACCGCGACCAAAAGCAGCGGAAAAAAGCTGCGCCGGTTTTGGTGGCTGCACTGTTCATGGCGCTGTTCGCGGCGGTCATCGTGCTGCTGGCCGTCGGCGCGGCGGCGGGCGAGGTACCTGTGGCCGTGGCGGTGATCGCCGGAGCGGTCTGTTTGGGGCTTATCCTCGGGCTGGTGCTCGCGGTGCGGGCGCGGCTGACGGAAATTGAAGGAGGAGAAGAAGATGAAGCTGCTCAATATTGATTCCATTCCCGGCAAAAAAATCGAGGCCATCAGTCTGGTACGGGGCACGGTGGTGTATTCCAAGAACTTCGGCAAGGACTTCATGGCTGGTATCAAGGGGCTTGTCGGCGGTGAGATCGTCGGCTACACCGAGATGCTCAACGAGGCGCGCGCCATCGCCACCAAGCGCATGGTCGATCAGGCGGAGGAACTGGAGGCCGACGCCATCGTCAACGTCCGCTACGGCAGCAGCTCGCTCATGCAGGGCGCGGCTGAGATCGTCGCCTACGGCACGGCGGTAAAAATTCTCGGCGACGCCTGACAAAAGTTGAAATCAATCAGACTTTTTGTAAATTATACTTGACGTTTTGTCGTCTCTGTAGTATGCTCAGACCATCTTAGCTCGGAGGCGGTCAAAATGGGAAAAAGTCTTTCCTACGCGCTCGGCGTGATTGCCGGGATTCTTCTTGTGTTTTTGGTGTACGGCATTCTTATGGTCGTTACAAAACGGCGCGGTAAGTGCGCCAACGCACAGTTTGACGAGCGGCAGGTAGTCGCGCGCGGACGGGCGTACCGGTATGCGTTTTTCACGGTGCTGTTTTATTTGCTCGGGTGGGGTCTGTTTGAACTGGCAGCGGATATCCGCCTGTGGGACACGTACACCGGCTGCTTTCTCGGCGTATTTTTGTCGGTCACGGTATTTGCCGTCGTGGCGATTTTGAACGACGCATACTTTGCCGTGAATGAAAAGCCGGCTACCTACCTTGGCATCTTCGCGCTCGTGACGGTGCTGAACCTCGGCATCGGCGTCTGGAATCTGGTCACCGGCGGCGACCCGATCGTCGAGCACGGCATGCTGACCTACCACAGCGTAAACCTTCTGGTCGGGGGAATGTTTCTGGTCATCCTGATCGTCGCGGCCATCCGCGTGTGGCAGGGGAAGCGTGAGGACGTATGAAGAACCTGAAGCTCAAAGCGGCGCGCGCCGCACACGATCTGTCGCAGCAGCAACTGGCCGAGGCGGTCGGCGTGTCGCGTCAGACGATCAATGCCATTGAAAAGGGCGACTACAACCCCACCGTCAAGCTCTGCATCGCCATCTGCCGCACGCTCGGCTGTACGCTGGACGATCTGTTCTGGACGGATGCGGAATGAAGCGGGCAACCGCATATTTTTATATTGGAGGAACCACCTTATGCTCCACATTGAAAACATCACCAAGCGCTACGGCGACAAGGCCGCCGTCGATCACCTGACGCTTTCCATCGCGCCGGGCGAGATCTGCGGCTTCATCGGCCACAACGGCGCCGGCAAAACCACGACGATCAAGATCTGCTGCGGCATCCTGCAGCCGGACGAGGGGCGCGTGCTTGTGAACGGCACGTGCGTGCAGGACGATCCCATCGCCTGCAAGCGCGTCATCGCGTACATCCCCGACAATCCTGATCTGTACGAATACATGTCCGGCATCCAGTACTTAAACTTCATCGCGGACATCTTCGCCGTGCCGAAGGCGGAGCGCGAAGCGCGCATCCGGCGGTATGCGGACGCGTTTGAGCTGACGGGCGACCTCGCCCAGCCCGTGAGCGCGTATTCCCACGGTATGAAGCAGAAGCTCGCCATCATCTCGGCGCTGCTGCACGATCCGAAGCTCATCATCATGGACGAACCGTTCGTCGGCCTCGATCCGAAGGCGGCGCACCTGCTCAAGCAGCTCATGCGCGAGCACTGCGACAAGGGCGGCGCGATCTTCTTCTCCACCCACGTGCTGGAGGTGGCCGAAAAGCTCTGCGACCGCGTGGCGATCATCCGCGGCGGCAAGCTCGTGACCGCCGGGACGATGGAGGAAGTGCGCGGCGACAGCTCGCTGGAGGACGTGTTCCTGGAGCTGGAGGAGGTCGCGGATGTTTAAGGCGCTGCTGAAAAGCCGGCTTCTGGCCTACGCCATGTGGTTCACGGGCGGCAGCCGGACAAAGAAAAGATCGAAGGGCCGCTCCATCGGTTTTGCGCTGCTGATGCTGTATGCGTTCGGATGCCTCGCGTTTTTGTTCGGCATGTATTTCAGCGAGCTGGCCGGGCCGTTTTCCGCCGCGGGCATTGGGTGGTTCTACTTTGCGCTGATGGGTCTGGCGGCATTCGCGGTGATGTTCATCTTCTCCGCGTTCATGGCCAAGGCGCAGCTCTTTGAGGCCAAAGACAACGAGCTGCTGCTGTCGATGCCGATCCCGCCGCGGCTGATCCTCGCGTCGCGCATGGTATCTCTGCTGGTGTATAACCTGATCTTCGGGCTGCTCGTGATCGTTCCGGCGCTCGTGGTGTGGCTGCGGGTTGCGCCCCTGCCGGTCATGGGCGTGATCGCGTTTCTTCTGGTGGCGCTTGGGCTGCCACTGCTCGCATGCGCGTGCTCGTCGCTGCTCGGCTGGCTGCTCGCCCTCATCACGGCGCGCGTGCGGCGCAAGTCGCTTGTGACAACGGTGTTCTCACTGCTGTTTCTCGCGGCGTATTTCTACGGCTACAACAAGCTGATGGCCGTCGTGCAGCAGCTCGCCGTCACCGGTGTGCAGACCGCCGCACAGTGGCGCTCCGCCGCGCCGCTCTACTGGCTCGGCGACGCGATCGCAAACGGGAACGTGCTGCATCTGCTGCTGACGGTGCTGCTGTGTCTCGCAGTGTTCGCTGTGGTGTACGCCGTGCTCTCCGCGTTCTTCCTGCGCATCACGACAACGAAGCACGCGCTGGCCAAGATCGAGTACCGTGAGAAATCTCTGAAAGTCTCCGGAGCGCGGCAGGCGCTGCTGCGGCGCGAATGGAAGCGGCTGCTGTCCAGCTCGGTGTACCTGCTCAACGCCGGTCTCACAGTCGTGTTCCTGCTGGCCGGAGCCGTCGCGCTCGTCATTTTCCGCAAGGACGTGTGCGCCATACTGCTGGAAATGGGCGCGAATGGAAACACCTCCGCCCTGCTCGCGGCGGCCGCAGCGGTGTTCCTCTGCTGCATGCTGCTGTTCACCGCACCGAGCGTCTCGCTTGAAGGGCACAGCCTGTGGATCGTGCGCAGCGCGCCTGTCACCGGCTGGGAGGTGCTGCAGGCAAAGCTGAGACTACACTTTACCGCCACTTTACCGCCAATGACCCTGTTTTTATTGGTGTGTTTGTGGGTATTCCGCCCCACTTTTGTGTATGGCATTCTGATGTTCGTGCTGCCGCTGCTGTTTGCGTGGTTTATGGGGAACCTCGGCCTGATTGAAAATCTCCGCCGGCCGAACTTTGACTGGACGGATGAGAGCCGCCCAATCAAACAGGATATGCCCGTGATGCTCACGATGCTCATCGGCGTTCTCGCCGCCGGCGCACCGACCGCGCTGTATTTTGCGCTGCTGTACCGGTACCTCGCGCCGCTGCCGTATGTGAGCATCTGCACGCTGCTGGTGCTCGCAGCCACCGTCGCCACGTACCGCTGGCTGAAAACGCGCGGCGCCGCGATCTTCGACGCGCTGTAAAAATTCCACACACGCAAAAAGGGAACGCCAAACTGGCGTTCCCTTTTTCGGTTTTTCAAGCGCGCACAAGCGCCTGCACAATGCCCTGCGCCATCAGAAGTCCCGCGCTGGACGGCACCCACGGGAGCGACCCCGGCACGCTGCGGCGGCCAGGTGGCGGGGCTTCGGGCTGGGACGGGGTAAGCCCCTGCTCCGGGCTGAAGACCACGTCGTGGTGCTCGATGCCGGCGCGGCGCAGCTCGCGCCGCAGCACGCGCGCGAACGGGCAGCCGCTCGTCTCCGCCAGGTCGCACAGCACGAAGCGGCTGGCGTCGACCTTGTTGCCGGTGCCGAGCGCGGATAGAATGGGCACGCCGCGCGCGTGTGCCGTGCAGATCAGATCGACCTTGCATGACACGAGGTCGATACAGTCGGCGATGTAATCATACCGCGCGGCGAAAAACGACTCGCGCGACGCAGCCTCATAGCGCGCGACCATGGGATGGACGACAATCTTCGGGTCGATATCGCGCACGCGCGCGGCCATGACCGCGGCCTTTGGCTGGCCGAGCGTGGAGTGCAGGGCGCAGCACTGGCGGTTCAGGTTGCTCTCTCCGACGACGTCCTCGTCCACGAGCGTCAGCTCCCCGACGCCCGTGCGCGCCAGCGCCTCGGCGCACCAGCTTCCCACGCCGCCGAGCCCGAGCACGGCCACATGACTGCCGCGCAGCCGCTCCATAGCCGCCGCGCCGAGCAGCATTTCCGTCCGAATCGTTTGCTGGTGCACGTCAGTCCTCCCGCTCGAACGAGACGACGAATTCGTCGCCCTCATATCCGGCGGACACGACCGTCCAGCCGTTTTTCTCCTCCGCCGCCAGCAGGTCTGCCAGCGCGGACGCAGAGAGCTTCCGTGCGTCGTACCGCTCCGTTTTCATCTTGTTTGGCATCCGTTGCACGCTCCTTGTCACCGGCGGCGTTTGCGCCGCCACCTTGTTTCCCTTCCTCGCAGGGAGACCCAACGCAAGTGGTCTCGCTGCAAGTGGCGAAGAATGACAGGGTCGGTCAGTGGGGCGGCGTTTGCGCCACCCCACGACCTTACCCTGTCATTCTGAGCTTATCCGACGTATTTCATTGCGTGGCACTGCTCCGCGCTCCAGCCGGCGAGATATTCCTCCTGCCATGCGCTGTAATCGTCGCTGCGCAGGAGCTGGTCGGCCAGATAGTCGCAATAGCGCATACCCGTGCCGACGAAATAGACCAGATGATAGCCGGCATAGCTGCTGCTCTCGCCATAGACGATGTCCACATCGCCGCTCTGACGGCTGGGGTCAAAGCAGAAATCGTTGAATCCCTCGACCATCTGACCCTTGTAGATGTTCTCATACAGGCCGCCGTTGGTGTTGGAACCGGTGTCCTCGCTCTTGTCATTGGCAAGCTGTGCAAAGCTGTCCTCGGTCATGTCGCCCTGCTTCCACTCGTCATAGATTGCCTCAATGCGTTCCTTCGCGGCGGCCTTCTCCTCGTCGGAATAGGCGCCGTCTTCGTCCGCATCCACGGCCTTGATCAGGATGTGGCGCACGGAAACGGTGTTGTAATCGTTCGTTCCGCGGCTCTGGAACAGGATCACATAGTAGCCGCTGCCCGACGCCTCGGCGGTGGTGACGTCGTTGGCAGCACGGTCCGCGCTGTAGATCCACTCGGCAAACGGCATGCTGCTGAAGTTCTGGCCCGAATTGCTTTCGACAACCGTCGGCTCGGCCGGCGTCGTCTCGCCGGTGGCATTGCCCTCGGAATCCTGCACGGCCGTGGCGACCCCGTACTCGGCGACCGCGTCCTTGAAGCTGTCCGCATCGCGTACGGAGGCTGCGATCCGCTCGGCAGTCGCTTTGGCGGCGGCCATCGTCTCGTCCGTCACGGCGCTGGAGGTATTGCCGTCCGTATCCGTGCTCTCGACCTTCTCTGCCTGCACCAGATAGTACATATAATCAAAGGTATCATACTCGTCGGCGTGCTCGGCATACGTCTCCTGAATCTGCTCGTCCGTGTACGTATAGCTGTTGTGCTGCGACTCGGCATACTTCGAAGCCAGCGTTTCCTGCTCCATCAGATTGCGCACGACCTTTTTCGTCACGCCGTGGCCGTACGCCGCGGCCAGATACTTATTCGCGGAGCTGTAGCCATAGTCCTTGGCAGAGATCTCCAGCTCGGCAAGCTGCTCGTCGATGCTGTTCTGATCCTCCTCCGTGAGGGTCATGCCCGCATCCCCGGCGGCCTTGCACATTGCGGTCACCTGCACGAGCTGCTTCACCGCGGCGTCGCGGAGATAATCGTCCCACGTGTCAAACGAGCTGTCATATGTGCACGCCTGCTGATCCAGCGGCGTCTGGCTGTCGATGATGCCATAGTTCATGAACTGGTTGCGGATGCTCATATAATAGTAGTTGACGTCAGCCGCGGAATATTTCACGTCGCCAACTTTGACGGCGGTCTGCGCGGTATAGAACAGATTCGAGTTGCCGATGAGGATGGCGGCGATCAGCAGCACGACAATGATCGTGCCGACCGTCCACTTGATCTTGCTCTTTTTGCGCTCCTTGGCCTCCTTCTCCGCGGCGACCATGCGCCGTTCGGTGCCCAGTCCGCGCTCTTCCACGCGTCTTTTTTTGTCCTGAGATGCACTCATGCGTGATTCACCTTAACCTTTGTGAGATAGATGCTGCAATGAAAAACAGAATCCGCTATTATAATTAGCGATAGCATTATACCGCACTCCCCTTCCACTTTCAAGTGTTTTCACAGCGTTCCAAAGATTGTGCAGATTTTCGGGTGCGGCAGCGGACGGTACTGTCCGGTGCGGCGGCAGACGGCCCGACTGCGCCTCCCACTTGTCTCGCGCCGCCGCGCGTGGTACAATACACAGGTTCAATCCCTCCGCTGGAAAGGAATCCTCCATGGCAGAAAAAGCTCCGAAAAAACTGCATAGCTTCCGCATCGCGCTCGCCGTGCTGCTGATGCTCGCCGCGCTGTTCGCGCTGCTGTTTGCCGACAGCGCAAACCGGCTCGTCACGACAGACTACACCGTCACATCCGCGCGGCTTCCGGCGGACTTCGACGGCTTTCGCATCGTGCAGCTCTCCGACCTGCACGCGGCGGAATTCGGCAAGGACAACGCGCGGCTGGTGCGCGCCGTTGCGGCGGCGCAGCCCGATCTCATCGTGCTCACGGGCGATTTCATCGAAGCCGAAGACCAGATCCCGGTCACACTCGCGCTCGCGCGGCAGCTCGTGCCGCTCGCGCCGGTGTATTTCGTCAGCGGCAACCACGATTGGGCGTCCCACGCCATCTCCGCGCTGTTCGACGGCCTTGCGGACGCGGGCGTCACCTGCCTGCGCAACGAATTTGTCACGCTGCAGCGCGGCGCCGGCAGCATCATCCTCGCGGGCGTGGACGACCCGAACGGTCTCGCCGACATGCTCAAGCCGGACGAGGTCGCCGCAGCGGTGCAGGCGGAACACCCCGGCGCGTTCACCGTGCTGCTCGGCCACCGGAATTACTGGGTCGAGGAATATCCGACGCTGCCGGTGGACGTGATCCTCTGCGGTCACGCGCACGGCGGCATCGTCCGTCTGCCCGGCGTCGGCGGCCTGATCGGCACCGACCGCACTCTGTTTCCGGACTACACCGCCGGCATGTTCGCCTCCGGGCAATATCAGATGATCGTCTCGCGCGGTCTCGGCCAGATCGCGCAGCTCCCGCGCCTGCTGAACAATCCCGAAATTGTGTGTCTCACATTGCGCACCACGAATTGATTTCGTGCAATTTTTCACCCCCAGATGCATAGAATGACCGTATGCGAAAACTTACGGGGGTGAAGATATGGATACCGATTTGGAAGACTGGATCTTCAGCACAGAGCGCTGCGAACCGAGCAGCCGATAACGTCAGAACGGGCGCGCTCGCGTCCTCGCAAGCTCCATATCATTTGCTTCCCCGACAAGCGGGAAAGCGCACTCATTCCGCTGCTCGTCCTTCCAAAACCGAAACACATTTCGGTTTTGTTGAGGAGAAACGGAGGAGCGAATGTGAAGCTTTCCGGGCGAGCCGGGAAGCGAAATGGAGCGAGTCCGTTTGGACGTTATCCGCTTCCCCGCTCTTCCTTTCAAATCCGAAACAGTGTTTCGGATTTGATGATAGACAGCCACCGCTCCTTACACGGGGGAGGCTTCGCCGGGGCTTTGACAGTCTAAAATGCAGGTGAATCTTACATTCACCTGCATTTTTGTTATAAATTATGTCAACTATTTTCCGTTAAAAGACTGGGCGACAGCGCGGGATTGTTCGTCCCATTGTACTCGACGGTGCACTTGCCGGCGCGCAACGCCGCAGCGGCGGACGCGCGCAGATCCAGCCCGTGCACGAACGACCACACGAGCGCCGCCATCACCGCATCGCCGCCGCCGGTGGTGTTCACCAGCCGGGTCGGCAGGCATGGGAGATGCGCGAGCGCGTCCCCCTGCGCAGCCAGGATCCCATCCGGCCCCATGCTGAGAAACACACGCTGCACGCCCTGCGCAAGCATGGCGCGGGCAATGGCCTCCGGCTCCGTTTCGCCGGTGAGGTTCTGTCCCTCGGTGAGGTTCGGCTTGAAGGTGTGGATGCGCCCGAGCGAAGCGCGCATCCGCTCCGCCTTCGTGACCGACACGGGATCGGCGAAGAGCGGCGCAGTGCAGTGCGCCCCGAGCCATGAAATGGTCTCCTCGGTGAGGTTGCCGTCCATCACCACAGCGGCAGCGCCGTTGAGCACGTCGAGGTGCGATGCGAGATAGTCCGGCGTAATGCAATTGGAAATGTCTGTATCGCAGATGGCGAGCTGCATTTCGCCGTGCTCGTCCGTGATGTACAGATACGACGACGTGCGTCCGCCGCGGATCGTCTCGGCGCAGGAGAGATCCATACCAAGCGCCGCGCAGTCGCGCCGAAGCGTTTCCGCGTATGCGTCCTCACCGAAGACGGTGAGGAAGGTCACATTCTCCCCCAGCAGGCGCAGATTGTGCGCAATGTTGCGCCCCACGCCGCCGGGCGTGAGCTGCAGGGTGCCGGGGTTCGAGTCGCGGAAGATCAGCTTTTTCAGCGGGCGGCCGCAGATGTCCATATTCACGGCGCCGACCACCGCCACATATCGCCGCGCGCTCATTTGACCCTCCAGATGCGCTGTGCGTATTCGAGCACAGCGCGGTCGGCGGCAAACACGCCGCTCTCGGCGGTATTCACGAGCGACAGGCGCGCGCGCTCCGCCGGGTCGGAGATCGTGGCGTACAGGCGGTCATGGCAGTTTACATAACTTTTGAAGTCCGCCAGCAGCAGATACGGGTCGCCGCCATAGAGGAGCTGCCCGGCAAGATCGGAATAGCTCTCGCCGTCGGTGTAGCCGCGGTTCATGCGCTCCAGCACGCGGCGGAGCGTGTCGTTGTTCCGGACGCAGTCAAGCGGATTGTAGCCGCGCGCGCGCAGAGCGTCGGCCTCGTCGGCATGCAGGCCGAAGAGGAACATGTTCCGGTCGCCCAGCCGCTCGTACATCTCGACGTTCGCGCCGTCGAGCGTACCGATCGTGACAGCGCCGTTCATCATCATTTTCATGTTGCCGGTACCGGAGGCCTCCTTGCCGGCGGTGGAGATCTGCTCGGACACCTGCACGGCGGGCATGAGCACCTCGGCCACGGAAACGCGGTAGTTTTCGAGAAAATGCACCTGCAGCCGCCCCTTGCAGACGGGGTCGGCGTTCACGTCCGCCGCCAGCGAGCAGAGCAGCTGGATGATGCGCTTGGCCGTGGCATAGCCGGGCGCGGCCTTGGCGCCGAAGACGAACGTGCGTGGCACGAAGTCCTGATTTGGGTCGTCGTGCAGGCGCTGCTGCAGCGCGGTGATGAGCATGGCGCACAGAAGCTGGCGCTTATACTCGTGCAGGCGCTTGACCTGCACGTCGAGGATCGCGTCCGTGTCGAGCGTGAAGCCTTCGCGCGCGGTATATTGCGCAAAGCGCAGCTTGTTCTCGCGCTTGATCGCTTCCACACGCGCGAGAACGGCAGGGTCGGATGTGAAATCATTCAGTTTACATAATTCTTCCGGATGAAGCAGGTAGCCGTCGCCGCCCAGCAGGTCGCACACGAGGCGGTGCAGCCCCGGATTGATCTGCGCGAGCCAGCGGCGGTGGTCGATGCCGTTGGTGACGTAGGTGAACCGTTCGGGCGAGAGCGCGCACACGTCACGGAAGAGATCGTTTTTGAGGATGTCTCCATGCAGGCCGGACACGCCGTTGACGGTCTTGCACGCGGCGAGGCAGAGGTTTGCCATGTGCACCTTGCCGTCGGCCAGGATGAGGTTGCGCCCGACGCGCGCGTCGTCCCCGAACCGGCCGCGCAGATATTCGCACCAGCGGCGGTTGATCTCGCAGATGATCTCCCACACACGGGGCATCTGGCTCTGGATCAGGCCCTGTGGCCACGTCTCCAGCGCCTCGGACATGACGGTGTGGTTCGTGTAGTTGACACAGGCGGTGACGATGTCCCACGCCTCGTCCCAGCCGAGACCGTCCTCGTCCATGAACAGGCGCATCAGCTCCGGGATCATGAGCGTGGGGTGCGTGTCGTTGATCTGGATGACGTGGTGCTCCGGGAAGTTGCGCACCGTGCCGTAGCGCGCGCGGTGGTCGCGCACGATGCTCTGCGCCGTGGCGGATACAAAGAAATACTGCTGGCGGATACGCAGGGTCTTTCCCTGAATGTGATCGTCCGCCGGGTAGAGCACCTTGGTGATGACCTCGGCCATCGTGCGCTGCTCCATGCTCTTGACATAGTCGCCGGTGGCGAAGAGGTACATGTCCAGATCGTTCGGGCTGTGCGCCTCCCAGAGCCGCAGGGTGTTCACGCGGGTGTTGCCGTAGCCCGCGACGAGCATGTCGCGCGGGACGGCCAGCACGCTCTCATAGCCCTTCAGCTCGCCGTGGTAGTGGCCGTAATTGTCCCACTGCGCCTCCACGTGGCCGCCGAAGCGCACCTCGACCGTGTCCTCGTACCGCGGGACGAGCCAGCCCTCGGCCGCGGTGCGCCAGTTGTCGGCGACCTCGGTCTGCCTGCCGTTTTCGATCTTCTGGCGGAAAATGCCCAGCTCGTAGCACAGGGAGTAGCCCGTGGCGGGAATGTCCTGCGTGGCAAGGCTGTCCATATAGCACGCGGCGAGGCGGCCAAGGCCGCCGTTGCCGAGGCCGGCGTCCGGCTCGGTCTCGAAAATGTCCGCCGCGCTGCGTCCCATGTCGTTCAGCGCGCCCTCCAGCGCCTCGGCCACACCGAGGTTGAAGGCGTTTTTCATCAGCGACCGGCCCATGAGAAACTCCATGGACAGGTAGTGCACCTCGCGCTCCGGCTGCACGCTGCTGTCAAAGGTGAGCACGCGGGACATGATCTCGCGGATCACGATGGCGCTGGCCTGAAAGACCTGCTCGTCCGTCGCGTCCAGCGCGGTCACGCCGTAGTGCGCGCACAGCTTGTCTTCGATCGCGCTGCGCAGCTCGTCGCGGGAAATCTGGTTGGTCATACTCATAAATGATAGCTTCCTTTTTTGGAGCGCCGTGCGCTCTATGAATTTTGTGGTGATCTACTGGGGGATGCGAGGATGCGGATTACCCTTCGCAGGGGGCGATGCGGGCATCGGCCCACTGATGAGTGCCCAGTTGCGGGACGCACCTTGGTTCTATCCACCCCATTTCTTTCTGCTCGTGCAGAAAGAAACCGGGTGGAGCCTGAAAGAAAGACACGCCAAAGGGGGATGTGGGCCCCCCTTTGGAAACCCCCAGCGACTGACCTTGGAGATGAAATCGCCTTGGCACTATAGGGTCACCGCTCATCCCTATGTCTTGCGATGGCCGTCGTCTGGCGCGAACGCAAGCGGTTCGCGCGCCGAAACCGTTGTCCGACCTTTTGGCTCGGCGCGTCACACGCCCCCGCGTCCCCCAGACGCAAGCTTGACTTGCGGCTGGGAGAGGAAGAACGGGGAAGCGGATATGGAGCCGCCGCGTAAACGCGGCGGCGAAATGCAGCGCGCCCGTTCTGACTACAGTTCGCTGCCCTTCGGGATCACGAGCGGGAGCTTTTCGCTGCCGGTGAGCGTCACATACGGCGAGACCCGCACGTCTTTATCGGAAATGATGAACTTGAGCGCGGTGCCCTCGCAGATCACGGTGTCCTGCATCAGAATGCAGTTTTCCAGCATCGCGCCCGGCGCGACGCGCACGCCGCGGAACAGCACACAGTTTTTCACCGTGCCCTCGATGATGCAGCCGTCAGCCACGAGGCTGTTTTCCACGCGCGCGTGCTCGCCGTAATAGGTGCTCACATCGGCGCGCTCCTTCGTGCGGACGGGACGGTCGGTCGGGAACAGCGACGCGCGCGGCCCCGGAAGCAGCATATCCATGCTTGCGGCAAAATAGTCCTCCACCGCGTCGATGCGTGCGAAATAGCCGTCGTGCATCGTTACGTCCATCGTGCCGCCGCGCTCCAGATACGCCGCGATGCCGTCGCGGTGGAAGTGAAAGCGGTTTTCGCGCTCGCAGCGGTCGAGAATCTCCAGCAGAACGGCCTTGCGCACGATGTAGATCTCCAGCGCAGCGACGCCCGGCCCCGCGCCCAACTGACGGAACAGGATCTGCCGCACGCGGCCCGTGTCGTCTGTGGTGAACCGGTAGTGCGTGCCGTTTGGCGTCCTGTGCGTGCACACGGCGGTCACCCCGCAGCCGGACTGCACGTGGCGGTTCACGGCGGCGGCCACGTCGATGTTGCAGAGGATGTCCGCCGGCATGAGGATGACGTGCTCCTGCGGAATGTCTCGCACGTAGGAGATGACGGCGTTGAGCGCCTCGGCCGTGCCGGAATAGTCGCCCCGGCTGTTGCCGAACGGGGGCAGCAGGCGCATGCCGCCGCGGCGGCGGGAGAGATCCCACGCCTTGCCGCTGCCGAGATGGTCGAGCAGGGACTGGTAGTCCCGCTGCATGATGACGCCCACGTCGCGCACGCCCGCGTTCGACAGCGACGAGAGCGCAAAGTCGATCAGGCGGTAGCGCCCCGCGAACGGGAGCGACGCATTCGTGCGCGTGCGGGTCAGCTCGCCCAGACGCGGGGAACTGTGGTAAGCGTAAACGATCGCGTGTACATCCGTCATGCCTGCACCTCCGAACTGTCATAGATCATCGCGCTGGGCGGCACGGTCACGCCCGCCCGGACGGCGACGTCCGGCCCGATGGTGGCCACGCCCCAGCTCTCGCTGCCGTCCGGCTGGCCGCCGACGTGCGCCCCCGCGCCCACGCGCGTATGCTCGCCGATGATGGCGTATTCCACCACCGCGCCCGGCTCCACCACCGCGCCCGGCATCAGAATGCTGTAGGACACCGTCGCCCCCGCGCCGACGGTGACGGAGTTGGAGAGCACGGAGTTTTCCACGTTCCCTTCGATAACGCAGCCCTCCGTGACGATGGAATGGACGATGCGCGCCATGGGCCCGGCATAGTGCGGCGGGCGGATGGGGCTTTTCGCGCGGATCGGCCACTGCGGGTCGTACAGATTCATCGACGTGGTGCCGAGCATATCCATGTTCGCGTCCCAAAGGCTCGTGATCGTGCCGACGTCGCGCCAGTAGCCCTCGAACCGGTAGGGCAGCAGCTTCTCGCCGGCGGCGAGCATTTTGGGAATGATGTTTTTGCCGAAGTCCTTGTCGGAATCCGGGTCGTTTTCGTCCTCGATCAGATACCGTTTGAGCACCTGCCAGTCGAAAATGTAGATTCCCATCGAGGCGAGGTCGCTTTTCGGATGGGCGGGCTTTTCCTCAAACTCGTTGATGAACCCGTCCTCCCCCACGTTCATGATGCCGAAGCGCGTAGCCTCCTCCATCGGCACCTGAATGACGGCGATGGTGCACGCCGCGCCCGCCGCAGTGTGCGCGCGCAGCATTTTGGAGTAGTCCATCTTATACACATGGTCGCCGGAGAGGATGAGCACGTGATCGGGGTCATACATCTCGATGAAGTCCATGTTCTGATAGATCGCGTTCGCGGTTCCGGAAAACCACGAGCCGCGCTCCCCCGCGCTCTGGTACGGCGGGAGGATGTACACGCCGCCGTCGGTTGAGTCGAGATCCCACGCCTGCCCGCTGCCGACATACCGGTTGAGCAGGAGCGGCTGATACTGCGTGAGCACGCCGACGGTGTCGATGCCGGAGTTCGCGCAGTTGGAAAGGGGGAAATCAATGATTCGGTACTTGCCGCCGAACGGCATGTTGGGTTTTGCTACCTTCGCCGTCAGCGCATACAGGCGGGAGCCCTGGCCGCCGGCCAACAGCATGGCAATACAGGATTTTTTCAGAATGAACCACTCCTTCCGCACAATTCAGCGCTTTGATTCTGAAAGAAACCGGCGTACCGGACGCCGCACGCCGCAGCGGCGTCCGGTACGCCTGCATGTCACGGGGCGGGTTCGCGCCCCTTTTGATTATATCGGTTCATCGCCTGCTGCGCACCCTCGGTGATATAGCAGACGCAGGCGTCCGCCGCGCGCTGCGCCGCTTCCGCCATGATCTCCGCATCCTGATTCTGAAACGTACCCAGCACCCAGTCCGCCATGTCATAGTCCGGGTGCGGCGGCGCGCCCACGCCGATGCGGATGCGCGGGAACGCGTCGGTGCCCAGCACCGCGATGATGTTTTTCAGGCCGTTGTGTCCCCCGGCGGAGCCTTTCATGCGCACGCGCAGACGGCCGACCGGGAGACTGACCTCGTCCGACACGACGAGCACATGCTCCGGCGGCACTTGATAGAACTTTGCCGCCTGCCCGACCGCCTCGCCCGAGAGGTTCATCAGCGTCTGCGGCTTCATCAGCAGCGCCTTCTGCCCGCCGATGTCGCACTGCGCCGTCAGCGCGCGGAAGCGCAGCCGGTCGATCTGCACGTCCAGCTTGCGCGCGAGCGCGTCGCCCGCCAGAAAGCCCGCGTTGTGCCGCGTCTGCGCATAGCGGGGGCCGGGGTTGCCCAGAAAGACGACGAGCCACTGCACGCCGCCGCGATTGGAAAACAGCATCGCTTACTCAAACAGCGAGGAGATGGAGACCTCCTCATAAATGCGGGTGATCGCCTCTGCGAACACGGGCGCCACCGGCAGGTACTTGATCTTGGAGCACTCCGGCTGATTCTTCGGATACGGGATGGTGTCGAGCAGGACCAGCTCGGTGATATTGCTGGCTTCAATGCGCTCGATGGCGGGGCCGGAGAGCACGCCGTGCGTCGCGCAGGCATAGACCTTTTTCGCACCGCCGATCTCCACGATGGCCTTCGCCGCGCCGCAGAGGCTGCCGGCCGTATCGACCATGTCGTCGAGCAGGATGCAGTTTTTGTCCTTTACGTCGCCGATGAGGTTCATGACCTCAGAGCAGTTCGCCTTTTCGCGGCGCTTATCCACGATGGCGAGTCCCACGCCCATTTTCAGCGCGAAGTTGCGCGCGCGTGAAACGCTGCCCACGTCCGGCGAGACGACCACCGTATCCTCGCTGCCGTAGCCGAACTGCCGCAGATAGTAGTTGGCAAAAATCGGCGCGCCGAACAGATTGTCCACGGGAATATCAAAGAAGCCCTGAATCTGCAGCGCGTGCAGATCCATCGTCAGAATGCGGTCGGCGCCCGCGGTGGTCAGCAGGTTTGCCACAAGCTTGGCGGAGATCGGGTCGCGCGCCTTGGCCTTGCGGTCCTGGCGGGCGTAACCGAAGTACGGGATCACGGCGGTGATGCGGCCTGCGGAGGCGCGCTTCATGGCGTCGATCATCACGAGCAGCTCCATCAGGCTGTCGTTCACGGGCTTGCAGGTGGACTGCACAATGAACACGTCCACGCCGCGCACCGGCTCGTTGATGCTGATCGAGCACTCCCCGTCGGCAAAGGAGTTGACCGTGCTGCAGCCCATGTTAATGCCAAGGTTTTTGCAGATCATGTCCGCCAGCGCGGGGTTGGAATTCCCGGTGAATACTTTGATTTCTTTGCCGTGTGCAATCATAGTTATTGATCCTCTCTCTATCTTCTGGGCAGAATACCCATATTATTACGTTTCTCATTATACCAACAATTCCGTTGGATGGAAAGGGGTGTGCGTCGATTTGCGGATAAAATTTTTTTGGCTTTTTCCGCTCCGTTTGTGCGATTTACCATCTGATGCAAAGTGCGCCGGGGAGAAATCTCCCCGGCGCACCGATCTGGGAACTTATGCGTCTGCCGCCGCGCTGACCCAGACGGAGAACGTCTCCGTCTCCCCCAGTTCGTTGGTTCCGGCAGCAGTCAGATCATAAATCGGATGGAGATAGAGCTTACCGTGCGACGGCGTGATATCCGAATAATACGCCAAGTGGCCGGACTTCACCTCCGCCTCCGCAACCGGATTCTGCGGCGACGAGACGCAATTGCCGGCGTCCAGCCGCGCTTGCAGCGCCTCCGGCGCGGCGAGCGGCACGCGGGCGGCCTCCGTCACATCCTGCACCTGCTTGGAGACCGAGATGATCTGCCCATGGTCGCCGATGCCGATCACAATGCGAAACACGCCGTATACGTCCATCCCGTCAAATTCCGGGTAATAATAAATGTCCTTATTCAAAACTTCTTCCGTTCCGGTAATGCCGGTCGTGGTGTTGGAGACGATTCCCGGACGCAGCGTGCCGTGATAGAGCTGCGCCTCTGCAAGAAACGCATCCGCAATGGCGATTGCCTCCTCGTCTGTGGGGAGCTGCTCCGGCAGCGCAATCTCCTGCGGAAGCTGGTATGTCCAGAAACCCAGCTCCTCGTCGAGCATGATGTCGGCGTCCCCGATCTGGTACATCCAATATTGTGTACCGCTGTTGATACGTGTTGCCTCATCGAACGAAAGGCTCATCACGCGCGCAATCTCCTCTTTCATTTCCGAGACGCTTGCAATCTCCATTTGATACACTGGCAGAGTCTCCGAAGTTTGCTCCAGATTCGCGGATGCCAGCCGCACCGTCTCGCAGGATTCGCCGCCATATGGAGCCATATTTAAAGCCGGGATTTGAGTTGCCATTGGCGCTGCACATGCTGTAAGTAAGCAGAGAATTAGACAAAAAATTATGCTTCTGGCTCTTTTCATTTGTGCACCCCCGTTCCAGTGATTTTGACCGTTGTTAATATTGAAAAACTACTCGGTGAAGAAGCATACGTCGGAGCTCCAGAATGTGTTGTTGCCAACTTGTCGTTCGTCGCCGGAGCGTATCCTACCACTCTAGCATTTACATCGACCGAATTCTGAGTTTGGTAATATCTCGCTGCATTGAGAAATGCATTTATCACATTTTGGTTATATAAATTTTGACCAAATAGTGTTCCTTCTCTGGAATCCATATACATTTGCGAAGCGAATCCCATCATAAGTCTCGTTCCACACATGGTTTTCAGGATATTTGTTGCCGTAGTGGTGCTGCCGTTATTTGTTAGCCAATTGCAGGAATATGCCACTACGTATTGATGTTGAAATTTTGCATTCAATGTCGTAAAATTCACATTTTAGCTATATTCTCCGCCAGAGAGTGAACTATGGGTAGCCCCATTATAATACGAAACATGAAATGTGTTGTAATTGGATGATGAAACGTTTAATCCATGGCCTGCAAATGCAAATTCTGTAATTATTATATAAATTTTTCTTTATATTGTCAACTGAAAGCAGAAAATCTACTACAATTTATTAGTTATTTCTGCTGCGTTCCGTGCACTTGCAGTGGTGCGATGCGCACGCTTCTTGCGACGCAAAGGGTATTTACAAACCCACACAGTTTGGATATAATATTATGACGAATTTGAAGAAAGTAGTGAACTCAACCGTGATGATTGAATTTGAAGATTATAAAGGGAAGCTCAACAACCTCCGCCAGCCGCTGGCCGATCTCGGCGCGGCGCTGAAGCTCGACGAGGCGCGCAACGAGGTGGAAAAGCTGGAGGAAGAGAGCGCGCAGGAGGGCTTCTGGAACGACACGGAAAACAGCCAGAAGGTGCAAAAGCGCATCAAGACCCTCAAAAACAAGCTCGAAAAATACGAAAGGCTCTCCACACAGTGGGAGGATATGATGACCATCTGCGAAATGGCCATCGAGGAGGACGACGACTCCATGCTCGGCGAGCTGCAAAGCGAATTTGCCGCGTTTGAGGAGTCGCTCGAAACCATGCGGCTGGAAACGCTACTCGTCGGCGAGTACGACGCGAACAACGCCATCCTCACCTTCCACGCCGGCGCGGGCGGCACCGAGGCGCAGGACTGGACGAGTATGCTCTACCGCATGTACAACATGTGGGCCGAGCGGCACGGCTACACCTGCAAGGTGCTGGACTTCCTCGACGGCGAGGAGGCCGGCATCAAGAGCGCCACGCTGGAGATCGACGGCGAAAACGCCTACGGCTTCCTCAAGAGCGAAAACGGCATCCACCGTCTCGTGCGCATCAGCCCGTTCGACGCCTCCGGCCGGCGGCACACGTCGTTCGCCGCGGTCGAGGTCATGCCGGAGATCACGGACGACAGCGAGATCGAGCTGCGCGACGACGATATCAAGATGGACGTGTTCCGCTCCTCCGGCGCGGGCGGCCAGAAGGTCAACAAGACCTCCTCCGCTGTGCGTCTGACGCACATCCCCACCGGCATCGTCGTGTCCAGTCAGGTGGAGCGCAGCCACTTCCAGAACCTAGAAAACTGCAAAAACATGCTCCGCGCGCGGCTGGCCGAGATCAAGGAGCGCGAGCATCTGGAGAAGATCTCGGACATCAAGGGCGTGCAGATGAAGATCGAATGGGGCAGCCAGATCCGCTCCTACGTGTTCATGCCGTACACCCTTGCGAAGGATCACCGCACCGGCTATGAAAACGGCAACATCCAGGCCGTCATGGACGGCGACCTCGACGGATTCATCAACGCGTATCTGAGCATGAACGCAACGTCAGAATGACAGCGCAAGGTCATCCCGCACCGCAAGCGGTGCGGGATTGACCGGCACTGTCATTCTTCCTTTCCCGTCCGCAGATCAAGCCTGCGTCCGGGGGATGCGGGGTGCGTATCACGCACCGCACCAGAATGCAGCATCTACGGTTTACCCGTTCTGACGCGGGCATCGGCCCCTACACAGTGCCACACACATCACACATAGCGTGTATCGCAGCTTTTTCGATACACGCTTTTTTGAAATCTGGAAACCTTTTTTCTCAAAAACGTCAAATTTTTAGTGCCTAACAAGGATTGGAGGAACAAAACATGAAACATACCATCGCCATGCGTCTGCTCCCCCTGCTATTGCTGGTGCTGCTGGTCTGCACCGGATGCGCAAGGCCGGACGGTCTCGCCAAATGGGCGCAGTCCCTCAAAGCCGAAGACGTGACCGAGGCGTACATCTGGTGCAACAGCGAGCTTCCGCTGACGCAGGAACAGATCGAAGCCGTGGTCGCGCAGATCAACACCATTACCGAAGATCAGCTCACTTGGAATAAAGAGTCGGCCGGGATCACGCCGGAATACGGTCTGCGTCTGATCTGCGGCGAAAAAGAATACAATATCAACCACGCCGACGCGCCGGGAGGCGGTCTGGAAACG
Source organism: Clostridiales bacterium (assembly GCA_004556965.1). GTDB lineage: Bacteria > Bacillota > Clostridia > Oscillospirales > Oscillospiraceae > CAG-103. The sequence goes on along the minus strand of SFFE01000002.1, from coordinate 15,820 downwards.
CACTGGAAAAATGCGCAATGGTGGATCGAAAACCCGGCGCTGGAGGAACTGCTGATTGATCTCTCCGGATGGCCGGGTTATCCGGAATATTCGAATGCCGGTTGATATCTGTCCCCCACTTCTGCGCAAGTGTGCGATTCTGCGCATCGCTTTCTTGTAAACGCAGGAAAATTGTGCTTTAATATTTTTTAATATGAAGAAGCGATGTCCACAAGAATCTCAAACTGGAGTTTTACGATGCATACAATCGCAATCATCGGCGCGGGCGCGAGCGGCATGATGGCCGCGCTGACCGCCGCCGAGCAAGCTGACAATCAAATCCTGCTCTTCGAGCGGCAGGTTCGTCCGGGGCGCAAGCTGATGGCCACCGGAAACGGCCGCTGCAACCTGACCAACCGCGGCGCCGCCCCGGCGCATTACCACAGCGAGACGCCCGGCTTTGCGGACGCGGCGCTCGCCGACTTTCCGCCGGAGGAGACGCTCGCGTGGTTTCGCGCGCGCGGGCTGCTGACGGTGACGGAGGAGTCCGGCCGGGTGTACCCGCTCTCGAACGCGGCGAACAGCGTGCTGGACGTGCTGCGCTTCGCGCTGCAAAGGCCGAACATCACGCTGCGCACCGGAGAGGCGGTGACGGCGGTGCGGCGGCGCGGCGGCGGCTTTGCGGTAGAGACGGCGTCCGACTGCATCGAAGCGGATTTCGTCATCGTCGCCTGCGGCGGCGCGGCGGGCGCAAAGCTTGGCGGCGTGCGCGACGGGTATACCTTATTGCAAAGTCTCGGTCACCGGCGCACGGCGCTGCATCCCGCGCTCGTGCAGCTCACGACCGACCCCACCTACCCCCGCGCGCTCAAGGGCGTGCGCGCCGACGCGCGGCTGACGCTGTCTGCGCCGCGGACGGTGCTCGCGCGCACGGCGGGCGAGGTGCAGTTCACGGAAAAGGGCGTGTCCGGCCCCGCGGTGTTCGAGAAGGGCTGACGCTCACAATCGACTTTCTGCGCGACTATCCGGCGAAGGACGTGCTCGCCCTGCTGCGGCAGCGGCGGGAGACCGCGCCGGAGCTGGACGCCGGAGAAGTGCTGACCGGCGCGGTACACAACCGCGTGGGCAAAATGCTGCTGCGGTACGCGCAGATTCCCACCAGCCGGCCATTGCGCGACGTGACGGACGACGAGCTGAAGGCGATCGCACGTGCGTGCAAGGCCTTTGTGCTGCCGGTGCGCGGGACGGAAGGCTTTGAAAACGCGCAGGTCACGGCGGGCGGCGTACGCGCGGACGAATTCGACCCGCAGACGCTCGAGAGCCGACTCGTGCCGGGGCTGTTCGCCTGCGGCGAGGTGCTGGACGTGGACGGCGACTGCGGCGGCTACAACCTGCAGTGGGCGTGGGCCAGCGGCCGGAAAGCGGGGCGGTTGGGCAGATGATTCTGATTTCCGGACTGAAGCTCCCGCCCGGCGCGGATGAGGAGCAGCTGCGCGCGCTTGCGGCAAAGGCGCTGCGGATCCCAACAGAAGCGGTGACTTCTCTGAACATCCGCAAAAAGTCACTGGACGCGCGAAAGAAAACCGACATTCACTCTGTTTACACCGTCTGCGTCTCCGTGCGCGGAGACGAGGCGAAGCTCTGCGCGCGGTGCAAGCAGGCCTCCATCGCGGCGGACGATCGCTACCGCATTCCCTGGGTGGGCGAACCGGAGCTGCGCCCCGTGATCGTGGGCTTCGGCCCGGCGGGGATGTTCGCGGCGCTGGTGCTCGCGCTGGCGGGCGCACGGCCGATCGTGCTTGAGCGCGGGCCGGACGCGCTTACGCGGCAGGCGCAGATTGAGGCGTTCCGCGCCGGCGGCGCGTTCGACCCCGAATGCAACGTGCAGTTCGGCGAGGGCGGCGCAGGCACGTTTTCGGACGGGAAGCTCAACACCGGCACGCACGACAAGCGCATCCGCTGGGTGCTGGAGCAGTTCGCAGCGCACGGTGCGCCGGAACACATCACCTATGACGCGAAGCCCCACATCGGCACAGACGTGCTCGTAAACGTCGTGCAGGCACTGCGGGCGGACATTCTCGCCCACGGCGGCGAAGTACGCTTCCGCCACCGGCTGACGGGGCTGCAGTGCGAAGGAAACCGGCTGTGCTTCGCCACGGTCTCCGCCCCGGAGGGGGACTACCGCCTCCCGGTTGACCATCTCATCCTCGCCATCGGCCACAGCGCGCGCGACACGTTTGAGATGCTGCACGCGATGGGCGTGCCGATGACGCCGAAGCCGTTTTCCATGGGCGTGCGCATCGAGCACAAGCAAAGCGACATCAACGCCGCGCAATACGGCGCGGCCGCCCGGAACCTGCCGGCGGCGGACTACGTGCTGTCGTGCCATCTGCCGGACGGCGAGAGCGCGTACACGTTCTGCATGTGCCCCGGCGGCGAGGTGTTCGCCGCGGCCTCGGAGCCGGGCGGCGTGGTCACGAACGGCATGAGCCGCTCGGCGCGCGACGGGGAGAACGCGAACGCTGCCCTGCTCGTGACGCTGCGGCCGGAGGATTTCCCCGATCCAGGCACGCTCGGCGGTATGTACTGGCAGCGCGAGATCGAGCAGCGCGCCTTCCGCTGCGGCGGGGGCAACTACCATGCGCCCGCGCAGCTTGTGGGCGATTTCCTGGCGCACAGGCCGAGCGCAGGCCCCGGTTCCGTGCAGCCGACGTACCGCCCCGGCGTGACATGGTGCGACGTGCACGACGTGTTGCCGGCGCGCATCACGCGCGTGCTGGAGGCAGCGATCCCCGAATTGGGGAAAAAGCTGCGCGGATTCGACGCGCCGGACGCGGTGCTTACCGCGCCGGAGACACGTTCGTCCTCCCCCGTGCGCATCGAGCGCGGGAACGACCGCTGCTCCACCGGCATAGACGGACTGTATCCCTGCGGCGAGGGCGCTGGCTACGCCGGCGGCATCACCAGCGCCGCGGTGGACGGCATGCGCTGCGCTGAGGCCGTGCTGGCGCGTATCGCGCCGCCGATCCCGGATCCGAAATAACGCTGCCGGCCGCGCCGGACCCGCTCACGCCGGGCTTCGCCGCGAGAAGGCGCGGAAGCTGTTTGTTTTCCATGCGCGCTGTGCGGATTACAATCTGCGCAAAGCGCGCATCCTATCTTTGTGTATTGGGTATGAAGGAGGAACACCATGACGAAAAACGAAGCGTTTGCGGCAACACCGGAGCTGCTGCAGAAGATGGACGCATACTGGCGGGCGGCGAACTACCTGTCCGCGTGCCAGCTCTACCTGCTGGACAATCCGCTGCTGCGCCGCCATCTGACAAAAGAGGACATCAAGAAGAAGATCGTCGGCCACTGGGGCACCGTGCCCGGCCAGAACTTCATCTACACGCACCTCAACCGCGTCATCAACGAGTATGACCTCGACATGATCTATCTCTCCGGCCCCGGCCACGGCGGCAACGCCATGGTCGCGCAGGACTGGCTGGACGGCTCGTACACCGACGTGTACCCGAACATCACGCAGGACGAGGAGGGCATGCAGAAGCTGTTCAAGCAGTTCTCCTTCCCCGGCGGCATTCCGAGCCACGTCGCGCCCGAAACGCCCGGCTCCATCCACGAGGGCGGCGAGCTGGGCTACTCCCTCGCGCACGCGTTCGGCGCGGTGATGGATAACCCCGGGCTGATCGCCGCGTGCGTCGTGGGCGACGGCGAGGCCGAAACCGGCCCGCTCGCCACCGCATGGCAGGGCAACAAGTTCGTCAACCCCGTGACCGACGGCGCGGTGCTGCCGATTCTGCACCTGAACGGCTTCAAGATCGCGAACCCCACCGTGTTCGCGCGCATCAGCCACGAGGAGCTGGAGATGTTCTTCCGCGGCTGCGGCTGGGAGCCGCGCTTCGTCGAGGGCGACGATCCCGCCGAGATGCACCCGAAGATGGCCGAGGCCATGGACTGGGCCATCGGCGAAATTCAGCGCATTCAGACTGCCGCCCGCGAAAACGGCGAGACGGCGCGTCCGCGCTGGCCGATGATCGTGTTCCGCGCTCCCAAAGGCTGGACCGGCCCCAAGGTCGTGGACGGCAAGCAGGTGGAAGGCTCGTTCCGCGCGCATCAGGTGCCGATCTCCATGGAGAAGCCGGAGCATCTGCAGCAGCTTGAGGACTGGCTGCGCAGCTACCACCCGGAGGAGCTGTTCGACGAAACCGGCGCGCTCATCCCCGAACTGCGCGCCATCGCGCCGAAGGGCAGCCGCCGCATGGGTGCAAACCCGCACGCGAACGGCGGATTGCTGCTGCGCGACTTGCGCATGCCGGACTTCCGCGACTATGCGCTGGACGTTCCCGCGCCCGGCGCGGTCGAGGCGCAGGACATGACCGTGATGGGGCATTTCGTGCGCGACGTGATGGAGATGAACATGGACGCGCGCAACTTCCGCGTGTTCGGCCCGGACGAGACGGCCTCGAACCGCCTGTCGCCCGTCTTTGACGTGACCGGCCGCCGCTGGGAGGCCGAGGCCACCGACGCGGACGAATTTCTCGACCCCGACGGCCGCGTGCTGGACTCCATGCTCTCCGAGCATATGTGCGAGGGCTGGCTGGAGGGCTACCTGCTCACCGGGCGGCACGGCTTTTTCAACAGCTATGAGGCGTTCATCCGCATCGTGGACTCCATGGTCGCGCAGCACGCGAAATGGCTGAAGGTCTGCAACCAGCTGCCGTGGCGGCAGAAGATCGCCTCGCTCAACTACGTGCTGGCCTCGAACGTCTGGCAGCAGGATCACAACGGCTTCACGCATCAGGACCCCGGCTTCCTCGACCACGTGGCGAACAAGAAGGCCGACGTCGTGCGCATGTACCTGCCGCCCGACGCAAACTGCCTGCTGAGCTGCTTTGACCACTGCATCCGCAGCCGCAACTATGTGAACGTCATCGTCGCCTCCAAGCACCCTCGCCCCCAGTGGCTCACGATGGAACAGGCCGTCAAGCACTGCACGCAGGGCGTGGGCATCTGGGACTGGGCGTCGAACGATGCGGGCGCGGAGCCGGATATCGTCATGGCCTGCTGCGGCGACACGCCGACGCTTGAGACGCTCGCCGCCGTGACGATTCTGCGCGAGAAGCTGCCGGAGGTCAAAGTGCGCGTCATCAACGTCGTCGATCTGATGAAGCTGCAGCCGCATTCGGAGCACCCGCACGGCCTCACCGACGAAGATTACGACCTGCTCTTCACGAAGGATAAGCCGATCCTCTTCGCGTTCCACGGCTACCCGAAGCTCATCCACGAGCTGACCTATACCCGCCGCAACCAGAACCTGCACGTGCGCGGCTATATCGAAGAGGGCACGATCACGACGCCCTTCGACATGCGCGTGCTCAACGACATTGACCGGTTCCACCTCGTGATCGACGTCGTCAAGCTCCTGCCGCAGCTCGGCAACCGCGGCGCCTACGTCGTGCAGCAGATGCGCGACAAGCTGGTCGAGCACAAGCAGTATATCGCCGAATACGGCGTCGATCTGCCCGAGATCGCCCAGTGGAAGTGGACGGACGGCAAAACGCCCGCGACGCGATCCGACCGATAACGTCAGAAGACGCTCGCTCCATTCCGTTTCCCCGTTCTTCCTTTCCCGGACGCAAGTCAAGCTTGCGTCCGGTGGACGCGGAGGTGCGGTTGAGGCGCACTGTTTCAAGCCCCTGCCGGACGGCAGGGGCTTACTGCATGGCGTTGCCCTCACAGCGCAGAAAATTCTTGTGAAAATTCTCCGGCGTTTGGCCAGATTTTGCGCGGTTTCTGGACAAAGACCCAAAAATTTTTCGGGGCATTGACTTTGCCGGGCGGCATTGCTAAAATGTGCGTAATGCTTGCCGGGAGGAGGTCGATCTCGTTGGATATGCTCATCAAGGGCTGCCGTGTTTTCTCCGACGGGCGTTTTGTTTTTTCGGACGTGGAGGTTCGCGGCGGAAGTGTTTTCCGCATCGCGCCCGATCTGGCCGCCAAGCAGGGCGTACCTGTTTTTGAATTTCAGAATTGCTTGTTATTCCCCGGTCTTGTGGATGTTCACGTACATCTTCGAGATCCGGGCTTTTCTTTTAAAGAAACGATGCGCACCGGCACCCTCGCCGCAGCACGCGGCGGGTACACGGCGGTGTGCGCGATGCCGAACGTGTCGCCCGTGCCGGACTGTGCCGAAGCGCTCGGCGTGCAGCTGCAGCGCATCCGGGAAGACGCGGTTGTGCGCGTGTACCCCTACGGGGCGATCACCGTCGGCGAGCGGGGCGAGACGCTGTCCGACCTGAAAGCGCTCGCGCCGGACTGCGTGGCGTTTTCGGACGACGGGCGCGGCGTGCAGTCGGACGAAAGGATGCGCAGCGCGATGCTGCGCGCAAAGGCGCTCGGAAAGCTCATCGCCGCCCACTGCGAGGACAACAGCCTGCTGCGCGGCGGGTACATCCACGACGGCGCGTATGCCCGCGCCCATGGGCACCGGGGCATCTGCTCGGAGTCCGAGTGGCGGCAGGTCGAACGCGACCTCGCGCTCGCGCGGGAAACGGGCTGCGCCTACCACGTGTGCCACGTGTCCACAAAGGAGAGCGTCGCGCGCATCCGCGCGGCCAAGGCCGAGGGCGTGGACGTGACGTGCGAGACCGCGCCGCACTACCTGCTGCTGTGTGAGGACGACCTGCAGGAGGACGGACGATTCAAGATGAACCCGCCGCTGCGCACAAGAGAAGATCAGGCCGCGCTGATCGCGGGGCTGCTGGACGGGACAATCGACATGATCGCCACCGACCACGCGCCGCACACGCGCGAGGAAAAATCGCGCGGGCTGGAGCACAGCGCCATGGGCGTTGTGGGACTGGAGACCGCGCTCGCCGTGCTGCACACGGGTCTGGTGCGCACGGGCGCGCTCCCGATGGAAGCGCTCATTGCGCGGATGAGCACCGTCCCCGCGCGGCGCTTCGGCCTGCCGTGCGGCGTCACAGAGGGCGCGCCGGCGGACTTCGCCGTGTTCGACCCGGAAACACAATGGACCATTGACCCGGAAGCCTTTGCCTCCCTTGGCAGAGCGACGCCCTTTGCCGGGCGCGAAGTGACCGGGCAGATACAAATGACCGTTTGCGGAGGAGAGATCGTATGGAAAGCGAAATGAGAAAGATCGTGCTGGAAAACGGCAGTGAATACTGCGGCACGGGCTTCGGCGACCCGGGCGAGCGCGTGTGCGAGCTGGTGTTCAACACGTCCATGGTCGGGTATCAGGAGATCGTGTCCGACCCGTCGTACACGGGGCAGGCCGTGGTGATGACCTACCCCATCATCGGCAACTACGGCATCACGGACGAGGACTTCGAGACGAAAACGCCCACCATCGGCGCGCTGATCGTGCGCGAATACAACGACAACCCTTCGAACTTCCGCTATACCAAGACGCTCTCGGAGCTGATGTGCGAGTATGCCATCCCTGGCGTTGCGGGCGTGGACACGCGCAAGCTCACGCGCGAGATCCGCGCGCTCGGCAGCCAGAAGGCGCTCATCACGGACGCTTCCACGCCGCGTGAGGAGGCCGTGCGCCGCCTGACGGAGACGGAGCTGCCGCGCGATCTGGTGCGGCGGGTGAGCTGCAAAAAGCGCTGGTACTCCCGCACCTCAAACCACAAATACAACGTCGTCGCCGTGGACTGCGGCATCAAGCTGAACATCGTGCGCTCGCTGAACGCGCGCGGCTGCAACGTGACGGTCGTGCCCTACGACACGCCGGCGGAGGCCATCGACTTTATGAAGCCGGACGGCGTGTTTCTCTCCAACGGCCCCGGCGACCCGCAGGATGTGCCGGAGGTCGTGGAGACCGTGCGGAAGCTCCGCGGGAAATATCCCATCTTCGGCATCTGTCTCGGCCATCAGGTGATTTCCCTCGCCTACGGCGCCGAGACCTACAAGCTCAAGTTCGGCCACCGAGGCGGCAACCATCCGGTGCGCGCCCTTTCGACCGGCAAGATCGAGATCACGAGCCAGAACCACAGCTACGCCGTGGATGCCGCGTCGCTTGAAAACACCGACCTTGTGCCGACGCACATCAACCTGCTCGACGGCACGATCGAGGGCGTGGCCTGTGCGCGCGACCGCATCTTCTCCGTGCAGTACCATCCGGAGAGCGCGCCCGGCCCGCAGGACAGCGGGTATCTGTTCGACCAATTCATCGCCATGCTGGGGGGTGCCGACCATGCCTAAGAGAACCGACATTCACAAGATTCTGGTCATCGGCTCCGGCCCGATCGTCATCGGGCAGGCCGCCGAGTTCGACTACGCGGGCACGCAGGCGTGTCTTGCCCTGCGCGAGGAGGGCTACGAGGTCGTGCTGGCGAACTCCAACCCCGCGACCATCATGACCGACACCGCCATTGCCGACAAGGTGTACATGGAGCCGCTCACGCCCGAATACGTGGCGCGCATCATCCGCTACGAGCGCCCGGACGCGATCGTGCCCGGCATCGGCGGGCAGACGGGGCTGAATCTCGTGATGCAGCTCGAGGAACAGGGCGTGCTGCACGAGTGCCAGGTTGAGGTACTCGGCACGCGGTGCGAGAGCATCGCGCGCGCGGAGGACCGCGAAAAATTCAAGGAGCTGTGCGAGGCGCTGGGCGAGCCGGTGCTCCCGTCCGAAACGGCGCACACACTCGACGAGTGCCGCAAGGCAGCGCTCGACATCGGCTATCCCGTGGTGCTGCGCCCGGCGTTCACGCTCGGCGGCACGGGCGGCGGCTTTGCCGACAATGAGGAGGAGTTGCTGGAGATCGCCAAGAACGCGCTCGCCCTCTCCCCGGTGCATCAGGTGCTGGTGGAAAAGAGCATCAAGGGCTACAAGGAGATCGAATACGAGGTGATGCGCGACGCGAACGACACCGCCATCACCGTCTGCAACATGGAAAACATCGACCCCGTGGGCATCCACACGGGCGACTCCATCGTCGTCGCGCCGAGCCAGACGCTCACGAACCGCGAATACCACATGCTGCGCGACAGCGCCCTGCGCCTGATCCGTGCGCTGGAGGTGGAGGGCGGCTGCAACGTGCAATTCGCGCTCGACCCGGAGAGCTTCCGCTACTACCTCATCGAGGTGAACCCGCGCGTGTCGCGCTCGTCCGCGCTCGCGTCCAAGGCCAGCGGCTACCCCATCGCCCGCGTTTCGGCCAAGATCGCCGTCGGCATGACGCTCGACGAGATTCAGATCGCGAACACCCCCGCCTCCTTCGAGCCGACGCTCGACTACGTCGTGACCAAGATGCCCCGCTTCCCGTTTGACAAGTTTGCGGGCGCGTCCAACCAGCTCGGCACGCAGATGAAGGCCACAGGCGAGGTGATGGCCGTCGGCCGCACGATCGAGGAGAGCCTGCTGAAGGCCATCCGCTCGCTGGAGATCGGCGTGCACCACGTGTACATGCCGAAGTTCCACCACATGCCCGTGGACGATCTGTTGGAATACATCAAGCTCGGCACGGACGACCGGCTCTTCGCCATCGCGCAGCTCATGTGGCTGGGCGTGGACTACAACCGCATCTGCAACATCACGGGCATCGACATGCTGTTTCTCGATAAGATCCACAACATTGTGGAGCTGGAGCGCGAGATCAAGGACGACCCCGGCAACGGCGAGTATCTCCGCCGCGCCAAGCGCATGGGTTTTTCCGACCGGCATCTGGCGCATCTGTGGAAGTGTCCGGTGCAGGAGATCTGCGCGCTGCGCCGCAAGCTCGGCATCACGCCGGTGTACAAGATGATCGACACCTGCGCGAGCGAGTTTGAAAGCTACATCCCCTACTTCTACTCCACCTACGAGGAGGAAAACGAGTCCGTCGTCTCCGACCGGGAGAAAATTCTCGTGCTCGGCGCGGGACCGATCCGCATCGGACAGGGCGTGGAGTTCGACTACTCCACCGTCCACGCGGTGAAGACCATCCGCGAGGCGGGGTATGAGGCCATCATCATCAACAACAACCCCGAAACCGTCTCTACCGACTACACGTGCAGCGACAAGCTCTACTTCGAGCCGCTCACCGTGGAGGACGTGATGAACGTCATCGACCTGGAGCATCCCATCGGCGTGATCGCCACGCTCGGCGGACAGACGGCCATCAATTTGGTCGAACCCCTGATGGAGCGCGGCGTGAAGCTCATCGGCACGGGGCCGGACGCCATCGAGCGCGCGGAAAACCGCGACTGCTTTGAAAAGCTGCTGCTGGAGCTGGGCATCCCGCAGCCAAATGGCCGCGCCGTTACGAGCGTGGAGGCCGGCGTGAAGGCCGCGGCGGAGATCGGCTACCCCGTGCTCGTCCGGCCGAGCTACGTGCTCGGCGGCCGGGCGATGCAGATCGTCGCGGAGGAAGCGTCGCTGCGCTACTACCTGGAAAACGCCGTGCGCATCGACGAAAAGCAGCCGGTGCTCGTGGACAAATACATCATTGGCCGCGAGTGCGAGGTGGACGCCGTGTGCGACGGGGAGAACGTGTTCGTCCCCGGCATCATGGAGCACGTGGAGCGCACGGGCGTGCACTCCGGCGACAGCATCAGCGTCTACCCCGCCGTGAGCCTGCCCGACCGCGTAAAGGCCACGATCCTCGACTATACGCGCCGGCTTGGTCTCGGCATCGGCATCGTGGGACTGTACAACATCCAGTTCATCGTGGACCGCAGCGACAATGTGTACATCATCGAGGTGAACCCGCGCTCGTCGCGCACCGTGCCGTTCATCTCCAAGGCCACGGGCTACAGCCTTGCCGACATCGGCACGCTCGTCATGCTCGGAAAGCCCCTGCGCGCGCAGGGCATCGACGTGCTCTGCCCGCCGAACCGCGACCGCTACTATGTGAAGGTGCCCGCCTTCTCGTTCTCGAAAATTTCCGGGCTGGACGCCTACCTCTCCCCCGAAATGAAGTCCACCGGCGAGGCCATCGGCTACGACCGGGCGCTCAACCGCGCGCTGTACAAAGCGCTGCAGGCCTCGGGCATGAACGTGGCGAATTCCGGCACCGTGTTCGTCACCATCGCGGACTGCGATAAGGAGGAAGCCCTGCCGCTCATCCGCCGGTTCTACGACCTCGGCTTCAACATTGAGGCCACGGAGGGCACGGCGCGCTTCCTTCGCGGGCACGGCATCCGCACCCGAATCAAGAAGAAGCTCAGCGAGGGCAGCGAGGAGATTCTCGACTCCATCCGCCGCGGCTATGTGAGCTACGTCATCAATACGCGCGACATCAGCTCCATGTCCTCCCACACGGACGGGTACGAGATCCGCCGCTGCGCCGTGGAAAACAACGTCACCATCTTCACCGCGCTCGACACCGTGCGCGTGCTGCTGGACGTGCTGGAGGAGATCACGATCTCGATCTCCACGATCGACGGGTGAGGGGATTATGAAACAGGGAATCTTTGAAGTGCTCTCGAACGAGACGCTGCTGCCGGGGCTGCACCGGCTGCGTCTGCGCGGGGACTGCTCCGCCGTGCAGCGGCCGGGGCAGTTCGTGAACGTGCAGCTCGACGGGCTGTTCCTGCGCCGCCCGTTTTCCGTGTGCGGCGTGCAGGGCGACACGCTCACGGTGGTCGTCCGGCGCGTCGGGCGCGGCACGGAGCGCATCTGCGCCCTGCGCCCGAGCGACACGCTCGACCTGCTCACGGGGCTGGGCAACGGCTTTGACCTCTCCTGCGCGGGAGACCGGCCGCTGCTGCTCGGCGGCGGCAGCGGCGTGCCGGCGCTGTACTGGAGCTGCAAAACGCTGCGCGATGCGGGAAGCCGTCCCATCGCCGCGCTCGCCTTCCGCACGGCGGCGGAGGCGTTTTATCTCGACGAATTCCAAAAACTCGGCGCGCAGCTGCTCGTGCTCACGGAGGACGGCAGTCTGGGCGCGCGCGGGCTTGCGCCGGACGCGCTGAACATGGTGGATTTCACCTATCTCTACGCCTGCGGGCCGCTGCCGATGCTCGCAGAGCTGGACCGGCGCTGCAAAACGGACGCACAGTTTTCGCTCGAAGCGCGCATGGGCTGCGGCTTCGGCGCGTGCATGGGCTGCACGGTCGAGACCGCGCAGGGGCCCAAGCGCGTCTGCCGGGACGGGCCGGTCTTTCACCGCGGGGAGGTGGTCTGGTGAATACGAGCGTAAATCTTTGCGGCATGGACCTGGACAATCCCATCATCCCGGCCTCCGGCACCTTCGGCTATGGCTATGAGTTTGCCGACCTCTACGACATCAACTGCCTCGGCAGTTTTTCCTGCAAGGGCACGACCGAAGCGCCCCGCTTCGGCAACAGCGCGCCGCGCATCGCGGAGGGCTACGCCGGGATGCTCAACGCCGTCGGCCTGCAAAATCCAGGCATTGACGCGGTGATTGCCGACGAGCTGCCGAAGCTCGCGGCGGTCTTTCACAAGCCCATCGTGGCGAACGTCTGCGGCTTTTCCGTGGACGAGTACGTCCGCGTGGCGCAGAAATTCGACGCGTGCGCGCAGGTCGGCTGGCTGGAAGTGAACATCAGTTGCCCGAACGTGCACGGCGGCGGCATGGGCTTCGGCACGTCGCCGGAGAGCGCCGCCGCGGTGACAAAAGCGGTCAAGGCGGCGGTGACGAAGCCCGTCATCGTAAAGCTCACGCCGAACGTCACGGACATCGCCGCCATCGCCCGCGCGTGCGAGGACGCGGGCGCGGACGGGCTGTCGCTCATCAACACGCTGCTCGCCATGCGCATCGACCCCGCGACGCGCCGTCCCGTGCTGCGAAATATTACGGGCGGGCTTTCCGGCAGCGCGGTGTTCCCCGTCGCGCTGCGGATGGTCTGGCAGGTGTACGAGGCGGTGTCCATCCCCATCATCGGGATGGGCGGCGTGTCGAGCGCCGAGGACGCCATTGAAATGCTGCTCGCCGGGGCGACCGCCGTTGGCGTGGGCGCGGCCAATCTCCGCAACCCCTTCGCCGCGCGCGACATCATTGCCGCGCTGCCGGACGCCATGGCGCGATACGGCATCACAAATCTATCTGAACTCACAGGAGGCGCACACCATGGGTAAAGACGTCATCATCGCCTGCGATTTCCCCGACCGGGAGCGCGTTTTGGGCTTTCTCGACCAATTCCGGGACGAGCGGCCGTATGTCAAGATCGGCATGGAGCTGTTTTACGCCGCGGGGCCGGACATCGTCCGCGAAATCAAGGCGCGCGGCCACAGCGTGTTTCTCGATCTCAAGCTGTGCGACATTCCGAACACCGTAAATCACGCGATGCGCGTATTGCGCGACCTCGGCGCGGACATGATAAACCTGCACGCCTTCGGCACACAGAAGATGATGGCCGCCGCCGTGGACGGGCTCACCCGCCCGGACGGAACGCGCCCGCTGCTCATCGCCGTGACGCAGCTCACCTCCACGGACGAGACGCGCATGCGCACCGAGCTGCTGATCGACCGTCCGCTGGAGGAGGTCGTGCTGCACTACGCGGCGAACGCGCGCGACGCGGGGCTGGACGGCGTGGTCTGCTCGCCGCTGGAGGCGGGCAGGGTACACGCGCACTGCGGCGCGGACTTTCTCACCGTGACGCCCGGCGTGCGCTTCTCGTCCGCCGACGCGGGCGACCAGGTGCGCATCACGACGCCCGCCGGGGCGCGCACGCTCGGCTCGGACTACATCGTCGTCGGCCGCCCGATCACGGGCGCGGACGACCCCGTCGCGGCCTACCGCCGCTGCGTTTCTGAATTTGTGGGAGGGGAATCGAAATGAAAAACGAAATTGCAAGAGAGCTGCTGAAGATCGGCGCGGTGTTCCTGCGCCCCGAAGCGCCCTTCACGTGGGCCAGCGGCATTAAAAGCCCCGTCTACTGCGACAACCGGCTCATCCTCACCGCGCCGGACGCGCGCAGCATCGTCGAGGCCGCGCTGGCCGGAACCATCCGCCGCGAGTTCCCGGACGCGGAGGTGCTCATGGGCACCGCCACCGCCGGGATCGCCCACGCCGCCATCGCCGGGCACCTGCTCGGCCTGCCGATGGGCTATGTCCGCTCCGGCGCGAAGGATCACGGCCGCCAGAACCAGATCGAGGGGCGGCTGGAAAAGGGTGAAAAGGCCGTCGTGATCGAAGACCTGATCTCCACCGGCGGCAGCGTCATCTCCGCCGTGGAGGCGCTGCGCGAGGCGGGCGCCGAGGTGCTGGGCGTGGTGAGCATCTTCACCTACAACATGAAAAAAGGCCGGGAGCGCCTTGCCGAAGCCGGCGTGCGCGCCGTGAGTCTCACGGATTTCGACGCCATTGCAGAGGTCGCGGCGGCGGAGGGCTACATTGCCCCGGCGGACGTGCAGCGGCTGCTCGCCTTCCGCGACGATCCCGCGGATGAGCGCTGGATGGAGGGCGTCGTATGCGCAGTCTGATCGACATCCGCGACCTGTCGCAGGCGGAGATCACGGAGCTGCTTGATCTCGCCGACGCCATCGTCGCCGACCCCGCCGCCTACCGCGAGGCGTGCCGGTACAAGAAACTCGCGACGCTCTTTTTCGAGCCGAGCACGCGCACAAGATTGTCGTTTGAAGCCGCGATGTACGAGCTGGGCGGTCAGGTACTGGGCTTTTCCGAGGCGGCCAGCTCCTCCGCGTCCAAGGGCGAGAGCGTGGCCGACACGATCCGCGTCGTCGGCTGCTACGCGGACATCATCGCCATGCGCCACCCGAAGGAGGGCGCTCCGCTGGTCGCCGCGCTGCATTCGGACGTACCGATCATCAACGCGGGCGACGGCGGACACAACCACCCGACCCAGACGCTCACGGACCTGATGACCATCCGGCGCGAGCTGGGGCGGCTCGACCACTTCACGATCGGCCTGTGCGGCGACCTGAAGTTCGGCCGCACGGTGCACTCGCTCATCGCGGCGCTCTCCCGCTGCGAGGGCGTGAACTTCGTGCTCATCTCCCCGGACGAGCTGAAGCTGCCGAGCTATATCAAGCGCGACATCCTGCTCGATCAGGGCCTGCCCTACCAGCAGACGACCGATCTGGAGGCCGTGATGCCGGAGCTGGACGTACTGTATATGACCCGCGTGCAGCGCGAGCGGTTTTTCAATGAGGAGGACTACCTCCGTCTGAAGGACAGCTATATCCTCACGCCGGAAAAGCTCGCCGGCGCGAAGCAGGAGCTTGCCATCCTGCACCCGTTGCCGCGCGTGAACGAGATCTCCACCGAGATCGACGCCGACCCACGCGCGTGCTACTTCCGGCAGGCGCGCAACGGCAAGTTCGTGCGCATGGCGCTGATTTTGAAGCTGCTGGAGCTTGCGTGACGCTGGGAGGGACACGACTATGAAAATCGACTCGATCACCGACGGCATCGTCATCGACCACATCCGCGCGGGCGGCGCGATGGAGCTGTACCGCCTGCTGGGGCTGGGCACGCTCGACTGCCCGGTGGCCATCATCAAAAACGCGCCCAGCCAGAAGCTGGGCAAGAAGGACATCATCAAGATCGACTCCGATCTGGAGATCCATCTCGACGTGCTCGGCTTCGTCGATCCGGACGCGACGATCAACGTCATCCGCGGCGGCGTGCTCGTCGAGAAAAAGCACGCCGGATTGCCGGAGCGCATCACGAGCGTGCTGCGCTGCCGCAATCCCCGCTGCATCACGAGCGCCGAACCCGACCTGCCGCAAATTTTCAAGCTTTCGAACCGCGAGACGAAGACCTACCGTTGCATCTACTGCGAGGCGAAGGCCGAGCGCTAAAAGGCTTCCCCCTCTGGGGGAAGCTGTCGGCGGAGCCGACTGATGAGGGCAATGCCAGCTGCGAAACGGAGAACACCTCATCCGTCACGGCTACGCCGT